>NZ_JAYSEO010000001.1:0-293147 GCF_041913825.1 Phenylobacterium sp.
CCGGCGCCGCGGGGGCGGCGCGGGCCAGCTCGGGCGGCAGCACCTCTAGCGGGCCGTCGGAGCGCGGGGGCGGCGCGGGCTCCGGGCGGGCGACCTCCACCGGCACCGCCGGCGCCGGAACGTCCTCGGCCCGGGCGGTCACCGCCGCCATGGGCCGGCGCGCTTCCCGGTCCTCGCCGAGCTGCGGCCGCGCCCACAGGCCGAACACCAGGCCGAGCCCCACGGCCCCGGCGAGGCCGCCCAGCATCAGGTTGCGTCGGCGCGTGGGTCCGCCCGGGGGCGGCGCGGCGGGCGAGGGCGGGGGCGGCGCGGCTCGGCCGGAGTGGCCGGCGAAGCCGTTGTAGGCGCCTCCCGTCCAGGATTCCCCGATCGGATCCTTCGGCATGGCGTGTCGATCTCCAGCGCGTCCCTCGCGCCGGAGCTAACCCGCTCGCCCCCTGCGCCGTTGCAACGGCGAAGCCTCGGGCCGCCCGGCTCAGTACTCGCCGCGGGCGTCGCGGGTCTGGTCGTTCAGCTCGGCGATGCGGGCCTCGTAGACGTCGCGCACCGCCCACGGCGCCTCGCGGGCGGCCTGGGCGCGGGCGGTGAGCCACCGCTGCTGCTGGCGGGCGAGCTGGGCGGCGGAGACGCCGGCCGCCTCGGCCTGGCGGTAGGCCCGCGCGAGCTGACGTTCGGCGGCGCCCAGCGCCGGGTCGGCGCAGACCAGGGCCGCCCCCGGATCGCTCGAGGCGCAGCGGTTCGAGGCCTTGCGGATCGGATTGTCTGGCGTCGGCTTCGGAAGCTTCGGCTTCGGCTTGGCGGCGGGGGCCGCGGCCGGCTTGGCCTTCAGCGCCGCCTTCTCGACCTTCGGCTTCACCGTCTTCGGTTTCTCGGCCCGGGCTTTCTCGGCGCGCGCCTTGCGGGCCTCGGCGAGCTTCGCCTGCGACTTGGCGGCGGCGTCCTTCGCGGGCTTCGGGGCCACCTTGGCGAGCGCCCGGGACAGGCGGCTGGGCGCCTTGGCGGTCTCGACCTTGGGCCTGGCCTTGGCGACCTTGGCGGCGGGCGTCTTCGCAATCCGGTCCTTCCGCTCGGTCTTCGGCTTGGCCTTCCGCGTCTCCGGTTCGGCGCGGGCGACCTTGCGGGCCGGCTCCGTCGGCGTCTTCGCCTTCGCCTTTTCGGCGCGGGCGGCCTTGGCCGGGGAGGGCTCGGCCTTGCGGACCTCGGCCTTGCGGACCTCGGCCCTGGCGGTCTCGGGTTTGCGCGGCTCCGGCTTGCGGGGCTCAGCCGGTTTGGGCGCAGGCCGCACCGGGGCGGGCGCTGGCTCCGCCGCCACGGCGATCGGCTCCACCGCCTGCACGCGCACCAGGCCGGCGGGCGGGCGCATGGGCGCCATGGGGACCGTTTCGGCGGGCGGCGCGGACGGCAGGATCGGCGCCGTGGCCCGCCCGGTCGTCGCCGGCAGCACCTCGATCGGCGCGCCCACCGGGGCGGGCCCATCGTCGACCACGATCTCCAGCGTGCGGGCGGTCTTCGGCGCCTCGGCCACCTTGGCCGGCCGGGGTTGCAGGGCGCGGCGCTCGTCGTCGTGCGGCCTCGCCCACAGTCCCGCGCCGACACCGAGCGCGCAGGCGCCCACCACCCCGGCCAGCAGCACGGGACGGCTGAGGCCGCCGCCGGCCGCCACCAGCGGCTGAAGCTTCAGGTCTTCGGACGGGTCTTGCGCCATCGGGCCCACCTTCTTCAGGTCCAGCCCTCGAAAGCCGAGGCGACAGGCCGCCAGCCGCGCCCACGGCTGTGCTAAACCCCACCCCGACTTCTCTCCCGCCGCCACAATGAGGCCACGAGATGACTTCGCCAACGCCCGTGCTTGAGACAGATCGCCTCATACTCCGTCCGCCGACGGCCGAGGACGTGGCGCCGTGGACGGAGTTCCTCGCCGACGCCGAGGCCCAGCGGTTCCTTGGCGGGGCCCAGCCGCCGCCGCTCGCCTGGCGGCAGATCTGCACCATGACCGGCGCGTGGACGATCCGCGGCTATTCCATGTTCTCGGTGATCGAGAAGGCCACCGGCCGCTGGGTCGGGCGGCTTGGGCCGTGGCGGCCGGAGGGCTGGCCCGGGACCGAGGTGGGCTGGGGCCTGGTCCGCGAGGCCTGGGGCAAGGGCTACGCCACCGAGGGGGCGACGGCGGCCATTGACTGGGCGTTCGACACCTTGGGCTGGGAGGAGGTGATCCACACCATCGAGCCCGCCAACGTGAACTCCACGAACGTGGCCGAACGGCTCGGCTCGACCATCCTGCGCCAGGCGGTGCTGCCGGCGCCGCTGAACCTGCCCGTGGACGTCTGGGGCCAGAGCCGGGCCCAGTGGCTGGCGCGCCGCGGGCGCTAGATCCAACCCTTCGCGCGCAGCTCGCCGGCGTAGGTGCGGCTCACCGGGACCTCGGCGCCGTCCTTCAGCTTCAGCGTCGCGCGGCCGTCGCCGCGGCGGGCTTCGACGATGGCGTCGCGAGCCACCCACCAGGAGCGGTGCACCTGCATGCCCTCGATGCCCTCCAGCTCGGCCACCGCGTCGGCCAGTCGCAGCAGGATCAGGTCCTGCCCCTTGGATGTGTGGAGCCGCAGGTAGTGGTCCTCGGCCTCCACCGCCCAGACCTCGGCGCCGCGCAGCTTCAGCGGCAGGCGCTCGAGGAACTTCGGCGGGGCGGGCGCAGCCGCGGCCGCGGCCGCCGCGGCCCGGGCGCGGGGGCCTTCGATCAGCACGTTCAGCGCCGTCATGATCAGCGAGACCACCAGCACCGGCACGAACAGCAGGGGCAGGTCGGCCAGCCCCATGGCGGAGCGCAGCAGCAGCCGTGAGGCGGCGAACACCACCAGGGTGAAGGGCGCGGCGATGACCACCGCCGCCAGGCCGGCGTTCGGCCACAGGCCGCGCTTCGCCCGCGAGGCCTCGCTGAAGAAGAACCGCGCGACGATCCCGCCCCAGGCGGCCCCGAGGACCATCAGCGACATCCAGTAGGTGAGGCGCACCAGGAACGACGCGTGGCCCGAGCCGAAGGCGCCCGACAGCGTCAGGAACAGCCCGGCGGCCAGCGCAATGCTGAAACTGCGCAGCCAGTCCCGGCCCCTGTCGAAGGGGGTGAGCCGCGAGACCAGCGCGTTCACGGCGCGGTCCACGAAGCGTGAACGGCCGCCGGTTGCGGTTGGCGAAGGCGCGGCGTCATCCGGCGTAACGGCGCTCGTGCATCGACCCGGCAGCCCCCACTGATCGGCCCAACGAAACGGGCCGGTCGGGCGGCCCGCAGGATCGGAGATAGATCATGTCGCAGATTTCGGAAACGCAGGCCAAGCGCCGCATGGGGTTCGCGCCGCGGATGCTGGCCAGCACGGCGGCCGCCGCGGCCATCGTCGGCCTGGCGCTCGGCCCCGCCTGGACCCGGCTGGGGGACATCGCCGCCCGGGCCCAGTTCCATGGGCCGGACCCGGAGGTCTGGGCCAGGCTTTCGCCGGCGATCCGGGTGCACCTGCTGGCGGCCCTGGCCGCGCTCGGCCTGGGGGCTGTGCTGATGGCGGCGCGAAAGGGCCGGCGCTTCCACCGCCTGGCCGGCTGGGGGTGGGTGGCCCTGGTGGCGGTCACCGCGCTCTCCAGCCTGTTCATCACCAGCCTGAACCGCGGCGGCTGGTCGATCCTGCACCTCTTCACCGGCTGGACCCTGATCGCCCTGCCGCTGGCGGTGGTCGCCGCCCGCCGCCATCGGGTCGTTCGCCACCGCCGGACCATGATGGGCCTGTTCTACGGCGGCTTCGCGCTGAACCTTTTCGTGGCGATGATCCCCGGCCGGGCGCTCTGGGCTCTGCTGTTCGGCTGACCCGGGATAGAGGAGGTCTATGGCTTGACCATGAGCCGCTCGATGCTCCGGCCCGAGCGCGGCGCCCACGTGCTCACCCTGCGGAAAACAGGCCGTTTTTGACGCCCTCACGCGGTTGTCATTGGGGAGGGGGGCGCCTATAACCGCGCCCACTCGCCGCCCCGGGCGAGGCGTCACAGCCCCACGGCCTCATGAACATCCACGAACACCAAGCCAAAGCCGTCCTCGCTGAGTTCGGCGTCGCGGTTCCGCGCGGTTATCCGGCCTTCTCCGTCGACGAGGCGGTGCAGGCGGCCGAGAAGCTCGGCGGACCTGTCTTCGTCGTGAAGTCCCAGATCCACGCCGGCGGGCGCGGCAAGGGGCGGTTCGAGGGGCTCGGTCCCGACGCCAATGGCGGCGTGCGGGTGGTGAAGTCGGTGGACGACGTCCGGTCCAACGCCGAGGAGATGCTCGGCCGGGTGCTGGTGACCCACCAGACGGGGCCCAAGGGCAAGCAGGTGAACCGCCTCTACATCGAGGAAGGCGCCGCCATCGCCAAGGAATTCTACCTGTCGCTGCTGGTGGACCGCGAGACGAGCCGGGTCTCGGTCGTGGCCTCCACCGAGGGCGGCATGGACATCGAGGACGTGGCCCACGCCACGCCCGAGAAGATCGTCACCTTCTCCATCGACCCTGCCACCGGTGTCTGGCCGCACCACGGCCTGCGGCTCGCCAAGGCGCTCGGCCTCTCCGGCGACCTCGCTAAGCAGGCCCGGACCCTGCTGAACCAGCTCTACGAAGCCTTCCTCGCGAAGGACATGAGCATGCTCGAGATCAACCCGCTGATCGTCACCGCCGACGACCAGCTCCGGGTGCTCGACGCCAAGGTCAGCTTCGACTCCAACGCCCTGTTCCGCCACAAGGACATCCAGGCGCTGCGCGACGAGAGCGAGGAGGACCCGAAGGAGATCGAGGCCTCCAAGTACGACCTCAGCTACATCGCCCTGGACGGCGAGATCGGCTGCATGGTCAACGGCGCCGGCCTGGCCATGGCCACCATGGACATCATCAAGCTCTACGGCGCCGAGCCCGCGAACTTCCTCGACGTGGGCGGCGGCGCCAGCAAGGAGAAGGTCACGGCGGCCTTCAAGATCATCACCGCGGACCCGAACGTGAAGGGCATCCTGGTGAACATCTTCGGCGGCATCATGCGCTGCGACATCATCGCCGAGGGCGTGGTCGCCGCGGTGAAGGAAGTGGGCCTGAAGGTGCCGCTCGTCGTCCGCCTGGAAGGCACCAACGTCGAGCTCGGCAAGAAGATCATCAACGAGAGCGGCCTGAACGTGATCGCGGCCAACGACCTGTCGGACGGCGCGGAGAAGATCGTCAAGGCCGTGCGGGGGGCCGCGTAACCACCATGTCCATCCTCATCGGCAAAGAAACCCGCGTCATCTGCCAGGGCATCACCGGCGCCCAGGGCACCTTCCACACCGAGCAGGCGATCGCCTACGGGACCAAGATGGTCGGCGGCGTGACCCCAGGCAAAGGCGGCCAGACGCACATCGGCCTGCCGGTGTTCGACACCGTCGGCGAGGCGGTGCGCGAGACCGGCGCCGACGCCTCGGTGATCTACGTGCCGCCGCCGTTCGCGGCGGACTCGATCCTGGAGGCCATCGACGCGGAAGTCCCGCTGATCGTCTGCATCACCGAGGGCATCCCGGTGACCGACATGATCAAGGTGAAGCGGGCCCTGTCCGGCTCCAAGTCGCGCCTGATCGGCCCGAACTGCCCCGGGGTGCTGACCCCGGAAGCCTGCAAGATCGGCATCATGCCGGGCAACATCTTCAAGAAGGGCTCGGTGGGTGTTGTGTCGCGCTCCGGCACGCTTACCTACGAAGCCGTGTTCCAGACGTCTCAGGTGGGCCTCGGCCAGACGACCGCCGTCGGTATCGGCGGCGACCCCGTCAAGGGGACCGAGTTCATCGACGTGCTCCAGATGTTCCTGGAGGACCCCGAAACCGAGTCGATCATCATGATCGGCGAGATCGGCGGCTCGGCCGAAGAAGACGCGGCTGAATTCATCAAGAATTCAGCAATCAAGAAGCCTATGGTCGGCTTCATCGCGGGTCGTACGGCGCCTCCGGGCCGCCGCATGGGCCACGCGGGCGCGATCATCTCCGGCGGCAAGGGCGGGGCCGAGGACAAGATCGCCGCGATGGAGGCCGCGGGCATCCGCGTGTCGCCGTCTCCGGCGAAGCTTGGCGAAACCCTGCTCGAGGTGCTGAAGGGCGCCTGAGGCACATAGTTTTTCAGCGTATGGGCGGTCCGCGCTCGGCTCCTTGATCAGAAGCTCCGCGGGCCCGCCCGGGAAGCGGACGAAATGGCGGACGACGCAGGTCTGATCAACGAGGTGCTCGCCGAGACCTCCTTCCTCTACGGCGGCAACGCGGCCTTCGTGGAGGACCTCTACGCGAAATGGGCGGGCGACCCGGGCTCGGTGGAGCCGTCCTGGGCCGCCTTCTTCGCGTCCCTGTCCGACCGCGCCGACGAGGTGAAGCGGGCGACGCAGAAGCCCGCCTGGACCGCGCCGTCCGCGCCGCAGCCGCGTCCCGACTGGCTGTCCGCCATCGACGGCCTGTGGCCGGCGGTGGAGGCCAAGCTCGGCGCCAAGGTGGCCGAGAAGAAGCCCGCCGCCACCCAGGACGAGGTCCGCGCCGCGACCCTCGACAGCCTGCGGGCCATCATGATGATCCGCGCCTACCGGATGCGCGGCCATCTGAAGGCCAACCTGGATCCGCTCGGCATCGCCACCACGCCGGGCGACGCCTCCGAGCTCGACCCGGCCACCTACGGCTTCTCGGAAGCCGACTTCGACCGGCCGATCTTCCTCGACTACGTGCTGGGCCTCGAGACCGCGACGCTGCGCGAGATCCTCGAGATCCTGCGCCGCACCTACTGCGGCAACGTCGGCGTGCAGTACATGCACATCTCCGACCCGAAGGAGAAGGCCTGGCTGCAGGAGCGGATCGAGGGCCGCGACAAGGAGATCGCCTTCACCAAGGAAGGCAAGATCGCCATCCTCAAGAAGCTGATCGAGGCCCAGGGCTTCGAGCAGTTCCTGCACCGCCGCTTCCCCGGCACCAAGCGCTTCGGCCTCGACGGCGGCGAAGCCATGGTTCCGGCGCTGGAACAGATCATCAAGCGCGGCGGCGCGCTGGGCGTGAAGGACATCGTCGTGGGCATGCCGCACCGCGGGCGCCTGAACGTCCTCGCCGCCGTGATGGGCAAGCCCTACCACGTGATTTTCCACGAGTTCCAGGGCGGCTCCTCGGTGCCCTCCGACGTGGAAGGCTCCGGCGACGTGAAGTACCACCTTGGCGCCAGCTCGGACCGCGAGTTCGACCAGAACAGCGTCCACCTGTCGCTGACCGCCAACCCGTCGCACCTCGAGATCGTCAACCCGGTGGTGATCGGCAAGGCGCGCGCCAAGCAGGCCTTCACCCTGCGCGAGCAGCCGACCGCCGGCCGCGGCCACGTCCTGCCGCTGCTGCTGCACGGCGACGCCGCGTTCGCCGGCCAGGGCGTGGTGGCCGAGTGCTTCGCCCTGTCCGGCCTGAAGGGCTACGGCGTGGGCGGCACCATGCACTTCGTGGTGAACAACCAGATCGGCTTCACCACCAGCCCGAAGAACTCCCGCTCCTCGCCCTATCCGTCCGACGTGGCGCTGATGGTCGAGGCGCCGATCTTCCACGTGAACGGGGACGACCCCGAGGCCGTGGTCTTCGCCGCCAAGGTGGCCACCGAGTACCGGCAGCTCTTCGGCAAGGACGTCGTCATCGACATGTTCTGCTACCGCCGGTTCGGCCACAACGAGGGCGACGATCCGACGATGACGCAGCCCTTGATGTACGCGAAGATCAAGGACCATCCGTCGGTGCGCGACCTGTACGCCCGCCGTCTGGTGGCCGAGGGCGTGGTCGGTCAGGGCGAGGCCGACGCCTGGGTCGCCGAGTTCAACGACTTCCTCGATAAGGAATTCGACGCCGGCAAGACCTACAAGCCGAACAAGGCCGACTGGCTGGACGGCAAGTGGTCGGGCCTCAAGCTGCCCACCGCCGACGAGAAGCGCGTCACCGGCGTGCCGAAGCAGAAGCTGCTCGACCTCGGCCGCAAGATCACCTCGGTGCCGGAGCGGATCAGCATCCACAAGACCGTGGAGCGGGTCATCCAGGGCCGCCGCGACGCGATCGAGAGCGGCCAGGGGCTCGACTGGGCCACGGCCGAGCACATGGCCTTCGCCACTCTGCTCGACCAGGGCTACCCGGTGCGCCTGTCCGGCCAGGACAGCGTGCGCGGCACCTTCACCCAGCGCCACTCGGGCCTGATCGACCAGAAGAGCGAAGAGATCTACTTCCCGCTCCGCAACCTCGGGCCCAACCAGGCCCACTTCGAGGTCCTGGACTCGGCCCTTTCGGAAGAGGCGGTGCTCGGCTTCGAGTACGGCTTCTCGCTGACCGATCCGAACACCCTGACCATGTGGGAAGCCCAGTTCGGCGACTTCGTGAACGGCGCCCAGGTGGTCATCGACCAGTTCATCTCCTCGGGCGAGCGCAAGTGGCTGCGGATGAGCGGCCTCGTGATGCTGCTGCCGCACGGCTACGAGGGCCAGGGTCCGGAGCACTCCTCCGCCCGCCTCGAGCGGTTCCTGCAGCTCTGCGCCGAAGACAACATGCAGGTGCTGAACCCGTCGACGCCGGCCAACTACTTCCACGCCCTGCGCCGGCAGGTGCTGCGGGAGTTCCGTAAGCCGCTGATCGTGATGACGCCCAAGAGCCTGCTGCGCCACAAGCGCTGCGTCTCGAACCTCGCGGACCTCGCCGAGGGCACCAGCTTCCACCGCGTGATGCTGGACGGGGCCGAGGCCGGCTGCGACGTGGGCGGCGTCACCCTGAAGCCGGACGCCGAGATCAAGCGGGTCATCCTCTGCTCGGGCAAGGTCTACTACGACCTCGTGGAGCAGCGGGCGAAGACCGGCCGCGACGACGTCTACATCCTGCGCCTCGAGCAGTTCTATCCCTGGCCGCTGAAGTCGCTCTCCGCCGAGCTGAAGCGGTTCAAGAACGCCGAGCTGATGTGGGTCCAGGAAGAGCCGAAGAACATGGGCGGCTGGCAGTTCGTCGACCCGTGGCTGGAGCTCACCCTGGAGCGCCTGAACGTGAAGTCCAAGCGCGCCCGCTACGTCGGCCGCCCGGCCTCGGCGTCCACCGCCGCGGGCCTGATGAGCCGCCACCTCAAGGAACTCGAAGCCTTCCTCACCGAGGCCTTCGCTTAACGACCCCCTCGTCCCCTCACCGCACAACTTCCTGTTTGTGTTGAAGACCTAAGGAGCGCTCCGGCAATGGCCGACATCATGACCCCCGCCCTCGGCGAGTCCGTCACCGAGGCGACGGTGGCGCGCTGGACCAAGAAGGCCGGCGATGCGGTGCGCAAGGACGAGATCCTCGTGGAGCTCGAGACCGACAAGGTCAGCCTGGAAGTGGCCGCGCCCGCCGACGGGGTGCTGGAAAGCATCTCCGCCGACGAGGGCGCCACCGTCGAGCCGGGCGCCGTGCTCGGCCGCATCTCGGAAGGCGCCTCGGCCGCGAAGTCCGGAGGCCAGCCCTCCGTGACGCCGACCGCCGCCCCGACCTCCAGCCCGCCGCCGGTCCCGGCCGGCGAGCTGCAGCCGGAGGCCACCCCCGGCAAGGCCGCTCCGACCTCCGCGCCGGTGCCCGACATGGCGCCGTCGGCCAAGGCCAGGTCGGAAGCCGTGCTGGCCCCGTCGGCCCAGCGTATCGCCGCCGAGAACAACCTCGATCCGGCCGGCATCTCCGGCACCGGCAAGGACGGCCGCGTGACCAAGGGCGACGCGCTCGCGGCCCTGGAAGCCCGCGCCAAGGCTCCGGCCCCCGCGCCGGCCCCGTCCGCCCCGCGCGCCGTGCACGAGCGCGAGGAGCGGGTCCGCATGACCCGCCTGCGCCAGACCATCGCGCGCCGGCTGAAGGAAGCCCAGAACGCCGCGGCCATGCTTACCACCTTCAACGAGGTGGACATGACGAACGTCATGGCGCTGCGGAACCAGTACAAGGACGTCTTCGAGAAGAAGCACGGCGTGAAGCTCGGCTTCATGAGCTTCTTCGTCCGCGCGGTGATCTACGCCCTGAAGCAGGTGCCAGAGGTCAACGCGGAGATCGACGGCCAGGACATCATCTACAAGAACCACTACGACATCTCGGTCGCGGTGGGCACCGAGCGCGGCCTGGTCACCCCGGTGGTCCGCGACGCCGACCTGATGAGCCTGGCGGAGATCGAGAAGGAGATCGGCGCGCTCGGCAAGAAGGCCCGCGACGGCCAGCTCGCCCTCGAGGACCTGCAGGGCGGCACCTTCACCATCTCCAACGGCGGGGTCTACGGCTCGCTGATGTCGACGCCGATCCTCAACGCCCCGCAGTCGGGCATCCTGGGCATGCACAAGATCCAGGAGCGGCCGATGGTGGTGAACGGTCAGATCGTCGCCCGGCCGATGATGTACCTGGCCCTGAGCTACGACCACCGGATCGTCGACGGCAAGGGCGCGGTGACCTTCCTGGTCCACGTCAAGGAAGCCATCGAAGACCCGCAGCGCCTGCTGCTGGACGTCTAGCGCTCCCGAAGGGGGTGAGGCCCTCAGGCGGCCCGCCAAGCCTCGCCCCCCTGTCCGCAAACCTGTATCTGGGCCGCAGCAACTCCCAGGCAGGATACCCATGGCCCAGTACGACGTCGTCATCATCGGGGGCGGCCCCGGCGGCTACAACGCGGCGATCCGCGCCGGCCAGCTCGGCCTGAAGGCCGCCTGCGTGGAGATGCGCGGCACGCTGGGCGGCACCTGCCTGAACGTCGGCTGCATGCCGTCCAAGGCCCTGCTGCACGCCTCCGAGCTCTTCGACGCCGCCAACGGCGAGTTCGCCACCCTCGGCATCGAGGTGAAGCCCAAGCTGAACCTCGTGCAGATGATGAAGCAGAAGGCCGAGTCCGTGGCCGCGCTCACCAAGGGCATCGAGTTCCTGTTCAAGAAGAACAAGGTCGACTGGGTGAAGGGCAAGGGCCGCATCGCCGGCCCCGGCAAGGTCGAGGTCACCGGCGAGGACGGCGCGACCCAGATCCTGGACGCCAAAAACATCGTCATCGCCACCGGCTCGGAGCCCTCCGGCCTGCCGGGCGTGAGCGTCGACAACGACCGCATCGTCGACTCCACCGGCGCGCTGTCGCTACCGGAAGTGCCGAAGCACCTGGTGGTCATCGGCGCCGGCATCATTGGCCTGGAGCTGGGCTCTGTGTGGCGGCGTCTGGGCGCCAAGGTCACGGTCGTCGAGTTCCTCGACCGCATCTCGCCCGGGATGGACGCCGAGGTCGCCAAGACCTTCCAGCGCTCGCTGACCAAGCAGGGCATGGAGTTCAAGCTCGGCACGAAGGTGACTGGCGGCCAGGCCTCGAAGAAGGGCGTCACGCTCACCATGGAGCCGGTGGCCGGCGGCGCCGCCGAGACCCTGGAAGCCGACTACGTCCTGCTGGCCATCGGCCGCCGGCCCTACACCGAGGGCCTGGGCCTCGAGACCGTGGGCGTGGAGGCGGACAAGCGCGGCTTCATCCCCACCGACCACTTCCGCACCTCGGCCCAGGGCGTCTGGGCGATCGGCGACGTGATCCTCGGTCCCATGCTCGCCCACAAGGCGGAAGAGGACGCCGTGGCCTGCATCGAGATGATCGCCGGCAAGTACGGCCACGTGGACTACAACCTGGTCCCGAGCGTGGTCTACACCACGCCGGAGGTCGCCTGGGTCGGCAAGAACGAGGAAGAGCTGAAGGCCCAGGGCCGCGCCTACAAGGTCGGCAAGTTCCCGTTCACCGCCAACAGCCGCGCCAAGATCAACCACGAGACCGAGGGATTCGTGAAGGTGCTGGCCGACGCCCAGACCGACGAGATCCTGGGCGCCCACCTGATCGGCCCGCAGGTCTCGGAGATGGTCGGCGAATTCGCGGTCGCCATGACTTTCCGCGCGGCCTCCGAGGACGTGGCCCGCATCTGCCACCCGCACCCGACGCGGTCCGAGGCGCTGCGCCAGGCCTCCATGGGGGTCGAAGGTTGGACGATGCAGGCCTGACGCCGGGGCTGACGGTCCGGCCGGCCCGTCCCGACGAGCTGGCCGCCTGCGCAGACCTTTATGTGAAGGTCCTGCGCGAGACCTTCACCTGGCAGTCGCCCGACCGGCACCGCCGCGAGGACTTCCTCCGCGCCGCGCGCGAGGAGGAGATCTATGTGGCGCTGCTGGCCGGCCGCCTCGTCGGCCTGGCGGCCTTCTACCGGCCGCAGAACTTCCTGCATTCCCTCTATGTCACCGAGCGCGGCCTGGGCGTCGGCAAGGCGCTCCTCGACCACGTCAGCGCGGTCGCCGAGGGGCCGGTGTCACTGAAGGTCCAGGCCCCGAACCTCCGCGCCCAGGCCTTCTACGCCCGGGAGGGCTTCGTCTGCACCGAGCACGGCCGCGATCCGGGCTCGGACGTGAGCTGGCTCCGGCTCGAACGCCGGGGTGGCCGGAAGTTAACGTGACCCGCTGCGGTTGAGCGGGCATCCTGGCGACCCTCGGAAGAGGAGCCTCGCATGATCGCCCTTCTGATAGCCGCCCAGGTGGCCGTCGCCGCCGAACCCACTGCGCGCGAGACGCCGAACCTGTTCCACGAGCCCGCGGCCTGCCGGTCCGTGCGGCGCGACGTCATGGAACGGCTGCTGCCGAGCGCGGCGGCAGGCTCGCCGGCCGATCCCCGCGCGCTGCGGCGCCTCGACGAGCTTCCCTGGGGCAATCTCGAATACGCGGTGGTGCGCCGCATCGACGGCTGCATGATCCCCGCGCCCGCCGGCTACCGGCAGGGCCACCTGCTCCCCGGCGCCGCCGAACGCGCCCCTAGGCCCGGGGATGGGCCTGCGAATAGGCGCTGAGCAGGGCGGCGGCGTCCACCTCGGTGTAGCGCTGGGTGGTCGACAGCGAGGCGTGGCCCAGGAGTTCCTGGATCGAGCGCAGGTCGGCGCCCGCCCCCAGCAGGTGGGTGGCGAACGAGTGGCGCAGGGCGTGCGGCGTGGCGCTGGCCGGCAGGCCGAGCCGACCGCGCAGGCCCTGCACCGTCGCCTGCACGTGCCGGGGCGACAGCGGCCCGCCGCGCTTGGCCCGGAACAGCGGTTCGTCGGGTCCCGGCGCGAACGGGCTCTCGGCGAGGTAGGCGTCCACCGCCTCGCGCACGGCCGGGAGCACAGGCACGATCCGCGTCTTCGACCCCTTGCCGATGATCCGCAGGCTCTCGGCCAGCGGCGCGTCGCGGCGTTTCAGGGAGAGGGCCTCGGAGATGCGTAGCCCGCAGCCGTAGAGCAGGGTCAGCACCGCCTGGTCCCGGGCGATCTCCCAGTCCTCCCGGTCGGGGTCCAGCGCCGGCTCCTCGATCAGGCCGCGGGCCTGGTCCTCGGTCACCGGCCGGGGCGCGCCGGGCTTCACCCGCGGCCCGCGCACCAGGGCGACGGCCGCGTTCGGCGCATCCAGCCGTCGGTCGAGGAAACGGTGGAAGGTGCGGATCGCCGACAGCGCCTGCGACATCGAGCGCGGCGACAGCGGGGTCTCGCCTTGCCGCAGGTGCGCGAGCCAGGCCCGCACCTCGCCGGCGGTGACCTCGGCGAGTCCCTGCACCGTCAGCCGCTCGCCGCGGTGCTGCTCCAGGAAGGCGATGTAGCGGGCCGCGGCGAAGCCATAGGCCTCGAGCGTCCGCGGCGAGGCCCGGCGCTCGTGGGCCAGGTGTTCCAGCCAGAGCGCCCGGGCCTCCTGTGCGGTCAGAGGACCGGCCACCGCTCGGCCGTGCGCTCGACCACCCGGGCCAGGAAGGCCACGAGCTCGGCGCCCATGTCGGGGGTGAAGCCCTCGGGGTCGGGCGAGCCGAAGGCGATCAGGCCCTGGCGCGCCGGCTCCCAGATCGCCAGCCGGACCATGGCCATGGATTTCACGTGGTCGGCGCGCTCGCCGAACAGGCCCAGCGCCGTGGGCGCGAAGCCCATCCGGTGCAGCGCCTGGTGGCCGCCGAGGATCATGTCCACCTGGCCCTCGACCAGCACGCGCCAGCCGGCCGGTGTGTTCTCCGGGCCCTCCAGCGCGACGACGCCGGCCGAGAGGCCGAACCGCCACTGGGCGAGGTCGTCCACCCGGCGGGCAAGGTCGGCGTGGTTGCGGCTTTCCAGCAGGTCGATGACCGCGCCATGGGTCTGACCCTGGGCGGCGTAGTTCTCCCGGGCGGTGGCCTCGAGCTGCTGGCGGGCGCTGGCCTCGCGGCGGTGCGCCTCGTGGACCCGGGCCAGCGCCGCCGGCCCGAACTCCACGACGTTCTCCGGCGCGGGCCGCAGGCCCAGCTCGGAGAGCAGGGCCTCGTCCTCGCGGATCAGGGCCGGGTTCTGCAGCAGGTAGGCCCGGACCTCGGCCTCCAGCGTCGCTTCTTCCGCTATCGCCTCGGCCGCGCCGTCCATCTCAAGCCTCTGGATTCCTACAGGATGGACTGGCCCGTCTTCGCCCAGTCCTTGAGGAATTGATCAAGCCCCTTCTCGGTTAACGGGTGCTTGAAGAGCGCCTGGAAGACGTCGGGCGGAATGGTCGCGCAGTCGGCGCCCATCATCGCCGCCTGGCTCACGTGGGCCGGGTTGCGGACCGAGGCGGCCAGGATCTCGGTGTCGAACCCGAAGTTGTCGTAGATGGTGCGGATGTCGCTGATCAGCTCCATGCCGTCGGCGCCGTGGTCGTCCAGCCGGCCGATGAACGGGCTGATGTAGCTGGCGCCCGCCTTGGCGGCGAGCAGGGCCTGGGCGGCGGAGAAGCACAGGGTGACGTTGGTCAGGATGCCTTCCCGGGCGAACTCGCGGGTGGCGATCAGGCCGTCGCGGGTCAGCGGCACCTTCACCACCACATTGGGCGCGATGGTGGAGAGCTTGCGGCCCTCGTCCAGCATGCCGGCGGTGTCGGCGGCGGCCACCTCGGCGCTCACCGGCCCCTCGACGACGTTGCAGATCTCGCCGATGACGTCGAGCATGTTGCGGCCGGACTTGGCGATGAGGGAGGGGTTGGTGGTGACGCCGTCCACCAGGCCGGTGGCGGCCAGGTCCTTCAGGATGGCCACGTCGGTGGTGTCGAGGAAGAGCTGCATCGAGATGACCTCGCGAATGGGGGAGACGCTTGTAGCCCCCTTGGCGGAAAGCGCAAAAGGCTCCCGATGAGCCGTATCGCCTCCGTCCTCCTGCCCATGCCGCTGCCGGAGGCCTTCGACTACGCCGAGCCCGAGGGCATGGATCTGGCCGTGGGCGACCAGGTGGCCGCGCCGCTCGGCCCGCGGCTGCTGCGCGGGGTGGTGGTGGGCCTGCGCGAGGCCGCCGGCGGCAACCGGCCGCTGAAACCCCTGGCCGAGCGCCTGGACGAGCCGCGCCTGCCGCCCGGCACCATCGAGTTCGTGGAGTGGGCGGCCCGCTACGCCGTCGACTTCCCGGGCGGACCCCTGGCCATCGCCCTGCGCGGCGCGCGCTGCCCGAAGCCCAAGCCGGTCCGTCTGGTGGAGCCCACCGGCGCGCCGCTCGGCAAGGCGACCGCCGCGCGGACAAAGGTGCTGGAGGCGGCCAAGGCGCCCATGAGCCCGGCCGACCTGGCCCGCGCCGCCGGCGTCTCGTCGGGCGTGGTGAAGGCCCTGGTGGAGGAGGGGGTGCTGGCCGTGCGGCTGGTGGATCCCGTCGCCCGCTTCGACGAGCCGGATCTCGCCCGCGCCGGCTCCGAGCTCAGCCCCAGCCAGCGCGCCGCCGCCGACGCGCTGAACGCCGTGCTGGATGAGAAGGGCTTCGGCGTCGCCCTGCTGGACGGCGTCACCGGCTCGGGCAAGACCGAGGTCTACCTCGAGGCCGCGGCCCACGCGCTCGCCGCCGACCCCGACGCCCAGGTGCTGATCCTGCTGCCCGAGATCGCCCTCACCCAGGCGGTGATCGGCCGCGTCGCCGCCCGCTTCGGCGCCCAGCCCGGGGAGTGGCACTCCGACGTCGCCCCGCCCGCCCGACGGCGGGTGTGGGAGGCGGTGGCGGCCGGCCGCTGCCGGATCGTGGTCGGCGCGCGCTCCGCGCTGTTCCTGCCGTTCCGCAACCTCAAGCTCATCGTCGTGGACGAGGAGCACGACAGCTCCTTCAAGCAGGAGGAGGGGTTCATCTACCACGCCCGCGACCTGGCCGTGGTGCGCGGCAAGATCGAGGACGCCGCCGTGGTCCTGGCCTCGGCCACGCCATCGCTGGAAAGCCTGCGCAACGCCGAGACCGGCCGCTACCGCTGGCTGCGGCTGGGTGCGCGCCACGGGACCGCCCGCCTCCCGGATATCGAGCTGATCGACCTGCGCACCCATCCGCCGGAGAGCGGACGGTGGCTGTCGCCGCCGCTGGTCGCCGCCATGCGCGAGACCCTGGCCCGCGGTGAGCAGACCCTGCTGTTCCTCAACCGCCGCGGCTATGCCCCGCTGGTGCTCTGCCGCGCGTGTGGCGAGCGGATGACCGCCCCCGATACCGACAGTTGGCTGGTGGAGCACCGCTACTCCGGCCGGCTCGTCTGCCACCTCACCGGCTTCTCCATGCCCAAGCCCGAGCGCTGCCCGCACTGCGGGGCGACGGACAGCCTGGTCTCCATCGGCCCCGGGGTGGAGCGGGTGGAGGAGGAGGCGCGACTGCTGTTCCCAGACGCCCGGGTGGCGGTGTTCTCCTCCGACACCGTCTTCGACGCCCGCGAGGCGAGGCGGCTGGTGGAGAGCATGGCCGAGGGCGAGATCGACATCCTGGTGGCCACCCAGGCCGCCGCCAAGGGCCACAACTTCCCCAAGCTGACCCTGGTGGGCGTGGTCGACGCCGACCTCGGGCTGCGGGGCGGCGACCTGCGCGCCGCCGAGCGAACCTACCAGCTCCTCGCCCAGGCCACCGGCCGGGCCGGCCGCCGCGACCGGCCGGGCAAGGCCCTGCTGCAGACCTACGCCCCCGACCACGCGGTGATGCAGGCGCTCGCCGCCCAGGACCGCGACGCCTTCGTCGCCGCCGAGATGGAGGAGCGCGAGTTCGCCAAGCTGCCGCCGTTCGGCCGGCTCGCGGCGGTGATCGCGTCAGGGACCGATCCCGGCCAGCTCGACGCCTTCGTCCGGGCTATGGCCGAGGCCGCGCCCAATGCCGAGGGGGTCGAGGTCTACGGCCCGGCCGACGCGCCGCTCAGCCTGGTGCGCGGGCGCCGCCGCAAGCGCTTCCTGGTGCGCGCGGACCGCTCGGTCGACCTGTCGGCCTACATGGCCACCTGGCGCGCGCGGGTGAAGCCGCCGGCCTCCGTCCGCGTGGCCATCGACATCGACCCCTACAGCTTCCTTTGAGCGCCTAGCTCGGCAGGTTCTGGACCTGGGTGGCGGTCATGGCGTTGAGCTGCGCCGCCGTCATCTGGCCGATCTGGGTGGTCGACAGCGACTGGATCTGGGTGACCGTCAGCGAGGGGATCTGCAGCGGGCTGATCGCCAGGATCTGGGTGGCGTCGAGGCCGGAGATCACCGTGGTCGACAGCGCCCCGATCTGGCCGCCGGACAGGGCGGCGATCTGCAGGGCGTTGAATTTCTGGAAGTCCGCCGCCGACATGCTGCTCAGCACCGGCGCCGACAGGCCCTTCACCTGGGTGGCGCTGAGCGCGCCCACCTGGGTGGAGGACAGGGCGTAGAACTTCGACGACGAGATCGCGCCGAGCTGCTGCGCGGTAAGGCCCGAGAGCTGGGTAGTGGTGAGCGCTGTCAGCGCCGTGGACGAGAAGGCGCCGATCCGGTCCGACGACAGGGCGGCCAACTGGGTCGAGGTGAACTCGCCGGCGTCGGCGGCGCTCAGGCTGTAGGCCTGGTAAGCCGACAGGCCCTTGATCTGCGCCGTGCCCAGAGAGCGGATCATCGTCGCGTCCAGCGACGAGAAGTTCTCCACCGACAGGGAGCCGAGCTGGGTGGCGGTGAGCGCCCGCACCTGGGTGTCGGTCAGCCGCTGGAAGTCGGTCGTGGAGAGCGAGCTGATCTGATAGCTCGACAGCCCCTGGATCTTGGTGGTCGTCAGCCCCTGGATCTGGGTGTCCGACAGGCTGAACAGGTTCTCCACCGACAGCCCCGAGAGCTGGGTCGGCGTCAGCAGGTCCACCTGGGTGGTGCTGAACTTGCTGAAGTTGGTGGCGTTCATCGCGCCGAGCTGGGTGACCGTCAGGCCCGAGACCTGGGTCGAGGTCAGCGCCTGGATCTGGCTGCTGGAGAGCTGGCCGAGGTTGGTGCCCGACAGCGCGCCCATCTGGGTGGCGTTCAGCGACGAGACCTGGGTCTCGGTCAGCTCGCCGAAGTCGGCGGCGCTCAGGCCGCGGATCTGGGTGGCGGTCAGGCCGGCGATCTGGGTTCGCGTCAGTCCGGAGACCTGGGTCTCGTTCAGGGCCGACAGCGCGGTGGCGTTCAGCGCGCCCACCTGCTGGCTCGACAGCGCCGCGGCCTGCGAGGCGCTTAGCGCGGTGACCTGCGCCGCGCCGAGGCCGGCGACCTGGCTGGTGCTGAACCCGCCCACCTGGGTGGTGGTGAACTCGGCGATGTCCGTCTCGGTGAGGGCCGCGAACTGCACGGCGGAGAGCCCGCGGAGCTGGGTGGTGGTCAGCGAGGCCACCTGGCTGGCGGACAGCGCCGCCACCTTCGAGCCCGACAGCGCGCCGATCTGGGTCGACGACAGGACATCCAGGCGGGTCTCGTCGAGCGCGCTCACCTGGGTGATCGAGAGCGCGTTGAACTGCGCCCCGGACAGCGCCATCAACTGGTCCGCGTCGAACACCAGCGCCGGCGCCATGTGCTGGATCTGGGTGGTCGACAGCCCCTTCACGCCGGTCGCGGACAGCGCGTTGAGCTGGGTGGTCGACAGCGACTCGATGCCGGTGGTGCTGATCGCCGCCACCTGGTTCGACTTCATCTGGCCGAGCTGCGTCTCGTTCAGCGACTGCAGCCGCGTCATCGACAGCTTGGCGATCTGAGCGGCCGAAAGATAGCTGATCGGCATGCTGGCCCCTGGCGCGTGGCCCCCGGCGCCGCGATGCCGGCGCGGGGGGTGATTCGCACGTCGAGCTTAAGATATGCCGGACGGGGAAGCTTAACGAAAACCTCCCCGCCGCCCTGCGGCCTAGTGGACGGTGTCGCCGCTGCCGTCCGCCTTGCGGGTCGAGGCCCGCCTGGCCAGCATGTTCAGCGCCTCCACCAGGGCCGAGAAGGCCATGGCGGCGTAGATGTAGCCCTTGGGCACGTGCACGCCGAAGCCGTCGGCGATCAGCACCGCCCCGATCATCAGCAGGAAGCCCAGGGCCAGCATCACCACGGTGGGGTTGTTGTTGATGAAGTTGGCCAGCGGGTCGGCGGCGAACATCATCACGCTCACCGCCACCAGCACCGCCACCACCATGATCGGCAGGTGCTCGGTCATGCCCACGGCGGTCAGGATCGAGTCGATCGAGAACACCAGGTCGAGCAGCAGGATCTGGAAGATCGCCGCCCCGAAGTTGGCCGCCACCCTTCCGCCGGTGTCCATCAGCCCGTGGCCGTCGTTGGGCGTGGTCTTCTCGTGGATCTCGGTGGTCGCCTTCCACACCAGGAACAGGCCCCCGGCGATCAGGATCAGGTCGCGCCACGAGAAGGCCAGTTCGAAGGAGGGTTCGCCGTGGCTGTTCAGCGGGCCCTGCCAGGGCAGGGAGAACACCGGCTGGGTCAGGGTGACGATGAAGGCGATGGTCGACAGCAGGCCCAGCCGCATGATCAGCGCCAGCGAGATGCCCACCCGGCGCGCCTTGCTCCGCTGGTGCTCGGGCAGCTTGTTCGAGAGGATCGAGATGAAGATCAGGTTGTCGATCCCCAGAACCACCTCCATCACCACAAGGGTGATCAAGGCGGCCCAGGCCGCCGGATCGCTGAGCAGCGCCGTGATGTTCTCCATCGTGTGTGTCTCTCTCCCTTTGGGTTCCCCGGCCTTATCTAGGTCGCGGCGCCGCTTCGGCTAGGCGCCGCCGCCTTCGCGCAAGCTTATCCACAGGGGAATGCGACGCTCGCGTTTTCGTGAACCGGGCGAGTTGGGGGCGCCGACCACTTGCCTTCGGCGCGAAGGGCGCGCCCGAGGACTTGTTTCAGATCATTGCAGCCCCGTGAGCCGAAGTATAGCGATAGCCCTTTCAGTATATCCGCTCCTCCCAGCCTGGCCGGCGTCAGCTTATCGCGGCCCAGCTCGGGGCGGCCGATGGCATAGTGTTCTTAACGGCGCGCCGGGCGTTAACGTTTTGGTCTTCTAAGCTCTTGGGCGACGCGGCTATTGTCGCCGGGCCGCCCCATTGCCGCCGCGATGACGCGCGGCGACCCGCGGTCGCAGCGGCGTAAACCCTCTTTTCACTGGTGGGAGCTTACGGTTATCCCTTCGACTGTAGCGTCGGGGAGTGCCCAAGCATGCGTAAACGGATGAGGACCCTGCTGGGTTCCCTGGCCGTCGCCGCCTTCGTCGGCATGACGCCCGTGACCGCCGCCGCCGACACCTACTGGCAGTGCGTGCCCTTCGCCCGCCTGCTCTCCGGCATCCAGATCTTCGGCGACGCCCGCACCTGGTGGCAGCAGGCCGTCGGCAAGTACGACACCGGCTTCCAGCCCAAGGCCGGCGCGGTGCTGTGCTTCAAGCCCACCGAGCGGATGCGCCTCGGCCACGTGGCCGTGGTCTCCCAGGTGCTCACCGACCGGGTGGTCCAGATCACCCACGCCAACTGGTCGCCCATCGACGGCTCGCGCGGCAAGATCGAGAAGGACGTCACCATCGTCGACGTCTCCCCGGCCGGCGACTGGAGCCAGGTGAAGGTCTGGTACGACCCGACCCGCGACCTCGGCGGCTCCACCTATCCCACCTACGGCTTCATCTACCAGGACGCCCAGGCCCAGAAGCTGGCCGTCAACGGCTGGAACCAGATCGGCAACACCGCGCTCGCCATGGCCCAGTCCGCGGCGAACCAGGTCTCCGCCGCCGTGCGCCCGGGCGCCGGCCCGCTGGCCATGCTGAGCCAGGCCGCCGACTCCACCGACCGCATCGGCGCCCTGCTCGCCGCCGCCACCGGCCAGGGCTCGGCCGACCGCTGAGCCGGCCCTAGCGCCCCACCTTCAGGTGGAAGATCGCCGCCTCGCCGGCGAGCGACCCGCCCAGCAGCACGTCGTCCGACCGGCTGGCCTCCAGCGCGGTGACGATCACGTTCGAACCGGAGTCCAGCAGCCGTGGCGGCCCGGCCCGGCCGTCCCGCCCGAGCGTCAGCAGCATCCCTGAGAACGTCCGGTCGGTCCGTCGCCAGCGGTAGGGATCGGCCGCGGCGCCCGGCGCCGGCGGTGGCGTGAAGTCGACCACCGCCGCCTTGCTGGCCGCCACCAGGATCCGCCCGTCGGGCAGCGCCGCCAGCGCGCGCACCTCGGAGGCGCCGAGGCTCGGATCGGTCCACAGCGTCCGCGGCGCTAGGTCCGGCCCCACCGCCGCGACGCTGGCCCGGGCGTCCTCGCCGCAGGCGGGCGCGGCGGCGCCCCCCAGCAGCACACGCGCGCCGTTGGCGATCGCGCTCACCGCCACCTCGCCGGCCAGCTCGCGGCGGGCCTTCAGCGCGCCGGTCCGGCCGTCCCGGAGCTCGATCCAGGTCACCGGATGGACCGCGCACAGCGGCTCCTCCCAGTCGTCCAGGGTGGCGCCCGGCCGCGCCGCCGGCGGTGCGGCCCGGTCGGTGTAGGTAACCAGCAGGTCGCCGCCCAGCGGACTGACCGTGGCTTCGGCGGGGCTGCCGCCTGAGGGCAGGTCGATCTCGGCCAGGACGCGCGGCAAGAGCTCTGGCCCGGTTTCCAGCAGCCGCAGGCGCCCGCCGCGCCCGCGGGCGGCGCCGCGCAGGCCAAGCTCGCCCACCGCCAGCACGGCGCGCCCCGCGTCGACCGCCGTCCCGGCGAGCACGAAGGCGTCGCGGCCCTCCGCCGCCGGCTCCGCCCGCCAGACGCCGGCCGGGCGACCCCCTGCGTCCACCGCCTCCAGCACCGGCGCGTAGCGCCCGTCCGGACCAGCCCGGTACCCCGTGGTGACCAGGGTCGCGCCCAGCCGGAAGGTGGGGCGGCTCGCGCCGACCCCGGGGCTCTCCCGCCGCCAGGCCTCGCCCTCCGGGCCGGCGGCCCGCACCGCCGCCCCGTGCCGCCCCGCGCCGTCGGCGTCGGAGATCAGCCGCGCGGCCGTCGCGCCGCCGGTCCGGTCGAGCCCCAGCACCTCGCCGCCGCGGGTGGTCAGCACCTCCACGGAGCCCAGCCCCACGCCTTGCGGCGGCCGGGGCGCGACCGCCGCGCCGCCGTCGCCCAGCACCACGAACGGCGCCCAGAAGCGTGGATGCAGCCAGGCCTTGCCCGGCGGCGCGACGAGGAACGCCCGCTGCGCCGACGCGAGCGCCTCGGCCGGCGCCGCGCCGTCGGCCCGCAGCCGCTCGAAGGCGCCGGTCACCACCTGCCGGCCGGTCTCGGAGTCCACCGGCCACAGGGTGGCCAGCGTCGCCGGCACGCCGGCCACCGCGAACGCCGACGACAGCGCCGGCAGGTCGCGGGCCAGTTGGTCGAGGTCGAAGTTGGCCGTGTTGCAGGCCGACAGCGCCACGAACCGGGCGCGCAGGTTCAGGTCGGCGATCTCGCTGGCGGTAAGCAGGCCGTCGTCCAGCGGGTCGTCGCCGGCCACCGGCGTCAGCACCAGCGCGGGCTCGGCCAGGCCCTGCAGGTCCTCGCGGATCAGGCCGTGGGTGGCGAAGGAGACATAGGTATAGGCGCCGGTCACCTGGGCGCGGAGCCGGCGCTCGGTGGCCTCGGGGCCGAGCAGCAGCCGGCTCGTCCGGAAGCCCTTGGCCGAGGCCAGGAGCTCGTCGCGCGTCTCGGGCAGCGGGGCGAGCCCGGCCACCCGGGCCCCGCGGGTGGCCACCGCCCCCCGCGCCTCGCCCGTGGCCGTTTCGCCGGTGAGCACCGGGTCGCCGACGCCCAGGAAGTCGAAGTCGCCGCCGCCGGTCGCCGCCGCCCTCCGGGTGGCGGTCAGCAGGGCCGCCGAGCCCGCGTAGCTGATCGCGTGCCGGCGCACGAGCCAGTCGGCGCGGGCCAGGTCCCAGCCGCCGCCCTCCAGCTTCGGCGGGGCCGCGGGCAGCATCACCGACAGCGGCGCGGCGAGGCCGGCCACGCCGGGCAGCCAGACGATCCCGTCGCCCGGCTTCAGGCAGTCGGCGAACGGCCGGATGTAGACGTCGTGCAGCCGCCCGGCCGCCTCCACCGGAAACTGTGCGTCCAGCCGCTCGGAGGGCGCGTGCCCGGCGGTCAGCGCCTGCTGCACCAGCCGTCCGTCGAGCTTCGCCCGGGCGAGGTCCGCCGTCCCGGTGCGCCAGACGGCCCCGGAACGGCGGACGCACAGATAGGCCAGGCCGCCGGGCGTGCGGGCGACCGCCAGGGCCGCCTCGCGCGGCCCCAGCACCGCCTGCAGGGCGCGGAGCGTGGTGGGCCCGGCGCCGGTCTTGGCCAGGCCGCCGGCGGTCTCCGCCCGGGCGATCCGCACGGCGAAGTCGCGGAGCTGCAGGCGCTTCCCGGCATCGTGCCGCAGGGCCCCGCCGTCCGGCGGGGTCGCCGCCGCCGCGGCGAGCCCGGCCGGCACCGCCACCCGTTCCAGCCGGTCGCGCCGGGGGGGCAGCCGCAGCGCGGGGTGGGTGGCGCGCCGCTCGAGCTCCCCCGGCGCCCGGGCGAGCGCCGCCACCGCGTCGGCGTCGAAGGCCGAGCCGCCCCGGGCGGCGAGCTGGAAGAGCGCGAAGGCCGCGTCCGGGTCCTGCACCGCCGACGGTCCCTCCGCCAGCAGGAGCGAGACGAGCAGCGGCCCGAGCGCGCCCCAGGCCCCGAGGTCCTCCGGCGCCTGCGCGCTGAGCCGCCCGGCGGCCGCGGTCAGCGCCGCGCCCCGCTCCGGCCCGGGGCTTGCGGCCAGCGCCGCGGCGACGAGCCGGTAGGTCCCGCCGCGCCCGTCGGGCGCGTCCCGGGCGTCCGGCGCGGGCGCGGCCTCGCCCGACAGCGCGGCCACAGCCGCCCGCGCGGCGAGGTAGGCGTCGCGCGCCTCGTCGGGACCGTCCGCCCCGACCGCCGGGGGTTGCGCGGCGAGCGCCTCCCGCGCGCACGCGAGGTCGCCGGCCGCCGCGCAGGTGGCCGCCTGCAGCGTCAGGCCCTCGCCGAGCAGCCGCGCGCGGGTCGGCGCCTCCAGCTCCAGGGTTCGGATCAGCGACAGGGCCGCCTCCACCGCGCTCCGCGCTCCGCGCAGCTCGCCGCGCCCGCCCAGCAACCGCGCCTCGGTCAGCCGGTGCGCGGCGAGGTCGACGCTGCGCGCCGGCAGGGCTTCGGGCAGGGTGGCGGCGGTCGCGCGGTACAGCCCGTAGGCCCGCTCCGCCTGGCCGGCGTCGACCAGGACCGCGATCGCCCCCGCCGCCGCCCGGGCCACCCCCGCCCGGTCCGCCTCGGGGTTCGACAGCCCCGCCACCATCGAGAGCAGCCGGTCGGCCGCTGCGCCGGCCTCCGCCCGCTGGCCCTGCCCCAGCCGGACCTCTGCGGCCAGCAGCGCCCGCCGCAGGTAGAGCTCGCGCCGGCCGGCGATCTCTGTCGACCAGCCCGGCCCGTCGAGGATCTGGGCGGTGATCTCGGCGCGGCCGAGCCCCAGCCTCGCGGCGTCGAAGTAGTAGGTGGCGGTCTGCAGCCGCACGGCGGCCTCGGCGGGGTCCGCCATCGGGGCGGCCTGCGCGGCGGCCATGTAGGCGCTCACGTGCCGGCCGACGCAGCCCTGCGCCCGGCTTTCCAGGCAGATGTCCAGCAGCGCCGTGAGCGCCGGCAGCCGCGCCTCAGGGGCCTGCAGGCCGGGGTCGGCGAGCGCCCCCTCCAGCGCCGCCTGCGCCGCCAGGCTCCGGCCCGAGGCGTGCAGGGCGCGGGCCTGGCCAATGCGTTCCGCCGGCGTCGCCGCCGCCGCCGCGCCCGCCGCCAGAACGCAACTTGTGGTTAGAAACCAACCCCGTAAGCTGCGCCGCTGAAAGGTTCTTCGGGGGCGCAAGGCCATGAAAAGGTTCCGGATCGCCACGCTGGGCGTGGCCCTGTCGCTCGCATCATACGCGTACGCCGCGCCGCCGGAAGCTCTGCTTGGGGGGCCCGCCGCCCTGGCCGGGGGGACCGCGCCAACCGGCCCCGCGCCGGCGCTCCCAGACCTGCCGGACACCTCCGGGGTGCGCCTCGGCAAGGTGCTCCGCGACCTGCAGCCGGAGGGCCGCGCCAACACCCGCGGCGCCAAGGAGACCGGCATCTACCAGCGCGCGGCCCCGGCCGTGGTGCTGATCGTCACCGACGAAGGCCTGGGCTCCGGCGCCCTGATCTCGGCGGACGGCCGGATCATCACCAACCTGCACGTGGTGGGGAACGCCGACGAGGTGGGCGTGGTGTTTAAGCCGAAAATGGAGGGCGCCGCCATCGGCGAGGCCGACGTTCGCGTGGGCAAGGTGATCCGCCGCGACGACGTGACCGACCTCGCCCTCGTCCGGGTGGCCGAGGTCCCGGTGGGCGTCACGCCGCTGGAGCTCGGCAACTCCACCACCGTGGAGGTGGGCGCCGACGTCCACGCCATCGGCCATCCCACCGGCCAGACCTGGACCTACACCCGCGGCATCGTCAGCCAGATCCGCCGCGCCCACCGCTGGCAGACCGAGGATGCCATCCCGCACGAGGCGACGATCATCCAGACCCAGACCCCGATCAATCCGGGCAACTCCGGCGGGCCGCTGCTCGACGACAGCCTGAGGATCGTCGGCATCAACAGCTTCGTGGGCGAGGGGGAGGGCCTGA
Source organism: Phenylobacterium sp. (assembly GCF_041913825.1). Taxonomy (GTDB): domain Bacteria; phylum Pseudomonadota; class Alphaproteobacteria; order Caulobacterales; family Caulobacteraceae; genus Phenylobacterium. Next base: position 25,835 of record NZ_JAYSEO010000001.1, read on the forward strand.
ACTACGCCGTCTCCGCCGAGGACGTGAAGTCGTTCCTGGCCCGCACCGAGGACCGCGTCACCCAGGTCCAGCGCGCCGCGGCCCAGGCCGCCTGCAAGAGCCAGGCGGTCAAGGAGGAGCGGACCCGCGACCCCAAGGGCGTCCGCACCCTGGTGGACACCGACTGCGACGGCGAGGGCGACACCATCGTCGAGACACCCGACAGCAACCGCGAGCCGATCGTCATCTTCTACGACGGCGACGACGACGGGAAGCTCGACACCATGCTGTTCGACAACGACCGCGACGGCGAGCCCGACACCGCCCTCTACGACACCGACGCCAACGGCAAGCCCGACCTGCGCGGCACGTTCCGCAAGGGCGAGGACGAGCCCTACCGCATGGAGAAGATCAAGGAGGACTGAGAGGGGCCATGACGGACGCAGAACGGCTGGCGGCGGTCCGCACCGTCCACACGGTCATCTATGTGGTCATGGCCCTGGCCACGCTCGCGGTCCTCTACGCCGGCCTCACCGGCGCGTCCGGGCCCTGGCTGCCGGTCGCCCTCCTGCTCGTGGGCATCGAGGCGGCGGTCTACCTGGGCGCCGGCCTGCGCTGCCCGCTCACCGCCGTGGCGGCCCGCTACGAAGGCGCCGCCCACGTCTCCGACACCTGGTTCCCCGAGCGCTTCACCCGCCACACCATGAAGGTCTTCGGCCCCCTGTTGGCCATGGGCCTCACCCTGCTCGCCGCGCGGCTCTGGCTCGCGCACGGCGGAGGCTGAGCCACTGGTGGGAGCATGCCGGCAGCCCGCGCGAAGCTCACCGGTCGGCGGCCGACGGGCGATCGCGATCCATGGACCGAGGTTGGTCACCCCGTCAGGTCCGTTAGGCAGTTTCGCTCGTGAGCGGACCGCGCTGGGGGTCTTCCGCAACCTGGGCCGTTCGGCCTAGCCTATCGCCTCGATGGCAGGATTTGGCGACACCTATCTCGGGCGGCTCCGCAGGATCGTCGGTGATCGCCTCATCCTCATGCCGGGTGCGCGCATCGTCATAGAAGCGGCTGACGGGCGCATCCTGCTGCAGCACCGGGCGGACTTTGGGCTCTGGGGCTTGCCGGGCGGCAACGCCGAGGACGGCGAAAGCCTGGCTTCGATCATCGCGCGCGAGGTTGAGGAGGAGGTCGGCCTCGTCATCCCGCCGCCCGTCCCGTTCGGCTTCGCGTCCGACCCGGCGTTCGAAACCGTCACTTACCCAAATGGCCACAAGTGCCAGTTCTTCGTGATGCTCTTCCACACCGACGTATTCGAAGGCGAGCCGAGGGTGGCGGACGACGAGAGCTACGCCGTCGGCTGGTTCGACGTCGCCACCCTCCCGGAGATGCTTCCCAACATGCGCCGGACTGTCGAGGCCTATCGCAGGTTTCAGGAGACGGGCGCCTTTCAGATGATCTGACCGGCAGCCGCGGGCAGCTCAGCCGCGCACCCTCCTCAGCCCGTCGGGAGGTCCGCTTCATGGCGCCGGCGAGCCGCGCCGCCTGCCGGCGGAACTCAGGATCGGGCGCCGCGCACCAGGGCTTCGATGGCCCAGCGCTTGACCTCCCGGGCCCGGGCGTCGTCGAGCTGCAGGACGTCCTTGAAGACGATCATCGACTCCACTCCGACCAGCAGGGCGACGGCCTGGGCGAGCTTCTCGGCCACGTCCGGGGCGAACTGATCGCGCATCGGCGCCAGCGCCGCCTCGATCAGCGGCGAGCGGCGGTTCTGCCGGGCGGGGACGTCGGCGCCCCTGGCCGCCTCCGTGAGCGTGCTGGCCAGCATGAGCCGCAGCGGCGCCTCGTTCGCCAGCACCATGTCGTGCAGCGCCTGGTCCACCTGCTGCAGGCGCCGGGCGACGTCGTGGGAGGGCGGATCGAACACCTGGGCCGGCGTCGGGAACACCACGTCGACGCTGGCCTCGGCCAGCAGCGCCTCGATGCTCGGGAAGTAGCGGTAGGCGGTGGCCCGGCTGACCATCGCAGCCTCCGCCACCTCCTCCAGGCTCGGCTTGCCGCCGGCTTTCATCAGGCGCGCGGCGGCGTCCAGCAGGTCCTTTCGCGTGCGGCGCTTCTGGTTGGCGCGGCTGCGGTCGCCGTCGGCCATGCTCAGTCCTTCAGCTGCTGGAAGATGGCCGCCACGTCTAGCCACACGTTCTCGCGCTTGATCTCGCCGCTTTCGGCGAACTCCAGCACGTGCAGCAGCCGGAACGAGAGCGGGCGGCCGCGCCCGTCCAGGCCGAACGGCCGCCCCGGCGCGGTGCCGCTCCACAGGCTGTCATCGACCATGAAGCCCTCGCCGTAGTAGCGGCGCAGGCTTTCCACCCGGCCCTCGGCCAGGTCGCCGAACAGGGTCTCGTAGAACGGCCGCACGCCGTCCCGCCCGCGCACCGGTCCGGCCGGCCAGCCGACGACATCGTGCTCCACATCCGGCGTCAGGGTGGCCAGCACCCCGTCCACGTCATCGTTCATCTCATAGCTGAAGTGCTCGTCCAGCTTTGCGTCCATCTGCGCGCGAGACAGCGCCATCTGCGCCTCCATCGATCCGACGGCGCAGCTTATATTGAGACAATCGTCTCACCACAAGACGAGAATCTCACATCCCGTCCGCGATCGGGCCGCCCGAGCGGATCGATCCTGATGTCCGCTTCCTACCCGAAGCGGCCGCTTAAGCGCGTTGACTGCGAAACTCGAGTTCCGCTGACGACCCGCTGCGGACATTCACCGCCGTCCTATTCGCTGAGCTTCTCCTCCGCCCTCGGCTCCTGGCCGGGGTTGTAGCGCGGCTTGGGTGGCGGCAGCAGGAAGAACGCGACGCAGAGAAGTGCGATCGTCACGCCTGCCGCAGGCGCCACAGCGGCCACTGGAACGGCCGCGATCTGGATCAGCGTCGCGACGCCGTAGCGGCGCGTCATCTGCCGGAGGAAGTCGGGCGCGAGCCGCTCGTCCATGATCCGACGCCCCGGCATCGCGTAGAACCACTTGGCCATCCAGGCGCAGGCGATCAGGGCGAGCCCGGCCACGAGGGTCACCGCCGCAACGTCCTCGAACCTGGTGCCGAGGTGGAAGCACCAGGCGCGGATCGGATAGGGGGCGAGGCCCACTGCAAAGAGGAACAGCAGGTTGATCGCGCCGAACCCATGATCGCTGCGGGCGTAGATGCGGCCCGAGTAATGGTGCTGCAGCCAATAGGCGCCGATCACAGCATAGCAGAGCACGAGAGCGAGGTGCTCGCGCCACTGTTCGGCCATTGCCTTCGCGAGGTCGGTGTAGCCCTGTGGGCCCTCCGGCGATCCCGGGACTTTGATCTCGACGAACAGCAGGGTGAGGATGATGGCGAAGACCGCATCGCTGAAGCCTTCGAAGCGATTGAGCCCGCGTTCGGCGCCAAGAGTGTTGGTGGATCGGCGGTCGCTCATCCTGCAGGAACCGGCGGCGACCTGCGCCAGTTGCCGAGTCTGCCAAAAGGCAGCTCTCCACCCTTAGGTGACCTTCGGTGCGTCCGCTCCTGCGCGGCCGTCAAGCGCAGCGTCTCCGGCTGAAAAAGTTTGGCGTTTCCGGAATCTCGCGTTCTTCTTTTGTTCATGTCTTCATCCGACGACATGGCGGAACGGCACGGCCGGGTGCTGGCGGAGCTCACCGAGCTTGGTCTGTCCCTCGCGCGCGCCCTGCACGACAAGGCGGTGACCGCCGAAGATCCCAAGCTCGCCAACGACTATGCGCTCGCCTTCCAGCGGGTCTCCCGCTCGGTGCGCCAGTCCATGGCGCTGGAGGCGAAGCTGGAACGCGACCGCCGGCGCGCGGCCGCCGAGGCCCGCGACTACCCGGTCAGCCGCGCCGCCGAGCAGGCGCGTGAGCTGGCGCGGGCTGTCTTCGTCCGCAAGGCGGAGGTCCGCTCGCGGCTGCGTTCGGAGCTGTGGGACGAGTACGAGAATCTGGACGACGCGGCGGTGGAGGCGATGATCGCCGGCCATATCGAGCGCGAGGCCGCCTTGGAGACCTTCCTGGCCGAGCCCGCCGGGGAGCAGGTCGAGCGCCTGCTGGCGGCTCTGCGCGCGGTGCTGGACCCTTCGGCCGCCGGAGCGGACGCCCCGGCCTGTGCGGACGCCGCGCCGCCCTGGCGCAGCTCGGCCTGAGCCAGCGCGCGCCGACGCCGCCTACATCTCCCCGCGCAGGGGCGCGAGGTCCGGGAAGTTCGCCTCGCGCTTCTCCGCCTTGGCCTGGAAGGCCTCCGCCATGTGCGGGCCGGAGAACATCGCCGTCTGCCAGACCGCGATATAGTCCAGCGCGTCCTTGATGCTGTGGTCGCGGGCGTAGTTGATCATCACCTTCGAGCCGGTGACGGCCAGCGGCGCCTTGGAGGCGATCTCCCGGGCGGTGACCAGGGCGTGGTCGATCAGCGCCTCGTGGCTCTCGAACACCTCGTTCACCAGGCCGATCTCCTTGGCCCTCTGCGCCGGCAGGCGGCGGCCGGTGTAGGCGAGCTCGCGCACCCAGCCCTCGGGGATCAGCTTGCAGAGCCTGGGGAAGGTGCCCACGTCGGCGGTCATGCCGATGTTGATCTCCTGGATCACGAAGAAGGCGTCGGCGGTGCAGTAGCGGATGTCGCAGGCGCTGGTCATGTCCACCGCGCCGCCGACGCAGCCGCCCTGGATGGCCGCGATCACCGGCATCCGCGCCTCGTCCAGGCAGGAGAAGCTGTCCTGCAGCAGCTTGACGTGGAAGCGCATGGCCTCGGCGTTGACGAAGCGGTCCTCCGACGCCGCCGAGGAGGTGGACCCGCCGCCGCCGAACACCGCCAGGTCCATGCCGGCGCAGAAGTGCTTGCCGGTGGAGGAGATGACGATGCAGCGCGCCCGGGCGTTGGTGTTGATGTCGTTCACGATGGCCGGCAGCTCATTCCAGAACGCCCGGACCATGGTGTTCATCGCCTCCGGCCGCTTCAGCCGGATGTGGGCGACGTGGTCCTCGATGCTCACGTCGAAGCAGGTCCAGGCCTGGGTCGTGCAGTCGATCTTCGCCGGCGCGTTCATGGCGGTGTCCTCCGTTGGCCGGCATCATCGGCCGGGGACGCGGGGGAAGCCAAGCTCAGAGGTTCTCGACCTCGCAGGCGTCCACCGCCTCGCAGATCCGCTCGGCGACGATGGCCCGGTGGCAGCCCCGGTGATCGGCCTCGTAGCAGAGCAGGGCAGCCTTGCGGCCCCGGGCGATCTCGGTCGCCTTGGCGAGCTCGAGCTGCGCGGCGGGCTCGGCCAGATGGTCCTCGAAGATGGCCCGCATCTCGGCCACGCGGCCCTTGCGGGCGGCGTCGCGGCCGGGCTTGGGCGTGCCGAGCTGCCGCAGGTGGACGTAGTCGATGCCGGCGTCCTTCAGGCTGGCGGCCAGCAGGGTCTTGGAGAAGCCGGCCCGCCGCGAGGCGGCCACGGCGCGCACGTCGATCAGCACCTCGACACCGGCGTCCTTCAGCCGGCGGATCACCGCGTCCTGGGTTTCGCTCTCGTAGCCGATGGTCGCCAGCTTCATGTCTTCTTCCGTGAGGTCAGGCCGCTATATGGGGGCGCTCGGAGGGGAACGCATGGACGCCGAAGTGGAGTACGAGCCGCGCGCGCGGCGGGTGGAGCTGCCGGGCCGGGGCGCGGGCGCCATGGCGGTCCTGGACTACGGCCCCCGCGACCGGCCGGCGGACATCGTCTTCTCCCATGCGAACGGGTTCAACGCCCGCACCTACCGCACCATCCTGGCGCCGCTGGCCGATGCGCTGCGCATCCTGGCCATCGACCTGCGCGGCCACGGGGCCACGACCCTCCCGGCCGTGGTCGAGGGCCGCCCCGGCTGGGCCGAGTTCCGCGACGACCTGCTGGCCTTCCTCGCCGCCGAGACGCAGGGACCGGTGGTGCTGGCCGGCCACTCCATGGGTGGGACGACCAGCCTGCTCGCCGCCGCCGCCGCGCCCGAGCGGGTGCGCGCGCTCGCCCTCTTCGATCCGGTGCTGATCCCCAACCCCGGGGCGCGCTCGGAGGCGGACCCGGCCGTGGCCGACTCGCCGCTCGTGCAGGGCGCGCTGCGCCGCCGGCCCGACTTCCCCAGCCGCCGCGCCGCCTTCGAGGCCTATACCGGCCGGGGCGCTTTCCGCACCTGGTCGCCCGCCCAGCTTGCCGACTACGTGGAGGCCGGCTTCGTGGAGCGCGCCGACGGCGGGGTGACCCTCGCCTGCCGGCCGGAGTGGGAGGCCTCCAACTTCCGCACCCACAACTACGACCCGTGGGCCGCCTTCCGGGCTCTGCGCTGCCCGACCCGCATCCTGCGGGCGGAGACCGGCTCCACCGCCCGCCTCGAGGATCGCCAGGCCGAGCTGGACGCCACGGGCCGCATCGCCGTCGAGACCGTCGCCGGCACGAGCCACTTCCTGCCCATGGAGCGGCCCGAGCTGGTCCGCCAGGTGCTGCGCGAGCTTGCCGCCTAGAGGCTGAGCCCGGGCACGGCCGTGGCGTTCGCGGCGGCCAGCGCCTCGTCCGACAGGGTGATGATCTTGCGGGTCTCCAGGTCGAAGGAGACCGCGATGGCCTCGGCGGCGCCCCAGGGGCGGCCGGTATCGGGGTCGAGCAGCCAGTGGACCAGCCGGCGGAACCGCGCGTCGCCGCCGCCCGGCCCGGAGCGCAGCTCCACCCGGTCGCCGGCCCGGGGCCAGTCGAGGTGGACCAGCCGGTACTCCAGCGCCGCGCCGCCGACCTTCGCGCCGTGCTCGGCGGAGCCCGGCCGCTGGCCGTCGAAGAAGTGCGGGATGCCGTCCGAGATCCGGGCCATCATCAGCTCGGTCCGCATCCGCCCGAAGACGTCGCAGTCGGCCGATCGGATGGCGCCCAGCGCCGTGCGCTTCAGGCCGAGCTCGTCGGCCCGCGCCAGGCTCGCCCGGCTCTCCACCGGATCCAGCCCGATGCTCTTCGGCGCCGCCTTCTCGGGCACGGCGATCGCCAGCGCCTCGGCGCGCCGGCGAATTCGCTCGGGCCAGGGGAAGACGCAGCCGTCCCGTGGCGTCGCGTGCGCCACCACGGTCTGGAAGCTGGCCGCCAGCTCGCCCGTGCGGTGGTGCAGCAGGAGCAGCAGGCGGGCGGTGTCCTCGCCCATGTCGACCACGCCGCCGGTCATGTGCAGCGGGGCGCCGGGGCGCGCTTCCTTGATGAAGCGGATGTGCTGCTCGCGGACCAGCAGGGTGGCGTCGGCATGGGGCGCAAAGGCCTGCGGCATGCCGAGCTCGGCCGCGAGTCCCGCCAGCCCCTCCATGGACTTTGCCACGTAGAAGCCGACGTTGAGGTGCCCCATGGCGTCGCATTCCCAGGTGGCGACGCTGCCCCGCCAGACCTCCACGCCCTCGCTGCTCACCGGCCCGCTCCCCCTCTGACGGCCGGCGAGCTTAGGGGCGCCCGCCCGGGACCGCTAGCGCTTGCCCTCGACGGGATCGGCGCCCGGGCCCAGCCGGCCCTCGTTGGCCGACGTGGGGGCGGTGGTGTCGCCGGCGCCCTGGCGGGTCGGCGCGTCGGCGGCCGGGTCGAAGCTGCGCGGTTCGCCGCTCTCGCCGGTCACCTGCTCGGTGCGGCCGGTGCGCTCCACCGAGTCGTCCTGCCGGACCGAGGGGTAGCGCTCGGCGCCGGCGTTGTCCTCGGCGGCGTTCAGCGGCTGGGCGGCGTTGCCCTCGCGGCCTTCGGTGTTCATCTCGTCGCGTCCTTCGGACATGCGGGCCTCCTTGCTCTGTCGGCAGGAGAAGCGCGGGGGCGCCGTCCGTGTTCCACCCCGCGGCCCGACTGTGGCAGGATCGCCGCCGCGCGGCGAAGGAGCGGCCATGGCCCGGGAGGCCCGACCCACGACGGTTGTCTACAAGCGGCACTCCGGCCTGGTGCGCGCGACGCATTGGGTCAACGTGCTGGCGATCAGCCTGCTGCTGATGAGCGGCCTGCAGATCTTCAACGCCCACCCGGCGCTCTACTGGGGTCAGAAGTCCACCTTCGCCGACCCCTGGCTCTACATGGGCCTGGCGGAGATCGGCGACCGGCCCGTGGGCGTGACCATGGTCGGCGACCGCGCCTTCGAGACCACCGGCCTGTTCGGCTACTCCGGCGCCGAGGGGCGCCGCGAGCCGCGCGGCTTCCCGGCGTGGGCGACGGTCCCCAGCTACCGGGATCTCGCGAGCGGGCGGCGCTGGCACTTCTTCTTCGCCTGGCTGTTCGTCATCAACGGCCTGGTCTACCTCGCCGCCGCCCTGCTCAGCCGCCACCGGCGCGACCTGCTGCCCACCCGCGAGCAGTGGCGGCTCCGTCACATCTGGCGCGATGTTCTCGACCATGCCCGGCTACGGTTTCCGAAGGGGGAGGCGGCCCGGACCTACAACGTCCTGCAGAAGCTGACCTACCTGGCCATGATCCTCGGGGTGCTGCCGCTGATGCTGCTCACCGGGCTCTCCATGTCGCCGGGCTTCAACGCCGCGGCCCCCTGGCTCATCGACCTGTTCGGCGGCCGACAGTCGGCGCGGTCGGTGCACTTCATCTGCGCGGGCCTGATCGTGCTGTTCGTGCTCGTGCACGTCGCCCTGGTGGTGCTCTCCGGCTTCTGGAACAACATGCGGTCCATGATCACCGGCCGATACGCCATCGAGACGGAAGGGCCGCGGCCATGAGCGGGGCCAGTCGCCGGGGCCTGATCCGCGCGGCGGGCGCCTCGCTGGCGGGGCTGACGCTGGCCGCCTGCGATCGGCTGAACGCCAGTCCAGGCTTCTCCCGCGTGCTCGCCGGCGCCGAGGACCTGACCCGCCGCGCCCAGCGCATGGTCACGGACCGCAAGGCGCTCGCGCGCGAGTTTTCGCCGGCCGACATCTCGCCGGATTTCAAGGCGAACGGCACCCTGCGGCCGAGTTCGGCGGCGTACGCCGCCCAGGCCGCCGCCGGGTTCGCCGACTGGCGGATCGTGGTGGACGGGCTGGTGGAGCGGCCGCTCTCCCTCAGCCTCGCCGAGCTGCGCGCCATGCCCGCCCGGACCCAGATCACCCGCCACGACTGCGTGGAGGGCTGGTCCTCGATCGGCAAGTGGACCGGGGCGAGGCTCGGACCGCTGGTCGACCGCGCGGGACTGAAGCCCGAGGCGCGCTATCTGGTGTTCCACTGCGCCGACCACCTGGGGCCGAACCAGGACGCCACCGACCGCTATTACGAGAGCATCGACCTGATCGACGCCTACCACCCGCAGACCATCCTGGCCTACGAGATGAACGACGCCGTCCTGCCCGTGCCGCACGGCGCGCCGGTGCGCCTGCGGGTGGAGCGGCAGCTCGGCTACAAGCACGCCAAGTACGTCCAGCGGATCGAGGCGGTCGCCGACTTCGCCCACATCGGCGGCGGCAAGGGCGGCTTCTGGGAGGACCGCGGCTACGAGTGGTACGCCGGGATCTGAGGTCTGGTCAGGCGACGTCCTGGGCCAGGACCTCCACCTCGGCGCCGGTGAGGTCGCAGCCGGCCATGCGGGCCTGGGTGATGTCCGCCTCGACGAAGCGCGCGCGGACCGCCGAGGCGCCTCGGAAGTCGGCATGGCGCAGGCAGGCGCGGGTGAAGTCGGTGCGCACGAACCGGCCCTCGGCGATCATCAGCGGGCCCATGCGGGCGCCGCGCAGGTCGGCCCGGGTCAACTGCGCCTCCGCGAGCTTCGCCCCGCGCAGGTCGGCGTCCCGCAGGTTCGCCCCGCGCAGGTCGCAGCCGGACAGGTCGGCGCCCTGCAGCTGCACGCCCTGCAGGTCCATGCCGAACAGGATGGAACGCGGCGCCACCAGGGCGGTGAGCTTGCGCTGGCGCAGGTGCTTGAGCGGCCGGAAGTCGATGCCAGGCAGGCTCATCACCCGGCCCCGCGCGCCGTTGCTCTCGCAGTAGGCCTCGTGCTCGGCCAGCACTTCGTCGAGCGACTGGTCGTCGATGTAGACGAGCGGCGGAGGGGCCCGCAGCACGTCGGTCAGGTCGGCGTCGTCGAGCCGCGCGTGCTCCAGGTTCACGCCAGCCAGGACCGCCCGCTTCATGGAGGCGCCGGTGAGGTCCGCGCCGCCGAGGTCGGCGCCCGACAGGTCGGCGCCGTCGAGCACCGCGTTGTGCAGCCGCGCGCCGGCCAGCATCGCGCCGGCGAGGCTGGCGTCGGTGAAGTCCACGGCCATGGCCACCGCGCCGGCCAACTGGGCGCCGGCGAGGTTGGCGCCGGAGAGGATGGCGTAGTTCAGCTCGCCCGGCCGATGCTCGTGGCGCAGCACGCGGAAGCCATCGAGCTTGTCCTGCAGCGCGATGCGGCCCTCGCGCAGGTCGCAGCCGGCGAGGTCAGCCCCGGCCAGGTTCGCGCCGCGCAGGCAGGCGCCGCGCAGGTCGGCGCGTTTCAGGTTCACCCGCCGCATGTCGGCCTCGCGCAGGTCGGCCCCGAACAGGATCGCGCGGCTGAGGTTGGCGCGGGCGAGGTTCGCCCCGTCGAGCTTCACCCCGGCGAGATCGGCCTCGCGCAGGTCCAGGCCTTCCAGCGAGCAGTGGGAGAGGTCGGCGTGGGTCAGCGACAGGCGCCGCCCGCCGGACCGGCCGGCGAGATAGCGCTGGTGCGCCTCCACTGCGTCGCGCAGCGCGTTGGCGTCGAGGCTGACGTGGTGCGGGACGGCTTGGGTCGACATCGCAGGCCTTGTTCGCGTCCAACCTGCGCCCGGGGCGCTTAAGGAACGGTTGCGAGGGTTAACGGCCTTCCCTGCCGGGCCGGAATGGAGGACAGGAGGCGCCGATGCCCGCCGACCGCGTACGCCCGACATGAGCCCCGACCTGCCGCAGCCGCTGAGGGCGGCGCTCGAGCGCGAGCTCGAGGGCGTGTCCCGCCGCGGACTGGCCGAGCGGGCGGCCAGGACCTCGGCCGCCTACCGCGCGGGCCAGGGCTCGGCTGGGGTGATCCGGGGACTGGACGACGCGCTGGCCTATGCGCTGGCGAGGCTGCCGGCCACCTACGCCGCCTGCGCCAGCGTCTTCGACGAAGCTGCGCGCCGGGCGCCGGGTTTCGCGCCGCGCAGCGTCCTGGACGCAGGCTCAGGCCCCGCGGCGGCGAGCTGGGCGGCGCTGGAAGCCTGGCCCGGCGTGGAGTCGGTGACCTGGCTCGACGCCAGCGGCCCGTTCCTCGATCTCGCGGGCCGGCTGGCCGCGGAGGCGCCCGCGCCGATCCACGGGGCCGCGCGGCTGCGCGCGGACCTCACCGGCGGCGGGACGTCCTGGCCGAAGGCCGACCTGGTGGCGGCAAGCTACGCACTTGCCGAGATCCCCGAGGCCCGTCAGGCGGAGGTGGTCGGCGCGCTGTGGGCCGCGGCCAGCGGACTGCTGGTGCTGGTGGAGCCCGGCACGCCCGCCGGCTTCGCGCGGCTGCTGCGGGCGCGGGAGGCGCTGGTCGCCCAGGGCGCGGACATCCTGGCGCCGTGCCCGCACGCCCGGGCCTGCCCGCTGGCGGCGCCGGACTGGTGCCACTTCGCCGTCCGCCTGCCGCGTAGCCGCGACCATCGCCTGGCCAAGGGCGCCGACGCCCCCTTCGAGGACGAGAAGTTCGCCTACCTGGCGGCCGCCCGGCCAGGCGTCGGCGTGGGCGCCGCCGCCTCGCGCGTCCTGCGCCACCCGCGGAGCGGCAAGCCCGGCCTGGAGCTCAGGCTGTGCGGCCCCGAGGGGCTGGAGACCCGCTTCGTCGGCAAGCGCGACAAGGCCGCCCACGCCCGGGCGCGGCGCCTGGGCTGGGGCGACGCCTGGGACGCCTGACGGCTCAGGCCTTTTCGGCCGCGGCCCGGTGCTTCACGAGGTCGTCCACCACGCCCGGGTCGGCGAGCGTCGAGGTATCGCCCAGGTTGCCCAGGTCGTCCTCGGCGATCTTGCGCAGGATCCGGCGCATGATCTTGCCCGAGCGCGTCTTCGGCAGGCCCGGCGCGAACTGCACCACGTCCGGGGCGGCGAACGGCCCGATCTCCCGGCGCACCCAGCCCTTCAGCTCGGCCTCCAGGATGTCGGTGGCCTCCACGCCGGCCTTGAGGGTCACGTAGCAGTAGATGCCCTGGCCCTTCACCGGGTGCGGGAAGCCCACGACGGCGGCCTCCGCGACGTTCTCGTTGGCCACCAGCGCGCTCTCGATCTCGGCGGTGCCCAGGCGGTGGCCGGAGACGTTGATCACGTCGTCCACCCGACCGGTGATCCAGTAGTAGCCGTCCTCGTCGCGCCGCGCCCCGTCCCCTGTGAAGTACTTGCCGGGGTAGGTGGTGAAGTAGGTGGTGATGAACCGCTCGTGGTCGCCGTAGACGGTGCGCATCTGGCCCGGCCAGGAGTCGGTCAGGCAGAGGTTGCCGCTCACCGCCCCCTGCAGGACCTTGCCGTCGGCGTCGACGAGCTGCGGCTTCACGCCGGGCAGGGGCTTGGCGCAGGAGCCGGGCTTCAGCGCGTGCGCGCCGGGCAGCGGGCTCATCAGGCAGGCGCCGGTCTCGGTCTGCCACCAGGTGTCGACGATCGGGCAGCGGCCTTCGCCTACCACGCGGTGGTACCAGAGCCACGCCTCCGGGTTGATCGGTTCGCCGACGGTGCCGAGCAGCCGGATCGATTGGCGGGAGGTGCGGGTCACCGGCTCCTCGCCCTCGCGCATCAGGGCGCGGATGGCGGTGGGGGCCGTGTAGAAGATCTCCACCTTGTGCTTGTCGCAGACCTCCCAGAACCGGGAGGAGGTGGGGTAGTTCGGCACGCCCTCGAAGATGAGCGTGGTGGCCGCATTGGCCAGCGGGCCGTAGACCACGTAGCTGTGGCCGGTCACCCAGCCCACGTCGGCGGTGCACCAGAAGACCTCGCCGGGTCGGTAGTCGAACACCAGCTCGTGGGTGTGCGCCGCCCAGGTCAGATAGCCGCCGGTGGTGTGCAGCACGCCCTTCGGTTTCCCCGTCGAGCCCGAGGTGTAGAGGATGAACAGCGGATCCTCGGCGTTCATCGGCTCCGGATCGCACTGGTCCGACACCGTCTGCTTCAGGTCCGAGTAGTAGGCGTCGCGGCCGGGAGTCATCGGCACCTCGGCGCGCGTGCGCCGCACGACGATCACGTCGGTCACGCCCGGGCACTCCTTCAGCGCCTCGTCCACGTTGCGCTTCAGGGGGACGACGCGGCCGCCGCGGACGCCCTCGTCGGCGGTGATCACCAGCCGGGAGTCGCAGTCCTGGATGCGCCCGGCCAGGCTGTCGGGCGAGAAGCCGCCAAACACCACCGAGTGCACCGCGCCGATCCGGGCGCAGGCCAGCATGGCCGCCGCAGCCGCCGGAATCATCGGCAGGTAGATGGTGACGCGGTCGCCCTTCTTGACGCCCTTGGCCTTCAGCACATTGGCCCAGCGGCAGACCTCGGCGTGGAGCTGCCGGTAGGTGAGCGCGTCGTAGACCTCCGGGTCGTCGCTCTCCCAGATGATCGCCGTCTGGTCGCCCCGGGTCGCCAGGTGCCGGTCGAGGCAGTTCACCGAGACGTTCAGCACGCCGTCGGCGAACCAGCGGATGCGGAAGTCCTCGCGGTTGAAGGACACGTCCTTGATCTGGGTGGGCGGTGTCATCCAGTCGAGCCGGCCGGCGACCTCGCGCCAGTAGCCCTCCGGATCGGTCTCGGCGCGCCGCACGGCGGCCTCGTAGCCGGCGGCGTCCATGTGCGCCCGCTTGGCCCAAGCCTCAGGAACCGGAAACACCTCGCCGTCGGACATCACCGCGCACTCCGCAAAAGGTTGTGGATCACTATGCGACGAGGCCGCCGGGGCGCAACACGCGGCAGCATGCCTGGTTGAGGCGACTCAGGCCGGCGGCCATTTTGGCCGGATGCTTCGAACAGGCCTGACCCTCATGGCGGTGGCGGCGCTGGCGGCCCTCGGCGGCTGCGGGCGCAGCGTGCCGAAGGACGCGGTGGCCGGCGCCGAGCAGCTCTTCGCCGCCGTGGTGGCGCGCGACCGCGTGGCCTTCGAGGCGGCGGTGGACCGCCGGGCCGTGCGCGAGGACCTGCGCGGCCAGCTCGTCGCCGTGGCCCGGAGACAGGGGCTGGAGGTGGACGGCGGGCCGTCCGAGTTCGCGCTCGACCGGATGATCGGCCCGGACGCCTTCCGGCTGGTGGACGCCGAAGGCCAGCGGGTCTCGGAGCCGCCCAGCGCCCAGCAGATCGCCGGGATGATGAAGGTGGAGGCCAAGGGCCGCGTCTGCGTGCAGGACCAGGCCGAGCACTGCCTGCTGAGCTTCGCCCGGCAGCAGGGCGAGGAGGGCGCGCGCTGGCGGCTGGTCAGCATGCCGGCGCAGGACCTGACCATCGCCCTCCCGGCGTCCGACAAGGAAACGCCCGGCGAGACGGCTCGCCGGGCGCAGGGTCAGGCTCGGGAAGGATGAGCCGGGACTAGAACTCTTCCCAGTTGTCGATCTGGGCCGCAGTGGCCGCGCCGGAGGCGTAGGCCAGCTTGGCGCGCACCGTCGTCGGCGCCGGCTCCCTGGCCGGCGCGGCGGCCGGCTTCGCAGAGGGCTCGGCCGACTCGCCGGTGTCGAACTCGCCGATCAGGCGGCGGAGCTCGGCGGCCTCGTTGCGCAGCGCGTGTGTGGCGGCGGTGGTCTCCTCCACCATGGCCGCGTTCTGCTGGGTCACCTGGTCCATGTTGTTCACGGCCACGTTGACCTCGTGCAGGCCCGACGACTGTTCCTGGGCCGAGGTGGCGATGTCGCCGACGAGCGAGTCGATGGCGTCCACCTGGCTGACCATCTGCTGCAGGGCCTCGCCGGTCTCGCCGACCAGGGCCACGCCCTGCTCGACCTGAGCCGTGGAGGCGGAGATCAGGGTCTTGATCTCCTTGGCCGCGTCGGCCGAGCGCTGGGCGAGCGCCCGCACCTCGGAGGCCACCACCGCGAAACCCTTGCCGGCGTCGCCGGCCCGGGCCGCTTCGACCCCGGCGTTCAGGGCCAGCAGATTGGTCTGGAAGGCGATCTCGTCGATCACGCCGATGATCTGGCTGATCTGGCCGGCCGACTTCTCGATCTCGCCCATGGCGGACACCGCACGGCGCACCACCTCCTCGCCGCGCGAGGCGCCGGACTTGGCGGTCTGCACGGCCGAGCGGGCGTTCTGGGCGCCCTCGGCGGACTTCTTCACCGTGGTGGTGATCTGCTCCAGGGCGGCGGCGGTCTGCTCGAGGCTGGCCGCCTGCTGCTCGGTGCGCCGCGACAGGTCGTCGGACGCGCCGGCGATCTGGTCGGCGCCCGCGCCGATCTGCGCGGCGTTGGAGGTGATCACCCGCATGGCTTCCTGGAGCTTCTCCATGGCGGCGTTGAAGTCCGCGCGGAGCTGCTCGTACTCGGCCGAGAACGGGGTGTTCAGCCGGTGCTTCAGGTCGCCCTGGGACAGGCGCGCCAGGCCGTCGGCGAGCGCATGCACCACCGCCACCTGGGCTTCCTGGGTGCGGGCGCGTTCGGCCTCGACCTCTTCGCGCATGGCGGCTT
Source organism: Phenylobacterium sp. (assembly GCF_041913825.1). Classification (GTDB taxonomy): domain Bacteria; phylum Pseudomonadota; class Alphaproteobacteria; order Caulobacterales; family Caulobacteraceae; genus Phenylobacterium. Next base: position 41,355 of record NZ_JAYSEO010000001.1, read on the forward strand.
CGCGGGCGTGGCTCTCCTCCTGTTCCTTGCGCATCGCGTCCATGCGCTGGAGGTTCTCCTTGAAGACGCCGAGCCCGCGGACGATCGCGCCGAGCTCGTCGCCGCGCTGAAGCGGCTCGAGGTCGACGTGGTGGTCGCCGCCGGCCAGGGCTTCCGTGGCGCGGGCGATCCCGTCGATGCCGCGGCGCACGCCCATGATGATGGCGACCGACAGCCAGGCCACGGCCACCAGGGTGAGCAGTGAGCCGCCCATCACGATCTTGCCGGTCAGGGCCGCCTGGGCGGCGCTGTCCTTGGCCCGCCGGTCCGCATCCGCCTGCACGGCGTTGCGCGCCTGGGCGAGCGTGTCGGTCATCCGGGAGTAGTGCTCCTCGAACGGCTGGACGAAGGCCACGGCCGTGGCGAAGTCCACGCCCATCATCGAGCTCACGACCTCGATGCCGCCGCGGTAGTCGGTCAGGTCCTTGGCGACGTCGTTGAACCGCGCCTGCTGGGCCTTGGGCAGGTCCTTCTTGAGCTTCTCGAGGTCCGCCTTGATGGCGTCCACGTCACCCATGAGGGCCTGCAGCTTGGCGGGCGCGTCCGACGGGCCGCCGACGACAGCGCCGGCCTGGTTGGTCATCGCCTGATAGATCTGCAGGTGCGCGGCGGTGATGCGGTTCGACAGCGCCGCGACCCGGAGGCTGACCGCCATGTCGTGCTGGACGATGCGGTCGAGCGCCTGGGACTGCTGCTGCTGGCTGTAGAAGGCGCCGCCCGAGACGAGCGCCAGGACCACGACCGCGAAGGCCGGGGCGAACGCCATCTTCACCACGAGGGAGAGATCGACGAAACGAGGCATTTTCATACGCTTGCTCCCGGAAGAGGGAACGGCCCCGCGTTTCTGCGGGGCCGCAAAGGGCTTACCAGGCCTTGCTGATGGAGACGAACATCCGGCGTTCGGCTTCCAGGCCGTTGGTCTGGCGCTGGCGCTTCTCAAGCAGGTTCTGGCCGGCGACCGCGAAGGTCACGCCATTGTCCAGCTTGCGGGCGACGCGGGCGCCGAGGGTCGTGAAGGCGTCGACCTCGCCGAGGCCGGTGCCGACCTGACGGACGGTCTCGAACTTGCCGACGTAGTGCAGGAAGGCGTCCGCTTCCCAGGCCTTATTGGCCCAGCCGGCGGCCAGGTTGCCCCGATGCTTCGGGCTGGTCCGCTCGAAGGCGGTGCTCCGCAGCACCGTGTTCACGCCGGCGAAGGGTTCGTCTTCGACGTCCGTGTAGGTGTAATCGGCGCTCCAGCGGAAGCCGTTCTTGGCGTTGCCCGAGGCGAGGACTTCAAAGCCCTTCATCTCGGAGTCCGAGGTGTTGATGAACTGGACGGCCGGCAGGGTGGTCCGGGTCGGCGCGATGTCGATCCCCGAGGTGCTCGGCAGGCCCTTGATGTCCTCCCACTTCTGCACGAACGCCCGCACGCCGACCTTGGCGTTCAGGGCCGTGATGTTGCGGTCGTAGGAGACCTGGTAGTTCTCGACGATGCTCGGGCGCAGGGTCGGGTTGCCGATGAAGGCGAGGTTGACCGTCGGCGAGACCGGCGTGGTGCCCGACAGGCCGGCCATCTCGACCAGGGTCGGCGCCTGGACGCCGCGGCCGTAGGACAGCTTGATGGTGTCTTCGGACGTCGGGCGGAAGACCACCGCAGCGTTGACGCTCAGTTCCTTGACCTTGCGGTCCCACAGCGCGTTGTCCGCGAGCGGGGCGCCGGCCGGGAAGCCGCCGGTGCGCTCGATGTCCATGGTGTCGTGGCGGAGCGCGATCGTCGTGGCGATCTTCTCGCTGATCTGCCAGTTCCACATCCCGGACACGGCGAACACATCGTAGCCGATGTCGCCGTTCTTGAGCGGCGCGGTGTTCAGCGTGTTGTTCCGGTACTCGGCGCCGATCCGGAAGGTGTGGGCGGCGCCGACCTTGAACAGGTCCTGCAGGCTGACCACGCGGATGCGGTTCTCCCACTCCGTGCGGCCCAGGATGATGTACTTGGCGCTCAGGTCGTTCTGATAGGCCGAGACCTGCAGCAGGCCGAGCTTGGTCTCGGACGCCAGGGTGGCCTTCACCGAGGAGACGGCGCTCTTGGTCGGCGAGTAGGAGGCGCCGGCGATCGTGCTTTCCTGCACGTTCGACCAGGAGCCCTCGACACGGAGCTGGGTCTTGTCGGTCAGTTGGGCCACGGTGTCGAGCGAGGCGCTGACGTTCTCCGGATCATGGATGCGGGTCACGTCGGCCAGGCCGATCGTGTTCTTCCACTCGTCCTGCTTCTCGGCGCCGAACGACAGGCGGGCGGAGAGCTTCTCGCCCAGCTTGCCGGTCGCCACGACGGAGACGCCGCCGTAATCGTTCGTGCCGCCCCGGACCTCCACCGCATTCACGGAGTCGAACTTCGGGTTGAAGGTGATGATGTTCACCACGCCGGACACGGCGTTGAAGCCGAAGAGCGCCGTGTTCGGGCCCTTCACGACCTCGATCTGGCGGATCTCCTGGAGCTGGACGGGGATGTTCCGCCAGAAGGTCAGGCCGTAGTGGTCCATATAGACCTGGCGCCCGTTGACCAGCACCAGCAGGCGCGGCGAGCTCGACTGGTTGTAGCCGCGGACGTTCACGTCCGTGTGGCCGGCGGACCAGTTCAGCACGTCGATGCCGGCGACGCGGCTGATGATCGTCGGCAGGTCGGTCGCGCCCGAGCGGCGGATGTCATCCTGCGAGATGATCTGCATGTCGGCCGGGGCCTCGGAGGCGCGCTGCGGCGAACCGGTGGCGCTCGTGGTCACCGGCTCGTTGAACAGCTCCTGCAGGGACCCGTAGTCGATGGATTGCGCGGCGGCCGGCAGGGCCGCGGTCAGCGCGAGGCCGGCGGCGCCGGCGGCAAAGAGAAATTTCTTCATTGGTTTCAACTTTCTATGTCCGCGGCCGATCAGATTTCTTTGATCATCATGCGGAAGGCCGCCTTGAAGGCGGCTCCGACGGACGCGGCCGCTGCGCGGTTCACGGTGATCTCGACCTTCGGGACGGTGGTGACGCCCATGACGCAGGCGCCCGACCGGACGCAGGCGGGGTCGGAGCCGATGGTCACCAGCTTCTTGCCCTTCGCGGCCGCGCCGACGGCGCCGTAATTCACGCCTTCGGTCACGTAGAGCGCGTTGACGCCCGAGACGCCGGCGACCGAGCCGGCTTCCACCGGCTTGCCCACCAGGGTCACCGCGCCGGCGCTGTAGCCGCCGCCGATCGCGGCCATGACCGCGTTCTTCTCCGCCACCGAGTTCGGCTTCGACGGATCGAAGACGACGCCCAGGGTGGCGCGGCCCGTGGGCCCGTTCTCCAGGAAGGTCAGTGCGCGGCCCGCGACCTGAAGGTCCTTGGCCGGATCCGCAGACGCGAAGCCAGGCGCGCCGAGCACGCCCGCCACGGCGACGAGCGCCGCGCAATTGCTTGCGATGCTAATAGTATTGCGTTGAGTAACTCGCATATCTTTCCTTGCCCCCCTCGGGCTGATCGCGTGTGAAAAAGCACAATCGCGACTGAATAGAGGGTTAATGCCAGGAGATTAGCGTGCTATGGGCAAGAAGATGGCGAGCTAATATTGGGTAAACTGCGGTACGACTATGAATGTCGTCAAAGTCGATGCCGTCGGCGCTACCCTGAAGATTGCAAGCAATCCTTGGTTTCTGCTCAACCGGACTGTGATAACTCGTTGCAGAGTTGAGCCGCGAACAAAGATATCGTGACAGGCTGTTGCGCGCTCGTCCGGCTCTACCGGAGCCCTACCTGCAGCGGCGGCCGGCGCTGAACGGCTCGGATACCGACGCTCGCGCTGAAAACGGACAAGTTGTCGCACCATCTGCGGATGAGCAAATCTTCGCCTCGCCCCCTGAGCGAGTGAGCGGCCGCCCCTATCGGAGCCGCCGGCGGCGGGCTATCGACGGGCGGGCAAGAAGGATTCCGCCGCATGCTCCTGCATCTGTCCACCTGGGCCGAGATCGAAGACCAGCTCGGCCGCTCCAAGGCCGTCGTGATCCCTATCGGATCCAACGAGCAGCACGGACCGACGGGTCTGCTCGGCACCGACTGGCTGTGTCCGGAGATCATCGCGCACGAGGCGCAGCGGCGTTCGCCCGGCCTGCTGGTGGCGCCCACCTTCAACATCGGTATGGCCCAGCACCACCTGGACTTCCCGGGCACCATCGCCCTGCGGCCGTCCACCTTCATGCTGGCGATCGGCGACTGGTGCCGCAGCCTGGCGCACCATGGTTTTACCCGGCTCTACTTCCTGAACGGCCACGGCGGGAACGTCGCCACCATCGAGGCGGCGTTCTCGGAGCTGTACGCGGAGGCGAGCTACGCCGGTCGGCCGCGCGGCTTCGCCTGCCGGCTGCGCAACTGGTGGGAGCTGCGCGGTGTGATGGCGCTCGCCAATCGCCAGTTCCCCACCGGGCATGGCAGCCACGCCACGCCGTCCGAGATCGCCGTCACTCAGTGGGCCTATCCAGACAGCATCAAGGCGGCCAACTACGCGCCGCAGGTTGCGCCCACCGGGCCAATCCGCGAGGCGATGGACTTCCGGGCCCGCTACGCCGACGGCCGCATGGGCTCGGATCCCGGGCAGGCGACCCCGGAGAAGGGCGGCGAGCTCGTGGCCGCGGCCGCCCAGGCGTTGATCGAGGAGGTGGCGGAGTTCGGCCGCGAAGGCGGCCCGGCCGACGCCTAGAAGCCGGGGCCCATCCGCCCGGGCACCGCGATCCTGGGCGGCGCCTTCGGCTTCGGCCGGCCGGTCCAGTCGAGCTCTTCGGGCCGGGTGATGGTCTTCGGATCCTGGGGCACGGTCTCGGCCGCCACCACCAGGACCGGCTCGGCCGCCGCTGCGGGCGCTGTCGCGGCCTCGACGCTGACCGGGGGCTCGTGCGTCGCCTCGGGCTCGGTCACATTGGCCGCCAGGGCGAACTCCGCCTTATCGGCGGCCAGTCCGTCCAGCGTCGCCAGACGGACCGCGTCGGACTCGCCGCCGGCATACCGCCCGCCGAACGCCGGGGGCATACCCGAGGCGCCGGTCCACCGGTAGAAGATGTGCGCGCCGATGGTGGCCACCTTCACCAGGGTCGGGCTCCAGTACGGCGCCACGTAGTCCGCATGGTAGTGCGTGGCGTTACCGACCTTCTTCATCACGGAGCCGTTCAGGGCCGCCTCGGCGACCTTGCGCGCCCGGGCCCAGCCCTCGTCCGTGGCCTTGCGGCCCAAAGCTCCGTCGCAGGTGAAGGTGAACTGGCACCCGCTGGCCCGCTCGGAGCCCTGGAAGACGACGCCGCAGACGGTCTTCGGGAAGGCCGGGTGGCGCATGCGGTTCAGCACCACCTGCGCCACCGCGCGCTGGCCGTCGGTGCTCTCGTAGGCCGCCTCGTAGTAGATCGCGGCGGTCATGCAGTCGATCGCGCGGGCCTCGTCGATCACCCCCTCGGCCTTCAGGAAGAACGGCTTGGCCGGCGGGTTCGGCAGATCCGACACCGGGTTGGACGCGTTCCAGAGGCGGGCCGCCTCGGGCGACAGGTCCTGCAGGCGGATGAGGCCGCCCGCGTCCTCGGCCACCGGCTGGGCGGTGAGCGCCACAGCCGCCTGCTGCAGCCCGGCCGGCTGGCCGCGCGGCGCCGGCGCCACGGGCGCGGTCCCGCGGGCGAAGGTGAACCCGCTCAGCGCGAGCACCGTCAGCGCGACGACGACGCCCAGGCCGGCGACGAGCGCCGCCTGGCCGCGGTCGAGCGAAAGTCGGGACGTGAAAGGACGCAGACGGGAAAGCAAGCGCGAAGGCCCCATGCAGCTTGGCTTCAGGCGGGACCCGTTAGGCGAAAGACCCGTGTGAGGCGAGTCTTTTCTTTAACTCGTGGTTAACCACATGACCGCGAAGGCCTGCGAATACAGACCCTTAGAGCAGGCGCAGGTCAGGCGGTGAACACGTCTCCGTCGCGCAGCGCCACGGGCCAGGGCGCGAGGCGCTCGCCGAGGCAGGGTCCGGTGACGCAGACGCCGTCCAGGTTGAACAGCGCGCCGTGGCCGGCGCACAGGATGTGCTCGCCCGATCGTGTGAGGTAGCGGTCGTCCAGGGGCGCGAGCGGCCAACCCGCGTGCGGGCAGGAGTCCACCCAGCCCGCCACGGCGTCGCCGCGGCGCAGCACGAAGCCGGCGAACAGCTTGCTCTCCGCCCGGAACCGGAAGCTCTTGCCGCCGGGATCGGCGATGTCTCCCAGCGCGCACAGCCGGACCCCGGCCGGCGGCCGGGCGGGATTGCCGCTAGAGGGGCTGGCCAAGGGTCGAACGGAACCGCTTGATCTCGACCCGCTCGAAGAGCCCGGCCTTGGTGTAGGGGTCGTCGGCGTTGAAGGCGCGCACGTCGGCCTCGGTTTCGGCTTCCAGGAAGAACAGGGACCCCGCCATGCGGTCCTGCTCGTCCAGCATCGGGCCGGCCATCCGGATGCGCTCGTGCTTGTCCCGGGCCCAGGCGAGATGAGCCTCGCGGGTCGCCATGCGCAGGTCGAGCGCGTCGGGCTTGTCGAAACAGGCCAGCATGTAGAGGGGCATCAGTGTTCCTCGCGGAGCGGTCGGGAGAGCAGGCCGCGGATGGCGGCGTCGACGCCGGTCTCCCCGGCCAGGATGGCGGCCACGGCCTCGCAGATCGGCACGTCGACGCCGAGCTTCGCGGCGAGCTGGCGCACCGCCGGCGCGGACGCCACGCCCTCGGCCACCGACAGCTTGCCGGACAGCGCCTCCTCCAGCGTCTGCCCCTGGCCGAGCGCCAGGCCGACGCTCATGTTGCGCGACTGTGGGCTGGAGCAGGTGAGCACCAGGTCGCCCAGGCCGCAGAGGCCGGCCACGGTCTCGGCCTTGCCGCCCAGCGCCACGGCCAGCCGCGTCAGCTCGGCGAACCCCCGGGTGATCAGCGCCGCATGCGCCGAGCGGCCGAGGCCGCGGCCCTCGACGATGCCGGTCGCGATGGCCAGCACGTTCTTCACCGCGCCGCCGGCCTCCGCGCCCACCATGTCGGTGGCGAAGTAGGGCCGGAACTCGGGCGTGGCGATGGTCTCGGAGAGGTCGCGGGCGCAGGTCTCGTCCGGGCAGGCCAGGGTGACGGCGGTCGGCAGGCCGCGCGCCACCTCGCCGGCGAAGGAGGGACCGGAGAGGACGGCGGGCTTCGCCTGCGGCAGGGTCTCGGCCAACACCTCGGTCATCAGCTTCAGCGAGCCCTGCTCGACGCCCTTGGAGCAGAGGATCACCTGCAGGCCGTCGCGGACGTGGGGCGCGAAGGCGGCCAGCGAGGCGCGCATGTGCTGGGCCGGCGGCACCGCGAGCACCAGGTCGCAGGCGGCCAGGTCGGAGAGGTCGCCCGTCGCCCGGATCGCCGGGTCGAGCGCCACGCCCGGTAGGAACAGCCGGTTCTCGTGGGCGGCGTTGACCGCCTCCACCACCTCCGGCTCGCGGGCCCAGAGCACGGGCTCGAGGCCGGCGCGGGCGCAGACCTGGGCGAGCGCGGTGCCCCAGGCGCCGCCGCCGATGACGCCGGCCCGGGTCATGCCTTGGCGCCCTTGCGGCCGGGCACGTGGGTCGGGTTGGCCGCCGCGGCCGCCTGGTCCAGCGGCCAGCGTGGCCGGGCGGCGGCGTCCAGCGGGTCGGAGAGGCCGAGCGCGAGTCGCTCGGCGCCGGCGAGCGCGATCATGGCGGCGTTGTCCGTGCAGTAGGCGAGCGGCGGGGCGGCGAAGCTGAAGCCGCGGGCGGCGGCGACGGCCTCGAGCTGGGCCCGGACCGTCCGGTTCGCGGCGACGCCGCCCGCCACCACGAAGCGCAGGTCGCGGCCGCCGCGGGCGACAGCGAAGGCCTGCATGGCCCGGTCGCTGCGCTCGGCCAGTTGGCGGGCAATGGCGGTCTGGACGGCGGCGGCGAGATCGCGGCGGTCCGCCTCCTCCGTGAGGCCGGCGGCGAGCCGCGCGGCGGCGGTCTTCAGGCCCGAGAAGGAGAAGTCGCAGTCCTTTCGGCCGAGCAGCATGCGCGGCAGGACGAAGCGCTCCGGGTCGCCGCCCTGCGCCAGCTTCTCGAGCGCCGGGCCGCCCGGGTAGGGCAGGCCGAGCGTCTTGGCGATCTTGTCGAAGGCTTCGCCGGCCGCGTCGTCGATCGTGGAGCCGAGCCGGCGGCAGGCGCCGACCCCGTCCACCGCCAGGAGCTGGCAGTGGCCGCCGGAGACCAGCAGCAGCAGGAAGGGATAGGGCAGGTGCGCGCCCAGCCGGGCCGACACCGCATGGCCCTCCAGGTGGTTCACAGCCACCAGCGGCAGGCCGCGGGCGAGGGCGACCGCCTTGCCGAACGAGAGGCCGACCATCACCCCGCCCACCAGCCCCGGGCCGGCCGTGGCCGCCACCCCGGTCAGGTCGTCGTAGCCCAGACCGGCCTCGGCCAGCGCGCGATCGGCGATGGCGTCGATGGTCTCCACGTGCGAGCGGGCGGCGATCTCCGGCACCACGCCGCCATAGGGCGCGTGCTCGGCGATCTGGCTGCCCACGACGGAGGACAGCACCTCGACCTCGTCGCCGACGAGGCGGACCACGGCCGCGGCGGTCTCGTCACAGCTCGTCTCGAGGCCCAGGACAGTGTGCGTGGGGGTCATCCGGTTGCCGGGTGCGGCCCGCTCCTGTAGCAGGCACGTCTCTCTTTCGGCCTTGCAGGTAGACCGCCCACCGTGCCCACGCAACCGCCCGTCCGGATCGGCGCCCGCGGCTCCAAGCTTTCGCTCGCCCAGGCCGGGATGATGCAGCGGCAGATCGCGGCCGCCCTGGGCGCCGATCCGTCCAATCCCGCCGAGGTGGAGACCGTCGCGCCGCTGATCGTCATCACCACCACGGGCGACCGGGTTCAGGACCGTCGGCTGCTGGAAATCGGCGGCAAGGGCCTGTTCACCAAGGAGATCGAGGAGGCGATGCTGGACGGGCGCATCGACTGCGCCGTCCACTCCATGAAGGACATGCCGGCCGAGCTGCCGTCCGGCCTGTGCATCGCCGCCGTGCCCGAGCGCGAGGACGTGCGCGACGCCTTCCTCTCCCGCGGCCCCGAGCGACTGGAGGACCTGACGCAGGGCGCGCACCTCGGCACCGCCAGCCTCCGCCGTCAGGCCCAGATGCTGCACCGGCGCCCCGACCTGCAGGTCTCTATGCTGCGCGGCAACGTCGACACCCGCATCGCGAAGCTCGAGGCGGGCGAGGCGGACGCGATCCTCCTGGCCTACGCCGGCCTTCGTCGCCTCGGCCTCGGTCATGTGCCCAAGAGCCTGATCGACCCGATGGAATGTCCGCCGGCCCCCGGCCAGGGCGCGCTCGCCATCGAGACCCGCGAGCGCGACCGCGACCTGCCGTGGGTCCAGGCGCTGCGCCATGCGCCCACCGAGATCACCGTGACCGCCGAGCGCGGCGCCCTGGCGGCGCTGGAAGCCTCGTGCAAGACGGCGGTCGGCGCCCACGCCTGGTTCGAGGGCGGCGCCCTGAAGCTGATCGTCGAGGCGCTGACGCCGGACGGCGTCCTGCGGTTCCGCCACGCCGGCGAGACCGAACTGTCGCAGCTCGCCGACCCCGTCGCCTCCGCCCGCGACCTGGGCTGGTCGCTCGGCATGGCGGTGAAGGAAGAGGCCGGGGACCGCATCGTCCTCTGAGGCTGCCGGCCAGGACGCCGCGGGCCGTTGATCGTGCGCCCGGCTGGGGCCACCCTGGGCGTCCAGTCGTCAAAGCTTAAGCTTGGCCGTTATAAGGACTGCGGATGCCCGGCCGCCGTCAGAGAATCTGGATCACCCGCGCGCAGCCCGGCGCCGACGCCACGGCCGAACGGGTCCGCGCCATGGGCCACGAGGCGCTGGTGGCGCCGCTGCTGGCGGTCAAGACCCTCGACGACGTGGAGATCGACCTGGCCGGCGTCGCCGCCCTGGCCTTCACCAGCGCCAACGGCGTGCGCGCCTTCGCCGACAAGAGCGGCGACCGCTCGCTGAAGGTGTTCGCGGTGGGCGCCGCCACCGCCGCCGCCGCCCGCGCGGCGGGCTTCCGCTCGGTGCTCTCTGCGGACGGCGACGTGGACGCCCTGGCCGAGGGGATCGCCGCCCGTCGCGGCGAGCTGAAGGGCGCGGTGCTGCACCCCGGCGCCGCCGAGCCGGCCGGCGATCTGGCCGGCACGCTGGAGAAGCATGGCGTCGAGGCGCGACGCCTCGTGCTCTACGAGACCGGCCCCGTCTCGCTTTCCGACGGCCAGGTGGAGACCCTGATCCGCGCCGACGCGGCGCTGGTGCATTCCCCGCGCGCCGCCCAGGTGCTGGCCAAGGTGCTGAAGGCCCACCCCGCGCCCGAACTCCGCGCGCTGGGCCTCTCCAAAGCGGTGATCAAGCCGCTGGCCCGCACGCCGCTCGCCGCCAAGGCCTATCCGCCGTTTCCGTTGGAGGCGGCGCTGCTCAACCTGATCGACCGCGCCCCATGACCCCGCCGCCCGAGCCCACCGACCTCTCCGCGCCTAAGGACCCCGCCGCCTACCGGGGCCAGCCCGGCGGCGGCTGGGCGGTGGCGGCGCTCTGCGTGCTCTGCGTCCTGGCCGGCGCAGGCCTCGGCCTCTTCCTGCCCCGCCTGCTGGCGGCGCGCCCGCAGCCGCCGCTCCCGCCGGTTGGGGAGGTGCCCCTGGCGGCCACGCCGGCCGTGTCCGCAACGCCGCGTCCAGAGGCGGTGGTGGTCGCCCCCGCGGCCTCATCGGCCGAGATCGAGCGGCTCGCCGCCCGGGTCGCCGCCCTGGAGGCCCAGGAACGCTCCGCCGGCCAGGCCGCCGCCGCCACCTTGGCCGCCGCCGCGCTGGTGGAGGCGACCCAGGCCGCCCGGCCGTTCCCCGAGGAGCTCGCCGCCCTGCGCGCCGCCACGCCGGGACTGCCGGAGCTCGCCGGCCTGGCGCGCCTCGCCGAGACCGGCGCCCCCACACGCGCCGCGCTCGCCGCCAGCTTCCCCGACTACGCCGCCCGCGCCGCCGCCGCCGCCCGTGCGCCGGGCGAGGGCGCGGGCGTCGGCGAGCGCATCGGCTATGCGCTCACCCGGATCGTCACCGTGCGCCGCGTGGGCGAGGCGACGGGCGACGGCGTCGACGCCCGGCTGGCCCGCGCCGAGCGGCTGGCCGAGGACGGCGACCTCGACGGCGCGCTCCGCGCCCTCGACGCCCTGCCGCCAGCCGCTCGGGAAGCGCTGGCCCCCTGGCGGGTGCGCGCCGAGCGCCGCGCCGAGATCGACCGCCAGGCCGCCGCCCTCCGGGCTCGGGCGCTCCGCGCCCTGTCGCCGGAGCCCGCCGCGTGATCCGCGCCGGCCTTGTCATCCTGCTGGTCCTGGCGCTGGCGGTGGCGGTGCTGGCTCTCACCGGCGATCCCGGCCGCGCCAGCGTCGTCTGGCTGGGCTGGCGGGCGGATATGACGGCCGCCGCGGCCGTGCTGATCACCGGCCTGGGCGCCCTGCTGGCGACCGTGCTCTGGCGCACCCTCATCTGGATCCTGGAGTCGCCGGCGCGGGCGGAGCGCGCGCTGGCCCAGTCCCGCCGCCGCCAGGCTGACGAGGTGCTGACGCGGGGCTTCCTGGCGGTCGCCGCCGGCGACGGCTCGGAGGCGCGCAGGCTGGCCGGCAAGGCCGCCGATCTCGCGACCGAGACGCCGGGGCTCACCCGGATCCTCGCCGCCCAGGCCGCCGAGGCGGCTGGCGACGCCGCGGCCGCGCACGCCGCCTACACCGCCATGCTCGGCTTTCCCGAGATGCGGCTGGCCGGTCACCGGGGCCTGATGCAGCTCGCCCTGGCCCAGGGGGATCGCCCGGCCGCGCTTCGCCACGCCGAGGCGGCGTTCGGGCAGACCGGCGCTGCGCGGTGGGCCTGGCGTGCGCTCCTCGAAGCGCGGCTGGAGGCCGGCGACTGGGACGCCGCCCTCGAGCTCGTGAAACAGGCGCTGGAGCGCAAGGTCGTGAGCCCGCGGGTGGCGGAGCGCGCGCGGGCGGCGCTGCTCGCCGCCACCGCCGCCCAGCTCGAGCACGCCCCCGAGCCCCGCGCCCGCGCCCAGGCGCTGGACAGCGCCGTCGAGGCCGCCCGCCTGCAACCCGGCTTCGCGCCCGGGGTCGTCATGGCCGCGCGCCTGCTCGCCCAGGCCGGCAAGCTGCAGCGCGCGGCCGCCACCCTGGAGGCCGCCTGGAAGGCCGCGCCGCATCCGGCCCTGTTCCTGGCCTACCGCGACCTGCGCACCGACGAGACGCCGACGGCCCGAGCCACGCGGCTGATGGGCTTGGCGGCCGGCAACCCGGCCCATCGGGAGAGCCGCATCCTCTATGTGGAGCAGGCCCTGATCGCCGGCGAAGCCCCGGCCGCCGCCGAGGCCGCCCAGGCGCTCGAGGGCGAGCCGGTGACGGCGCGGATCGCCGGGCTGATGGCGCGGGTCGCCTACGCCGGCGGTCGCGCCGACGAGGCCCGTGTCTGGCTGGCCCGGGGCATGAGCGCGCCGCACGAGCCCGACTGGTCCGATCTCGACCCGGAAGGCCGCGCCTTCGCCTACCACGCCTCGGACTGGTCGCGCCTGGTGGCGACCTTCGCCGAGACGGGGGAGCTGATTCACCCGCGCCACGAACGCCGCGAGCGCAGCCTGAGCGAGCTGCCGGAACTGCCGCTGTCCTACGCCGACCCGGCCGCCTTCCTGGGCGAGGAGGTGCAGGAGCCGGTGCTCTATGCGGCCGACGAGGACCCGTTCGGCGAGGACGAGCCGCCGCCCGCGCCCACCGCGCCCGCGCCGCAACGCCGCGCGCCCTCGCGCCGGCGCTTGGCGAACGCGGGCAGGTCCGCTAAATAGGCGCCTCCCGGCGGCCAGGTCCCCTGTCCGCACCGTGGGCCGCCTTAGCTCAGCCGGTAGAGCGGCGCATTCGTAATGCGTAGGTCAGGTGTTCGAGTCACCTAGGCGGCACCACTTCTCCTGACGGTTTCGGAGCCCGGACACCGGCGCGGCACGGGCCGCGCGGGGCGGTCGTCGGCGTTGCGAGACACGAAAGCGCCCGAGTTCCACGGTCAGACAGGACGCTCGCAGGAGGGCGTCCCATGCCGAACGTCGTCTTCATCAGCCCCAAGGGCGGCGCCGGAAAGACGACCGCCGCCCTCACCCTGGCGCTCGGCCTGGCCGAGCGCGGCGGCCGGGTGGCGATGATCGATTCCGATCCCAACAAGCCGCTGGTCCGCTGGGCCTCGCTCCCGAACCGCAGCGACGCCATCAGCGTGCATCCCGCCCCCACCGTGCCGGACATCCGCGACGCGGCCCGGGAGGCCCAGCGCCGCAGGCCGGACTGGGTGATCCTCGACACGGAGGGGACGGAGCGCGGCGCGGCGGTTCTCGCGGCCCTGCGGTTCGACCTGGTGCTCACCCCGCTGGCCGGATCGCACCTCGACCTGGCCGAGGCGATCAAGGCGGCGGAGATCGTCCAGGCGTTCAGCCGCCGGTCGGCCCGTCCCATCCCCCACCGGGCGGTGCTGACCCGCGTGCCCGCCGCCATCCGGCCGAAGATGCTGAAGAGCGTGGTCACGAGCCTGCGCGAGGCCGGCATGCAGATCCTGCCGACGCCCCTCCTCGAGAAGGAAGCGTTCCGCGCGCTGTTCTCCATCGGCAGCGGCTTCGAGGCCCTGGAGATGAACGGCGTCTGGGGCGCGGCGGCCGCCCGGCAGAACGCCCAGGCCTATGTCCGGGACGTGGTGGAGATCGTCCAGGCGTCCGAGTCGGCCCGGTCGGGCCAGGCGATCGCCGAGGCGCGCACCTTCTGAGTCGCGCGCCAAGGCCAAGCTGCGCCACGGAATGGCCCCGTTTCGCCCGCTTCAGCGCCGCAGACTCACCGGCTGATCGAGGCTTCGCAACGGGTGGAGGCCGCCGTGACGACCGTGACCTATGTCTCCTTCGTGCCGCGTTCCAAGCGCGATCAGCTTCGCGCCGTGCTCTCCAGCGAGGACACCGGCGCGCTGCGCTGGACCGAACGTCGCCGGATGTTCGGCAGCGAGTTCCACTTCTCCGGGCCGTCGGCCCTGGTCCGCAAGACGCACGCCTTCATCACCGCCTGGCTGGCGTCCGGCCGATGAGGAGCGCCGCCCAGGCGCTCCCGCCGACGCCGGTCCGGTTCCTCAACCGCAGCTTCATGGCGCTGGTGATGACGCCCGCCTTCCCCATGCGCGACTGGTTCGACGCCCTGGACCGCGAGCTGGCGCGTGCGCCCGGCTTCTTCGAGAGCCGTCCCGTCGTCGTCGACCTCTCCGATGTGGTCGCGGAGGCCGGGCCGGGCGCCGCGGCCATCCTGCTGGAGGGCCTGGACGCTCGGCGCCTGCGCCTGGTCGGCGTCGAAGGCGTCGAGCCGGCGGTGCTGTTCGGCACGCCCTGGGCCCGCCTGGCGGTGGGGCTGGCCGGCCGCGACATCGCGCTGGAGCCGCCGCCTGCCGCCAGGGCGGACGAGCCCTCCCTGCTGGTGGACCGCCCGGTGCGCTCCGGCCAGTCGATCGTCTTCGAGGCAGGGGACGTCACCATCCTGGGCGCCGTGGCCTCGGGGGCGGAGGTGCTCGCCGGCGGCTCGATCCATGTCTACGGCGCCCTCCGCGGCCGCGCGATCGCCGGACTCAAGGCGGGGCCGGGCTGCCGGATCTTCTGCAGCCGGCTGGAAGCCGAGCTGGTGGGGATCGACCGGCTCTATCGGACGGCCGAGCACTGGGGCCCTGGGCTGCATGGCCGCGCGGCGCAGGTGCTGTGCGACCGGGGCGCGCTCCGGCTGAGCCCCCTGACTTGAATAGCGGAACCCGTCCGCGGGCGGGAATGGAGTGCGTCTGATGTCCAAGGTTGTCGTGGTCACGTCCGGTAAGGGCGGCGTCGGGAAGACGACGTCGTCGGCGGCGCTCGGCGCCGCCCTGGCCCAGGCCGGCCAGTCGGTGGTGGTGGTGGACTTCGACGTGGGCCTGAGGAACCTCGACCTCGTCATGGGCGCGGAGCGCCGGGTCATCTTCGACCTGGTCAACGTGGTGCAGGGCGACGCCAAGCTCCCGCAGGCGCTGATCCGGGACAAGCGGCTGGAGAACCTCTGGCTGTTGCCGGCCTCCCAGACGCGCGACAAGGACGCGCTCACCGACGCCGGCGTCGAGGCGGTGATCGGCGAGCTTCGCGGGCGGTTCGACTGGATCATCTGCGACAGTCCCGCCGGCATCGAGAAGGGGGCGACGCTCGCCATGCGCTTCGCCGACGTGGCGGTGGTGGTCGCCAACCCCGAGGTCTCCTCGGTCCGCGACTCCGACCGGATCATCGGCCTGCTCGATTCCAAGACCCGCCAGGCGGAGGAGGGGGGCCGGGTCGAGAAGCACCTCCTGCTGACCCGCTACGACTCCGCCCGCGCGGCGCGCGGCGAGATGCTGCGGGTGGACGACGTGCTCGAGATCCTGGCCATCCCGCTGCTCGGCATCGTGCAGGAGAGCGCCGACGTGCTCACCGCCTCGAACGTCGGCGCGCCGGTGACCCTCCACAATCCGGCCTCCCCGGTGGCCAGGGCCTATGCCGACGCCGCCCGCCGGCTGATGGGCGAGTCCATCCCGATCAGCACCCCCGCCGACCGCCGCAGCCTGTTCGATCGCCTGTTCGGCCGGAAGGCGGCGGCGGCATGAGCATCCTGAACTTCTTCACCCGCAACCGCTCCGCCCCTGTGGCGCGCGACCGGCTGCAGGTGCTGCTGGCGCACGAGCGGGCGTTCTCCGACCGCCGCGACCTGGCGGCGATTCTGCAGCGGGAGATCCTCGAGGTGATCGGCCGCCATGTGGACATCGAGACGGAGAAGGTGACGGTGCGCCTCGACCGCGGGCGTCAGGTCTCGACGCTCGAGATCGACATCGAGCTGCCCGACGCGGCCCTCGCACGGACCTGAGGCGGTGCGCGCCGCCTGGACGGCTAGTCGGGCGGCGCCGTCTCGGTGAGCACCGGGCCGATCTCGTCGTGCAGGACGAGGTCGGCGTAGGGGTCGAGCGGCGTGGGCTCGCGGTTGACGATGGCCAGCGCCGCGCCGTTCCGCTTGGCGAGCGCCGGAAAGCCGGCCGCCGGGTGCACCACGAGCGACGAGCCCAGCACCACGAAGAGGTCGCAGGCCAGCGTCTCGGCCTCGGCCCGCAGCATCGGCTCCTCGGGCATCGACTGGCCGAAGGAGATGGTGGCGGTCTTCACCAGCCCGCCGCAGCGGCGGCAGTAGGGGATCTCGCCGGCCTTCACGAACCCGGTCCGGAGCTCCTCCAGCTCGTGACGCTCGCCGCACTCCAGGCAGGTGGCGTAGGTGGCGTTGCCGTGCAGCTCGATGATCCGCTCCGGCGGCACGCCGCTGTCCTGGTGCAGGTTGTCCACGTTCTGGGTGATGATCGCGCTGACCTTGCCCCGCGCCACCAGGCGGGCGACCGCGTAGTGGCCGGCGTTCGGCTGCCGACCCGTCCAGCCGGCCTTGCCGCTGAACGCCCGCTCCCACGCCTCCCGGCGCTTGGCCGGGTCGGACACGAACTCCTGGAAGTAGATCGGCTTCATCCGGCTCCACACGCCACCGGGGGAGCGGAAGTCGGGGATGCCGGACTCGGTGGAAATGCCGGCGCCGGTGAACACCACGGCGCGACGGGACCGGGCGAGGAGTTCGGCGAGGTCTGCGCGGGAAGCCATGGACGCAATGTGATCGCCGCGCAGGCCCTGTGCCAGTCCCCGGGCGCTCAGTGGCGCTGCGGGTCGTCGCCGTCGCCCAGGGCGGCGTTGCGCTGGGTGGCGGTCACCGCGTGGTCCTGCCCCGCCGGGTGGTAGGGGTTCGGCGCCTCGCCCGCGTCGCCCGGCAGCTCGAGCTCGCCGCGGGGGCGGCCGTGCGCCTGCAGCTCGTTGCGGACCTCGCTCACCCCGCCGCAGCGGCGGGCGAGCCGTTCGGCCAGATGGATGTCGGAGGCGCCGGGCACCTCGCCTTTCAGGGTGACCACGCCGCCCTCCACCTGCACCTCGATCTCGCGCGCATCGAGGAGGGGGTCGTGCATCAACTCTTCGGAGACGGCTTCGCGGATCCGCTCGTCCGAGCGGTTCCAGCCGCGCGGGCCCCGGCCGGCGTGCGGGCCGGCCTGCTCGTCGGCGCGGCGATCCATCCAGCTGCGCGTGTCGGCGCCGGCGTAGCCCGCATCGGCGGCCATGTCCTCGCCGCGCGGGCCTCCCCCCCGCTGGTAGTCGGCGCCCGACAGGCCGCCGCCGTAGGCGTCGCCGCCGTAGCCCTCACGATAGTCGGAGGCCCCCAGGCTGCCGCCGTAGCCCTGGCCCCAGCTACCGTCGAAGCCCTGGTTCAGCCCGCCGCCGCCGAAGTCGCGGCCGTAGCCCTCGCCATAGCCCGGCTTGCGCAGGCCGCCGCCGAGCTGGCCGCCCTGGAAGCCCGCCTGTCCGCCGCGCGCGCCGCTGTCACGATCCGCCATGGGTCCGCTCCTGATCAAGTAAGCCTCGCAGGCCTAACCGGCCAGCCGGCCGGCCGTTCCGCGGGCGATCCGAGTTGGGGAAGGAAGGTGACCGGCCCGGCCATGGTCGGGGGATGCCAGGGGTGTGGGCCGGGCCGGTCAATGCCGTCTGACCGAATGAGCGATCCGACGACACGCCCTTAACTTCCTGTCAAAAGGCAAGTTCCAGCGTTGGCGGGATTTTTTCAGCCGAGGCGGTTTCCGCGGTCCGCCAGGCGCTCGCCGGTCTGGGCGTCGCCTCGTGGGTCCTTCGAGGCGTGGCCGTCCAGGCTGCCGTAGTTCTGGTCGGCGGAGTCGGCGGTGTCGGCGGCCGGGTCGCGGACGGCGCCGCCTTCCTCGGAGTTGTGCGCCGCCTCGGTATCCGAGGGCCGGTCCGGCTCGGGCGAGTCCGGCTGCGGGATGACGCGCGGCTCGCCGCCGGGGTTGGCCGGGTTCCCGGCGATGTTGGGCTGGCTCTGGTTCTCGGGCATGGCCGTCTCCTCTTGCCTGTTCGGCCAGAGGAAGCCCCGGGGCGCGGGACCTGTTCCCTTCTTGCGGTCAGCCGGGGGGATCGCCGAAGGCGCGGGCGAGGTCGGCCTGTTCCAGATCCTCCGCCTCCACCTGCTTGGTGCGCGAGGTCTCCCCGCGCACGATGTGCAACGAAGACCGCGGCCGGCCGAGCGCCTTGGCCAGCAGGGCGATCACAGCGGCGTTGGCGGCGCCTTCCGTGGCCGCGGCGGAGACCCGCACCCGCAGCACCGGCCGCCCGGCCTCGTCCGTCGCCCAGCCCTCCACCGCGTCGCGGCCGCCGCGCGGCGTCACCCGCACGGCGAAGCGCATCGACTAGTAGGCCAGCAGGCTGAGCAGGCCGTTGTGCGCCGCCGGCAGCAGGTAGCGCTGGATTCCGGTCAGCACGAGGATGGCGATGATCGGGCTGATGTCGACGCCGCCCAGCGTCGGGACGAACCGGCGGAACGGCCGCAGCACCGGATCGGTCACGGCGTCGAGGAAGCGGGTCACGTTGTAGACGAACGGATTGCGGACGTTGATCACGCTGAACGCCACCAGCCACGACAGGATCGCGTTGATGATGATCGCCCAGATCAGCAAGCTGATCAGGGCCCCCACGATGAAGAAGATGAAGTTGATGATGGCGCCCATCGTGTCCCGTGTCCCGCTGTGCCTCATCGGCTTCTAACCGGCTTTGCGCCGCAGGCAAGGCGCCGCACCGCACCGAGGGCGCTTGACAGGAGGCCGCGCGATAGGGCTATTCCGCGCCTTCCTGGGGCCGTAGCTCAGTTGGTAGAGCGCCTCGTTCGCAATGAGGAGGTCAGGGGTTCGACTCCCCTCGGCTCCACCAGGAACCTTCCCGACACCTGAGATCCGGCGTCAGCGACCTGTCACGGTTCGGTCGCGGCGGCGTCGCGCGCGTCTGCTAGCCAGGGCGTGGCCGGACGGGCTCGACGAGCTTTTGGTCTGTACCCCGCGCCTGGAGGATCGGACCCCCCGTCCGGTCCTCCCTTTTTCGGGCTTCAGGCCGCGGCGGGGAAGGAGACTCGGCCCACCGGGCGGCCGGAGAGATCGAAGACCTGCACCTCCGCGGGCTCCCCATCCGCAGCGTGACGGGCGGCGAGGTCCCGGGCGCGGCGCTCGGCCTGGGCGCCGGTGACGAAATAGAGAATATCCGTGCCGGTCTGCAGGGCCCAGGCCCCGTCCGTCCGGCGCACGATGATCTGCCGCATCCAACGCACTCCGCAGCGATGTGCGTCGCGCTCTACACAACCTGCGCGACAGCCTCGTGTCAGTCCGGACCCGCCGCGGTGAACGCGGCATGCGCCGAACAAGCGCTGCAACAAAGCTGTCACGCATCTGTCGGGTCGCTGTCATCGCCCGTCCCTAGAACCCGCCCAGGGCAGGCGGGCTGGCGCCTCGGCAGGGGTCGAGGCCGGATTCCCGCATGCGCCATCGACGAGCCAGGTGGGAGAACCTCGATGACCGGCGTCACCAAGCTGAAAACCCTTCTTCTCGCTTCGCTGAGTGCGGTGGCTCTGGCCTCCTGCGGCGGCGGCGCCGACAACGTGGCCTCCCCCGGCGAAGGCGCCTTCCCGCCGGGCGGCGGCGGCAACAACGGCGGCGGCACGACCAACCCGCCGCCCGGCCAGGCGGCGGCGGACTGCCCGACCGGCCTCGCCAACATCGGCACGGTGGCCAACGGCACCCTGCGCGCCTGCCAACTGCCGCAGACCATCACCGGCAACCTGGTGCTCGCGAACCGGGCCGGCACCGTCTACGCCATCAGCGGCCGCGTCGACGTCGGCCAGGACCGCGGCGCAGACCCGAACGCGCCGATCGCGGGCGCCCAGCAGGGCATCCTGACGATCGAGCCGGGCGTGCGCCTCTACGGCTCGGGCGGCCTCGACTACATCAACGTGCAGCGCGGCTCGCAGATCTTCGCCGAGGGCACGGCCACCAACCCGATCATCTTCACCAGCCGCTCGAACATCGAGGGCAACTCTGGCGCCGACCTGATCGGCCAGTGGGGCGGCATCGTCATCGCCGGCCGCGCGCCGATCGCCAGCTGCCCGGCCGGCACGACCCCGCCGAACATCAACTGCGTGGCCACCTTCGAGGGCGGCGTGTCGCTCTACGGCGGCAACAGCCCGACCGACAACTCCGGCCGCCTGCGCTACGTCCAGGTCCGCTACCCGGGCTTCGAGGTGCAGCCGAACCGTGAGCTGAACGGCATCAGCTTCCTCGGCGTGGGATCGGGCACGGTGGTCGACCACGTCCAGGTGCACAACAGCTCGGACGACGGCATGGAGTTCTTCGGCGGCACGGTCCAGCTCAAGAACATCGTCATCACCGGCGCCGACGACGACAGCATCGACACCGACGAGGGCTGGCGGGGCGGCATCCAGTTCCTGATCGCCCGCCAGCGCGCCAACGGCGGCGACCGGGTGTTCGAGATGAGCTCGGCCGGCGTCCAGGCGTCTCTGAACTCGCGCCCGACCATCGCCAACTTCACCGCCATCGGCTCGGGCCGCACCGGCGCGGGCGACCTGCAGGTGCTGAACACCGGCACCGGCGGCCGCTTCGTCAACGGCGTGTTCGTGTCGGCCAACACCGCCACCGCCTGTATCGACGTGGACACCGCCTCGACGGTCGCCGCCGCCCCGCGGTGGGATTCGGTGGTGCTCTCCTGCTCGGTCAACTTCCGCAACGACACGGACGTGACCGGGGCCGAGGCCCAGGCCCTGTTCGCGGCCGGGACCAACAACAACCCCAGCTTCACCAACACCCTGGCCGGCGGCTTCGTGAACGGCGCCAACGAGGCGGCGGTGACGCCGTTCAACGCCTCGACCCTGGGCTCGTTCTACGTGGCCACCAACTACGTCGGCGCCGTCCGCGACGCCAGCGACACCTGGTGGCAGGGCTGGACCTGCGGCCTGGCCAGCGGCTCGAGCTGCTGATCCCGCGGGGCGGGGCCGCCGAGGCCCCGCCCTCTCCGCGTCAGGGCACTCTTGAAGGCGATCTCCTCATGACCAAGCTTCACCGCCCGCTCGCCGGGCTGCTCCTCTGCACCACCGCGCTGATGGCGCCCGGGCTCGTCCATGCGCAGACTGCGGCGGCGCAGACCGGCGCGCCGCCGGCGGGGGCCGAGGTCGAGGAGATCGTCGTCCGCGGGAAGTACATTCCCGAAGTGATGCGCGAGACTTCCGAGGTCGCCTCGATCGTGACGCCTGAGGACCTGGTCCGCCAGGGCGACGACACCGCGGCCCAGGCGCTGACGAGGCTCGCCGGCCTGAGCGTGGTCAGCGGCCGGTTCGTCTACGTGCGCGGCCTTGGCGAGCGCTATTCGTCGGCCCTGCTGAACGGCTCCCCCCTGCCTAGCCCCGAGCCGCTGCAGCGCGTGGTGCCGCTGGACCTCTTCCCGTCCAACGTCCTGGCCGGGGTCAACGTCCAGAAGACCTATTCGCCGAACCTGCCGGGGGAGTTCGGCGGCGGCCTGATCGACCTGCGCACGATCGACATCCCCGAGGAGTCCTTCATCGCGCTCGGCGTCAGCGCGGGCATGAACGACGAGACCTCGCTGAAGCAGGGCTTCACCTACTACGGCGGGGACTCCGACTGGACCGGCGTGGACGACGGCACCCGCGAGCTGCCGCAGGCGGTGCGCCAGGCGATCGAGACCGGCAAGCGGATCGATTCCTCGAACTTCAGCCCGGAACAGCTCACCGTCATCGGCCGCAGCTTCCAGAACGCCAATATCAACCTGCTGCAGTCCACGAACGACGTGCCGTTCAACGGCAGCTTCGACATTTCGGGCGGAACGTCGTGGACCTTCGACTGGGGCAACCTCGGCTTCGTGGCCGTCGGCGGCTATGACTCGAGTTGGCAGACCCGCCGCGCGATCCAGCAGGAAGGCGTCGTCAGCCTGGAGGGTCTGGCGGTCCTCGAGGACCTGCAGTCGAACTCGACCCAGAACGACATCGTCATCAACGGCCTGACGAGCGTCGCTCTCGAGCTCGACAACCACACCTTCAAGTGGACGAACTTCTACGTCCGCAACGTCACCAAGGAGGCCCGTTCGGTCGAAGGCGAGAGCTCGCGCGCGTCCAACTACATCCGCGACGACTTCACCGCCTGGTACCAGCGCGAGCTGATCGACACCCAGCTCACCGGCCAGCACCGCTTTGGCGACCTGGAGATCGACTGGCGCGGCTCCTACGCCCGCACCGAGCGTGACGTGCCCTACGAGCGCCAGGTCCGCTACCGCCGGGTCGACGGGACCTATCTGCACAACCCGCAGGCCGACGCCAACTTCATCCGGTTCAGCGAACTGGAGGACAAGGCCTCGGGCTTCGGCGTCGACCTGCGCTACCGCCTCGAGAACCCGCTGATCGCCGACTTCACCGTCTCCGCGGGCTACGCCTGGTACGACAACGAGCGGTTCTCCGACAGCCGGGTGTTCCGCTTCACCATGAACTCCACGCCCTCCATCGCCTTCCAGATGCAGCGGGTGGACTTCCTCTACTCCGACTTCAATATCGGGCCCGACGGCCTGATCCTGCGCGAGGTGACGGGGTCGGAGGGCGCGGCGGCCTACGAGGCGTCGCTGACCACCCACGGCATCTACCTGCAGGGCGAGGGCGAGATCCTGCCAGCCGTCCGGGCCACCTTCGGCGCCCGCTACGAGTCGGCTGACCAGTCGGTGCAGGCCATCGACCTGTTCAACCCGAACGCCGACCTCGCCGGGCGCCAGCTCGAGAACGAGTACCTGCTGCCGGCGGCGACCATCACCTGGAACTTCGCCGAGAACCAGCAGCTACGCTTCGGCGCGTCGAAGACCATCGCCCGCCCGCAGTTCCGCGAGCAGGCGCCGCAGCTCTACCTCGACCCGGAATCGGACCGCACCTTCATCGGCAACCCGTTCCTGGTGGACTCCGAGCTGATCAACCTCGACGCCCGGTACGAACGCTACTTCGACCGCGGGCAGTTCGCCACGCTCGGCGTCTTCTACAAGGACATCGACCGGCCCATCGAGTCGGTGGTGAACGAGTCGGGCTCGGGCCTGCAGCAGAGCTTCCTGAACGCGCCCAAGGCGACGCTTTATGGCTTCGAGGCCGAGTTCAAGAAGTTCTTCGAGCCGGAGCTGAACCTCGGCTGGATCGACGGCGTCCGCTTCCTGGTGGCCGCCAACTACACCTACACCAAGGCCGAGGTGAAGGTGGGCTCGGGCGACGTGGTCTTCCCGATCACCAACAACGGCAACCCGGCCCCGGCCGAGAACTTCGTCATCGACGGCAGCCCGCTGCAGGGCCAGTCCGAGCACCTGGGCAACGTGCAGCTCGGCCTGGAAAGCGCCGACGGCGCCACCCAGGCGACCCTGCTCGCCAACTACGCCTCGGAGCGGATCACCGCCCGCGGCCAGGCGGGCGCGCCGGACTTCGTGCAGGACCCGGGCGTGCTGCTCGACTTCACCTTCCGCCAGCGGTTCGCCGTCTGGAACCAGGAGTTCACCTTCGGCTTCGAAGCCCGCAACCTGCTGGGCGAGGAGTTCGACGAGCACCAGGAGCGCGGCGGCGACGAGATCCGGCTGAACAACTATGAGATCGGCCGCAGCTTCTCGGTCAGCCTTTCCACGCGGTTCTGAGCCGGCGGACGGCGACTGTCACGGTAGCTTCATCCAAGCTTCACGGGAACGTCGGCGTCCTCCGCCAAGAGTCCCCCATCGCCGCCGCACAGGCGGAACGGGGGAAGGCTTGAAGCTCACGCTCGACAGTCTGCGCGCGGTCCGTCCGCGGACCGCGCTGATCGCGCTGGAAGCCGTGCTGGCGGTGGGCCTGGCCATTCAGGCCGGCCGGCTCGTCTGGCTCCTGGTGACCCCGCTCGGGCCCTTCGGCGAAGCGCCGCGGCCGCAGCCCGCGACCCGCGCGATCGCCGACCTCTCCATCCTCGCCAGTTTCGACCCCTTCTTCCGCGTGCAGGGCGCCGCCGCCGCGGGGCAGGCCACAGGCTCGAGCGACGCCGTGATCCTCTATGGCGTGCGCGCCGGCTCGGGCGGCCGCGGCTCGGCCATTCTGGCGGCCGGCGGCGGTCCGCAGCGGTCGTATGGGGTGGGCGAGGAGGTCTCGCCGGGCCTGGTGCTCGCCGTGGTCGGCGCCGACCACGTGATCCTCAGCCGGGGCGGAGCGCGGCAGCGCGTCGGCTTCCCGGTCCCGCAGCCGGGCGCCGCGGTCCTGCCGGCGGTCTCCACCCTTTCCGGCCCGAGCTTGGAGGGCCCGGCCGCGTCCCGCCCCGGGCCGGCCATCGACCCTCAGCGGCTGCTCGGCCAGACGACGCTGGTCCCCCGGATGCGGGACGGTCGGCCCTCCGGCTACACCGTCTTGCCGCGCGGCGGCTCCGACGTGCTGCGCCAGGCGGGCCTGCAGCAAGGCGACGTGCTGCTGGCGATCGACGGCGTCGCCCTCACGCCCGAACGGGTGAGCGAGCTGCCCCAGTCGCTCGCCGCTTCAACCGCCGCCGAGATCCGCTTCGAGCGGGGCGGCCAGACCCTGACCACGCGTATCCGGATGGCGCCGCAGTGAAGAAGCTCGTCACGATCCTCATGCTAGCGGCGGCCTCGCCCCTGAACCTGCCGGCGGCCGCCGTCGCCCAGGAGCAGGTGCTGAACCTGCAGGACGCCGACATCCGCGTCTTCATCCAGGACGTGGCCCGCGCCACCGGCCGCACCTTCATCATCGACCCGCGCGTGCAGGGCAAGGTGAGCGTCGCCAGCCAGGAGCCGCTGAGCCGCGCCGAGCTGTTCGACGTGCTGATGTCGACGCTCAGGGCCAACGGCCTAGTGGCCGTGCCCACCGGCTCCGGCGCCTACCGCATCGCCCCGGACGAAGGCGCCGCCCAGCAGCCGGCCACCCTGGGCGCCTCGGCGGGCTACGGCTTCGCCACCCAGGTGTTCCGTCTGCGCAACCTCGACGCCGCCTCGGCGGCGGAGACGCTGAAGCCGCTGATCGGCCGGCAGGGCGCGATCATCCCGTCCTCGCGCGGCAACATGATCGTGGTCGCCGACTACGCCGACAACCTGCGCCGTATTCGCAGCCTCCTGGCACAGATCGACGAAGACCGGGCGATGACCCAGACGGTCACCCTGCGCTCGTCTTCGGCCCGGGAGATCGCGGGCGTCCTCAACGACCTGCTGAAGCCGCCGGGCGCCGACCCCCAGGCCCGTAACGGCGTGGTCTCTATCGTGGTGGTGGAGAGCAGCAACTCGATCATCCTGCGCGGCGATGCCGAGGCGGTGCGGCCGCTGCTGGCCGTCGTCAACGACCTCGACCGCCGGGCGGAGACCGCCGGCGACGTGCGGGTGGTGACCCTGCAGCACGCCAACGCCGAGCAGCTCGTGCCCGTGCTGCAGCAGCTCGTAGGGCAGGCGGCCAGCCACGCGTCGCCCGAGGCCGCGCCTGCCGCGCCACCCCGCCCTGGGCGCCCGGCCGCGGCGGCCAGCTCGCCGACGCCGGCGGCCCTCGCGCCGGCCTCCGGCGGCGCCGCGCGCGCCAACATCGCGCGCTATCCCGGCACCAACGCCATCGTCATCGCCGCCGACCCCGACACGCAAAGGATGTTGGCCGAAGTCATCCGCCAGCTCGACGTGCGCCGCCAGCAGGTGCTGGTGGAGGCCATCGTGGTGGAGGTCTCGGACGACACCGCCAAACGCCTGGGCGCGCAGTTCGCGCTGGCCGGGGTGAACGGCTCGGCCGTGCCGTTCGCCTCCACCAGCTACTCCAACGCTGGGCCGAACCTACCCGCGATCATCGGAGCGGCGGCGGGCGAGAACAACCTGCCGAAGGACTCCCCGCTGCTGGCGCAGCTCAGGGCGGCGGCGGCCCAGTCCCTCCTGGGGACCAACGGCGCCCTGCTGGGCGGCGGCGGCCGCAGCGGCGACGTGCTGTTCGGCTTCGTGATCAACGCAGTGAAGTCGGATACCGCCTCGAACCTGCTCTCCACGCCCTCCATCCTGACCCTGGACAACCAGCCGGCCACCATCCTGGTGGGCCAGGAGGTGCCGGTGACCACCGGCGAGGTGCTGGGCGACAACAACGCCAATCCCTTCCGCACCACGGCGCGCCAGAACGTCGGCATCCAGCTCGAGGTGACGCCGCAGGTGAACGCGGGCGGGACCATCACGCTAAGCCTGCGCCAGGAGGTCTCCAGCATCGCCGGCGAGCTCACCGACAGCGTCGGCGACCTGGTGCTGAACAAGCGCGAACTCGAGACGACGGTGAACGTCGACGACGGCGAGATCGTCGTGCTCGGCGGCCTGCTCGACCAGGCCGACCGCCAGTCGGCCCAGCGGACCCCGATCCTCGGCGACGTGCCCGGCCTGGGCGCGCTGTTCCGCAGCACGAGCCGGCAGAAGAGCAAGACCAACCTGATGGTCTTCATCCGGCCGAAGATCGTCCGCACGGCCGAGGACGCGCGCTATGTCACCGCGCCCAAGTATGACTACATCGCGGGCCAGCAGGCGCTCCGGAACCCGGCGCGCCAGGCCGAGCTGGAGCGGCTGGTGCGAGAGTACCTGCAGGCCGAGCCGCCGCGCTACGCGCCGTCCGCGCCGCCGGCTGCGCCGGCTCCGGCGCCCGTCCCGGCGCGGCCATGACCCGCGCGCTCGCCTACGCCTTCGCCAAGAAGCACGGCGTCGTCCTGCTGGAGGACGGCGAGACGCCGCTCCTCGGCCTGCGCGAGGGGGCCGACCCGCTCGCGGTCCTGGAGGCGCGCCGGGCGCTCCGCGCGCCGATCCGGGTGACGCCGCTCGCCCGCGCCGAATTCGAGCGTCGGCTGTCGGAGGCCTACGCGGGGGAGGGGCTGGGAGCGCCGGCCGACGACCTGGACCTCCCAGCCGGCCTCGACAGCCTGGCCGACGAGCTGCCGGCTGCGGCCGACCTGCTGGACGCCCAGGACGACGCGCCGATCATCCGCCTGATCAACGGCGTCATCGCCGAAGCCGTCCGCCAGGGCGCGTCGGACGTGCACATCGAGCCCTTCGAGCAGGCGCTGGTGGTCCGGCTGCGCGTCGACGGCGTGCTGAAGGAGGTGCTGAGCCTCGCGCCGCGGATCGCGCCGCTGCTGGTCAGCCGGGTGAAGGTGATGGCCCGGCTGGATATCGCCGAAAAGCGTATCCCGCAGGACGGCCGCATCTCGCTCGCGCTCGGCGGCCGCAGCCTCGACGTACGTGTCTCGACCTTGCCAGCGCGGGCCGGCGAGCGCGTGGTGATGCGGATCCTCGACCAGGGCCAGGCGCAGCTCGGGCTGGCCGACCTCGGCATGTCGCCCCGGGCGCTGGAGGTGTTCCGCGGCGCGCTGTCCGAACCCAACGGCATCATCCTGGTCACGGGGCCGACGGGCTCGGGCAAGACCACCAGCCTCTATGCCGGCCTCTCGCTGCTGAACGACGCCACCCGCAACATCCTCACCATCGAGGATCCGGTGGAGTACGCAATCCAGGGGCTCGGCCAGACCCAGGTGAACGCCAAGGTCGGCATGACCTTCGCCGCCGGGCTGCGCGCGATCCTGCGCCAGGACCCGGACGTGGTGATGGTGGGCGAGATCCGGGACGTGGAGACGGCGCAGATCGCCGTCCAGGCCAGCCTCACCGGCCACCTGGTGCTCTCCACGGTGCACACCAACGACGCGGCCGGCGCCATCACGCGGCTTCGGGACATGGGTGTCGAGCCCTTCCTGCTGGCCTCCACCCTGCGGGCCATCGTCGCCCAGCGGCTGGTGCGGCGGCTGTGCCCGCACTGCCGCCGGCCCGAGCCGGCCGACGCTTCGGCCGCCCGCCTCGCCGGGATCGCTGAGGGGCAGACGATCTACCGCGCCGCCGGCTGTCCGCAGTGCGCCAACACCGGCTACGTCGGCCGGGTCGGCGTGTACGAG
Source organism: Phenylobacterium sp. (assembly GCF_041913825.1). Lineage (GTDB taxonomy): Bacteria > Pseudomonadota > Alphaproteobacteria > Caulobacterales > Caulobacteraceae > Phenylobacterium. The sequence continues at coordinate 69,321 of NZ_JAYSEO010000001.1, forward strand.
GCGCTGCGGGTGGACGACCGGATCCGCCGGCTGGTCGGCGAGGAGGCCGACGAGGACGCCATCGTCCAAGCCGCTTTCCCGAACGGCGGCACGCTGCAGGACGAGGCCCGCCGCTACGTGGCCGAGGGCGTCACCAGCCTGGAAGAGGCGCTGCGCGTGGCGCGGCAGGAGACCGGGGCCGATGTCGGCGTTTGAATACGTCGCCCTCGACGCCGGCGGCCGCACCCGCCAAGGCGTCGTCCAGGCGGCCAGCGAGCGCGCGGCGCGCGAGCAGTTGCAGGGCCGCCGCCTGGTTCCGGTGAAGGTGCAGCCGGCGGCGGAGCGCGCCGCGACCCCCTCTTGGCTCCGCCGGCTGGTCCCCGACCGGCTGGGCGCCAGGCAGCTCGCGCTTGTCACCCGCCAGCTCGCGACCCTGATCGCCGTCGCTCCGCTGGAAGAGGCGCTGCGCACGCTCGCCCTGCAGGCCGAGCGGCCGGCGGTGCGTCGGGTGCTGCTCGCGACGCATGCGGGCGTGCTGGAGGGCTACCGGCTCTCCGACGCCATGGGCCGCCAGGGCGACGCCTTCCCGCGGCTCTACCGGGCGATGGTCGCCGCGGGCGAGAGCTCCGGCGCCCTGCCGGAGATCCTGGAGCGTCTGGCCGACCTTCTGGAGCGCGACGAGCAGGCGCGCTCCAAGCTGCTGGTCGCGCTGGTCTATCCGGCCGCCCTGGCGGTCACAGCCCTGGGCGTCATCGCCGCCCTGATCACCTTCGTGGTCCCGCGGGTGGTCGAGCAGTTCGACAGCATGGGCCAGCGCCTGCCCTGGCTCACCCGCGCGATCATCTTCCTCTCGGATTTCAGCCGCGACTGGGGCTGGCTCCTGCTGCTGCTGCTCCTGGTGGCGGGCCTCGGCGCCGCCCAGGCGCTGCGCCGCCCGGAGCTTCGCCTGAGGTTCGACGCCGCCCTGCTGCGCGTCCCTTTCCTGGGCCGGCTGATCCGCGACCTGCACGCGGCCCGCCTGGCGCGGACGCTGTCCACCATGATTGCGGCGGGCGTCCCGGTGCTGGAGGGGCTGAGGCTCACCGTGCCCACGGTGCACAACCGCGCCCTGCGGGCGGCGGTCGAGGGGATGGCCGATACCGTGCGCGAGGGCGGCAGCCTGTCCGGCGCCATGCGGCGGGCCGGCGTCTTCCCGCCGATCCTGCTCTACATGGCCGCCAGCGGCGAGAACGCCGGGCGCGTCGACCTCATGCTGGGCCGCGCCGCCGAGTACCTCGAACGCGAGTTCAACGCCGTCGTCCAGGTGGCGCTCAGCCTGCTGGAGCCCGCCATCATCATCGTCATGGGCCTGATCGTGACGGTGATCGTCCTCTCGATCCTGCTGCCCATCCTGCAGATCAACACCCTGGCCTACCGCTGAGACCCGCCATGACCGAAATCCGAGCCCACCGCCACGCCCGCGCCGAAGCCGGCTTCACCCTGATCGAAGTGATGGTCGTCATCGTCATCATCGGCCTCTTGGCCACGGTGGTGATGATCAACGTCCTGCCGAGCCAGGACCGGGCCATGAAGGAGAAGGCGCGCGCCGACGTGGCGGTGCTGGAGCAGGCGGTGGAGAGCTACCGGCTGGAGAACCTGTCCTTCCCGACGACCGAGCAGGGGCTGTCGGCGCTGGTCAGCCCGCCGCCCGGCCTGGCGCGGCCGGACCGCTACCGCGAAGGCGGCTACGTGCGGCGGCTGCCGAAGGACCCCTGGGGCAACGCCTACCAGTACCGCTATCCGGGCGAGAACGGCCGCTTCGACGTCTATTCCATGGGCGCCGACGGCCAGAAGGGCGGAGAGGGCGATGAGGCCGACATCGGCAACTGGACCCTCTAGGGCGCCCGCCGAGCGTGGTTTCACCCTCGTCGAGGTGATGGTGGCCCTGCTGGTAATGGCGCTGCTGACGTCGGCCGTGCTGCTGACCGTGCCGGACCCCGGCCCGCGTCTCGCCGACGAGGCGGAGCGGCTGGCGGGTCGCCTGGCGCATGCCCGCGAAGCCGCGCTCACGGCCAACCGGCCCGTCGAGATGGTCATCGACGCAGAGGGCTACGCCTTCCGCGAACAGCGGCGCGGTGTGTGGGTCCCCCTGGACGACGGCCCGTTCGCGCGGAAAGCCTGGCCGGAGGGGTTGCAGGTGGCGGTGGAGAGCGCCGAGGGGCGGAGCGCCGTGCGCTTCGACTCCACCGGCGGCGCCGATCCCGCGACCGTGCGGCTGGCCAACCGCCGCGGCGCGGTGCGGCTGAGCGTCGACGCCCAGGGCGAGGTGAGGGTCGATGACCGCGCGGGCTGACCAGGGCTTCACCCTGCTGGAGATGCTGGTGGCGCTGGCGGTGCTCAGTCTGGGCGCTCTCGCCCTCCTCAACCTGGCCGGCGAGAACACCCGCCAGGCCGGGGCGGTGGAGAGCCGGCTCTTCGCCGGCGTCGTCGCCGAGAACCGGGCGGTAGAAGCCCTGACCGCCGCCGCGCCCCCCGCGCTCGGTCGCGAGGCGGGAGTCGAGGCGGCCGGCGGGCAATCCTGGCGCTGGGTGCGCACGGTGGGCCGGACGGCCGATCCCGCGGTCCTGCGCATCGACGTCCGTGTGGCCGGTCCCGCGGGGCGCACCGCGGGCGAGGTCACCGTCTTCCGGGGGACGCCGTGAAGGGCTTTACCCTGGTCGAGATGATGGTGGCGCTGCTGATCTTCGGCCTGGTCTCGGCCGCAGGCGTGAGCGTGCTCAGCTTCAGCATGGACAACCAGCAGGTCGTCCGGGCGCGCAGCCACCGGCTGGGCGAGATCCAGCGGGCGCGCCAGGCGCTGAAAGCCGACCTCGCCCAGGCCGCCGCCCGACGCACCCGGGGCGAGGACGGCCGCCCGGCGGTGCGCAACCTCCGGGGCGGCGAGCAGGCGGTGGGCGGGCCCGTGCTGCAGCTCGTCCGGCGGGGCTGGGACAATCCCGACGGCGCGCCCCGCGCGTCACTGCAGGCCGTGGAATACCGGCTGACGGAGGGTCGGCTGGAGCGGCGCACCCGCTGGGCGCTGGATGGCGCCGCCTGGCGCCCTCCGCAGGTCCTGCTCACCGGCGTGCGCGAGGCGCGCGTCGCCTTCCTCGTCGGCGGCCAGTGGATCGAGACCACGCCGAACGGGACGCACCAGCCGCTGCCGCAGGCGCTGCGCCTCGACCTGGCGCTCGACGACTACGGCCAACTCACGCAGCTCTTCGTCGTGTCGGGGGAGGGCGCATGAGCCGGGCCGACGACGAGCGCGGGGTGGCGTTGCTCACCGTCCTGCTGCTGGTGGCCGTGATGGCCACGCTCGCGGCCGGCGTGCTGGAGGAGATCCGGTTCTCCATCCGCCGGACGGCGAACGCCGAGGCCGTGGGCCAGGCGCGGTGGTACGCCATGGGCGCCGAACAGCTCGCCCGCGCGCAGGTGGCGCGGCTGGCCGCCAGCGGATCTGTGGCGGGCGCGTGGAGCGGCCGCGGCGCGAGCTTCCCCGTCGAGGGCGGCCTGATCCGAGCCCGCATCGACGACGGCGCGGCCTGCTTCAACCTGAACAGCGTGGTGGCCGGCGCGCCCGACGCATACCGGCGAAATGACGAAGGTGTTCGGCAGTTCGTCAACCTCGCGTCCGCCCTGGGCCTTCGCCGGCGGGAGGGTGAGATGCTCGCGGCCGCGCTCGTCGACTGGATCGACAGCGATCCGCTGCGTGAAGCGTCCGGAGCGGAGGACGAGTCTTACGGCAGCGCGGACGGTGGCTATCTTACGTCCGGCGCCTTGCTGGCCGAGCCCAGCGAGCTTCGCGCGGTCCGCGGTTTCACGCCCGAGGTCTACCGGCGGCTGCGCCCCTTCGTCTGCGCCCTGCCGGCCGCGCAACTGTCGCCGCTCAACATCAACACCATCCCCGAGGAGAAGGCCGTGCTGATCGGCATGCTCGCCCCCGAACCCCTGCCGCCGGAGGCGGCGCGGCGACTGATCGCCGCCCGCCCGCCTCAGGGCTGGACGCGGAGCGACTTCCTGGCCTTGCCGGCGGTCATCGCCGCCGCCCTGCCGGCCGAGGCCAGCGGCCAGCTCACCGACACCTCGTCCTGGTTTCGCCTGGAAACCGAGGTGACCCTTGGAGACGCCGAAGCCGTCGCCACCAGCCTGCTCGCCCGCGACGCCGCCGGTCGCGTGCGGGTGGTCGCCCGCCGCTGGGGGCCCGAGGAATGAGACGCATCTGCCTGGTCTTCGCGCCGCAGGATCCGCAGCGCGCCCCGACTTACCTGCTCGTGGATCCGTTCGGCGACGTGGTCGGCCGCGGCGAGCAGCCGGTGCAGGCCGGACCGCCCGATCCCGCCACCGACGTGGTGCTGGTGGTGCCCGGCGTGGAGGTCACCGCGCGCTGGCTGCACCTGCCGACCCGGTCCGACGCCCAGGCGCGCGCCGCCGCCGCCCTCATGCTCGAGGGCGAGACGGCGCTGGCCGACGAGCCGCTGCACTTGGCTGTCGGGGCGCTGGAGGAGGACGGCCATCGCCTGGTGGCCGCGGTGACCGAGCCGCGGCTGCGCGGCTGGCTGGACCTCGCCCGCACCTACGGGCTGGCGCTCGACCATGTGGTCCCCGACCACCTGATGGTCGCGGAGCCCGAGGGCGAGGCGCCTGTCGCCGTGCGGTGGGGAGACCTGGTGGTCGTGCGCGGCCGTCGGCTCGCCTTCACCTGCGAGCCGGAGCTCGCGCCCGCCCTGCTGGATCCGATGCCGCCGGTGGAGGAGGGCGAGGCGGCCGAGCGGCGGCTGGCGGCGGGCGCATCGCTCGCCGGCCTCGATCTGCGGCAAGGCGCCTTCGCCGCTGCGGATACGAGCCGGCCGGCCCGGCGAGATCTGGTCCGCGCCGGGATCCTGGCCGGCGTCCTTCTGGCGAGTCCGCTGATCATCGACGCCGCCGGGACCGTCCGGCTGAATCTCGCGGCCGGCCGGCTGGAGCAGGAGGCGGCCCGCACGGTGGCCGGGATCCTGCCGAAGGGCGCGGCGGTGAACGATCCCGCCGTGCAGGCCCAGGCCGCCTTGCAGCGGGCGCAGCTCGCCGCCGGCGGTGGGCCGGCCGGTCTAGCGGCCCGGCTGTTCGCGGCGCTGTCCGAAATCGACCAGGCGCAGGCGGAAAGCCTGATCGTATCTCCGGACGGCGCGCTCCGCGCCACGGTCAGCCACACCAACTACTCCGACGTGGAGGTGCTGCGAGGCGCCCTGGCGCGGGCCGGCATGGCGCTCCGGGAAGGGGCCACCCGCGAGGAGGGCGGCCGCATCGTCACCGACGTCATCGTGGGAGCCCGGTCATGAGGGCATGGTTCGAGGCGCGCACCCGGCGCGAGCAGGGGCTGCTGGCGGTAATGGCGGCGGGGGTCCTCCTCTTCGGCCTCTGGTTTGGGGTCTGGCGGCCGCTGGAGCAGGCGCGGGTGGCGGCGGAGCGTCGCTATGAGCGCGCCGTCCGCGACGCGGCGGTGGTGGCGCAGGCCGCCGCCGCTGTCCGCGCCACCCCGACCGGGGCCCCGCGCCCGACCCTGCCGACGGCGGAGGCGGTCAACGCAGCGGCCCGGGCCGCGGGCCTCACGTTGGCCCGCGTCGAGCCCGATCCGGCCGGCGGGGTGCAGGTGGCGGTGCAGGGGGTCGCCCCGGCCCGGGTCTTCCCGTGGCTCGCCGCCCTGCAGACGGAGTACGGGGTCACCGCGCGCCACCTTACGGTAATCAAGGACGACCAGGGCGCGCTGTCGGTGGACGCCACCTTCGGCGGGGCGGACTGATGGGCCGCGTGCTGCCGATCTTCGGCGTGGCCTTCATCCTCGCGGCCGCGGCGATGCTGCCGCTCCGCATAGCGCTGGGCTGGATGGACGCCGACCAGGCCGGCCTCTCGGCCCGCGCGGTGGAGGGCGCCGTCTGGGGCGGGTCCCTGATCGACGCCCGCTTCCGCGGCCTGCGCCTGGGCGACGCCCGGGCCGGGCTCGACGTCGTCGGCGGCGGGCTGCGCCTTGCGGCGGACGGTGAGCTGCGCGGGCGCGGGGTGGTCGGCGGAAGCGCCGGCGGGCTGTCGCTCCGCGGGGTGGACGCAGAGCTGAGCCTGGAGCGGGTCGCCGGCGGCCTGCCGATCGGCGGCCGGGCGCACTTCCGCAGCTTCGAGGCCGAGTTTCGGCGCGACGGCTGTCGCCGGGCCGGTGGCGAGGTGCGGCTGCGCGAGGTGACGCTCTCCGGCGCGCCGCTCGCTGGCCTGCAGCTCGGTGGCCGGGCGAGCTGCCAGGGTGGCGTCCTGGTGGTCCCGCTGGCCGGCCAGTCCGGCGGCGCGGCGGTGGACGCGGTGCTGCGCATCGACGCAGCAGGCCGCTACCAGCTCGACACTCGGCTCCGGGCCACCGATCCGGTGGTGCAGGCCGCCGCCGCCGCGGCGGGCTTCGCGCGTGGCCTGGACGGCTTCGCGCGGACGGACCGCGGCCGGCTCTCCGGGGCTTAGCCGCCGAGCGGGCCGTAGAGGAACGTCAGCCAGGCGCCTGCCGCGAGGGCGACGCCGAACGGCAGCGGCTGGGCTCCGCTCGGCCGCCGGCCGACGACGGCTAGGGCCGCCACCGCGGCGAGGCCCGCCGCCGCCGAGATCACCAGGATCGTCGGAAGCCCCGTCCAGCCCGCCCAGGCGCCGCCGCCGGCCAGCAGGTAGGCGTCGCCGCCGCCGAGACCCTCGCGGCCACGTAGCCGCCGGTAACCCAGGGCGAGCAGACCGAGCGCCGCGAAGCCGGCCGCCGCGCCGATCGCGCGCGCCTGCAGAGCCTCAGGCCCCAGGGGGGCGGCGGCGAGCAGCCCGGTCACCGCCAGCGGGACGGTGAGCAGGCGCGGCAGCCAGAAATGCTCGGCATCGAGGACGGCCAGCAGCAGGAGCTGCCAGGCGAGCAGCGCACCCAGCACGCCGCCGGCGCCCGGATGCGCCGCCAGGGACCAGGCGGCGAGCGCCGGGCAGGCGAGGGTGAAGAGGGCGATCCGGCCCGGCCCCGGAGAGGCTTCGGTGCCCCCGGGCAGGCGCACGGAGAGCGCGGCGAGGACCGGTCCGAGCGCCACGCCCAGCGCGAGCGCGGCCCAGCCCAACGGGCCTGGGGCGGGCGGCATCTAGTCGCCGATGGCTTCCCAGACCTCGTTGGGCGAGACCTGGAAGAGCAGGCTGATCGAGCGGAGCGAGGTCCCCTCGCGGTGGAGCTTGCGGGCGTATTCCACCTGGTATTTCGAGAGTGGCTTGCGGCTGCCGGCGTTGCGGCTGGAGGCCGAGCCCGGCGGCAGGCGGGTAGGCCGGCGCGCCTCGTGATCGGCGAGCAGGGCCAGCACCTTGCGTACGTTCTCGGCCGGCGGCAGGGTCTCCACCTCGTCGGCGGCGCTGACGATGCGCAGGCTCACGCCCAGCTCCAGGAAGGTGCGGATGAGTTGCGCGAGCTCGCCCGTGGTCCGCTGGAAGGCGTCCAGGCTGTGGACCAGGACCTCGTCGCCCACCTTCAGGCCCGACAGCAGTCGGGCCAGCCGGCGCTGGGCCTCGGGCGTGGGCGGACCCTCTTCCAGCACAAGGTCGCACTGAGCGGCCTCGAGGAGGCGCCTCTGCGCGACCGGCGGCGGCATGCCCGCGACTTCTCGAACGATGCCGTATCGCAACTCTAGCAGAACCCCGCTCCGCCCGCGCAGCCGTGGGCGGCCCCGCTTCCCGATCCGGCGGCACTATCGGCGCCCAGTGCGACAGGCCGGTGAAGCTTGGATGAGAGTTCGACGACGAAACACGCCGCTGTCGGATAACGTGTTATGCGACGTCGTGCGTTTGTCACAAGATTGTTGCGAAAGGCGGTGGCGGCGCTCAAGCTCCCCGTAACGGCGGCCGAGAGACCGCCGACGAGAGGAGAAACCAGATGCGCACGATGCTCTGCATCGCCGCCGTCGTGGCTTTCGGGGCTGCCCCGGCCCTGGCCCAGTCGCCCGGCAGGGCCGCCAGCGCCCAGGCTCATGGCAAGGAGGCTCTGGCCCAGGCGGACACCGCCAAGGCTCCGCGCGAAGTGTACATCTGCGACGGCTCGGCGGAGACCCGGCGCGGTTTCGCCCGCGAGTTCGGCTCCGCCGAGTTCGTCACCGCCGAGGCCGCCGCCAAGGCCGAGACCTGGAGCGCGCCCCGTTGCATGAGCCGCGCGGAAGCCCGCAAGCTGAAGCAGCTCGTCAGCGCCCGCTGAGCCCTGAGGCCTAGAAGGTCATCCGGCCGACGAGCTGGAAGACCGGGCCGGCCTTCTCGCTCTCGAGCTCGTACTCGTCGTAGGACCGGTCGACCTGGTCCTCGAGCGTGGTGAACTTGTGGAAGACCTCGTCCTTGGACGAGTCCAGCAGGTTCGAGCCCGTGAGGCGCAGGACGAAGCGGTCGCCGAACCGCTTCTCGACGAACACCTCCAGGTCAGCGCCGTAGGAGGTCTCCACCTCTTCGCCGATCACCCGCCCGAACGCGTCGCCCTGCTTGCGGTAGGTGGCGCCGAACGCCGCCTTCCAGACCGGCAGGTCCTGGATGAAGCCGACGTTCAGCACGTACTTGGCTTGGTCGTTGAAACGGCGCTGGCCGAAGGCGTCGTCGATCTCGCTGTCGAGCCAGGAGTAGTTGAGGAACACGCCGGTGTTCTCCAGGCCGGCGAAGGTGAGCGGCGTCGACAGGTCGAACTCGATCCCCCAGACCTTGCCGTCGCCCGTGTTCTGCGGCGTGAAGACGAAGGTCCCTTCGCCCTCGCTGCCTTCCTCGCCGGTGTTGGCCACTTCCACGAGGTTGTCGACCGCGCGGTAGAAGACGTTCACGCCGGCCACCCCGCGGCGGCCGATGCGATGCTCCAGGCCCACATCGAGGCCCCAGGCGGTCTCCGGCTCCAGTTCCGGATTGCCGATGAAGTCGTTGTCGCCCAGTTCGGCCTCGAGCAGGGCCGGCGAGAGCTGGTTGAAACTCGGGCGGCGGATGGTGCGCGCCACCGACACGCTCAACCGGTCCTGTTCGGTGAGGCTGTAACGGAGGTGCGCGGAGGGCAGCAGGATGGCCTCGTCGGTCTCGCGCACGCGGTCCGCCGGGTCGGCCGTCTCGTCGGTGATCCTGGTCTCGGTGGTCTCGTAGCGCAGGCCGGCCTCCCAGCTCAGCCGCTCGGACTTGCCCGACAGCATGACATAGGGGTCGAGCCGCCGCTCCTCGATGGCGCTGACCCCGCCGGCGACCGGCAGGAAGGGGCCATAGGGGCCGGGGATGCCCGGCCGCGCCGCGGGCGGGTTCGGGATGGTGATGCGATTGCGGTCGGTGGTGATGTCGGTGTCGCGGTCCTTGTCCACGTACTGGAGGCCGACCTCGAGCTCGGCGCCGCCGAGCGGGAAGCTCTGCGCCACCTGGGCGCTGAATTCCGTGTCCTTCAGCCGCAGGAAGGTGAGGTCGCCGGTGAACCGGTCGTCCTCGGGATAGGGGCGCGTGTCGCGGAGGTACTCGTATTCCTCCTCGATCTCGTCCTGCTTGTCCTCGATCGCCGCATAGCCCAGGCGCAGCTTGAAGCGGCCGCCCAGCATCTCGCGGTCGTACTTCGCGCCGAGCGTCCAGTTGTCGGTGACGATGTCGACGTTGTTGTCGTTCAGCGTCAGCAGGTCCTCGGACCGGATCCGGCCGCCGGCGTACTCGATGGAGTCCTCATCCTCGCGACGGTCGGTGCGGATGATGTACCCGGAGAGCTGCAGGGCGCCGCCCTCGAACTCCAGATCGTAGCTGGCGTTGGCCGAATAGTCGGTGCCGTTGCGCGTGTCGGTCTGCAGCTCGACGTCCTGCAACTCGCCGCCCGGCTCGTCGTAGCGCAGGCTCTCCTTGCGCTTCGGGTTCCGGCGGCCCTGGACGTTGGCGCCGACCAGCAGCCGGCCGGGGCCGACCTGGCCCGCATAGACCCCGCCGACCGTCTCGCGCACCCGCCCGTCGTCCAGCAGGATGCCGCCGGCGCGGAGATAGCCGCCCTCCAGCGAGTAGCCGTTGCGCAGCACGATGTTCAGCGCGCCGGCCACGGCGTCGCCGCTACGGTTGGCCGAGCTGGAACGCACCACCTCCACCCGCTCGATCAGCTCCGCGGGGATGCGGTCCACGAAGAAGGAGCGGTCGACGCCGGCGCCTGGCACCCGCTCGCCGTTGATCAGGATCTGGGTGTAGCCGGGATCGAGGCCGCGCAGGCGCGCGCCGTCCGACTCCAGCACGTCCGACAGGAAGGCGACGCTGGGCACCCGCTTCATGGCGTCGCCGGCGGTCAGCGGCTCGAACCGCTGGAAGTACTCGAGGTCGTAGGAGAGTGTCGGGACCGCGTCCTCGGTGCGATTGCGGAACACGATCTCGCCGGACACCACCAGCTCCTCGACCGTGGCCGGCGCGGCGGCGACGGCCAGGCTCGACTCCTGGGCGTGGCCTTCAGTGGCGAGCAGCACGGGAGCGATCGCCGTCAGCGCGAACAGCGTGGACTTCTTCATGATCTCCATATCCCCCGATCGCAATCCAGCCGTGTTGACGTGCGGCCTGGACTGTGGAAATGCCGCCGGGAATTAGCTTTTGCTGTCGTCGGGGGGCCAGTGATGTTTCCTTTGCGGTTTTGTTACAGTTTTGCGTCAGTTGTCGCGGCCGCTCTGCTTGCGAGTTCCTGCGCGCATCTGGACCCCGAGGCGCAGTCCGACTCCGGCAAGATGCTGGCCGGCGTCGGTACGCCCGTCCCCGCCGCCGGCGAGACCCAGGCGGTCGCCACCACAAACGCCGACGCCGCCGACGATCCTGAGATCTGGGTCGATCCGCGCGATCCCTCCCGGGCGGTGATCTTCGGCACCGACAAACAGGCGGGCCTCTACGTGTACGGCCTCGACGGACGCGTCCGCGCCTTCCTGCCCGAGGGCAAGCTGAACAACGTGGACCTGCGCAGCGACTTCCCCACGCCCCATGGCGACCGAGTCCTGGTGGCGGCCAGCGACCGCGGCCGGCTGGGCGCGGCCCTCTACCTGATGGATCCTGCGACGCTGGAGGTGCGGCCCTGGGGCGTCGTGTCGCTCGATCTCGCGGAGCCCTACGGCCTGTGCATGGCGAGGCTCGGCGACGCCTTCGTGGTCGTCGTCAACGGCACGGACGGACAGGTGCGCCAGGTGCGGGTGGAGGCCGCGCCCGACGGCGCCATCCGGGCGACGGAGCAGCGCCGGTTCGGGCTCTCCAGCCAGACGGAGGGCTGCGTCGCGGACGACCAGCGCGGCGTCCTCTACATTGGCGAGGAGGCGAAGGGGGTCTGGCGCTATCCGCTGGACCCGGCGGGGGGCGCGACCGGGACCCTGCTGGCCGCGGCCCCGTCCAACGTGCTGCAGCCGGACGTGGAGGGGCTGACCCTCCTGCGCGAGGGCGCGGCCACCTGGCTCATCGCCTCGAGCCAGGGCGACAGCGCCTTTGCGGTATGGCGTGTCGACCCGCCGCAGACTATCTACGCCGGCCGTTTCTCGGTGATGGGGGCCAACGGGGCCGACCCGGTGACGGGCACCGATGGTGTCGCCGCGCACGGCGGGCCCGTCGGTCCCTTCGCCGAGGGCCTGTTCGTCGCCCAGGACGATAGCGACACCGACGGCGAGCAACCGTCGCCGGGCCGCGCCCGCCAGAACTTCAAGCTGGTGGACTGGCGCGAGGTGAAGCGGGCTCTCCAGCTCCCCTGATCGTTCCGGCGGCTGTCACGGGATCGTCGTGGAACCGTGACGCGCCTGACGCGGGCGCGACCTAAGGACCCCCGCCAAACAACGGGGGTTCTATGAAGGTCGACAAGATGGCGGTGGGGCGTCTCGCCCTGATCGCGGCCCTGGGCTCGGCGGGCGCGGCGAGCGCCCAGGCCTCGGGCGAAGTGGAGGAGCTGGTCATCACCGGCCAGCGGCTGTCGCAACAGCGGGCCATCGAGACCAAGCGGGAGTCGGTGAGCGTCATCGACGCCATCTCCGCCGACGAGATCGGCCGCCTGGCCGACAAGAACGTCGCCGAGAACCTGGAGCGCCTGCCGGGCGTGGGCGTCGCCTACGACCAGGGCGAGGGCCGCTACGTCTCGGTGCGCGGCACCCCGGCTCAGCTCAACAACGTGACCCTGAACGGCGTCGAGGTGGGCAACCCGGACGGCGACAGCCGCGCGCTGCCCCTCGACGTGATCTCGGGCCAGCTCCTGAAGCGGATCGAGGTGGTGAAGGCCGTCACCCCCGAGTACGACGCCCAGGGCATCGGCGGGACCATCAACCTCGTCAGCCAATCGCCCTTCGACCTGGGCGCCGACCGCGTCGCCCGCGGCTCGGTCCAGGTCGGCTACCAGGAGTTCAACGAGAAGACCCCGGTGCAGGGCGACCTCTCGCTAGGTGCGGTCTCCGGCGACGGCCGCTGGGGCGTGCTGCTGGGGATCAGCGGCTCGTCCCGCGACTACCGCTCGGACGGGCTCTATCCGGACGACTGGCGCACCGTGCCGGGGGTCGCCCGCGGCGGCCTGCCCACCAACCTCAAAGTCACCAACTACCGCCTCAAGCGCGAGCGGATCGCCGCGGCGGGCACGCTCGAGTTCCGCCCGAACGACACCGACCGCTTCTACCTGCGCGGCCTCTACTCGCGGTTCACTGAGGACGAGTACCGCCAGCGGTGGCGGCTCGACTTCGCGGCCAACCCGGCCAACCTGACCTTCAACGCCGACGGCGCCACGGGCGTGGCGCGCAACGTCGACGCGCGCCAGGATCTGCGGCTGGAGTACAAGGAGAAGAGCATCTCCTCCTACTCCCTCGGCGCCGAGCACGAGCGCGGCCCGTGGCTCGCCACCTGGGACCTCTCCTACGGCTACAACGAGCTCGTGGAGCCGAACCAGCTCTGGCAGTTCCGCGCCACGAGCGCGAACCTGACCGTCGACTTCGACATGCGCCCGCTGCTCTACACGGCCGAGGCCCGCAACGCCTCGGCCTCGCTGCTGGGTTTCCGGCAGCACACGGTGCAGGACGAGAGCGGCGACGAGACCAACATCGCCGCCAAGGTTGATATCCGCCGCGACCTCGAGATCGGCGCCGGCAGCTACCTCAAGTTCGGCCTGAAGGTGCGCGACACCGACAAGACCTTCGACGGCCGCACCGACCAGTACGACCGCGCGGCCGCCGGCCCCAACCGCTTCACCCTGGCCGACTTCGGCCTGCAGGGGCCGGTGATGGAGGTCGATCTCGGCGACTACACCTACTTCAACCGTTTCACGATCGACGCCGACGCGATCCGGAAGTTCACGGCCGAGAACCTCTCCGGCCCGCGCTTTGTGCGGAACACGGCCACCAGCCTGTCGAACGACACCCTCAACGACTACGACCTCAGCGAGCGGGTGACCGCCGGCTACGTCATGGCCGACGTGGACTTCGGCGCGGTCCGGGTGATCGGCGGCTGGCGCGTGGAGCACACCAGGACCGAGGTCACCGGCTTCCGCCTGACCGGCTCGACGGTGACCTCGGTCGAGCGCGAGGGCGAGTACACCAGCTTCCTGCCGAACCTGCACCTGCGGTTCGAGCCGCGCGAGGACGTCGTCCTGCGGGCGGCCTACACCCGCACGCTCGGCCGGCCGCAGTACCCGCAGCTCCGGCCGGGCGGCGCCCTGATCTCCACGGCGCTGAACGACGGGACCTTCGAGGGCGAGCTCGCCGAGGGCAACGTCGACCTGGAGCCGTTCCGCTCGGACAATTACGACCTCTCGGCGGAATGGTACTTCGCGCCGGGCGGCCTGCTCTCGGCAGGCGCATTCTGGAAGAAGATCAAGGATCCGATCTTCACCTTCGAGGACACGCTCTCGGGCGTGGTCATCGACGGCCGGACCTATTCGCGCCTGGAATACGCCCAGCCGCGCAATGCCGACGAAGGCGAGATCAAGGGCCTGGAGCTGCAGTACCAGCAGCAGTTCACCTTCCTGCCCGGTTTTTGGAGCGGCTTCGGCGCGGCGGCCAACGTCACCTGGACCGACTCCAGCCTGACGGTCCCCGGTCGCGGCGAGCTGCCATTCCCGGCCCAGTCCGACCTGCTGTGGGGGGCGCAGCTCTTCTACCAGGCAGGTCGCCTGGAAGCGGCGCTCTCGTGGCACCACACCGGAAAGGCGGTGCAGGGGCTCGGGGCGGACGACGACGCCGACACCTACGACGACGATTACGAGCGGCTGGACGCCAAGGCGAGCTACCGCCTGACCGACAACCTCGAGGTCTTCGTGGACCTGCAGAACCTCAACGACGAGGTGCTGCGCGAATACCAGGGCGGCCGGCGCGACTGGCTGACGAACTACGAGCGCTACGGACGGACTTACTACCTGGGCGTCTCTGCGCGATGGTGAGCCCATGACCCTGATCCGCCGCCAGTTGCTCGCGCGCGCCGCCCTCGCGGCGGGCGCGGCCCTCCTGCCCGGGGCCTGGACCCCGGCGCTCGCCCAAGCCCGCCTGCCGGAGGACCCGTTCGCGCTCGGCGTCGCCTCGGGAGAGCCGGAGCCGGACGGCGTGGTCCTCTGGACCCGGCTTGCGCCGCGACCGCTGCAGCCGGACGGCGGCATGGCGCCGGCGCCGGTGGAGGTCCGCTGGACGGTGGCCGAGGACGAGCAGCTCCGGCGGGTCGTGCGGTCGGGATCCGCGCTCGCGGTCGCCGAGGGCGGCCATGCGGTGCATGTGGAAGTCGCCGGCCTGCGACCCGACCGGCCCTATTGGTACCGGTTCACCGCCGGCGGCCACGCCAGCCCGACCGGCCGCACCCGGACGGCGCCCGCCCGCGGCGCGGACGTCCGGCGCCTGCGGCTCGCCTACGGCTCCTGCCAGAAATACGAGGCCGGCTTCTGGGGCGCCTACGACCACCTGGTGGCCGACGACCCGGACCTGGTCCTCTTCCTCGGCGACTACATCTACGAGCAGGCGGCCACCAACAAAGGCGTGCGCCGGCATCCCGGTCCGGAGCCCACCGACCTGAGCGGCTACCGTATCCGGTACGGCGCCTACAAGTCCGATCCCAAGCTCAAGGCGGCGCACGCTGCGGCGCCCTGGATGGTCATCTGGGACGACCACGAGGTGGAGAACGACTACGGCGGCGACCAGGACCGGGCGAACAGTGACCCGGCGCTGTTCCTCCGCCGCCGGGCGGCGGCCTACCAGGCCTATTTCGAGCACATGCCGCTCCGCCGCCGGTCGATCCCGGTGGGGCCCCAGATGCTGCTGCACCGCAGCCTCGACTGGGGACGGCTCGCGCAGTTCCAGTTTCTCGACACGCGCCAGAATCGCCCGCACCGCACCTGCGACGTGCTCTCCGACGAGAAGCTGATCCCCGACTGCCCGGAACGGACGGACCCTTCCCGCTCGCTGCTCGGCGCCGCGCAGGAGCGCTGGCTGCTGGACACGCTCGGCGGCTCCAAAGCCCGCTGGAACCTGCTCGCCCAGCAGTACGCCATGGGGGAGATCCAGCGCCCGACGCCGGAGGGCCTGCGCTATTCCAACGACGGCTGGGGCGGCTATGCCCAGACGCGCCGGCGGATCCTGGAGCGCTGGCGCGACGCCGAGGTCCCGAACCCCGTGGTGCTGGGCGGGGATATCCACTGCTTCATCGCCGCCGACTTGGGCCTGGAGGAGGGGCGGCCGATCGCCAGCGAGTTCGTGGGCGGCTCGATCAGCTCCCTCGGCGCCACCAACGCCGACCTGCAGGCGCTGATGCAGGCTAACCCGCGGCTGACCTTCACGGAGGGCGAGCGGCGCGGCTACGGCCGCGTGGAGATCACGCCCGGCGGCTGCGACGTCACTTTCCGCGCCATCGACAGTGCGCTCGTGCCGGAGTCGCCGGTGCGCGACATTGTCCGCTTCCACGTGGAGGCCGGCCGTCCGGGGCTGCAGCGTGCTTAGGCCGCTTCTCGCCGTCGCGCTGGCCTTCCTGGCGTCCGGCGCCTCCGCCCAGCCGGCGTTGAAGGCCGAGACGGTCGGCCGTTGGCCCGCCCCGGAAGCCAACCAGGGCGTGGCGGTGGACGCGCGCCACTTCTACGCCGTGGGCAACTCGGTGATCGCCAAGTACGACCGGCGGACCGGGCGCAAGGTGGCCGAATGGTCCGGCGACCCGGCGCGTTTCCCGCACCTCAATTCGTGCGCCGTCGTCGGCCGGGAGCTGGTCTGCGCGGCCTCCAACTATCCGGCCCTGCCGATGAGCAGCTCGGTCGAGGTGTTCGATCCGGTGCGGATGGCCCACCTGCGCAGCGTCGCGCTCGGGCCCGAGCAGCCGGGCTCGCTCACCTGGGTGGACCGCAAGGACGGCGCCTGGTGGGCGGCGTTCGCCAACTACGACGGCCGCGGCGGCGAGCCGGGCCGGGACCACCGCTATACGGCCCTCCTGAAGTTCGACGATCAGTGGCGCCGGCTCGAGGCCTGGAGCTTCCCCGACGCGGTCCTCGCCCGGTTCGCGCCGCGCAGCACCTCCGGCGGCGCCTGGGGCCCCGACGGCCGGCTCTACGTCACCGGCCACGACCACACCGAGGCCTATGTCCTGTCCCTGCCCAGGGGCGGGTCGGTGCTGCAGCACCTGGCGACCATCGAGGTTCCCATGGAGGGGCAGGCCATCGCCTTCGACCGCTCGGCCGGGCGTGTGCTGTTCGGTATCCGGCGGCAGGTGCGCGAGGTGGTCGCCGCCCGCCTGCCCGAGGTCGGCGGTCCGGCTCAGTAGGTCCAGGAGACGCGGGCGCCGAGGTTGCGGAACTGCGGCTTCACGGTCAGCCCGCGGGCCGGCTGGGGCTGCGCCCGCTCGGCCGGCGACCAGGTGAGCTGGTAACGCACCAGATAGCCGTCGTGATCGGAGAGCCTGGGGCTGCGGGCCCCGTCGAAGGCGGTCTCCACCCGGATCGGCCGAACCTGCACGTCGGACGGGCTCGCGAAGGCCTGCAGGTCCTGCGACCGCAGCCAGGGCTCGGCCTCCTCGCCGGGCGGGGCGCAGGCGGGGTCGGTGGTGCGGCAGTATTCGCTGACGACCCGGAAGGGCCGGGCCGACGCCTTGTGATAGTAGCGCTCGGGCGCGTTCCTGACGTTGAAGTCGCCGCCCACCAGCAGCGGGCGGCCCGCGCCGGCGTTGTCGGCCACGAAGGCGAGCAGCTCCTCCATCTGGCGGTTGTGCGCCGCCAGGGTCCGCTCGACCGGCGCCTTGGCCGCGCGGCGCGAGTTCAGGTGCGTATTGACGACGTCGATCTCCACCGGCGCGTCGTTCAGCGCCACGCTCACCAGCATCACGCCCTTGTTGGCCAAGCAGTCGAAGCCCGCGCAGGCGCTGTAGGCGGCGGCCTTCACCTCCAGGATCGGCAGGTCGCTCAGCACGTGCAGCCCGCCGCCGGTGAGCTTGCCCCACCCCTCGCCGGACAGGGCGTAGCGCAGGGATGCGAGCCTGCGCCGCGCGCCGCCCGCCGCGGGCTGGGCGGCGCGATCCGGGCCCTTGGCCCAGTAGGCGTAGCCGCTGGCGCCGACCAGCTCGGCGATCTCGCCGCGGAAGCCCTCCTGCAGCAGCACCACGTCCGGCTGCCGGCGCTCGCGGCGCATGGCGGCGAGCTCCTCGCCGATCTCGCGCAGGGCGCGGGCGCGGCCCTTCGCGACCGGCCAGGGCAGGCCCTTCACATTGTAGGTCAGGACGCTGATCTCCGCCGAGTGGGGGGCGTCGACCCGCGCCACCGGGAGCGGCGCGGCGGCGGGGGGCGGAGCGGGCGCCGCAGCCAGTGGAACCGCCATCGAGGCGGCGGCGTGAAGCGGCGCCATCGCAAGCATCGCCAGGTCCATCGCCTTCGCTCCGAAGCCGTCGGGGGTTCGTTTCGGCGCGGTCCGTCTCGCCCGAGTCGGTGACAAGCCCATGAAGTCCAAGGCAAATCTGGATGACAGCCGAGCCTCGCCGAACCGAGGAGGCGCCTTCCGACGGCGGAGCGTCATGCCGCCGTCGCAGTCCCGTCGCCGCACCGTGATCGAACGCCACTAGGAGCCCCGGCCAATCGAGAGGGGAATTCCGATGAAGTACGCTTTGTTCGCCGCCGCGGCTGCCTGTGCGCTGGCCGCCGCCCAGCCCGTGCTCGCCCAGGAGAGCGCCGTCGACCTGGAGGAACTGGTCGTCACCGGCCGCGTGGGCTCCGAGGCGCAGCGGAAGGTCGAGGCGAGCTACGCCATCACCACGGTGTCCGAAGAGAAGCTGCGCCTGCAGTCCCCGCCAAGCGTCGCCGAGGTGCTGAAAAACGTGCCCGGCTTCTGGGTGGAGGCGTCCGGCGGCGTCGGCGGCGCCAACATCCGCGCGCGCGGCATCCCCATCGAGGGCTTCGCGGCGATCGCGCTGCAGGAGGACGGCCTGCCGGTGCAGCACGACGGGGGGCTGGGCTTCCTGAACTCCGACTTCTCGTTCCGGCTGGACGAGACGGTGCAGCGGGTGGAGGTGGTGCGCGGCGGCCCCTCGTCGATCTTCGCCTCCTACGCGCCCGGCGGCATCGTCAACTTCATCACCCGCAAGCCCACCCAGGACTTCGAGGGCGTGGCCAAGGCCGAGGTCGGCGACTGGGGCTACTGGCGCGGCGACGCCTGGGTGGGCGGCCAGGTGGCCGGTTTCCGCGTCGGCCTGGGCGGCTTCTACCGGCAGGACGACGGCGTCCGCGACCCCGGCTACGACGCCAACAAGGGCGGCCAGGTGCGGTTCTCCGTCGGCCGCGACTTCGAGGGCGGCTCGCTCGACTTCAACGTCAAGCATATCGACGACAACACCATCTTCTACCTGCCGGTGCCGCTGACCTTCGACAGCAACGGCGACACGGCCGAGATCCCCGGCTTCGACGCCAACTACGGGACGCTCGCCGGCCCGGAGACCGCGAAGCTGACCTTCCGCACCAATCGCGGCCCGGTGACCTTCGACAACACCAAGGGCTCGGACCTGAAGCTCACCCAGTACACGCTGCAGGGCTCGCTGGACCTCGGCGGCTGGGAGCTTCGCGACGGCTTCCGCTATCGCACCAGCCACCTGGTCCGCGCCGGCTTCTACCCGAACACGCCGGAGGCGGCCTCCGCGCGCATCGCCCGCGATCTCGCTCGCGCCCCGATCGGCGTCACCACCGGCCGGCTCACCTACGTGAACGGCGGCCAGGCCTTCGACGTGGCCGGCCAGAACGGCACGGGCCTCGTCATGGACGCCTTCATGCGCGAGCAGGACATCGAGCTCGACGAGGTGGTCAACGACCTGCGCCTGCAGCGGACCTTCGACGTCGGCGGTCAGTCGCACGACGTGGCGCTCGGCCTCTACTACGCTCGCGCCGAGGAGAGCTTCATCCAGCAGGGCGCGGCGGTCCTGGTGGACGTGCGCGAACAGGCTCGCCTGCTGAACCTCGTCGGCCTCAACGCGGCGGGCCAGGTGGTGACCAGCTTCACCGACAACGGCGTGTCCCGTTACGGCAGCCAGTTCAACAACGCCGAGGGCAAGTCCGACACCTGGGCGCTCTACGCCTCGGACGAGTGGCGGATCACCGACCGGCTCCGCGTGGACCTGGGCGTCCGCTGGGAGCAGATCGAGCTCTCCGGCCGCAACGAGCGCAGCGCGACCATCAACCTGAACCAGTTGGCCAACAACTTCGCCGACGACCAGGCGATCAGCGGCACGGGCGTCTACGACGCGCTGGACCGCAGCTTCGACGACTGGGGCGCCACGGTGGGCGTGAACTACCAGATCCAGCCGGACCTCGGCGTCTTCGCCCGCTACACCAAGGGCTTCCGCCTGCCGTCGCTGGGCGACTTCATCACCAACCCGACCCGCACCGATCCGCGGGCCCAGGGCATCGATCTGGCCGAGGCCGGGGTGAAGATCAACCGGCCGATGTTCACGGTCTACGCCACCGCCTTCTACACCCACTTCGATAGCCAGAGCTTCACCGAGACGCGCTACGACGCGGCCACCAACGCCTTCGTCAGCCGCACCGAGTTCGCCTCCACCAAGGCCTACGGCGTCGAGCTTGAGGGGACGGTTCGCCCGGTCGACTGGTTCGACGCGACGCTCACCGCGACCCTGCAGGATCCCCGCCTCGGCCACTTCGTGTTCAGCGAGCGGGTGACCCGTCCGGCGGGCGCGGCCTGTCCGGCGCCCACCGACACGCCGGCCTCCCCGACGGAGTGCCTGCGTCCCCGGGACTTCTCGGACAACCTGATCATCCGCTCGCCCAAGGTCAGCGCCCGCTTCACCCCGGCGCTGAACCTGCTGGACGGCCGGCTGCGGGCCGAGCTCGACGTGCAGTACTTCGGCAAGCGGTTCTCGGACCTGGCCAACACCCTGGTCATCCCGGACTACCACCTGATCAACGCCCAGGTGCGCTGGAACCTGACCGACCAGGTCAGCCTCTACGCCTACGGTACGAACCTGACCAACGAGATCGGCCTCACCGAGGGCAACCCGCGGGCCGGCCAGTTCATCTCGGGCGAGGCGGGCGCGAAGTACTACCTGGCCCGTCCGGAGCTGGGGCGGACCTTCCGCGCGGCCGTGCTATTCTGGTTCTGATGCGCAAACTCGCCGCCGCCCTCGCCACGGCGGCGGCCGTCGCCGCGGCGCTGCTCGCGCCGCCGGCCTCGGCCGCCGCCCCGGACCTCACCCTGACGGGGGAGATGACGGGGACCGACAACGCCACCTATCGCGAGGTCCCCTTCCGCGTGCCGGCCGGGGTCACGGCGGTGACGGTGGAGTTCGACTACGACAAGGCTCAGCGCACGGTCATCGACCTCGGCCTGCGCGACCCGCAGCGGTTCCGCGGCTGGAGCGGCGGCGCCAAGGTCCGGTTCAGCGTCAGCGAGACCTGGGCCACGCCCTCCTACCTGCCCGGGCCGCTGCCGGCCGGCGAGTGGAAGCTGATCCTCGGCGTGCCCCACATCCGCAAGGATGCGCGCACGCCCTACACGGCGCGGATCACCTTCGAGCGCGGACGGTTCGAGGGGTTCGCGCCCGCGCCGCTGAAAGTCGGGCCGGGCTGGTACCGGGGCGACCTGCACCTGCACACCGGCCACTCGGACGGCTCGTGCGCCGCGACGGGCGGGGCCCGCGTGCCGTGTCCGCTCGACCTGACGCTCACCGCCGCCCAGGCCCGCGGCCTCGATTTCGCGGCGGTCACCGAGCACAACACGCCCTCGCACCACCAAGCCCTCGCCGAGCTGCAGCCCTATTTCGCCGGCCTGCTGCTGATCCCTGGGCGCGAGATCACAACCTTCCAGGGCCACGCCAACGTCTTCGGCGTCACCGCGCCGCTGGATTTCCAGCTCGGCGGGCCGCGGGCGCCGACGCTCGGGCGCATCCTGGACCAGGTCGAGGCCGCCGCCGGCCTGATCTCGCTGAACCACCCCGGGATGCCCTCGGGCGCAGCCTGCATGGGCTGCGGCTGGACGGCCGCGACCGACTACGCCCGGATTCCGATGATCGAGGCGGTGAACGGCGGCACGCCGGGCGGCGCCGAGGGACCGCTGTCGGGCATCCGGTTCTGGGAGGCGCGGCTGGATGAAGGCCGCCGGATCACCGGCGTGGGCGGGTCCGACAACCACGATGCCCTGAAGCCACTCGCCGAGCCGCAGTCGGTGGGCTCGCCGACCACGGTGGTCTACGCCGAGAACCTGTCCCAGGCGGCCATTCTCGCCGGACTGAAGTCCGGTCGGGTGTTCGTCGATGTCGAGGGCTCGCGCGACCGCCTGCTGGACGTGACGGCCAGCGCCGGCCCGGCCTCGGCGCACATGGGCGGCGTGCTCTTCCCGCCGGCCGGCGCGTCGGTTCGCCTCGCGGCCACCGTCAAGGGCGCGCCGGGCGGGCGGATCTCTCTGGCGGGTCCAGGCGCGCAGGGCGCGTCGGGCGGCGAGGCGGTGCTGGCCCCTGAGGAAACCCGCACGCTCTCGCTGGCGCCAGGAGCCTCCGGTTGGGTGCGCGTCGACGTGAGGGGGCCGGATGGCCGGCTCTGGCTGCTTGGAAACCCGGTCTACCTCGCGCCGCGCTAGTGCGCGGCGGTCGGAGGTTCGCGAGTCGCAATCGAGCGGGGGCTCCGTAGCGCCTCGGTGAACGAGCGGGTCGCGTGCTCGAAGGCTGCGGCCAGCGAGGCGCGACCTTCCACCGCCGCGGCCGTGGCCGCGACCGCCGCCGGCTTCAGCTTCCGACCGGCCGACGTGGCGCCCCGCCGGGCGGCCGAGCCCGGCTTCGCCTCCACGGCGGCAAGCAGCGCGCCGGCCGCCAGCAACGCCTCTGCGATCACCGTCTTGCCGTTCTGGCTCCGGGCCAGGTCCTTCAGGCCCCGGCGCACCGCCTTCGGCACCTTCACGCCCGCGATCCGCTTGGGGACCTTGTTCCGCTTCTTCGCCATCGCTGTCTCCTGCAACCCAGCCGTAAAAGGTGAAAAGCGCCGGTCCCGCGCCCGGTTGCCCCCTCCGTATCGAACCGGAGGCGAACGCCGCACCCGATGGTGGTATCGGGCGGGTGGAACAAGGCGCGAGGTTGCGCCGGGGAGTCCAGAACGTGGCGCTGCGCCAGACCTACGAGCTCTACCTGCACAGGGACGACGGCCAGCCGCCCCAGTTCGAGGCGCTCACCTGCGCCGACGAGGTGGAGCTGTTGGCGGCCATGCGCCGGAAGATCTCCGACCTCAGCCTTCAGAGCATCGAAGCGTGGCGCCTGGGCGAGCAGGTGATGGTCCTGGCGGCCTGAGCCGCCGCGCCGCGTTGTCCCGGCCCGCCGCCGCGCCTATCCTTCGAGCTCAACCGAGAGCCCGCCCCCTGTTCCTCGACCGCCTGTTCGGCCGCATCAAGAAGCGTGAAGCCCCGCCCAGCACGGGCGGACGGCGGGTCTATGCCGTGGGCGACGTCCACGGCCGGCTCGATGCCCTGCAGCCGCTCATCCGCGCCATCGCCGATGACCTGGAGGCCGCGCCGCCCGCCGCGCCGGCCTTGCTGGTGTTCCTGGGCGACTACGTGGACCGGGGGCCGGAGTCCCGCGGCGTGGTCGACCTGGTGCTGAAGATGCGCGACGCCGCCGGCCTCGAGGTGCGCACGCTGAAGGGCAACCACGAGGAGGCCCTGCTGCAGTTCCTCGACCAGCCCGCCTTCGGCGCCACCTGGATGGAGCACGGCGGCGGGCCGACGCTCGTCTCCTACGGCGTGCAGCCGCCCGCCACCCGCACCGACACCGAGGCGTGGGCACGGGTGCGTGACGACCTCGACCGGCGCCTGCCGCCGGAGCACCGGGCGTTCTACCAGGGCCTGGAGCTGATCGTGGACGTCGGCGACTACGCGTTCGTGCATGCCGGTGTCCGGCCGGGCGTCCCCTGGGACCAGCAGGCGGAGCGCGACCTGCTTTGGATCCGCCAGGAATTCCTCCAGGAGAAGGGCCCCTTCGGGAAGGTGATCGTCCACGGCCACACGCCCATGGAGGAGGCGCAGCTCCTGCCGCACCGCCTGGGCGTCGACACGGGCTGCTACGCCACGGGCGTGCTCACCGCCGTCCGGCTGGACGGCGAGGACCAGCGGCTGATCCAGGTGAAGGCCGAGCGGCGCTTCGGCTGAGGCCTAGTGGGCGTCGTCCCAGTTGGGCGCGGCGCGGGCCTCGACCACCAGTGGCACCGACAGGGACACCGCCGGCTCGTGGGCGGTCTCCATGATCCGGCGCGCCACCTCGATCACCCGGTCGGCCTCGGCCTCGGGCGCCTCGAACACGAGTTCGTCGTGCACCTGCAGCAGCATCTTCGCCGTCAGGCCGGCCTCGCGCAGCGCCCCTGGCATCCGCACCATGGCCCGACGGATCACGTCGGCAGCGGCGCCCTGGATCGGGGCGTTGATCGCCGCCCGGTCGGCGAAGCCGCGCTCTGCCTGGCTCTTGCCGCGGGCCGCGGGGATGTGGACCTTGCGGCCGAAGATGGTGGTGACGAAGGCCTGGCTGCGCACCTGCTGCTGCATGCGGTCCATGTAGGTCCGGATGCCCGGGAAGCGCTCGAAGTAGGTCTTGATGTAGGCCCCGGCCTCCTCGCGGCTGATGCCGAGCTGGTTGGAGAGGCCGAAGGCCGAGATGCCGTAGACGATGCCGAAGTTGATGGCCTTGGCCCGGCGGCGGACCTCGGCGGGCATGCCCTCGACCGGCACGCCGAACATCTCCGAGGCCGTCATGGCGTGGATGTCGAGGCCCTCCTTGAACGCCCGCTTGAGCTGCGGGATGTCGCCGATGTGGGCCAGCAGGCGCAGCTCGATCTGGCTGTAGTCGGCGCTGATAAGGACGTTGCCCGGCTCGGCGATGAAGGCGCGGCGGATCTTGCGGCCTTCCTCGGTGCGGATCGGGATGTTCTGCAGGTTCGGGTCGGTGGAAGCCAGCCGCCCGGTGGTGGCCGCCGCCAGCGAGTAGGACGTGTGCACCCGGCCGGTCTTCTCGTCGATCGCCGCCACCAGGGCGTCGGTGTAGGTGCCCTTCAGCTTGGAGAGCTGCCGCCAGTCGAGCAGCACACGCGGCAGCTCGTGGCCCTGGTTCGCCAGGTCCTCCAGCATGGAGGCGTCGGTGGAGAGCTGGCCCGTGGCGGTGAACTTGCCCGAGCCGAGGCCCATCTCCTTGAACAGGATCTCGCCGATCTGCTTGGGCGACCCCAGGTTGAAGGGCCGGCCCGCCAGACGGTGCGCCTCGGCCTCCAGTTCGCCCATCCGCACCGAGAAGTCGTTGGAGAGCTGGCGCAGCCGCTCGGGGTCGACCTTGACGCCGGCCAGCTCCATTTCCACCAGCACCTTCGGCATCGGCCGCTCGAGGGTCTCGTAGACGGTGACCAGCTTCTCGTCGGCCAGCCGCGGGCGCAGGTGCTCGTAGAGGCGCAGGGTCACGTCGGCGTCCTCGGCGGCGTAGCAGGTCGCCTCGTCCAGCTTCACGTGCTTGAAGCTCTTCTGGCCCTTCCCGGTCCCGGCGACGGTCTTGAAGCTGATCGGCTCGTGGCCCAGCCACTCCTTGGAGAGCTCGTCCATGCCGTGGCTCTTCCTCAGGCCCCCCTGAAGGGTGAAGGAGATGAGCATGGTGTCCTCGATCGGCGACACCTGGATCCCGTAGCGCGACAGAACGGCGAGATCGTACTTGCCGTTCTGCGCCACCTTCAGGACGGAGGGGTCCTCGAGCAGCGGCTTCAGGTGGGCGATCACCTCTTCGCAGGGGATCTGGGCCAGGTCCTCCTTGGCCTCGAAGTCCAGCCCGCCGTCGCCCTCGTGCTCATGGCCGACCGGAATGTAGCAGGCCTCCCCGGCCGCGACCGCCAGCGACAGGCCACACAGGTTGGCGCTGGTGGCGGACAACGCGTCCGTCTCGGTGTCGAAGGCGACCACGCCCCTCTCGCGCGCCCGCACGATCCAGGCCTCGAGCGTGGCCACGTCGCGGACGCACTGGTAGGCCTTCACGTCCACGGGGCCGTGCTGCGGGGCGGGCCTGGCGCGGGCCTCCGGGGCGGGGGTCGCCACGGGCGCCTGGGCGCCGGCCTTGCCGTCGCCGATCCGGCGCGCCAGCGTCCGGAACTCCATCCGCTCGAGGAACTCGGCCAGCACCGCCGGATCGGGATCGTCCACCGCCAGCTCGTCGATGGGGCAGGGCAGCGGCGTGTCGCAGTCGAGCTTCACCAGCTCGCGCGACAGGCGAATCTGGTCGGCGTATTCGATCAGGGTCTCGCGGCGCTTGGGCTGCTTGATCTCGCCGGCCCGGGCGAGAAGGGTGTCGAGGTCGCCGTACTCATTGATGAGCTGCGAGGCGGTCTTGATGCCGATGCCGGGGGCGCCCGGCACGTTATCCACCGAATCGCCGCAGAGCGCCTGCACATCGACGACCTTCTCCGGCGGAACGCCGAATTTCTCGATGACCTGCTCGATACCGATCTTCAGGCTCTTCATGGTGTCCAGCATGAACACCTGCGGGCCGACGAGCTGCATCAGGTCCTTGTCGGACGAGACGATCATCACCTCGCCGCCCAGATCGCGGACCTTGCACGCGTAGGCGGCGATCAGGTCGTCCGCCTCGTAGCCGGGCAGCTCAAGGCAGGGCACGCCGAAGGCGCGGGTCGCCTCGCGCACCAGCGGGAACTGCGGGACCAGGTCTTCGGGCGGCGGCGGGCGGTGGGCCTTGTACTGGTCGTAAAGCTTGTTCCGGAACGTGTCCTCGGAGTGGTCGAAGACCACCGCCAGGTGGGTCGGCGCGTCCTCGGCCGTCTTCATGTCCACGAGCAGCTTCCACAGCATGCTGCAGAACCCCGACACCGCGCCCACCGGCAGACCGTCCGACTTTCGGGTCAGAGGGGGCAGGGCGTGGAACGCCCGGAAGATGAAGCCCGACCCGTCCACCAGGTAGAGGCGGACCTTGGGGCCGTCCTGCGTCGGCTCGCGCGGGATCTCAGCCAGGGTCTGGGGGGCGGCGTCGAGGGTGTCGGTCATGGGCGGAACATAGGCGCGCGAGGCCGGAAGGTCATCTGCGACCCTTGGCCGAAACCGCGCCGCGCGTCTAAGGAACGGGAGTGGCCGGCTCCGCACCCTTTCTCCACCTCGCGACCCCCTGTTACGGCGGTCAGGCCCATGTGACCTACATGCGCTCGCTCCTGGCGCTGCGGCCGGCCTGCGCGGCGCGTGGGGTCAGCCTGTGGACCGACGTCGGCGGCGGCGAGGCGCTGATCGGCCGCGGACGGGGCAGCTACCTTTCGGCGTTCCTGCGTTCCGAGGCTACCCACCTGCTGTTCGTCGACGCCGACGTGGGCTTCCCGCCCGAGGCGGTGTTCCGCCTGCTCGACAGCGGGCACGAGGTGGCGGGCGGCCTGTATCCGCGCCGAGCGCAGGATCCGGCCGCGCTCGCCGCCGGCGCGCTCGCCTGGGAGGCGGACGAGCTGCCCCAGCCGACCGCTGCGGGGGCCGACGGTTTCCGCCGCGTGGCCGCCCTCGGCGCCGGGTTCCTGATGATCACCCGCCCCGCCGCCGAGCGGCTTCGGACCGCCTATCCGCACCTGGTGGCCAAGCTGGGCGACGTGCAGGGCGCCCGCGCGCCGGACGCTCTGATGGTCTTCGACAGCTTCGTGGAGCCCGGGACCCGCCGCTACCTGAACGACTGGCAGGCCTTCGGACGCCGCTGGCGCGACATCGGCGGCGAGGTGTGGGCCGACACGCACAGCGGGCTGACCCACATGGGCGAGGTGGCGCTCAGGCGCTGAAGCGCTGGTTCAGGTTCGGCAGGGCCTCGGACGCGAAGGCTCCGGCCTCGCCGGTCTGCAGGTAGGCGGCGACCCCTTTGGCGAGGCTCGCATAGGCCAGGCGGAACGGCGCGGTCGCCGAGCTCAGCCGCCGCACGCCCAGCGCCCGGAGCCGCGCGGCGGGTGGTAGGCCCGGCAGCAACATGATGTTCAGCGGCAGCCGGATCGCTTCGGCCAGGCGGCCAATCAGGCCCTCGTCCTTGGCGCCCGGCGTGAAGATCCCGCTCGCGCCGGCCTCGGCGTAGAGCGCCGCGCGCCGCACGGTCTCAGCGAACGCCGCCTCGCCCTCAGCCAGACCGCGCAGATAGACGTCCGTGCGGGCGTTGATGAACAGCGGCACGCCAGCGCGCTCGGCCGCCGCCCGTGCCGCGGCGATCTTGCGGGCGTGGAGCTCGGGATCACGGCCACCGTCCTCGAGGTTCACCCCCACCGCGCCGGCTTCGATGACGCGCACGATGTTGTCCGCCAGCACCTCCAGGTCGTCGGTGTAGCCGCCCTCGAAATCGCAGGTCACCGGCAGATCGGTCACCCGGGCGATCTCGGCCACCGTCGTGATGACCTTCTCCATCGGCAGGGCGTCGCCGTCCGGGTAGCCGTGCGCCCAGGCCACCGCCGCCGACGAGGTGGCCACCGCCTTCGCGCCGGCGTCGGCCATCAGGGCCGCGCTGGCCGCATCCCAGGCGTTCGGCAGGATCAGGATCTCCGGCCCGTGGTGCAGCGCCTCGAACGCCTGCGCCGTGTTCTTCTGGTCCATCTCGCCCTCCTCGTCGGCTTGCCCGTGCAGGACGAGGATATGGCGAGGCTTGTGACATCCCGCTCGCGGAATTCGGACTCGGTCCGTCAGGCGCGCCGGATCTCGTCGGCGACGCGTGCGATGACCCGGTTCCAGTCGCCCTCGTGCCCCTGCCGGAACAGCCGCACCGAGCCGTACCAGGGCATGGCCTCGCCGCTCAGCCCGTAGCGCCACTCCGGACGCCGGGGAACCATCACCAGGCACCGCTGACCCACCGCGCCGCTCAGATGCACGAGCGCCGTCTGGACGGACACGACCAGGTCCATGGCCAGCACGGCCGCGGCAAGGTCGTCGAAGTCGCTGACCGTGTCCGGGGCCGGCGCAACGATGGGGATCCCGCGGCCGGCGTTCACCTGCGCCAGCTCCTCGGCCACCTCGCCGTATTGCAGGCTGACGAACTCGCAGTCCGGCAGGTCGAGCAGGGGCGCGAGCTGCGCGAGCTCCAGCGACCGCGCCGAGCGCCCCGTGCTGGCCAGCCCGCCCCGCCACGACACCCCGATCCGCAGCCGACCGCGCCTGGGCCCCAGCCGCTCGGCCCAGGCGCGGCGTGCGGGCTCCGACGGCGAGAGGTAGGGGCGGCCGGGGAAATCCGCGGGCGTGAGGCGAAACAGCCGGCCTAAGCTGCCGATCGCCAGCACCAGGTCGTGCGGCGGCGCGGGCGCGCCGGGCGCCACCAGCTCCAAGCCCGGAAAGCTGTTCCCGAACAGGCGGTGGAGCCGGGTCTCGCAGATCAGGGCCACGCCGCCCGCCAGCGCCTGCAGGTCCGGGATCATGCTGGCGAACATCAGGACGTCGCCGATCCCCTGTTCGGAGACCAGCAGCACGCGCTTGCCGGCGAGGTGCTCACGCTCCGCCCGGTGGGCGAGGCGGCCGCGCAGCGAGGGCAGGACCAGCCCGGCCGAACGGCTGACGAAGCTGTGCGCCTGCCACCGCTCCTCGTAGTCGTCCCAGCCTTCGGCGAGCAGTCCGAGGCGAAGGCGGGTGAGGGCGCGGCTCCAGCGGGTCTCCGCCGCGTGGGGGTCGAGCTCCAGCGCCCGGTCGTAGCTCGCCAGGGCCGCGCGGTTCGTCTCCGGCGCGACCGGCTTGAGGAAGTCCAGCTCCAGCAGAGCCTGCCCGCGGCCGTGGTGGCCCGCCGCGCTGCGCGGGTCGCGCTCGAGCGCGGAGTCGTAGGCGGCGAGCGCCTCGTCCCAGCGCTCCAGGCCCATGAGGCTGCCGGCCCAGGCCAGCCGCGCCGAGGCGTCGTCAAGCCCCAGCGCCCGGCCCGCCTCGGCGGCCTCGAGCGCCTCCTGCGGACGACCGAGCGCCACCAGCGCCCGGGCGCGGTTGATCATCGCCACCGCATAGTCCGGCCTGAGCGCCACGGCGGCTTCGAACGCCGCCGCCGCCTCGGCGTGACGGCCGAGGTCGAGCAGCACGTTCCCGCGGTTGTTCTGGTTGGCCGCGTCGCGCGGGTTCAGGGCGAGCGCGCGGTCGTAGGCCTCCAGTGCGGCGCGCGGCTCGCGCCTGCGGAGCGCCACACCCAGCAGGCCGAAGGCCCGCCAGGCGGAGGGATCGAGGGCGACCACCCGGCGCAGGACCGGCGCGGCGCGGTCGTGCTGCCCCGCCTGGAGCAGCAGCAGGCCGAGGAGGTTCAGCGCGGCGAGATCGTCCGGAGCCGTCTCCAAAACCGCCTCGCAGAGCGCCTGCGCCTCCGCCGCTCGGCCGGCCCGGTGGTGGGCCCGGGCCTGTTCGATCCTGGGGTCGATGGCGGCGCTGCTGGGGGACACGCGAAGCTCCCGTTCGTCCCGTCTTAGCCGTGGCGCCGGCGCGGCGCCAAGATCGTCTGGCCGGCGCTCGCCTCGCGCCCCGCAAACCGGCTATGACCGGCCGGTGACCGCCACGGCCCTGACCCGCCTGACCCTGACGGACTTCCGGTCCTACGCCCGGGCCGATGTCGCCCTGAACGGCCTGTCGGTGTTCCTCGTGGGCCCGAACGGCGCCGGGAAGACCAATCTGCTGGAGGCGGTCAGCTTCTTCACCCCCGGCCGCGGCCTGCGGGGCTCCAGCCTCGCCGAGGTGGGCCGGCGCCTTCCGGGCGAGACGGCTGGCCGGGCCTGGGCGGTGGCCGCCCTGGTGTCGGCGGCGGGCGAGGAGACCCGCCTCGGCACGGGAGTGGAGCAGGCCGGCGCGTCACGCCGCACGGTGCGGATCGAGGGCGAGACCGTCCCGCCCGGCCGGCTCGCCGAGCACGTGCGCCAAGTCTGGCTCACGCCCGCCCAGGACCGCCTGTTCCTGGAAGGCGCGGGCGAGCGGCGGCGCTTCTTCGACCGTCTGGTGTTCGCCGCCGAGCCTCGCCACGCGGCGCACGCCACCGCCTACGAGAAGGCCCAGCGCGAGCGCATGCGGCTCCTGGTCGACGGGCCGGCCGACCCGGCGTGGCTGGACGCCCTGGAGGCCCGGCTGGCCGAGGCCGGCGCGCTGATCGCCGAGGCCCGCGCCCGGACGCTGGGCGCCCTGCAGGCCGAGATCGGCACCCGTGGCGAGCGTCCCTTCCCGCAGGCGCGGCTCAGCCTGACCGGCGAGTGGGAGCAGATGGCCGGAGCGGGGGCGGAGATCGCCGAGATCGAGGGCCGCCTCGCCGAGGCCCTTCGCCGCGCGCGCGAGCGCGACGCCGCCGCCGGCCGCGCGCTCACCGGTCCGCACCGTGGCGACCTCGCCGTGCTGCACGCCGAGAAGGACCGTCCCGCAGCCGAGTGCTCCACCGGCGAGCAGAAGGCGCTGATCCTGAACCTGGTGCTCGCCCAGGCGGCGCGGCTCGCCCGCGCCTCGGCCTCGCCCTCACCGATCCTGCTGCTGGACGAGGTGGCCGCCCACCTCGACCGCCGCCGCCGCGCGGCCCTGTTCGACGAGATCACCGCGCTGGGCCTGCAGGCCTTCCTCACCGGCACCGACGAGCACCTGTTCGAGGAGCTGAAGGGCCGTGCTCAGGGGGTCCGTGTGGACGGGGCGGAGCTCGCGCCGCTCGGCTGAGGCTGACCGCACGGGCGTCCCCGGCAGTAGGCCGTGCGGGCCTCCGCGAGGATGCGTGCGTGCCACTGCTGATAGGCGGTGTTCAGCGCCGGTCCCAGGGTAGGGCCGGCGCGCCGCAGCGCCAGGCCGCTGGGCGTCCGGGCGAAGGCGGCGGCGGCGGTCAGTTCTTCGGCGGCGAACTCCGCGGCATAGGCGTCGGCCCGCAGCGCCTGGATCTCCGCCGTCGCCTGGGCGAATCCCTGGCGCACGGCGGCGAGGGCGTCCGCGTAGGCGGCTGCGTCCGCGCCCTGCGGGCGCTCGCCGAGCATGGTGGCGAGCTGCGCCTCGCTGAACGGCGGGTCCGGATAGGCGGCCGCCACATAGGCCTCGGCGGCGGCTCGGGCCGCGCGGCTGGCGCCCTTGCGCGGGGCATAGGCGGCCCGCGGGATCAGGGCCGGAAACACGATGTCGAGCCCCATGGTTTGGCCGGCGGCGCCTCCCGCCGCCTGCGTGGGGCTCAGGCGATAGGCCTGCGAGAGCCGGACGGCGGCGGCGGCGAAGCCCAGGCCGGCGGGCGCTTCGGCGACCGCGCGGCAGTCCTCCAGCACGCCGTTGCGCGTCACCCGGCAGCGCAGCCGAACCTGACCGCCCAGCCCCATCAGCTTCGCGACCATGGGCGTGGCGGCGATGACCGCGCCGGGGTTCGGCCGGTCCGCCCAGATCGGCTCCCAGATCGGATCGTCGGCGCGCGGCAGGAACGCCGAACCTCGCGGCGCGCAGGCGTGCTTCGCGCAGAAGGCCGCGCGGGCCACGGGGGCGGCCCGGCGCAGGAACTCGCCGTGGAGGTCCTGCTCCAGCGCCTCCCGCGCCTGCCCCGGCCGCCACACCGCCCGACCAGGCGTGCCGGCCTCCTGCGCCAGGGCCGTGAGCTCGGCCTCGCTCAGCGCGCGGGCGAAGGCGGCGGCATAGGCTTCCCGCAGCTCCGGCATCCGGGCGCCGACGGCGGCGCGCAGCGCCTCGGCGGCGGCCCGCCGGTCGGCTTCGGCCGCGGCCGTCTGCGTGGTCGTGATCAGGGTCTGGGCGCGCGCCTCGTAGTGCGCTTGCGCGGCGGGGATCACCTCGAGCCCGTCGACGATGGCGCGGCCGGCCGCCAGCGCCGCCGCGGTCGGCGGGACGCCCGCCGTCGGCGGGTCGGGGCGCGGAGGCGGCAGGCGGAAGGCGATGGGGATCCGCACGGTCCCGCCCGTCACCGGCTCCCCGTCGCGCGACAGCGGCCGCATCCGGAACAGGCGGCTGAGCTCGAGGCTCGCCGCTCCGAAGCCGATCGCCGCCGGCGCCTCCTCGACGACGGAACAGCCCTCCAGCAGGCCTGCGGTGCTGACCGCGCAGGCGATCACCGCACGGCCCTCGATCTCCAGCACCTGCCCGATCATCGGGTAGGCGTCGGCCATGTCCTCGCCGGAGGGGCGGCGCAGCCAGTCGGGCTCGGTGACCAGGCCCTGGCCCGCGACCGGCGATGCGAGGAGGGCGGCCAGGAGGGGGGCCAAGCGGAGGGCGGACGGCATGCCGCCACAGTGGCCAGCCGGCTTCCGGGGAGCAAGCGTGGCCGCTCGCGCGTACGTGCGCGCACGCGGGCAGGTGCGCCGCGCGCGCATCATCCCTATATTGTCGTGACAGATTCGGCCGATTCCGGCCGGCGGGCGCGGGAAGGCGCCGGTCCCTCTGCATTGGAATGCGGGCGAGCGGCCTCCAGTCGGGGTCTCCGGTCCGATTCAACTGGACGTGTGATGAGCGAAGAGAACGAGACCAACGGGAATGGCGCGGCCGAGTACGGCGCGGAGTCGATCAAGGTCCTGAAGGGCCTCGACGCCGTGCGCAAGCGCCCCGGCATGTACATCGGCGACACCGACGACGGCTCGGGCCTGCACCACATGGTCTACGAGGTGGTGGACAACGCCATCGACGAGGCCCTGGCCGGCTGGGCGACCCGGGTGGAGGTGATCCTCAACGCCGACGGTTCCTGCACCGTCACCGACGACGGCCGCGGCATCCCCACCGACATCCACGAGGGCGAGGGCGTCTCGGCGGCCGAGGTCATCATGACCCAGCTCCATGCCGGCGGTAAGTTCGACCAGAACTCGTACAAGGTCTCCGGCGGTCTGCACGGCGTGGGCGTTTCGGTGGTGAACGCGCTGTCGGACTTCCTGAAGCTGAAGATCCACCGTGGCGGGCTCACCCACGAGATGGAGTTCCGTCGCGGCGACGCGGTTTCCCCCCTGGCGGTGACGGGGACGTCGCCGAAGCGGGACAACGGCGAGTTCCTCACCGGCACGGAGGTCACCTTCCTGCCGTCGACCGACACCTTCCGGTTCATCGAGTTCGACCTGAAGACCCTGGAGCACCGCCTGCGCGAGCTGGCGTTCCTCAACTCCGGCGTCACCATCTGGCTGAAGGACCTGCGCGGCGCGGAGCCGTTCGAGGAGGTGATGAGCTACGAGGGCGGCATCGAGGCCTTCGTGCGTCACCTCGACAAGGCCAAGACCCCGCTGATCAAGCAGCCCATCGTCGTCCGCGGCAAGCGCGAGAACGTCGAGGTGGACCTCGCCCTGTGGTGGAACGACGGCTACCACGAGAACGTCCTCTGTTTCACCAACAACATCCCGCAGCGCGACGGCGGCACCCACCTGGCGGCGTTCCGCTCGGCGCTGACGCGGATCATCTCCGGCTATGCCGAGAGCTCCGGCGCGGCGAAGCGCGAGAAGGTCAGCGTGTCGGGCGAGGACGCCCGCGAGGGCCTCACCTGCGTGCTGTCGGTGAAGGTTCCGGACCCGAAGTTCTCGTCGCAGACCAAGGACAAGCTGGTGTCCTCGGAAGTGCGCCCGGCCGTGGAGAGCCTGGTGAACGAGGGCTTGGGGACCTGGTTCGAGGAGCACCCGAACGAGGCCCGGATGATCGTCCAGAAGATCGCCGAGGCCGCCGCCGCCCGCGAGGCGGCCCGCAAGGCCCGCGAGCTCACCCGCCGCAAGTCGGCGCTCGACATCACCTCGCTGCCCGGCAAGCTCGCCGACTGCCAGGAGAAGGACCCGGCCAAGTCCGAGATCTTCCTGGTGGAGGGCGACTCGGCCGGGGGCTCGGCCAAGCAGGCCCGCAACCGTGAGAACCAGGCCATCCTGCCGCTTCGGGGCAAGATCCTGAACGTGGAACGGGCGCGGTTCGACAAGATGCTGTCGTCCGACCAGGTGGGCACGCTGATCACGGCGTTGGGCGCCGGCATCGGCCGCGACGACTTCGACATCGAGAAGCTGCGCTACCACAAGATCGTCATCATGACGGACGCCGACGTGGACGGGGCGCACATCCGCACCCTGCTGCTGACGTTCTTCTACCGCCAGATGCCGGAGGTGATCGAGCGCGGGTATCTCTATATCGCCCAGCCGCCGCTCTATAAGGCGGCCAAGGGCAAGTCCTCCCGCTACCTGAAGGACGACTCCGAGCTCGAGACCTACCTCGTCGACGAGGGCACCGACGGGGCGACCCTCGACCTCGCCTCGGGCGAGCGGCTCGCGGGCAAGGATCTGCTGGCGCTGGTGAACACTTCGCGCGGCGCCAAGGCCAACGTGGAGCGGCTGGCCACACGCGCGCCAGCCTTCGCCATCGAGCAGTCGGCCCTGGCCGGCCTCTTCGTTGATGGCGGCGGCGACGCCATGGCCGCGGCGCGGCGTCTCGACCTCTACGCCGAGGAAGGCGACGGCTCGTGGAGCGGCGAGAAGGGCGAACAGAACAGCTACGTGTTCAGCCGGGTCCGGCGCGGCGTCTCGGAACGAATCGTGCTGGACGACATCCTGCTGCACGCCGCCGACGCGCGTCGCCTGGCCGAGCGGTCCAAGGAGCTGGCGGAGGTCTTCTCGGGCGTCGCCACCTTCACGCGGCGTGACAAGACCACCACCGTCCGCGGTCCAATCGACCTGGTGAACGCGATCATGGACGCCGGCCGTCAGGGGCTGAAGATTCAGCGCTACAAGGGTCTGGGCGAGATGAACCCGGATCAGCTCTGGGAGACCACGCTCGACGCCGACGCCCGCACCCTGCTGCAGGTGAAGGTGACCCATGCGGACGACGCCGACGACATGTTCACCCGGCTGATGGGCGATCTGGTCGAGCCGCGCCGGGAGTTCATCCAGGAGAACGCCCTCGACGCCGAGGTCGACGTCTAGGGCCCGCCGTGGCGGTCAGCGCGTCCTTCCTCGAGCAGGTCCGGGAGGCGCTGGCCGCCGCCCCCGAGCTGCGGACGCGGCGCATGTTCGGCGGCGTCGGCGTGTTCTCCGGCGAGCGCATGTTCGCGCTGGCCATCGCCGACACGCTCTACCTGAAGTCGGATGCGGTCACCGCGGCCGAGTTCGACGAGCTCGCCCTTGAGCCTTTCCGCTACGCGACCAAGACCGGCGAGGTGCGCGAGACCTCGTACCGCCAGGCGCCGGAAGAGGTCTGGGAGGATCCCGACGTGGCCGCCGCCTGGACCCGCCGCGCCCTGGAGGCCGCCTGGCGCAAGGGCTGAGCCTCAGCCCGCCGTCTCGCGCCCCACCGGATAGACCAGGTAGCGCGGGTCGAAGTACGGCGTCTTCTCGTAGAACCAGCGCAGGCGGGCGTCGCCGTCAGCGGCGAAGGCCGGGTCGGCGGCAAGCCGGGCGCGGAACTCGGCGGCGAGCTTCGGGTCGTCCTTCAGCATCCGCTCCGCGAGCGGGGCGATGACGTAGCCTTCCATGTACTCGGTGCGCTGCAGGATCTCGGGGAAGAAGCCCCAGGCCAGAAAGCTGTCGGGGCTGCGCGCCTCGAGCAGGATGCTGGCGAGTTCGCCCAGCGGCTGGTCGGTGGGAACGCGGACGGAGCCCGGCGCATAGGTCACCCTCCGCCGCGCGGCCACATAGTCCTGCGCGCCCACCGGGAAGCGGCCCTCCATGGCCGGCTCCTGCTTCGGCGCCACGAGACGGGTGAGCTCGACGTCCACCGTGCGCGGCGCCCGGAGGATCTCGAAGGAGACCCCGTGCCGGCGAAGCCGGTCTATCACCTCGGACTTGTGGGCCGGCACCCAGTAGGCGGCCGGCCGCTGGACCACCACGTCCGGCTCGGAGACGAACACCGGCGCCTGCACCGGCTCGCCAGGCCGGCCGAGCCAGCGGACCTCCTCACGGCCCGACGCCCCCGAGCGCCAGGTCTCCCGGCGGACCGGTCGGAACAGGATCCGGTCCACCGGCTGCGCCAGGGGCTTCCAGGACAGCACCACGCGGTCGGGCCTGAGCGTCCGGTCCGCCGACCGGGCGGCCTCCAGCTCGGCTGCGCCCGCCGCGGTGGCGCGAAGGGTCGCCTCCAGCAGGACGTAGGTTCCCAGCACCCGCTGGCGGTAGGGCTTCAGCGAATGGGTCTCGACCAGCACGGTCGGCATCCGGCGCAGGTCGCCGAAGCCGGTGGAGAAGCGCGCGGTGTCCGCTCCCACGGCGAAGCCCTTCTCCGGCGCCCGCGGGTCGATGGGGTCGAGGTAGGGGGCCGGGAAGTGGCCGTTGCGGCTGAGCGCCTGCTCGATGGCCGGCCGGAGCGCCTTGTCCAGCCACGCGCCCGAACGCGGGCTGCGGGCGTAGCGCCCGCCCCAGCCGGGAAAGGAGAAGGTGATGTCGTGGACGTAGTCGACGCCATCGGTGACGTGAAGGTCGAGGTAAAGGTCCGGGTCATAGCGGCCGATCAGCGCCAGCATCGCCTGCATCTCGGGCGCGTCGAGCTTGGCGTAGTCGCGGTTCAGGTTGAGGTTCTGGGCCGTCGTGCGGAAGCCCTGGCTCTCGGGCCCGCGCTGGTTGGGCCGGCTGTACGGTGAGGTGTTCTCGTGGCCGTCGGCGTTGAACACCGGCACGAACAGCAGGTTGACGCTGTCCAGCAGGTCCGCCTTGCCGCGCTGGGTGATGTCCCGCAGCAGCATGAGGCCGGCGTCCTTGCCGTCGATCTCGCCCGAGTGGATGCCGGCCTGGGCCAGCACGACCGGCTTCTTGGGATCCAGCCGGCCCTTGTCCTTGCTGACCACCGCCACCACCAGCTCCCGCCCCTCCGGCGTGTCGCCGAACCGTTCGAGCCGGATCAGGTCGGAGGCGGCGGCGAGCCGGCGCAGGTAGTCCAGGGTCTCGGCGTAGGACGGCGTGGTGCGGAAGCCCGCCTTCTCGGCCGGAGTGATCCAGGGGTGGTTCGCCGGCGCCACGAGCCGCTCGCTCGCCCCGCGCCAGGCGGGGGCCGGCGGCAGGATGTCGGCGAAGCGGGCCTCCGGCTGGGCGGCTGCGGGCGCGGCGAACAGGGCGGCGGCGAGAGCGAGGGCAAGGGCGCGCATGCGCCTTCTTACCGCATGACCGGGCCCGGGGAAGCGCGGCTCAGCTTGCCAGCCTCTGTTCCCGGGCGAACGGGCTGAGCCCCAGCCAGCTCTGCATGTCTCCCGCCAGCTTGCCGTCACCCACCAGGGTGAGGCGCGCGCTGTTCACGGCCGCCCGCACGGTGTCCACCCCCATCCAGATGGCGGTCATCGTCCGAAGGTCGCTGGTGGCGTAGAGATCGACGTCGAATCCAGGATCCACAGAGCAGAGGTCCGTCGGCGCGTCGGGCGCCACCACCAGCCAGAACGACCGCAGGCCCTCCGGCTGCTCCGGATACCTGAACATGATGACGCTGCGGCGCGGCGGCAGCGGGGTGGGGTCGAGGTTGCGGCGCATGTCCCACATCAGCAACTGGGCGTCGAGGCGCTGCAGCGAGAGCTCAGGGTCGATCCAGCGCTGACCCCAGGCGCCCAGCGCCTCGACGAAGGGGCGTGTCTGCAGGCCGGCGTCGGTCAGGCGGTACTCGAGCACGCCCGGCTCGCCCGCAGCCGGGCGGCGCACCACCAGGCCGGCCGCCTCCAGCTCCTTCAGCCGCTGGGAGAGCAAGGCCGGCGACATGCGCGGCGCGCCACGCCGGAGGTCGTTGAACCGCGCGGTTCCGGCGTGCAGCTCCCGCAGCACTATGGCTGTCCAGCGCGTGCACAGCAGCTCGGCCGCCATGGCGACGGGGCAGAACTGCAGATATCCGGACTGAGCCATGGGCGCCTCCCTTGCTGGGCCAAGAGTACGCCCTTCGAAGAACGCTGCTAGTTCAGATGCTGTACCGGCCGCGGTTCAGATCCTGAACTGGCCAAGGGGCGGCGGCAGGCGGATGCTCGCGGAACAACGATCTTCCGAAGGCTCTCCCCATGACCCAAGTCGAAACCCTTTCCCGTCCCGCAGAGTGGGCCGCTCGCGCCGAGGCGCTGCGTGGCGAGATCGCCGCCGGCGCCGCCCGATGCGACGCCGAGGACCTGTTCGCCGCCGACGCGTTTGCGCTGCTCAAGGCGGCCGGACTGTTCAAGGCGCATGTGCCTGAGGACCTCGGCGGCGGCGGGGCCAGCTACGCGTCGCTCTGTGAGGTCGTCAGGATCCTGGCGTCAGGCTGCGGCTCCACCGGCCTGGCCTTCGCCATGCACAGCCACATCGTAGCCCTGGCGGTGTGGCGGCGGACGCACGAGGGGGCGCCCACCGAGGGCCTGCTGAAGCGGGTCGCGGCCGAGGACCTCGTGCTGGTCTCCAGTGGCGGGTCCGACTGGCTTCAAAGCGTCGGCCGCGCGGAGAAGGTGGACGGCGGGTTCCGCATCACGGCCCGCAAGGCCTTTTCCAGCGGTTGTCCCGCGGGCGACCTGCTCAACACCAGCGCGGTCTACGACGATCCCGAAGCGGGCCCCACGGTTCTGCACTTCGCTGTGTCGCTGAAGGCGGACGGGGTCCGGATCCTGGACACCTGGCGTACGCTCGGGATGCGGGCGACGGGGTCGCACGACGTGGAGCTCTCCGAGGTGTTCGTGCCGGACGCCGCAATCGCCGGGCGCCGGCCGCAGGGCATGTGGAACCCCCTGTTCCACGCCATCAGCCTCATCGCCTTTCCGATCATCTACTCGGCGTATCGCGGTGTGGCGGGAGGCGCCCGGGCGATCGCGCTCGAGGCGGTCCGCAAGCGGGCGCCCGACGAGGGGCTCGTGCAGCTTGTCGGGGAGATGGAGACGGCCTTCATCGGCTGCGAGACGGCTGTCGATGCGATGGTTCAGCTTGCTGCGTCATCCTGGCCAGGGCCGGAGACGACCGGCCGGGTCATGGCGCTGCGCCAGATCGCCGGACAGGCCGCCATCCGGACCGCGGAGCGCGCCATGGAAGCGGTGGGCGGTCGCGCCTTCTACCGCGAGCTTGGGCTGGAGCGGGCGTTCCGGGACGTGCAGGGCGCCCGCTTCCATCCCCTGCAGGAGAAGCCGCAGCTCCGCTACGCGGGGCGGCTGGCCCTGGGGCTCGACCTCGACGGCTGAGCGCCGTCCAGCGCACAGGTCATGAGGGCCCTGGCCGCAGCGCTCAGGCCGCGGACAGGGCCGTCTTCGCCCAACGTCACCCGGGCCACGTAGGCGCCTTCCAGCAGCAGGAACAGCCCGTCCGCCAGTGTGCCGTCGGGCGCGCCCGCCTCGCGGCAGAGGTCGCCGATCCGGGCTCGCATCTCCGTCTTGTGATCCACCGCCACCCCCCGCGCCGGATGGTCCGGCTCGTGCAGTTCGATGGCGGCGTTCGACAGCGCGCAGCCGCGGGTGTCGCCGCAGGTCTTCTGGCCGAAAGCCTCGAACAGGGCCTCGAGCTGGCGGCGCGGATCGCCCGCGTGCGGGGCGATGACCTCGTCCCACCAGCTCCAGCTTTCCCGAGCCTGCTCGCGCAGGCACGCGGCGACGAGCTCATCCTTCGAGGGGAAGTTCCGGTAGAGCGTCATCTTGGTCGCGCCGGCCTCGGCTGCGATGGTTTCGACGCCCACCGCACGGATGCCGCGCTCGTAGAACAGCTCGCAGGCCGTTTCGAAAATTCGATCGCGGGCGGACTTTTTCACGTCCGGTCCCTTGCCACCTACGGTAGCGCTACCCACCTTGGCTGTACTCCCACCTTCCATTTTCCCTCCCACCAACTTTCATTTTTCCTTGCATTGACGTGTGAGTGACCGGTCAGTATCGTCTTTGCAGGTGATACCGAACGGTATAGTCACATCGCCAATGTGAGCCGATCAGGCGCGGAGTTCAAGACGCCTGCGGCCCAAACTGAAGCTGGAGCTTGGTCATGCGTGTGCGTTCCATCGCGCCTTTCGGCGCCATGATGGCTCTGTCCTTGTTCATCGCCGGATGCGGCGCCCGCGCCCAGCAGGGGCCCGCCGAGGCGCCGCCGCCGCAGGTGACCGCGTCGCCGGTGGTCGTACGCGAGCTGCCGACCTGGGACGAGTTCACCGGCCGTCTCGAAGCCGTCGACACCGTGCAGGTCCGCCCGCGCGTGGGCGGCTACATCGACAGCGTCCGGTTCCAGGAAGGCGCCACGGTCCGCAAGGGCCAGGTGCTGTTCCAGATCGACCCGCGGCCGTTCCAGGCCGAGGTGGCCCGGCTCACGGCCGAGGTCGCCGCCGGCCGCGCCCGGCTCGAACTCGCCGCGGCCAACCGCGGTCGTGGCGAGCGGCTGGTGGAGCAGGCGGCGCTCGCCCGCAGCGAGTACGATCGCCTGGTTTCCGAGGAGAAGGCCGCCCGCGCGACCCTCGACGCCGCCGCCGCCGCCCTTGCCTCTGCCAAGCTCAACCTCGAGTTCACCCGCATCACCGCGCCGATCTCCGGCCGGGTGTCGCGGGCCCTGATCACCGAGGGTAACCTGGTCAGCAGCTCCGATGTGCTGACCACGGTGGTCTCCGACAGCCCGATCTACGCCACCTTCAACGCCGACGAGCAGACCTACCTGAAGTACGCCGAGACGGCGCGCACTCAGCCGGGGCCCGTCTACATGGGCCTGATGGACGAGCAGGGGCATCCCCACGAGGGGCGGCTGGTGTTCGTCGACAACGTGGTCGACGCCCAGAGCGGCACGATCCAGGGGCGCGCCATCTTCAGCAATCCCGACGGGCGGTTCACGCCGGGCCTGTTCGCCCGCGTGAAGCTGGTGGGCTCGCGTCCCGAGCCGGTGGCCCTCATCCCGGACCGCGCCATCGCCGCCGACCTCGGCAAGCGCTTTGTCCTGGTGGTGGGCGGGGACCGCGTCGCCCAGTACCGGGCGGTGACGGTCGGCCCGCGCGTGGGCGACCTCAGGATCGTGCGCGCCGGCCTCAAGCCCGGCGACGTGGTCATCGTGAACGGCGGCCAGCGGGTGAAGCCCGGACAAGCCGTGAAGCCCACGGTCCAGCCCTTCCGCCTGCCCGAGGCCGAATTGGCCCAGCTCACCGGCGCGCCCCTGCGCGTCGCCCAAGCCGACACGGGTCGCTCGGCGCAATAGCGCCGGGCGGCCTCGTCCCCCCTCCCCGGACGAGTCCCCATGAACTTCTCGCAGTTCTTCGTGAACCGCCCGCGCTTTGCGGCGGTGCTCTCGATCATCATCTTCGTGGTCGGGCTGATCGCCCTGCCGCGCCTGCCGATCAGCGAATACCCGGAAGTGGTGCCGCCCACCGTCGTGGTGCGCGCCGTCTATCCCGGCGCCAACCCCGAGACCATCGCGGACACGGTCGCCTCGCCCATCGAGCAGGCCATCAACGGCGTGGAGGGCATGCTGTACCAGTCCTCCCAGGCCACCGCCGACGGTGTGGTGACGATCACCGTCACCTTCCGCCTGGGCGTCGACCTGGATAAGGCCCAGGTGCAGGTGCAGAACCGGGTCGCCCAGGTGCTGCCCCGCCTGCCTCAGGAGGTGCAGCGCGCCGGCGTCACCACCAACAAGGCCTCCCCGGACCTCACCATGGTCGTGCACCTGATCTCGCCGGATCAGCGCTACGACATGCTCTACCTGTCGAACTACGCCCAGCTCCGCGTCCGCGACCAGCTCGCCCGGATCGACGGCGTCGGCGACGTGCAGATGTTCGGCTCTGGCCCCTACGCCATGCGCATCTGGCTCGATCCCGAGAAGGTCGCCGCCCGCGGCCTGACGGCCGGCGACGTGATCCGCGCGGTGCGCGAGCAGAACGTGCAGGTGGTGGCCGGCCAGCTCGGCGCCCCGCCGGCGCCGGGCGCCGCCGACTTCCAGGTGGCCATCAACTCGCAGGGCCGCCTCTCCACCGAGGAGGAGTTCGGCGACATCATCATCCGCACCGGCGAGCAAGGGGAGGTCACCCGCCTGCGCGACGTGGCGCGCGTGGAGCTCGGCTCCAACAGCTACGCGCTGCGCTCGCTGCTCGACAACCGCCCCGCGGTCGCCCTGCCGATCTTCCAGCGTCCGGGCTCCAACGCCCTGCAGCTTTCCGCCGACGTGCGGGCCACCATGGCCGAGCTGAAGAAGGATTTCCCGGAAGGCGTCGACTACCGGATCGCCTACGACCCCACGGTCTTCGTGCGCGGCTCCATCGACGCGGTGGTGCACACCCTCTTCGAAGCCATCCTGCTGGTCGTCCTCGTGGTGGTGCTGTTCCTGCAGACCTGGCGAGCCTCGGTGATCCCGCTGATCGCCGTGCCGGTGTCGCTCGTGGGCGCGCTGGCGGTGATGCTGATGATGGGCTTCGGCCTCAACACGCTCACCCTGTTCGCCCTGGTGCTGGCCATCGGGATCGTCGTCGATGACGCCATCGTGGTGGTCGAGAACGTGGAGCGGAACATCGAGCTGGGGCTCTCGCCGCCGGACGCCGCCCGCCAAGCCATGCACGAGGTGACGGGTCCCATCGTCTCCACCGCCCTGGTGCTCTGCGCCGTCTTCGTGCCGACCGCCTTCATCAGCGGCCTGACCGGCCAGTTCTACCGCCAGTTCGCGCTCACCATCGCCATCAGCACCCTGATTTCGGCGTTCAACTCGCTGACCCTCTCGCC
Source organism: Phenylobacterium sp. (assembly GCF_041913825.1). Classification (GTDB taxonomy): domain Bacteria; phylum Pseudomonadota; class Alphaproteobacteria; order Caulobacterales; family Caulobacteraceae; genus Phenylobacterium. Next base: position 112,218 of record NZ_JAYSEO010000001.1, read on the forward strand.
GGCCCTGGCCGCCGTGCTGCTGAAGCCGCACGGCGCGCCGAAGGACCGCCTGCAGCTCCTGATCGACCGGCTGTTCGGCTGGCTGTTCGTGCCGTTCAACCGCTTCTTCCGGCGCAGCTCGGACCGGTACGTGGGCGGCGTCAGCCGGCTGCTCGGCCGCTCCAGCGTGGCGCTGGTGATCTATGCCGGCCTGATCGCCATCACGGCGCTGGCCTTCATGAAGACCCCCGGCGGCTTCGTGCCCAGCCAGGACAAGCAGTACCTGATCGCGGCGGCGCAGCTCCCCGAGGCGGCGTCCCTCGACCGCAGCGAGGCCGTGATCCGCCAGGTGAGCGACATCGCGCTGAAGACCCCCGGCGTCGAAAGCGCCGTGGCGTTCCCAGGCCTGTCGATCAACGGCTTCACCAACGCGCCCAACGCCGGGATCGTCTTCGTGGCGCTGAAGCCCTTCGAGGAGCGGACCAGCCACGAGCTGTCGGCGGGCGCCATCGCGGGCCAGCTCAACGGCAAGTTCGGCGCGATCCAGGACGCCAACATCGCCGTCTTCCCGCCGCCGCCCGTCATGGGCCTGGGCACCATCGGCGGCTTCAAGATGCAGATCGAGGACCGCGCCGGCCTCGGCTCGGAGGAGGTCTACCGCCAGACCCAGAACCTGGTGGCGGCCGCCCAGAAGGAGCCCGCGCTGGCCGGCGTCTTCTCCGGCTTCCAGATCAACGTGCCCCAGGTGCGCGCCGACATCGACCGGGAGAAGGCCCGGGCCCAGGGCATGAACCTGACGGACCTCTTCGAGACCATGCAGGTCTATCTGGGCTCGCTGTACGTGAACGACTTCAACCGGTTCGGCCGGACCTACGAGGTGCATGTGCAGGCCGACCAGCGCTTCCGCCTCGACCCCGAGGACGTGCTGCGCCTGCAGACCCGCAACGGCAGCGGCCAGATGATCCCACTGGGCGCCTTCGTGACACTCGACGAGACCACCGGGCCCGACCGGGTGCCCCACTACAACGGCTACCTGTCCGCCGAGATCAACGGGGGCGCCGCGCCTGGCTTCTCGTCCGGTCAGGCCGAGAAGGCCATGGAGCGGATCGCCAATGCGAACCTGCCCAACGGCATGAGCTGGGAATGGACCGACCTGACCTACCAGCAGATCCTGGCGGGCAACACGGCGATCTACATCTTCCCGCTCTGCGTGCTGCTGGCCTTCCTGGTGCTGGCCGCGCAGTACGAGAGCTGGAGCCTGCCGCTCGTCGTGATCCTGATCGTCCCCATGTGCCTGCTCTCGGCGCTGGTGGGGGTGAACCTGGCCGGCGGCGACAACAACATCTTCACCCAGATCGGCCTGATCGTGCTGGTGGGGTTGGCCTGCAAGAACGCCATCCTGATCGTGGAATTCGCCCGCGACCGGGAGGCCCACGGTGTGCCCACCTGGGACGCGGTGCTGGAGGCCTGCCGCCTGCGCCTGCGGCCGATCCTGATGACCTCGCTCGCCTTCATCATGGGCGTGGCGCCGCTGGTCTGGTCCCACGGTGCGGGCGCCGAGATGCGCCGCGCCATGGGCGTGGCGGTGTTCTCCGGCATGCTCGGCGTCACCCTTTTCGGGCTGATGCTGACCCCGGTCTTCTACCTGGTCATCCGCAAGCTCAGCGGCCGGTTCCAGTCGGCGGGCGCCGCACCCGCGCCGGCGCCGGCGGAATGAGGACAGGCACCATGCGTACTTCCAAGGTCCTGTGGGCGGCTCCGCTCGCCGCCCTTTCCCTCTCGGCCTGCGCGGTCGGCCCCCGCTACGAGGCGCCGGCTACGCCGCCCGCCGAGTTCCGCAAGGCCGATCCGGCCGCCTTCACCTCGGCGCAGGTGGAGACGACCTGGTGGCGGCAGTTCGGAGACCCGGTGCTGGACGACCTGGTCGGCCGGGCCCTGGCCGGCAACCTCGACCTGCGGATCGCCGAGGCCCGGGTGCGCGAGGCCCGCGCCATCTTCCGCGACGTGCGGCTCGACCAGCTTCCGCGAGTCACCGCCGCCGCCGCCTACAGCGACGGGCGCACGCCCCAGCCCGGCGGGCCGCCGCTCACCGACGAGACCTTCGAGACCGGTTTCGATGCGGCCTGGGAGATCGACCTGTTCGGCCGAGTCCGTCGCGGCGTCCAGGCGGCGTCCGCGGACGCCGGCGCCGCCCGCGCCGAGCTGCGCGCAGCGCAGGTGACCGTCGCCGCGGAGGTTGCCCGGACCTACCTCGAGTTCCGCGGAGCCCAGGACCGGCTCGAGGTCGCCCGTCGCAACCTCGACACACAGCGCGAGACCCTGCGCCTGACCCGCGCCCGCTTCGACGTGGGCTCCGGCGACGCCGTCGACGTGGCCCGCGCCCAGGGCGAGCTCAGCGCCACCGAGGCGACCATCCCCGCGCTCACCATCCAGGCCCAGAGCGCCGCCCACCGGCTCGCCGTGCTGGTGGGCGAGCGTCCGGGGGCGCTGGACGCCCTGCTGACCCCGGCCCGGGACGTGCCACCCCGAGTCCAGGCGCTCGCCATCGGCGAAGCCTCCGACCTGCTGCGACGCCGGCCTGACGTCCAAGCGGCCGAGCGCCGGCTGGCCGCCCAGACGGCTCGGGTGGGCGTCGCCACCGCAGACCTTTTCCCGCGCGTCCGGGTCAGCGGCTTCCTCGGCTTCCTCGCCGGCGATTTCGGCGCGCTCGGCGACGGCGACAGCCGCGCCTGGAGCGTCACGCCGACGGTGAGCTGGCCGGCGCTCGACTTCGCCGGCGCGCGCGCCCGGCTGCGGGCGCAGGAGGCCCGCGGCGACGCCGCCCTCGCGGACTACGAGCGCACGGTGCTCGTCGCCCTCGAGGACGTGGAGAACGCCTTCGTGGGCTACGCCCAGCAGCAGGCCCGCCTCCGCAGCCTGGCCGACCGGGCCACGGCCGCCCGGCGCGCCGCCGAGCTTGCCCGGATCCGCTACCGCGAGGGCACGACGGACTTCCTCACCCTGCTCGACGCCGAGCGCTCCTTGCTGGCCGCCGAGGACGCAGCCAGCGCGGCGCGCACGGAGCTGAACACCTGGGTGGTGGCGGTCTACAAGGCGCTGGGCGGAGGCTGGGAGGCCGCGCCCGTCGCCTAGGCGCCCGCGCCCGCCTGTTGCCCAGGAACCACGCTGACGCCCCGAAGCGTGGCTTCCGGGCCGCCGGAATGACACCGCCGCGACCCGGCGGTGTAGCTTCGGTGTCGCGGCCGGCGAGTCGGGCGGCCGCTTCGTGATCAACAATCCAAGGGGCGCTCGATGAAGAGGGCATGGACGCGGCGCACGGCGCTGGCGGCGGGTGCGGCTATGGCGGTGCTGGCGGCGGCCGGCGGTGCGGCCGCGCAGGACACCGAGATCGGCGAGGTGATCGTCACCGCCCAGAAGCGGGCGGAGAACATCAACGACGTGCCGGTGGCGGTGACCGCGGTCAGCGGCGAGAAGCTGGACGCCATCCGCTCGTCCGGCGGCGACATCCGCGTCTTCTCGGCCCGCGTGCCCAGCCTGACGATGGAGTCCAGCTTCGGCCGGACCTTCCCGCGCCCCTACATCCGCGGCCTCGGCAACACCGACTTCGACCTGAACGCCTCCCAGCCGGTGAGCTTCGTCTACGACGAGGTGGTGCTGGAGAACCCGGTTCTGAAGGGCTTCCCGCTGTTCGACATCGACCAGGTGGAAGTGCTCAAGGGACCGCAGGGCACCCTGTTCGGCCGCAACACGCCGGCGGGTGTGCTGAAGTTCGCCAGCGCCCGTCCGACCCAGGACCTCGAGGGCTACGCCCAGGCCTCCTACGCCACCTTCTCGACCATCAACGCCGAGGGCGCGATCTCCGGCCCGATCATCCCGGGCGCCCTGGCCGGCCGCCTCTCGGCGCTTTACCAGCACCGCGACAACTGGGTCGACAACGGCTTCACCGGCGAGAAGAACGTGCTGGAGGGCTACGATCAGTTCGCCGTCCGCGGCCAACTGCTCTGGACGCCCACCGAGGCCTTCTCCGCCCTCCTGAACCTGCACTACCAGCACCTCGACGGCACGCCGCGGGTGTTCCGCGCCAACATCATCGAGAAGGGCACGAACAACTTCGTCGACGGCTTCGACCGCGACACCGTCTTCCACGACGCGGAGCCCCGCTCGATCCAGAAGGTGGAGTCCTCGGGCGCCAACCTCCTCCTGACGTACGATCTCGGCGGGCCGGAGATCACCTCGATCACCGCTTACGAGCGGGTGGACACCTATTCGCGCGCCGACATCGACGGCGGCTTCGGGGCGGTCTTCGCCCCGCCGTCGGGCCCCGGCCTGATCCCGTTCCCGTCGGAGAGCGCCGACGGCGTGCCGTTCCACGGCCAGTTCACCCAGGAGGTGCGGTTGGCCGGCGACAGCGGCGCGCTGGCCTACACGCTGGGCGCCTTCTACTTCCGCGAAAGCATCAAGATCGACAGCTACAGCTTCAACACCCTCGTGGGCGGGGCCCAGGACGGCTACGCCTACCAGAACCAGAAGACCGAGAGCTGGGCCGTCTTCGCCAATCTCGACTACGACCTTACCGACGCGCTTCGGATCGGCGGCGGGATCCGCTACTCCGACGACAAGAAGGACTTCCTGGCCCAGCGCACCCAGTCGCCGGTCGGCGCCCCGCCGACCCCGATCCTCCGGGCCAGCCCCGACTCCAGCGAAGTCAGCTTCAACCTCAGCGCGACCTACGCCGCGAGCGACGACCTGAACCTCTACGCCCGCGTCTCCCGCGGCTACCGCGCGCCCTCGATCCAGGGCCGCCTGGTGTTCGGCGACACGCTGTCGATCGCCGAGAAGGAGACGGTGATGTCCTACGAAGCCGGGGTGAAGGGCGACGCTCCCGGCGGCCGCGCGCGCTTCGACGCCACGGTCTTCTACTACCAGGTCGAGGACATGCAGATCACCGCCGTCGGCGGCGGCGCCAACTTCAACCGCCTGCTCAACGCCGACGAGGCGGTGGGCTACGGCTTCGAGTTCAACGCCGAGGCCGAGCCGATCGACCGCCTGCGGCTCACCGCCGGCCTCTCCTACAACAAGACCGAGCTGAAGGATTCCGACCTGTTCACCCAGCCCTGCGGCAGCGGCTGCACGGTGCTGGACCCGGCCGGCCCGCTGCCCGGGACGGTGCGCATCGACGGCAACAGCCTGCCGAACGCGCCCAAGTGGATCGCCAACGTCACCGCCGGCTATTCCTGGCCCGTTGGCGCGGGCGAGCTCTTCGTGTTCACGGACTGGGCCTACCGCTCCAAGGTCAACTTCTTCCTCTACCAGTCGGCGGAATACGGCGACGACCGCCTGCTCGAGGGCGGCTTCCGCCTCGGCTACCGCGCGCCGCAGACCTGGGAGGTGGCGGTGTTCGGCCGCAACATCACCAACGATAAGTCGCTGGAAGGCGGCATCGACTTCAACAACCTGACCGGCTTCGTCAACGACCCGCGGATCATCGGCGTCGAGGTCAAGGCCGGGTTCTAGGCCGCCAAGTTCCTCCCCTTCTCCCGCGGGGGCGGGGGAGGAACGGCCCTCAGGCCTCGAAGCCCCGGACCACCTCCAGCACCGCCTCTCCGTAATGGGCGAGCTTGGCCTCGCCGACGCCGTTCAGCCGTGCGAGCGCGGCGCGGCCGCCCGGCCGGGCGGCGGCGATCTCCACCAGGGTGCGATCGTTGAAGATCACGTAGGGCGGCACGTGCTGCGCCTTGGCCTCACGGCTCCGCCAGGCCCTGAGCGCCTCGAACAGCGGCTGGTCGGCCGGGGAAAGCGCCGCCATGGCGTCGCGGCTGCGCTTGCGGGCACGTCCCGAGCGCGTGCCGGCGTCGTAGCCTTCGGCCGGCTTGCGCATGGCCACACGCCGCTCGCCGCGGAACACCTGGCGCACCGCGTCCGCGTCGCCGATGCCCACCAGCGGCCGTCCGTCGTTCGGGTCCTCGCGCAGCAGGCCCTCGAAGATCAGTTGCTCGGTGAGGTCCCGCCACTGGGCGGGGCTGAACTCGGTCCCGATGCCCCAGGTGGACAGTCCCTGTTCGAAGGCGCTCGGGTCCTTGGTCTTGCCGAGCAGGTGGTCCACGAGCCGCCCGCGACCGACGCGGCCGCCTAGCCGGTGGGCCGCCGACAGCGCCTTCTGGGCGGCCTCGGTGGCGTCCGTCGTCTCCACGGCGCCCGTGCACAGATCGCACTGGCCGCAGGCCTTCACGCCGGTCTCGCCGAAGTAGCGGCGCACGGCGGCGGCCCGGCAGCCGACGCCATCCAGCAGGGCGTAGAGCTGGCGCACCTTGCGCACCTGCACCTGCTTCACCGCCTCGTCCATGTCGCGCTCGGCGATGCGGCGGAGCGCCCAGGCCATGTCGGAGGCGCCGTAGAGGGTGATCCCCTCGGCCGGGTCGCCGTCCCGGCCCGCCCGTCCGATCTCCTGCCAGTAGGCCTCGATGGAGGAGGGCGGATCGGCGTGGATCACGAACCGGACATCCGGCTTGTCGACCCCCATGCCGAACGCGATGGTCGCCACCATCACCGCCGCGTCCGCTTCCAGGAACTGCTCCAGCCGCTCGGTGCGCAGCCGCCGCTCGAGCCCGGCGTGGTAGGCGAGCGCCGGCACGCCGGCGTCCCGCAGCGCCTGGGCCAGCTTCTCCGTCCCGTCGCGCGAGCCGGCGTAGACCACGCCCGAGCGGTCCGGCCGGGCGGTGACCAGCTCGACGACCCGCTTCTCCTTGCCGCCCCGCTTCCGCTCGGCGGACAGGATCAGCTCGGGCCGGGCGAAGCTCGCCACGAACTCGCGGCTGTCCTCCAGGCGAAGCTCGGCGCGGATGTCCTCACGGGTCCGGGCGTCGGCGGTGGCGGTGACCGCGAGGCGCGGGACGTCAGGGAACAGCTCGGCCAGCCGCCCCAGCATTCGGTATTCGGGGCGGAAGTCGTGGCCCCACTGGCTCACGCAGTGGGCCTCGTCGATGGCGATGAGCGCCAGCGGCGTCCGCGCCAGCCGGTCCAGCATCCAGGGCTGCATCAGCCCCTCGGGGGAGACGTACAGCAGGTCGAGCTCGCCGGCCTCGATCCGCCGCCAGGTCTCGGCCTTCTCCGCCGGCTCGATGTTGGAATCCAGCCGCGCCGCCGCCACGCCGGACTGGATCAGCCCGGCCACCTGGTCCGACATCAGCGCGATCAGCGGCGAGACCACCAGCCCCAGGCCCGGCCGCATCAGGCTGGGGATCTGGTAGCAGAGGCTCTTGCCGCCGCCGGTCGGCAGCACGGCCATGGCGCTGCGGCCGGCCAGCGCCTCCGCGATCACCTCGGCCTGGAGGCCGCGGAAGTCCTGGTGGCCGAAGGTGCGGCGCAGGATCGCGCGCGCGCGGTCGAGCGGCGCGTGTTCGGCTTCGGCGACGGCGGACGGCATCCCGCGGCTTATGGCGGGATTTCGCGCCGATGGCGATGCGGCGTTCTCGTTTTTACCCCAGCGCGCGGAGCTGGGTGCTGTGCTGGACGCCGCGCACGGCCTTCAGCAGCCGCAGGGCCTGCTTGCCGGTGAGCTTGTGCGGCTCGAACGCGCCGCGCATGTGCAGGGTGTCGAGGATCGCCTCGTCGGCCGGCGTCATGTGCCGGGCGCACATGTTCCAGTCCTCGAAGCTGCGGCTCTCGCCCGGGCCCGCGTGCAGCACGCGGCAATCCTCGTGTCGCGCGTCGTCGCGGATGCGGCCGTAGGCGGAGAGCACCGCCTCGGCCGGCCCCTCCAAGGCCTGGACGAACCAGCCGTCGTGCACCAGCAGCAGGCCGGTCACGTCGGCCCGCCGGTTGTTCTCGATGGAGGCGCGGACGATCTGGTCCACCTCGCGCGCCTGGTCGGGCCAGGGGATCCGGATCCGGCTGGCGTAGACGAGCTGGTGGAGCGTGCGGCTGCCGGCGCGGGTCATGGGAGGTCTCGCGTGGTCGTAAGCCTATCCGGCTAACCGGCCAGAGGTTGAGGTTCGCCTAACGGCGGGCCTACTCCGCCGCCATCGCCGCGGGCGCGCCTCGCGCCCCCCGCAGCAGCCGGCCTGGAAGGGCGCCGGTGGGCGTTCCGTCGCGGTAGGTGACCTCGCCGGCCACGACGGTCGCCGTATAGCCGTCCGCCCGCTGGATCAGCCGCCGCCCGCCGGCCGGCAGGTCATAGGCCACGTCGGGCGCCCTCAGCGACAGCCGGCCGTAGTCGATCACGTTGAGATCGGCGCGGTACCGGGGCGCCACCAGGCCCCGGTCGAACAGGCCCACCGTCTCGGCCGTCCGCCGTGTCTGGCCGGCGATCATGTGCTCCAGCGACAGTTTGGGCCCACGGGTCCGGTCGCGCGTCCAGTGGACGAGGTTCGTGGTCGGGAAGCTGCCGTCGCAGATCATCCCCACGTGCGCGCCGCCATCGGACAGGCCGGGCACGCAGTCGGGATGGCTCAGCATCTCGTAGGCCGGGTCCAGGCTGCCGTCGGCGTAGTTCAGGAACGGCAGGTAGAGCATGCCGCGGCCGCCGCGGGACAGCATGTGGTCGAGGGCAACCTCGGCCGGATCCCGGCCCGTGCGGGTCGCGATGGCGGCGACGGTGGTGTCGCGGGTCGGCTCGTAGTCGGGCTCCTCCCCCAGCAGGAACATGTTGCCCCAGGCGCGCGGCTGGGTCCCGGCGAAGCCGCGCTGCGCCTCGCTCTCCTCGTGCAGCAGACGCGCCCGGAACCCAGGCTCGCGCAGCCGCTCCACCTTGCCCGCCAGCGGCAGGTCGCGGATCTCCCGGTACGCCGGGTGCTGGCTGAACGGGTTCATGGTCAGCTCGAAGCCGAACAGCACGCCCACCGGCCGGCTGGCGACCTGCGCCCGCATCGGCAGGCCCGCCGCCGTGGCCTCGGCGAGGCGATCCAGCAGGTAGCGGTAGCTCTCCGGGGCGCGGGGGCTCTGCACCAGGCTGAAGGACAGGGGCCGGCCCGAACGTTCGACGATCCGGCGCAGCATGGCCCACTCGGCCTCCGGGTCGGCGAAGTCGGAGACCACCTGCAGCACCCCGCGGCCTGCCGCGGCCAGGCCCAGCGCGATGCCGGTCAGCTCGTCCTCGCCCGCCGTGAGGGTGGGCGTCGGCTGGCCGTCCGAAGTGCGGTGGTTCAGCGTCCGCGAGGTTGCGAAGCCCAGCGCGCCGGCCTCCGCCGCGCGCCTGGCCAGCGCCGCCATGGCGTGGATATCGGCCTCGGTCGCGGGCTCGCGGTCCGCCCCGCGCTCGCCCATGACGAAGACCCGCAGCGCCGCGTGCGGAAGCTGGCTGCCGACGTCCACGTCGAACCGTCGCTCAGCCAGCCGGTCGAGGTAGTCGGGATAGCTCTCCCAGGTCCACGGCAGGCCCTGGCTCAGCACCGGGAAGGGGATGTCCTCCACCCCTTCCATCAGCCGGATCAGCCGGTCGTGGTCCTCCGGGCGGCAAGGGGCGAAGCCCACGCCGCAGTTGCCCATCACGACGGTGGTGACCCCGTGCCAGGACGAGGGTTGCATCCGCTCGTCCCAGGTCGCCTGGCCGTCGTAGTGGGTGTGGATGTCGACGAAGCCCGGCGTCACGATCTGACCGCGGGCGTCGATCTCCTCGCGGCCTTCGCCGGTGATCCGGCCGACCGCCGCGATCCGCCCGTCCATGACCGCCACGTCGGCTTCCACCGGCGCAGCGCCGGACCCGTCCACCACCGTCCCGCCGCGGATCACGAGATCGTAGGCTCTTTCCATCGCGCCGCCTCCCTGAAGGCGTTTTTCTGTCGTTGCCGCCATTAAGCCCGCCGGACCCTGCGGCAGGTCAAGGGCGCAGCAGGCTTGGCCGTGGGAACTCGCTGATAATTAAGCGTGTTCTCTGCGCGCCCATTAACCAGGGCAGGCTAGGCTGCAAGGATCACGATGCGCAGAACGGACGAGGGACCCGGGATGCCGCTCAAGGCTTTTCTGGCCGCCGCCGCGGCCATCGCGGTCGGCGTGGGGCTGATGCTGCCCGTGCCGCACAAGTCGGAGGCTGCGGCCCAGTCGCAGCTCCAGACGCTCGAACTCGGCCACGGCTGACCTTATCCCTTCGGCTGCGCCCCTTCGCGCGGCAGCTCCGAGATCTTCGCCGCACAGCCGTTGAGGGTGCGGCCGAGGTTCGCCACCTCCGCGGCCATCGGGTAGCGCAGGTCGCTCATCCCGTCGCTGCAGTCGCTGACGTAGAGGGTCACGTCCAGGGTGTCGCCGTCGGGCGCCTTGGCCTGCCACGTGGCGCGGCCCGGCGTGATCTGCGCCCCCGGCGCCTCGAACACCTTCTCCGGCTCGCCCGCTCGCATCAGGGTGAACTTCGTGCCCTCGATCCGCACGGCCCAGAACGGCTCCGTGCCGCGGGCCAGCAGCGGCTGGCTCAAGTCCATGATCGTGGACGGCGGGGCCGCCTGCAGCGGTCCCGCAGCCTCGGGCGCGTCGGCGGGGGGCGGCGCCGCGGCGCCGTCGGGCGCCTGAGGATTGCAGGCCGAGACGAGGAACAGAACCGGAAGGATCGGGAGGGCGCGCATGGCCGTAGCATGACAGCAGGCGTGCGCTTCGGGCAAATCAGCTTAGCCTCGCCGCCGTGAGCGCGCCCCTCGCCTTCTATGAATTCTTCGCCGGCGGCGGCATGGCGCGGCTCGGCCTCGCCGCCGGCTGGACCTGCGCCTTCGCCAACGATTTCGACCCGGTCAAGGCGCGAACGTACCGGGCGAACTTTCCCGACGCGGCCGACCACTTCCACGAAGGCGACGTCTGGAAGCTCGCCGCGGGCGACCTGCCGGGCGTCCCCGACCTCGCCTGGGCGTCGAGTCCGTGCCAGGACTTCAGCCTCGCCGGCGCCCGCGCGGGCCTGGCCGGAGGGCGCTCCTCGGCCTTCTTCGGCTTCTGGCGGCTCATGGAGGGGCTCGCCGCCGAGGGACGCGCGCCGCGCGGTATCGTGATCGAGAACGTGTCCGGCCTCCTCACCTCGCACGGCGGCGCGGACTTCGCGGCCCTGGGCGAGGCGCTGGCTGCCCAGGGCTATCGCTTCGGGGCGCTGGAGATCGACGCCCAGGCCTTCCTGCCGCAGTCGCGGCCGCGGGTCTTCGTCTTCGCCGTGCGGGAGCCGCCGCCGGCGCACCTCACCGGCGAGAGCCCCTTCCACACGCGCGCCGTCAGGGCCGCCGCCCTCGCGCTGCCGCCGCATCTCGCCGAGCGATGGGTCTGGTGGCGACTGGCCGCGCCCCCGTCGCGCAACACCGACCTAGCCGCCCTGCTGGAGCCCGATGCGGCGGTGGGGTGGCACCCGCCAGAGCGCACGGCCCGCCTGCTCGAGCTGATGGCCCCCCTGCACCGGGCGCGGCTGGAGGCCATGCAGGCCCGCGGCGAGCGGGCGGTGGGCGCCGTCTTCCGGCGCACCCGGGAGGAGGACGGCCGTCGCGTGCAGCGGGCCGAGGTGCGCTTCGACGGCGTGGCCGGCTGCCTCAGGACGCCCGGCGGCGGGTCCTCGCGCCAGTCCATCGTGGTCGTGGGGCAGGGCGGGGTGCGCTCGCGCCTGCTGAGCCCGCGGGAAGCCGCCCGGCTCATGGGCCTGCCGGAGAGCTATCGCCTGCCGTCGGCGGCCACCGCCGCCCTGCACGTGACGGGCGACGGCGTAGCCGTGCCGGTGGTGCGCTGGCTCGCCGCCCAGCTCCTGGAGCCGCTGCTGGCGGGCGCGCCGGCCCGGGCGCGCACCGCCTAGAGCCGCCCTCAAGGCGAGTTGACGATTCCTGCGGGCGAGGGCGCTTCCAATCCCCAGCAGAAGGCTTAGGTTTCGCGGCGAACGGACGCAGCGAGAAAGCCACCGAGGCCGCCCATGGACGCCACCCCCGACAAGACCTACGACGCCAGCCGCTACGAGCGGGCCGGCCGCGGCAAGATCTTCGACTCGATCATCGACACCATCGGCGACACGCCGCTCGTGCGGCTGCCGCGCCTCACCGCCGCCCTGAAGCCCAAGGGCGAGGTCGTGGCCAAGCTGGAGTTCTTCAACCCGATCGCCTCCGTGAAGGATCGGATCGGCGTGGCCATGATCGAGTACCTCGAGGCCAAGGGCGTGCTGAAGCCGGGCGGCGTGATCATTGAGCCGACCTCGGGCAACACCGGCATCGCGCTGGCCTTCGTGGCCGCCGCCAAGGGCTACAAACTCACGCTCGTCATGCCCGAGAGCATGTCCATGGAGCGGCGCAAGATGCTGCTGCTGCTGGGCGCCAAGCTCGAGCTGACGCCGGCCGAGAAGGGGATGGCCGGGGCCGTGGCCCGCGCCAAGGAGCTGGTGGAGGCCACGCCCGGCGCGGTCATGCCCCAGCAGTTCGACAACGTGGCCAACCCGCTGATCCACCGGGTCTCCACCGCCAACGAGATCTGGAACGACACCGAAGGCCGCGTGGACGCGGTGATCTCCGGCGTCGGCACCGGCGGTACGATCAGCGGCGTGGGATCGGTGCTGAAGGCCCGCAAGCCGTCGGTGAAGATGATCGCGGTGGAGCCGCAGGCCTCGCCGGTGCTCTCCGGCGGCACGCCCGGGCCGCACAAGATCCAGGGCATCGGCGCGGGCTTCGTGCCCTCGATCCTCGATCGCGGTGTCATCGACGAGGTGGTGCAGGTCTCCAACGACGACGCCTTCGCCATGGCGCGGCGCGCGGCGGCGGAGGAGGGCATCCCCGTGGGCATCTCCTCGGGCGCGGCCCTCACCGCCGCCTTCGACGTGGCCAGCCGTGACGACATGGCCGGCAAGCTGATCGTCGCCATCATCCCGAGCTTCGCCGAACGCTACGTCTCCACGGCGTTGTTCGAGGGGCTTTGACCGACGTCTATCCGCCGGAGAAGCGCTCCGCGGTCATGCGCCGCGTCAAGGGGCGCGACACCTCGCCGGAGATGACCGTGCGCCGGGCGCTGACCGCGCTCGGCGCCCGCTATCGGCTGCACCGCAAGGACCTGCCGGGCAGCCCCGACATCGTGCTGCCGGCTCGGCGCCTGGCGATCTTCGTGCACGGCTGCTTCTGGCACGGCCACGACTGCGCCCGCGGGAGTCGGGTGCCGAAGCAGAACCGCGACTACTGGACGGCCAAGGTCGGCCGCAACGTCGCGCGCGATGCGCGCACCCAGGCCGAGCTCGCCGAGCTCGGTTGGCGCGTCGAGACGATCTGGGAATGCGAGCTGAAGGACGCGGCGGGGCTCCGGGCGAGGCTGACCGCGCTCCTCCACCCTGGGCCTGGTCCTGACGCGGCCTAGCCCTTGCCGAACAGCCTCGCGAAGAATCCTCCGCCTTTTGCCTGACCGATCGCGCGGGTCGGGGTCAGCTCCGGCCCGTCCTCCAGATCCGGCCGGTAGCCGCACAGCGAGCGGGAGAGCTCGAGCGGGATATCGAAGATCATGTCGACGCCGGCCTCCTCGCCGCCTTCCGCCACCTGCTCGGCGAAAGCGTTGGCGCGGATCTCCTCGAACTGTGGCGGGGGCTGGCCCGTGACGGCGACGTGCATGTAGGGCTCCTCCGAACTGTCCCGCACGACGCGCCAGGTCTCGCGGCCGCCCTCGTAGCCGCGAGCCTCGCAGTACATGACGTGGTCTTCCTCCCGGGCCGCCAAAGTCATTGCGCCGAGCGCTACCAGGCGTTCCAGCGGCTGCCCGAAGGCGCGCTCGATGTTGTCGTCAACGTAGAGCGCCCAGCCGCCGGCCAATGCGCCGACGTGAGCCTGGTTGCGCCGTACGCTCCCAGCCGGCTCGAGGCCGAGCGTTTCCATGAGGGCTTCGGGCGTCACACCCTTCACCGCGATCCAAGCGACGGAATATCCCATGCGCGTTCCTCCTGCGGATAGCTCAAGGTGAAGCTTCCGGGAGAGTCAAGAACGAAAAGAGAACCTAGGCGGCCGCCGACGCCTCCACGACGATCTCGGTCTTCACCGAATTGGCGATGAAGCACATCTCGTGCGCTTGGTGATGCAGGTGGTCGAGCTCGCCGGAGGTGGGCGCCTTGCCTTCCCAGGCGATCTCGGGCCGGAGCGCGACGCGGGTGACGGCGACCCGACCCTCGGCGTTCTTCTCCATCACCCCTTCGGCGCGGTCGAGATAGCGGGCGACCACGAAGCCCGCCTCCCGTGCGGCATGCAGGAAGCTCAGCATGTGGCAGTTGGAGATCGCCGCCACCAGCATCTCCTCCGGATCCACGGCGCCGGCGACGGCCCAGCGGTTCCCCACCACGTGCGGCGAGGCTGTGGCGGGGACCTCGTGGCCTCCGTCGAAACGCACCGCGTGACCGCGGCTGTAGCGGCCCTTCAGGAAGTCCTCGGGAGAGGCGTCCGTCAGGACCCATTCCACGGTCGCGCGGTGCTTCGCCATCAGAAGGCCTCAGCCGGCAGCGCCATCATCAGCTCCGAGCCGGTCTTCAGCTTGGCCAGGTGGCCCGAGGTCTCCGGCAGGATTCGCTCGATGTAATAGCGCCCGATGGTCAGCTTGCGCGGGTAGAGCGGGTCGCTCTCGCCCGCGGCGATCTTCTCCTGCGCCGCCTTGGCCATCAGGGTCCACATGTAGGCCAGCCCGGTCAGGCCGAAGAGGTGCAGGTAGTCGGTGGAGGCGGCCCCGGCGTTCTCGGGGTTGGCCAGGCCGTTCTGCATCAGCCACATGGTGGCCTCCTGCAGCTCGCCCTTGGCCTTGGCGAGGCCGGCCACGAACGGCTTAAGGCCCTCGTCGCCGCCATTGGCCTCGATGAAGGCGTCGAGCTCGGCGAAGAAGCTCATCACCGCCCGGCCGCCGTCGGCAGCCAGCTTGCGGCCGACCAGGTCCAGCGCCTGGACGCCGTTGGTGCCCTCGTAGATCAGCGCGATCCGGACGTCGCGGAGGTACTGGCTGGCCGGGAAGTGCTCGGTGAAGCCCGAGCCGCCGTGCACCTGCATGGCGTCCGAGCAGACCTTGAAGCCGCGGTCGGTCAGGAACGCCTTCAGCACCGGGGTCAGGAGGGCCATGTAGTCGCGGCCCTTCTGCTGCACGGCTTCGTCGGGGCTGGCGTGGCTGAGGTCGCCGTGCAGGGCGGTCCAGGCCAGGAAGGCGCGCCCGCCCTCGACGATGGCGCGCGCGTCCATCAGCATCCGGCGGACGTCCGGGTGGACGATGATCGGGTCGGCCGGGCCGTCGGGGTTCTTCGGTCCGGTGAGGGAGCGGCCCTGCAGGCGCTCCTTGGCGAACTGCGCGGCGGCCTGGTAGGCGGCCTCTGCCTGGGCGATGCCCTGCAGGCCCACCCCGATCCGCGCCTCGTTCATCATCACGAACATGATGGGCAGGCCGCGGTTCTCTTCGCCGATCAGCCAGCCGGTGGCCTCCTCGTGGCTGATCACGCAGGTGGCGTTGCCGTGGATCCCCATTTTCTCCTCGAGGCCCAGGCACTTCACGCTGTTGCGCCCGCCCGGATTGCCGTCGGCGTCGGGGATGTACTTCGGCACGATGAACAGGCTGATGCCACGCACCCCGGCCGGCGCGCCCTCGATGCGGGCCAGCACCAGGTGGACGATGTTCTCGGTCAGGTCCTGCTCGCCGCCGGAGATCCAGATCTTCTGCCCACTGATTTTATAGGTGCCGTCCGCCTGCGGGACGGCCTTGGTGCGCAGCAGGCCGAGGTCGGTGCCGCAGTGCGGCTCCGTCAGGTTCATGGTGCCGGCCCATTGCCCCGAGGCAAGCTTGGGCAGGTAGAGCGCCTTCTGCTCCGGCGTGCCGCCGACGTGGATCGCCGAATAGGCGCCGTGGGTCAGGCCCGGGTACATCGAGAAGGCCATGTTCGCCGAGGAGCTCATCTCCGAGAAGGCGAGGTTGACCACGTGCGGCAGGCCCTGGCCGCCGTAGTTCGGGTCGGCGCCAAGCGCCGGCCAGCCGCCGTCCACGAGCTGGGCGTAGGCCTCCTTGAAGCCGGTGGGCGTCTTCACCGTGAAGTCGGGGCTCCAGGCGCAGCCCTCCTTGTCGCCGACGCCGTTCAGCGGGGCGAGCACCTCGGCGGTGAAGCGGCCGGCCTCCTCCAGGATCTGGTCGACCGTGTCCATGGCGGCGTCGGCGAAGGCCGGCAGGTTGGCGTAGCGCTCGAGCTGCAGGACGTCGCGCAGCAGGAACTGGTAGTCCCGCACGGGGGGCTGGAAGGTCATGGACGCTCCGGTGTGTCTGAGGTCCCCGGGGCGGCGCGCCCGCGGGGCTACTTGGCTTCGCTGTGCTCTACCCCGTCGAGGCGGTGGCGCAAGACCTGGTCGTAGTCGGCCGCCCTGGGCAGCAGGTCGGGACGGGTCTCCGCCAGCCGCTGCTCCATCATCGCCACGCCCTGCTGGAGCTGGGCGATGGCGTTGTCGATGTCGACCTTCTGGTTCTCGAGCGCCACGATGCGCTCCTTGAACTTCCGCAGGCTCTTGGCCGCCTGCTGGGCGCCGCTCTCGTCGGCCTCGTAGAGGTCGAGGATCTCGCCGATCTCCGACAGCGACAGGCCCACACGCTTGCCGCGCAGGATCAACTGAAGGCGGGCGCGGTCCTTGTAGGAGTAGACCCGGTTCATCCCGTCGCGCGCGGGGTTCAGCAGGCCCTTGTCCTCGTAGAACCGGAGGGCCCGCGGCGTGCATTTGAACTCCAGGCAAAGCTGCCGGATCGTGAAGGTTCGGGCGGGTCGACGCAGGTCCGTCGGCATGCTGGCCTCCCTGGCGTTTCCTTATGGCTGACAGCGTAAGCGAACCCTTCCGTTTACGTCAAGGTCAGCCCAACACCGCCGTCGCATCGCGCCGTGTTAAGGTGCCGCTTCGAAACAGGGGGAAGCACTCATGAACAGTCCCATTCTCCAGCCGGTGATCGTGCTGGTGCTCTGGTCGCTGGTGATGTGGGCGTGGCTCTACGCCACCCGCATCCCGGCCATGCGCAAGGCTGGCGTCACGCCCGATCCGAGCCTGACGGCGGCGAGCCTCGCCGAGCGCCTGCCGCCGAGCGTTCGCTGGAAGGCCGACAACTACAACCACCTGATGGAGCAGCCGACCATCTTCTACGCCACGGCGCTCGCGCTGGCGGTGATGGGGCAGGGCGCCGGCCTCAACGCCACGCTCGCCTGGGCCTATGTGGGCCTGCGCGTGGTCCACAGCCTGGTCCAGGCGACCACCAACAACATCATGGTCCGCTGGGCGGTGTTCATGGTGTCGTCCCTGGTGCTGCTGGCGCTCGCTGTCCACGCCGCAATGGCGGCGTTCTGACCGGTCAGCCCCTCGCCAGCTCGCCGGAGAGGCCGCGCTCGATCAGCTCGATCGTCCGCTCGACGCCGAAGATCGCCACGAAGGAGCCGAAGCGCGGGCCGGTGGGCTGGCCGAGCAGCACCTCGTAGAGCGCGCCGAACCAGGCGCGCAGCGGCTCGAATCCGCCCGTCTTGCCGGCCTCGAACACCTCGTTCTGGATGGCCTCGGCGTCCACACCGGGCGGCAGGGCCTTCAGCCGCGCCACCAGATCCTGCATCGCCGCGCGCTCCTGGTCGGTGGGCGCGCGGAACGTCTTCGAGGGCTTCACGAAGTCCTCGTAGTAGTTCAGCGCATAGCCGGCGAGCTTGTCGAGCAGCGGCTCGCTCTGCGGCGTCGCGCCCGGGATGTAGCGCTCCAGGAAGCCCCAAAGGATCTCCTTGGTGGAGGCGTCCGCCGCCGACACCAGGTTCAGCAGCAGCGAGAAGGAGACCGGCGACCCCTTCGCCGGCGGCGCGCCGCGATGGACGTGCCAGGCCGGGTTGTCGATGGCCGGCTGGTTCTTCTCCGCCGTGGTACGCTGGAAGGCGTCCAGGTGCGACAGGTACTCGTCCGTGGCCTTGGGTATCACGTCGAAGAACAGCCGCTTCGCCGACTTGGGCGACTGGTACATGTAGTAGGCCAGGCTCTCGGGCGTGCCGTAGCGCAGCCACTCCTCCATGGTCAGGCCGTTGCCCTTGGACTTCGAGATCTTCTGGTTGTTCTCGTCCATGAAGAGCTCGTAGTGGAACGCCTCCGGCGGCTCGCCGCCCAGCGCCCGGACGATCTTGTTGGACACACGGACGGAGTCCACCAGGTCCTTGCCCGAGGCCTCGAAGTCCACCTTCAGCGCCGTCCAGCGAGCGGCCCAGTCGGGGCGCCACTGCAGCTTCACGTGACCGCCGGTCACCGGGACCTCGGTGCGCTCGCCGTCCTCGTCGGCGAAGACGATCGTCCCCTTCTCGACGTTGCGTTCCAGAGTTGGGGCCTGCAGGACCCGGCCGGTCTTCGGGCTGATCGGCAGGAACGGGGAATAGGTCGCCCGCCGCTCCTCGCCGAGCGTCGGCAGCATGATGCCCATCACCGCGTCGAAGCGCTCGAGGATGCGCAGCAGCACCTCGTCGAACCGGCCCGACCTGTAGGTCTCGGTGGAGGACATGAAGGTGTAGTCGAACCCGAAGCCGTCGAGGAAGGCGCGCAGGCGGGCGTTGTTGTGCGCGCCGAAGCTCTCGTGCTCGCCGAAGGGGTCGCGGACGCTGGTCACCGGCTTGTCGCGGTCCTCCTCCAGCATCTGCTTGTTGGGGACGTTGTCCGGGATCTTCCGCAGGCCGTCCATGTCGTCGGAGAAGACGATGAGCTGGGTCGGGATGGCGTCCTCGGTGAGCGCGCGGAAGGCGTTGCGCACCATGGTCGGCCGCGCGGCCTCTCCAAACGTGCCCATATGTGGCAGCCCGGAGGCTCCGTAGCCGCACTGGAAGATCACCGGCTCGGTCAACGCGGGCAGGGTGCGGACCAGTTCGTCGAACTTGCCCTGGGCGATCAGCGCCGCGGCGAGGTCGCGCTCGGCGTCCGTCAGGCGCAGGCGCAGGATGCGGTCCAGCAGGATGCGGGCCTGTTCGAAGGGCCAGCTCTTCGCCTCGCGGGCCTGTTGGGAAAGTCCTTGCAGCATGGGCGGCGCAGGTAATGCCCAAAGGGCGGAGCCACAAGGGGAAACGCCCGCGGAACCAAGCTGCGCCATGCGCGTCTTGCCGGTTCGGAACGGAGAAGGACGCCCCTCCCATGAACCTCGTCGTCGCCAAGCGGGCTCTGGGCCTGGTCTCCATCGGCCTCGGGATCCTGGCCGTCGCCGCGCCACGGCAGGTGTCGAAGCACCTCGGCCTGCAGGCCGACGAGGCGGCGGTGAGCGCGTTCGGGGCCCGGGAGATCGCCGCGGGCTCCGGCCTGCTCTCGCCGGTGAAGCCCGGCCCCTGGTTCTGGATGCGGGTCGGCGGCGATGTGATGGACCTGGCCGCCGTGGGCAAGGCGCTCGGTCGGGACAACCCTAAGCGCCACATTGCCGGCCTCGTGGCCCTGACGGTCGCGGCCATCGCCGTGGTCGACACCATGCTCGCGGTGCAGTCGGTGCTCGACAAGCGCGAGAACGCGCGGGCCGCCACGTAGCAGAAGTGTCATCGAGCTGCGCGACAAGCCCGGCGGCGACCGGCTAGGCTGCCGGTCCGGGGGAGACCGCCATGATTTCGCGCCGCCTGACGCTTGCCTTCGCCCTGGCCCTGACGCTGGCCGCCTGCGCCGAGCAGAAGCCGGAAGACAAGGTGCTGGAGTTCTCGATCCTGTCGGCCGAGAGCCGGCAGTCCGCCGAGGCCGACTGGCAGCCGTTCCTTGACGACATGGCAAAGGCCACGGGCCTGGAGGTCCGGCCGTTCTTCGGGACGAACTACACCGGCCTGATCGAGGCCATGCGCTTCAAGCAGACGGACGTGGGCTGGTTCACCAATCAATCCGGGCTCGAGGCCGTGCGGCGGGCCGGTGGCGAGGTCTTCGCCCGCTCGGTGAACCCCTCGGGCGTCGACGGTTACGAGGCGGTGATCATCGTCAAGAAGGGCTCCGGCCTCACCCTCGACAAGGTGCTGGCCTGCGACCGCAGCCTGGACTTCGGCATGGGCGACGCCAAGTCGACGTCCGGCACGCTTGCCCCCATGACCTATTTGTTCGCGCCGCGCGGCATCGACCCGAACGCCTGCTTCAAGACCGTGAAGTCGGCGAACCACGAGGCCAACCTGTTCGCGGTCGGCAACGGCGTGCTCGACGCCGCCACCAACAACACCGCCTCCATGGAGCGGTTGGGCATGCTGGGGACCGAGGCGGCGAACCACACCCTGAACAGCGTGGACATCGTCTGGCGCAGCCCCAGGATCCCCGAGGACCCGATGGTCTGGCGCAAGGACCTCGACCCGGCGATCAAGAAGAAGGTCGCCGACTTCATGTTCACCTATGGCGTGGGCGACACCCCCGAGGCCCAGCGCCAGCGCGCCGTCCTGGCCCGCATCCAGACCCTGCCCTTCGCCCGCGCCGACGACCGCCACCTGATCCCGGTGCGCGAGATGGAGGCCACCGGGGCCATGCTCCAGGCCCGGGCCAAGGGCGACACGGCCGCCGAAGCGGCCGCGAAGGCGGAGCTCGCGAAGATCCAGAAGGAGAAGGCGGCGGCCGAAGGGTGACGCGCCTCTAAGGAGCCGTCAGTCGTCCTGCGCCAGCAGGAAGTGCCCGCGCAGCGCCGCGACGGGATGGGCCCGCGCCTCCTGCCAGGCCTCGACGTGGATGTTGGCGATCCGGCGGCCCACCTTGCGCAGGTCCGCGCGGGCGTAGGTGGTCATGGCGCGGCCCGGCCGCAGGTATTCGATGGTGACATCGATGGTCTTCGGCAGCCTGGAAGACTTCTGGGTCACCGCGAGCTGGGCAAGCGCCGTCGTCTCCAGGAAGGCGCCCAGCACGCCCCCGTGCAAGGCCGGCAGCATGACGTTGCCCACCAGGTGCTCCGAGAACGGCAGGACCGCCGTCATCTCGTCGCCCGCCAGCTCGGCGCGCATGCCGAGGAAGCGGATGTAGGGAACGCGCTGGAGGAAGGCCTCGAGCCGCTGGGGGGCGTCGCTCATGCCCGCGCTCCCTGCAGCACGAAGGCCGCTTGGGCGGTGGCGATGGGATCGGCGCGGTCCTCGTCCCAGGCCTGGGCGCGGACGAAGGCGATGGTCCGCGTGACCTTGTAGCAGTGCGCCTCGGCGGTGACCCCCGCGCGGGGCTTGGCGGCCCGCATGTAGTCGATCCGCAGGTCCAGCGTCGCGGTCGGCAGGCGCTCGCCCGCGGTGCTCATGATCGAGAGGCCGCAGACGTGGTCCAGCAGGGTGGTGACGACGCCGCCGGCGATGATCCCGCTGTCGGGATCGCCCACCAGGTCCTCGCGCCAGGGGACCATGATCGCCCCCTTGGCCGGCTCCACGGAAACCAGGCGGAAACCCAGGGCGGCGGCCTGGGGCGCGCCGACGGCCATCATCTCGGCCATCTGGCGCAGGGTGTCGGGGTCGGCGCTCATCCCCCTAGCGGGTAGGCCCGACCCGCCCCGCGGTCAATCCGCGGGGCCAGGGCGTCAAGTCTTAGAGGGCGAGCGAGCCCATCCAGGCGATGACGGCAGTAAGCGGCACGGCGGCCATGGCGATGTTGAAGACGCCGAGAAGCGGAGTGATGTTGTTCGACATGATGACCCTCAATTCTGTCTGTGTGCTGCGGCGGGAATGCCGCGTTCGTTGAGGGCGGGTATATGAGAGGCCGATCTTGAGTACACGTTAAACAGCAGTCATGACGCCGAATTAACAAGATGTATTCTCGGTAATATTCTGCTCACCTTGTTCGGGATCGCCACCGCGCCGGCCGCGCTTATATGAAGGCGATGATCCGACCGCAGGACCTGCTCTGTCCGAAGCCCGAGGGGCTCTACTGCGCGCCCGGCGACTTCTACATCGACCCCGTGCAGCCGGTGGGGCGCGCGGTGATCACCCACGGCCACGCCGACCACGCCCGCTCGGGCCACGGCGCGGTGCTCGCCACGCCCGAGACGCTCGACATCATGGGCGAGCGGTACGGGCTGGAGTTCGCCCGCGCCATGCAGCCGGCCGCCTACGGCGAGGTGGTCGCCCGCGACGACGTGGAGATCACGCTGGCGCCTGCCGGCCACGTGCTGGGCTCGGCCCAGGCCGTGGTGCGCTGGAAGGGGCTGACCATGGTGGTCAGCGGCGACTACAAGCGCCGGCGCGATCCCACCTGCCCGGCCTTCGAGCCCGTCCCATGCGACGTGTTCATCTCCGAGGCGACCTTCGGCCTGCCGGTGTTCCGCCACCCGCCGGACGGGGACGAGATCGCCCGCCTGCTGCGCTCGGTGGCCCAGTTTCCCGACCGCGCCCACCTGGTCGGCGCCTATGCGCTCGGCAAGGCCCAGAGGGTCATCCGCCTGCTACGCGAGGCGGGCTGGGAGCGGCCGATCTACGTCCACGGCGCCCTCGATCGGCTGAACGCCCTCTACGAGAAACACGGCGTCGATCTCGGCCCGCTCGAGCCCGCCACCACGGGGCGCAAGACCGATTTCGCCGGCCAGATCATCATCGCCCCGCCGTCGGCGACCCAGGACCGCTGGAGCCGCCGCTTCCCCGACCCCGTCTCGGCCTTCGCCTCGGGCTGGATGCAGGTGCGAGCCCGGGCCCGCCAGCGCGGCTGCGAGCTGCCGCTGGTGATCTCCGACCACGCGGACTGGGACGAACTCACCGCCACCGTGGACGAGATTCGCCCGGGCGAGCTCTGGATCACCCACGGCCGAGAGGAGGCGCTGGCCCGCTGGGCCGAGCTGCACGGCGTCCCCGCCCGCGCGCTCGCCCTGGTCGGCTACGAGGAAGAAGGCGACGACTGAACCCTCGCCCCGGGCCGCACGTTGCCGGCGGAAAGGAGCTTAACATGTCCGAACCCCTGAACCCCGGCTCGTCCGGCGGCATGACCGGCGGCGACGGCTTCGGCGGGCCCGCCTCGCGGCCCGCCGGGGATGGCCTGCCGCCGAAGACCGGGACCGGCATGCACACGCCGGGCGCCGACGACAGCGTCGACACCGGCCTGGACGGGACCCGCGGCGAGGGCGACATCGGTCCCGACGCCGGCGGCATGATCGGCGAGGGCTGATTTGAAGCTCGGCCGGCGCTCGCCTACGTCTTGAGATCATGCGGGCCTTCGCCGAGCTCCTCGACCGGTTGTCGCTGACGGCGTCGCGAAACGCCAAGCTGACGCTCGTGCGCGACTACCTGCGCGACACGCCCGATCCCGACCGTGGCTGGGCGCTGGCGGCGCTGACCGGCGACCTCACCTTCGACGCCGCCAAACCCACCTTCATCCGCAAGGCGGTGGAGGAGCGGATGGACCCCCAGCTCTTCTGGTGGTCCTACGACTATGTGGGCGACCTCGCCGAGACCGTCGCCCTGGTCTGGCCGAGGCGGCCGGGCGCCAACCGCGAGCCCGAGCTCAACGAGGTGGTGGACGGGCTGCGCACCGCCACCCGGGCCGAGGTCCAGCGGCTGATCGAGGGCTGGCTCGACGCCATGGACGAGCCGCGCGAGCGCTGGGCCTTGCTGAAGCTGATGACCCGCGAGCTGCGCGTCGGCCTCACGGCCAGGCTCGCCAAGCGCGCCGCCGCCGAGATGGGCGGCGTCGACCCAGCCGAAATCGAGGAGATCTGGCACGCGCTCCACCCGCCCTACGAGGACCTGTTCGCCTGGTTGGAGGGCCGGTCCGAGAAGCCGTCCAGCGACAATCCGGGGCGCTTCCGACCGGTGATGCTCGCCCAGGCGATCGACGAGGAGGTCGACTTCGGCAAGCTCGATCCCGCCGACTACGCCGCCGAGTGGAAGTGGGACGGCATCCGCGTCCAGGCGGTGCACGAGGGCGGAGTCCGCCGGCTCTACACCCGCACCGGCGACGACATCTCCCGCACCTTCCCCGACATCCTAGACGCCCTGGCCGACGAGGGCGTGATCGACGGCGAGCTTCTGGTCATCCGCGACGGTCAGGTGGCGCCCTTCGCCGACCTGCAGCAGCGGCTGAACCGCAAGAGTGTCGACGCCAAGCTGATGGCCGCCTATCCGGCCGCCATCCGCGCCTACGACATCCTCGCCGAGGGGCGCGGGGATACCCGCACCCTGCCGTTCGCCGAGCGCCGCAAGCGCCTGGAGGCCTTCGTGGCCAAGGAGCACAGCCCGCGCATCGACCTGTCGCCCCTGCAGCCGTTCGAGACCTGGCAGGGCCTGGCGGAGCTCCGCGCCGACCCGCCGGCCGGCGACCCGCAGATCGCCGAGGGCCTGATGCTCAAGCGCTGGGACTCGATCTACGAGGCCGGCCGCCCAAAGGGGCCCTGGTTCAAGTGGAAGCGCGATCCCTACCTGGTGGACGCGGTGCTGATGTACGCCCAGCGCGGTCACGGCAAGCGCTCCAGCTTCTACTCCGACTACACCTTCGGGACCTGGACGGAGGGGCCGGACGGCAAGCGGATGCTCACCCCTGTGGGCAAGGCCTACTTCGGCTTCACCGACGAGGAGCTGAAGCAGATCGACAAGTTCGTCCGCGACAACACGGTTGAGCGCTTCGGCCCCGTGCGTTCTGTGCGCGCTGAGCCGCACGTGGGGCTGGTCTTCGAGGTCGCCTTCGAGGGGCTGCAGCGCTCCGGCCGCCACAAGTCCGGCGTGGCCATGCGCTTCCCGCGCATCAACCGCATCCGCTGGGACAAGCCGCCGGGGGAGGCGGACGAGCTTTCCACCCTGGAGCGCCTGCTGGAGAAGATGGAGCGCCGCTAGCCGGGCAGCAGGCCCTCGGCCGCCAGGAATTCGTACAGGTTTCCGCCGTCGAACAGCACCGCCCGCACGCCCGCCCGGGTCGCCGCCTCCAGGTCCGATGGCTTGTCGCCCACCAGGAACGACGCCTCGCGGTCGATCGGCCAGTCCTGCATCGCCCTAAGCAGCATGCCGGGGTTCGGCTTGCGGTCCGGATGGTCCGGATGCCGATAGCGCTCGAGCTTCGAGTCCGGGTGGTGCGGGGCGAAGTAGAAGGCGTCGACGTGCGCGCCCGCCGCCTTGAGCTCCTCGGCCATGCGCGCATGCAGGCCGTGCATGTCGTCCTCGGTGTAGTAGCCGCGGCCGATGCCCGACTGGTTGGTCACCACCACCACGATCCAGCCGGCGCGGTTGAACGCCGCCACCGTCTCCCGCGCCCCGGCGATCCACTGGAAGTCCTCCCAGCGACTGACGTAGCCGTGGTCCGCGTTGAGCACCCCGTCGCGGTCGAGGAACAGGGCGGGCTTGGTCGGGGGCGTCGGGTCGGCGGGCACGGACGAGCCGGTTACAGCAAACCCGCCGGCCGCGCGATGTCCAAAAACCGATTGCGCGCGCCGCGCCATCTCGCACGTGCACAGCGCAAGTTGCCCGCCGGCCCCCCCGCCGTTAGGTTGCCCGACCTTTCGCCACAGCAGCCCGCCCATGACCCTGACCCTCGACGACATCCGCGCGGCCGAAGAGCGGCTGCGGGGTCATATCGAGCGCACCCCCTGCCGCCGTTCGCGGACCCTGTCCGAGATCACCGGGGCTGAGGTCTGGGTGAAGTTCGAGAACCTGCAGTTCACCGCCGCCTACAAGGAGCGCGGTGCGCTCAACAAGCTGCTGCAGCTCACCGAGGCCGAGAAGAAGCGGGGCGTGATCGCCGCGTCCGCCGGCAATCACAGCCAGGGCCTCGCCTACCATGCCGCCCGCCTGGGCATCCCCGTGACCATCGTCATGCCGCGCGGCACTCCCTTCGTGAAGGTGCAGCAGACGCGCAACCACGGCGCCGAGGTGGTCATCGACGGCGAGGGCTACGACGAGGCTTCCGCCTTCGCCCGCAAGCTCTGCGAGGAGCGGGACCTGGTCTTCGTGCACCCGTTCAACGACCTGGACGTCATGGCCGGCCAGGGCACGGTGGCGGTGGAGATGCTCGAGGACGTGCCCGAACTGGAGGTGCTGCCGGTCCCGATCGGCGGCGGCGGGCTGATCGCCGGCATGGCCACGGCCGCCAAGCAGATCAAGGACGACATCCGTGTCGTGGGCCTCGAGCCCGCCATGTATCCCTCCTTCACGGCGAAGATGCGCGGCGTGAACGCCGGCGCGGCGGCCGGCGGGGCGACCATCGCCGAGGGCATCGCGGTGAAGCAGGTGGGCGACATCAGCTATGGCGTCGCCCGGCCGCTGATCGACGAGGTCCTGCTGATCGAGGAGCCGCACTTCGAGAAGGCGGTGGCCCTCTACTGCAACGTCGAGAAGACCGTCACCGAGGGCGCGGGCGCCGCGGCGCTCGCCGGGCTGCTCGCCTATCCCGAGCGGTTCCGCGGCAAGAAGTGCGGCCTCGTCATCACCGGCGGCAACATCGACACCCGCCTCCTGGCGTCCGTCCTGACGCGCGAGCTGGTCCGCGAACAGCGGATCGTCAGCCTGCGGATCATCGGCGACGACCGTCCGGGCCTGCTGGCCAATGTCTCGGCGATCATCGGCCAGCTAGGCGCCAACATAATCGAGGTGGCCCACAACCGCCTGGCGCTCGACGTGCCGGCCAAGGGCGCCGAATTCGACCTGATGATCGAGACGCGCGACGCGCAGCACACCCAGGAGATCATGGATGCGCTGCGCGAGCGCGGATATCCTCCGAGGGCTGTCTGAAATGTTCCGTATTCTGATGATTGCCGCCGCGGCGCTGTCGCTTGCCGCTTGCCAGGGCCGTCAGGCCCTGCCGGACCAGGCCGAGGCGTCCAAGGCCTTCATCGAGAAGACCGCCAAGGAGCCGGGCGTCCAGCGCCTGCCGTCGGGCGTGCTCTACAAGGTGGTCAGGCAGGGCCCGGCCACCGGGATCAAGCCGCAGCTCTCCGACGAGGTGAAGGTCCACTACGAGGGCAAGCTGATCGACGGCAAGGTGTTCGACAGCTCCTACGAGCGTGGGCAGCCGGCGGCCATGCCGCTGCGCGGCCTGATCCCCGCTTGGCAGGAGGCGCTCCAGCAGATGCGCCCGGGCGACGAGTGGGTCCTCTACGTGCCGCCCGAGCAGGGCTACGGCGCCGAGGGCGCCGGCGGCGAGATCCCGCCCAACGCGGCGCTCATCTTCCGCGTCGAGCTCATCGCCGTCCTCGAAGGCCCCGGCCGCACCGCCCTCGGCTAGGCTTCCTGCCCAAGGTTCGGGCGCCACCGCCGACCAGCGCGCAACAGGGCGTGCAAGCGCCCTCGGGCCGGTCTACCACTGCGCCATGGCCCGCGACCTCACCCCCGCCGCGCTGGACATCCTCCGGACGCTCGTCGCCTTCGACACCACCTCCCGCGGCTCGAACCTCGAGCTGATCGCCTGGGTGGAGGCCTATCTGGACCGCCACGGCGTGCCGCACCGCCGGGTGCCGAACGAGCATGGCGACAAGGCGAACCTGCTGGCCACCGTCGGCCCGTCGGCGGAAGGCGGCGTCGTGCTCTCCGGCCATACCGACGTGGTGCCGGTGGACGGCCAGCCGTGGAGCACCGACCCCTGGACGCTCACCGAGCGCGACGGCCGGCTCTACGGCCGCGGGACCTGCGACATGAAGGCGTTCCTTGCGCTGTCGCTCGCCGCGGTGCCCGACCTCGTCGCCGCCGGGCCCGCGAAGCCCGTGCATCTCGCCTTCTCCTACGACGAGGAGATCGGCTGCCTGGGCGCCCCGGCCATGATCGAGGTGATCCGCCGGGAGCTGCCGGCGCCCGCATGCGTCGTGGTCGGCGAGCCCACCGATATGGTGGCGGTGAACGGCCACAAGGGCATCGCCACCTTCCGGGTCACCGTCACCGGGCGGGAGGCCCACTCGAGCCAGACCCAGCAGGGCGTCTCGGCGATCATGGAGGCCGTGAAGCTGATGAGCTTCCTGGGCGAGCTGGCCCAGCGGCTCGACCGGGAGGCCGATCCCGCTTCGCCGTTCACGCCGAAGGGCGCGACGCTCACCATCGGCCTGGTCAGCGGTGGCACCGCCCACAACATCATCGCCCGTGAGTGCGGCTTCACCTTCGACCTGCGCTGCCCCCCGGGCTTCGAGGTGGAGGAGGTGCTGGCGCCCTTCTACGCCGAGGCGCGCGCGCTGGACGCCGCGCTGAAGGCCCGCGCGCCGGAGGCCGGGGTGATGGTGGAGAAGAAGACCGACGTCCCGCCCTTTGCGCCGGAGCCCGACGGCGCAGCCGAGGCCCTGGCCCGCCGGCTGGCCGGCGACAACGGACCGCCGCGGGTCGTGGCCTTCGCCGCCGAAGCCGGCCAGTTCCAGCGCGGCGGCTTCTCGACGGTGATCTGCGGCCCCGGGTCGATCGCCCAGGCCCACCAGCCGGACGAGTACCTGGAGCGCTCGCAGCTCGAACGCGGCGCGGCCTTCATGCGCCGGCTCGTGGAGTGGGCCGCAGAGGCCTGAGCACCGGCCGGCGCGCGGTCAGGTCCTTCGGGTTCCAGGTCATGGCGCGGGCGATGGCCAGGGCCGAGACCCGTCGGCGGCGCTGCACGCGCGCCCGGCTGCGCATCACCTGCGGCAGGCCCTCCAGCGCCGCCACGAAAGAGCGCCAGACGAGGCCCGCGTGGGGCCGGTTCGGACCGCGCGAAGAGATATAGGCCACCGCGGCCAGATGCAGCGGCAGAACGACCGGCAGCAGCAGGGCGGGCGTGTCCTTGAACACCACCCAGAAGCGGTTGCGGGTGCCATGGAAGACTGCGAACTCCGACTTGCGCCCTCCGCTCGTGGCGGAACCCTCGTGCCGGATCACGGCGCGCGGGACCACTAGGGTCGGCTCGCCGGCGAGCTGCAGCCGGTAGCCCAGGTCCACGTCCTCGCAGTAGCAGAAGAACTGCTCGTCGAAGCCGCCAAGCTCCAGGAACAGGCTGCGGTCGACCATCATCGCCGCCCCACACGGCGAGAACACCTCGGCCTCGTCCGTGTCGCCCGGGTCCGGCGCGAGGTAGCCGCCCCGATAAGGGATGCCGTAGCCGCTCATCACGTCGCCCAGGCCGTCCAGCAGGGTCGGGTCTTCGGCCATGAGCTGGCGGGAGGTGAAGGAGCGCACCTGCGGATGACGCCGGGCGGCGGCGACCAGCTCGGCCAGCCAGTCCGGCTCGGCCCAGGCGTCCGGGTTGAGCAGCGCCAGCCAGCGGCCGCGCGCCTCGCGCGCCGCCTGGTTTCCCGCCCCGGCGAAGCCCAGGTTCTCCGTGTTTCGGATCAGGCGCACGCCCGCCGCCGCCGCGGCGACCTCGGCGTCCGCCGGGTCGGGCGAGGCGTTGTCGATGACGAGGATCTCGAAGCCGCGGAAGGTCTGGGCCGCCAGGCTCTCCAGACAGCGCCGCAGCAGCGGACCGGAGTTGTAGGCGATCACGCAAACGGTCAGCAGCGGCTTGTCTTCCGGCGCGGGCTCGTCCATGCGGTGGCGGTTTCCGTCAGTTCCCAGGCGCCATGACCACGATCACGCCGCTCGCCCTTCCCGAACTCCTGCTTATCACGCCCAAGCGCCATGGCGATGCGCGCGGGTGGTTCGCCGAAACCTGGAGCCGCCGGGCCATGTCGGCCGCCGGCGTCGAGGCCGACTTCGTGCAGGACAACCAGGCGTTCAATGCCCGCAAGGGCACTGTGCGAGGCCTGCACTTCCAGACCTCCCCGCATCCCCAGGCCAAGCTCGTCCGCGTGCTCAAGGGCGCGATCTTCGACGTCGCCGTCGACGTGCGCCCGGGCTCGCCCACCTTCGGCCGGTGGGCCGGCGCGACGCTCACCGCCGAGGGCGGCGAGCAGCTCTTCGTGCCCCGCGGCTTCGCCCACGGCTACTGCACCCTCGTCGACGACACCGAGCTCTTCTACAAGGTGGACGGCCTCTACGCTCCGCAGACCGAGGGCGGCGTGATCTGGAACGACCCGGACATCGGCATCGAATGGCCGATCGACGTGGAGCCCGTGCTCTCCGACAAGGACAAGGTCCTGCCGCGCCTGAAGGACATGCCGCAGGCGACGTTCTGATGGACCGGGCGGCGGCCGAGGCGCTCTACGAGCAGGGCCACCGCCTGCGAGACGCCGGCGAGTTCGCCGCCGCCGAGGACGCGTACCGCGAGGTCGCCGCGGCCGCGCCGGACGCCCCCGGCCCGCACCACTGGATCGGCTTCGTCCGGCTGCGCCAGGGCGACGCCCGCGGCGCGGAACAGGCGTTCCGGCAGGCGCTCGAGCTGGAGCCAGGCCGTGCGGTCTCCACCCACGGCCTGGGCCTGGCGCTGCTCGGCCAGGGGCGGCTCGCCGAGGGTTTTCCGCTGCTGGAGGCGCGCCATCGCATTCCCCAACGGGCGGCGCGGCCGCCGCTGCCCTTCCCTCGCTGGTCGGGCGAGGACGTCACAGGCCGGCACGTCCTGATCTGGCCCGAGGAGGGCTTCGGCGACCAGATCCAGTACGCCCGCTACGCTGGGCGGCTCGCCGCCCGGGGCGTCCGCGCCACCTGGTACTGCGCCCCCGAACTCGCCGCCCTGTTCGCGGCCAACCTCGATGTGGAGGTGCTGCGCGCCGAGGGCTCGGTTGCGCTGCCGCAGGTGGACTGCTGGCTGGGCTCGACCTCGCTCCCGGCTCTATTCCCCAGCGACGATCCCCTGGCCGCGCCCTACCTCTCCGCGCCGCCGCGGCCGGTGGGCGCGCGGATCGGGGTGATCGCCCGCGGCAACCCGAAGCACCACAACGACGCCGCCCGCTCCATGCCCGCCGACGCCGCCCGGGCGCTCCTTGCGCTGCCGGGCGCGACGAGCCTGGCGCCGGAGGACACCGGCGCGCGCGACTTCCTCGAGACGGCGGAGATCATGGCCGGCCTCGATCTCGTGATCTCGGTGGACACCGCCGGCGCGCACCTGGCCGGCGCCATGGGCAAGCCGTGCTTCCTGCTGCTGCCCTTCGTGGGGCCGGACTGGCGCTGGCTGCCCGCCCCCGACCGCAGCCTCTGGTATCCGTCGATGCGCATCTTCCGGCAGCCGGCGGCCGGGAACTGGCACGCGGTCGTCGATGACGTCAGGGCCGCGCTGGCGTAGGCGGCGCGCCGGTGGCGGCCCACTCCGCCAGAACCTCAGGGTCCTGTTCCATCCCCGCCGTCCGGGCCCGCAGCTCGGCGAAGGCGGTGTCCGGCAGCAGCCGCGACAGCGCCCAGACCGCCGCGCCGCGCACCAGCGGCGAGGGGTCTCCCAGCAGCGCCACCGCCTCGGGCGCCAGCGCCGGCTCTCCCGAGTTGCCGATGGCGTACAGCACGTTGCGGACGAAGCGGTCGCGGCCGATCCGCTTCACCGGCCCCCTGGCGAACAGCTCTCGGAAGGCGGCGTCGTCCAGGCGGGCGAGCTCGGCCAGGCCCGGGCTGCGCAGCGCCTCGCGGGCCGCGAGCTTCTGTTCCCGCCCGGCCTGGGCGAACTTGTTCCACGGGCACACCGCCAGGCAGTCGTCGCAGCCGTAGATCCGGTTGCCCAGCGCGGGGCGGAACTCGCGCGGGATCGGCCCCTTCAGCTCGATGGTCAGGTAGGAGATGCAGCGCCGCGCATCGAGCTGGAACGGCGCCGGGAAGGCGTCGGTCGGACAGGCCTGCAGGCACGCCGTGCAGGAGCCGCAGTGGACCGGCTCCGCCGCGTCCGGCTCGAGCTCCAGCGTGGTCAGGATCGAGCCCAGGAACAGCCAGGAGCCGAACTCGCGGCTGACCAGGTTGGTGTGCCGGCCCTGCCAGCCGATCCCGGCCCGCTCGGCCAGCGGCTTCTCCAGCAGGGGCGCGGTGTCCACGAACACCTTCAGCTCCCCGCCGAACCTGGCCTGCAGGAACCGCGCGAGCGCCTTCAGCCGCTTCTTGATCAGGTCGTGGTAGTCGTCGCCGCGGGCGTAGACGCTGATCGCCGCCCGCGTCGGATCCTGCAGCGCCAGCATCGGGTCGGAGTCCGGGCCGTAGTTCACTCCCAGCACGATGGCCGAGCGGGCGTCGGCCCACATGGCGCGCGGGTGGCGGCGGCGGTCCAGGGTCTCGGCCATCCAGCCCATCTCGCCGTGCCGACCCTCGCCCACGAAGGTCTCCAGCCGCCCGGCCGCTGGCCAGGCGTCGTCCAGGTCGGTGAACCGGCAGAGGTCGAAGCCGAGGGCCAGGGCCTCGGCGCGGATCAGGTCTTCGGGCGCGTCAGAAGTCGAGATCGTCATAATGCCGGGCCGGCGTCAGCCCCGGCCAGCGGTCCATGAGGAGCGGCCGGAAGGCCGGCCGGGATTTCAGCTTCATGTACCAGGTCTTCACCGCGGGGAAGTCGGCCCAGGGCACGTCGCCGAAATAGTCGATGACCGACAGATGGGCGGCCGCGGCGAAATCCGCCAGGGACAACCGGCGTCCGGCCAGCCAGTCGCGCTGCTGCAGCAGGCTGTCCATGTACCAGAGGTGGTTCTTAACCCCCTCGCGGCCCTGGCGAAGGTTGGCGAGCTCGGGCGCGCCAAGGCCCAGCAGCCGCTTCTCCATCTTCTCGTGGAGGATGTAGCCGCCGGCCTCGAACTCGAACTTGCGGTCGAACCACTGGAGCAGGCGGCGCGCCTCGGCCCGCTCGGCGGCCTCCCGGCCCAGCAGCGGCGGCTCCGGGTGGGCCTCCTCCAGGTAGTCGAGGATGGCGCGGGTCTCGCACAGCACCAGGCTGTCGGCCCCGTCCGAGACCACCAGCACCGGCACCAGGCCGGAGGGGTTCAGCGCCGCGAGCTCGCGCGGGCGCTCCCAGTACTTCACCGAGATCTCGGTGAACGGCACACGCTTCTCCCCCAGCGCCAGGCGAACCTGCCGCGAGGCGGGATCCAGCGGAAAGTGGTGGAGGGTGCGTTCGACGCTCATGTCCGGCTAACGCCCCAGGCGTGATGAAGATTTGGGCGGGGAATCAATCCGCGTTACTGGCGCTGCACCCCTTAAGGGGGCGTTTACTCTGCCGCGCTCTCTGCGAAAGCCCCGCCGTGCGGCTCGGCGCGGCCCCGCGGATCGGCGTGGATGATGATGTCGGCGTTGGGGAAGGCGGCCAGCAGGCGCTTCTCGGCCGCCACGATGGCTCGGTGCGCCGCCTCCAGGCTGAGATCCGGGTCGAGGTCCACGTGCATCTGCATGTGCACGTAAGGCCCCGAGGCGCGGGTGCGGAGCTGGTGCACGTCGCTCAGCCGGGCGTCCTCGGTCACCAGGGCGACGATCCGCGCCCGGGCCTCGTCGGACAGCTCCTTGTCCATGAGCTGGCCGGAGGCCTCGCGGAACACGCCCACCGCGCCCCAGAGCAGCAGGGCGGCGATGACGATGGCGGCGGCGGCGTCGAGGCCGTTCACCCCCAGCCACGCGGACGCGGCGATGCCGAGCAGCGCGATGACGTTGGAAGCCAGGTCCGACGCGTAGTGCGCCCGGTCTCCGGCGACCGCCACCGAGGATGTCCGCCGCAACACGCGCGTCTGGGCGGTGATCAGCACCAAGGTCAGCGCCGTCGAGACCACCATCACCGCGATCGCCCAGCCGCCCGCCCGGATCGGGTGGGGGCTGAGCAGGTCGCCCACGGCTTCCCGGGCCACCAGGGCGGCGGATGCGAACACCAGGCCCGCCTGCATCAGGCTGGCGAAGGCCTCGGCCTTGCCGTGGCCGAACCGGTGCTCGGCGTCGGGCGGCGCCACCGCGTAGCGGACAGCGAAGAAGGTCACCAGGCTGGCCACCAGGTCGAGGCCGGAGTCGGCGGCCGACGCGAGGATGGCCGTGGAGCCGGACGCCCACCAGGCCGCCACCTTGAGGGTCACCAGGATGGCGGCCGTGGCCACCGACAGCAGGGTGACCCGCCGGGTCAGGGCGGCGGATTCGGCAGGGGAGAGGCCCGCGGGAGTCATGGCTGGAAACTAGCCCGGCCACCGGGCAAGGCCAGCGCGAACGACTCTCACCCTGGGCCGGCGGCCCCGCCGCCGCGCCGGATCACGCCGCCTGCAGCGGCAGCGGGCCCACGTAGCGCGACTGCGGGCGGATCAGCCGGCCGCCGGCGAGCTGCTCCCGGGCGTGCGCCACCCAGCCGGCGACGCGGCCCATGGCGAACACGCAGGTGAAGGCCGACGGCGGCAGGCCCAGGGCCTCGAGCAGGAGGGCGGTGTAGAACTCCACGTTGGTGTCCAGCGGCCGGTTCGGCTTCTTCTCCTTCAGGATCGCGAGCGCCGCGGCCTCCACCGCTTCGGCGAACTGCAGGCGGCCGGGGTTCGCGCCCTCGCTCAGCCGCCGCACCGCGCCCTTCAGCGCGTCGGCGCGGGGGTCGCGGACCCGGTAGACCCGGTGGCCGAAGCCCATCAGCCGGTCGCCGCGGGCGATCGCCGCCTCCAGCCATGGCCGGGCGTTGGCCGGATGGCCGATCTCGTCGAGCATCTCGATCACCGGCCCCGGCGCGCCGCCATGCAGGGGTCCCTTCAGCGCCGAGATCCCGCCCAGCACGGCGGAGGTGAGGCCGGCCCGGGTCGAGGCGATCACCCGGGCGGCGAAGGTCGAGGCGTTCAGCCCGTGGTCGCTCACCGTCACGAGGTAGGTGTCGAGGGCGGCGGCGTGGCCCTTCTCCGGGGGGCGGCCGGTGATCATCTGCAGCACGTCGGCCGTATGGCCGAGCGCGGGGTCCGGTCGCACCGGCGCCTCGCCCGCCTGGGCGCGCACCACGGCGGCGGTGAACACCGCCGGCGCGGCAGCGAGCCGGAGCGCGGTCGCCACGTCGTCGCCGTCCGCCAGACGGGCGGTGAGCGCCCGCATCGCCTCCACGGGCGTGCGGTCAAGCAGACCGGTGTCCAGCGCCGCCACCTCGCCGAACACCTCGGCGCGAGCGGTCGCCAGCGGTGCGGTCAGGTCGTCCGGCAGGTTCTCGAAGAACCCGTCCCAGAGCAGGCGGGCCACGTCCTCGAACCGGGTGCGGCCGGCCAGCTCGTCGAGCGAGCGGCCGCGGATGATCAGCAGCCCCTTCTGGCCATCCACTTCGGACAGCACGGTTTCGGCGGCGACGACGTCTTCGAGCCCATCGGACATGGCGGTCTCCTTCAGCACTTGCCGGGCCGACGAAATGCCTCCACGTTGCCCTGGTCAATCTTGATCAATATGATCAATGTCATGCCTGCGCCTGACTGGATCTCCGCCGAAGACGCCCAGGCCCGACTGTCGGTCAGGCCTCAGACCCTCTACGCTTACGTCAGCCGCGGCCGCGTCCAGGTGCGTCCCGATCCGGCGGACTCCCGCCGCAGCCTCTATCGCGCCGCCGACATCGCGGCCCTGCAGCAGCGGAAGTCGCGCAGCCGCAAGGTCTCCGACGTGGCGGCCGGCGCGATCGCCTGGGGCGAGCCGGTGCTGGCGTCCGCGATCACCACCGTGGCCGGGGGGCGGCTGTTCTACCGCGGCCGAGACGCCATCCGGCTCGCCGAGACCGAGACGCTGGAGTCGGTGGCGCGGCTGCTGCGGGGCGGCCACGGCGCGGCGCTCAAGCGGACCGAGCGGCCGCCGCCGCCGGAGGCCGCCGACATGCGCACGCGGGCCTTCCAGGCGTTGGCCGCGCTCGCCGGAACCGACCCGCCGGCCCGGGGCCGCCATCCGATGGCGCTGGCGGTGGAGGCCGCCACCCTGCTGGACGTGCTGACCGACGCGGTCGCCGGCGAGGTGGGCGGCGGTGCGATCCACAACCGGCTGGCGCTGGCGTGGGGGCAGGGGCCGGGCGGCCCGGGCGCCGACCTCGTCCGCCGCACGCTGGTGCTGGTCGCGGACCACGAGCTGAACGCCTCGGCCTTCGCGGCGCGGGTGGCCGCCTCCACCGGCGCGTCGCTCTCGGCGTCGGCGCTCGCCGGCCTCTCCACCCTCTCCGGGCCGCGGCACGGCGGCGCCACGGCCGCCGTGCGCACCTTCGCCGCCGAAGCGGCGCAGCAGGGGCCCCGCCAGGCGATCGCCAACCGCCTCGTGGAGGACCGCGCTCTGCCGGGTTTCGGACACCCGCTCTATCCCGAGGACGATCCCCGCGCCGCCGCCCTCCTGGCGCGCTTCCAGCCGCCGGCCGGGTTTGCGGCGCTCGCCGAGGCCGTGCGCGCGGTCACGGGCCAGGCGCCGAACATCGACTTCGCCTTGGTCGCGATCTGCGAGGCCCTGCGGCTGCCGGCGGACGCGCCGTTCGCCCTGTTCGCCGTCGCCCGCTGCGCCGGCTGGATCGCGCACGCGATCGAGCAGGGGCAGACGGACGCGCTGATCCGCCCGCGCGCCCGCTACGTCGGTCCCGACCCGGAGTTCGCCTAGGCCCGGAGGTGGACGGCCTCTTCGGCCTCGAGGCCGTGGTCGAGACGGCCGACCATCTCCTTCGGGCAGACTTGCCAGAAGCGCTCCACCGCCCGACCCCAGTCGCGCAGCAGCTCCTGGGCGAGCCGGGACCCGGTCTCCCGGGCATGCTCCTCGACCAGGCCGCGCAGCACGGCTTCCCAGTGCGGGTTGCCGATCCGGCAGGTCACCACGCTCTCGCGGTTCAGCGAGAGCTGGAAGCTGTCGTCGGCGTCGTACACGAAGGCCATCCCGCCGGTCATGCCGGCCGCGAAGTTGAACCCGACGGGTCCCAGGATCACCGCCGTGCCGCCGGTCATGTACTCGCAGCCGTTGGCGCCCACGCCCTCCACCACGGCGGTGGCGCCGGAGTTGCGAACGGCGAACCGCTCGCCTGCCAGGCCCGCCGCGAACAGCCGCCCGGACGTGGCGCCGTAGAGCACCGTGTTGCCGATGATGGCGTTCTTCTCGGGCGCCGGAAGGTGCGGGGAAGGCCGGATGGCGATGGTCGCCCCGGACAGCCCCTTGCCCACATAGTCGTTCGCCTCGCCGGTCAGCTCGATCCGCAGGCCCTGGACCGCGAAGGCCCCGAGGCTCTGGCCGGCCGAGCCCTTGAGCTGCACGGTCAGGTGGCCCGCCGCCAGACCGTCCATCCCGAACTTGCGCACGATGTGCGAGCTGGTGCGGGTGCCGATCGACCGCTGGGTCGAGGCGACGGTGTAGGTGAGCTGCATCTTCTCGCCGCGCTCGAACACGGGCCCCGCGTCGCGCACGATCTGGGCGTCGAGGGTGTCGGGCACCTCGTTGCGGCCCTCCACCGTGCAGTAGGGCTTGTGGTCGCCGGGATCGGCGCGGACCAGCAGCGGGTTGAGGTCGAGGTCGTCCAGGTGCTCGCCGCCGCGGCTCACCTGCATCAGCAGGTCGGTGCGGCCGACGATCTCCTGCAGGGAGCGGGCCCCCAGCAGGGCGAGGATCTCGCGGACCTCCTCGGCGATGAAGGTGAAGAGGTTGATCACCTTCTCCGGGCTGCCGGTGAACTTGGCCCGCAGCCCCTCGTCCTGGGTGCAGACCCCCACAGGGCAGGTGTTGGAGTGGCACTGCCGCACCATGATGCAGCCCATGGCGATCAGGCTGGCCGTGCCGATGCCGAACTCCTCGGCCCCCAGCATGGCGGCGATCACCACGTCGCGGCCGGTGCGGATGCCGCCGTCCGTGCGCAGCTTCACCGAGTGGCGCAGGTTGTTCAGCGTCAGCACCTGGTTGGCCTCGCTGAGACCCATCTCCCACGGCCCGCCGGCGTACTTGATGGAGGTCTGGGGCGAGGCGCCCGTGCCGCCGACGTTGCCGGAGATCAGGATCACGTCCGCCTTGGCCTTGGCCACGCCCGCCGCGATCGCGCCGATGCCGGTCATGGCCACCAGCTTCACGGTGACCTTGGCGTCGGGGTTGATCTGCTTCAGGTCGTAGATGAGCTGGGCGAGGTCCTCGATCGAGTAGATGTCGTGGTGCGGCGGCGGGCTGATCAGCATCACGCCGGGCGTGGCGTGGCGCAGCTTGGCGATCAGCTCGGTCACCTTGAAGCCGGGCAACTGGCCGCCCTCACCGGGCTTGGCGCCCTGGCTGACCTTGATCTCGATCTCGCGGCACTGGTTCAGGTACTCGGCGGTCACGCCGAACCGGCCGGACGCGATCTGCTTCACCGCCGAGTTCGGGTTGTCGCCGTTCGGCAGCGGCCGGTAGCGCGCCCGGTCCTCGCCGCCTTCGCCCGAGACGCTCTTGGCCCCGATCCGGTTCATGGCGATGTTCAGCACGCCGTGCGCTTCGGGGCTGAGCGCCCCCAGGCTCATGCCGGGCGTGACGAAGCGCTTGCGGATTTCGTTGACGCTCTCGACCGCGTCCAGGCCCACCGGCTTGGCGTCCTCCGTGCGGATGGCCAGCAGGTCGCGCAACTGGATGATCGGCATCTTCCGCATGCCGTCCGAGAAGCGCTTGTAGACCTGGTAGTCGCCGCGGTCGCAGGCGGTCTGCAGGGTGTGGATCATCCGCGCCTCGAAGGCGTGGGCCTCGCCGGCGCGGCGCGCCTTGTAGAAGCCGCCAACCGGCAGGCTGAGCGCCGCGGGGTTCCAGGCCCGGCGGTGCAGCTCGACCGCCTTGGCCTCCAGGCCCGCGAGCCCGATGCCGGAGATGCGCGACGGCATCCCCGGGAAGAACTCGGCGACCAGCGAGCGCGACAGGCCCACGGCCTCGAAGTTCAGCCCGCCCCGGTAGGACGAGATCACCGAGATGCCCATCTTGGCGATGATCTTGAGGAGGCCGCCCTCGATGGCCTTCTTGAAGTTCAGGCACAGCTCGCGCAGCGACAGCTCGCCGGTGAGCCCGCGCTCCTGGCGATCCAGGAAGCTCTCCTGGGCGAGGTAGGCGTTCACCGCGGTGGCGCCGACGCCCACCAGGACCGCGAAGTAGTGGGTGTCCAGGCACTCGGCCGAGCGGACGACGATCGAGACATAGCTGCGCAGGCCCTTGGCGACCAGCCAGGCGTGGACGCCGCCGGTCGCCAGGATCATCGGCAGGGCCACCCGGTCCGGTCCGGTCGCGGTGTCGGAGAGCACGATCGTCGAGCAGCCGCGCAGGGCCGCGTCCTCGGCCTCCATGCGGATCCGTTCGAGGTTGGCCCGCAGCGCGTCGCCCGCCCGGGACTCGCCGGCCGGCAGCGGCATGGTGCAGTCGACCACGGCCACGTTCTTCTCGCCGATCGAGTCGACCAGGCGGGCGTACATGCCGGTGGTGAGGACGGGGCTGTCCAGCACGAACACGTCGGTCTGGGTCTCGTCCTCGGCCAGGATGTTGCCGAGGTTCTTGAACCGGGTCTTCAGGCTCATCACCGCCGTCTCGCGCAGCGAGTCGATCGGCGGGTTGGTCACCTGGCTGAAGTTCTGCCGGAAGAAGTGGCTGAGCGGCCGGTACTCGTTCGACAGCACCGCGAGCGGCGTGTCGTCGCCCATCGAGCCCACCGCCTCCTTGGCCTCCTCGACCATGGGCGCGAGGATCAGCTCGAGATCCTCCAGGCTCATGCCGGCGGCGGCCTGCCGGCGGACGAGCTCCTCGCGGCCGAACAGGCGCGGCTCCTCGCCGGGCCCGATCCGCTCCTCGAGCTCCACCATGTTGCCGAGCCAGCGGTCGTAGGGGTGCTGGGCGGCGAGGCGGTCGATGATCTCCTCCTCGCGGTAGAGTTTCCCTTCGGCGAGGTCGACGGCGAGCATGCGGCCCGGCGCGATGTGCGACTTGCGCACGATACGGGTCTCCTCGACCCGGCCCATGCCGGCCTCGGAGCCGACGATCAGCAGGCCGTCGGCGGTCTCGGCGACGCGCAGCGGGCGCAGGCCGTTGCGGTCCTTGCCGGCGATGACCCAGCGGCCGTCGGTGGCGCAGACCGCGGCGGGCCCGTCCCAGGGCTCCATCACTGCGTTGGCGTAGGCGTAGAGCGCCTTGTGCGCCGGCTTGATCTGGTCGTCGTTGCGAGCGTTCCAGGCCTCCGGGATCAGCAGGGTCTTGGCCATCGGCGCGTCGCGCCCGGCGCGCACCAGCACCTCGAAGGTGTTGTCCAGCGCCGCGCTGTCCGAGCCGCCCGGCTGGATCACCGGCTTCACGTCGTCCTGATAGTCGCCGAAGGCGTTGGCCGCCATGCGGATCTCGTGGCTCCGCATCCAGTTGCGGTTGCCCTTCAGCGTGTTGATCTCGCCGTTGTGCGCCAGCATCCGGAACGGCTGCGCGAGCCGCCACTCCGGGAAGGTGTTGGTGGAATAGCGCTGGTGGAAGATCGCCACCGCCGCCTTGAAGCGCGGGTCGGTGAGGTCCGGGTAGAACTGGTCGATGTGCTCGGCCAGGAACATGCCCTTGTAGATCAGCGAGCGGGCCGACAGGGAGCACAGGTAGAAGTGCTGGATGTTGGCGGCGGCCACCTGCTTCTCGATCCGCTTGCGGCAGAGGAACAGAGCGCGCTCCAGCGCCTCGCCCTCCAGCCCCTTGGGCGGGGAGAGCATGATCTGCTCGATCTCGGGCCGGGTGGCGTTGGCGTCCTTGCCGATCACCGAGGTGTCCACCGGCACCTGGCGCCAGCCGTAGATGTAGAAGCCGAACCGCAGGGCCTCCGCCTCGACGATGGTCCGGGCCGTCTCCTGGGCGGTCAGGTCGGTGCGCGGCAGGAAGACCTGGCCCACCGCGATGGGACCCGGCCGCACCTGGTGGCCGATCCGCTCCACGTGGGCGGCGAAGAAGTCCTGGGGCACCGAGACCAGCACGCCGGCGCCGTCGCCGGTGATGCCGTCGGCCCCCACCGCGCCCCGGTGCCAGACCGCCTTCAGCGCCTGGATGGCCAGCTCGACCACCTCGCGCCGCGGCTTGCCGTCGATGGCGCACACCAGGCCCACGCCGCAGGCGTCGTGCTGCTCGGTGATGTCGTAGCCGCCGTTGGCGTCGATGAGACGCTGGCGCTCGGAGAGATAGTGTTCGACGTAGTCGGGCATGGCGGTCACTCCGCGGCCATCAGCGCGTCGGCGCTGGCGTGGGCGGTCAGGTAGCGGTGGATGGCCTGGGCGGCGTCGCGGCCGTCGCGGATCGCCCAGACGACGAGGCTGGCCCCACGGACGATGTCGCCCGCGGCGAACACGCCGGGGACCGAGGTCATCATCGAGCGGAAGTCCGTCTTCAGCGTCCCCCAGCGGGTGACGCCGAGGTCCGGCGCCTGGAAGTTCCCCGGCAGGTCCTCGGGATCGAAGCCCAGCGCCTTGATGACCAGATCGGCCTTGAGCTCGAAGTCGGCGCCCTCGATCTCCTCCGGGGCCTGGCGGCCGGTGGCGTCGGGCGCCCCCAGGCGCATGCGCGCGGCGCGCAGGCCCGCGGCCTTCAGCGCCTCGCCGGTGACGGCGCGCGGCGCGGCCAGCCATTCGAAGATCACGCCTTCCTCCTCGGCGTGGGCCACCTCCCGCACCGAGCCCGGCATGTTCGCCCGGTCGCGGCGGTAGAGGCAGGTCACCGAGGCCGCGCCCTGGCGGACGGCGGTGCGGACGCAGTCCATGGCCGTGTCGCCGCCGCCGACCACCACCACGTGCTTGCCCGCGGCGTGCAGCCGGCCGTCCTTGAAGCCTTCGACCTCGTCGCCGAAGTCCCAGCGGTTCTCGGCGATCAGGTATTCGAGGGCGGGAACCACGCCCATCGAGCCGGCGCCAGGGACCTCCAGGTCGCGGGCCTTGTAGACGCCCGTGGCGACCAGAACCGCATCGTGCCGCTCGCGCAGCTCGGCGAGCGTGGCGTCGCGACCGACCTCGAAGCCCAGCCGGAACGCGATGCCGCCGTCGGCCAGGCGCTGCACGCGCCGCTCGACCACGTACTTCTCGAGCTTGAAGCCGGGGATGCCGTAGGTCAGCAGGCCGCCCGCCCGGTCGTGCCGGTCGTAGACGGTGACGGCGTAGCCCATCTCGCGCAGCAGCTCGGCGGCTGAGAGGCCGGCCGGCCCGGCGCCGACGACCGCGACCGACTGGCCGCGGTCCGGGCCGGCGACCAGCGGGCGGACCCAGCCCTCTTCCCAGGCCTTGTCGTTGATGTAGCGCTCGACGGCGCCGATCGTGACCGTGCCGTGCCCCGACTGCTCGATGACGCAGTTGCCTTCGCAGAGCCGGTCCTGCGGGCAGATGCGGCCGCAGACCTCCGGCATCGAGCTGGTGGCTTGCGACAGGGCGTAGGCCTCCTGCAGTCGGCCCTCGGCGGTCATCCGCAGCCAGTCGGGGATGTTGTTATGGAGCGGGCAGTGGGTCTGGCAGAAGGGCACGCCGCATTGGGAGCAGCGCGCGGCCTGCTCGGACGCCTTGGCGTCGATGAAGTCGGCGTAGATTTCGTGGAAGTCGCCCTTGCGCGCCGCCGCATCCCGCTTCTCCGGGGTGGAGCGGGGGGTGACGGTGAACTTCAGCATGCGCTCGGCCATGGGCGAGGCCTCCTTCCAGTGCGGCCCATGTAAGCGACGGCGCGCCTGTGGAAAAGCTCATGGTACAATCATTGGACTAGGATTCTCCAGATGATCGCTGGGGTGGCGCGAGGCGCCTGCATCTTACGCGAAACTGGTCCAATTTTGAGATGAACCTGTTCTTCGCCATAGTGCCGCCCCTTTGCGCCATCCCCTGAGCAGTTGGAGTTCGCCGTGCCGGATTGGGTCTACGCCGTCATCCTGGGCGTCATCGAAGGGCTGACGGAGTTCATCCCGGTCTCGTCCACGGGGATGATGCTGCTCGCCAAGCACGGCATGGGCCTGACGGACCCGTTCTGGAACACCTTCGCGGTGATGATCCAGTTGGGCGCGATCCTCGCTGTCGTGGTGCTCTATTTCCGCAAGCTCTGGCGCGCGGTCATCACCCTGCCCAGCGATCCCGCGTCCCGCCGCTTTGCCCTCTCCGTGATCGTGGCCTTCATCCCCTCGATCGTGCTCGGCCTGCTGCTGCACGACTTCATCAAGGGTGTGCTGTTCGACAGCCCGGTGGTCCAGTGTGTCTCGTTGATCATCGGCGGCGTCGTGCTGCTGCTCATCGACCGCAAGGCGCCCGCGCCGATCCACAGCGAGCCGGATCAGCTTCCGCTCAAGACCGCCTTCGTCATCGGCCTCTTCCAGGTGCTGGCGATGATCCCGGGCGTCTCGCGCTCGGGCTCCACCATCGTCGGCGGCATGCTGAACCGGGTGGAGAAGCGCGCCGCGGCGGAGTTCACCTTCTTCCTGGCCATCCCCACCATGCTGGGAGCCTTCGTGCTCGACGCCATCGAGAGCCGCGACCAACTCCTGGCCGGCGACAATCTCGGCCTCCTGGCCATCGGCTTCGTCACCGCCTTCCTGGTGGCGGTGGTGGTCATCAAGCTGATGCTGGCGATCGTCACCCGGCGCGGGTTCGCGCCGTTCGGCTGGCTGCGGATCGTGATCGGCGTGGGCGGGCTGATCGCCCTGCGGCTTGCCTAGCGGAGCGCCGCCATCTCACGCTCGTCGAGGTCGGCGTACTGGCCGCCCTTGCGGTACCGGTAGAGGTAGGTGGGCAGCACGGCTTCGAGCGTCGTCGGCGTGATCCCCAGCTCCTCCAGGCCCGGGTAGGCTCCGGAGCAGACGTTGTCGACCTTCAGCAGCTTGGCCTGGTCGGAGGTGATCGGCGGCTGCATCAGCCCCTGCACGAGGTCGAACGCCGAACCCAGCGCGCCGGCGGCGGCGTGCGGCAGCGGCAGCAGCAGCGGCTTGCGGCCCGTCTCGGCGGCGATCATCTGCATCAGCTCTCGGAAGGTGAAGGCCGCCGGGCCGCCGAGCTCGTACGTCTGGCCGGCGCATTCCTCGAGGGTGACCATCTTGGCCAAGGCCTTGGCCACGTCGCCCACGAACACCGGCTGGAAGCGGGTCGCGCCGCCGCCGAACAGCGGCATGGCCGGCAGCATGGTCATCATGCCCGCGAAGTTGTTGAAGAAGTCGTCCTCGGGCCCGAACACGATCGACGGCCGGGCGACCACGGCGTCGGGGTAGATCTCGCGCACCGCCAGTTCACCCTCGGCCTTGGTGCGGGCGTACTTGGACGCAGAGTTGGCGTCGGCGCCCAGCGCCGACATCTGCACGATCCGGGTCACCCCTTCGGCGCGGGCGGCCTCGGCCACGTTGCGGGCGCCCATGACGTGCACCGCCTGGAAGCCCTGGCGACCGGCCTCGCGGCCGACGCCCACCAGGTTCAGGGCGGCGGTCGCGCCCTCCAGGGCCCGCCGGCAGGACGCCTCGTTGCGAACATTGGCCTGGACGAGGTCGATCTGGCCCACGTCGCCCAGCATGCGCATGTTGTAGCCGAGGTTCACGTTGCGCACCGCGACGCGGATCCGCCACCCGGCGCGGGCGAGCTGCCGCACCGCGTGCTTACCGACGAAGCCGGATCCGCCGAAGACGGTGACAAGGTTCTGCATGGCGCGCGCGCGTTCTCTGGAGACGTCGTAACTGCGCCTGCCGATAGACGATGCGGCCCCGCGCCGCAATGCGACTCCAGATCGATGAAAAGGCCGTGTTGACCGGCTGTACCGGGCGCCCTATGTAGCCGCCTCCCGATCCGACGGACCGGGCCCAGGTGGCGGAATTGGTAGACGCGCTGGTTTCAGGTACCAGTGGTTAATAGCCGTGGAGGTTCGAGTCCTCTCCTGGGCACCACCCTCTGAAAGCGGGGGTGGGGCAAACGGCGTCGGAGTTGAGGCTAAGTGACCACTCACCTGCACAAGGGCGATCTGCCGGCCGACGCCCTGGCCGGCGCGGCGGTGGTCGCCATCGATTCCGAGACCATGGGGCTGCGGCTCGGCCGCGACCCGCTGTGCGTCGTCCAGCTCTCGGACGGCGGGGGCGACGCCCACGTGGTCCAGCTCGACCGGACCACCTACGACTGCCCCAATCTCAAGCGCGTGCTGACCGATCCCGGCGTGCTGAAGCTGTTCCATTTCGGCCGCTTCGACATCGCCATGTTCTGGCTGCACCTCGGCGTGGTCACCGCGCCGGTCTATTGCACCAAGATCGCCTCGAAGATCGCGCGCACCTATACCGACCGGCACGGCCTGAAGGACGTGGTCCGCGAACTCCTGAACGTCGATCTGTCGAAGGCCCAGCAGAGCTCCGACTGGGGTGCGGCGGCGCTGAGCCAGGACCAGCTCAACTACGCCGCCTGCGACGTGCTGCACCTGCACGGCCTGCGTGCGCGTTTGGACGAGATGCTCGTCCGTGAGGGCCGCGACCATCTCGCCCGCGCCTGTTTCGACTTCCTCCCGCACCGTGCGCTGCTGGACGTGGCGGGCTGGGAAGACGTCGACATCTTCGCGCATTCC
Source organism: Phenylobacterium sp. (assembly GCF_041913825.1). Lineage (GTDB taxonomy): Bacteria > Pseudomonadota > Alphaproteobacteria > Caulobacterales > Caulobacteraceae > Phenylobacterium. The sequence goes on from NZ_JAYSEO010000001.1 coordinate 157,198, forward strand.
TAAGGAACGGGCATGGCCGCGCCGGACCTCCCCACTGCGGACGGCACAGCCCACCGCCCCACGGCGGACCGCTGGCGCCGGCGGTCGCGCGCGCTGCGCTGGCTGCGGATCGGCGTCCCGGCGCTGATCGTGATCATCCTCCTGGCGATGGCCGGCTCGGTGGCGTGGAATGCGCTGCGCACCAAGCCGGAGGCGTCCAGCGACCCCGATGCCCCCATCCGGCTGGTGAACCCGCGCTTCGTCGGCCGCGACGACCGCGGCCGGGCCTTCGTGATCACCGCGGTCTCGGCGACGCGCGACCAGAAGGACTATCAGCGGGTTATCCTGGAGCGCCCCGCGTTGGTGCTGGACGAGGAAGGGCCGGACCCGATGCGGATCTCCAGCGGCTCGGGCGTCTATCACGAAGGCAATCGTAAGCTTGAACTGAACGGCGGCGTGCGCATCTCAAGTGCTCAGCAGTCCTTCGAGACGGCCGAGTCGCTGTTCGACACCAAGACCGGGGAACTCGTCGGTTCAGGTCCCATTCAGGGCTCCGGGTCGCTTGGAGAAATCAGCGCGAAGTCCTATGCCGTTTACGGCAAAGGCGAGCGGATGGTGTTCAAGGGCGGCGTGCGTGCGCGCCTCCAGACGAAGTAGAGCGACAGGCATGCGGACGAAGCTCATTTTCCCGATCGTGGCGGCGGCGCTGACGCTGGCGGCGGCTCCGGCCACGGCCCAGCTCGCCCGCAACTCGGACGCGCCCATCGACATGACCGCCGACGAGCTCGAGGTGACGAACAACGCCTGCACCGCCATCTGGCGCGGCAACGCCGAGGCGCTGCAGGGCGACTCGCGGCTGCGCGCGCAGGTGCTGCGGATCTTCAACGCCAAGGGCGCGGCCACGGGTGGCGCTCAGGCCGGCGCCAACTGCGGCGAGCTGGAGCGGCTCGAAGCCGAGGGGCAGGTCTACTACGTGACCCCCAACCAGCGCGTGCGGGCGAACAACGGTGTCTACGTGGCGGCCACCGAGACCCTGACCATGACCGGCGACGTGGTCGCGGTGCAGGGCCAGAACGTCCTGCGCGGCACGAAGATGGTGTTCAACACGCGCACCGGCGAAGGCAACATGGTGGGCCAGGCGAGCGGCAAGAACGCCCAGGGTCGCGTGCGCGGGGTGTTCTACCCGAGCAAGAAGACCAACGACCAGGCGCGTCGGTAGCAGGTGGCGGCCTTGAAGCAGGAACGCATCCAGGCGGCGCCCGTCCAGGCGGGGCAGGGCCTCGTCGTCGACAACATCGGCAAGTCCTATCGCGGGCGGCCGGTGGTGAAGGGCGTGTCGCTGCGGCTCGCCCGCGGCGAGGTCGCCGGCCTGCTCGGCCCGAACGGCGCGGGCAAGACCACCTGCTTCTACATGATCACCGGCCTGATCCCGGCGGACTACGGCGCGATCTACCTCGACGGCGAGAACATCACCGCACAGCCGATGTACCAGCGCGCGCGCATGGGCGTCGGCTACCTGCCGCAGGAGACCTCGATCTTCCGCGGCATGACCGTGGCCGACAATGTGATGGCCGTGGTCGAGCTGCGCGAGCGCGACCGCAAGAAGGCCCGCGCCATGGTCACCCAGCTCCTCGAGGAGTTGCACATCGAGCACCTGCGGAACGCGCCGGCGATCTCGCTGTCGGGCGGCGAGCGGCGCCGGGTGGAGATCGCCCGCGCGCTGGCCTCCGAGCCGTCATTCATGCTGCTGGACGAGCCGTTCGCCGGCATCGATCCTCTGGCGATCGCCGACATCCGCGAGGTGATCAGCTATCTGAAGACGCGCGGCATCGGCATCCTGATCACCGACCACAACGTCCGCGAGACGTTGGACATCATCGACCGCGCCTCGATCATCCACGCGGGCGAACTGCTGTTCGAAGGCAGCCCCGACGAGATCGTCGACAACCCCGAGGTCCGCCGCGTGTACCTGGGCGACCACTTCAACGCCTGAGGCCGCTCAGCTCGCCTCTCGCGCCTCCCGTTCGCACCAGGCCTTCTTCATCCGCTCCGCCTCGGCCGCTGCGTACTTGCGGTAGCGGGCGCGCAGCGACGCCGGCCGTTCGGGATAGCGGTCCTCGAGAAACGCGGCCTCCGCCACACGGTCGGTCCGGAAGCTGCGGAAGTCGTTTCTCAGCTCGCACCAGGCGATGAGCAGCCGCACCGTCTCGTGGTAGCCCACGGCGATCGGCCAGATGGTGCGCTCGGTCTCCCGCTCCTGCTCGTCGCGGTAGACGAGCCGGATCTTGCACCCGGAGTGGATCGCGCGTCTGGCCTTTGCCATGTCCAGCCGGTCGGGCAGGGCGTTCCAGTTGGGAGCGGCCCGGGTCGCAGGCTCGACGATCAGCGGTCGAAGGCGCTCGGGCACAGCCACGGCGATCTTGGCGATCAGGTCCTGGGCGGCCCGCGCCAGCTCCGGATCCCCGCGCCTCATCACCCACTGGGCGCCCAGCACCGCCGCCTCCACCTCATCGGGCGTCAGCATCAAAGGCGGCAGGTCGTAGCCGCCTTCCAGCACGTAGCCCACGCCCGCCTCGCCGCGGATCGGCACCTGCTGGCCGATCAGGTCCGCGATGTCGCGGTAGATGGTCCGCTTCGAGGTCTCCAGCTCCTCGGCGATGACGTCCGCCGTCACCGGGCCGCGGTGGCGGCGGAGCACCTGGATGATCTGAAACAGCCGGTCGGCCCGTCGCATGGTCCCTCCCGCCAAGCTGCTGACAGAATGCTGGCAGCAGAGGGACCCTACTGTTCCTCCGTGTCAACTCGCACGGACGGAGAGCCGCAATGATCACCCTCTTTGGCGCCCAGGCGGGCTTCGGCCTGCCGCAGGTCAGCCCGTACGTCGGCAAGACGGAAGTGCAGCTCAAGATGGCCGGCCTTCCCTACGCGCCGTGCGACGCGGTTCCGGAGGACTCGCCGACGGGCCAGATCCCGTTCCTCGACGACGGCGAGCTGCGCGTGGCGGACTCCACCTTCATCCGCTGGCACCTGGAGCGCACCTATGGGGTCGACTTCGACGAGGGGCTCACCGCGCGTCAGCGGGCCGAGGCCTGGGCGGTGGAGCGGATGCTGGAGAACCAGCTCGGCTGGGTGATCGGCTACTTCCGCTGGCTCACGCCCGAGAACTTCGAGCGCGGCCCTGCCCACTTCTTCGACCACGCGCCGCCCGAGGCGCAGGCGGCGATCCGCGCCGAGGTGCTTGCCGAGGTGCGGGCGGCGATGCACGCCCAGGGGGTCGGGCGCCACGCCGTGGAGGATATCGTCGAGCTTGGCCTGCGGTCCCTTGACGCACTTTCGGAGATCCTGGGCGACAAGCCGTTCCTGTTCGGCGACCGACCGTGCGGAACGGATGCGACGGCCTTCTGCATGCTGGCGGCGCTCTACACGCCCTTCTTCCCCTGCGCCCTGCAGGAGAAGGCGCGGGCGTTCGGCAATCTCGTGGCCTACACGGACCGGCTGATGGGCCTCTTCTACCCGGAGTTCCCGTGGAAGGCGGAACCGGAGACGGCGCTCGCGGCCTGAGGCCTTAACGAATTCGGCCGGCAATTAACCAATCGGTTGGGAACGTCACCGTAGCCTCCCCAGCAAGAAACAGGCCAGAGGGGGCTTTTCGGTGGCGCTCGGCGCACGTCTCGAGATTCGGCAGGGGCAGGGGCTGGTCATCACGCCCCAGCTGCAGCAAGCCATCAAGCTGTTGCAGCTCTCCAACATCGAGCTCGAGGCCTATGTCGAGGGCGAGTTGGAGCGCAATCCGCTCCTCCAGCGCGAGGACCGCGAAGGCGACGGCGAATCGGAGCCGCCGGCCGACGCGGCGACCACCGACTACGCCACCGACCGGATCGACGACGCCGGCGCCCGCGCCGAACTGGACGTCAGCCACGACGAGGTTTCGCCGGGCGAGCGCGCCACTGGCGATGCGCCCGACGCCGGGGCGGCGGACGCCGGCGGGGCCATAGACTGGTCGCGGGCCGGCAAGGGCGGGCCCGTGGGCTTCGACGGCGACCTCGACGCCCTTGAGGGCGCCCTCGCCCGCGAAAAGACCCTGGCCGAGCACCTCTACGACCAGCTCTCGGTGGCCGGCCTGACGCCGGCGGAGTCGGCGATCGCCAGCGTGCTCATCGACGCCATCGACGAAGGCGGCTACCTGCGGGCGGAGCTGTGGGAGGTCGCCGACCGGCTCGGCTGCGACCCGGCGCTGGTGGAGCAGGTGCTGGGCGTCGTCCAGGGCTTCGAGCCCACCGGCGTCGGGGCGCGCGACGTTCGCGAGTGCCTGATGCTGCAGCTCAAGGACCGCAACCGCTTCGACCCAGCCATGGCGGCCCTGCTCGACAACCTGCCGCTGCTGGCGCGCCGCGACATGGCGGCGCTGAAGAAGGCCTGTGGGGTCGACGACGAGGATCTGCGCGAGATGGTCGCCGAGCTGAAGGGGCTCACGCCTCGGCCGGGTGCGGCCTTCGGCAGCGAGCCGGTGCAGCCGGTGGCGCCCGATGTGTTCGTGCGCGAGGGGCTCGGCGGCCTCTGGCACGTGGAGCTGAACGCCGACACCCTGCCCAGGCTGTTGGTCGACCAGCGCTACCACGCCCGGGTCTCCGCCGCCGCACGGTCGGATCAGGAGAAGGTGTTCGTTTCCGACTGCCTCGCCCAGGCGAACTGGCTGGTGAAGAGCCTGGACCAGCGTGCGCGCACGATCCTGAAGGTCTCGTCCGAGATCGTGCGCCAGCAGGATGCTTTCCTGGCTTACGGTGTGGAGCACCTGCGCCCGCTGAACCTGAAGACCGTCGCCGACGCCATCGGCATGCACGAATCGACGGTCAGCCGGGTCACGTCCAACAAGTACATCGCCACGCCCCGCGGCGTGTTCGAGATGAAGTTCTTCTTCACCTCGGCCATTCAGTCCACGGAAGGTGGCGAGGCGCACTCCGCCGAAAGCGTGCGCCACCGCATCCGCCAGCTCATCGACGCCGAGGCCAGCGAGGCCGACGTCCACTCCGACGACCGCATCGTCGAGATCCTGAAGGAGGCCGGCGTGGACATCGCCCGGCGCACGGTGGCGAAGTACCGCGAAGCCATGCGTATCCCTTCGTCCGTCGAGCGCCGGCGCATGCTGAAGGACGCAGTGTAACCTGGGTCACATTCCCTGGGCACTGTTGCCGAAAAACGCCTTGGCGCGGTGACCCTCAGGCCCCAGATGGATCGGTCGAATGCCCGACCGTCCAGAGACTCAGCAATCGCTGTCCGACATCCTGAAGGACCTCGCCCACCACGAGGAGCCGCAGATTTCTGTCGCCCAGCTCGTGGACCGATTCGGGGGGCGCGCCTTGGGCGGCCTGCTGCTGATCTTCGGGCTCGCCTGCACCCTGCCGCTGCCGCCCGGCGGCACGACGATCTTCGGGTTTCCGCTCCTGCTGCTGGCGCCGCAGCTTGTCATCGGAGCCCGCCATCCATGGCTGCCGGCCAAGGTCCGGCGCGGCGCGATCGCCACGGCCGACCTCCAGAAAGGCTTGCCGCGGGTGCTGCCCTGGATCGAGCGTGTGGAGGCCGTGTCGCGGCCGCGCTTCTCGTTCCTGTTCGTGGGCGTCGGCGAGCGGCTGATCGGTCTCGTCTGCTTCCTGCTGGCCGTGGTGCTGATCCTGCCGATCCCGCTGGGCAACATCCTGCCCGCCGCAGCGGTCAGCCTGCTTTCGCTGGCGCTGGTCCAGCGCGACGGCCTGCTGGCCCTGTTCGGCTATGCGCTGACCGCCGTCAGCGTGAGCGTTCTGGTCCTGGCCGGCAGCCTGCTCACCCGCGGATTCCACCAGTTGCTCGGACTATTTTCGCAAGGTTGACACCATCTCGCGACGGGCGCGTTGATGGGGCATGCAAGTCCAAGTCACCGGCAAACACGTCGATGTCGGCGATGCCCTGCGCTCGCGAGTCGCCGACCAGCTCTCCACCAGCATTGAGAAGTACTTCGAACGCGGCGGCGGCGCCGATGTGGTGATCAGTCGAGAGGGCCAGTCCTTCAAGGTCGACTGCGCGGTCACCCTGGCGTCAGGCCAGCAGCTCACCACCCACGGCGTGGGCGGTGATGCGCACATGGCGTTCGACGTGGCGCTCGAGAAGATGGACAAGCGGATCCGCCGCTATAAGCGCCGCCTGACCGACCACTCCCTGGCCGCCCATGCCAAGCAGGCGGAGACCGCCGCCTACTTCGTCATCCGCCCCACCGAGGACGAGGACGAGGAGGAGGACGATTCGGCCGCCGGGTTCCCCGAGCCGATGGTGATCGCCGAGACCGAGAAGCCGGTGCGGACGATGACCGTTTCCATGGCGGTGATGGAGCTGGACCTGACCGAATCTCAAACAATCGTGTTCCGCAACGCTGCCCACGGCGGACTGTCGGTGGTATATCGCCGGCCGGACGGGAACATCGGTTGGATCGATCCTGAGCGGACGAGGAACGGGAACGGAGACGGCGACGGAACCGGCGCGGCCTGAAGGCGCTTCGCCATTCCGTCATGCCGGTCCGCTAGGGACCGGCAAGAGAGTCACGGGCGTACTAGAGACAGATGCATATCGGCGAACTCCTGGATCGCAACGCGATCTCCCTGCGCGCGAGCGCGGCCAACAAGCGCCAGGCGCTGAAGGTCGTGGCCGACATCGCCGCCCGTAACCTCAAGCTCGACGCCGGCGAGGTGCTCGAGGCGCTGTTGGAGCGCGAGCAGGCCGGCTCGACCGGCGTGGGGCATGGCGTCGCCGCTCCGCACGCCCGCCTCGAGGGTCTCGACCGCATGCGCGGCGTGTTCGTGCGCCTCGATGAACCGGTGGAGTTCGAGTCGGTCGACGACAAGCCGGTGGACCTCATCTTCGCCCTGTTTGCGCCGAAGGACGCCGGCGCCGAGCATCTGCGCGCGCTCGCGCGCGTGTCGCGGATGCTGCGCCAGGCCAACCTGCGCGAACAGCTTCGCCAGGCGGGCACGGCGGATGCGATCCATGCCCTGTTGGTGCAGGACCCCGGCGCCTCGCCACGCTCCACCGCCGCCTAGGCCGACCCACAAGACATGAAAAAGCCGGCGCGCGTCGCCGGCTTCGCCCCTCCCCACGAGGGGAGGGACATCTGCGCGTACGGCTTAGTGGACCGAGACGGGCGCCAGCTCGTGGGCGAGGGCCGCGGCCACCGCGGACTCGCGGTCGGTCAGGACGGCGAGTCGTTCGCCGTCGGCGCGGTGCACCGCATACAGGGTCTGGTCGGGATCGAGCTCGAACCCCTGGATGCTGGCGCTCGGGACGCTGGCCAGGATCTCCGCCGCCTTGACCGGCCGAACATAAACGAGGTTCGGCGCGCCGAGAGCAGCAAACGCTTCAGATGTCAATACCGGTGTCATCATGACCACCTCCGAAAACTCCAACGCGTCGGGCGGAAGCCGGTTCAGCCTTCCGACGGCGCATTCGGCGGGAAATTGAACCCGCGCCTCATTTGTTAAGCTCAGCCGGCGGTGCGGATGGGGATCTGATGGATCCGCTTTTCCGGCTCCGGCCGGGCCAGGTCGATGTGGAGCAGGCCGTGCTCCAGGGTCGCGCCGTCCACCACCATGCCGTCGGCCAGCACGAAGCTCCTCGCGAAGCCCCGGGCGGCGATGCCGCGGTGGAGGTAGGCTTCCTCGGGCTTGCCCTCGCCGTCCCGGCGTCCGGTGACGGTGAGCTGCCGATCCTCGACGGCCACGCTGAGCTGGTCGGGCGTGAAGCCTGCCACCGCCAAGGTGATGCGGAGGGCCCCGTCGCCGCGGTCCTCCACATTGTACGGCGGGTAGCTCTCGGCGGCGGCCTTGGCCGCGCGCTCGATCAGGCTGCGGGTGTGCTCAAAGCCCAGCAGGAACGGGCTGTCGAAGAGTATCGACCGGTTCATCCTCGAAGAGTCCTCGATAGAAGCGACTCTCCGGCCGGGCCGCCCGGTAGCGGCGCGGCTCGACCGGACAGGTCCTAATTGGGGATCTGCCGAGGACTTTTCAATCTACCGGACCGTGACCTCGACCTGTGGGGTCTCGAAGTAGCCGGCGCCGTCGGCGGCGATCACCCGCAGGGACACCTTGTGCGGCCCGGGCGGCAGGGTCCCGGCCGGCAGGTCGGCGGTGAAGCCCACGTTGGTGAGCGCCGGGTTTTTGAAGTAGGCGGCCACATCCGGCCGCGCCTGGCCGTAGGTCGCCGGGCGCGCCACCCCATCCAGCACTACGTCCACGCCCTTGGCCGGCATCTTGGCGGGGTCGTCGAAGGCGAAGCCGATGATGGTCAGGGGCGCAGCGGCCGAGGTCGCGGCCGGCTTGCGGTTGGCCGGGTCCACGGCCTGGCCCACCTGATCGAGGAAGAAGCCGCTGGCCGGGCCGCGGCTCGCCAGTCCGGCCGAGAGCGCCGGCGCGGGTTCGGCCTTCGGCGCGGCTGCGTCTGGGGGCGCGGCGGCCTGCGGCGGCGGCGGGGCGGCGGGTCGCGGCTTCGGCGTGTCGCAGGCGGCGAGGCCGAGAAGGCAGGCGACGGCGAGGAGCGATCGGCGCAAGCGGGGATCTCCGAGGACGCCGGCTAGTTGCCACAGCTCGCCGCCAGGCAGAAGCGGCCGCGTCGACGGACCCGCGATAAGGCGAAGGCCCGCCGGCGTTACCGGCGGGCCTTCATGGTGGAGCTAAGCGGAGTCGAACCGCTGACCTCTTGAATGCCATGGGCCCCGGAGGCCTTTTCCGGCCGTTTTCAGACGCTCTCATCTCGTTTCTAACTCATTGTGGAGGTTGAATAAATGGAGATTTTGGGCGAAAGTGAAACCGGGCGAAGCTGGGTACCATTTTTCGCCCGCTGGTACCCATGCGGTACCCAGAAAAGGGCCTTCTGCGATGCCGAAACTGACTGAAAAACTGGTCGCCGCACTCGCCCCGGAGGCCTGCGAGTACGTCGTTTGGGACACCGAGGTGACCGGTCTTGGCGTCCGGGTCCGACCCACCGGCTCGAAGAGCTTCATCCTTGTTTATCGGCGGGGCGGCAAGAAGCGGAAGCACACCATGGGTCCGTTGCGGGCGGACTATGGCGTCAAGGAAGCCCGCGACCGCGCCGGCGACCTGCTGCACGGTCTACGCAGCGGCGTCGACCCCCAGGACGCCAAGGCCGAGGAACGCGGGGCGATCAGCGTCTCCGAACTAGCCGACGCCTACCTGGAGGACGGGCCTGCGCTGAAGCCCGAGAAGAAGGCGAGCAGTTGGGACACCGATCGAGGCATCTTCAAGAACCACGTCAAGCCGCTCATCGGGCGGCTCCTCGCGCGGGAGCTCACGAAGAACGACGTGGCGATGATGCAGCTCGACATCTCCAAGGGCAAAACCGCCAGATCCGAGAAGACGGGTCACCGGCGCCGCTCCAACGTGAAGGGCGGCAAGCGCATCGCCTCCATGGCCGTCGTGGTGCTGGCCGCCTGCTACCAGTGGGGGATCGAGACCGGCCGGGTGACCCACAATCCGGCGCGTGGCGTCAAAGGCTTCAAGACGACGCGCCGCGAGCGCTATCTCTCGGAAAGGGAGGTCGCCTGCTTCAGCGAAGCGATCGCCGAGATCGAGCGCGAACAACCGCGCATGGAGGTCATGGCGGACGCGGTGCGGCTCCTGATGCTCACCGGCTGCCGCAAGAGCGAGATCCTCACCCTGGAATGGGCCTGGGTCGACTGGACCAAGAGCTGCCTGCGGCTGCCCGATTCCAAGACCGGCGCGAAGGTCGTTCCCCTCGCCGACGCCGCCGTCACGATCCTGAAGCGTCGCTGGGCGGCGAACCGCGCCGAACCCGACATGCGCGGACACAACTCCGGGGAGCGGCCGGAGCCGAAGCGCCGCTCACCTTTCGTGCTCCCCGCGATGAAGGGCGAGGGCTGCTACGTCGGCCTGGGCCACCACTGGGAGATGGTCCGCGTCCGGGCCAACCAGGTCTCGCGCAAGCGCGCCCTGGAAGCCGGCGATCATCCCGACGATGTGCCTCCGCTGACGAATGTGCGGCTGCACGACCTGCGGCACAGCTTCGCCAGCTTCGCCATCGCCGACGGCGCGTCACTGTTCATGGTCGGCAAAGTGCTCGGCCACAAGCAATCACGGACGACCGAGATCTATGCCCACCTCAGCGACGATCCGATCAGGCATGTCGCGAACCGCACGGCACAACGCCTGGTGGAGGCCATGCGAGGCTGATCCAAGATCGAGGCCTTTTGCCGGTGCTGTCATCCGATTGATAACGCGTCTCCAGCTTGGCGCAGTTCGCCCAACCCTGAGCCGCGTTCAGGCCACCAGGGACGTCCACTCGGCCATGCCGGCTAAGCGGCGGATTCGATACTCCTGGCGGGTGACGAGATGGCGCCTCTGGTTGAAGTGGTTGTGAACTGAGGCGCGGGTCGCCACGAACATTGAAGGGTGTTCATCCAGCGGAACCGCTGCACGGCCCGCTCCCGTCGTCGGAAGGGCAGAGGGCAATTCTCGGCGCGGTTGTTGCGCCAACGACCGACCTGCGGGCGGTCCGCGTTTCGGAGGTGCTTCGTCGCCGCGCAATAGGTGCCGGCACCCTGAGGTTCACGCAACCACCCCGCCTATTCAAGTTCGATCAGGTCGCCGCCGCCCCTTCGTCATCAGAGGCGCCAGAGCCGCTTTTCCGCTCGCCCGGCGCCCCTCCCCATGTTATGGCATATATAACGCCAAAAGATTCGGGACTCACAAACTCGAGCGCCGGAGGCGTGAAGCGCGAGGAGGGCGCTCGGATGGAGCAAGCGTTGCTGGGCCTGGTCGCCGCCGCGGCTTTGCTTGCGGTCTATGGAGGCGTGCCGTGGTTGTTGCGCACCCTCGGATTTCAGCCGCGTACGGAAAGGCCGCCCGTTGTGGCGCACGGGAAGCGGGCGCTCGTCGTCACAACCAGCTGCGCACAGTTGGGCGAAGGCGGACGGCGCACTGGCGTCGCCGCGTTCGAAATGACCGGCCCCTATTACGCCTTCGCAGACGCCGGCATGGCGGTTGACCTCGCCAGTATTGCAGGCGGCCCGATTCCCATCGAGCCACAAAGCCTCCGCTGGCCATTTGCGCACCCTGCGGATCGCCGCTTTCTCAAGGATCCGGGCGCGTGCTGCAAGCTGCAACACTCGCTCCCGATCGCCCAGGTCGACTTCTCCGACTACGACATCGTCTTCGTCGCGGGCGGCTGGGGTGCGGCCTACGACCTGGCCGACAGCGAGAGCTTGGGGCGGGGTATCACCGCCGCGTGGGCGGCGGGCACGCTGATCGGCTCGGTTTGCCATGGGGGACTTGGGCTGCTGCGAGCCCGTGACGAGTCAGGGGCGCCGTTGGTGCGTGGGAGGCGCCTGACGGCCGTGACCGACAAGCAATTGCGGGAACTCGGGATCACCCGCCTCCCCTCGCACCCAGAACGTGATCTGCGAGCCGCCGGCGCGATCTTCGAGAGCCGACATGCCTTCTCCGACCTGTTTGCGACCTACGTGGTCGTCGACGGCCGGCTAATCACCGGGCAGAATCAGAACGCTAGCGAGACCACTGCCTATGCTCTCCTCGAGGCGCTGGCGGACCGCCGCCCGGGCGCAGAGACCCCCAGCGGAAGGGCCCTCACCTCACATGCGGCATGAACGCGGGAGCGTCTCGACCGCAGGTGCGGTGACGGACCCGGAGCTCGTGACGAGCGCAGGTCAGCAGACCAGGTCGCTCCCGCAGCGCACACGACCGACCCTCCCTGTGCGGTTCTGGTCGCGGCGAACCTGGATGCGCCTCGGTATCGCCCTGGCGATCCTCTATGTGAGTGTCGATCTCGCACCTCTCGTCAATCCGCGTCTAGCCCCGGTCGCCCACGAGCTGGCCGAACCTGCTCACCTGGGATTGACCCACGTCATGGCCACCTTCGCTTGCGCGACGTTCATGCGGGTGGGCGCAGCCCGCGCCCGGTTTGCGCCGGCATATTTCCTGAGCGGCGGCGCCCTGTTGTTCCTGAGCCGGCTCCTTCTGCTCGCCGGGCTCTGGGGTCTTGCGTTCCCCCTGCAAAGCGTCGGGGCGGGGCTCCTCCTGGTCGGATGGTTCGCGCTCGCCTGGGCGGCCGCAGAGGTGGACAACGGGCGGCCGGCGGGTCCAACGGCGAAGTCCTGAGGGGGCTCGACCGCCGGGTCGCGACTCAGGGGAGAGGCCGCGGAACCGGCGCATGAGGCGCGGTTCGGGCGAATCAGCAAATTGATGCACCTTGACGACGGCTCTGCGAAGGGGCGGAAGCGATCGATCACGAGGCGGAGCCAAGGCCATGAGCGAGAAATCGCCGCAACTCGATGCCGTGAAGCTGGACGGCCGCCACCAGCGATCCGCCACCAGCCGGGCGCGCATCGTCCAGGCCATGCTCGACCTTGTGCACGCGGGGGACGTCTCTCCCGGCGTCGAGCGCGTGGCGGCACGAGCCCAGGTGGGACTGCGCTCGGTGTTTCGTCACTTCAAGGACATGGACAGCCTCTACGCGGAGATGTCCGACGTGGCCGAGGCCGAGTTCCGCGACCTGGCGCAACAGCCCTTCAAGTCCGAGGATTGGCAGGGAAAACTTGGCGAGATGCTAGATCGACGCATCTACGCCTTTGAGAAGATGGCACCGTACAAGCGGGCGGCCGATGTGCACAAACATCGTTCGCCGCTGCTTCGCGCGCACCAGGAACGGGCGAACCAAGAGATGCGCGAGTCGCTGAAGGCCGTGCTGCCTGCGAACCTGAGACGCGACGCCGTACGCCTCGAACTCCTGGACCTGAACATGAGCTTCGAAGCTTGGATGCGTCTGAGGTTCGAACAGAACCTCACACCCCGCCGAGCCCGGGCCGTCGTGGAGCTGGCGATCCACGCCATCCAGGCGGGCACCGAGGGCTCAACTTAGCTATTGGCCGTCACGTCGCCACGACGCGCCACGCAGCGGAAGCCGATGTGCGAGGTCGGACTGTCGTTGGTCTCCGGGGCGAGGGTCCTCGGGCGCGGCGCCGGCATATCCTCCGCCCGTGGGGTCTGCTCCGCCAGGGTCACATGGCCTCTCGCTTCCACCAAGCGTGGCGAACTCGCGGTTCGTGACCGGGAAGATGTCGATCCAGAAGTCTCCCATCTCAGCCATGGCCACAGTCCTGAGCGGCGCGCCTGCGCCGCCCAGGCCGTCTACGCTTGCCACGATGCTCATATTATGGCACTATTACTGCCGATAGATACGACAACCTGTTCGTATCGGGTCTCTGCGCAAGATGATCGTCGATCAGGTCTCATCCCCTCCGGCCGCGGAGGCAACCGCAACCTTGCTCCGGAGCCACCGATGCGCCGCATATCGCGTCTGGTCTTCGCCCTTGTCGGGCTCTTCGCCATCGTGTTGGCCTTCAGCGCCTGGCTTCAACCCGAAACGCTCGGTGATCGACTCGGGCTCGCGGCCACCCGACCCGAGGGGGTCGCCAGTTTCCGCGCCGACATCGGTGCGTTCTTCGCGGTGGCGGGCGGGTTCGCGCTTTGGGCGGGCATCGAGGGGCGTTGGGGGCGGGCGATCCCGGCGCTTGCCCTGTTCTCCGCAGCTCTCCTCGGGCGGCTCGCGACCCTGGCCGATTACCCGCCCGCTCGCGAAGCGTTGAGCTTGGTGTTCGTCGAAGCCTCGGTGTTGGTCGCGCTGTCGGGAGCCTGCCTCCTGTCGCGGACAAAGTCTTGAGGCGGACGGGTCCGCTCCGTCGGACGAGCCCACGCGGCGGGGGCCTCACCGGCCCAGTGCCGAAGCCAAATCTAGTCGAGGCTTCAGGTGGCCGGTGCGACGAAGACGCGATTCACTTCCGGGGCGTAACGACATTGCGTGCGCTATTATCATCGAGAGGCGAGTTGAGATGTCCGGGCGCGCCGGTTCAACAGGCGTCGAGCGAAAGACGCGGCACGGTCCGACGGGGCCGCGCCGCGGGATCCGGGCGAGCTTTCCGATCGGCGACGCCCGCTGCGGCCCCGAGATCGACTGCTCAGCGAGCTGCTGCCGACCTACCTGTCCTACTTATGGCGGCCAACCTGGAGGACGTCCCGCGCCGGCCAGTTCGCGTGGGAGAAGGCCGGCGTCATCTATCGGCTACCGGTCAACCCTACAGGGCCTATGCGCTCCAGCGCCTGCATCGCCACTACGCGACGCTGCCCGAGGCGGCGGCGCGCGCGGTCCCGGACCGTGTTCTGAGGGCCGGCTACTGGGGCACGCTCTGGTGAGGCGCCCCCCCGTCCGATGTCGATCCAAGACTGCCGTTTCTAGATCCGAACTGAGCCTGGTCCGTCGCCCACTTGGGCGGACGGCTCCGGCTAGCTCACGATGGTCGCGGCCGGTGATCGGCCAAACGAACCGGGGCCTATCGCCCCCGCTGGACGGTGCGTCGCCAGTCACCGTCTGGGGCGCCCCGGTCGAGGGGGCGGCGTACGCCGCCCCCTCTTCTTCCGCATCTGAACCTGCCCGTCGATGGCATCGCCCGGCCGGTGGCCGGCCGCCGCGGCCACACGAGAAGGATACGCCTCGGCGCTAGGCGTTGCGGCCGGGACCCGTCGTCGAAGTCGACTTGACCAGAACCAGAATATCTATTCCTATTCATCGCGGGAGGTCGTCATGATCGATGTCCACTTCTGGCCGACGCCGAACGGATGGAAGGTCACTATCTTGCTGGAGGAAACGGGCCTTCCCTACCGGCTTGTGCCTGTCGACCTCGGAGCCGGCGCGCAGCTGTCGCCCGAATTCCTATCGATATCCCCAAACGGCCGCATGCCGGCGATCGTGGATCCCGACGGTCCTGGCGGGCAGCCGATCGCGATCTTCGAGTCGGGCGCGATCCTGCAGTACTTGGCCGATAAGGCCGGCGCCTTTTACCCCTCTGAGCGGCGCGTCCGCAGCGCGGTCGAGCAATGGCTCTACTGGCAATGCGCCGGCCTCGGGCCGATGGTCGGGCAGGCGGGGCATTTCAACTACCTGAGCGAAAAGATTCCGTACGCCCTGGAGCGATACACGGCGGAGTCGCGCCGTCTCTACGGAGTGCTGGACCGCCACCTCGCCGGCCGGGAGTTCGTGGCGGACGACTACTCGATCGCCGACATGGCGATCTGGCCGTGGATCCGCGGGTACAAGATGTTGGGCGTAGATCTCAAAGAGTTCCCCAGCTTGCGCGCCTGGTTCCGCAGAGTGGGCGCACGGGAGGCTGTCGTTCGCGGCGCGGACATCGGTAAGGCGGAATTCGCCTTGCAGCAGAACGCAAGGCTCCAGCGCTCGGGGGCGCAGGCGTGAGCGTGCAGGATCAATCTCGACGGAAGGGCGGGTCCGAGCGGAACCCGTGGGCGCGATGAACGGGGCGCGGCGCGGCCGATCGTCCTCTACGGGGCGCCTGCGTCGCTCTACAGGACGAACCCGGATCGGCGGATCGCCCATCGCGGCCCTGAACGTCACCCTCCCCCAGACCATGAGTTACGAGCGTGCGGTCCGGCTTATGATGGAAAAACCGCACCGACACGGGCGAGGAGGCCGTCGCCTGGGTCATGGCGGGCGAGATCGTTGACGACGACACGTTCCAGGATCGCCTCGCGCGCGTCGTGCGAGGAGTTCTACCAGTGGTCGCCCATCACGCTGCGGCTGCTGAAGCGCGGGATGACCAGCGCATGGAGCCGGGCAGCCTCGAGCAACAGCCTCGTTGCGAGGTCTCCCACATCCGCATCGCCTTTTCCAGCGAGCACGCGAAGGAGGCCCGCTGAAGCCGCCTTCCAGAAACGCAAGCCGCAATTCCCCGGGCGTTAGCGCCCGCACCCTCCGCGATCGACCCACCGCCACCGCACAGGACCCCACGACCATGAAAACCCGCATCACCGAGCTCTTCGGCATCGAACACCCAATCATCCAGGGCGGGATGCACTTCGTCGGCCTGGCGGAGATGGCCGCCGCGGTCTCCAACGCCGGCGGGCTCGGCATCATTACCGGCCTCACGCAGCGCACGCCCGAGAAACTCGCCGCCGAGATCGCCCGCTGCCGGGCGCTGACCGACAAGCCGTTCGGCGTGAACCTGACCTTCCTGCCGGCGATCACGCCGCCGGACTACCCCGGCTATGTGAAGGCGATCATTGAGGGCGGCGTGAAGGTGGTCGAGACCGCCGGCAATAATCCGCAGAAGTGGCTGCCTGCCTTGAAGGAGGCGGGCATCAAGGTGATCCATAAGTGCACCTCGGTCCGCCACTCGCTAAAGGCCGAGGCGATCGGCTGCGACGCGGTCAGCGTCGACGGCTTCGAGTGCGGCGGACATCCCGGCGAGGACGACGTCGGGAACTGGGTCCTGCTGCCGCGCGCGGCCGAGGAGCTGAAGGTTCCCTTCGTCGCCTCCGGCGGGGTGGCGAACGGGGCGCAGTTGGTGGCGGCGCTCGCCATGGGCGCCGATGGCGTGAA
The DNA here is from genome assembly GCF_041913825.1 of Phenylobacterium sp. Lineage (GTDB taxonomy): Bacteria > Pseudomonadota > Alphaproteobacteria > Caulobacterales > Caulobacteraceae > Phenylobacterium. The sequence goes on from NZ_JAYSEO010000001.1 coordinate 173,638, forward strand.
CATGGGCACCCGCTTCATCGCCACCCAGGAGGCGCCGGTGCACGAGCGTGTGAAGCAGGCGATCGTCGCGGCCACCGAGCTGGACACGCGCCTGATCATGCGCCCGCTTCGGAACACGGAGCGCGTGCTACACAACGCCGCCGTCGACCGCCTGCTCGAGAAGGAGCGGACGCTCGGCGCCAACCTCAGGTTCGAGGACATCATCGCCGAGGTGGGCGGGGTCTATCCTCGGATCATGCAAGACGGGGACACGGACGCCGGCGCTTGGTCTTGCGGCATGGTGGTCGGACTGATCCACGACATCCCGACCTGTCAGGCGCTGATCGACGAGATCATGGCGGAGGCCAACGAGATCATCCGCACGCGGCTCGCGGCCTTCGCCGCCGCCTGACCGAAACCGTCAACCAGCATCGGAGACCTGATGACCGAGGACCTCATCGAGACGTTCGAGAGCGGTGTGGTGACCCTCACCATGAACCGGCCGGAGGCGCGCAACGCTCTGACGGGCGCCATGCTCGAGGCGCTGCTCGCCGCCGCCCAGCGGGCGGCGGCCGATCCGTCGGTGCGGGTGCTGGTGCTGACCGGCGCCGGCGGCGCCTTCTGCGCGGGAGGCGACGTGAAGGGTTTCGCGGCTGCGGCAGACGCGCGCGACGCCCAGGGCGCGGCCGCGGCCGCCGCGCCTACCTTCGAACAGCGCACCCAAAGCCTGCGGGCGAGCACGGAACTCAGCCGGCTGCTGCATGAGATGCCGAAGCCGACGCTCGCGGTCATTCCGGGCGCGGCGGCGGGCGCAGGGCTCTCCCTGGCGCTGGCGTGCGATCTGCGGATCGCGGCCAAGGAGGCCAAACTGACCACCGCCTTCTCCAGGGTGGGTCTGTCGGGAGACTACGGCGGCAGCTATTTCCTCACTCGCCTGGTCGGCGGCGGGCGGGCCCGCGAACTCTACTTCACCGCGGACGTCATCACAGGCGAGGAGGCCGCCGCCCTTGGGATCGTGAACGAGGCGGTCCCGGTGGCCGAGCTTGCTGCGGCCGCTGCGACTTGGCGAGAGCGGCTGGCGAGGCTGCCCACCATCGCTATCGGCTACATGAAGCGTAACCTGAACGTCGCGCTCGCCGGGACGCTGAGCGATGTGCTGGACGCCGAGGCGATCCATATGGTTCGCACCATGGCCACGGAGGATCACAAGGCCGCGTCCCGCGCCTTCGTTGAGAAGCGGCCTCCGGAGTTCGCCGGCCGCTAGCCGCGGCCTTCGGATGGCGGCACCTTGCCCGCAGCCGCGCGAACGCCGGGGCGCGCCCGCGCGCTGGCCGGCTCGGCTGACAACGCGGGCGCGGTTCCGGCCCTCAAGGGGGCAAGATCACCAGCTAGAGCGGTCGTTCAGCTGCCACATGGCCCCCGGACCGCAGCGCGTCGATCTCTGCGACCGCTAAGCCCCCACCCGCCGAGCACCGCACCGGTGTTGCTCGCCAAGGCGGGGCTGGGGCGCTAGACCGCGCCGGGCGTCGCCGTCAGACCGAGGGAGACGCATATCACAGGGGTCGCCTGGCGCGTAGCGAGCACCCGCGCCGGGTGGACGCGGGCCTCCGCAGGCCGCGTCCCGGTGCGACCGGCGCGAAGAGGCCGAGAATAGCCAAGCTCGCCCTGAGGACGCCGCGTTGCGCCCCGAGGCGGTCGCGCGACTTGGAGTCCTTTCGCAACGAAGCCCCGCGCCTAACCGGACTGGCGACCTCGTATCCGCATTGCGGAGACCTGTCTGGTGCTCAGGTCCGCCTTGCGACGTCGATGACGGCGTCCGCGAGCGCCTGCGGCTCCTCCTCCTGGATGAAGTGGCGGCCGTCCTTGAAGGTCTTGTGGGGCTGGCCTTTGGCCCCCGGCACGAGGTCCTGGAAATAGTCGTCGGCCCATCCCAGCACCCCGTCCGCCTTGCCGAAGGCGGTCACGAACGGCTTTGTCCACTTCTCAAGGACGTCCCAGCCGTCAACGCAAATCTGCCGTCCCGCGGCATTCAGGTTGTTCAGGAGAAACGGGAAAATCAGGGCGCCGGCCTGATAGCGGCCGTCCGGGAAGGGCGCATTGTAGGCGGCGCGCTCGGCTGGGGACAGCTTAAGCACGGGCTCAGGGTGCTCGCCCGGCACCCCTTCAGCGACGATCTGGCCGGCGTCGATCTCCTTTTGGTCTCGGATCCAGTCCTGCCATCGCCCGAAGGCGGCCGGGTCGGGGGAGCGGAGTTGATAGGGAACCATACGGTCGAGGTGCGCCATATCCGGCAGGAGACCGTTGGCGATGACGATGCCATCAAACCGCTGCGCGTTGCGTGTGACCATGCCAAGCCCGATCAGGCTGCCCCAGTCCTGGCCAAACCAGATCGCGCCTTGCACGTCGACAGCGTGCAGCCAGGCTTCCATCCAAAGCACATGACGGTCGTAGCTATAGTCGGAGGTCTCCGCCGGCTTGTCGCTACGGCCCATGCCGACGAGGTCGGGGGCCAGCACCCGCAGTCCTGCGGCCGTCAAATGCGGGATCATCTTCCGGTAGAGATAGCACCACGTCGGCTCCCCGTGGAACAGCAGCACCGACTTGCCGTCCCTCGGCCCCTCGTCGAGGTAGTGGATGCGCAAACGCCCGCCCTCAAGGTCCGGGATTTCGACGTAATGTGGCGCGAAAGGAAAGTCCGGGAGGTTCTCGAACCGATCGTCCGGCGTTCTCAAGATTTGCATTGGACCTGCCCATTTCGCTTGAGCACCGAATTGCCGATGCGTCAGTTGATATGGCACATCATATGCCGAAATAATCGCGGCGATCAAGAGTCAGGCGCCGAGACGGTTTCGACGCGACCCGCACTCCGAACGAAGTGTGCGGGTTCCGCCCGGTCAGCGGTCCCGGTATTCGGCCTGTCCTTGGCGGCCGCTCTGCGGCTTGTCGAAGCTCGGCGAAGAGGGCACGTCGCGGCCCGGAGAGCGCCGCCTCATGTAGACGGTGAGGGGGCGTAACATCCGCGCCGGGCAGGCGTAGGCCTGGGCGCCGGCGAGGTGCGCGTCCCAGCCGTCGCGGTATTCCGACCGCGGCGTGAACTTCAGCCGGTCATGGCGAAAGGCCCTTCTTGCGGCGCGCTGAAGAACTTGACGGCCTGCTCGGTGGGCGGCGAAACGGCGTTATGGCCAAATCAGGCGGTCTCCCGCGCCGCTTCGGCCGCCAAGCTGTCGAGCAGGTCGGCGATCTCGCCCGGACTGTCCTCCTGGAGGAAGTGGCCACCGGGCAATGTCAGGTGGCGTTGCCCGCGTGCCCCGGGAACCCGCGCCTGAAACTCTCGGTCGCGGCCCGCCGTCACTGGGTCACCATCGCTGTAGGCGGTGACGAATGGCTGTTCGAACCGACCTAGGGCCGCCCAGGCCTGCCGGTTCTCAGCCACCGACGCGTGCTCCGGGGTGACCGGGACCAGGGTCGGGAACTGGCGCGCACCTGCCTTGTAGCTCTCGTCGGGGAAGGGCGCGTCGTACGCCGCCCGCTCACCCTCGCTCAGCGGCCGGGCGCAGCCGGCGGCGATGATCGCGCCGACGGGCAGGCTTGGCACGCTCTGGCTGAAGGTCAGCCAATCGTTGAACGCGTCGCTGACCGGCTCGCCCTCCGGCAGCCCCGTGTTGGCCGCCACTACCGCCGCGAAGCGGGACGGCATGGCGGCCACGAGGCGCAGACCGATCAGCCCACCCCAGTCCTGGCAGAACAGGACGGCCGGCTCCAGGTCGAGCCCAACCAGCCATTCGGTCATCCACGTCACGTGGCGCTCGTAGGTGTAGTCGGTACGTGCGGCCGGCTTGTCCGAGCGGCCAAACCCGATCAGGTCGGGCGCGAGGACGCGGCGGCCTCGCGCCACGAGCTCGGGAATGATCTTCCGGTAGAGGTACGACCAGGAGGGCTCTCCGTGCAGCAGCAGGATGGGCTGGCCGTCCCTCGGCCCCTCGTCCACATAGTGCAGGCGCAGCGAGGTCCCGTGGGGGCCCTGTATCTGCGCGTAATTGGGGGCAAACGGATAGTCGGCCAGCCCCGCGAAGCGATCGTCCGGCGTCCTCAAGATCTGCATCGTATCCCCACGGCTTGAGTTTTAGGGCTCCCAGGTGTATTGGCATTATTAATGCCAATATGACGCAAGCGTCAAGCGAGGTCGTCTGATGTGGAAGCGGAGCCTACTGGCCCTCGGGCTCGCCCTTATCTTGATCTCGGCCGCCGCCTGGGGGTTCCGCGACCGTCTCCTGCTGGCGGGGCTTGACCGGGCCTACCGGCTGGGAATCGCGGCCCAGGGCTTGCCGCAGCTGCCCGATGGGCTGCATGTGGGACTCTGCGGCGCGGGCTCCCCCATGCCGGACCCCGGACGGGTTGGCCCGTGCGTCGCCGTGTTGGCGGGCTCTCACCTGTTCGTGGTGGACAGTGGACCCGGTTCGACGCGGACTCTGGCGCTCATGGGTCTTCCGCCGGCGAGAGCCGAGGCCGTGTTCATCAGCCACTTCCACTCCGACCACATCGGCGACCTCGGGGAGCTGATGCTGCAGCACTGGGCCGGCGGAGCCGCTCGTCGCCCTCTCGACATCTATGGCCCTGTGGGGGTGGATCGCGTGGTGCAGGGGTTCGAAGGCGCCTACGCCCTCGACCGCGACTACCGCCTGCGCCATCACGCCCCAAACGTGGTTCCGCCATCCGGTTTCGGCGGCGCGCCGCATCCTTTCGCGATCGATCCAGCAGGATCCCCGACGCTGGTTCTGCAAGCGCCCAACCTCAAGGTCTGGGCCTTCGCCGTCGACCATCGCCCCGCGGAACCGGCGGTCGGCTATCGCTTCGAATACAAGGATCGGGTCCTGGTGATCAGCGGCGACACCGCGTCAACCCCTGCCCTGCAGAGGGCGGCGCGCGGCGCCGACGTGCTCGTGCATGAAGCCCTGTCTCCTATCCTCGTGGCCATGCAGCGTCAGGCCGCGCTGGCGGCGGGCCGCGGCAATCTCGCGGCGATCCTGCACGACATCCCGAGCTATCACTCGACGCCGGAGGCCGCCGCCGACACCGCACAGCGCGCAGGCGTGCGCTATCTGTTGCTCGATCACATCGTGCCGCCGACGCCAGCGATACTGGACAGCGCCTTCCTGGGCGATGCCCGCGCCCGCTTCGCCGGGCCTTTGCGCGTTGGACAGGACGGCGACTTTCTCTCCATGCCGGCCGGGTCGCACGAGATTCGACGAAGCAATCGCCTACGGCGCTGGCCGTTCTGAGGTCAGGGCGCCAAGTCTTCCAAGCGTCGGCCGCGGTTCGGACTCGAGCGGGTCAAACCGTGACTTCATCCGTTTGATGAAGCGGAGCATTTGAACCGGGCTCGGCGCCTTCGGATCGATATCGCTGGCCACGCGACGGATCTCCACCCAGAGCCGTCGTAACTCAGTGAGAGCAGCACCTCAGGGGAAGGTGCAGGTCCCTGCGGAGCGCACCCATCAACACTCAGCTCGCCACGTCGTCGTGTCGTCGAACGGGGGCGAGGTCATGACCTGGCGATAACGCACCACACATCGCCCCGTCGGAGGGCGCAGGGTTCGTTCACACATTTCCTGATCAGGCCCTGCAGTAAGCTGGAACCGGTCTCCGGATTAAGGCGAACTTCCCATCAGTCCGTGAGAGCCGGACTACCGCGCATAGCCTCCTCGATCACCCACAGCCGGTCTTGCCCCCAGACCGCGACGCCGCCAAAGCGGAAGCCTGGCACGCCCCAGAGACCGAGTCCTAGCAATTCCAGCCGGTTGGCTTCCGCTTGCGGGCGCCAGTCGTCGTTGCCGACCAATGTGCGCGCGACGTTCCATTCGAGGCCAGCGCGCTCCACGATCCGGCGCAAGCCCGCGTTCTCGCCCGCGTCCACACCTTCAGACCAAACCGCCCGCATGAAGGAATGGCAGTACTCGTAGCCGCGCCCGCAGGCGATCGCCCAGGGCAGCAGCGAATAACCCCGCTCGACCGGACGACCAACGGGGTCGGCAATGCGGCCGAATGGGACACCCGCGCGCCGCGCCTCACGTGCCGCGTCGCCGGTAATGTAGGAGCATTTCGACCTAGGCACCTGCATGCCGCGCATCACCATGGGCAACACATAGCGTAGTCTCAATTCGACACCGTAAGCATCGGCGAGTGCTTTGGCGCGCTCGGCAGCGATGTAGGTGTAGGGACTGCGAAAGGAAAGGAAGTAATCGAGGGGCCCACCGCCGCGCTGCGTCGGAAGTGGAGCGTTTTTCGGGTCGGATGGCGTAAAGATCGGCTGCGCCGGACCACCTTGTTTGGCCGCGCCCAGTTGCACAAGGCGCGCTTCCAGATAGTGGAGCCGGTCCAGACCCCAATACCACTCGCCGCCATAGTAGAACATGGCGTCAAGATAGTGTCCGAGGCTGTCGCGCCTTGCATCGCCGGCGCGGCGGTAGGCCTCAGGCCTCAAGGCGGGCCCTTTGGATTCAAAGGCGTCACCACGCCAGAGCGTTGTCCCGATCTTTGCGGCCTCCTCCACGAAGGTCCCGCGCGCGAGGCTTGACGCGAGACAGGCTTCGGCCTGGGACACACGAATCGAGTCGAGCTGACGGCCAGGATCGATGAAATCCAGCGCTGCGCGCCGGGCAAGCCGCGCAGCGTCCACGCGAGAGTAGGCGACAAGCCGCTCACGGTCCGGCGCGGCCCAATTCGGCGGGGGCGAACAGAGCCAGGGTTTCAACTGGATATCGTAGCGGCGAACGAACTCGCCCAGGATCTGGGCGGCCAGATGAGAGTACGGATCATCGGGCCGATGGAAGTATTCCACGACATGCGGCGCGCCGGCTGTCCGCCGTGCGCGCTCTGCCGCACGCCGCCGCCGCTCCAGCGCAGCCTGGCTGAGAAGTCGCGATGTCACCGCACCGCTGATGGCCGATTTGAGAGACAAGAGCCCGGCCTAGCCTTTCAAGTTTGGAGTTGGCGAAGGCATGCGCCTACGGCGGGCCCGCTCGCTTGTGCCTCTTTCAGAGAAATGCGTCCGCTCATCACAAGGCTTCTCACATGCTTGCGCATCAGGTCTGACAGTCGGCTGTTGGCGCGCACGTGCGGCGCGACCAGGTCGTACATCTGCTGTCCAACCGGAGTCAGTTTCCCGCGGCAAATGCGCGCCTCACCTTCGCTGGCCCCTGCTGGGGACGAAAGCAATGCGAACACTAGAACGAATGACGCCAAGGCATGAGGTCGCATGCCGCCCCTATCGAGGCCCAAAAATCGCGACATAAGGATGGCTACTCTCCCTTGAAACATGGGGATCTCTTCTCTCTGTAACTCAAGACCCCCTCCTTGAAATCATCCGTGGAAACGGCGAAATCCTGCTCTCGATCGGCGGCGACAAATGCTTCGTCGTAACAATCGTCCAAGGCGCTCCATATCTGCGCCTTCATCGCAGCCAACGAACGTGGGGCGGCGTTCTCCGCTATCGCGCGTGCGTACCCGGTGGCATGGGGCATCAAGGCGCCGTCCTCCAGGACGGCGTTGACGATGCCCAGCCTTTCCGCCTCGACGCCATCAACGCGACGCGCGGTAAAGAGCAAGTCGGCCGCTCGCGCTGTTCCCAGCAATCGCGACAGAAGCCAGGCCGATCCCTTCTCGCCGGGCACCCCGAGGCGCGCAAAGGTCGCGTTGAACATGGCCGAGCGGGCCGCGAACCGGATGTCGCAATGGAGGGCGACAATGAAGCCCCATCCAAAGGCGGGCCCATTGACGGCGGCGATCGTCGGCTTGCGGCTGGTGATCAACCCGTTCCAGCCGCCGCTATAGTACCGCTTCAAGCCAGGGCCGATGTCATCGCCCCACTGCGGTCTCACGTCGGTCGGGGCGTGAACGCCGCCGCTGCCGCTGCCGCTGCCGCTGCCGCCGATCACGCCCAGATCGAGTCCGGCTGAGAATCCCCTGCCTGCTCCGGTGACCACAATAACGCGCACGGCGGGGTCGCGGCCGGCTTCGGCGACGTAGTCGAAGAAGGCATTGAGCATATCCGGCGTCAGTGCATTGAGTTTGTCTGGCCGGTTGAAGGTGATGGTCGCGACGCCCGCATCAACCGCGTAAAGGACCAAGCTGTCAGCCACGGGAAACCTCCCCGAGCGCGTCCCCATCGCCTGCTAAGGGCGCAAGGCTTGCTATGACGCCGACATCCGCGGGGACTTCGTTGTTAACGAGCCGCGAGAAGCACGCAGCCACGGCGGTCGCACCGGATTCCCTCTTTACGGTCAGGACCTCCCGCAGTTCCAGAGACATACGTGCTGCCTCGAGCGAGGCGCGTCGGCTCACTTCCCCGGCGCCCCACTCCTGATCGCGCTTCATGACGTGCGCGGGCGCGAAGAAGAAATTGTGCGGGACGGCGGCGCCTTCCCCGCGGAAGCGCGGCGCCTCCCAGTGTGTGGCGCCAACGCCGCAGCTCAGCTTCAGGCTATCGCCAAGCACTTTGTGAAGCGCTGCGACGACGCCCGCATTGCCAGCCATATCGACAAACGCTGCCGAGACCGACGGGTCGAGCGCGCTGATCTCGTCGTATGTCTTGACCTCGTCACAAACGCCAAGCCTGCGAACGAACTCCAGGTTGCGCGGCGAAGTGAGACCAATCACGCGCGGACGGCCCCCCTTACGACGCATCAAGAGATTGCAGAGTCCAAGGCCCGTCTTGGAAGACGCGCTACCCACGATAACTTGGTTCGCACCGAAGTACGCGTTGTCCTCAAGGTAGTCGCAGATTATGAAGGATGTTGCGAAGAGTGGAAATAGAATGCAGCGCTCATCCTCTAGCGCCCTCATTCCGGGCGAGTCACCAGCTGCTCGCTGGTAATTGTTATAGATCGTCGGCAACGCGGCTCTGTGATCTGCACCATCGGCGAAGCCTCTATCCTCGACCTGGGTAGGCCTCAACACAACGTGAGACGCCATGGGCAGAAAGCCCCAGATGCGCTCGCCCACGCCTATCGCCTTGCAGCGCGACTCCACGATGTCGGCGAACCCCCAGACGGGGACGATGCCCCAGGGCTCTTCTACGGGGAAAAACTGCCAGTATCCGATCATGTCGCCCGATAGGGCGTAGGAGACGTTGTTGGCGGTCAGCGCAAACCGATCGATGCGCGCCAAGACTTCACCCTCGGCCAGTTCGGGCGCCGGCCGCGATGTGATCCGGGTTTCAGCGAACGCCTTGCGCCGCACCTCAACCTGCTCGATGTTCACAACTTGTCTCCCCAAACTTCAAGGTGATTGCGCCGCTCGACGCGTCGGGTGGTCCGCAGCGCCAGAAGGTCGGCGAGACCCGTCTCCTCAAGAAGCGCACGCATGTCTGCCTGCTCGGCAGGCGACGCCCGACCGACGACGTCCTGAACTTTCTGCAACAGATAGATCCGATACGGCATTACACCGACCACGATCCGGTGACCGCGCCAGTCGAACGCAACTTCGCCGATGCGGCGATCCTGTGCGCGATCGAGACCGTTGGTTCCAACCGCGAGATCGGGGCGCGCAGCCAGCCATTCATTCGTATAGGCGACAAAGGCCCGGATTTCCGGCAGGTAGTCCTCGGCGACGAAGCGGAGCAGCGCCTTCAGCGTGTCCGAGACATGATCGCCTGGAAACAGAGACTCCGCTGGGTGTCCATGTTCGCCCGCGTCTTGATCGGGACGATTCATGCGCTCTGTCCAGCGCCATACGCGATGGGCGGACTGCTGCATGATGCGCGCGGGATAGGGATCGCGCGCCAAGTGCGCATAGAGCGGCGCGACAAGGCCATAGTCGCCGATCGTCGGCCGGCCGCCCAGCAGATAGGGCGAGTGCTCAAGATGGGCGTCGAACAGACTAAGGAACTCGGCGAAGGATGCTTCGACAGCGGGGATCGTTTCCCGCGACACGCCAAAGCTCGCCATTGCCTCGCGCATGCGCTGGCTGGCCATGTCGTATATGCTCGACTTCACTGCGGCGGGCGCATTCGTTGGAGCGAGGGACGCCGAGAAGTCGGCCGACAAGAAGGGACGGTTCACCTCGTCGAAGTTCCAGCGGTAGTGCATCGCCGGCCGCAGAAGACCCTCGCCGCCAAAAAGCTCGAAGACCTGCCCGATGAGCGCATGAACGGGTGTCGCAGGATAGGCGGGATGCCTGGTTCCAACTTGCCCTTCCAGGTGCGCGATGATGTCGGACCCGTCCTGGACAAGCGCGCCGTTCTCGGCTTCCAGAACGGGCACGATCCAGCGACCGATCTGGGGGACGATCTTTTCGCGAAAACGCGCTTCGCCCGCCGCCCGGTTCTCGAAGGGGATGCGCTGCTTGATCAGATAGCTACGCACCTTGCCGGTGTAGAGAGAGTTGGGCGAGCCCCAGAGCTGGTAGGTCATCAGCGTGAAGGCCTCACACCCACTGGGTTTTTGCGGATGAAGGCGGCGAGCAGATCGGCAAGGACTTCACCCACGTTGTCCTGGATGTAGTGACCGGCCTCGAGTCCGGTGTGCGGCTGGCCGCGGGCTCCGGGAATGGCCTGCACAAGGTCGTCTTGCATCTCCTGGGTTCCGAACTGGGTGTCGAGGGTGCCTCGAATGTGCAGGAAAGGTCGCGTGAATCGCGCCAATCCACCCCAGGCGACGGCATTACGCGCGCCGCACTGATTGACCATCGACGGAAAGGCGCGCGGCCCGGCGCGATAAAGAATGGACGGGAACGGCGCGTTGTAGGCGGCGATCTCTTCCTCGCTGAGCGACCTTCCGCCCTGGGCGCACATGAAGGCGATCATCCGGCCAGGATCGAAACTCGGTGAGGTCAGCGCGAAGTTGATCCAGGCCTGGAAGGCTACTGGAAAGGGCTCACCCATTGTCGGTCCTAAAGCCCGCAGCATGTCCGGCGCAGCGGCATCCAACTCGACGGGCTCGGGGATGTAGAATACCGGCGGAATCAAGACCGGCAGGCCGCCGTTGGAGATCGCCGCGCGCGCAAACAGATCGGGCCTATCCCCGACGACGCGCAAGCCGAAGCAGCTACCCCAGTCCTGCGCAAACAGTGTGATCGCGTCGAGGCCGAGTGATTGGATGAACGCCTTGGTGAGCGCGACCTGGCGCTCGAAGTGATGGAACCGGGGGTCAATCGGCTTATCGGATTTGCCAAAGCCGATGTGGTCGGGGACGATGACGCGGAGTCCGGCGGCGACCAGAGGTCTGACCATGCGCCGGTAGAGATAGGACCATGCGGGCTGACCGTGCAGAAGAAGGACGGGCTCACCCGTTCTCGGCCCTTCATCCAGGTAGTGCATACGTAGCCCGTCGATCTCGACGTAATTCGGCGCGAAGTCGTACCCCGGAAGATCGTTGAAGCGCGCTTCGGGCGTGCGTACAAACGCTACCCCATGCGTCGTCCGCATCACCTCGACGCCGGGCTCGCGGGCGGCGAGTTCGTCTGGAGACGGCAAGAGCGTTCCAATGGTCGCGTTGCGTACGCCAGCATAGCCGCGTTGCATCTGTTCGGTGGTCGGCATTGTACGGAGCGCCTCAGTTGGTTGTGCGACGCTCGCGAAGCGCGAGCACAAGGAATACGATGCCCAAGAGGATCCCGATGGGTCCGCCGTAGTGTGCGGGCGGATGGTGGCCGTCGCCGCTCCCCTTTCCGAACCAGCCGTCATAGGCCATCAGAAATCGCGCTGTGATGAGGGCAAGAAGTCCGAGCGGCACGAGCGTCCGGTACCGTAGGCCGATGACGAACAGCAGGAGCGCGAAAGGGATTTGAATGGCGCCGAACCACGCAAAGAGTGCGACGATTGTGTCGCCTCTTGTGGAGAGATCGACCCCGCCGATCACGCCGGCGCCTCCATCTGGCAGGAAATAATGAATGCAGCCGGGAATGAACTCCAGCACCCCCGCCAACATCAGAAACCAGGCGGAAACCTTCGCGCCGCGATAATCGGCGTTGGTGCTCGGTGGGAAGATCGCCATGACCATCAACCCACCAACCAGAAGCGCGCCGTACGTTCGACCAGCTCCGGCGCCGCATTCTCGTGGCAGGCACCGAGGATCACGTTGTGATCCTGCCTCTTGGCGCTGCTGCTATATCTCTGCGGCTTGTCTCCGGCGGCGCTCGCGCCGGCCCGCTGCATCAGTAGGCTCCCCTCCGCAGGCGTCACCGGGCCGCGCCCGTTCATGCACCCTGGAAACGCCAAGTAGGCGAGCCGCGCCGGAAGAGAGACAATGAGGGTCTTCATAGATGGGACAATCTCTCTTCTGGATCGCGCGCCGGGCGGCGGATCAGCGCCGGGTTGGCCGCTTCAGACTTCGATCAGGAGCTTTCCCTCGTTGGCCCCGGCGAACAGCATCCCGAGCGCCTCCGGGAACCTTTCGATGCCCTTGACGATATGCTCGCGAAACAGGATGTCGCCCGAAGACCGCCACTGCGCGAGGGCCTGGAAGGCTTCCGGGATGCGGCCCATGTAGTCGCGCATCGTGAACCCGCGCATGCTCGCGCTCTGGGCGACCAGTTGCAGATAGTTTGACGGGCCGCGCACGTTATCCATGTCGCCGTACTGCGAAATGCCGCCGCAGACCGCGATGCGTCCGTTGCGGTTGATCAGGCCGAGCGCCGCGTCGAGGGTTTCGCCGCCGACATTGTCGAAATAGACGTCGATCCCGTCGGGCGCCGCGGCCGCGAGCTGTTCAGCGATGGGCGATGCCTTGTAGTCGAGCGCAACGTGCGCCTTGAGCTCGTCGAGTATAAACTTCTGCTTGCGTTCACCTCCGGCAATGCCGATCACCCGGCAGCCCCTGATGCGCGCAATCTGGGCGGCGATCGAACCAACGGCGCCGGCCGCCGCCGAAATGACGACGGTCTCACCCGCCTTCGGTTGCCCAACGTCGAGCAGACCGAAATAGGCCGTGTAACCGGTCATGCCCAAGCCGCTGAGGTAGTCCCGAGGAGACGCAAGGCGCGTGTCGATCTTCCGCAGCGCCTGCGCTGGAAGCACGGCTTCGGATTGCACACCGATGAAGCCGGTCAGCCAGTCGCCCTTCGCCACGCCATCGGCCCCAGACTCGATAACCTCGCCGACACCGAAGGCGCGCATCACCTCACCGGGCTGAACTGGCGGCATGTAGCTGCGCTTGGGGGCGATCCAGCCGCGCATGCCTGGATCGACCGAAATGTACCTGACGCGGAGGCGCACCTGACCTACCCCAACGGTCGGCAGCTCATCACGCGTCAGATCGAAGACGCCCGCCTCATCCAGGGAGGCGGGATACCGCGTCAATCGGTACTGAATTGCATTCGCGCAAGGGGGCAGCATCAGCCAATCCACATTATGTCATTATCTATGTCGATACGCGTTGCGCCATCGCCCGTCAATAGATATGACACTCGTTATGCAAATACATCTTCAAGGGGCGCCGTCGCACTTGGATAGATTCCGTGGATGACCGGGTTGCGGAGAACGGCTCGATGTCGTTGAGGTCGAGGTGGCGCAGAGGACTGGCGACCGGGCTGGTGGCCTGCCTGACGATTGTGGCGTTTCCGGCGCAGGCCCGGACGGCGCGGCCAAACTTCGTCGTGATCGTGGTGGATGACGCGGCGTTTATGGATTTCGGGGCCTACGGCGGCGAGGCGCGGACGCCCACGATTGACCACCTCGCCCGGCGCGGCGCGTTGTTCATGAATTATCACACGTCCCCGCTCTGCTCGCCATCGCGCGCCATGTTGCTGACCGGCGTCGACAATCACCGCACCGGGCATGCCACGATTGAGGAGGTGATGCCGCCGCAACTTCGCGGGCGACCGGGCTATACATTGCGCCTGGAACCCGGCGTTCTCACGATTGCGGACCGCTTGAAGGCCAACGGCTATCGAACGCTCATGGCGGGGAAGTGGCATCTGGGGCGGGGTGACGGCGACTTGCCCGACCGGCACGGATTCGATCGATCGCTCGCGCTCGATGCGTCTGGCGCCGACAACTACGTACAGCGCCCTTACATGCCCTACTATGATCGGGCGCCCTGGTTTGAGGATGGCGCCCCCACGCGCCTGCCGCCTCGCTTTTACTCCTCCGATCTACTGGTAGACCGGTTGATCTCCTACATCGATGAAGGCCCGCCCGGGGCGGCGCCCTATTTCGCCTATCTCGCTTTTCAGGCGGTGCACATTCCGGTTCAGGTCCCCCGGCGCTTCTCGGACAACTATGCGGGTGAGTTCTCCGACGGCTGGGAGGCGCTGCGGGAGCGCCGATGGAAGCGCGCGCGAGACCTGCACCTTATTCCGGAAGATGCGCCACTGGCCCAGTTCCCGTCGCGTCTGCGTCGATGGCGCGATCTGAGCCAGCAGGAAAAGGAAATGTCCGCCCGCAGCATGGAGGTCTATTCGGGCATGCTGGAGGCGATGGATCAGGCGATTGGAAGGCTCGTCAGCCGGATCCAGGCACGGGGTGAACTTGAGCGTACCGTGTTCGTCATCACATCGGACAACGGTCCAGAACCCAGCGACCCGGTTCATGCGAACGGGATGGTTCTTTGGATGGCGCTAAATGGCTACCACTGGGATCGTAGCCGAATGGGCGAGGAGGGCAGCCTCGCCTTCATCGGCCCCGAATGGGCGGCATCGATCTCCTCGCCGCACTCGCTTTACAAATTCTACGCCTCCGAGGGCGGCTTGAAGGCGCCGTTGATCATCACCGGCCCGGGCGTCACGGCCGGGGGCCGCAGCCGCGCGCTTACCTTTGTCACCGACGTCGCCCCGACATTGCTGGAAATGGCAGGCGCACCGCTGCAGACGCCTGGCGAGCGTGTCCCCATTTCGGGGCGAAGCCTTGCTGCCACGTTGCGCGAAGACACGGCCGAAGTACGAGGCCCAGAAGAGGATGTGGGAGTGGAGGTCTCGGGCAACGCTGCGTTGTTCAGGGGCGACTTCAAGATCGTGCGGAACATGCCCCACGTCGGCGATGGGCGATGGCGGTTGTACAATCTCAGGGTTGATCCGGGCGAAACCCGGGATCTCGCCTCCCAGGACCCGCAACGATTTGCGGACATGCTTGCCGCTTACGACGCCTACGCCGAGCGGAATGGCGTCCTGCCCCTTCCGGAGGGTTACCAAGTCGAGCGACAGGTGATGCGCAACGGACTCAACAAACAGCTGCAGCACAACGCCTTATGGCTCGCGCTTATTGTAGGGCTCGTCTTGGGGGCGGCGTACTTCGCGATCATGCGGCGGAAGCCCCGACACAACTCGGATCGAGCGCCCCGGCTATGACAGGCTTGATCGAGACGCCCGCGTCGATCCGTCTGCATGGCCCGCGGTTGAAGTCGTCGACGATGCACAGAATCCGGAAGGGTCGTCCCCCGTTCGGCGTGTCGGCCTTGAAGTCCCCCCTCCAGTGCTGGTTGGGGCCGTCCTGCAAGGCCATCGGCGCCCGCGTGCCGGTGGCGCGCTTGCGGCCACGACGACGCACCGCCATACTCTCTGGGCGATGAGGCGGATGAGCTTCTTCTTGTTCATGCCGACGCACTGACACTCAAGCAGGATGCCAAGACGCCGGTGGCCGAAGCGGCGGCTCCGCCGGCCCCGTAGCCGCTCGCGCACGTCCGCATCGCCCGGCTGGACCGCGCGGCGCACCTTGTTCGGATCGACCTGGACCAGGGGAGGCGCGCCGCTACGGGAAGCCACGCTCCGCCATCAGGCGAGTTACAGCCTCCGGCGCGCTGCAAGCGCGTTCAGCTTCTTCCCAGAAGGTCCTTCAGCGCCGACATTTCGAGCATCGACTCCGCCAGGAGCTTCTTCAGCCGCCGGTTCATCACCCTTCAGCGTCTTCAGCTTCTGGGCGTCCAACTCGCGCCGCTGTACTTCTCCTTCCAGCCCTGAACACGTCTGCTCGCCGATCCCTTCCCGAAGGCACACTTCCGCCTTCGGGCTCCCCAGCCTCCTGCTCCCGCAGCACGCCTATGCTCTGCGCCTCGCTGATGAGCTCTCACTCAGGAAGGGGGCAGGTCACGCCTCAGACCCGAGGCTCTCCATCGGCGAGCTCCCGCGACCGCAGCCCCGATAAGGCCTGCAGAAGACAGGTATTGACAGACGATATGTCGTTATATGTTGATGGCCTTGGCATCGAAAGCTGGCGGCCGTGACGGTCAACCTTGTGCGCCCCGTGACCGATGGGGGTCTGCAACATCGGGTGAGGGACGAACAGATGCGCGGGGACGCCTATTTCGATTCGCCTTGGCCGGCCGAGGATGGCGGCGCTATGCGTCTTGCCTCCACGTCCACCGTGCCGCTCAATATCCAACCTGACGATAGGCTGCAGGTCACACGGCGCCGCACTCAGCTATCGACGATGACTATCCTGGGCGCGCCCGGCGAAGTGTTCCTGCTCACCCATTCGGCAATGCGCGCGCAGCTCGGCTTCCCCACATCCTCGCGCGTAACTCGGGTGGACGCTCAGACACTGAAGACGATCTCCAAATCACCTCGATTGCCGGGCGGGCGAATGTGGCCGGGCGGCATGGCGCTGCACCGCAATGGCGACTTGTATGTTGTCTATGGCAACCATGCGCATCGTCTCGACCGCGGACTCTCTCTGCGCGCCAGCCTTACCCTGCCACACGATCTGCCTTACAATTCCTTTGTCGTGCTCGATTGCGGCCTGCTGGTTTGTAAAAACATCTCTGATCGTGTCGCGGCGCGCCTGTGCATCATTGATCCGGATACCCTACGTCCGGTATGCGCCGGCATTGACTGTCCAGAACCGTCGATCGCGCGTCTCTCGGCCCGGGGTGACACGGTCTATGTGGTCGGCGTCAAGTCGATATTCCGCTACCACTGGGACCGCGCAGCCTGTCGCCTGATATTCGATGATGGTTGGCGCCATGACTACGCAACCGGTACCCAGCAAAGCTACGGCTGGGACGTGGTGCTCGCTAGAGATCACGCGTGGTTCATGGACAACGGCCATCACCGCTACCGCATCTCGATGATCGGCGCAGGCGTTTCTCTCACCCCCAACCGCTTAATCCGGGTCAGTCTGCACGACAGTTCCGATCACGACTCGATAGAGGTGAGTGGACTGGGGGGTGGCTCCATCACCAATCCACCCGTTTTCGATATCAGACGTCAGATCGTCGTGGCTATGGATTCGGCGAACAAGCAACTTCGCGCCTGGCGGTTCAACGCTGTTCAGCGAACCCTGACGCCGATCTGGAGACGGACCAATTTCGGCGCCGCCAGCCATATGCTGCTTTATCCTAGCAGCGGCGAACTCGTAACTAATGACTACCACGATGGTTGCGAGTATGTCGCCGTGCTTGACATCGTTACGGGCGAGAACCTTGCACGAGCGAAAATCGGCGCGCCGCTGCAGGGGGTGGTTTTCCCTAGCCCGGGCTGGGGCAGGGATTTTTTTTGGTGCTCGATGGGATTCGTCGCCCGCGTCGCTGTTGCCCAAGATAAGCCCCTTCTGCTCGGTGGAGCTGAGACCGGTAGGTCCTAGAAGTCGCCACCTCGTCCTACCCAGGCCTCGAGCTCGCAGATCAAAGCTACCTTGCACCCCCTTGAGGGCACGGCTCACCCTGGCGACGCCAGCCTAGTGAAGACCGACAAGGTCACCTTTCCACTTTCCACTTCCACTAATGGCACTAAATGTGTCATTATAAGGTGGTCTGGGGAGGAAGAAGGATGTCCAAGAAGATCTGGATCGGGATCGCAACGGTCTCTGTCGCCTTGCTGGTTCTGGCCGGGCTGAACTTCCGATCGATCATCCTCTTCGCCGTGGGCCTCCGCGGGCAGGAGGAGGTGGGCCCCAATGTCCCCGTCGTCTGGTCCCGGGGTCCGGACACGCCGCAGCCGGGCGACCGGCCACCGAACATCGTCTTCATCCTGGCCGATGACCTGGGCATCAACGACATTTCCACCTTCGGCGGCGGCGTGGCGGGTGGACTTGTGCCCACGCCCAATATCGACGCGCTGGCGGCCAGCGGGGCGATGATGACGCAGGCCTATTCCGGCACGGCTGCCTGCGCGCCGTCGCGGGCGATGCTGCTGACCGGCCGCTATCCCACCCGCCACGGCTTCGAGTTCACGCCCACCCCCGCCGGCATGGGCGGCATACTGAGCCTGTTCTACAACGACGGCTCGCGCCCGCACCGGATGCTGCGCGACGCCAAGGCCGAGAAGAACCTGCCGCCGATGGAGGAGCAGGGCCTGCCCGGCTCCGAGATCACCATCGCCGAGATTCTGAAGGCGCGCGGCTACCACACCGTACACATCGGCAAGTGGCACCTAGGCGGCGGCAAGGTGTTCGGGGCGAACGCCCAAGGCTTCGACGAGAGTCTGCTGATGGCCAGCGGACTGTACCTGCCGGAGAAGGATCCCGGCGTGGTCAACGCCAAGCTCGACTTCGACCCGATCGACAAGTTTCTGTGGGCGCGGATGCAGCACGCCGCGACCTTCAACGAGGGTCCGCGCTTCGCCCCCAAGGGCTACCTCACGGACTACTATACCGACGAGGCGGTGAAGGTGATCGAGGCCAACAAGAACCGGCCGTTCTTTCTCTACCTTGCGCACTGGGGCGTCCACAGCCCGCTGCAGGCCTCCAAGGCGGACTACGACGCCCTGCCCCAGATCAAGGACCACCGCCTGCGGGTCTATGCCGCCATGGTGCGGTCGCTGGACCGCAGCGTCGGCCGGGTCCGCGAGGCCCTGCGCGCCCAGGGCCTGGAGGACAACACCATCATCGTCTTCTCCAGCGACAATGGCGGCGCGGGCTACATCGGCCTGCCCGAGGTCAACAAGCCCTATCGCGGCTGGAAGCTGAGCTTCTTCGAGGGCGGCATCCGGGTTCCCTACTTCGTGTCGTGGCCGGGCAAGATCGCGCCCGGCACGCGGGTCGCCGACCCGGTGAGCCACATCGACCTGCTGCCCACCCTGGCAGCGGCCACGGGCGCCCAGGTCCCCACGGACCGGCCCATCGATGGCGCGAACCTGCTGCCCTACATGACCGGCAAGGCGCCGCCCACGCCCCCGCACCAAGCGATATTCTGGCAGGACGGCCACTACCTGGCGGTGCTGAAGGACGGCTGGAAGCTGCAGACCGCCGAACGCCCACGGAAGGACTGGCTGTTCCATCTGGCCAAGGACCCGACCGAGCGGACCAACCTGGCCGCGTCGAACCCGGCCAAGGTCGCCGAACTCAAGGCGGCCATCGCCGAGCACCGCCGGGGCGGGAGGACGGCCCTCTATCCTTTCGCCGGCGAGATGCCGGTCACCATCGACAAGACCCTGGAGCAGAAGGCCACGGAGGCCGACGAATACATCTACTGGCCCGGCTAGGCGCAACCTTAGGAGACCCACGTGACCCAACTGCTCAAGACCTCGGCCGGCGTCCGCTTCGCACGCCAGTCAGATGCCGCCTTCAAGGGCCTGGCCGACTATCCCTGGGAACCGAACTACATCGAGTTCGAAGGCCTGCGCCTGCACTATATCGACGCGGGTCCGCGCGACGGCCCGGTGGCCTTGCTGATGCACGGCATGCCCACGTGGAGCTATCTCAACCGCCACATCATAGGCGGCCTGGTCGCGGCGGGCTATCGCTGCATCGCCGCCGACCACATCGGTTTCGGGCGCTCTGACAAGCCGACGGACGACGGGTGGTATTCCATCGCCCGTCACACCGCAGCCCACCGCCAGCTGATCGACGAGCTGGATCTTCGCGACATCACCCTCTTCTGCCAGGACTGGGGCGGTCCCATCGGCCTGGCCCAGGCGGCCGAGACGCCTGACCGCTTCGCCCGCCTGGTGGTGATGAACACCTGGCTGCATCACGAGGGTTACCTCTATGAGCCCGCGCTGTTGCGCTGGAACCAGCAATGGAAGGCCGACGGCCTGTTCGGGCAGAACGTCCCGGACCGGCTGAGCCTCGGCTGGTTCATGCTGCTGGCGACGCAGCGGCTCGACCGCGGCCTGTTCTTCGGCATGGTACAATCGGGCGAGAAGCCCCCGCTCAGCGCCGCCGACGAAGCGGTGCGACGGGCCTATGACGCGCCGTTCGAAGGGCTGGGATACCCCGGCCATGCCGGGCCGCGCCGGTTCCCGCTCAGCCTGCCCTTCGACAACCCCGCGGGCGGTAATGCCGACACCCAGGCGCGGCACTTCGAGACCCTGCTGGGTTGGACGAAGCCGATCCATTTTATCTGGGGCGGCGCCGACGATGTCTTCACCGAGGCGTGGGGCCGGGCCTGGGCCGGGCATTACCCGCAAGCCACCTTCGACCTGCTGCCGGACGCTGGCCATTTCCTGCAGGACACCCACGGCGCGCGGATTGCAGAGATCTTCCTGGGGCGAAAGGCCGACGCATGAACCCGTGGCTCTGGGCCGGCGCCCTCGCCGTCTATGTCGTCTTCCGCGCCTGGTACGACAACTGGCGCGGCCCGGTCTCTCCGGCCGAGGCGACGGCCCTGCTAGAGCGGCTCGCGCGGACGGGCGCCGGTGACAACGGCCGCAACGACCTCGGCGTAATGGAGCGGTTCCTTGCCGACGATGACGGCCGCGAATTCTTCATGCTGAACGTCGTCCGGTTCGCCGACGGGCCGGTGGCTGATCCCGAAACCGGCGTGCTGCGCCCGGCGCGCGACGTGATGTCCGGCTACACGAAGATGTTCATGCCCGCCCTGTTCGCCCGCGGCGGACATCCCGCGGTCGCTGCGCGTGTTGTCGGAGGTCATTTCGACACCTGGGGCATGGAGGCCGGGCCGGCGTGGTCGCTGATTGGCTACATGCGGTACCGCAGCCGCCGTGACCTGGCGATGCTGGCCAGCGACCCCCGCTTCGCCGGCGCACATGAGTTCAAGTTCGCCGCCATGCCGCAGACCTTCAATGTCCCGACCCAACCCTGGATCCTCACCCTGGCCAGCCCCCGGCTGACCGTCGCCCTCGGCATCGCTCTGGCGACGGCGGCCGTCCAGATCGCCCTCCTCATCACCTGAGAGACCCCATGGAAATCCTGCGCACGCCTGACGACCGCTTTGAGAACCTTCCCGATTTTCCTTATGCGCCGCACTATCTCGAGGTAGACGCGGGCGACGGAACGCCGCTGCGTATCGCCTGCGTCGACGAAGGCCCGCGCGACGCCGAGCCGATCCTGCTGATGCACGGCAACCCAACCTGGGCCTACCTCTATCGCCACATGATTCCCGGCCTTCTCGCAACCGGCCGCCGCGTGATCGCCGTGGATCTGGTGGGATGCGGGCGCTCCGACAAGCCGGCCGCAAAGTCGGACTATACGCTGGCCCGGCACTACGACTGGATGAGCCAGTGGCTCACCGGCATGGACCTTAGGAACGTCACCCTGTTCTGCCAGGACTGGGGCGGCACCATCGGCCTCTATCTGGTCTCGCAGTATCCGGAACGGTTCGCCCGCGTCGTCGCCTCCAACACCGGACTGCCGCTCGGCGAGGGCGAGAGCGAGTTCATGAAGATGTGGGTCGGCATGATGCGCGGGGCCACCGACTTCCCCTGGCAGATGCTGGACGGCGGCATGGTGCGCGAGCTGACGGACGCCGAGCGCGCCGCCTATCGCGCGCCCTTCCCGGACAGCCGCTACGAGGCGGGCATCATCCAGTTCCCACTGCTGATCGCCGTCCAGTCGGACAATCCCGGGGCGCCGCTGAACCGAGCCGCTTGGCCCAAGCTGGGCGCCTTCGCCAAGCCGTTCCTGACTCTGTGGGGCGCGCTGGATCCGGTCGCCAAGGGTAGCGACGTCCGGCTTCAGGGCCACGTGGCCGGCGCCAAGGGACAGCCGCACCACACCTTCGAGAAGGCCAGCCACTTCATCCAAGAGGACGTGCCCGAGGGCCTTGTCGAGCACATGACCGCCTTCCTGAAGGCCGGGTCGTGACCGGCCTCTTCCCCCCCTCCACCCGGGCGGCGTACACGGGGTCGTGGGCCTCGGTGATCTTCCTCGCCGTCTTCTCGGTGCTCACCGTGGGGCCGGGGCTGATCCACAGTTTCCTGCCGGACGGCGGCGCGGAGTCCATCGCCGGCATGACGCTGGGGGAGGATCGGGAAACGGTGATCGGAACCTTCGCCTGGGCGGGCGCCACCCAGATCGTCTGGGGTATAGCCATGATGGCGGTCGCCCTGCGCTATCCAACCCTGGCGCCCCTGATCCTAGCGCTCGTTTTGCTGGAACGCATCCTGCTGGTGGTCCGCTGGTGGATTGTGTCGCCGCCTAGCTCTGGGCACCACCCTCCTGAACACTATACAAGCATTCTCATTTTGCCCCTGCTCGCTCTTTTCTTGACGTTCGCGCTCCGCCGCCGCCGATCGGCGCCCCCCTGAGCAGGGGAGCGTCTTCATGATCCGGATTAATGGACTCAAGGTCCAGCGCGCCACTCGGCGGTTGCGGCAGCCCACTCCGGCGCAGAAAGGGGCGACTTTCCGAGGCGCAGCGTCGGACTAATAGGAAGCAGAATATCTATTCACTTTTCGGCGCGTTCGCGTCATAATCCTTCGAGCCGGTAACGCCGACTGGCTGTGGAACGGGAGGTGAGATCGGGGCGAGGGCAGAACAGGCTATGAAGCCTCTGCCAGATCGCGGAACTGAAGGCGACTACCAAGCATCGCCGGCGCGCGTCCGCCCCCTTCCGGCTGCGGGCCAGGCGCCAGTCGTCGCGAGAAGACACTTGGCAGAAGGCGACTAATCCCGATGAATACATCCACTGAGCTGGCTGAGGCGGCCATCATGGACGTTCGTGAGACGCCGGACGGCGTCCCGTTCGCCCGCTCGGCCGCCGCGGAGTTCGCAGGCCTTCCCGACCTTCCCTGGCCGCCTAACTACCTGACGTTTGAGGGCCTGCGGATGCATTACTTGGACGCCGGCCCCTCCGATGGGCCCGTTGCACTCCTGCTGCACGGCATGCCCACGTGGAGCTACCTGAACCGCGGGATCATCGCGCGTCTCGTCACCGGCGGCTGGCGGTGCATCGCGCCCGACCACATCGGCTTCGGCCGGTCCGACAAGGTGATCGCCGACGGCTGGTACTCGATCGCCCGTCACGTCCGCGCGATGGCCCATCTCATCGCGGAGCTTGACCTCAGGAACGTGACCCTATTCTGCCAGGACTGGGGCGGACCCATCGGCCTGGCGCAGGCGGCCGAGACGCCCGAGCGGTTCGCTCGCCTGGTGATCATGAACACCTGGCTGCACACGCCAGATTACGTCTACACGCAGGCGCTGCGTCGCTGGAACGAGGGCTGGAAGCCGGAAGGCCTGTTCGGCGCGAACGTGCCCGACCGCATATCGATCGGCTGGTTGATGATGCTCGCGACGGGCCGCATCTCGCGCGACCACTTCTTCTCCGTGGTGCAGGGTCAGGAGATCCCCGTACTATCGGCCGCCGACGCGGCGGTGCGCCGGGCCTACGACGCGCCGTTCGCAGGACTGGGGCACGCGGGCCACGCGGGCCCGCGGCGCTTCCCCCTCAGCCTGCCATTCGACAACCCCGAAGGCGGCGCGGCGGACGCGCAGACACGCCACTTCAACGCCCTGCTCGGCTGGGAAAAGCCGGTCCACTTCATCTGGGGCGGCGCCGACGACGTCTTCACCACAGAACGCGGCCAGGCGTGGGCGGCACGATACCGGCACGCGACTTTCGACCTGCTGCCTGACGCCGGCCATTTCCTGCAGGACACCCACGGCGATCGGATCGCCGAGTTGTTCTTGGCGCACGCCGAGAGATGAGCGTGCGGCCCGGGGGTCGCCCGCGCTTGATCAGAATCGGAATTTCTGTTCCTATAATTTGCGGAGGATACAGATGGCCATTGCCGACATGTTCAGCGACGTGTTGCGGCTGCAGGGCCGGCGGCGCCCGGACGCGATCGCCTGCCGCTTTGATGGCGCGGACCTGACCTTCGGCGACCTGGATCGCCGCGCGAGCCAAGTGGCGCAGGGCCTGATCGCCGCCGGCTGCCAGCGCGGCGGCCGCGTGGCGGTGATCTCGAAGAACTCCTCCGCCTATGTGGAAATCCTGGGCGGGACGCTGAAGTCGGGCACAGTGCTGTTGGCGGTGAACTGGCGGCTTGCCCCGCCCGAGATGGCCTACATCCTGGAGCACGGCGAGGCCGAGGCGCTCTTCATCGAAGCTGAGTTCGTGCCGCTTCTGGCCCAATTGAGGGACCGGCTGCGCCCGCCGGCGTTGGTGGTCGTCATCGGCGCAGCGGCGGACGTCGCCCCGAGCTACGCCGCCTGGCGCGACGCCCAGTCGGCGGACGACCCGGACCTGGGCGGCAGCCCCCAGGATGTGTTCGTCCAAATGTACACCAGCGGCACCACGGGCCTCCCCAAGGGCGTGCAACTCACGCACGCCAACTACACGGCCTGCTTCGAGGCGATGTCCCGGCTCGAATGGACTGTGGCGGGGCCGGACGACGTCCTGTTTGCGCCGGCCCCGTTCTTTCATGTGAACGGGTTGAACGCGGTGCTCCGCTCGATCGACGGCGGAAGCCTGCTGCTCACCGCCGACCAGTTTCGCCCGCCGCAGATCGTGGAGCTGTTCGAGCGCGAGCGGGTGACCCGCGCGGCGATGGCGCCCGCCATGATCCAGATGTGCCTGGAGGTTCCGGGTGTCGAGACGCGCGACTTCTCGGCCCTGCAGGTTATCACCTACGGCGGCTCTCCCATCAGCGAGACGGTGCTGAAGCGCGCGCGCGAGGTGTTCGGCTGCGATTTCGGCCAAGGCTACGGCATGACGGAGGCGACCGGCCCCGTCGCCATGCTCTCGCCCGAGGACCACCGCGACGACCGCCGCCTGCTGGCGTGCGGCAAGCCGCTGCCGGGCATCGACGTGAAGGTGGTGCGACCGGACGGCAGCTCGTGCGGCCCTCACGAGGTTGGCGAAGTGCTGGCCCGCTCCCCAGCCCTAACACCCGGCTACTGGCGCGATCCCGAGGCGACGGCGCGCACCATCGTGGGCGGCTGGCTGCACACCGGCGACGCCGGCTACTTTTGCACGGACGGCTACCTCCACATCCACGACCGAGTGAAGGAGATGATCGTGTCCGGGGGCGAGAATGTCTATCCGGCGGAGGTGGAGAACGCTCTAGCCAAGGACCCGGACATCGCGGACGCCGCCGTCATCGGCGTGCCCGACGACCGGTGGGGCGAGGCGGTGAAGGCCGTGGTCGTCCTGCGGCCTGGCGCACCGGCCGACGAGGCGGCCATCATCGCCCGCGTGCGCCAGCACCTCGCCGGCTACAAGGCGCCGAAGAGCATCGACTTCGCCGACGCCATCCCCCGCAACGCCGCCGGCAAGATCCTGCGGCGCGAGCTACGCCAACCATACTGGGCCGGACGCAC
Organism: Phenylobacterium sp.; assembly: GCF_041913825.1. GTDB lineage: Bacteria > Pseudomonadota > Alphaproteobacteria > Caulobacterales > Caulobacteraceae > Phenylobacterium. Next base: position 198,986 of record NZ_JAYSEO010000001.1, read on the forward strand.
CCGGGCCGTGAGCTGAGGCAAGGACCCACCATGACCGCCATCAAAGCCGACGACCGCGTCCTGCTGAACGGGGTGCCGGGATCGCCCTACACCCGCAAGATGCTGGCGCTGCTGCGCTACCGGCGCATCCCATACCGGCTGATCCTCGCCTCGCACGACGGCCTGGCCGGCCTCCCCAAGGCCAAGGTGAGCCTGCTGCCCACATTCTACTTCCCGAACGGGAAGGGCGAGCTCGTGGCTGTCAACGACTCCACGCCCATTCTGCGCCGGCTGGAGCGCGAGCACCCCGGCCGCTCAGCGCGGCCGTCCAACCCCGCGTTGGCCTTCATCGACTCCCTCATCGAGGACTATGGCGACGAGTGGCTGACCAAGGCCATGTTCCACTACCGCTGGGCTTACAAGGCCGACATTGCGCGCGCCTCGGCCATCCTGCCGGCCTGGCGGCGGGCCCAGACGTCAGACGCCTTGCTCAAGGCCGCCGGCGAAGAGGTCGCGAACCGGCAGATCCCCCGCCTACGCTACGTGGGTTCTAACGAGGTGACAGGTCCGATCATCGAGGCCAGCTACAAGCGCTTCCTTGACGCGTTTGAGGCTCACCTGCGCGACCATGCCTTCATGCTGGGCCAGCGGCCCGGCGGGGGCGACTTCGGCTGCTATGGCCAGCTCACCCAGCTCGCCCTTTTCGACCCAACGCCGATGGCGGTGACCGAGGCCCGCGCCCCGCGGGTGTTCGCCTGGACCGGCGCGGTGGAGGACCTCTCGGGTCTTGAGCCGACCGAAGCCGACTGGTTCGACCCCGCCGCGCTGCCGGCCACCGCGAAGGCGATCCTGGCCGAGGTCGGCCGTGTCTACGCTCCGCTGCTGCTCGCCAACGCCAAGGCGCTGCGCGAGGGCGCGGAGCAGGTGGAAACCGAGATCGACGGCGGTCGCTGGGTGCAGCAGCCCTTCGCCTACCAAGGCAAGTGCCTGCAGTGGTTGCGCGAGGAGTACGCCGCGCTGGGTCCCGCCGACCGCAAGGCGGCCGACGCCGCGCTGGCCGGGTCAGGCTGCGAGGTCCTGCTGCAGGGTTTGTAGGACCTCTAGGTGCGGGCCAGCCAGCGCCGACAGTCCGCGGCGTCCAGAATGGCGTCCAGCCGGTCGGTGCGCGCTGCGGCGTAGCGGGCCTTCAGCACTCCCAGTGATTTGGCGTGGTACTTCTGCGGCGGCTGGACGTAGGCGGCCCCGGCGAGATCCACCGAGAAAGACTCCTGACCCGCGGCGAGCGCGTCGGCGTTGGCCTGCGACCAGGGGAGGAAGTAGCGGCCAACGTACGCCAACACCGGAGCCAGCGTGGGCTGGAGCTGTTCCCATGTCTCGAACGGCCCGTCGTCGTGAGGCTCCATCATGCGATGGCACCACGCAAGCACCGCAGGCCCGCGCGCCATGATGCCTGCGCCGCAGGTCGGGTCGACCGAGGCTTCGTAGATCTGCGCCGCCAGGCCGAAGTCGCCGAACGCGGGGCGGGCGCCGAAGAGGTACTTGCGGGCCGCCAGGTGCGGCTCCATCAGATCGAGCAACTCGAACCAGTAGCCGGTGATCAGGTCCGCCGTCTCCGCCGACGAGCCCACGAAATGGCCGCGTCCGGTCATTCGCTCCTGGATCATCTTCTGCCGCGCCGCGACTGCGGCGGCGTCGGCTGTCGGCGCCGCGAGCCGCGCAAGGGTGAGGGCTGAGGCCTCCTGGTCCACCTTGTCCCACCAGCGGTGGTGGAACATCAGCTTGTTGCCCCACTCGTCGCCGAATTCCTCAATCAGCGCCGAGAGGAACCCCAACTCGGGATCGTCCGGGTGGATCGATGGCTGCGGGAAGAGCGCGTCCATCTGCTCGATGATCGGCGTCGAGTCCTGCAAGCCCTCGCCCGTCGGTGTCGCGACGGTGGGTACGATCGGCAGCTTGGCGACGGCCCTGTACTCATCCTGGTTACTCTCGTTGCGCGCAATCCAGCGATGGGGAATGCCCTTGTAGCGGAAGTAGGAGCGCACCTTCACCGAGTAGGGCGACATCTCGGACCCATAGATGCGGTAGACGCCTTCGCTCACGTACTTCCTCCCTTTCCGGTCGTTGTCCGCCATCATATTATATGAACCGGAGTTCCGATTATCATGCCGGGCTGGGGCGCTGGCCGCAAGCCGCATTCAAGGAGCATAGGATGGACAGGCGACGGGCGCTGGTGCTGCTGGCAGCGGCGATGGCGGGGCCCGCAGCGGCCCAAGCCCAGGCGGACGGGCTGCGGGTGATCCTGGTCGGCACGTCGGGTCCGCTGGTCGCGCGCGACAGGGCCAAGCCCTGCATCGCCATCCTGGCCGGCGGGCGGCTCTACTTGGTCGACATCGGCCCGGAGGCCACCGAGAACATGATGCTCTGGCGGCTGCCTCTTCCAAACGCCCGGGCGGTGTTTCTGACCCACCTGCACTCTGATCACATCGGCGACCTGGGCGAGTTCAACATGCAGAGCTGGGTCCAGGGCCGCAGCGAGCCTTTGGCCGTCGTAGGCCCGCCCGGTGTCGACAAGGCCGCCCGCGGCTTCAATCTCGCCTATGAGAATGATCACGAATTCCGCCGGGCGCACCACGAGCACGGCCCGCACAAGTTCGACATCGCCGCCGGTCTGCTCTCGCCCAAGGTCGTGATGATCCCGGCCAGGGCGGACAGCGCGCCGGCTTGGCGCGACGGCGATCTCATCGTCACCGCGATCCGCATGGCGCATGAGCCGGTGACGCCGGCCTACGGCTACCGCATCGACTACAGGGGCCGATCGGTGTCGATAAGCGGCGACACCAGGAAGCACTTGCCTTTCGCTAAGGCCTCCAGGGGTGTCGACGTGATGCTGCACGAAGCGCAACACGATGGCATGACCCGGCAACTGTCGCAGGCGCTCGCCGGCGCAGGCAACGCACGGATGAGCGCGCTCATGGCCGACACGCTGACATATCACGCCACCCCGGTGGAAGCGGCTGAGGTCGCCCGCGCGGCAGGCGCGAAGCGGCTGGTGCTCTACCACCTGACCCAGGCCGGCCTGCCGATGTTCAACGGCGGCGCCTTCATCCGCGGCATGGACGCGGGCGGTCCGCTTGACTGGCGCCTCGCGAAGGACGGCATGACGGTCGACCTGCCGACGGGCAGCGACGAGATCCGCTTCGGCCAACTCTGAGGCAGACGCTCAGGGGGCGGCCTTCTCCAGACCCAAGTAGCGAAGCAGCAGAAGCCCCAGCTCCTGCGGAAGCCGCGGATCATCGAACGAGAATGGGCCTGGCCCGTGCAACAGCTGGGTGATGATCTGTCCATGCGTCATGCGCACGGCGAGCTGCGCACGTTCAGGGAAGCCGGGCTCGACGGGGATGCCGCGCCGCTCAAGCAGATCCTGGATCTTCTGCGCCTCGAAGATCTCGAGCCGGCGCATCGAGGGCCAGACATCCTGGCCGCGCAGGCTGAGCTCGAAGAGGGCGCGGAAATAGCCCTCGATGCGGCCCATCGAGCGGGCCGAGTTGGCCACGAGTCGCACGAACATCACGTCCAGCGGATCGGTCTCACAGGCCGGGTCTGCGAAAAACGTTGTTATGTTCTCGGCCGAACGCTGCGCCATGTGGGCCTGCAGTGCGAAGAACAGCGCCTCCTTGTCCTGGAACCGCCTGTAGAAGCTGCCAACCGAGCACCCGGCGCGCCGGGCTATGTCGGCCACGTGGGCTTGCCAGAAGCCGTGCTCGGCGAACGCCCGCTCGCCGGCCTTCAGCAGGCGATCGCGCTGATCGCGGCTGCGCGCCTGGTAGGCCGGCAGCGCGAACGCCGGATCATCGGACGACGTTTCGGCGGACTTGGCTCTGGCCATGGGCGGCGGCGACTCGATTTCGAAGGACGGTTATCCTCTAGCGCCTGCGCGCGAAGATTGCACAGGGTACGACGCCGCGCATTCACGCCGCCTGCGCGGCTGGTGGATTTCGCGGCAGTCGGCGCGCGGCCATCAGGAAGAAAACCACGGAAATCAACTCGCCGACCGCGGCCAGTGCGATCGCGTAGCCCAGGCTCCGGTTCCCGAACGCCGGGGCGAGCGCGTCGCTGGTCATGCCGATCACGAGCGGGCCCAGACCAAAGCCGACGAGTGCGATGATAAACAGCGTCCAGGCCGAGGCGAAGGCCCGGACGCGCACCGGCGCCAGGGTCTGGATGGTGCCGAAGACCGGTCCCGTGAAGCTGTTGCCGAGGAAGCCCGGCAGGATCAGGCAGGCGATGGCGAGCGCCGGCGTCGGCGCCAGGTAGGCGCTGATGAACAGCGGCGCGCGCACGCCGATCATGAGCGCCGGGAGCCACGCGTACCAGCGGTTGTCACGCTTGCCCAGGAGGTCGGCGAACCAGCCGCCTGCCAAGGTTCCGACCACGCCGGTCACGCCTGAGATCAGACCCAGCGCCAGACCCGCCTCGCCGGTGGAAAGGGCGTGAAAGCGGATCATGAAGGCCGGATTCCACTGCAGCGCGCCGTACGAGGTGAAGGCGTGCAAGGCCGCGCCGAGGACGAGGTAGTTGAACGCCGGGATCCGCATCAGCGCGCCCAGGGCCTCGCGCGTTGACGGGGGCTTCTCGGTTCCGGCCTCGCCCGAGCGCGGGGGCTCTTTCAGGGTCAGCGCCACCACCACCGAGACCAGGACCCCCGGCAGCCCGACCACAATGAAGGCGGTGCGCCAGTCGAACGCCTGGTTCAGCCATCCGCCGGCCAACAGTCCCACCAGGATGCCGATGGGCACGCCGCATGAGAACACCGCCAACGCGGTCGCCCGCTTCCCGTGCGGGAAGAGGTCGGCGAGCATCGAGTGTCCCGCCGGCCCCGCGCCCGCTTCGCCCACCGCCACCAGTGCGCGGGCGACGAGAAGCTGGGAGAAGTTGGCGGCCAGCCCGCAGAGGGCGGTCGCGCCACTCCACAGCGCCAGGCAGCCGGCGATGATGCCCTTGCGCGAGGTCCGGTCGGCGAGCCTGGCGATCGGCAGTCCCGCCGCGGCGTAGAACAGGGCGAAGCCCAGGCCCGAGAGCAGCCCGATCTGAGTGTCGCTGAGCCCCAGTTCCTTGCGGATCGGCTCGACCAGGATCGAGAGCACCTGACGGTCGACGTAGTTGATCACATAGACCAACAGCAGCAGGCCCAGGGCGTATCGGGCATAGGCCCGCGACGTTCCGCCGGCGTCGGGCGCGTGGGTGTCCGCCATCTTGTCCCCCTTGCTGGTCATGCCGTTACTCCACCGCCAGACGGCTGCGCACGCGCGTCAGCCGTCGCGCCAGCCGGATCGAGAGGACGGCCTCTGCGCCGGCCTCCCGCGCAAAGCTTTCGGCCGCCGCACGCTCGGCGCCGCTCAGACCGTCCATGAGATCCAGCGCCCTCTGGAGCAGCCAGAGCGAGTGGCCCAGAGCCTGCTGCTCGACCGCGACGCCGTGATAGTCGACGATGATCGCCCCCAGCGCAGGCTGGTCGGCCCCCTCGGGCGAGATCCAGGCGCCGGCCGGCGAATCCGGGTTCGCCGCTACCCAGCCATTGAAGCGCTCGGCGCTGAGGGTCAGCTCCTCGGCGTAGGCGCGGAACACATGCCGCATGAAGGCGCTCAGCGTCGGCGGCACCTCGTCGTTCGCCGGCAGTTCGAACGCCCGGTCGGGGAACTCCGGCGTCTCCGCCTCGGCCCCGTTGACGCGCTCGGTCCAGCGGAAGACCAGAGGCGCCGTACGCTGCATGAGCTGCAGCGGATAGGGGTCGCGCGCGAGGTGGCCGTAGAGCGGGCCCATCAGGGCGTAGTCGCCACGGCTGGGCGCGCCGCCCAGGACGTAGGGATGCTCGGAGAGGTGCGTGTTCAGGAGCGCCAGGGTCTCGCCGTAGACTTGCTCGATCACCGGGACCGTGCGCGGCTCGATCCCCAGCATCGGCAGGTAGGACGACATGCGCGAGGCCACGCGCTGGCCTAGTCGCTCGACCTCCTCCGGCGGCGCGGGAAAGCGCAGCGAACGGCCGAACTCGCCGATGACGAAGCCCTCGTTCACCTCCGGGAAGTTCCAGCGGTAGTGCATCGCAGGCTTCGCCAGACCCCGGTCGCCGAGCACCTCCAACAGTTGCGTCGCCAACGCCTGGCGGGGGCCCATCCGCGCTGCGTTGGGGTCGGGATAGCGACGCTCCAGCTCGTCGAGGATCACCGCCGAGTCCTGAAGGATCATGCCGTCGGCGAACTCCACCGCCGGAATGCGGTGCGACTCCACGGCGGGCTTCACCACGTCGCGATATCGCGCGTGAGACGGGAAGCGCTCGACGTACGGCACGCCACGCACCCGGAGGAAGGCGCGGACCTTGGCCGTATAGAGCGAGGCCGGCGCGCCGTAGAGGTGCAGGTGGGGGGCCGCCGGGCTCATGCCGGCGCGCGACGCTTCAGGCCCTTCAGTTCCAGGCGCCAACGCAACTGGTCGAAGCGGCCCTGGCCGAAGAAGGGCTCGCCATCGAACACCATCAGGGGCACGCCGTAGTGGCCGCCCCCACGCTGTGCGACCTGGCTCTCCTCGACGATAGCGCGGTAGCGTTCGGGGTCGCCGTCGACCGCCGCCGACAGCTCGTCGTAGTCCAGGCCGGCGCGGCTGGCCGCTTGGCGCAGGTGGTCGCCCAGATGCCAGTCGTCGACAGCGCCGCCCCAGATCAGCGTGCTCACCTCGTCGAGGAACGGCAGGCCACGGCCGCGCTCGGCGGCGGCCACGCCCAGGTAGGTCAGGCGATGGATGTGGGGCTGTTCCTTCGGATAGCTGCCGTCGGGCAGGCGGAACACCGGGTCGGGCCTCGCCCATCGGAACGGCAGACCCAGGAACGCGGCCTCGCGCCGGCAGTCGATCTGGAAGTAGGTGAACCAGAGCGGGTCGCGGCTCTCGAAGAATTCGGGCGTCCGCACCGCGATCGGGAAGATCGGCCGCACATTGCAGCGCACCTCGAAGTCGTGCTCCAGCGTGCGCAGGCGACGCGCGACGAAGTATGAATAGGGCGAGCGAAAGGACCAGTAGAGGTCGAACGTCAGCATGGGCAGGCCTCAGGTGGCGTGGACGCCGGCCGGACGCGCCACCCGGCGCCGCCCGACCGGCCGCCCCGCGGGGCTCGTCAGAACTTTACGGTCGCCTCGATGCCGTAGGTGCGCGGCGGGCCATACCAACCGACGAAGCCCTGGGCCTGCGCCGAACCGCCGGCCGAGATGAAGGCGTTGAGCGGCTGCAGTGTGCTCTGCACGAAGTAGCTGCGATCGAAGAGGTTCTTGGCGTAGGCGGAGACCCGCCACGGGCCCTTCTCCGGCGTGACGCCCAGGCGCACGCCGACCAAGGTCACCGAGTCCTGGAGGCCGCGGGGGTCCAGCAGGGGCTCGAGGAACTTGGAGCTTGCGTAGCTCACATCGGCGTTGGCGAAGATCTCCAGACCGGTGCCGGCAAGGGGCGTCTGGTACTGGCCTGCCAGGCTCCACGTCCACTTCGGGCTGTGGGAGGGGGTCTTGCCATTGTAGTTGCAGGTGCCGGGCGCCGTGCCGTTGGCAGGCTGGCCGGCGTAGCACTGGCCGGCCGTGTAGTCCGTGAATTCCGCGTCCATGTAGCCCACGGAGCCCTTGAGCGTGAACTCGCGGATCGGCCGGAACTCGGCGTCGGCCTCGAAGCCCTGCACGCGGCGGTCGCCGGCGTTGGCGACGATGAAGCCCGAGCCGGTCAGCGGATTCAGGATCGAGTCCTGGAAGTCCGAAAGCTTCATGCGATAGACGTCGGCGTTCAGCACGAGGCGGTTGTCGAGCAGCAGCGCCTTGATGCCGACCTCGATCGTCTCGGAGTTCTCGGCGTCAAACTCCACCGGCACGCCCACGGCGGAGGCGCGCGCATTGTAGCCGCCCGTCTTGTAGCCGGTGGCCGCCAGCGCATAGGCCATGACGTCCGGGTTGATGTCGTATTGGACCGTCGCCGACCAGGTGATCTTGTCCTCGTTGCGCTTGACCTTGCCCAGGTGGTTCACCGGGAACACGGCGCGCGCCGCCAGCGAGGCCGTCGGGTTCACGTCGCCATCGAGGTAGGAATTCTTCTTGTCGTAGGAGTAGCGCAGGCCGCCGACGAGCCGCAGGTTCTCGGTGACCTTGAACGTCCCCTGCCCGAACAGCGCCCAGCTCTGGGTGTCCTGGGTGTAGTAGAAGATGCCCGTGTCGCCGGGCGTGAAGCGACGGCCATTTGGCAGGAGCCGGTTGGCGTGCTGACCGAGGACCGTCCGCGACGTGTAGGTGAGGGTTTCCGAGAACAGGTAGAGGCCACCCAGGTACGAGAAGCGCTGCTCCGCGGGCGAGGCGATGCGCAGTTCCTCTGAGTAGCCCTCGGCGCGCAGGCGCTGCGAGCCGGTGGCGGTGTTCTGCGGCAGACCGTCGGCGGCCAGCGAGACGATCTTGTCCTCGTAACCGTTGAAGGCCGTGATCGAGGTCAGGGTGTGGCCGCTCGGCAGGTCCACGTTGAACGTGGCCGACACGCCGTACACGTCGGTCTTGTTGTCGCCTTCGACATCGTCGTCGACCACGTGGTCGCCGTCGTCGTAGTTGCGGAACGGCCGCCCGATGGCCGCCGCCGCCGCCAGGAAACCCGCCGTCGCGATGCCGGTCGGCGAGCTCGGATCCAGCGTGTCGGGCGTGCAGCAGTTCGACTTGATGTTCGCGTAATAGCCGATGAAGTCGCCGGTGACGGCGTCGGTCGGCTCCCACCTCACCCGGCCGCGAAAGCCGTACTGACGGGTGCCGTTGACGTCGTCGCCATCGAAGAGGTTCGTCTCATAGCCTTCGCGATCGGCGTACCAGAACGACCCGCGGGCCGAGAGCGTCTCGGAGAGGCCGCCGCCGAAGTAGCCGCTGACGCCCCAGTCGTCGTAGTTGCCGACCCGCGCGGTCAGCATGCCCTCGGATTGCTGCGAGGGCGCGCGCGAGGTGATGTTGATCGCGCCCACCGGCGTGTTGCGGCCATAGAGCGTGCCCTGCGGACCGCGCAGCACTTCCACCGTGGAGATGTCCTGCAGGTTCCCCTGAATAGGGCCCGCCGCCAGGATGTAGACGCCGTCGATGAAGATCCCGACGCTCGACTCGATGCCTGGGTTGGTGCCCGACGTGCCGATGCCGCGCACGAAGACGGTCGTGTTGCGGTTGTTGTTCGACTGCGAGATCGACACCGAAGGAATGAAGCGCGAGAGCTCGGTGACGTTGCTCACGCCTGTCTTTTCGAGGAATTCGCCGCTGACGGCGGTGACCGACATCGGGACATCCTGGATATTCTCGGCGCGCTTGTTGGCGGTGACGATGAGGGTTTCGACTTCGGCCGACTCACCACCGGTGGAGTTCCGACGCCCACGGCCACCGCAATGGCGCTCGTGGCGAGCAGTTTCGAAGCAAGGCTGCGCCCTGGCATGTGTGGTGTCTCCCCCCGTGTAACCTGTTCTGTTTCGGTCTTGGACGAGAATGTGAATTCCGGTTCAACTTACGCGTAGGACCTCGCTTGTCAACGGACTCGTCAGGCTTCGGCCGCCGCGGCCAACCGCCCGCGCTGGCTCCGGGCGAACGCGTTCTCGCCGATGTTCGCGCCGTTCAGCACGGCCCCCCGCGAGCCGACCCGGCGGAACCAGGCGCGCAGGTTCGCAGACTCGGGGGCGGCCATGCAGCGGGCCCAATGCTCGGCCTCGCCGAGCCGGCGGTCCATCATGATGTTGATCTTCCGGCCGTTGGGCGTGGACCAAGAGTGCAGGTCGATCACCTCCGCCTCCCACGGCTCGGACAGGGCGACTATGAATCGGAATTTCGCTTCCGTAAAGGAGCGGGGCGTGACCGCTCGGGCGGCGCCGCGACCGCGATGCAGGCGGCCAGCATGCGCGTCAGCCGTTCGATGACGAATGGCGAGGCGAAGGGCTCCTGCGAGACCATCTCGCGGCGCAGGACGCGCTGGACCAGGATCGCCTCGATAGAGCGCAACCCGAGCGCGCACGCCTCCTCGAGCGGCACGGCGAGCGGCTCGACGGCGACCTCGCGCCGGCTGCGCAGGAACGCCGCGAGGCGGTGGCCCGAGGCGGTGTCGGCCGCCCAGAGCGCCGGCACGTAGATGTGCCCGGCGCCCGCCAGCATCCGCTGGAACAGCGCCCGGAAGAAGCCCGGGTGACGCTCGATCACCTGGGCGGTGTTGCGCACGAGCACCTCGAGCACCTCGTAGACGGGCTGCTCCGCACGCTCGGGCCGGCTCAGGAACCGCTCCATGTTCCGCTCGATACGATAGGCGAACTGCAGGTGCAGGGCGCGGAACAGCGCCTCCTTGTCCCGGAAGCGCCGATAGAAGCTTCCGATCGAGCATTGCGCCGCAGCGGCGATGTCACCGACGTGGGCCTCGTCGTAGCCCTTCTTCGCGAACACCCCCTCGCCGGCCTTCATGAGGCGCGCCTGGGCCTCGCGACTGCGCGCCTGATTCGCCGGCATGACGCCATCGACGCCCGTTAGGTCGAAGGGTTCAATCGCCACGCGCCACCATTCCCTCGCGCCGCGGGGCGGCGCCGGTGGGCGTGGGCCGAAGAAGGCCTCCCAGCAGGGCTTGGCAGGGCTCGCGCTACAGAACCGGCTGCCGAACGCGCGGGTTTTCTACGTCTCGGCGACCGGCGCCACCGAGCCCGCCAACCTCGCCTATGCGTCGCGGCTGGGCCTGTGGGGTGGGCCGGAGGCGCCGTTCACGACCCGGGCCGACTTCCTCGAGGCGGCCGAGAGCGGCGGCATCGCCTTCATGGAGCTGGTGGCGCGTGAGCTGAAGGCCATGGGGCTCTACGTGGCGCGCAGCCTGTCGTTCGAGGGCGTCGAGTATGCGCCGCTCGAGCATCCACTGACCGCCGACGACGTGGCGATCTGGGACGCCTGGGCCGACGCCTTCCAAGTGATCCACGCCAACCTGGGCGCCGCGATCCGCGCCGTGGGCATCGTCGACGACGACGGCAAGGTGGCCAGCGGGGCTGCGCTGAGCGCGCTCCGCTCCGCCTTCGAGAGCGCCAAGCTGCGCTTCTTCGGCCACCTGCTGGCCGGCCTGAAGGCGCCCACCCTGGTGGCGGCCATTCGGGGCGACCTGGGCGCAGGCCGTTCCGCCGTGGTGCAGATCGTCTCGACCAACGAGGCGGTCATGAACCGCAGGCTCGACGAGATTCCCCCGGAGGAGTGGTCGAACCTGCAGGTGGACCTGACGCCGAAAGAATATGTCCTCGACTACCTCAAGGGCGCCTTCCCGACCGCGCTGATGGAGGCGATCGAGAGCGAAGAGGGCGAGGTGACCCTGGTCCCGGTGATGCGGGACGGGCGTCCCGTGCACAGCCAGGAGGCGATGCGGCTGCGCGACGAGACCATCGCGGCGCTGGCGAGCCTGCCGGCGGTGCCGGGCGTGCTGGACGCCGTGCTCGACGCCTTCGGGACGGGGGCCGTCGCCGAGATCACCGGCCGCTCGCGCCGTGTGGTCCTGAGGGAGGGGCGGCGCATGGTGGAGCGTCGCGGCCCTTCGGCGGCGCGCGCCGAGACCGACGCCTTCATGGACGGGCGCAAGCGCGTGCTGGTGTTCTCCGACGCCGGGGGCACGGGCCGCAGCTACCACGCCGCGCTCGACGCGGTGAACCGCGAGCGCCGCGTGCACTACCTCGTCGAGCCCGGTTGGCGCGCGGACGCCGCCATCCAGGGGCTGGGCCGGACGCACCGCACCCACCAGGCCTCGGCGCCGCTGTTCCGCCCGGCGACCACCGACATCGTGGGCGAGAAGCGCTTCCTGTCGACCATCGCGCGGCGGCTGGACTCGCTGGGGGCGCTCACCCGCGGCGAGCGGCGTGTCGCGGGCGCCGGCCTCTTCCGCGCCGAGGACAACCTCGAGAGCCCGTGGGCGCGCCGCGCCCTGCTGATCCTCTACGGCGCGCTCGCCCGCGGCGAGGTGACCAGCCTCACGCTAGGCGAGTTCGAGGCCAAGACCGGGTTGCGTCTGCTCGACAGTGAAGGGCTGCTGAAGGGGCCGGAGGACCTGCCGCCGATCAACACCTTCCTGAACCGCCTACTGGCGCTACGGATCGCCGATCAGAACGCGCTGTTCGCCGACTATGAGAGGATCCTGGCCGGCGTGGTGGAGCGCGCCGCCGCGGCGAGTCATCTCGACCACGGGGTCGAGGACATCGTCGCCGACGAGCTGGAGGTCCTCGGCGAGGAGGTGGTGCGCGAGGACCCGGCCAGCGGCGCGCAGACCCGCCTGATCCGGTTTGCGCTGCGGGTGCGGCGCGAATTCCTGTCGGTAGACGAGGCGCTGGCGCGCGCGGCCGAGCTGGGCGAGGCGGCGGTCATGGCCATCAACGACCGCTCGGGGCGCGCCGCCCTCGTGGAGCTCGGCCTCACGACCACCGACGACGACGACCGGCTGCTGCCGGCGGTGCGCCTGCGCCGTCCGGAGGGCAGGTCCATCGAGACCGCCAAGGCGTTCGAGGAGTCGGCCTGGGCGCCGGCCGCGCCGGGTGTCTGGCGTGCGACGTGGGAGGCGGAGATCTCCGCCGCCGACCCGTGGCGGACGCGCGAGCTGACCCTGGCCACCGGGCTCCTGCTGCCGGTGTGGGCGCGGTTGCCGGCCAAGGGCGCGCAGGTCCGGCGCTTGAAGGCTCCGGACGGGCGCCGCTGGCTCGGGCGCGTGCTGGACCCTGCCCAGGTGGCGGCGCTCAAGGCCGCACTTGGGGTGACGGGCCTGGCCGAGGCCTGGGGCGACGGCGATCTGGTGCTGCGCGAGACGCTGGAGCGCGGCGTGCAGCTGGGCCTGGCCGGCGGCCTGTGGCTGCGCCGGGCCCGGGTGATGGATCGCTGGCGGCTGGAGGTGGTGGGCGGGGCGGCCGATCGGGCCGCCCTGGTGGCGCTCGGCTGCTTCACCGAGATCATCGCCTACACCCTGCGGGTGTTCGTGCCGGTGGACCGGGCGGACGTGGCCGCCGCGGTTCTCGCCCGTCATACGGTCGTGCAGGTGCTGGACGCGGGCGCCTGATCAGTCGAGGTCGGAGGCGATCGTCTCGGGCGCCGTGGCGGCCACGATGTCCTGGTGTTCGGCTTCGCGGGTCGTGCGCGCGACGTTGAGGCGGACGTAGAGGCGGGCGTTGCGATTCGCCTTGAGGACCTCCTCGGCCGTCGGGGCGGCCTGAGCCAGGCTGACGACGGAGCCACAGAGAAGCACCTTCAGCCGCGCCGTCGGGCCGGTGGCCACCAGCAGGTTGCCGGCGGTCGGCGGTAGCTCGGCGGGGGCGGCGCGCCGGAATCGGTACTGGGCTCCGGAGGCGCCCGAGACATCGACGAAGTCGCTCATCGTCTCGCCATACCCCCCTGGCCGGGGTCACGCCAAGGCCCGATCGTGTCGCAGCGCGGATGAGCGCGGAAGGGAGGACTGCGTCGGGCGAGCCGGAGCGGGGGATGGTCCTCGCTCGCGGTGTAGGATCTTCAGATGTCCACGACCTTCCCGCCCGCTCCGGGCGGACATTCGCCCTGGGGTGCGATCCAGACCGTCCGGCCGCTGGGGCCGGACGCCGTCGCCGTCACGACGGCGTCGCACGGTGCCGTGTGGGTTTCCGCGGCGGGCCTGGCGCGGATCCCGGAACCGCTGCGAGAAACTGCCTGCAGCGCCGGCGGGTGGTTCGAGGAGGATTGCGACTGGGCGATCCCCTACCTGGCGCTGGGACTGCAGGCGTTCGAGCCCGATCGGGGCGAGGCGACAGTGCATGACGCGCGGCGCACCGTCTGGCGGTGGCATCGCGTTCACGCTGGGGCTCTCGGCGTCTTCCAGGATCCGGGCGGGCCGCTCGCCGCGTGGGGTGGAGGGAGGAAGGGCTTCGCCGGGTGAAGCAGGCTGGACGACGGGTCCGACCGCTTCGCTGAACGAGGAGACTGTGGTGCAGAACGTGGTGTTTGTCGGTCGGTTGTCCGCGGATCCGCAGGTGACCGACGATTTCGGGAAGGCGGTGTTCCGGCTCCTGGAGAACCGGGGCCGCGACGCGAGCGGCGAGCCGCGGGTGGTGGGCGTGAACTGTGTGAGCTGGGCCAAGGGACTCAACGAGCGCGTGATCGCCGAGGGCCTGGCCAGCGGCTGCGAGGTCGTGGTGGTCGGCGCCTTCGTGGACAACCTCTACGAGGCTCGCGACGGCGGCGAACGCGCCGCCAAGGAGCTCGTCGTTCGCTCGCTCACCGTCCTCGACTGGACGAGCGACCGCGAGGCGCCGGCCGAACGACAGGCCGCCTGATCCTGAACTCATTCGAACAAGGAGACTGACCATGCAAAGTGTGATCATCGAAGGCTATCTCGCCGCCGATCCCTCCATCCTGGCGGCCCGGGGCAACGGCCGGAAGCGCGCCGCCTTCCGCGTCCTGGAGACCGTGCGGTTCCGGCGCGGCGACGGCCAACGCGACGAGCGCACGACCGGCTTCAACTGCGTGTGCTTCAACGAGAAGACCGCCGAGGACTACATCGCCGCCTATGCCCGGAAAGGGTCGCGCGTGGTGGTGAGCGGCCACGTCGAGAACGACACCTGGACCGGCCGCGACGGGACGAAGCACTACGACCTGCGCCTCGTGGTGGAGAACCTGCGGATCAAGGCGAAGGGTCCGCGTCCTGAGCCCGTGTCCCCGCCCGACGAGCCGTCGACTTTGGCCGATCTCGACGACGAGATTCCGTTCTGACGAACGCCTGACCCTGGCCCAGGAGCGGCCGGTCCCCTTGGGGGCCGGCCGTTTCCTTATGCGGTGCTGCTGGAGGTTCCGAGCCACCCGCGCAGGCGACGCCGCGTACCGGCGTCGATGTGGACGGTATAGAGCGTGAAGACAGAGTGCGCCGGGCGGCTGACGTGCCCCTCAGGTGCGAAGGTGGCGATCAGCTCCATCGCGGCGTTCACCCGTTGAACGGGCCATTCGAGGTCTTCGTGGACGTCCTGTGCCGACAGCATGTCACTCTGCAGAGCCAGCTCCGCAAGGCGGGCGGCGTCCTTGAACGGGGACGCGCCTCCGGCCAGCGGGAGGAAGAACCAGATGAGCATCCATCGTGCGCGCACCCGATCTCCGCCCGCGCCGATCGACGGGGAAATCGCGACGAGGTCGGCGTCCTTGAGCTCGTGCGTCGCCTCCGCCACAAGCGCGGGGTCGTGATCGGCAAGTCCCGCCGCGATCTCTCCCAGCGACACCGGATGATGCGGCGGGCGATCGGGAGACCCCGCGAGCCAGAGCGCGACCTCCACCGCCAGGTCCGACAGGCGCAGCTGCGGCGCAGAGCGGGCCTCGAGCTCGGCGAGGCGTGCTGAGAGGTCGTTGACCGTGGCGGTGATGTCGCCCTGCCACTGTTCGACATCGCGAGCGAACTGCGTCGGATGGGTCGTCTGAAAGAGGCGCGTGATCGGGCCCACAAAGGGCAGCAGGCCGACACCGCTCTCGACGAGCGCGCGCATGACCGCATGTCCCTTGTTCTCGATCGGTGGCTCGAGCGCCATGTGAACCTCCTAGGGGGATTCGCCGGCGGCCTCGGGTGGTCGGGCGTGCCCCGGCCCTGGGCCGGGTCGGGCTCTACTCGCCTGCGGCTCCCGGAGCCCCGTGCCGGGTCTCCGCCCATTCGGGTGACGATCCCTCACGCGGAGGCGGGAGGAGGGCGAACCGGGACGAGCCGATCAGGCTCGAAGGACCCGGAGATCCCATCATGTCCGCAACCTGGACCGACGACCGTGTCGAGACGCTCGCGCGTCTCTGGACGGAAGGGCTGAGCGCAAGCCAGATCGCGCGAATCCTGGGCGGCGTGACCCGCAACGCCGTCATCGGCAAGGTCCATCGGATGGGGCTCTGCGGGCGCGCGACACCGCACGTCCCGGGCGCCGGCCGGCCTGACCAGCGGCGTGAGCGACGCGGACGCATTCCGCCCAAGAAGGCGCGTCGCCTGCCTCGGCCGGCGCACCCGCCCCTCACCGCGCCGGAAACGGGTCTGGCGAGCGTCGTCAGCGTGCGGCTGGGGCAGTGCCGCTGGCCGATCGGGGAGCCACAGGACGAGGCCTTCTGCCTGTGCGGCCGGCCTCGTGAACGCGGCGCCTACTGCGCACCGCACGGGGCGCTGGCTTACCGCGCGACGGCGCGGAGCCATCTCGTGAAGCTCGCGGGCCGAGCGGTCTGGGCCTGATCGACCTCAGCTATCGGCGCGAAGGGCGCGCCGAGTTGCGCGCCCGCCTCTACGGGCGGGCGCAAACGCCCCCACACAACGCCCTCCGATCTTGTCACGTCACCCGGCCCGTCAACGGCCTGGCGGCCGTTTCCCTCCGCTTCGCGAGAGGCGCTCCGCTCCGGTGACGGGCCGGGGCCCGACGTGGCCAAGACAGAGGTCGTTGCGCTGGGGCGCATCGGCGGTTCCTTCAAATCATGGAGTCCTTCGATGACCTTCTCCCTTCATGCCTTCTCGACTTCCGACACGGCCTTCGACGTGCAGGCCTCGGCGCTGGACGATCCGCGGCCGCATCCGACGGAAGCGGCCCTGGAGCAGCTGGGACACGCGGTGATGACCGAGCTCCTCGACCTGATCGCCGACACGGCCCTTGAGGATGTGCAGACGATCCTGGCTGAGAGCCTGATCGGCGCCTTCCATTCGGCGGCCGGCCGGATCGAGCGCGACGCGGATCGGGCCCGCGACCGGATGCGGTTCCTGGAACGCGACTTCGACGGGTCGGAGATGGCCGACACCGAACTGCAGGACGCGACCCGGATGGCCCGGGCTGCGGATGTGGCCCAGACGGCCTGCGAGCTGGTCCGGGATGCGGCGGCCGAGGTCTACACGACGGCGACCGGCGAGGTCTGGACGCCGTGGCGGGGCAGCCGGCGCGGCACGCGGCTGACCGCGGCGCAGCTGGAGGCCAAGCAGGCCCTGCGCGCGATCGAGACGCGGCGGACGCGGGATGCGGATCCGGGCGGACACGTGGTGGCCTTCCGGGCTGCCCCGTTCGCCGACAGCCGGCTCGACGCCAACCGCATCTTCGACGCCCTGAACTGGGCGCACGTGCAGTGGCCGGATATGGCGCTGGCCACCACCGGAGCCAAGGGCGCGGAGCGGATCGCGATCCGCTGGGCGCAGCAGAAGGGTGTGACGCTCGTGGTGGCCCGGGCGGACTTCGACCGGCATGGGAAGGCTGCACCGTTCCGCGCCAATGATGACCTCATGGCGCTCGAGCCCACCTGCTGCCTCACGCTCGCGCAGTCCCTCGACGAAGGCCGGGCGGCCGGCTCGCATCCGTTCGGGCCCGCGCTGAACCTGGCGCAGCAGGCGGCCTCCCGAGGCGTCCAGCATCTGGCGATACGGGCTAGGGCGGCCTGACGCTCCAGGCTCCCAACACCACCACCTTCGACCCGCTCGGCTCTGGCCGGGCGGGTTTCTTCATTTCGCCGGGCGGGGGCGAGACTCAGGTTAGATCAAGCGCAGACGTTCCGGGGTTCACCTTTGCATTCGTTTGCGCGGGATTGATCAGAGTTGATCTGAACGTGAATTTGGAGCTTTAGGGCAAGATAAAAGAGGTGTTTTCGCCTCGCTTTTGCTTCATCATTTCGGGCAGTTGGCCGTCGGCTAGAGCGCCTTGGCAAGTTGCGACGACGCAGAGCCACGGGATGACACCCTAATATCGGTCAGGACGGCTCGCATGTCGGTCCGTGAGGCCATCAGCGCCCGCTTGAACATCGCCGGAAGCCCTGAGGATGTGGATCGCATCGCACGGCTTCCCTGCAGGCTGAAACGGGACAGCGGCGGCGTCCGTCTCGGCATGATACAGCGTCTGTCGGCGTCCCGACTCTTCGCCTACGGCGATCGCGCCGGCGTGCTTCGATCCGCCCAGAAGCGTTCGGGCCGAGCCTTCAGGCTGGACGTCCGCCAGCGGGTGATCGTGAAGGCCCTGGTGTCACGGCACATGGGCCGTGGCGTCGCGCGCGGGGCAGCGCTCGCGGCGCACATGGCCTACCTGGGCCGCTCCGGTGCGGGCCTGGAAGGCGCCCGTCCCGACTTCTTCGACGCCCGGTCCGATGCGGCGGATCCCACAGCAACGACGGCGGGATGGGCGGCTGACCGACACCACTTCCGTTTCATCATCTCGCCGGAGCACGGGGAACGATTGGCCGATCTTCGCGACTACACCCGCGAGGTCATGAACCGTGTGGCCAGCGACCTCGGACAGCCCGGCCTCCAATGGGTCGCGACCTGCCACTTCGACACCGACCAGCCGCATGCCCACGTACTGGTGCGAGGTCGAAAGCCGAACGGCAAGGACCTCGTCATTCCGCGCCACTACATCTCAGTCGGTTTCCGCATGCGCGCGCAGGAGGTCGCCCAAGAGCGGCTCGGCGATCTCTCACGAGCCGACGCGGAACGGCGGATCTGGCGGGAGACCCAAGCCGACCGATTCACGGGGTTCGACCGGCGGCTCCTGCAGGCCGCGGATCGCGATGGCATGGTTGACGATGGCGTGGGCGGCAGTGACGCGTGGTCCGCTTTGACGCGGGGGCGGTTGCGGCATCTCGAGGCGCTTGGCCTGGCTAGGCGCACAGGCCACAGGTACAGGCTCGATTCCGACCTTGAGAGACAGCTCCGCAGTCTACAGCTTCGGCGGGACATCATCCGAACGCTGTACCTGCGTCGCCTTGAATCGGGGCGCGAGGTTCGTGAACTCGATGCGGAGGCGGTCCGTGGGCGGGTCGTGAGGGCCGGGCGGCATGATGAACTGGGTGCCTCTGGCTGGGTGATCGTGCGGGACGGATCAGGGGCCGAACACTATGCACGGCTCAAGTTCGGTCAGGCCCCACCCACCTTGGGTCGAAGCATCGAACTCGTTCCAACACCGCAGGGCGCCGTAGTCAGGAGCCTTGGGAGGTCGAGCGACCTCGCACGCTAGGCGGAACTTCGAGCGCGGCGCGGAGGGCCGAGTGTCGCGGCTGAGCGTTTCATCGGCGCTTGAGCGACAGGCGCGCGGTCGACTAGCCCTGAGACGGCCCGTAATCGAACTGGGCCTCCTCACGGTTGTCGGCGAACAGGTTGATGTACGGGCTGTAGCGATAGACGCGGTAGCGCTCCTGGCCGGTCATCTCGAAGAGAATTCCGGCGTCGACAAACCGCTGCACAAGCGCATTTGCGGGCGGATAGGTGATGCCGAGACTTTTCTGCACCTGACCAACCGTCACGATCGGGCTACTGAAGAGTCCCTCGAGAACATTCAGGCCGTTCGCTGCGGCGCGCCCGAAACGCTCGGTGACAAGACGACGATGGCGCTCCCGCAGGTCGACAATGGCTCTCGCCGTTTCTGTTGCCTCGAGGCTGACGGCAGCGATGCCGGTCAGGAAGAATTTGAGCCAGGGCTCCCACTCGCCCCGATCTCGCACCGCTTGAAGGCGGTCGTAGTACTCGGCTCGATTCCGTCGGAAATAGTGAGAGATGTAGAGGACGGGCTTGAGCAGGATCTCGTTCTGCATGAGCAGGAACGTGATCAGCAGGCGACCGACGCGGCCGTTCCCATCGAGGAAGGGGTGGATGGTTTCGAACTGCGCGTGGATCAGACCGATCTTCACCAGGGCCGGCAGGTAGACCTCGGAGTGCATGAATGACTCGAGATCACCGAGCGCGTTCATGACCTCATGGGGCGGCGGCGGAACGAAGCTCGCCGTCTGCAGCGTGCAGCCGCCGGGACCAATCCAGTTCTGCGACGTGCGCACCTCCCCAGGGTTCTTCTCACGGCCGCGGACATCGTGCAGGAGTTCGTTGTGGATTTCCTTGATCAGCCGGATGCTGAGCGGGAGTTCCTCCAATCTCTGCAGTCCGTAGTTCATTGCGGTGACGTAGTTCAGGACTTCGCCCACATCGCTCGGATGGTGCGGATCGAAGACGCTGGCTTCCACCTCCAGCACGTCCGCCAAGGAGGACTGCGTGCCTTCAATCTGGCTTGAGAGCACTGCCTCCTTGCGGACGTACATGAAGACAAAGAGATCCGGGTTCGGGAGGGTCTGGATAGAACCATCCAAACGTCCCAGCGCGCGATCCGCCCGCGAGAGCAAGGTCTGCATCTCGTCGTCGAACAGCAGAGGCGGGTTTGGGGGGAGCGCATTGGGAATGAAGGCGGCGTAGCCGGTAGCTTGGCGGACATACCGACCTGCCCGATCGGATTTCGCCCTCTCGCTAGCGACCGACATTTTCGCCCCTTACTAATTGCAGCTCTTAATTATGGAGGATTCTCCCCGCCTAATAAATCGCTGCCTTTAATAACAGCCGGCGCTCGCTCGCCGCTCCGCCCCGCTGGGCCGTATCAAAGGGAGCGAGACATAAGCTGCGCGCCACGACGCTAACGAAGCGCTGACATTCGCTAGGTGCGAACTTTCCCGCTGATTAAGCGCAGCGAACACTAAGCCGACCATCGACCCGTCTAATTATAGGAAAGCGACGCGCCCCTGCCGAGACGTGCCGGAGCACGCGAATTGGTGGGGACCTGCGCTCGCCCGCAGGCCCGTTGCTCCCGCCAAGCTCAGCGGTGGTCCGGCCTTCCACCTTCAAGCGGTCGCAGGACGTCGTCGTGGAACGCATCGACGACGGTGGCCAGCGCATCGACGTGATGGCTCTCCGGACACTCTGCGGCGAGGTCAAGGACCGCCCTGACGAGATCGCTGTAGACGCGCTTCGCCTGTTCGACATTGAGAGTTGAGCTACGAGCCATTGTGGGGCCTCCACGTGAGCCTCCAGCGTCGCGCAGATCCGGCGTCCGGTCGCTACGTAACCTTACGCCCCCCCGGCCGCTGATGAGTCGGCACCCGAGGGACCCGCGCGAAACCGGATTGAAGCCCCGTGGAACGCAGCGAAACGCCAGGCGATGGCAGACTGCAAGTGGTACCCCGGCGGTACCCAGCGCGCCTCGAGCTTCGTAGGGTTGGTATGCCCGCGCAAGCTCTTGCCCAAAAATGGTGAGGGCCTTCAGTGGTTTACTGAAGGCCCTCATGGTGGAGCTAAGCGGAGTCGAACCGCTGACCTCTTGAATGCCATTCAAGCGCTCTACCAACTGAGCTATAGCCCCGAGGTCTCGGCTCGCCGGAGAGTGTGCCCCCCGGCGAGGCGCGGAACCTAGTCAAAGCCTGTGGCGCGATCAAGCGGGTCTTTTGACCTTTTTCGCGCCGGGCCCGACCGCCTTGGTCAGCGGTCTTCGTCGTCGCCCTCGTCGGGCAGCCCTTCGATCTCGGAATCGTCGAAATCTTCGTCGTCTTCCTCGAGGAACGGCACGTCGGCGTCGTCCTCGACTTCGTCGTCGTCGGAAAACTCGCCCAGGTCGTCGCCCGCCGGGCCGACGCCCGGCTCCGCGCCGTCCTCGTCGTCGTCGCCGGCCAGCGGCGGCTCGTCGGCCACCTCGTCCAGCTCGGGGGTGACGACCTCGTCTTCTTCTTCGTCCTCGGCCTCGGCGGCGGCGCCACGGACCTGGTCCTCGCGCTCGTCGTCGGCGTCGGTGTCAGGAGTGATCGCGCGGGCCCGGACGCGGCGGTTGCGCACCGCTTCGTCAGGATCGAACTCGGAGTCGCACTTCGGGCAGTGCGCCGGGCGCTTGTTGAGATCGTAGAATTTGGCTTGGCAGGTAGGGCAGATCTGCTTGGTGCCGAGCTCAGGATTTGCCAAGGCGGCGACCCTCTTCGGAAGGGGGGTTCTCAGGAAGCGGGCTCCCTTGCCACGCGCGAACGCGGCTGTCAAAGCAATCCCCCTCTCGGGAATCCCAGGCGTGCGGAGGCGCGGACGACAGGCATGGCGGCGCAAGGATTGAGCGCCCGGCGGAGCGGTCCGCTGAAGGGGGTGGTGCGCGCCCCGGGCGACAAGTCGATCTCGCACCGCGCCTTGATCCTGGGCGCCCTGGCCGAGGGCGTCACCGAGGTCGAGGGGCTGCTCGAGGGCGAGGACGTCAAGCGATCGGCCGCCGCGATGGCCGCGTTTGGGGCCAAGGTGGAGCGCCTGGGCGACGGCCGCTGGCGCGTGGAGGGTCACGGCGGCTTCGCCGAGCCGGCCGACGTGATCGACTGCGGCAACGCCGGGACCGGCGTGCGCCTGATCATGGGCGCCGCCGCCGGCTTCGACCTGGCGGCGACCTTCACCGGCGACCAGTCGCTCCGCGGCCGGCCGATGAACCGGGTGCTGAAGCCGCTGGGCGAGATGGGCGCGACCTGGATCTGCCGGGCGGGAGGCCGCCTGCCGCTCACCCTGAAGGGCGGCGGCCTGAAGCGCATCGCCTATCGCCTGCCGGAGCCCTCGGCCCAGGTGAAGTCGGCGGTCCTGCTGGCCGGCCTCCACGCCGACGGCGGCGCCGAGGTGATCGAGCCGGAAGCCACCCGCGACCACACCGAGCGCATGCTCCGCGGTTTCGGCGCCGAGGTGCTGGTAACCGAGGAGGGCGCGGCGCGGCGCATCGTCCTGCCGCCGGGCCAGCGCCTGCGGGGGACCTCGATCCGGGTGCCGGGCGACCCGTCCTCGGCCGCCTTCCCGCTGGTGGCCGCGCTGGTCACCCCGGGATCGGAGGTGACGGTCCAGGGCATGCTGCTCAACCCGCTGCGTATCGGCCTGCTGGAGACCCTGGGCGAGATGGGCGCCGACCTGTCGGTGACCAACGTCCGCGACGAGGGCGGCGAGACGGTGGCCGACGTCACCGCGCGCTACTCCGAGCTCGAAGGCGTCGAGGTGCCGCCGGAGCGCGCGCCCTCGATGATCGACGAGTACCCGATCCTGGCCGTGGCCGCGGCCTTCGCGGAGGGGCGGACCGTCATGCGCGGCATCGGCGAGATGCGGGTGAAGGAAAGCGATCGTATCGCGCTGATGGCTGCCGGCCTGGCCGCCTGCGGCGTGGGTGTGGAGGAGGAGCCGGAGACGCTCACCGTGATCGGCGCCGGGCGCGGCAATCATCCGGTGGCGGGCGGGGCGCGGGTGACCACCCACGGCGACCACCGGATCGCCATGTCCCACCTGATCCTCGGCCTGGCGTCGGAGCAGCCCGTATCGGTGGACGAGCCCGGCATGATCGCCACCAGCTTCCCCGGCTTCGTCGAGCTGATGACCGGCCTGGGCGCGGAGATCGCCGAAGAGCGTCCGGCCGCCGCGTGAAGCCGCCGTTCGTCATCACCGTCGACGGACCGGCCGCCTCGGGCAAGGGCACCGTCGCCAGCGGGCTGGCCGCCGTCTACGGCCTGCCGATGCTGGACTCCGGCCTGCTCTACCGTGCGGTCGGCGTGCTCGCGCAGCGGTCCGGCCACGACCTGGACGACCCCGCGGCGGCCGCCGAGATCGCCCGCCGCCTCACCGCGGAGCAGCTCACCGATCCCGACTTCCGCACGCGCGGGGCGGGGGAGGCGGCGAGCCGGGTGGCCGTCCATCCCGCCGTGCGGCTGGCGCTCCGAGACCTGCAGCTCGACTTCGCCCGCCGGCCCGGCGGCGCGGTGCTCGACGGCCGCGACCAGGGCACCGTGATCTGTCCCGAGGCGCCGGCCAAGCTCTACGTCACCGCCTCGCCCGAGGTCCGCGCCACGCGTCGCTGGAAGCAGTTGCAGGCTCAGGGCGAGGCCGTCACCTACGACGAGATCCTCGCCGACATCGTCCGCCGGGACGAGCGGGACGGCGGCCGGGCGGACTCGCCGATGCGGCCGGCGGCCGACGCCGTCTTGCTGGACACCTCTGAAATGACTATAGAGCAGGCCGCCGATGCGGCCCGCCGCATCGTCGAGGCGGCGCGCGCCCGCTGGGAAGCTTCCTAGCCACGGCAAATCCAACCGCGCCTTTCCCTCGGTCGCTGCGGGCAAATCTCACTGCGTGGGTATGCCCGCGCCTTCGGTTGCAACCCCTAACCCGATCCGGCGGGACTCCGTCCGACATCCTCGTGGATGTGCGGGCCCTCGGATCATTTGAAGATGAAAGTGCATATGGCTGACGATCTTAGCCTCAATCCCTCGCGCGACGACTTCGCCGCGCTGCTCGACGAGTCCCTCGGCGGGCGCGACTTCATGGAAGGCCAAGTGGTCCACGGTAAGGTCGTGGCCATCGAGAAGGACTTCGCCATCGTCGACGTCGGTCTGAAGACCGAAGGCCGCGTGCCGCTGAAGGAATTCGCCAATCCGGGCGAAGACAAGCCGGCCCTGAAGGCGGGCGACACGGTCGAGGTGTTCCTCGAGCGCGTCGAGAACGCCATGGGCGAGGCCGTCATCAGCCGTGACAAGGCCCGCCGCGAAGAAGCCTGGACCCGCCTCGAAGCCGTCTACGAGCGGAACGAGCCGGTCATGGGCGCCATCGTCGGCCGCGTGAAGGGCGGCTTCACCGTCGACCTCGGCGGCGCCTCGGCCTTCCTGCCGGGCTCGCAGGTGGACATCCGTCCGGTGCGCGACGTCGGCCCGCTCATGGGCCGCGAGCAGCCGTTCGCGATCCTCAAGATGGACCGTCCGCGCGGCAACATCGTCGTGTCGCGTCGCGCCATCCTGGAAGAAGCCCGCGCCGAGCAGCGCACCGAGCTGGTCAGCCAGCTCCAAGAGGGCGAAGTCCGCGAAGGCGTGGTCAAGAACATCACCGACTACGGTGCGTTCGTGGACCTGGGCGGCATCGACGGCCTGCTGCACGTCACCGACATGAGCTGGAAGCGCGTCAACCACCCGAGCCAGGTGCTGGCGGTGGGCGACACGGTCAAGGTGCAGATCGTCAAGATCAATCCCGAGACCCAGCGCATCTCGCTCGGCATGAAGCAGCTCCAGTCCGACCCGTGGGACGGCGTGGAAGCCAAGTACCCGGTGGGCGCCAAGTTCACCGGTCGCATCACCAACATCACCGACTACGGCGCCTTCGTGGAGCTGGAGCCCGGCGTGGAAGGCCTGGTGCACGTCTCCGAAATGTCCTGGACCAAGAAGAACGTCCACCCGGGCAAGATCGTGTCGACCTCGCAGGAAGTCGACGTGGTCGTGCTGGACGTCGATCCGTCCAAGCGCCGCGTGTCGCTCGGCCTCAAGCAGGCCATGGCCAATCCGTGGGAGGCCTTCCTGGAGGCCCATCCGATCGGCTCGACCGTGGAAGGCGAGGTCAAGAACGCCACCGAGTTCGGCCTGTTCATCGGTCTCGACAGCGACATCGACGGCATGGTGCACCTGTCCGACCTCGACTGGGCGGCGCCCGGCGAGGAAGCCATCGCCCGCTACAACAAGGGCGACGTGGTGAAGGCCAAGGTGCTCGACGTGGACGTCGAGAAGGAGCGCATCTCGCTCGGCATCAAGCAGCTCTCGGGCGACCCGATGTCTGGCGACACCTTCCGCAAGGGCCAGACCGTCACCTGCACCGTCACCGAGGTCACCTCGGGCGGTATCGAGGTCCGGTTCGGCGAGGACGACGCGCCGATGACCGCCTTCATCCGCAAATCGGACCTGTCGCGCGACCGCGCGGACCAGCGTCCGGAGCGCTTCGCCGTGGGTGACCGCGTCGACGCCCAGGTGACCAACGTCGACAAGGCCGCGCGCCGCGTGTCCCTGTCGATCAAGGCCCTGGAAATGGCCGAGGAGAAGGAAGCCATCGAGCAGTTCGGCTCGTCGGATTCCGGCGCCTCGCTGGGCGACATCCTGGGCGCGGCTCTCCGCGAGAAGGCCCAGAAGGAGTAGGGTTCAGCCTCACGGCTGACCAAGACGCGGCGGCCCGGGCGACCGGGCCGCCGTTGTCATTTGATAAGCGCCGCGTGCGCCGCGCCTCCGCGCCCAAGCTTCGCCATAGAGCCTGGTAAACCCTCTTTCCGGGTTGAATCGCCTGGCGGAGTCTTCCATGGTCCCGCCGCTCCCACTCCCCGAAGGGCCGCATGATCAAGTCCGAGCTCATCGCGAAACTCGCCGAAGAGAACCCGCACCTGACGCAGCGCGACATCGAACGCGTGGTGGGCGTGATCCTCGAACGCATGATCCTGGCGCTGGAAGAGGGCGGCCGGGTGGAGCTGCGCGGCTTCGGTGCGCTGTCGGTGCGCTCGCGCGACGCCCGCGCCGGTCGCAACCCCCGCACTGGCGAGCCAGTGGACGTCCGCGCCAAGCACGTGCCGTTCTTCAAGAGCGGCAAGGAGCTGCGCGAGCGGCTGAACGTGGTGGACGAATAGGCGAGGAGCCGGGGACGTGACCAACGTCCAGGACGAGCTCAAGAAGCTCGAGACCAAGATCCAGAAGCGGGCGCCGATTTTCGGCGAGTTCCGCGAGTTCATCGCCCGCGGCAACGTCATCGACCTGGCCGTCGGCGTGATCATCGGCGCGGCCTTCAACGACATCGTGAAGACCCTGGTCGATCAGGTGGTGATGCCGCCGATCGGCCTGCTGCTGTCCGGCATCGACTTCTCGCACCTGGAGTGGGTGCTGAAGCGCGACAACCCGGCGACCAAGGTCGACGAGCTGGTGGCGGTGAAGTACGGCGCGTTCATCAACGCCGGCATCAAGTTCGTCATCGTCGCCTGGGTCGTCTTCCTGCTGGTGAAGCTGGTCAACGTGATCCGCCGGCGCGAGGCCGAGGAGCCGAAGGCCCCCGCCGCGCCGCCGCCGCAGGAGGTGCTGCTGACCGAAATCCGCGACCTCCTGAAGGCGCAGGCCGAGGGCCGCAAGGCGCCTTAGGCGACCTTGAAGCCCTCCCAATTCAGCATCTTGAACAGCTTGGCGTTCTCGTCCGGCGGCAGGGCGTCGCGGAGGGCCGGGAAGACGTCCTCCTCCTCCTCGCGCATGTGCTCGGACAGGCTGGTCCAGAAGGCGCGCGCCTTGATCAGCCAGCGGGGATCGGTCGTGGGCGTGCGCCGCAGGTCGTAGATGAAGGTCTTCACCTCGAGGTGATCCTCGGCCAGGTGATGCGATTGGTCGGTGCGGGCGTTCTCCGCCAGCGCCGGGTAGATCACGTTTTCCTCCTCGATCGCGTGCTTGGTGAGCGCGTAGGCGATCTTGGCCAGCAGCATCTCGCGCTTCAGCATCTCGTCGTCGTGGGTCTTGAGGAGCTGGTCGAACATCTTCTCGACCAGCCGGTGCTCGGCGGTCAGCGCTGCGACCCAGTCGCCGGCTGCCAGCGAGGGACCCTGCATCACCGCCTTGCGGGCATGCGGGATGGCGAGGCCGGCCACGAGGCCGAGGGCCGCGCCGGTGGCGACGGCGCCGAACGAGCTGCCGGACGGATTGCGCATGAGAGTTCTCCCTGGATCGCCGGGACAACGGGCCGCCCCTTGCCCCTGTTCCGGTTCATCCCCTAATGCGGCCACATGAGCGTGAAGACGAAGATCTGCGGGGTCTCGACGCCCGAGGCGGTGCGCGCCGCCCTCGAAGGCGGGGCGGGCTATCTCGGCTTCGTGTTCTTCCCGAAGAGTCCGCGGAACATCGGCCCCGACGCCGCGCGGCGGCTGGCCGAGCCGGTCCGCAACCGCGCCAGGGTGGTCGCCCTGCTGGTCGATCCGACCGACGCCCAGGTGGACGAGGTGGCCCAGGGCCTGCGGCCCGACCTGATCCAGTTGCACGGCGCCGAAAGCCCCGCCCGCGTTCGGGAAGTGGCCGCACGCTCCGGGGCCGGCATCGTCAAGGCCGTGCCGGTTTCCGAGGCCGGCGACCTCGCCCCCGCCCTCGACTACGAACCGGTCGTCGAGCACCTGATGTTCGACACCCGGCCGCCAAAGGGCTCCGCCACGCCGGGCGGCACGGGCCACAGCTTCGACTGGACGCTGCTCTCCGGGCGCCGCTTCAAGCGGCCTTGGTTCCTGGCCGGCGGCCTCGATCCCTGGAACGTGCGCGAGGCGGTGGAGACCTCGGGCGCGCCCATGGTTGACGTTTCCTCTGGCGTGGAGCGCGGTCCCGGCCTAAAGGACCCGGCCTTGATCACGGCGTTCCTGGACGCCGCCAGACGAGCCTGATTCGGCCCCGTGAACGCTTCGACCCGCCCGAACGACTACAACGCCTATCCCGACGCCGAAGGGCGCTTCGGCGACTACGGCGGCCGCTACGTGCCCGAGACGCTGATGCCGCTGGTGCACGAGCTCGACGCGGCCTATGCGGCGGCCAAGGCCGACCCCGCGTTCCAGGCGGAGTTGAAGAGCTTCCTTACCCACTACGTCGGCCGCCCGAGCCCGCTCTATTTCGCCGAGCGGCTGACCGAGCACTTCGGCGGCGCAAAGATCTATCTTAAGCGCGAGGAGCTGAACCACACCGGCTCCCACAAGATCAACAACTGCATGGGCCAGATCCTCCTGGCCATGCGGATGGGCAAGACCCGGATCATCGCCGAGACGGGCGCCGGCCAGCACGGGGTGGCGACCGCCACCGTCTGCGCCCGCTTCGGCCTGCCGTGCGTGGTCTACATGGGCGCGGTGGACGTGGAGCGGCAGAAGCCCAACGTCTTCCGGATGAACCTGCTAGGCGCCGAGGTCCGGCCCGTCACCAGCGGCTCGGCGACCCTCAAGGACGCCATGAACGAGGCGCTCCGCGACTGGGTCACCAACGTCCACGACACCTACTACCTGATCGGCACCGCTGCCGGCATGCACCCCTATCCGGTGATGGTCCGCGACTTCCAGGCGGTGATCGGCCAGGAGACGAAGGACCAGGTGCTGGAGCTGGAAGGCCGGCTGCCCGACGCGGTGGTGGCCTGCGTCGGCGGCGGGTCAAACGCGATCGGCATGTTCCACCCGTTCCTGAACGACGAGGGCGTGCGGCTCTACGGCGTCGAGGCGGCGGGCGAGGGCATGGGCACGGACCGCCACGCCGCGGCCATCAACGGCGGCCGCCCGGGCGTGCTCCACGGCAACAAGACCTATCTGCTGCAGAATCCCGAAGGCCAGATCACCGAGGCTCACTCGATCTCCGCCGGCCTGGACTATCCCGGCATCGGACCCGAGCACTCCTGGCTCCACGACGTCGGCCGGGCCACCTACCTCACCGCCACCGACGCCGAGTCGCTGGAAGCCTTCATGCTGCTCTCGAAACTGGAGGGCATCCTCCCGGCCATCGAGAGCGCCCATGCGCTCGCCCGCATCGGCGACATCGCCCGGGAGGTCGGCAAGGACGGCGTGGTGGTGCTGAACCTCTCCGGCCGTGGCGACAAGGACGTGGCGACCGTCGCCGCCCACCTGGGACGCACGATTTGACGACTGCCCGCATCGACGCCCGCTTCGCCGCGCTGAAGCAGGAGGGCCGCGCCGCGTTCGTGGCCTATGTCATGGCCGGCGACCCGGACCGCGAGACGGCGCTCTCCATCCTGCGCGGCCTGCCCGCCGCCGGCGCCGACCTGATCGAGCTCGGCTTCCCGTTCTCCGATCCCATGGCCGAGGGGCCGCCGATCCAGCGCGCTGCGCAGCGGGCCCTCGCCAAGGGCATGACCCTCAAGGGCACGCTGGACCTGGCGCGGGCGTTCCGCGACGGGGACCAGGACACGCCGGTGATCCTCATGGGCTACCTGAACCCGCTGCTGAACTGGGGCTTCCAGGCCTTTGCGCGCGACGCGGCCGAGGCGGGGATCGACGGTGTGATCGTCGTGGACTGCCCGCCGGAAGAGGCCCGGCCGCTGGCGAGCGCGCTCGACGCTGCGGGCCTCTCGCTGATCCGCCTGGCGACGCCGACCAGCGACGACGCCCGCCTGAAGACCATCGTCCAGGGCACCTCCGGCTTCGTCTACTACGTGTCGGTGGCCGGGGTGACCGGGGTGAAGGAGGCCGACGCAGCCGCCGTCGCGCCCGCCGTGGAGCGGGTCCGCAAGGCCTCGGGCCTGCCGGTGGCGGTCGGCTTCGGCATCAAGACTCCGGAAAGAGCTGCGGCGGTAGCCCGCGTCGCCGACGCGGTTGTGGTGGGCTCCGCGCTTGTGGATGAAGTGGCCGCGGCGGTGGAGAGAAACGAAGACGTGACCGCCGCCGTTCTTTCCAAAGCCGAATCCTTGGCTAAGTCTGTGCGCGCCGCGCGCGCCGGCCAAACGACGATGGTCTAGAACCTATGGCGATGGCTGATCAGAGAAACGACAAGCCCGGCCGCCCGCAAGGGCCTCGCGAACGCCGGGGCTGGCTGTCCCGCATCGCGCCTGGCGTGCGCAACGCCTTCTCCAAGCGCGAGACGCCGGAGAACCTCTGGGTGAAATGCCCGGACACGGGCGAGATGATCTACCGGCCGGACCTCGAGGCGGCCCTGTGGGTCACGCCCTCCGGCAGCCATATGCGGATCGGCGCGGCCCAGCGCCTGCGCTACACCTTCGACGGCGGGACCTACGAGAAGATCGCGTCGCCGGTGGTCGCCGACGATCCCCTGAAGTTTCCCGACGAGCGGCCCTACAACGAGCGCCTGAAGACGGCCCGCAAGGCCACCGGCGAGCAGGACTCGATGGCGATCGGCTACGGCCACATCCAGGGCCAGCCGGCCGTGGCGGTGGTCCAGGACTTCCACTTCATGGGCGGCTCGCTCGGCATGGGCGCCGGCGAGACCTTCATCAAGGCCGCGCAGGAAGCCGTGAAGCGGGACGTGCCGTTCATCATCTTCACCGCCTCGGGCGGCGCGCGGATGCAGGAGGGCACGCTCTCCCTGATGCAGATGGCCCGTACCACGCTGGCCCTGAACGAGGTGAAGGCGGCCGGCCTGCCCTACGTCGTGGTGCTGACCGACCCGACCACCGGCGGGGTGCTCGCCTCCTACGCCATGCTGGGCGACATCCACATCGCCGAGCCCAACGCCACCATCGGCTTCTCCGGGCGCCGGGTGATCGAGCAGACCATCCGCG
Organism: Phenylobacterium sp.; assembly: GCF_041913825.1. GTDB lineage: Bacteria > Pseudomonadota > Alphaproteobacteria > Caulobacterales > Caulobacteraceae > Phenylobacterium. The sequence continues at coordinate 229,775 of NZ_JAYSEO010000001.1, forward strand.
AGACCCTCCCGCCGGGCTTCCAGAAGTCCGAGTTCCTGGTGGAGCGCGGCATGGTGGACATGGTCGTGGCGCGCGCCGACCTGCCGGCGGTGCTCGGCTCGATCCTCAAGACCCTCATGCTGGGGCGCGAGCGACTTCCCTCCGCCGCCTGATGTGACCCCGCCTGCGATCGATCACGATCCGATCCGCGCGTCCGACGCGGTGATCCAGCGCCTGCGCGCCAACCATCCGAGCCTGATCGACCTGACCACGGGCCGTGTGGAGCGGCTGCTGGCCGCGCTCGGCCATCCGGAGCGTCGGCTGCCGCCGGTGATCCATGTGGCGGGCACCAACGGCAAGGGCTCCACCGTCGCCTATCTCCGGGCCATCGCCGAGGCCCAGGGCCTGAAGGTGCATGCGCTCACCTCGCCCCACCTGGTACGGTTCGCCGAGCGGATCCGGGTGGCCGGCGAACTGATCAGCGACGCCCGTCTCGCCGAGCTCACGGACCGGCTGGAGACCGCCAACGCCGGTGAGCCGATCAGCTTCTTCGAGATCGCCACGGTGCTGGCCTTCGAGGCTTTCGCCGACACGCCGGCCGATGTGTGCATCGTCGAGGTGGGCCTGGGCGGGCGGTTCGACGCCACCAACATCTTCGACTCCCCGGCAGTAAGCGTGATCACGCCGGTGGACTACGACCACCTCGAGATGCTGGGGCCGGGCCTCGCCAAGATCGCCTGGGAGAAGGCGGGCATCATCAAGCCCGGCCGGCCGGTGGTGGTCGCCCGCCAGCAGGAAGAGGCCCTCGACATCATCGAGCGAGAGGCCGACGCCCGCATGGCCCCCATGCTGCTCATGGGCCGCGACTTCGACGCCTGGGAGGAGCGTGGCCGGCTGCTGGTGCAGATGCCGGAGCGTCTGCTGGACCTGCCGCCGCCCAGCCTGTTCGGCGGGTACCAGTTCGCCAACGCCGGGCTGGCGGTGGCGGCGGCGATCACCTTCGATCCGAGCCTCAGCGAGGAGGCCATCGGCGAGGGCGTGGCCTCGGCCGTCTGGCCGGCCCGGTTCCAGCGCCTGACCAAGGGGCCGCTGGCGGACCTCGCCCGCTCGCGGAGTTCCGACCTGTGGCTGGACGGCGGGCACAATCCGCACGCGGGGCGCGCGCTGGCCGAGGCCGCCTCGCGGCTCACCGACCGTGACGGTCGGCCGCTGGCGCTGGTGGTGGGGATGTTCGCGCGCAAGGACGCCCGCGGCTTCTTCGAGCCGTTCGCCGAGATGCACCCGAAGGTTTTCGCCACCACCTTCGACTCGCCGAACGCGGCCTCGGCCGAGGAGATCGCCGAGGCGGCCCGGGCCCACGGCCTGCAGGTGGAGGTGGTGCGCGACGTGACCGCGGGCGTGAGGCGCGCACTCACCGTGGATGGCCCGCCGCCCCACGTGCTGGTCTGCGGCGGCCTGCATTTCGCCGGCGAGGTGCTGGCCATGAGCCCCGAGACCTGGCCGACATGAAAAAGGCCCGCCGGGAACAGCCGGCGGGCCTCTGCGGTCACGGTCGGTCCCGGCGTCAACCGGGACGGGCGAGGCAGCTTACGCCGCCACGCCGGCTTCGTTCAGCCACTCGAGGATCTTCTGCTTGGGCATGGCGCCGACCTTCATGGAGGCCATTTGGCCGCCCTTGAAGAGCATCATGGTCGGGATGCCGCGCACGCCGTAGCGCGACGGGGTCGTGGGGCTTTCCTCGATGTTGAGCTTGGCCACGGTCACCTGGGCGCCCAGCTCTTCCGAGATTTGCTCCAGGGCGGGGGCGATCTGCTTGCAGGGGCCGCACCACTCCGCCCAGAAGTCCACGAGCACGGGGCGCTCGGCTTGCAGGACGTCCTTTTCGAAGGACTCGTCGGTGACCGTCACGGTGGCCATGAGGTAGCTCCTTTCGCGCGGCCTGAACGCAGGCGCGCGCCTCTTGATCCGCGATGTAGGCCGCGTTCAGCCCGGTATCAACCGCCGCGGCGCAGCTCGGCAAGGCTCTGGGCCAACAGGTTTTCTGCGATAGGCATCAGCTTCGGCCCATCGGTCCAGACGAGCGCCGCCTCGATCCTGCGGCCGGCGAAGACCTCGCCTAGCACCGCGGCGTAGAGGGCCATCTGGCGGAGATAGGCAGGATCGGCGTCCTCGATCCGCTGCGGAGACGGCCGGTTCGTCTTGAAGTCCACCACCAGCACCCTATCGGGGAGCACCACCAGCCGGTCGATGCGGCCGGAGATCCTGAGGCCGGACGGCAGGGCGGCCGCCGTGCCGGCGATGCCCACCTCGGCGCGGGAGCCGGGGCCGAACACGTCCGCGAAGCGGGGGTCCTCGAGCACGCTGAGCGCCGCCGCGGTCATCTCGCTCCGCTGATCGTCCGTGAGGTCGCGCTCCCGGGCCAGCAGGGCGCGTGCGCCGTCGGGCCGAGCTTCGGGGGCGAGGTCCGGCAGGATCTGCAGCAGCCGGTGAATCAGGTCGCCGCGACGGAAGCGACCCAGGCCGCCGGCGGTCGCCAGCGGCGAGGGCGCGGGCGCCTTCACCCCTTCGCCGAGGTCCGACGGCGAGGCGTAGCGGGCGAAGGCTTCGGGGGGCGGCGAGGTCGCGGCCCAAGCCGGCAGGGGTGCGGGCGCGGTGGCGACGGCGGTCTCGGGCGGCAGGCGGGCCGGGTCGGGGCCATAGCGGCGGAAGTGCAGGCCGGCGCTCTCCACCTCGCGGACCGCGTCCGAGATGTCGGCGTGGTCAAGGGCCTCGCGGATCGCGCCCCACCAGCCCTTCAGCTTGGCGGGGTCGGTCCGTTCGGAGATGCGGCCGCAGAGCACCAGGCGGTCCCGCGCCCGGGTGAGGGCGACGTAGAGCAGGCGGTAGGCTTCGGCCTCCTCGCGCTCCACGCGGGCCTGGCGGGCGATGGCGGTGGCCTCGCAGTCGCGGGCCGAGGAACCGCACCAGAGGAAGCCGTCCTTGACGTGCAGCAGGGACGAGCCACGGGCGCTCTGGGTCAGTGTGGTCTCCGGCAGGAAGACGATCGGCGCCTCCAGCCCCTTCGCGCCGTGGGCGGTCATCACCCGGACCTCGCGCTCGGCTCCTTCCATTTCGCGCTTCACGACGATGTCGAGCCCGGCGAGCTCGGCGGCGAGGCCTTCGAGGCTGTGAACGCCGCGAGACTCGGCGGCGAGCACCTGGTTCATGAACTCGTCGAGCGCGTCTTCGGCCTCGGCGCCCAGGCGACGCAGCAGGCGCTGTCTCATGGAGAGGCCGGCGCCGTCCTTCAGGCCCAGCAGGACCGCGTAGAGTTCGAACGGACGTCGCGCCCGGCTTTCGGCGAGCGCGCGGTCGAGGAAGGCCAGCGCGCCGGACCAGTCGGCCCTCTCGTCGGCTCGCCGGCGCAGACGCAGCCACAGGTTTTCCCGGTCGCGGCCGTGCGCCAGTGCGTAGAGGCTGTCGTCGTCCAAGCCGCAGAGCGGGCTCTTCAGCAGGGCGGCGAGGGTCAACTCGTCCTTGGGGAACAGCAGGAAGCGGGCGAGCGCCACCAGGTCATCGAAGATGATGTGCTGCGACAGCGCCAAGCGGTCGGCGCCGGCCACGGGGACGCCGGCCTGCTTCAGGGCGCGGAGGATCTCCTCGAACAGGGCGCGGCGGCGGCGGACCAGGATCAGGACATCGCCGTAGTGGGCGGCGCGCCAGCGGCGGCTTTCCTTGTCGAACACGGCGTCGCCGCGGGCGACCAGGGCTTGGATCTCGGCGGCGATCCGGCGGGCGAGCCGGCGGTTGGCGCTGTCCTCCGACTCCACGTCGAGCGGCGCATCCCAGGCGTCGCGCTCGTCGCCCTTGGACTCCACCTCCAGCGGCCAGATGTCGACGCAGCCGGCGTGGTCGCGCCGCTGGGCGCTGTGTCGGATCGGCCGGTCGAGGGCTGGCTGGATCGCCGTGGCCAGGGCGGCGGGGGCGAAGGCGGCGTCGACGAAGCGCAGGACCTCCGGCGTCGAGCGCCAGGAGTCCACCAGCTCCACCTCCTCGAACCGGAAGCCGGCGCCTGTGGCGCGGTCGCGGTGGAACTCCAGCTTGTGGCGCAGTTGCTCGGGCCGGGCGCCCTGGAAGGAGTAGATCGACTGCTTGGGATCGCCGACGACGAACAGGTCGCGCAGGCGACCCTCGCCGCCGACGCCCGCGCCGGCGAAGAACTCGCCGGTGATCTGGTCGATGATCGTCCACTGGTCCGGTGCGGTGTCCTGCGCCTCGTCGAGCAGGATGTGGTCGATGCCGCCGTCCAGCTTGTAGAGCACCCAGGCCGCGGCGGGCCGGTCGCGCAGCAGGTGGCAGGCCTTCTCGATCAGGTCGGCGAAATCGAGGACCCCGGCCGCGTCCTTCTCGATCTGGTAGGCGGACAGGTAGGCGGAGGCGAGCGTCAGCGCGTCCAGCGTCTCCCAGGCGACCTGCACGGCCCGAAGCCGCTCGCGGGCGGTCTCCAGGCGCGCCTGTTCGGCGAGCAGCAGGGCGCGCAAGCCCTCGTCGCTCTTCAGGCCGCTGGTCTTGCCCACCCACTTGGCGGCGTCGCCCTCGCCCTTCTCCGTGAAGAACGGCAGCAGGGCCTCGGCGAAGGTCGCATCCAGGTTGTTCGCGACAGCGGCGAGCTGGGCCGCGCATTTCTGGTCGGTCGCTCCGCCCCGCAGCAGGGTCTCGGCGGCGCGCCGCCAGAGCCCGCGGTCGAGCCTGTCCATCACCTCGGCCGAAAGGCTCTCGCCGGTGGCGCCGCGCGGCACGTCGACCGTCCGCCAAACCCAGGCGACAGCGCCCTCCAGACCCTGATGCCTGCCGAAGAACTCGGCGAGGGCGCTCCGCCGCGCCTCAAAGTCCGCGAACATCGCCTCGAAGCTCTGGAAGTCCAGGGCGACGGAGAAGCGGGCGTAGGCCTCGGCCACCGCGTCGTCGGCGGTGAGCGCGTGGCGGGCAACGAGCCCGCGGGCGTTCCGGGCCACGACGGCGGCGCCCGAGTCGTCCATCACCCGGAAGCTCGGAGAGATGCCGGCCTCCAGCGGGAAGCGTCGGAGCAGCTTCTCGCAGAAGGCGTGGATCGTTTGGATCTTCAGACCGCCGGGGGTCTGCAGGGCGCGGGCGAACAGGCGCCGCGCCTCGGAGAGCGCCGCCTCGTCCTTCGGATCGACATGGCGGCCATCGAGGGCGTGCAGCTTCTCGGCGAGCTTCGCGCCCTCCATCACCGACCAATCGCCCAGGAGGTCGAACAGCCGGCGCTGCATCTCGGAGGCGGCGGCCTTGGTGTAGGTGACGCAGAGGATGGTAGCCGGATCGGCGCCGGCCAGCAGCAGGCGGGCGACGCGGTCGATCAAGGTCTTGGTCTTGCCGGAGCCCGCGTTGGCGGTGACGAAGGCCGAGAGCGTCGGGTCGGCGGCGAGTTGCTGGGGATCGATCGTGCGGTCGAGCAGGTCCTGGCTCATTCCTCGCCCTCCTCGCCCGAGGTGGACCACTCGAACACGCGGGCCAGGTGGTCGTAGTCGGAGGCGTAGAGCTTCACGAACTGCGGGGCGGTGCGCGAGGCGTAGCCGCGGCGGGGATCGCGGAACTGGCGGACCAGCTCCACCAGGCCGTTCAGGGCCCCGTCCACGGCGCCCTGGCTCTCCAGCACCCTGGAGCCGTCGCCATCGGGCGCGGCGCGCACCTCGGCCCGGCCGGCTGGCTTGCGGCCGGTGACCTCCAGGTAGACGAGTTCGCCGGTGGGGGCGGCCGGCAGGCCGGCGGCCGCGAAGCCGCCCCGGGCCAGTATGGCGGCGGTGAGGGTGAGCTGGGGCGAAAACCCGGTGCGGACCATCTTGGCGCTGGGCGCCCGGCCCGTCTTGAAGTCGAGCACGTGGCCCAGGCCCGAGGGATCGATCTCGATGCGGTCGGCCTTGGCCGAGACCCGGAAGACCTCGCCGTCGACGTCGAGGTCGAGGTGACCCTCCTTCTCCACGTGGATGGCCCGGCCGTCGGCGCGGCGTTCCCGCTCCAGCTCGGCGACCCAGGCGGCTGCCTCCCGGGCGAGCGCCGTCTCCCGGGCCAAGCCTTCCGGCGGCATCCCGCCCTCGGCAAGGGCGTCGAGATAGTAGCGCTCGAACGCACCGGCGGCCGTGTCGGGCGCCTGATCGGGCCAGTTCAGGGCCAGCTTCTCGAAGGCGAGGTGGATGGCGGTGCCGCGGATGCGGACGTCCACCTCCTCATCGGGCCGGGGGAGTTGGCGCAGGCCGAGGATGTCGCGCGCCCACACCGCGTAGGGATCGCGGGTGAGGGCTTCGATCCGGGTGACGTAGAGCCGCTTCGGCCGGTCGGCGAGCGGCGGCTTCGGCGCCGGGCGCGGGCAGGGCTCGTACTTGCCGGGCGCGTCCAAGGCGCGGGCCCAGTCCAGCACGTCGGGACGTCCGGCGAGCGTCAGGCCCGCGCCCTTGGCCAGGGTCTCCAGCCGCCAGAGCCAGCGGGACTTCACGGCCGGCGCGCCCTCGCGGCGTTCGGTGTGCAGCAGGATGACCTCCGGCGCGCAGGCGGCCTGGGCGAAGTCATGGGCGGCGAGGCCGACCCGCCGCTCGGGGCTCGGCAGGCCCAGGCGCTCGCGCATGGGCCGCGACAGGAAAGGATCGAGGGGCGCGCCACGCGGCCAGACGCCTTCCTCAAGGCCGGCCACCACCAGGCGATCGGCGCGGACAAGGCGCGCCTCGATGGCCCCGAGGATCCGCAGGCGCGGATGAGTGGAGCCGCCGGCCCGGACGCTTTCGCCGGACATGAGCCGCTCCAGGAGCTCGGCGAAGCCCCGGCGGCTCGCTGGCGGCAGCTCGCCGCCGTCCCGGATCAGGCCGGAGAGCAGGCGGCTGACCGCCTCGCCGTCGAACCCGGTCCAGAGGTCGCGCAGGTCACCGGTCTCGTCCCGGCCAAGGGCTTCCATCACCTCCGCCAGCGCCGCGGCCTGCGCGGCGGGGGCGTCCGACGCGGCGGCGAGCGGGGCCAGGGTGTCCCGCAGCCGGGTGGCCAGGCTGGCGCCGTCGGGGGCGCGCTCGAGCCGTCGGTCGAGCCGGTCCCAGTCGCCGGCGCGCGGCCCACGCAGGCCCCGGCGCTCGAGGTCGTCCCGCGCGCGGTCGAGCGCCTCCGGGTCGAGTCCCAGGCGCACGTAGGGGTGCTTCAGGACGGCCAGCAGGCAGACGGGGTCGAGCGGGTCGACCGCGGCCTTGGCGACAAGGCCGGCCAGCGAGCCGCAAGGGCTGCCGGCGAGGCTCTCGCCGGCCGACGAGTCGGGCACGACGCCCCAGCGCGCGAGCTTGGCGGTGACCCGGCGGGCCAGCGCCTGGTCCGGGGTCACGAGGGCGGCGCTGAGGTCCTTCTGCTCCATGGCCTCGCGTAGCAGCAGGGCGGCGGCGGTGGCGGCCTCGTCCTCATGGCGGGCGGTGACCAGGGACAGCCCCTTCAGGCCCTCGGCGATGGGATCGGCGTCGCCGCCCTCGCGGCGGAGCTCGGCGATCACCCGCAGCCAGTCGGCGGTCTCGTCGGCGGGACGGAGCGCCTCGTTGACGATCCGCTGGCGCCAGCGCCGCGCCATGCTGGCCTGGATCGAGGCCGGCCAGAGCGGGACGTTCCGCTTCTCAATCCGGGCATCGTCGAGGAGCCGCTTCAGCGCGCCCTGCGGATGCTGCACATCGACCTTGGCCCAAGCCTTGTCGGCGAGGCCCTCGTCCAGGCCAGGCAGCACGACGCAGCCCTGGGGCGCGTTCGCGACGGCGATCAGCAGGGCGCGGGTGGCGGGGGCCGTGCCGGTGGAGCCGGCGGCGACCAGCACGCCCGGCGGCGGCCGCTCGGTCCAGACCTCGGCCAGGCGGCGGAGCAGGGTGACGCGGCGGGCGCTGACGTCGACAAGGCCGAGTTCGCGCAGGCGCGCTGACCAGCCGCGGACGGCGCTCTCCAGGAAGGCGCGGCTGATCTGCCAGTGCTCGGCGTAGTCGCTCTCCACGAGATCGGCCAGGCGGTCCTCGACCTCGGCCTCCTCGATCTGCACGCTGTCGAAGAAGCCGCCGACCGCCTCGGCGAGCTCGAGGGCGGCGGGGGCAGTGAGCGTGCGCCCGCCGAGCAGGTGCTCGTGCGCGACGACCAGCCGGGTCAGCTCGAACTTCCGCTTCAGCGAATCGATGGCCGCCGGGAGGTGCAGCGACAGGTCGCCGGGCTCGAACGGCGGCTCGCCTTCCTCGAGGTCGCCGAGCGGCCGCATCTGCGGCGGCAGGACGGCCCGCCCGCCGGCCGCGGCGACGAAGCCGTCGGCGATGGCGCGCGCGCCGCGCCGGGTGGGGATCAGCACCACCGCCTGCGACAGCGCCTCCGGGCCGAGCGGCGCGAGGGCTTCGTGCAGCCCCTGCGCCAGGTCCTGGGCGAACGGGCGGTGGGCCGGGATGTTGAACCAGCGGGGGCCGGGGCGGTCGAGGAAGCTCACGGGCGGACCTTAACCCAGCCGAAGCTCCGCCGCCTCCCGGGCGGCGGGATCCCCCACGTGCATCCAGAACGCGTCCATCACCGCGCCGTGCAGGCGACCTTCGGCCTGCAGCCGGCGCCACACCGGCAGCACGGAGAACGGGCCCGTCCGGGGCGAGTCATCCAGCGCCTGCGGCTTCATGATGCCGAAGCCAACGTTGGCGAACGGGGTGGGCGGCTCCGGCTGGATGGAGTGGGTCAGCCGGCCCTCGCCGTCCATGAAGAAGCCGTTCGGCCCTTCGAAGCCGATACCGTTCCCGCGCTTCACCAGCAGCAGGAGGATGTCCATCCGGGCGGGGTCCCAGGCGCGCTTCAGGGTCTGGAGCGGCGGCTCGCCCTTCGCGATCCACAGCGAGTCGATGTTGGCCACGAAGATCGGCGCGTCGCCGAGCTTGTCGCGGGCGTGCTGGATGCCGCCGCCCGAATCCAGCAGCTCGGCCCTCTCGTCGGAGACCAGGACCTCCAGATCGGTGCGCTGCGCCAAGTGGCGCTCCATCTGGTCGGCGAAGTGGTGGACGTTGACCACAGCCCGGGTGACGCCGGCGGCGACCAGTTCGTCCAGCACGCGGTCGATCAGCGCCCGGCCTGCGACCGGCACGAGCGCCTTGGGCATGACATCGGTCAGCGGCCGCATCCGGGTGCCTAGGCCCGCCGCCAGCACCATGGCGGTGGTGGGGCCGGGAGGGAGCCCACTCACGCCCGCGCCTCGCGCGGCACGTGCCGGTCGAACCAGGTCTTCAGGTCGGACAACGCGGGATCCTGGAGGTTCCGTTCGAGGTAGCGCCAGGTGCGCGGCATGTAGGTGGTGTAGTGCACCCGGCCGAGGATCGCCTGGCGGGCGAACACCCGCCCGAGGATCCGGGCGGCGTTGGAGGCGGCGAGCGCGCGGTAGTCGGCCAGGAACGCCTCCCGGTCGAGCTCCGGCCGGGCCGCAAGGAAGCGCTCCAGCATGAGCGCTTCCAATTCGGCGGAGACGTCGCGGCGCGCGTCCTGCAGCAGGTGCGTGAGATCCCAGGCCGGATGCGCCTTGAGGGCGTCCTGGAAGTCGATCAGCCCGACGCGGGCCGGTCCGGAGCGCGCCGGCAGCCAGAGCAGGTTCTGCGCGTGGTAGTCGCGATGGGTGAACACGGCGGCGCCCGCCTCGCCGCGCACGAACACGGGCTCCCACAGGGCGTCCCATTCGGCCACGGCCTCGTCGCCAAAGGCGGGCAGGCCGGCGAACTTCGGCCACCACTCCAGGAAGGTGTCGGCGCCCACCTTGTAGGCGAGGGCGTCGTAGGTGAGCAGCGGCCAGGCCGCCTCGCCGGCGTGCAGCACGTCCGGCGGCGTCTCGGCCTGCAGGGCCACCTGCACGTCCACAGCCGCCTCATAGAGCGGGCGCTCGTCCTCGCCGCCGGCGATCAGGCTCGCGAACAGCCCGTCGCCCAGGTCCTCGAGGATGCAGAGCCCGGCGACCACGTCGTGGGCGATGATTTCCGGCGCCGAGAGCCCGCGGGACTTGAGGTAGGTCGCCGTGGCGACGAAGGCCGCCACAGAGCCCGCGGCCAGGCGGCTGGCGGCGTTGTAGCCTAGCGCGAGGCGCTCCTCGCGGGTCGCGCCCGGCGGGCACACGCTGCTCTCCAGCGCCGGCGGCTGGTCCATGAAGATCAGGCTCGCCCCGCCCGGCGTGCGCAGGCGCTCGTAACTCCGGGTGGAGGCGTCGCCGCTCAGCGGGATGCGCTGCGCGTCCGCGAAGCCCGCCTGCCTCAGGAACTCGGCCTTCAGGGCCTCACGGTCCGAACTCAAGCCCTCGTCCTTCCCACGCGCCGTGCGGGATCAGCCGCACGCGCCGTTCTTCGCCTTCCTCGGAAAGCGCAATCTCTACATCGAGTCGGTCCGGAGGCAGGCGGCCCTCCAGCCGCTCGGGCCATTCGATCACTGCCGCGCCGTCGTCCAGCGCCTCGTCCAGACCGATCTCATACGCCTCGTCCGGCGACGAGAGGCGGTAGAGGTCGAAGTGGGCGACCTTCAGCCGCGGCCCCTCGTAGAACTGCACCAGGGTGAAGGTGGGCGAGGGCACGTCCTCGTCCGGCGTCGTCAGCGCGCGCACCAGGGCTCGGGCGAGCGTCGACTTGCCGGCCCCGAGCGGCCCGGATAGGCAAACGGCCTCGCCGCCCCGCAGGCCCTCGGCGATGGCTTCGCCCAGACGCGCCGTCGCCGCCTCGTCGACGAGGCGGAAGTCTCCTTCGGCCTCCAGGATCATGCGAACGCCGCCTCCGGGTCCGCGGCCAGGGCGCGCTCCACGTGATGCTTCAGGCGCAAGGTGACCGCCGCGGGGTCGCCGGCCAGCGCGGCGTGTGGGATCGGCTGGCCAACCCTCAGGCGGAAGGCCCGGCCCTGCTTGTTCAGCAGCTCGTGGAACAGGGTGATGTCCCGCAGCTCCGGCGAGACCCGGTTGAACAGGTGGAACAGGGTGGACCACGGACCCGCCACGTGGATGGGCACGACGGTCGCCTCGTACTTGCGTGCGATGGACACGGCGCTGGGCGCCCAGGGCGGATCGGCCAGCAGGCCGTCGGGTTGCCGTCGCGCCAGCCGGCCGGCGGGAAAGATCACAAGGCAGCGTTCCGACTCCAGCGCCTCACGGGTCATCTGCAGGGTGACGCGGGTGCGCTCGCGCGTGCGCTTGGCCTCCACCCATTCCACCGGGATCAGCACCTCGCCGAGCCGGGGCGAGACCCGGTGGGCGTCGGAGTTGGCGTAGAAGCAGAGGTCGGGCCGGACCGGCTTGAGGACGTCGTAGACGGCGATCCCGTCGGCGATGCCGGTCGGATGGTTGCAGACCACCACCAGCCGTCTCTCACGGGGAACCCGCGCCAGGCCTTCCGCTGCGGTCTGCAGCGAGAGCAGGGCGGAGATGTGCGCCAGGGCCTGGGGGCCGGGCAGGGGCGCGATGGCGTCGGCCATCCGCCGCGCCTTGGCGTAGTCCAACACCGAGTAGAGCAGCGGCCGCAGGACGGGCCAGGCGGCCGAACCGGACAGCCGCGGCGCACGCTCCGAGATCAGCACGTCGACGATGTGGTCGCGCGCCCTGGGCGTGGTCAGGGTCTGGGCCGGCGAAGCGAGGCTCATGGCCCAAGATGCGACGCGGAGGGGACCAGGGGCAAGCGGCCCCGGACAGTGGAGCAGGGACTGGGCCACCGCGCCGGGTGGCGGACGCTACGTCATCGGCCTAAAACGCCGGCATGCGAGACATCACCCACTTCATCGACGGTGCGTCCGTCGCGTCGACTTCCGGCCGGTTCGGAGAGGTCTTCAACCCCAACACCGGCGAGGCGCAGGCCCGCGTCGGGCTCGCCACCACCGCCGAGGTGGACGCCGCCGTGGCTTCGGCGGTGCGCGCGCAGCAGACCTGGGCCCTGGTGAACCCGCAGCGCCGGGCGCGGGTCATGTTCGAGTTCAAGCGTCTGGTGGAAGCCCGCATGGACGAACTGGCCGAGCTGCTGTCCTCCGAGCATGGCAAGGTGATCGCCGACTCCAAGGGCGACATCCAGCGCGGCCTCGAGGTGATCGAGTTCGCCTGCGGCATCCCGCATGCGCTGAAGGGCGAATACACCGAGGGCGCCGGCCCCGGGATCGACGTCTATTCCATGCGCCAGCCGCTCGGCGTGGCCGCCGGCATCACCCCGTTCAACTTCCCGGCGATGATCCCGATGTGGATGTTCGGCATCGCCATCGCCGTCGGCAACACCTTCGTCCTCAAGCCTTCGGAGAAGGACCCGTCGGTCCCCAACCGTCTGGCCGAGCTGATGATGGAGGCGGGCGCGCCCAAGGGCGTGCTGAACGTGGTGCACGGCGACAAGGCGGCCGTCGACGCCATCCTCGACCACCCGGACATCAAGGCGGTGAGCTTCGTCGGCTCGTCCGACATCGCCCAGTACGTCTACGCCCGCGGCACGGCGAACGGGAAGCGCGTGCAGGCCATGGGTGGCGCCAAGAACCACGGCATCATCATGCCGGACGCCGACCTGGAGCAGGCCACCAAGGACATCATCGGCGCGGCCTACGGCTCGGCCGGCGAGCGCTGCATGGCCCTGCCGGTGGTGGTGCCCGTGGGCCGCAAGACCGCCGACGAGGTGCGCGAGCGCGTGCTTGCCGAGCTCGAGACCCTGAAGGTCGGCGTCTCCACCGACGCGGCCGCGCAGTACGGCCCGGTGGTGTCCGAGGCCCACAAGAAGCGCGTCACCGACTATATCCAGATGGGCGTCGACGAAGGCGCCGAGCTCGTGGTCGACGGCCGCGACTTCAAGCTCCAGGGCTACGAGAAGGGCTTCTTCATTGGCCCGAGCCTGTTCGACCAGGTGAAGCCCACGATGCGGACGTACCAGGAGGAGATTTTCGGTCCGGTCCTCCAGATCGTGCGCGCAGACACCTTCGAGGAGGCGCTCGCCCTTCCGTCGGAGCACCAGTACGGCAACGGCGTCGCCATCTTCACTCGCAACGGCCGCGCGGCCCGCGAGTTCGCCGCCCGGGTGAACGTCGGCATGGTGGGCATCAACGTCCCGATCCCGGTGCCGGTGGCCTACCACACCTTCGGCGGCTGGAAGCGCTCGGCGTTCGGCGACGCGAACCAGCACGGCATGGAAGGCGTACGCTTCTACACCAAGGTGAAGACCATCACCGCCCGGTGGCCCGAAGGCGCCGTCGAGGACAGCGCCTTCGTCATTCCCACCATGCGGTAAGGGAAAGGGTCCCTCCCGCCGAGGGAGGGACCAGCCTCAAGTCCGGCGGCTGAACTGGTCCTTGTTGAAGGCCCGGGTCTTGGCCCCCTGGCCGCGTTCCAACTCGGTGCGACCGCCGCGATTGGTGTTGGTGGAGGAGTAGGTGGCGCCCTCGGCAGGCTCGCCCCACTCCTGCTCGGGCTTGTCCGGCTGGCCGAGCTTGTGGATGTCGACATTGGCCGGGGTGCCCGCGCCGAGGTCACCCACCTCGCCGACTCCGGCTTCGTCGCGACCGGTGTCCGGGTCCAGCCCCATGCCGTCGCGGCGTTCGCCGCCGCCGTCCTCGGACTGCGCCTCATCGCCGGCGCCCGTGGACGCGAAGCTGCGGTCCTCCATGGCCGCGCCGCTGGCGTTCGCGCCGTCCCAGCTTACCGCGCCGGCGCCCATGTCGCTGGAGCCCTGGCCCCGGTCGTCGCCGGTCCCGGCCGGGTCGTTGTCCCAACCCTCGGTGCGCTGCGGCTCGGTGGCGTGGGTCCCGCGATCGGGGTCCTGCTGCATGTCCATGTCCTGCTGGCCCACGCCGCCGCCCTGCATGCGGGCGCGGTTCACGGAGGTGGTGCTGGGCTGGTAGGTGCGGGGGTCTTCGGCCATGGAAGGTCTCCTTACTTGTCGCCTTCATGAACCCGCCCGGCGCGCCGCTGTTCCTTGCGCCGGAAGCCGTCCGCCGCTAGGCGGACGGGAATGGCCGACACCCTCGCCGCCGCCTACGACGCCCGCCTGGCCGCGGGGGAGATCCGGCCCGATCCGGCCCAGAAGCGGGGGCTGGAGGCGCTCGTCCGGCTGGAAGCCGACCTCGCCCAGGCGCAGCCCTCCAGCCGGCTCAAGGCGCTGTTCCGCAAGCCGGAGAGCCAGCGCGGCGTGTATCTCGCGGGACCGGTGGGGCGGGGGAAGTCCATGCTGATGGACCTCTTTTTCGAGACCGCGCCGGCGGAGAAGAAGCGCCGCACCCACTTCCACGTCTTCATGGGCGAGATCCACCGGCTGATCGATGCCTGGCGCAAGGGCGATGCGGCCGCCCGCAAGGCGCGGTTCGGCCAGGCGAAGGGCGACGATCCGATCCCGCCGGTGGCCGACGTCGTGGCCGACCAGGCGCGGCTGCTCTGCTTCGACGAGTTCCAGGTGACGGACATAGCCGACGCCATGATCCTGGGCCGGCTGTTCGAGGCGCTGTTCGCCCGCGGCGTGACGCTGGTAGCCACCTCCAACCGCTTGCCGGACGAGCTCTACAAGGACGGCATCAACCGTCAGCTCTTCCTGCCTTTCATCGATCTCCTCAAGTCGAAGGTCGAGGTGGTGGAGATCGCCGGTCCCCACGACTACCGCCTGGACCGGCTGCGCGCGGCGGGCACCTGGTTCTCGCCCAACGACCCCGACAACCAGCGCAGCTTCGACCGGCTCTGGACCGAGATGCTCGGCGGCGAGGAGGAGACGGGGGGAGAGCTCGAGGTCCTCGGACGCCGGGTGACGCTGCCTCGGGCCGCCGGCGGCATGGTGCGGGCCTCGTTCGCCAGCCTCTGCTCGGTGGCGCTCGGGCCGAACGACTACCTGGCGCTTGCGGAGCGCTTCCACACCGTCTTCCTGGAGGACGTGCCGAAGCTCACGCCCAGCCGCCGGGAGGAGGCCCGGCGCTTCGTCCTGCTCATCGACGCGCTCTACGAGGGGCGGACCCGGCTGATCGTGCTGGCCGAGGCCGAGCCGCAGACGCTCTATCCGCAGGGCGACGGCGCCTTCGAGTTCGAGCGCACCGCCTCGCGCCTGCAGGAAATGCGCTCGGCCGACTGGCTCGCGGACCGCTAGCCGCCGCGCAGGCTCTCCACCAGTTCCCGGGCGTAGGGGCGCAGGTCGTCCATGGCGCGGACGACGATGTTGAGGTCCCGCACCGCCCAGTCGTCGGCCAGTTCCACGATCCCCAGCCGCATGGTCTTGGCCGCGCGCCGGGCGGTGGTCTGGGGCACGACTCCCACCCCGACGCCGCATTCCACCAGCCGGCAGACGGCGTCGAAGCTGCGGAGCTGGACCCGCAGCTTCAAGGGCCGACCCTCGCGCGCGGCCTTGGCGGACAGGAAGCGCTGCAACGAGCTGGAGCGCTCGAGCCCGACGAAGTCGTAGTCCAACACCTGGGCGAAGCCGACGCTCGTCCGGGCGGCGAGTGGGTGGTCCTCGGCGGTGACCACCACGAAGCGGTCGGACCGGAAGGGATAGGTCTGCAGCGCGCCGACCTCCACCGTGCCGGCGACGATGCCAACATCGCCGACGCCCTCGGCGATCAGGCCGACGATCTCGTCCGACAGGCGCTCCTCCAGGTCGACGCTGACGTGGGGGTGGTCGGCCAGGAAGGACGACAGCGCCTCGGGCAGGAATTCGGTCAGGGCGTTGGTGTTGGCCAGCACCCGCACCTCGCCCGAAACGCCGCCCGCGAAGGCGCCGAGGTCCTCGCGCATGCGGGCGCTCTGGTCGAGGATCGCCCGAGCGTGCTTCAGCAGCATCCGTCCGGCCGGGGTCGGCGTCACTCCCTGCCGCGAGCGGGAGAGCAGCGGCGCGCCGAGGCTGTCCTCCATGCCGCGGATGCGCGTGGACGCCGCCGCCAGCGCCAGCGCCGACCGCTCCGCGCCCGCCGTGATCGAGCCGGCGTCCACCACTTCACAAAAGAGGCGCAGGTCGGTGAGGTCGAACCGCATGTTTCCTTCGTCTTTCGCGAAGGATCACTACAGCAATCACGCATTGCGAAGCGACCGGAAAGTCACAGGATTCGGCGTTTGCGAAGGCGCCTGCGTTCTGGTGGGGGCCTTCGTTGACAGCGTTCCGGGGCGGCTTAAAAGCGGGGCCGCCTCCACACAAAGAGCGAGCGGCTAAACATGACCGACGCCACCCGGGCTCCGCGCGAGCGCCCGTTGTCGCCACACCTCCAGGTCTGGCGGTGGCACATCACCATGCTGACCTCGATCCTGCACCGGGTGACGGGGGTCGGCCTCTACCTGGGCGCCCTGATCGCCGCGGCCTGGGCCGTGTCGCTGGCCAGCGGCGCGGAGGCCTACGCCACCTTCAAGGCGGTGCTCGGCTCGCCGATCGGCAAGTTCGTGCTGTTCGGCATGACGCTGTCGCTGTTCTACCACCTGGCCAACGGCGTCCGGCACGTGGTCTGGGACCTCGGCCACGGCCTGGACGTGAAGAGCGCCAACGCCTCGGCGGCCCTGGTGCTCGCCTTCGCGCTGGCGGCCACGATCGCGGTCTGGGTCATCGCCGGCATGACGGGGGCGCTCTGATGGCCAGCTATCGCACGCCGCTTTCCCGGGCTCGCGGCCTGGGCGCCGCCAAGCACGGGGTCGGCACCTGGATTGGCGAGCGGGTGGGCGGTGTCGCCCTCGTGCCGCTCTGCTTGTGGGCGGTGTTCGCCGCCATGCGCCTGGCGGCCCACGACTACGCCTTCGCCGTGGAATGGGTGAGCCAGCCGGTCAACGCGACCCTGCTCGTCCTGCTGTTCGCCGTCAGCTTCTGGCACATGCACGATGGCATGCGGATCATTGTGGAGGACTACATCCACAAGACGCTCAGCAAGGCCGGGCTGCTGCTCCTCAACCTTCTCGTCTGCGGCCTCGCGGGGGCGCTGTCGGTCATCTCCATCCTGAAAGTCGCATTCAGCGGCGGGGTCTACTGAAGCCATGTCGGCCTACGAATTCATCGACCACAAGTTCGACGTCGTCGTCGTCGGCGCCGGCGGCTCTGGCCTCCGCGCCGCGCTCGGCTGCGCCCAGGCGGGCCTGAAGACGGCCTGCATCTCGAAGGTCTTCCCGACCCGTTCGCACACGGTCGCGGCCCAGGGCGGCATCTCCGCCAGCCTCGGCAACATGGGCGAAGACGACTGGCGCTGGCACATGTACGACACCGTCAAGGGGTCGGACTGGCTGGGTGACCAGGATGCCATCGAGTACCTCTGCCGCAACGCGCCCGCCGCGGTGTACGAGCTGGAGCACTGGGGCGTGCCGTTCTCGCGGACCGCGGACGGCAAGATCTACCAGCGCGCCTTCGGCGGCATGACCCGCAACTTCGGCGAGGCGCCGATCCAGCGCACCTGCGCCGCGGCCGACCGCACCGGGCACGCCATGCTGCACACCATGTACGGGCAGTCGCTGGCGCACGACACCGAGTTCTTCATCGAGTACTTCGCGCTCGACCTGATCATGGACGAGGGCGTCTGCCGCGGCGTGACCGCGTGGAAGCTGGACGACGGCACCCTGCACCGCTTCCAGGCGCAGCTCGTCATCCTGGCGACCGGCGGCTACGGCCGGGCCTACTTCTCCTGCACCAGCGCCCACACCTGCACGGGCGACGGCAACGCCATGGTGCTGCGCGCCGGCCTGCCGTTGCAGGACATGGAATTCGTGCAGTTCCACCCGACCGGCATCTACGGCGCGGGCTGCCTGATCACCGAAGGCGCGCGGGGCGAGGGCGGCTATCTGACCAACTCCGAGGGCGAGCGGTTCATGGAGCGCTATGCGCCGACCGTGAAGGACCTCGCACCGCGGGACATGGTCAGCCGCGCCATGACCATCGAGATCCGTGAAGGCCGCGGCGTCGGCCCGAAGAAGGATCACATCTTCCTGCACCTCGACCACCTGGATCCCGCGGTCCTGGCCGAGCGCCTGCCGGGCATCTCGGAGAGCGCCAAGATCTTCGCCGGCGTCGACGTCACCAAGGAGCCGATCCCGGTCCTGCCGACGGTGCACTACAACATGGGCGGCATCCCGACGAACTTCTACTCGGAGGTGGTGACCAAGGACGGCAAGGATCCGGACCGGGTGGTGCCGGGGCTGATGGCGGTGGGCGAGGCGGCCTGCGTCTCGGTGCACGGCGCCAATCGCCTCGGCTCCAACAGCCTGATCGACCTGGTGGTGTTCGGCCGCTCGGCCGCGCTTCGGGCCGCCGACACCATCAAGGCGGGCGAGAAGCAGCCGGAGCTCAAGCCCCACCACACCGAGAGCCACCTGGCGCGCTTCGACCGCCTGCGGAACGCGTCGGGCTCGACGCCGACCGCGTCTCTGCGGCTCGAGATGCAGCGGGCCATGCAGGAGGAGGCGGCGGTGTTCCGCACCTCCGAGAGCCTGAACTCGGGCGTGAAGCGGTTGGCCGCCGTCCACGCTCAGCGCGGCGACATCCGCGTCTCCGACCGCGGCCTCATCTGGAACACCGACCTGATGGAGACCCTGGAGTTCGACAACCTGGTCGGCCAGGCGGTGGTGACGGTGAACGGCGCGGCCAACCGGACCGAGAGCCGCGGCGCGCACGCCCACGAGGACTTCCCCGACCGCGACGACAAGACCTGGATGAAGCACACGCTCGCCTGGTTCGACGACGTGTCCGGCAAGGTGCGGATCGACTACCGGCCGGTCCACAACTTCACGATGACCAACGACATCGCCTACATCCCGCCCAAGGCGCGGGTGTACTGAGGACGCACGCCCAGATGGTCCAGCTCACGCTTCCGAAGAACTCCCGCGTCACCAAGGGCAAGCACTTCCACGCGCCCGCCGGCGCCGGCCGCACCAAGACCTTGCGGATCTACCGCTACGATCCCGAGGGCAGCGAGAACCCGCGTTGGGACACTTACGAGGTGGACGTGGACGCCTGCGGCCCGATGGTCCTGGACGTCCTCATCCATATCAAGAACACCATGGACCCGACGCTGGCGTTCCGGCGCTCGTGCCGCGAAGGCGTCTGTGGCTCCTGCGCCATGAACATCGGCGGCCGCAACACCCTGGCCTGCACCCACGGCTGGGAGGAGGTGCCCGGTAAGGAGTGTCAGGTGGCCCCGCTGCCGCACATGCCCGTGGTCAAGGATCTGGTGCCGGACCTGACGCTGTTCTACGCCCAGTACGCCTCCATCGAGCCCTGGCTGCACACCGAGACTCCCGAGCCGCAGAAGGAGTGGCGCCAGAGCCCCGAGGATCGCGAGAAGCTCGACGGCCTCTACGAGTGCATCCTCTGCGCCTGCTGCTCGACCTCGTGCCCGAGCTACTGGTGGAATCAGGAGAAGTACCTGGGCCCGGCCGCCCTGCTGCACGCCTACCGCTGGATCATCGACAGCCGCGACGAAAGCACGGGCGCCCGCCTCGACGATTTGGAAGATCCTTTCAAACTGTACCGCTGCCACACGATCATGAACTGTGCGCAGGTTTGTCCGAAGGGGCTGAATCCGGCCAAGGCGATCGCCGAGGTCAAGAAGATGCTGGCGGACCGGGTGACCTGAGCCCGGCCACGGGGGGAGTAGGCGTAGTGATCAAGACGGCGGCGTTCGCACTGACCCTGGCGCTGGGCGCCGTTCCGGCCGGGGCGGCGCTCGCGCCCGCCCAGGCGCTGGCCCAGGCGACCTCCGAGGACGCCCGGCTGACGGCCTTCCTCGACGCCGAGTTCGAGCAGGAGCTGGCCCTGCGGCCGCAGCTCGCCACCCGGCTCGGCCGCAAGACCCACATGGACCGGCTGGACGACACCTCCGACGCCGGCCAGCTCAGGCTCCTCCAGTGGCGGCGCGGCAGCGTCGCGCGGCTGAAGGCCCAGTTCGACCGCCAGAAGCTCTCGCCCCGCGCCCAGTCCTGGTACGACATGTGGGCGCTGGAGCTGGACCGGGCGGAGACCGCCTACCGCTACCGGCGCTTCACCCCGCCGTTCTACTCGTTCCTCTACTCGGCCCACGCGGGCCTGCCCGACTTCCTGATCAACACCCACAACGTGGGCTCGGCCGACGACATGCGGGCCTACAACGCCCGCATCCGGGCGATGACCCAGGCGCTGGACGACGGCGTCGCCGCCAGCCGCAGCTCGGCCGCGCAGGGCATCCGCGCCCCGCGCTTCCAGTACGAGCGGGTGATCTCGGGCAGCCGCCAGATGATCGCCGGCCAGCCGTTCGACGCCGCCGGCGCCGACTCGCCGCTCTGGGCCGACGCCAAGGACAAGGTCGGCAAGCTGCAGACGGCCGGCAAGCTGACGCCGCAGGAGGCCGAGACCCTGCTGGCGGACACCCGCGCGGCCCTGCTCTCCATCCGGCCGGCCTACCAGCGGGTCATCGCCTGGGCCGAGGGCGACATCGGCAAGGCGCCCACCGGGGCGACCGGCGCGGTGACCCTGCCGGGCGGGGCGGCCTGGTACGCCGCGGCGCTGAACCTCAACACCACCACCGACATGACGCCGGACGAGGTCCACGAGCTCGGCCGGGCCGAGGTGGCCCGCATCCGCGGCGAGCAGGACGCGCTGGCCCGCCAGGCCGGCCTCGCCTCCGCCGACGCCTTCTACGCCGAGCGCCAGCGGGTCGCCCCGCGGGTCCCCTGGACCGACCAGAACCGCGCCGAATACCTGCGCGTCGCCAACGCCTTCGTGGCCCAGGTGCGCGAGAAGGTCCCGGGCTGGTTCGGCCTCGTCCCCGCCCACCGGATGGAGGTGATCCGCGAGCCCTCGTTCAGCGAGGTGGCCGGCGGCGCGGCCCACGCCGCCGCCCCCAGCCCCGACGGCTCGCGGCCGGGTCGGGTCTACATCCACATGCTGGGCAACATCGACGACCCGGCCGACATGTACAGCCTGATGTGCCACGAGGCCGTGCCCGGCCACGTGATGCAGGGCGACATCCAGGTGCGCCAGACCGGCCAGCCGAAGTTCCGCGCCGGCTACCGCTACGTGGCCTTCGGCGAGGGCTGGGCGCTCTACACCGAGGCCCTGTGCAAGGAGATGGGCGTCTATCCGGACGTGGCCGCCGACTTCATGCGCCTCGACGCCGAGCTGTTCTGGGCCGCCCGCCTGGTGGTCGACACCGGCATCCACGCTAAGGGCTGGAGCGAGGACCAGGCGGTCCGCTACATGATCGAGACGGCGCACACGAGCGAGGACAAGGCGCGCTCGGAGGTCCGCCGCTACATCACGCTTCCGGGCCAGGCCACCGGCTACAAGATCGGCATGCTGCGCATCCAGCAGCTCCGCGCCAAGGCCGAGCGGGAGCTGGGGCCGAAGTTCGACATCAAGGGCTTCCACGACCTGCTGGTGGGCGCGGGCTCGGTGCCGCTGTCGGTGCTCGACCGCAGCGTCGACGACTGGATCGCCCAGCGGAAGGCGGGCTGAGCGTCGGCGCCCGCCGCACGGTCAAGTTGACGCGGGCGTCACTTTTGGGCATCGAGGTCTCATGAGCCAGGGCCATGTGGTGATCATCGGGGCGGGGCATGCCGGCGGCACGGCCGCGGCCCTGCTGCGCCAGTACGGCCACGAGGGCCCGATCACTCTGGTGGGCGAGGAGCCCATCGCCCCCTACCAGCGGCCGCCGCTGTCGAAGGCCTGGCTGAAGGGCGAGGCCGACGCCGACTCGCTGGCGCTGAAGCCGCTGGAGTTCTACGCCGAGGCGAACATCGGCTTCCGCCCCAACGTGCGGGCGACGAAGATCTCCCGCAGCGCCAGGACGGTGGCGCTCTCCGACGGCTCGGAGCTCTCCTACGACAAGCTGATCCTGGCGACCGGCGCCCGCGCCATCGCCCTGCCGATCCCCGGCGCGGACCTGAAGGGCGTCATGGCGCTGCGCACCGCCGCCGACGCCGAGGCGCTGAAGGCGGCGGTCGGGCCGGGCAGGAAGCTCGCGGTGGTGGGCGGCGGCTACATCGGCCTGGAGGTCGCCGCGTCCGGCCGGGCGCTGGGCGCCGAGGTGGTGGTGCTGGAGCGCGAGGACCGCATCCTCGCCCGCGTCGCCTGCAAGGTGCTGTCCGACTTCTTCCAGGGCTACCACGAGCAGCACGGCGTGCGCTTCGAGCTGGGCTGCAGCGTCACCGGGTTCGAGGGGAAGGACGGCCACGTCACGGGCGTGACCCTGGCCGACGGCCGCACCATCCCCTGCGACGCCGCGGTGGTCGGCGTGGGCGCCGCGCCCAACGACGAGATCGCCTCGGACTGCGGCCTGGAGACGGCGCGCGGCGTGGTGGTCGACCTCGACGCCCGCACGTCCGACCCGGACGTCTTCGCGATCGGCGACGTGGCGCACCGGCCGATGCCGATCTACGACCGCATGTTCCGGATGGAGAGCGTGCCCAACGCGCTGGAGCAGGCCAAGCAGGCGGCCAGCGCCATCGTCGGCAAGCCGCGGCCGGCGGGCGAGTGCCCGTGGCAGTGGTCGGACCAGTACGACCTGAAGCTCCAGATCGCCGGCTACGCCTTCGACGTGGACGAGGTGCTGGTGCGCGGCGAGCCGGCGTCAGGCAAGTTCGCGGTCTTCCACCTGAAGGGCGACCAGATCCAGTCGGTGGAGGCGATCAACGCCCCGCCGGAGTTCATGATGGGCCGCCAGCTCATCCTCAACCGCAAGCCGGTGGACAAGGCGAAGCTTGTCGACCCGGCTGTTTCCATGAAAGAGGTCGTCGCCTAAGGGGTTGGGGCGGCGCGTACAAAGGGCAGGATCACCGATGGCCAAGATCACCTACATCGAGCACGACGGCACCGAGCACGTGGTGGACGTGAAGCCCGGCCTGTCCGTGATGGAAGGCGCGGTGAAGAACAACATCCCGGGCATCGACGCCGACTGCGGCGGCGCCTGCGCCTGCGCCACCTGCCACGTCTATGTGGACGCCGCCTGGCAGGACAAGACCGGCTCCAAGTCGGCCATGGAGGAGTCGATGCTCGACTTCGCCGAGAACGTCGAGGAGAACTCCCGCCTCTCCTGCCAGATCAAGGTCAGCGACGAGCTGGATGGCCTGGTGGTGCGCATGCCGGAGAGCCAGCACTAGGGTGCGGCGCAGGCCCATGCGGAAGAGCTTCGGAACCCTGGCCCCGACCGGCGCGGCCCTGGCCGGCGCGGCCCTGGCGCTGGCGGCCTGCGGCCACAACGCCGAGCAGCGGGCCGCCACGGGCGCCGCCGCCGGCCTGATCGTCGGCGGCCCGGTGGGCGCGGCGGTGGGCGCGGGCGTCGGCGTCGTCGTGGACAAGGCGCAGAGGAAGTAGATGGGTTCAGGCCCCCTCGACCGGCGGACCCTGGTGGCGGCGGGCGCGGGCCTGGTCCTGGCCGCTCCGGCCATCGTGCGGGCCGCGCCCGCCAAGCCGCGGGTGACGATGAAGACCGCGCGCGGGACCATCGTGGTGGAGCTGGAAGACAAGCGCGCGCCGCTCACCTCGGCCAACTTCCTGCGCTACGTGGACGCCAAGGCCTACGACGGCGGCACCTTCTTCCGCGCGGCGCGTACACCGGGAATGAAGAAGGACGGCACCATCGTCGGCGCCCCGCCGGCGAAGGTCAGGCCCTTCCCGCCGATCCGCCACGAGCCGACCACCAAGACAGGGCTCAAGCACCTGAACGGCACGCTGTCGCTCGGCCGCTTCGCGCCGGGCACGGCGACCAACAACTTCTTCATCTGCGTGGGCGACCAGCCCTACCTCGACGCCCACCCGGGCGAGCCCGGCGACAACCTGGGCTACGCCGCCTTCGGCCGCGTGGTCTCGGGCATGAGCGTGGTGGAGAAGATCCTGTCGCTGCCCACCAACGGCGAGACCAAGTTCAAGGACCAGGCCGGCCAGTGGCTGAAGCCGCCGGTGCCGATCGAGAGCATGCGGCGGGGGTAGGGGGGCGGGGGGCGTGGAGTCGCGCCGGACACCGGCGACATTCGCCAACGCGTTCAGGCCCCTCCGCGCGTGTCGATGAGCCGGTAGCCGCGCGCGTTGTCTGTCTTGCGATAGTAGTTGAACCGCTCACCGAAAAGCCGTTCCAAGTCGCCCACAAGCCGCTCAAGCTGGCTGTGCTGCATTCGCGCGTCGTCCGCCTTAAACATCAGATGGTAGAACGCTACCCAGAATGCTGCGGAATCATCGAAGTAGATTTTCCGCGCTGGCCCCACGATCGAGTGCAGACCCGTCCCCGGAAATAGGGCCTTCGCGAGCCGCGCATTGGCCATCTCGCAAGCAGAGAGGAAAATGCGGCGCCCGTTGAGGCATGGCCCGAGCATCTCGCCGAGTTGCTCGAAGGGTACCGAGTCCAACGTTGTCGCCATACTTGTCTTGTTAGCGTGGCACGAAAGGTGAAGGTAGCGCGCTCCGCTCTCATCAAACTTGTCGATGATCTCCTCAAGCTCCGCGCGCGTGCGGATGTAAAAGTAGGTAGTCTGAGTCTTGCCCATCAGCTTCAACATCCGAGCGAGGATTTCGCCTTCATGGCGCCCCTTCGCCTCATCCTCAAAATCCAACGACTCAACGATGAACACCTCGGGATTGGTCGACATGGTATCATCTCATCTGTCGGATATCGGGGGGCAGAGTTCGGCGACGTGACCGTTTGCACTGCCTTGCGTCTATGCGAGGAGCGTGAACACCTAGGCAGGTTTGCGCCAGGAGCGGACATTGGCGTCTGGTGGAAAGCTGCCTCCCAATACGCTTAGGTTTGTCTAACGACCGATCCCGTAGATCGTCGCGCGCCGGCGGAAGGCTTCCTCAGCACCCTCCAGAATTGCGCATGCGTAGGTTCTCGTTTCTGGATGGTCGATAGAGCCGCGCGACATGATCCTAGTGTGGTCTGCATCACTCTTCAGGACGATGATCTGCTCGGCATCGCCCAGTACGGCGATATTAGCGTTATGGGTCACAATGATTACCTGACGGCGCTCCTTTGCGCGGCGCAGCACCGGGACGAGGGTCTGGTAAATGAACTCGCTGTCGAGGTTGTCCTCGGGTTGATCAATGATGAGCGGCTTGTTCGAACTGCTCGACAGCATAAGGCTCAGCAACACCGACTGCTGTTGACCAAGGGACAGCCGGCCAAAATCGCGAATCAGCGGCGCTGATCGACCCGGCACCGCCTTGGAAACGGTGAGCATCGGCCGATCCGTGACTTCTGCGGATTGCAGTGGATATAGGAAGGCGGGGTCTTTCAGCGTGTCGATAATCCGCTGTGCCTCCTGTTCACCGAAGACGGTCGCCCCGTCGTCGGTCCTCAGGGCCTTGATTGGTGCAGTGTCGTTGCTGGCGATGGCGTCGAGCAGCTTGGGAACGGTTAGCTTTTCCGTCAGCAGCGTTCCCCGCGGAACTTGGGAGGTTCGCCACTCCATCGCCGCCGTGATGTGGCTCGCCGCTTCGACGGAAAGTGCGCTCTCCTGGAATTTGAGCGAAACCTGTAGGTCAGTCAGTACCGCCTTCAGCGTTTCGCTGGATTTCGCCGCGAAGGCAGATCGAATGACGGCAATACGCGCTCTGATGGCCCAGCGTTCTCGGACCTTGAGCGTCCGATCCTTCTTGTACTGAGCGAGGGCCGGCACCCATGTTCTAAGCTTCCTCAGGCGCTCCTTGAGGTCGGCCTCCTGCTGCGAGAGCCGATTGATGAAGCCCAGGTCGAGGACTACGCCTTGGTCCTCGAGCGCCTTCTTCTTTGTCTCGATCTCCGCAAGAGTTGCCGCCTCTTTCAGGCGCCATGCCCGAAATTGAGCCTGCGTCTCGTTGATGAGCGTGTCCACGCCCGTCTTGAGCTGTGTCTCCGTTGTCGAGATGACAGAGTCGAGCGACGAAGCAGCTGCGATGATGGCGGCATATTCTGTCGCGCCCACCGCAAGCTCCGCAGGATCGGCAGCGAGTTCGATGCTGTGGGTATGTTCTTTCAGACCGTCGTGAGACACGGCCTCCTTCAGCGCCCGCAGATCGGCGGCGATGGAGGCGCGAAGCTGCTTCTCGCCTTCCACCCTCCTGATGAGCGCGATCACCTCTCGCCCGTTTGCCCTCTCCAAGGCGGCAAGCTGCGTGACCTTGAGATTTAGGTCGCGTTCGACGCCTTCGATCCGGGAGACATATTCTGTGGCCTCCTTAATCTTCGCCTCGTTAGCCCTCAGTTCTTCAAGAATGGCCTTTTCCCGCTCGATCTCCTTTTCGATGTCGACGAAGCGGTCGAGGTAATCGAGAAGCGCGGCGGGATCCGACTGAGCCTTCTGGCTGATCGATTGCGTTTGGCCCTGGCCGTAGCACTCGATAGGGAACACTTCGACGCCGGCATTTGGGTCAAGAACGTTCTCCACAATGCCATCTCTTAGCCGGTGGAGTTGATGCTTCTGTCCGGCTTGATCGACAGCGACGAGATCAATCACGTCCGGCCAGACATCAGAATCAACGACATCGGTCCCCCCTGGCGCGCCGGTCAGGCGGCGGATCGCCTCAAACGTCGTGGACTTTCCCGTGCCGCGTCCGCCGATGATGCAGTTCAGGTTGGGGCTGAAGTGAATGGCGGCATCATTCAGGAAGCCTCCGCCCATGAAGATGGCCTGGATCGTGGGCACCGCATCGGGGATTTCCTCTTCGATGCGAACCCGAGCGTCGGCGTCCTCCAGTGCCATGCGCAGCGCGTCGAACGAGAGCGCCTGCATCTTGTAACGGGTGATCTTGTTGTCGCCGGCCGCATTTCGGCCGAGCGCCGACAGGGTGTGCGCATCGGAATTCAGAACACGGGCAAGGAACTGGGACTTCCCGAGCTTCAACGCCGCGATCCTGTCCTGGCCAAGTTGAGCAAGGGCGCGGTTTGGGTCGCTGTCGGAATAGCTTATCTTTGAAGCCGCGCTCACTAACTCGATGCCGAGGAGGGCGGGATGACAGATGATGTCTCTTTTGTGGGGCGGATTGCCAGGAAGCAGGGTCTCTAAGCCCTTGCCGCCGTCCACATGTGCCAGGATTGCAAACCCACCTTCGGCCTTCAGCGCATCAAAAATCTCGATAACTCCAGTGGAGCATCGAGAATCGGGAAGGCCCGAGTCAGCGAACTGCAGCTTCGCGTGAAAACGGGTGAGTGCCTGAACTGTCGGGAGGTAGCAGAGCACATGCCCATGTTGAGTCGATAGCTCGACCGCAGGGACCACCAGCATACCAATTGCGCTGCCTGCCGCGACCGCAGCGGAAACCGCGCTGATCTCGTTGTGATCCGCAATCGCCAAGATGCTGAGACCTTCGGCGTGCGCAGCTTGCACAATGGCCTCCGGCGTTGCCCCCGTGTCCTTCACATCGTGGGAGCCCAGCACGCTATGTACGTGCAGATCGCCACGAAAGAATCGGGCGCCGCTATCGAGCTTCAGTGCCTCATCAATATTCACGGCCGCCCCCGAACCGGGTCGCCCCGCCCAGTTGCGACCTTTGAATCCATAATGCGGGTCTCCATTGGACTTGCAACCTGGGGCTTTACCCGCCGCAGCCTCGGCGCATTCTTTTGTCTGGTGGCGACCTTCTCGAGGTCCGCAAGTCACCAGCCTCCGCCCCTCCCCCTCTCCGATCCTGCCGCCCGCCCGCGCCGCTTCAAGGACGGCTCTGGCGAGCCGCCGCGGGGCGGCGCGCGCGGGCGCGCGCGTCCTTGACCCGGCGCGGCCGGGCGGCGGGTGGGCTGCCGTGGGATCGACGGTGGGGTGTGGGTGCGGGCCTGGGGTGAGGTGAGGGCGTGGGGCGGGCGACGGGCTCGCGGGGAGCCCCCTCCACCCTCCTTCGCCTGCGGCTTGGAGGGACCCCCTCCCCCTGAGGGGGAGGATGCGGGCCGCGGCGGTGGTCGGTCGCTCCGCCGTCGGGGGAGCTTCCGCGGAGCGGGTGAAAGGGGTGGGGTCGGGCGGTTGAGCGGACCCCCTCCGGCCCTTTGGGCCACCGCCCCCCGTGGGGGAGGGATTGGGGGGAGGGATTGGGGTGTGGGATTGGGGGGCCGGGAAGAGGAACGGGGAGGGGAGGGCTCAGTCCTCGGCCCAGCCGAACACGTCCTCCACGCCGACGCCGAACAGGCGGGCGATGCGGAAGGCGCTTTCCAGGCTGGGGGAATAGCGGCCCTGCTCCATGGCGATGACCGTCTGGCGCGTGACCCCGATGGCCTCGCCGAGGGCGGCCTGGCTCATCTGTCCATGCTGCTCGCGGAGCGCGCGGATGCGGTTGGTGATCGGCGGCGGCCTGGCCATCAGCCGTGCCGGCGAAAGAGGAAGATCTGGAAGCCGTACTCGGCCAGTTGCGAGACGATCAGGCTGCCGATCAGCAGGTGGAACATCAGCACCGCGTCGCCGTGGAACAGGAAGTGCCAGAGGGCGCCGACCACGCCGGCTCCCAGCACCCAGCCGGACCAGTTTCCCGCGCGGTCGAGCAGCGGTCGTTCCCGCTCGTCGGCCGGCGCGTCGGCGTCCCGCGGCGACCAGATGGCCAGGACCGTATGGGCGACCACCGAGCCCACCACGACGAGCACGGTGTAGGAGATCAAGACCGCCGTGGGCGGCGCGGCCCCGCCCAGCTCCCGCACGGTCAACAGGTAGCAGAGGCCCGCAAGGCCCATCACCGCGGCCATGACCCAGGCGGCGCATTCGCGGAACGACATCCGACCCTCCATGTCGAAAATCTTTGACATGGATAGGAGTTCGCCGGGCGGATGTCAAAAATTTTCGACATCAGAAGGTTGAGCTTCGGGGTGTGGGGCGGGCGCCTGCGGCGCCGCGCCGCGCCAGCATCTTTGCGGGGGTTTCGGCGGGGCGGGGTTAGGCTTTGGGCCATGCCGAAGGGACAGGCGGCGCCGCCGCGACCGTATGGGGAGAGGCTGGCGGCCGTGCAGGCGGCGGTGCTGGCCAAGGTGGAGCGGGGCTGGACCGACGCCATGATCGGCGCGGAGCCGGGGCTGCCGGGCCGCGTGTCGATCTGGCGGTGGGCGAAGGCGGACCCGGAGGGGTTCGGGATGCGGCTGGCGGAGGCGCGGCGCTGGGGGCTGGGGCGGCGCTGGGAGGCGCAGGCGCCCTCCTGGGTGTTCGACGCGCGCAAGGCCGAGGCGTTGCTGGCCCGGGTGCGGGCGGGGGAGCTTGTGCCGGAGGCCTGCCGGGCGCTGGTGATCCAGGGTCGGCCCATGCTGGCCTCGTGGAGGCGCCAGCGGCCGGACTTCGCCGAGTCGTTCGCGGCGGCGAAGCGGGAGGCGCGGGGGCGGCGGAAGACGCGCTGGGCGAGGTACGACCCGGAGGAGGCCGACCGCATCCTGCTGCGGGTGATGCGCGGCGAGACCCTGGAGACGGTGCTGGCCGGACGCGGCGGGCCAGGCGTGCGGGCCATGCGGCGCTGGCGGCGCGAGGACCCGCTGTTCTCCGCGGCGCTGCGCAAGGCCATGGGGGCCGGGGCGCGGGTGCGCTGGGCGGCGGCCGAGGCGGCGGGGACGGGGCGCGGTCGCTGCACGCCGGACTTCATGGCGAAGGTGGAGGACCACATCCTCCGCGGCGGGTCGCTGCGCAGCGCGTCGCTGACCCTGGCCGGGTCGCCGCACTACGGGACGCTGTACGGCTGGATGAAGCGCAAGCCGCACTTCGCGGCCATGGTCGAGCAGGCCAAGGTGTGGCGCAACGAGGCCCTGCTGGACGAGATCGCCGAGGCGGCCATGGCGGTGACGCCGGGCAACCTGCGCGCCTCCCGGCGGCGGATCGGGCGGCTGAGCAAGCGCTACGGCGAGGTGAACAGCGGCCGGCCGCCGGCCTGGATGGGGACGCTGGAGTAGGGCCTAGGTGGCGGGCGCGGGGGCGGTCGTGCCGGGGGTCGCGCCGGCGGCGGCGAGCTCGGCCAGCTCGGCGGCGCGGCGCCGGGCGCGGGCCTCAGCGCTGTTGGTGAGCGCCCAGCGCATGCCGCCGCCGAGCGCGCGGACGCCGGCCCGGACGGTGGCGCGCCGGGCGGGCGACAGGCGGAAGCCATGCATCTGCGCCGCCCAGGCGGGCAGCAGGTCCTTGGCCGCGTCGAAGGTCAGCGCCATGGCCGGGGCGGCGGCGGCGCTGGGCGCGGGCTGCGACAGCAGGGCGGCGGCCACCGCCTGGGATCGCACGTCGGCGCGAAGCTGCGGGCGCACCGCCTCGAGGTAGGCGGCGATCCCGGCGCGGGTGGTCGGCACGTCGGTCGCGCCCAGGCGGCGGGCGATCTCGGCCACCTCGCCGTAGTAGCGGTCCTGCTCGGCCTCGGGGAAGGCCGGGTCGACGTAGCGGAGGTAGCCGGCCAGGAAGGAGCTGACCTCGGCCACGTGGACGAAGGTGAGCAGCTCCGGGTCGTCGGCGGCGTAGGGCGCGCCGTCGGGCAGGACGCCGGTCACGTGGGAATGGATGGTGCGGACCCGGTCGATCAGGCCCTGGGCCTCGGCGCGGTCGCCGTAGGTGGTGCCGGCGATGAACCGGGCGGTGCGCTGCAGCCGCCCGCGCATGTCGCGCCGGAAGTTGGAGTGGTCCCAGACGCCGGCCAGCGCGCCCGGGTGCAGCATCTGCAGGAAGAGCGCCGCGACGCCGCCGACCATCATGCCGGTGAGGTCGCCGTGCACCTTCCAGCAGGCGCTGTCGGGGCCGAACAGGCCGGTGTCGGCGCGGTTGCGCTCGACCGTGTCGTCGCCCGTGCCGCCCATCAGCTTGCGCACCTGGGCCACCACCGCGTTGCGGATCGGCCGGGGCGGCAGGGGCAGGGGCGGCGGGGGGCGGCTCGGCATCGGCGCACAAGATAGGACGCCGGCGCCGGGAGGGAAGGGCGGGCGCGTGGACGCCGGGCGGTTCGGCGCTATGGTCGCAGCGAAGGCGGCGAAGGGAGGTCAGCCATGCTCAATCACGTGATGGTCGGCTCGAACGACATCGAGCGGTCGAAGCGGTTCTACGACGCGGTGCTGGGGACGCTGGGGGCCGGCGAGCCGTTCCGCAACGTGGCGCCGAGCGGCCACACGCGGCTGTTCTACCGCCACGACGGCAGCAGCTTCTGCGTCAGCGAGCCGATCAACGGCGAGCCGGCCACCTGCGCCAACGGCGGCACCATCGGCTTCAAGTGCCAGTCGCCGGAGCAGGTGAAGGCGTTCCACGACATGGCGGTGGCCTACGGCGGGCTGTCGATCGAGGACCCGCCCGGCCCGCGCGACGGGGCGCTGGGGGTGATGCACCTGGCCTACGTCCGAGACCCGGACGGCAACAAGCTCTGCGCCATCTACCGGCCGGGCTGAGCCGATGGCCGGGCACCGGGTCTATTCGACGAGCGTCGCCAGCGTCTATCCGCACTATGTCGCCAAGGCGGAGAAGAAGGGGCGGACCAAGGCGGAGGTGGACGAGATCGTCCGTTGGCTGACCGGCTACAGCCAGGCGGCGTTCGAGGATCACCTGGCCCGCAAGACAAACTTCGAGGCCTTCTTCGGGGAGGCGCCGCGGCTGAACCCGGCGCGCGCCGAGATCAAGGGCGTGGTCTGCGGGGTGCGCGTCGAGGAGGTGGCCGAGCCGCTGATGCGGGAGATCCGCTACCTCGACAAGCTGATCGACGAGCTGGCCAGGGGCAAGGCGATGGAGAAGATCCTGCGGGCCTGAGGAGCGGGCCTCGCAGGGCTTGGAGGCTTTCTGGCTTGAACCGCCGGCCGCGGCCGGGCACCCACGGCCGCCATGTGGGGGAGCTTCAGGACCTTGCTGCGCGGGCCCGCGCCGATGCCGGCCCGCGACGCGATGCGGGTGGCGGCCGGCGCGCTGTTCGGCGTCGCCGCCTGCGGGCTGGCGGCCCGGATGCTGGCCGAGGGCCGGGCGAGCGGGCTGCCGCTGCTGGTGGCGCCGATCGGGGCCTCGGCGGTGCTTGTCTTCGCCCTGCCGGCCAGCCCGGTGGCCCAGCCGCGGGCGGTGATCCTCGGAAATGTGGTGGCGGCCCTGGTGGGCGTGGCCTGCGCGGCGGCGCTGCCGCACCCCGCGCTGGCGGCGGCGGTGGCCGTGGGGGCGGCGGTGCTGGCGATGGCGCTGCTCGGCTGCCTGCATCCGCCCGGCGGCGCGATCGCGCTGGGGGCGGCGCTGGCGGCCGGGTCGGGCGCGCCGCTGGACTATGCCTACGCCCTCGTGCCGGTCGGTCTGTGCTCGGCCCTGCTCGTGGCGGCGGGCGCGGCGTTCGGGCGGGTGAGCGGCCACGCCTATCCGCACCGGGCGCCGGCCAGGGTCCATCCGCACGGCACCCGCGACATTCCCCCGGACGAGCGGCTGGGCTACCGGGCCGAGGACCTGGACCGGGCGCTGGCGCAGTACGGCGAGCTGCTGGACGTCAGCCGCGAGGACCTCGACGCCCTGTTCCGCCAGGTGGAGCAGGCCGGGCGCGCGCGGCTGCCCTCGCGCATCCTGTGCGCCGACGTGATGTCGCGGGACCTGGTCTCGCTGGACCTGCGGCAGACCACCGAGAGCGCGCTCCTCTACCTGCAGAGGCACGACCTGCGCACCGCGCCGGTGCTGGACGCCGACGGCCGTGTGGTGGGCATGGCCCGCCGCGCCGAGCTGCTGGCGGCGCGCGGCCGCACGGTGGAGGCGGTGCTCGACCCCTTCGTGCACAAGGTGACGCCCGCGACGCCCATCGCGGCGCTGCTGCCGATCCTGTCCAGCGGCGCCGCGCACGAGGCCATGGTGGTGGATCCCGAGCGGCGGCTGGTGGGGATCGTCACGCAGACCGACCTGCTGGCCGTGCTCTACCGGGCGCACATCGTCGAAGCCGGGATCGGCGCAGCCGCCTAGGCCGCGGCAGGCGGCAAGATGCGCCTCGTACGGACGGATCGGGGCTGTTACTGCTGAGCCGTCGCCGGCGAGTCAGGGCCCCGTGAAGTCGCTCAGAAGCCAACTGGTCGCGCTCTCCACGCTCCTCGTGCTGCTGGTCACCGGGGCGGCGCTGATCATCGTGCGCCAGGTGGACCAGCTCGGCCAGGCGGCCAACGAGCGCCAGCTCCTCGACACCACCCGGGCGCTGTCGCTGGTGGTCGACGGGCAGTTGCAGAGCTACCGCGGCATGCTGTTGGCCCTGCGCAGCTCGCCGGCCGTGGAGCGGCGCGCCTGGGCGGAGGTCGACGCGCAGGCCCGCGCCGTGCTCTCCAGCCGCGACGCCTGGATCGTGGTCGGCGACCGCAGCGGCCGGCAGCTCGTCAACACACGACTCCCGCGCGGCGCGCCCCTGCCGAGCGGCCCGCCGCCGCAGATCTTCGACGTGCTCGACCGGGGCGAGAGCCGGGTGTGCAACCTGGCCGAGGGGTTCGTCGAGCGGCACATCCTCTGCGTCGACGTGCCGGTGATCGAGAACGGGCGCGCCGCCTATTACCTCTCCGTCGTCTTCCGGCCCGAGGCGCTTGACGCCCTGCTGCCGCCGCGAGTGCTGGGCGAGCACCGGCTGGGGGTGATCGTCGACCGCAGCGGCCGGGTCGCCTGGCGCAGCGTCGGGCGCGAGCGCTTCCTGGGGGCGCCGGCGACGCCCGACCTGCTGGCGGCGATCCGTGCGGCGCCGGAGGACATCATCCGCAGCCGCTCCCTGGAAGGCACGCCAACCCTGGGCGCATTCAGCCGTTCGCCGCTGTCGGGCTGGACTTTCGTGGTGGGGGTGCCGGAGCGCGAGATCGCCGCACCGCGCCTGCGGGCGGCCTGGTACGGCCTCGGGGCGAGCGCCCTCTTCCTGGCCCTGGCCGCGGCCGCCGCCGTCCTCATGGGCCGGCGCCTTGGCCGCGCCATCGGACGGCTGACGGCGGCGGCGGCGCAGATCGGGACGAGCGCCGAACCCAGCTACGAGCCGAGCGGCCTGATGGAGGTGGACGAGGTCGGCCGGGCCCTCGAGACGGCGGTGCGCCAGCGGGACGCCACCCAGGAGAGCTTCCGCCTCGCCCAGGAGGTCGGCGGCATCGGCGCCTGGGAATGGGACCTCGCGAGGGACGAGGGGACCGTCTCGGAGACTTATCGCGAGATGCATGGCCTGCCGCCCGGCGGGCCGTTGCGCCTACCGCAGGTGCTCGAGAAGATCCATCCGGAGGACAGGGCCGGCTACCTCGAGCGGCTGGAGCGGGCGCGCAAGACCGCGGCCCCGTCGACCAACGAATACCGGGTGGTGCGGCCGGACGGCTCGATCCGTTGGCTCTACGCCAAGGGCCGGCCGGTGTTCGGTCCCGACGGCCGGGCCCGCCGGGCGCTGGGCGTGGTCATCGACCTCACCGAGCGGCGCGAGGCGGAGGACCGGCTACGGCTGCTGATGCGCGAGGTGGACCACCGGGCGAACAACCTGATGGCGGTGGTGCAGGGGGCCGTGACGCTCAGCCAGGCGGACGATCCCGCGGCGCTGCGGCGCGTCATCCTCGGCCGGGTCGAGGCGCTGGCCCGCGCCCACCAGCTTCTCGCCGCCTCGCGCTGGACCGGCGCTGACCTGCGCACCCTGGTGGAGGAGGAGGTGGCGGCCTTCGTGCACGGGGAGGACCAGCAGCGGGTGGCCATCTCCGGCGAGCCGCTGCCGCTGTCTCCGGCCGCCGCGCAGGGGATCGCCATGGCGCTGCACGAGCTGACCACCAACGCCGTCAAGCACGGCGCGCTCAGCTCGCCGGCCGGCCGGGTGGAGGTGGCCTGGGTGGTGACGGCCGGGGAGCTTCGGCTGTCCTGGACAGAGACCGGCGGGCCGGCGGTGACCGCCCCCTCCCGCCGCGGCTTCGGCGCCACCCTACTGCAGCGGGCGCTGGGCGGCGGCATCGGCGGCCGGACGGAGCTCGACTGGCGGCCCGGCGGGCTGGTCTGCAGCCTGGTCGTGCCGCTGCACAGCCATGGAAACGAGCCGGACCAGGCGGCCGGCGCCGCCGAGACCGAGTAGCCTAGCGGTGCTGCCGCAGCCAGACGATCGGCCCTCAGGATCGCGAAGTTGAAGGCGGCGACCACCGCGTCGCTGGTCACGTCCCGGCCCATGTCGTGCGTCCGCAGGTCATTCCAGGAGGCTGGGGATCGCGCGCGCGGCGTCAGCGGCCGCGCGCGCCGCGGCGGCCGCCGTTCGCTTAGGATAAGATGGCTTGTGCAACCGCGGCCGCCTTCCGAGATATTGGGAGAGTTGAGGAGATGCGAGTTGGCGCAGCCATTCGACGGCTATGAGGTGGATGTGGCCCTGCGCCCGGAGGCGCGGGCCTACGGCTTCGACCTGGACCGGGCGCTGTCGTCCGTGGTGGCGCTGGAGGCGCGCGTGCCGCCCGACGCCTTCACCGCCGGCGTGCTCGGCGCCCAGCGGCTGGGCAATGGGATCGTAGTGGGCACGAACGGGCTGGTGCTGACCATCGGCTACCTTATCACCGAGGCCGAGGAGGTCGTGCTGACGCTCGGCGACGGCGCGCGCGTGCCGGCCCACCCGCTGGGGGTCGACGCGGTGACCGGCTTCGGCCTGGTGCAGGCGCTCGAGCCGCTCGACCTGCCGGCCCTGCCGCTGGGCGACTCCCGTCAGCTCAGGCCGGACGCGCCGGTGGTGATCGCCGGCGCCGGCGGCCGGGCGCACGCCGCCGCCGGCCAGGTGCTCACCCGCATGCCGTTCGCGGGCTACTGGGAATACCTGCTGGACGACGCGCTGATCACCGAGCCCGGCCACCCGCACTGGAGCGGCGCGGCGCTGATCGGGCCAAAGGGCGACCTGGTGGGCGTCGGCTCCCTGAGCCTCGAGCGGACGAGCCGCGAAGGGCCGAAGCCGATCAACATGTTCGTGCCGATCGAACTCCTGCCGCCGATCCTGGACGACCTGGCCCGCGGCCAGGCGCCGTTCGCGCCGCGGCCGTGGCTGGGCGTCTTCGCCCAGGAGATCGAGGACCACGTCATCGTGGTGGGGGTCAATCCGCAGAGTCCGGCCCAGCGGGCCGAGCTGAAGGCCGGCGACCTGATCCTTGCGGTGGCCGGTGAGCCGGTCTCCGATCTGGCGGAGTTCTACAAGGCGCTCTGGGCGCTCGGCCCCGCAGGCGCGGTCGTGCCCCTGACCCTGGCGCGCGAGGGCGACGTCTTCGAGGTGGAGGTCCGCTCGGCCGACCGCTCCAAGCTGCTGAAGAAGCCGCGGACGAACTGACGTCTCCCTCCCCTAGAGAGGGGAGGGAAAAGCTCAGTAGGACAGCCTCGGGTACCAGCCGTCCGGACGGCCCTCGGGCGTCATGTCGAGGATGGTCCAGAGCGCGGCGGGGTCGGGCGCGCCGCGGGGGTCCTGGCCGGGATCGGCGGTCTCGCCGCCCATCTCGCCCGACCA
Source organism: Phenylobacterium sp. (assembly GCF_041913825.1). Classification (GTDB taxonomy): domain Bacteria; phylum Pseudomonadota; class Alphaproteobacteria; order Caulobacterales; family Caulobacteraceae; genus Phenylobacterium. The sequence continues at coordinate 265,963 of NZ_JAYSEO010000001.1, forward strand.
GAAGTGCCGGAGCGCGCCGTCGCGCCGGGTGAACACGTTGATGCTGGCCCAATCCTCGCGGCCGTCGGGGCTGACGCCCTTCCAGTCCTTCGAGTAGGCGTCGGTGAGATCGCGGTAGAGGCGGACCGCCTGCCAGCCGCGGGCCTGCTTCCAGGCCTTGAGCTTGTCCATGGGCGCGCGGGCGATGAACACCAGGGAGGCGTGCTGGTCGACATCCTGGGCGTTGCCGTCCCAGGCGTTGATCAGGTTGGTGCACATGGGGCAGGGCTGCGCGCGGTCCGGGCCGTACATGGCCGAGTAGGCGACCAGGGTGGCCTTGTCGCCGAACAGGCCGGCGAGGTTGGTCTGCGTCCCGTCCTCGGCCTCGAACCGGTAGCGCTCGCCGTCGACAGGCGCACCCGGCGGCAGCCGGCGGCGCTGCTCGGCCACGCGGGCCAGGTGGCGGCGAAGCTCGATCTCCTCGGCCAGCAGGGCGGTCCGGGCGGCGCGGTAGGCGTCGCTCTCGCCGGGAATTGTCCAGGCGGCGCGCCTGGCGAGTTCGGTGGCGGGGATAAGCGTCGGGTCGGGCGCGGTCACGGTCGGCCTCCTCTGGCTTTGGCATCCGACCCCAAGGACGCACGACCCTGCCGGAAACCGACAATCAGACCAGCAGGCCGAGCTCCGGCTGGGCGGCGGCGGCGTGCGCCTCCTCGGGGAGGTGGCAGGTGAAGGTGGCGCCCGCGCCGGGCTCGCTCTCCAGGGCCACCCAGCCGCCGTGCAGCTCGGTGAGCGCCTTGACCAGCGCCAGGCCCAGGCCGGGTCCGCCGCGCTCCCGGCCGATGAACCGGTCGAAGATGTGCGCCTGGACGTGGAAGGGGATGCCACGGCCAGTGTCCGACACCTGAAGCTGGATCTCGCCCAGGGCCTTTCGCGCCGCGATGGTGACCACGCCGTCGGCGGGCGTCTGGCCGAGCGCGTTCTCCACCAGATGGTCGAGGATCTGGCGCAGCCGGCGCGCGTCGCCGCGGATGACGCCGAGGTTCTCGGCGGGCTCGACCACCAGCGACACCCGGGCGGCCTCGGCCTCCTTCTGCCAGTGGGCGGCCACGGCGAGCAGCAGGTCGGAGACGCGGACGTCCTCGAGGTCGAGGGCCATCTCCTCGGCGTCGATCTGGGCCATGTCGAGCACGTCGTCGATGGAGCGGGCGAGCTGGGTGGCCGCCGACTTCACGGCCGCCGCATGGGCGCGGCCGCGTTCCGAGAGGCCATCGCCGGAGCGCTCCAGCAGCTCGGAGTAGCCGATGATGGTGGTGAGCGGGGTCCGCAGCTCGTAGGAGACGTTGCCCACGAAGTCGCGCTTCAGGCGCTCGGCCTCGGCCAGGGCTGCCTCCTTGGCGGCGAGCGCGCCCTCGAGCTTGCGGGCGTCGGTGACGTCGGTGAAGGCGATGAGCGTCGCGCCGTCGGGCAGGGGGCGCGACTGGTAGGCGACGATGCGGCTGTCGGAGGTCTTCACCTCGCCCGTCATGGGGGCCCGCGCCGTGGGATCGGGGTCGGCCACCCGGCCCTTCAGCTCGCGCCAGAAGCCCATGTCGTGCAGCTTGGGCACGCAGAGCTCGACCACGCCCTCGAAGTCGCCGGCCGCCTCGAGCTGCTGCGGGCGGATGTGCCAGAAGCGCTCGAAGGCCTCGTTGTGCAGCCGGAGCCGGCCGTCCGAGCCGAACACGGCGACGGCGTCGTTCAGCTTGTCGAGGGTGGCCTTCTGGACCTGGATCAGCGCGTTGTACTGCGCCTTCAGCTTCAGCTCGCCGGTGATATCGGAGAACAGGACGAGCAGGCCGCCCATCGGGTGCGGCTGGCGCACGACCTTCAGCGTGCGGCCGTCGGGCAGGCTCCAGAGGTCGTCGGCGGCGGGGCCGAGCTGTTCGTAGCGCTCGAGCTCGGCGGCCTTCCACTTCCCGTAGTCGGCTGTCTCGGGCAGGCGCCGGCGCTGGCGCAGGCGGTCGAGGATCTCACCGTGGTTCGGCTGCTCGCCGAGCCACGCGGGCTCCAGACCCCAGAGCTCGGCGAAGGCGGTGTTGTGGAAGATCAGCTTCTTGCCCTGGCTGAACACGGCCACCGCCTCGGCGATGTGGTTCAGGGTCTCGTCGTGCGCCTCGACGTTGCGCTTGAGGACCTCGCGCATCTCCTCGAGCTCGGTGACGTCGTCCGTCCAGACGCCGACGCCGCCGCCTTCCAGCGGCTGGGCGGCGATGCGGAAGGCGCGACGGCGACCGGCCACGGTGGACCAGCGCACCGCCTCCCGGCGCTGGCCCAGGTTGGCGGCCTCCGAGGCGATGGCGTCCGCGGCCTTGTCGAAGGCGACGCCCCGGGCCGCCGCGTCATCCAGGCTCTGGGCGTCGGCGGCCTCCAGCCAGGCCTTGTTGACCCAGATGGGCGAGCCGTCGGCGGCGGCGATCCAGGCCGGGCAGGGGCGCGTGCTCAGGAAGGCGGCGAAGCGGGGCGCGGTGGGCAGGCCGGCGTCCTGGCCGATCACCCCGGAGAGCCGCAGCCAGGCGAGCGCGCCGGCGGCCCGGCCCTCGACGGTGACGGCGCCCTTCGCTCCCTGGACTTCGAAGGCGCAGGCCTCGCCACGCTCGAACAGGGCGCGCAGGCGGCGCGCGTGGTCGGGGTCGGCGCGCATCAGGGCGTTGACCAGCCCCTGGGGATCGGCCTCGGCGAAGCCCAGCGCCTCGGCGCAGGTGATCAGGCTCTCCTCGCCGGAAGCCAGCATGGCGTGGCCGTCCTCGACGGCGAGCAGGGCGGAGTCGAAGGCCTCGGCGGAGGCCTGGGCCGCCTCGGCGCGGACCTCGATCTGGTGGAGCCGCTCGGCGAGTTCGGCCACGTGGGCCTGGGCGTGTCGGCGCTGGGCCAGCGCCCATAGCACGGCGCAGATGGCGAGCGACACGGCGCCGGCCGCGGCTGCTAGGATCAGTTGGTCCGCGCTCACCCTGAACTCCGAATCACCCCCCTGGAGATTACGTCGGCTCGCCCTGCGGCGCACCGGGCTTGCCTTCCGGTGGGCGCGTTTCGTGCTTACGTCTTTTGCCGCATGATCAGGGACATGACCGCCATTCAGTACCCGGTGGCCGCCAATGCGGAGCTCGCCCTCTCTCAGCCCATGGGGCGGGCGGCGCGCGAGCGCGAGGCCCGCGCGCTGGCCAAGGAGGCGGTGGTGTTCACCACCGATCCGGTGGGGCCGGCCTTCGCCACCCGCGAGGCGGCGCTGGACGCCTACAAGGGCCGGGTGGACGACGAGCGCGGCGGGGCCGCGCCGGCGCCGGAGGACCGCTTCTGCCGGCTGGCCGAGCAGATCGTCGCCGAGCGGGGCAAGGCGGCCCGGCTGCCCCCCGTCTCGCCCACCTACGAGAACGGCCGCCGCTGGCCCGAGCCGCCGGCCGAGCCGCCCCGCACCGCTTGGCGGCTGATGGTCAGCTACTGGCGGATCGCCACCGCCGAGCGACCGATCGAGGCGCCGCAGGCGCGGCAGGCCCGCCGCGGCAAGCAGGCGCTCGACCCCGCCACCCTGAAAGCCATCGCCCGCGCGCCCCTTCGGCCCGTGGAGCCGCAGCAGCCGCTGGACATCGGCCTGTTCGAGGTCCGGCCCCCGGAGGCCCCGCATATCGTGATGCCCGATGAGTGAGCCCGCGAGCCGGTTCGGCAAGGCGCCGTCCCTCGACGACCTGGCCGCCCTGGCCGAGGCGGCGTTCGAGGCCCTGCCCGAGGGCTTCCGCCGGCTCGCCGGCGAGGTGCTGTTCCAGGTCCACGACTTTGCCGACGAGGAGACTCTGGCGGCGCTCGGGATGGAGGACCCGTTTGAGCTGACCGGCCTGTACCACGGGGTCGACCTCACCCAGCGCTCGGTGATGGACCCGAACCCGCACCCCTCGATGGTCTTCCTCTACCGCCGGCCGATCCTCGACGAGTGGGCGGATAACGGCGAGGTGACCCTGGAGGAGCTGGTCAGCCACGTGCTGGTGCACGAGATCGGCCATCATTTCGGGCTGTCGGACGACGACATCGACGCGATCGAGGCGGCGGCCGGCTGACGGCCGGCGCCTCTCGGGGGCGGGTGGATCATCTGCAAAGATGACGCTTGCGTCATTTTCCTTGACGGAACGCCGATCGCCTCTCAAGCTAACCACTTCTGAGACGGGTCGAAGAACGCCCGCGAGGGTGAGGAGAGAAGCGATGGCCGCCGACGGCAACATCACCAAGGACATCATCTACGACGCCGTGGCGCCGGACGACTTCGAGTCGATGCTCGAGCTCGACCGCTACAACGCCCGCTCCACGGCCTTCGACAAGATCATCAGCGCGACCCACGACCACTTCTGGGATCCGCTCGACCCGAAATACATCGACTTCTCCGAGCCGTTCGACATGGAGAACCAGATGATTCTGCCGGAGAAGATGATCGGGGCGCTCCGGCTCGACTACGTCAACGAGGTGCTGGGCACCGAGAAGCGCCGCATCGCCTTCGCCAACGCCCAGACGCTGCGGACCTTCTCCTCGATCCTGCACGGCGAGCAGGGCGCGCTGAACCTGTCGGCCAGCCTCTGCCACGTGCTGAAGGACCAGGGCGCGCAGGAGTACGCCGCGAACCAGACCCGCGAGGAAGCCCGCCACGTCACGGCTTTCGCCAAGTACATCAAGGCGCGCTGGGGCCGGCCGGTGGAATGCGGCCCGGTGCTCAAGAACCTGCTGGTGGAGATCATCGGCTCGCCGGAGGTCTACAAGAAGATCATCGGCATGCAGATGCTGGTGGAAGGTCTGGCCATGGGCGCCTTCGCCACCATCTTCAACGAGACCAACGACCCGCTGGCGAAGAAGCTGACCCAGCTCGTGATGACCGACGAGGCCTTCCACCACAAGTTCGGGAAGATCTGGGCCGACCGGACCATCCCGCACCTGACGGAGAAGGAACACGAGATCATCGAGATGTGGGCGGCGCACTGCTTCCAGACGCTGCTCTTCAACCTCGTCGCACCCACCCAGAACGTCAGCCTCTACGAGGAGTTCGGCCTCGACCCGCAGCGGGTGATCGAGGAGATGGGCAAGCTCGTCAGCGACGAGACCCGCCGCCAGGACATGAAGGAAGCCACCAACATCTTCCGGGTGCTGGTGAAGACGCTGGTCAACGCCGGCATCGTGACCGACCGCACCAAGGCCTTCTACGCCACCTACGTGGACATGGACGAGCTGAAGTCCGAGGGCGAGAAGATGGTCGGCGACGACATCGCCGAGGAGGGGATCAAGTACCTCCAGGAGATCAACTTCAAGGACAAGGCCAAGCAGATCCTGATCGCGGCCGAATAGCTCTCTCTACTGTCGAGTGTCACTCGCGCCCGCCGGGGAGACCCGGCGGGCGTTCTTGTGCCCGAGGGGCGTCGAACGGCGTTTGACGGCCGGCGCTTGCGGGCGGACACTGCGCTCCAGCGCCACGAGATCCGCGGCAGACCGGCCGGGCGCGGGAGGAAACGCGCCATGGCCGACGGCAACATCACCAAGGACGTCATGTACGGCGCGGTGGCGCCGGACGACTTCGAGTCCCTGCTGGAGCTGGATCGCTACAACGCCAGGTCCACGGCGTTCGACAAGATCATCAGCGCCACCCACGACCACTTCTGGGATCCGCTCGACCCGAAATACATCGACTTCTCCGAGCCGTTCGACCTCGAGCACGAGGCGATGATGCCGGAGGAGCAGGTGCCTTTCCTGCGTCTGCCCTACGTGGACGAGAGCCTGCGGGACCCAAAGATGCGGGTGGCCTTCATCAACCACCTGCAGCTTCGCAACTTTTCCTCGATCCTGCACGGGGAGCAGGGGGCGCTGAACCTGTCGGCCAGCCTCTGCCACGTGCTGAAGGACCAGGGCGCCCAGGAGTACGCCGCGAACCAGACCCGCGAGGAGGCCCGCCACGTCACCGCCTTCGCCAGGTACGTGAAGGCCCGCTGGGGCCGGCCGGTGGAGTGCGGCGCGGCCCTGAAGGCGCTGCTGGTGGAGATCATCGAGGCGCCGGAGGTCTACAAGAAGATCGTCGGCATGCAGATGCTGGTGGAGGGCCTGGCCATGGGCGCCTTCGCGCACGGCTACCGGCACAACCGCGACCCGCTGGCCCGCAAGCTGTTCCAGCTCGTGATGACGGACGAGGCCTTCCACCACAAGTTCGGGAAGATCTGGGCCGACCGGACCATCCCGCAGCTCAGCGAGGCGGAGCGGAACCTGGTGGAGGACTGGACCGCCCACTGCGCCCAGAAGCTGCTGTTCGACCGCGGCGCGCCGAACCAGATGGCCGAGCTGTTCGGGACCTACGGCATGGATCCCGAGCGGGTGGTCGCCGAGATCGTCCAGCGGCGGAAGGAGCGCGACCCGAACCGGCGCTACCGCAGCGACACCAACGTGTTCCGGGTGCTCATCAAGACGCTGCTGAAGGCCGGGCTGATCACCGAGCGGACGCGCAGCTTCTACGCCATGTACGTGGACCTCGACGAACTCGCCGGCGAGGGCGACCGGATGGTCGGCGACGACATCGCCGAGGACGGGATCCGCTACCTGCAGGAGATCAACTTCAAGGACCGGGCGACCCTGGCGCCCGCGGCGGAGTGAGCGTGAGGATCGTCCTCTTCGTCCTCGGCAGCCTCGCGCTCTATCTGGCGGTCCGGACGCTCAGGACGGCCAGCCAGGGGCGGATCACCTGGATCAACACCGTGCGCTGGGCCGAGCGGCCGGGCCTGTTCTGCCTCTACGTCTCGCTGTCGTTCTTCCTGCTGGTGGCGGGCGTGTTCACCGTCAGCCGTGCGATAAGCGGTCTCACCTGACGCGGCGCAGCTTGCGTCGGGAACGAAGGCGGAACAGTGTGCGGCCATGGACGTGTCCGTCACCACCGTCTCGGTCACCACGGTCGTCAGCCGGCCGGAGACCACCGCCCAGGTCACCCGCGGCGCCGCCCGACTGCTGACCGCGCTCGGCTATGCGCCGCTCGCCGAGGTGACCCTGCCGAACGGCCGCCGCGCCGACCTGATGGCGCTCGGGCCCAAGGGCCAGATCTTCATCGTCGAGGTGAAGAGCTCGGTGGAGGACTTCCGCACCGACGGGAAGTGGCACGAGTACCAGCCCTATTGCGACGCCTTCGCCTTCGCCGTCGCGCCGGAGTTCCCGCGCCAGATCCTGCCGGAGGAGCCCGGGCTGATCGTCGCCGACGGCTTCGGCGGCGCGGTGCTGCGCGAGGCGCCGGTGGCGGCGCTCGCCGGCGCGCGGCGCAAGGCGCTGACGCTGGCGTTCGGCCGGCTGGCGGCCATGCGGGCCGCCGGCGTGCAGGTGACGGCGCTGGAGTAGGCTAACGCGGGGCGCGCTTGGCGAGGATCCGCTGCAGCGTGCGCCGGTGCATGTTGAGCCGCCGGGCCGTCTCCGAGACGTTGTGGTTGCAGAGCTCGTAGACGCGCTGGATGTGCTCCCACCGCACGCGGTCGGCGCTCATCGGATTCTCGGGCGGCGGCGGGGCCGCGTCGCCGCGGGCCAGCAGGGCGCGGGCCACGTCGTCGGCGTCGGCAGGCTTGGAGAGGTAGTCCACCGCCCCGGCCTTCACCGCCTGTACGGCGGTGGCGATGTTGCCGTAGCCGGTGAGCATGATGATCTTGGCGTCGGGCCGGGCCTCGCGCACCGCCTCCACCACCTTCAGGCCGGTGCCGTCCTCCAGCCGCATGTCGAGCACTGCGAAGGCTGGCGGGCGGGCCTTCACCGCCGTGAGCGCCTCCGAGACGCTGCCCACCAGGGTGGGCTCGAAGCCTCGTTGCTCCAGCGCCCGCCCGAGCCGCGTCCGGAGCGGAGCATCGTCATCCAGCACCAGCAGCGTCCGGTCGGGAAGAGCGGCGACCTCGGCGGAAAGATCGGTCATTCAACAACCCCTCGCGGGGGCTCCCTCTACTAGGGCGTGCGGCAAGCTGTCGCACCAACGCACCTTCCGGCAAGTTGGGCTGCGTCGTCAACCGGCGCCCACCTCAATGCGCGATCGGGGCCAGCGAGCGGATACAACCGCGCCGCGAGGCCTCCCGTTCTGAAACGTCACAACCGCCCCGGTTCGTTCCAACAGGGTCTTCGAGATGAAGAATCCCAGTCCCATGCCCACGTGGCCGGTGCGGCCGCCCTCAACTCCTGGGCGAGAGGTTACATACGGTTCGCCGAGCTTGGCCAGGATCTCCGGCGCGAAGCCCGGGCCGTCGTCGCGCACCTCGATCGAGACGCTCTCGGCGTCGAAACGGGCCGAGACCAGAACCTCCGACGTGGCGAAGTCGACGGCGTTCTCCACGAACGAGGTCATGGCATGGGTGATCTCGGGCAGCCGCCAGATGTCGGGGGTCTTCACGCCGGGCGCGCCGGAGACGATCGCCTCCACCCGGACGCCCTTCACCGCCGCATGCGGCTCGATGACCTCGTGGACGAGCTGGCGCAGGCTCATGCGCTCGTGGACCTCGTCGGTGGCCTGGTCCGGGGTCTCGGACAGCCGCTTGAGGATCTCGCGGCAACGCTCGGCCTGGCTCATCAGCAGCTCGGCGTCCTCCTTCACCTGCGGGGTGGGCGCCTCGCGGGCCATCTCCTTGGAGACGATGGAGATGGTGGCCAGCGGCGTGCCGAGCTCGTGGGCGGCGGCGGCGGCCAGGGCGCCCAGCGCCGAGAGCCGCTGCTCACGGGCCAGCACCGCCTGGGTCATGTCGAGGGCCAGGGCCATCCGCGCGCTCTCCTCCGCCGCCTGGCGGACGTAGCCGGCGATCAGCGCGACGCCGGCGATGTTCGCGATGGCCGCGCCGATCCGGTAGGCCTCCGGCAGCACGTTCTGCACGCCCGGCGGGTCGGGCAGCGGCATGTAGACGAAGGCCAGCAGCACGGAGATCGCCGCCGACAGGGCGCCGAGCGTCGCCACCGGCCAGGCCGGCAGGGTGGCGGCGGCGAGCGTCACCGGCGCGATCAGCAGCAGGACGAAGGGATTGGCGGCGCCCCCGGTCAGGTAGACCAGCGCCCCGATCTGCAGCAGGTCGAGGGCGAGCTGGCCGGTGGCCTCGCGATCGCCGAACACCCGCTGGCCGGGGGAGGCGACACCGGTGAGCAGGTTGATCCAGGCGCCGGCCCCGATCACCGCGAAGCACAGCGGGTAGGGCGCCTGGAAGCCGAAACCTAGGCCCACGACCAGCAGCAGGAGGATCTCGCCGGCGATCACCAGCCAGCGCAGCGTGACCAGGGTCCGGACACGGAGCTGGCTGCGGCGGACGCCGAAGCTCGCGGGCTCGGCCTCGGGCGCGCCTTGCGCCGGCGGGGCGCCGGTCTTATCGAGGTCCACGGGCTTCAGCGCCTTTGGCGCAGGGGTCCGAATGCTCGCCATGGCTCAGCGCCGCGCATCGTGCGCCGGGCGGGCCGCCAGGAAAGCCGACATGGGCCGCCGCACCCTCGCCGTCATCGCGCTGCTCGCGCTCGCCTTCGCCATCCTCACCGGCCTCGCTGTCCGCTCGGGGATCCTCAGCACCCGCCCGCAGCAGCAAACCGCCGCCGTGGGCGGCCCGTTCCAACTGACGGACCAATCCGGACGCACCGTCGACCAGCGGCTGCTGAAGGGCAAGTGGAGCGCGGTCTTCTTCGGCTTCACCCACTGCCCGGACGTCTGCCCGACGACCATGTTCGCGCTGGGCGGGGCGGAGAAGGTCCTGGGCCGCGACGCCGAGGACTTTCAGACGGTGCTGATTACGGTCGATCCGGAGCGCGACAACGTCCAGCAGATGGCCGCCTACCTGGCCAACCCGGCCTTCCCGAAGCAGGCCTGGGGCCTCACCGGCGCCCCCGAGCAGGTCGCCGCCGCGGCCAAGGCCTACCACGTCTACTACCGGAAGAACGGGGAGGGGCCGGACTACGTGGTCGACCACTCCACCATCACCTACCTGATGAACCCGAAGGGGGAGTTCGCCTGCGTCCTGCGCCACGGCCTGTCGCCCGACGAGATCGCCCAGAAGGTGCGTGCGGCGATGAAGCAGGGCTCCGGCGCGACCTCCTGCTGAGCCCTTAGGCTGCGTCACGCTGCGGCGCCGAACAAGCTGTGCCTTGTGCATCCGATTAACCGCTCGCATGTTAATGCTGCGGCGCAATAAGGATCGGGCATGCTCTACGCTCTCTACGAGGCCGGCTATTACGCGACGACGCCGTTGCGGTACGCGGCCCGACTGACGCGGGACTTCTGGAGCTCGCCGCTCAATCCGGCGGCGGAGAGCGACCTCGGCCGCACCCTGTACGCAGGCGCCGACCTGTTCGCGAACCTCACCCGCCGGTACGGCAAACCCGGCTGGGGCTTCGACACCGTGGAGATCGAGGGTCATCCGGTCCGCGTGCGGCCCACCGAGGTCTGGTCGAGCCCCTGGGTGAAGCTAACCCACTTCGCACGCGACATGGCCGACATGCGCAAGGCCGGCCGCCGCGAGCTGGAGCCGGCGGTGCTGATCGTGGCGCCGCTGTCCGGCCACTATGCGACCCTGCTGCGCGGCACCGTCCAGGCCTTCCTGCAGGACCACGAGGTGTTCATCACCGAGTGGTCGAACGCGCGCGACGTGCCGGTGATGGAAGGCCGCTTCGACTTCCACGACTACATCGACCACGTCCGCCAGATGCTGCGCGTCCTGGGCCCGCGGCCGCACGTGGTGGCGGTCTGCCAGCCCGGCCCGCCGGTGCTGGCGGCGGTGAGCCTGATGGCCGAGGACGGCGAGGAGTGCCGCCCGGCGACCATGACCTTCATGGGCTCGCCCATCGACGCCCGGCTGTCGCCGACGGTCACCAACCGGCTCGCGGAGGAAAAGCCCTTCGCCTGGTTCCAGTCGAACATGATCTACACCGTGCCGAGCCCCTATCCGGGAGCCGGCCGGCGCGTCTATCCGGGCTTCGTGCAGCTCGCGAGCTTCATGTCCATGAACCTCGAGAAGCACCAGGAGGCGCACCTGCGCTACCTACAGCACCTGATGCAGGGCGACGGCGACTCCGCCGACAAGCACCTGGAGTTCTACGACGAGTACCTGGCCGCCCTCGACCTCTCGGAGGAGTTCTACCTCCAGACCGTCGACGTGGTGTTCCAGCGCTACCTGCTGCCCAAGGGCGAGCTCGTCCACCGCGGACGCCCGGTGCGGCCCGAGCTGATCAAGGACGTGGGCCTGCTCACGGTCGAGGGTGAGAACGACGACATCTCCGGCATCGGCCAGACCCAGGCCGCTCACGCGCTGTGCGCCGGCCTGCCGGACGAGCTGAAGGAGGACTACGTGCAGCCGCACGTGGGCCACTATGGCGTGTTCAACGGCAAGCGGTTCCGCGAGGAGATCTACCCCCGGGTGCGCGCGTTCATCCGCCGCGCCGAGCAGGGCTTCGACAAGCAGCGGGCGGCCGCCTAAGTCTTAGGGGACATGAGTCCCTTCGGCCGCCCCCTGTCCGACGGTGACCGGCTGGAGGTGGCCGGCGCGGTCGTGACCCTGAAGATCAACCGCCGCGCCCGGCGCGTGTCGCTACGGCTGGACCGCACGCGGCGCGAGATCGTCGCCACCGCTCCTTCGGCCCGGCGCCTCCAGGAGGCGGCCGCCTTCGCCCGGGAGCGGGCCTCCTGGATCGCCGAGCGGCTGGCCGAGCTGCCCACCGCCGCCCCCATCCATCCCGGCATGACGCTGGAGGTGTTCGGTGAGCCCGTGCGCCTGGAGGCCGGCAGCGGCCGCGCGCGCTGGATCGAGGCGGCGGACGGCGAGCCGCACCGCATCACCGCCATGGGCGAGGGCGAGGGCTATGCCCGGGCAGCGATCCTGCTGATCCGCAGGCGGGCGCTGGCCGTGCTCACGGAGCGCACCGCGCATTACGCGGCGCGGCTGGGCGCGCCGATGCCGAAGGTGACGATCACCGACACCAAGAGCCGCTGGGGCTCCTGCCGACCGGGGCCGCGCGGGACGGCGGGCTCGATCCGCTATTCCTGGCGCCTGGCCCTCGCACCGTTCGAGGTGGCCGACTATGTGGCAGCGCACGAGTGCGCGCACCTGCTCGAGCTGAACCACGGGCCGAAGTTCTGGGCCCACGTGAAGGCGCTGGTGGGGGACGAGCGCCGCCACCGGGCCTGGCTGCGCGCCGAAGGCGCCCGGCTGCACGCCTTCGGGCGCTAGAACGGCGGGTCCGCGGGCTGACGGCGGTCGAAGGCCGAGGGCGGCGGCTCCGGCTCCTCGTCCCGGCCGCCGAACAGGTCGCCTATGCCGTCGATGACGTCGCCGATCGGATCGGGCTCGGGCGTGGGGTCGACCACGCCGCCGGGGATCGGCTGGACCTTCAGGCGGGGCAGGGCCGCGGCCATGTAGTCCTTCCAGATGCCGGCCGGCGCGCCGCCGCCGGTCACCCGGCGCATCGGGGTGTTGTTGTCCTTGCCGGTCCAGACGGCGGTCACGAAGCCGCCGGTGTAGCCGACGAACCAGGCGTCCCGGTAATCGCTGGTGGTGCCGGTCTTGCCGGCCAGGTCGTAGCCGGGGACGTTGGCCCGCGTGCCCGTGCCCTGGACGACCACCTGCCGCATCATCTGGTTCATGTACTGCAGGGCGGGCGTGCCGATGACCGCCTGGCGGGCCGGCTCGTCGACATTGTGGTCGTAGAGCACGCGGCCCGAGGCCGTGCGGATCCGCTCGACGCCGTAGCCACGGGCGAGGAAGCCGCCGTTGGCGAAGGGGGCGTAGGCCTGGGCCATCTCCAGCGGGCTCACCTCGACGGCGCCCAGGGCCATAGAGGGGTCGAGCTGGATGGGCGAGGTGATGCCCAGGCGACGGGCGGTGGCGGCGACGTTGGAGGTGCCGACCTCGTTGGCCAGTCGGGCGGCGACGGTGTTCACCGACTGCTCCAGGGCCTTCTGCAGGTTGATCGGCCCGAGGTACTCGCCGGTGTAGTTGCGCGGCTCCCAGTTGCCGATCTTCACCGGCTCGTCGACCACCGGCGTGGCCGGCGTGCGGCCGCTTTCCATGGCGGTCAGGTAGACGAACGGCTTGAACGCCGAGCCCGCCTGGCGCCTCGCCTGGGTAGCCCGGTCGAACTGGCTCTGCAGGTAGTTCACGCCGCCCACGTAGGCCCGGATGCGGCCCTCGCCGTCGATGGAGACAAGCGCCGCCTGCTCCACGCCCTGGCCCTTGGCGGCGGCGACGCCGCGCTGGATGGCTTGCTCGGCGGACGCCTGCAGGGGCAGGTCGAGGGTGGTCTCGACCACCAGATCCTCGGTGGGCTCGCCCACCAGGGCGCGCACCTGGTCGTCCACCCAGTCGGTGAAGTACTGCGCCCGCTGGTTCGCCAGCACCGGGTTCACCCGCACCTTGGTCCGGAAGGCCTGCTCGCGCTCCTCGGGGGTGATGAACTTCGCCTCCACCATCTCGTCGAGCACGACGGTGGCCCGGCGGGCGGCGCGGTCGGTGGCGGCCACCGGAGAATAGCGCGACGGCCCCTTCATCATGCCGGCCAGCAACGCGCTCTCGCCCAGCGAGAGCTGCGAGGCCGGCTTGCCGAAGTAGCGCTGCGACGCCGCCTCGATGCCGTAGGCGCCTGCCCCGAAGTAGACGCGGTTCAGGTAGAGCTCGAGGATCTGCTTCTTCGAGAACCTGGCCTCCAGCCACACCGCCAGGATCAGCTCCTGCGCCTTGCGGCGGTAGTTCTGCGACGGCGTCAGGAACAGGTTGCGGGCGAGCTGCTGGGTGATCGTCGAGCCGCCGCGCAGCGGGCCGCTCTCGCGGCGCATGTTGTAGATCTGCGAGCGGATGATGCCCCAGGGGTTGAACCCGAAGTGGTAGTAGTACCAGCGGTCCTCCACCGCGATGAACGCCTCGGGCACGTATTCCGGCAGGGCGTCGAGGTCGACCGGCGGCGCGTACTGGCTGCCGCGCACGGCGATCAGCGCGCCCGAGCGGTCGAGGTAGGAGATCGAGGGCTGGCGCTTGACGTCGTAGAGCTTGGACGTGTCGGGCAGGTCGACCGCGAAGACCGCGAAGAAGGCCACCAGGAAGATCAGGCCCCAGACGCCGAGCACCAGCGTCCAGTAGATCAGCGCCTGGAGGGGCGAGCGCCTGGCCCGGGGCGGCTGCGGTCCGCGCCCGCCCGGTCCCTGCGACTGCGCATTGGCCATGTGGTCGTCCTAGAGAGAGTGGCCCCCCGGCCGGGGGCGTTCCTTATCACCGCCACCCAACGGCAAACAACGTTGACGAGACATGAACGGGGCGAGCTCTGCATCCGCGCATAGCCGCCTTACGAAAAAAGCGGTTGCTCCCGATCTTAACACTGTTATCTTAGCGATGCTTAGTTCGTTGCGCGCCAAGGGTGGGGATACCCGAGGCGGTCTCCGTGGCGGGCCTGAGCCGGCGTCTTCGAGCAGGGACGCCGATTTCTCCCCGAAACGCTGGAGGGCTCTCGTGAAGCTCCAAATCCTCGCGGCCTGCGCCGCCCTGACCACCCTCGCCGCCGGTTCCGCCTTCGCGGGCGAGTCCGTCACCGCCAAGCTGCAGCAGCCGGTCGCGGAGAAGACGAAGTTCATCGCCGGCGGCGCCATGTTCGTCTGCGAAGGTGACGCCTGCGTGGCGGCGGCCCCGACCTCCCAGACCTTCTCGGGCCAGGCCTGCAAGACCATCGCGTCCAAGGTCGGCCCGGTGGCCGCCTTCTCCGGCCGCAAGGTCATGGACGAGGCCCGCCTCGCCGACTGCAATGCCCAGGCCTTCGCCAAGGCCGGCCAGGGCCCGCAGCTCGCCAAGCAGTAACCGATCTCCCAGCAGCTCTGTTGTCGAGCTTCTGAACTGCGGGGCGCCGGCCAAGGCCGGCGCCCCTTTTTCATGCCCGCTCAGAAGAGCCAGTCGGAGGCCCCGAGCTGCGAGGGCGTGACGCCGCGAAGCAGGGTGACACCGATCGGCCAGTCGCCGCCGGCCCCGTCCCGGTCCACGAAGACCTCCGTGGCTCCGCCCACGTCGCGGAACTGCAACACCCCGTCGCGAACGGGGTCGGAGCCGGCGTAGCCGGGGGCGAGCGCCGAGAGGTCCAGCAGGTCCTCGCCTGGCGTGAAGTCGCTGATCTCGCCCCGCACCCACGGCAGCTTGTCGAACACGAACCGGTCCTCGCCGCCCGCGCCCGTCAGCTTGTCCGGGCCCTGGCCGGCGATCAGGGTGTCGTTCCCCGCCCCGCCCGTGAGGACGTCGCCATACTGGTCGGAGGTCAGCACCTGCCCGTCGGCGGCGGCGGGCTGTTGGGCGGCGTCGTCGTTGCGGATCGTCACCACCTGGGTGCTCTGGCCGAGAACGCCGCCCTGCGCGTTGGATAGCTGCAGGGTGAAGGTCTCGTCCGGCTCGGCGGTGGTGTCGGCGTTCACCGTGAGCACGATGTAGCGGACCTGCTCGCCGGCGTTGAAGGTCACCACGCCGGTCACGGGCATCCCCCCGATGAAATCCGAGGCGTCCACCGGGTTGGCGCCCGAAGGCGTCAGCCGCCACTCCACGCTGGCCGGGCCCTGGCTGTCCGTGCGCTGGACCGTCAGGCCGAAGCTGCTCGTGCCGCCGGAGCTGCCCTCGGTTCCGCTGGCCGCGGCGCTGAGGAAGCGGATCTCCGAGCCGCCCGAGGGCGGCGGACTGGCGGCGCCGCCGGAGAGCTTCGCCCAGGTCAGCTCCGCCGGGCCGACGTTCTGGAGGGTGGTCACGTGGAACGGCCAGTCGCCCGTGTTGGGCGCGTCACGGTCGAAGAACACCTTGGTTCCCCCCGACCCGTCGCTCTGCAGGGTCACGCGCCCGTCGGCGATCGGGTCGGCCCCCGTGTAGCCGCTGGACTGGAAGATCGCCGTCAGGTCGAGCCTGTCCGTCCCGACGGTGAAGTCGGTGATGCGGCCGGCGCTCCAGGGCAGGACGCGGAACGCGAAGCTGTCCGCCCCGCCATTGCCCGTGAGGACGTCGGCGCCCTGGCTGGCGATCAGGGTGTCGTTCCCCGAGCCGCCGGTGACGGATGCGCCCGGCCCGGAGGAGGTGATCACCTGACCGTCGCCGGACGGCGGCGGCTGGGCGGTGTCGTCGTTGCGGATCGTGCCGGTCGCCGGCGAGCCGCTGGTGGTGACGTTCAGCAGCTTCAGCTCGAAGGTCTCGTCGGCTTCGGCGGCGCCGTCGCCCCGGACGCGGATCAGGGCGGTCGCCGACGCTTGACCGTCCCCGAACCGCAGCACGCCGCCGGTGCTCCAGAAGTCGTCAGGCGAGGTCGGGTTCGGGCCGACGCCCGCCGAGGTGTAGTCCACGCTCATCACGCCGGCCGTGGAGCCGTTCCGCGTGACGGTGAACAGATACTCCGTCACCCCGTCCGCGCCGCCTTCGGCCTGGCTGATGCTGGTGGGGGTGACACTGAAGGTGACCGCGCCGGCCGGCGGCGAAGACGTGGTCCCGCCGGAGAGCTGCGCCCAGGTCAGGCCCACGGGGCTGACGCCCTGGAGGGTGGTGACGTGGAAGGGCCAGTCGCCGGTGTTCGGCGCGTCCCGGTCGAAGAGCACCTTCGTGCCGCCGGCGCCGTCGCTCTGGAGTGTCAGGCGGCCGTCGGCGATCGGGTCGACGCCCGTGTAGCCGCTCGACTGGAAGATGGCCGAGAGGTCCAGCCGGTCCGCGCCGACCACGAAATCGGTGATCCGCCCGGCGCTCCACGGCAGGGCCTTGAAGGCGAAGGCGTCGGCGCCGGCGCCGCCGGTCAGCACGTCGGCGCCCTGGCTGGCGATCAGGGTGTCGTTCCCCGAGCCGCCGGCGAGCGTGGAGCCCGGTCCCGGCGAGGTGATCACCTGGCCTTCCCCCGAGGGTGGCTGCGATCCGGCTTGCAAGGTGATGGTGAGGTTCGCGTTCGACCGGTCGCCGTCGCCGTCGGTCGCCCAGTAGGTGAAGCCGTCGGTGACGCCGGCCGGCGCGCCGGCGTTGGGCGTATAGGTGTAGTCGCCGTTCGGGGCGACAGTGAGCACGCCGTACTGTCCGGTGACGCTGAAGCGGCCCTGGGCGTCGGGCGTGGTGTCGGCGTTCGTCCAGTCGCGCGGGCTGATCTGGACGATTTGACCGAAGCCGTCGGCCGTGAACCGGTCCGGCGTGCCGCCGGTCACCAGGTTGCCGGTGACCGCGCCGCCCACGGTGACCGTGGCGCTGTCGCTGCTCAGGGCGAGCGTCTCGTCATCGCGGATCTGCACCGCGAGCGAGGAGGTGGCGCTGTCCCCGTCCCGGTCGGTCAGGACAACCTGGAAGCTCTGGAAGTCGCCGTACTTCTGCTGGGCCCCGGGGTTCGGGCTGTGATGGGGGCCGGTGATCGTGAAGCTGACCGCGACCTGGCCGCTCGCCGCATCGTAGCTGTCGATCGAGAGGTAGCCGAAGCCGACGTCCACGCGCCCGGCCGTGAACACGCCGGCGCTTATGGCGGTGAAGCCGCCGATCGTCAGGTCGCCGATCCCGTCCTCGGCGCTGATGCTGAACGTCCAGCCGCGGGTCACGCCGCCCGGGTTCGGCGCGGAGCCCTGCGGCAGGGACTGCTCGCTGGCGAAGAGCTGGCCGCCGGGCGGCGTGGGATTGTTGATGACAGGAAGCGTCCCGGGCATGTCAGCGGCTCCAGGACACGCGGGCGCGAAGCCCGGGCGAGGGGGTGAGGTTCATGGGGCGACCCAAACTCTGCGCCCTGCGGCGCGGCGACCAGACGGATGCGGCGCGCGGAAGACGCACCCACCCGGCGCGTCAACCGTATGAAAAGCCGGTATGTTCCTAGGGCGGAGCTTCCTTTCTCGGTTTTCTGCTGCAGCGCTCGGCGGATGGCCGGCGGTCCGCCTCGATCAGGCGAACCGCGGTCACCGATCAGAACAACCAGTCGGCCGCGCCGAGCTGCGACGGGGCCACGCCGGAGAGGGTGGTGACCAGGAACGGCCAGTCCCCGGCGCCCGCCGCGTCCCTGTCCACATAGACCTGGGTCCCTCCCTGGCCGTCCGGACGGAACTCCAGCCGTCCGTCGGACAGCGGGTTGCTTCCGGCATAGCCTGCGGCGTGGAAGAGCGGCCGCAGGTCGAGCACGTCGAGGCCCGGCGTGAAGTCGGCGACCGCGCCGGCGTTCCAGGGCAGGTCGCGGAACACGAAGTGGTCGCCGCCCGCCCCGCCGGTCAGCCGGTCGGGGCCCTGGCCCGCCCGGAGCGTGTCGGCGCCGGAGCCGCCGGCCAGGGCGTCGCCATACTGGTCCGAGACCAGCAACTGCCCCGGCGCCGCGTCCGATCCGGAGCCGGACGGCGGCGGGTTGGTGGTCGGCGGCGGCTGGGACCCGCCCGAACCGCTCCCGCCCGAACCGCTCCCTCCCGAGCCTCCCGTCAGCTTCGACCAGGTGAGCCCGCCCGCGGGGACGCCTTCCAGCTTCAGGATGTAGTTGCCCCATTGCGGATTGGGGCCGAGGGCGTCCCGATCCACCAGCACGAGGGTGTCCGAACCGCTGGCGCGCAGCTCCACGTAGCGATCGGCCACGGGGTTCGAGCCCGCGTAGTTCCACTCCCGCAAGAGGGCGGAGAGGTCGAGCCGGTCCGTGCCGACGGTGAAGTCGCGGATGACGATCGGGGACCAGGGCTCGGCCTCGATGACCAACCGGTCCGCGCCCGCGCCGCCTGTGATCACGTCATCGCCGCGGCTGGCGTAGAAGGCGTCGTCGCCCGCGCCCCCGGTCAGGGTCGAGCCCGGGCCGGGCGAGCGGAAGGTCTCGCCTTCGTTCGAGGGCTCCGGCTGGGGCTCGGGTTCAGGGTCCGGCGGCGGCGGCGGCGGCGGCGGCGGCTCGGGCTCCGCCGCGGCCGTCGTGAGCTGCGCCCAGGTCAGGCCCGCGGTCTGCACGCCCTGCAGCTTCAGCACATAGTTCGGCCATTCGGGGCTCGGGCCGGCGCCGTCCCGGTCGAACAGCACCAGGGTGTCGCGGCCCTGCGCGAGCAGCTTCACGTACCGGTCCGCCACGGGGTCCGCGCCCGTGTAGCCTGCCGCGCGGAAGACGGCCGAGACGTCGAGCGCGTCCACCCCCGGCTTGAAATCCACGATGAGGTGCGGCTTCCAGGGCTCCGTCCCGAAGAGGAAGCGGTCGGCTCCCGGCCCGCCCTCCATGCGGTCGCCGCCGCCGCTGGCGTACAGGGTGTCGTTTCCCGACCCGCCGCGGAGCTGCGATTCGGGTCCCGAGGCGCGGATCTCCTGGTCCTGGGTCCACGCGTCGTCGTTGAGGATGCCGACGACCATCTCGGATTCGCCGCCCATGATCCGGCCGCCCGTGACGTTGGCGTCGAGCTTCACCAGGAAGCCTTCCTCCGGCTCGACGGCGGTGTCGCCGGCCAGCTCGATGACGATGGTCTTGGTTGTGTCGCCGGGCGCGAAGGTCAGGGTCCCTGACGGGAACGCTCCGCCGAGAAAGTCGAGGGGGTCGGCCGAGAGGGCGCCGAAGGCCTCCGTGCGCCAGCCCACCACCGTCGTGCCGTCGGTGGGGCCCTGGCGGAGCACCTCGATCCGCATCAGGCCGGGCGCCCCGCTGCCCTCCGCGGTGTCGGCGTCGACCCGCACCAGCCGCACGATGGCGCCGGTGTCGTCGTCGTAGACCCAGCCCTGCTGGCCGGAGAACCCGTTCAGCACCACCCGGAAGTCCTTGGTGTCCTCCGGCACGGTGTCGTTCAGCAGGTCGACGTGGATCACCTTGCGGGTCTCGCCAGGCGCGAAGATCACCGTGCCGCTCGGATGCCGGCCGCCGGGGAAGTCCGACCCGCGCAGGTCGAGGTCCTCGGACCCGTGGCCGATCGACCAGGTGGCGTGGTCCCAGGCCGTGGCGTTGGCGCGGGTCATGACGAGGTCGAAGCCGCCGTCGGCTTCATTGATGCGATCCGCCACCAGGCCGAGGCTGAACCGGGAGCTCACCCTTGCGGCGGCGACGTCGGACCAGGAGAGGCCGCCGTTCACGCCGGCCAGGGCGAAGACCGCCTCGGGCGCATGAGCCGCGCCGGGACCGTCGCGGTCGAGCAGCACCTGGGCGCCGCCGGCGTCGTAGCGGAAGCTGATCCAGCCGTCAGCCTCCGGGCTGGCGCCCGTGTAGCCCGCCTGGACCAGCGGCGACTACAGCCCGAGCCGGTCGGAACCGAGCGTGAAGTCGGTCACGGTCGCCGGGGTCGAGGGGATGTCGCGCAGGCTGAACACGTCCGGCCCACCCCGGCCGGTGAGGGTGTCGCCGGCCAGCGCGTGGAAGGTGTCGCCGGCCTCGCCGCCGGTCAGGGCCGACCCCGGGGCGGGTGAGGTGATCACCTGCGGCTTCGGAGGGTTGTCGTCGTTGCGGATGACGCCCTGGGCCGAACCGTCGCCGAGCTCGGCTCCCCGCGGGGTGTAGAGGGTCAGCTCGAAGGTCTCGTCGCCCTCCTCGAGCTCGTCGCCGGCCACCTCTAACGTGATCGTCTTGGTGGTTTCACCGGGCGCGAAGACCAGCTCGCCCTGCACAAGGTCGGTTTCGCCAACGAAATCGCCCTTGCCGGCCGTGCCCTGGCCGGGAAGCCCCGTGCGCCAGTAGACCGACGCTGCCCCGGAGAGGTCGCCGGAGCGGCCGACGGTGAAGGTGAAGGCGGTGGCGCCGCTGTTCCCCTCGGCCAGGCTCACCGACGAGGTGGTGAAGCCCAGGGTCGGCAGGCTGTCGTCGTTGCGGATCACGCCTTCGCGCGCCGCGTCGCCCAGGGTCGCGCCCACGGGCAAGGAGAGGGTGACGCGGAACTGCTCGTGCTCCTCGCGGGCGGTGTCGCCGGCCACCTCGATGCGGATTGTCTTCATCGCCTCGCCCGGGGCGAACTGCAGCACGCCGGCGGGCAGGGCGCCGCCGACGAAGTCCGCGCCATTCGCCGGCGCCGAGCCCCAGCCGCTCACCGACCAGGCGACGCTGACCGGGGTGGAGATCTCGCCGGTGCGCTCCACCGCGTATTCGAAGACGGTGGCGACGTTGCCGCCGCCCTCGGGCTTGGCCGGCGTGGACGTCCCGGCCGGCTCCGGCGCGAAGCGGACGCCAGCGGGGCCCTCGTCGTCGTTGCGGATGGTGCCCGAGATCGACGGGGCCGGGCTCAACGGCCCGAAGCTCGCGTCGTGCAGGCGCACGGTGAAGCCTTCCGGCGCCTCCTGCTCGGTATCGCCCGCCACGCGGACGACGATGATCTTCGACGTCTCGCCGGGCGCGAAGGTCAGCGTTCCGGACGGCAGGATCCCGCCCAAGAAGTCCAGGCCGGACGCCGGCGAGGCGCCGCTGCCCTCCACGGACCAGTTGACGGTGGTGCTGGCGTCCGGCTGGGCGCGGCCGAGCTGGACAGTGAACGCGTACTCGCCGTATCCGGTGTCCCCCTCGGCAGGCGGCGCGGTGGCGCTGCCGAACGCGAGGTAGGGCCCGGGGTCGTCATTCTTCACCGTCATGGTGGCCACCGCGTCGACGATGGTTCCGTTCGACGCCTCGGTGAGGGTGACCTTGAAGCCTTCGTCCGGCTCCCACTGGCTGTCGTTCAGGAACGGCACCTGCAGGAAGACCTCGCGCTGGCCCGGCGCGAAGGTGACCTCGCCGGACGGGAACACGCCGCCCGGGAAGTCGGAGGCGCTGACCGGGTTGGGGCCATCGCCGCTCACTTGCCAGCGCACGGTGGTGGCCTGGCTCAGGTCGTCGGCGCGCATAACCCCGAAGCTGAAGATGATGTCTCCGGCGTTGTTCTCGCCTGCGGTCCGCGGCGTGCTCTGGATGGCGATGCGCGAGCCTGCGCCCGCCGCCGCTGCGGTGGTTGATGTCGACATGCCCAGCTCCCCAGCCAGTGTTCCGTCCCTGTACGGAGCGCCGCCGGCAAGCTCCGCCGCGCGCCCAACCGTCATTGGGCAAACGTTGTTCCCCGGGATCCGCGGATCGGCGGCGCTTCCGCTGGGGCAGGGCGGCGGCGTTTCCCGGCCGAGGCGTCGGGGGCTTCGGTTGCGGCGCCGCACATCGCGTGATACTAGGCGCGCGGCTTTGGGCCGGGCGTTTTCACAACGTCTCGGACCGAAGCGCTTTTCTTTAGCGCTTTCAGGCCTTTAGATCGCGGCGGGATCGACCTGTCGCGGCTCCTAAGACGCACCGGGCGGACATTAAGTGGCGGACGATTCCCAGGCTTCGAACGTGGGCGGCAGATATGCCCAGGCCCTGTTCGATCTCGCGAAAGACCAGAACCAGGTCCAGGCCGTCGAGGCCGACCTGAAATCCCTGAAGGCGGCGCTGGCGGACAGCCGCGACCTTCAGATCCTGCTGGCCTCCCCGGCGTTCGACGCCGAGGCCAAGGGCAAGGGCTTGGCGGCCATCGCCCAGCGGGCGGCGTTCCATCCCACGACGCAGAAGTTCCTGGGCCTGCTGGCCCAGAATGGGCGCGCCGGCGCGCTCGCCTCTGTCATCACCGCCTTCGAGCGCCTATCTGCCGAAGCGCGCGGCGCGGTCTCCGCCCAGGTGACCACCGCCGTCCCCCTCACCCCGGCCCAGGCCCAGGGCGTCCAGCAGGCCCTGCGCCAGGCGCTCGGCAAGGACCCTGAAATCGAGACCCGCGTCGACCCTGCCCTCCTGGGCGGGATCAAGGTGCGGGTCGGCTCCCGTCTGTTCGACGCTTCGCTGAAGTCGAAGCTCGATTCCCTGAAATTCGCCCTCAAGAGAGCGTAAGACTATGGACATCCGCGCCGCCGAAATTTCGGCCATCCTCAAGTCGCAGATCGCCAACTTCGGCGAAGAAGCCGACGTCTCCGACGTGGGTTCGGTGCTGTCGGTCGGCGACGGCATCGCCCGTGTGTTCGGCCTCGACAACGTCCAGGCCGGTGAAATGGTGGAGTTCCCCTCCGCCGGCGTGAAGGGCATGGCCCTGAACCTGGAGCGCGACAACGTCGGCGTCGTGATCTTCGGCGAAGACCGCGCCATCCGTGAAGGCGACGAAGTCCGCCGCCTCGGCGAGATCGTGGACGTGCCGGTGGGCAAGGGCCTGCTCGGCCGCGTGGTGAACCCGCTGGGCGAGCCCATCGACGGCAAGGGCCCGATCGTGAACGTGGCCGAGCGCCGCCGCGTGGACGTGAAGGCGCCGGGCATCATCCCGCGGAAGTCGGTGCACGAGCCGGTGCAGACCGGCCTGAAGGCCATCGACACCCTGATCCCGGTGGGCCGCGGCCAGCGCGAGCTGATCATCGGCGACCGCCAGACCGGCAAGACCGCCGTCGCCATCGACACCATCCTGAACCAGAAGCAGGTCAACGCCGGCGGCGACGAGTCGCAGAAGCTGTACTGCATCTACGTCGCCATCGGCCAAAAGCGCTCCACCGTGGCCCAGATCGTGAAGACGCTCGAGGAGCGCGGCGCGCTGGACTACACCATCGTGGTGTCGGCGACGGCGTCGGAGCCGGCCCCGCTGCAGTTCCTGGCGCCCTTCTCGGGCTGCGCCATGGGCGAGTGGTTCCGCGACAACGGCATGCACGCCGTGATCATCTATGACGACCTGTCCAAGCAGGCCGTCGCCTACCGCCAGATGTCGCTGCTGCTGCGCCGTCCGCCGGGCCGCGAAGCCTATCCGGGCGACGTGTTCTACCTGCACTCCCGTCTGCTGGAGCGCGCCGCGAAGCTGAACGAGGACAACGGCCTCGGGTCGCTGACCGCGCTGCCGATCATCGAGACCCAGGCCAACGACGTGTCGGCCTACATCCCGACGAACGTGATCTCGATCACCGACGGCCAGATCTTCCTCGAGACGGACCTGTTCTTCCAGGGCATCCGCCCGGCGGTGAACGTCGGCATCTCGGTGTCGCGCGTGGGGTCCTCGGCCCAGATCAAGGCGATGAAGAACGCCGCCGGCCCGATCAAGGGCGAGCTCGCCCAGTACCGGGAAATGGCCGCCTTCGCGAAGTTCGGCTCGGACCTCGACGTGGCGACGCAGCGTCAGCTCGCCCGCGGCGAGCGCCTGACCGAGCTGCTCAAGCAGCCCCAGTACTCGCCGCTGGCCGTCGAGGAGCAGGTCGTGTCGGTGTACGCCGGCACCCGCGGCTACCTGGACAAGGTGCCGACCGCGCAGGTCGGCCGCTTCGAGCAGGAGCTGCTGGCGCACATGCACGCCCAGCACCAGGACATCCTGGACGAGATCCGCACGAAGAAGGACCTCGGGCCGGTCGAAGGCCGCCTGAAGGAAGTGCTCGGCGCCTTCGCCAACAACTTCGCCTAAGTCGCTGGCGGCACGGAGAGAGTAGCCGGGGATGCCCAGCCTCAAGGAGATGCGCAATCGGATCGGAAGCGTGAAGGCCACGCAGAAGATCACGAAGGCGATGCAGATGGTCGCGGCCGCCAAGCTGCGGCGCGCGCAGGACGCGGCCCAGAACGCCCGGCCCTACGCGAGCCGCATGGCGGCGGTGATCGCCAACCTGGCCTCCGGCGTGTCCGGCGACGGCGCCCCGCGCCTGCTGGTCGGCACCGGCTCGGACCGCCGCCACCTCGTCGTGGTGGCGACCTCGGACCGAGGCCTGGCCGGCGGCTTCAACTCCTCGATCGTGCGCGCCGCGCGCGAGCGGATCTCCCGCCTGCAGTCCGAGGGCAAGGACGTGCGCGTCCTGACCATCGGCCGCAAGGCGCGCGACCAGCTCCGCCGGCTCTACGGCGACCGCTCGGCCGGCGCCTACGAGGCGGGCGGCAATCCGTCCCTGGCCGTGGCCGAAGAGGTCTCCGCGAAGATCCGCGAGATGTTCGAGGCCGGCGAGGTGGACGTGGTCACCCTGGTCTACAGCCGCTTCCAGTCGGTGGTCAGCCAAGTGCCGACCGTGCGCCAACTGATCCCGGCGGAAGTGGTCGAGGGCGGCCAGACCGTCGACCTGCGCGGCGCGGCCTACGAGTACGAGCCCGACGAGGCGGCGATCCTCGAGGAACTGCTGCCCCGTAACATCACCACCCAGTTGTTCTCGGCCATGCTCGAGAACCAGGCGGGCTTCTTCGCCGCCCAGATGACGGCGATGGACAACGCCACCCGCAACGCCGGCGACATGATCGCCAGCCTCACCCTGCAGTACAACCGCTCACGCCAGGCGCAGATCACCAAGGAGCTGATCGAGATCATCTCCGGCGCCGAAGCGCTCTAATCCGAAAAGAGCCGAGACATGTCTGAAGCCGCCGCCCCCAAGAAGCCCCGCCGCACCCCGGCCAAGGCCTCCGCCGCCGCCCCGCAGGTCCCCGCCGCCACCGGCGTGGCCACGGGCCGCATCGTCCAGGTCATCGGCGCCGTCGTCGACGTCGAGTTCGAAGGCCACCTGCCGGCCATCATGAACGCCCTGGAGACCTCCAACACCGATCAACGGACCGGCCAGCCGTTCCGCCTGGTGCTCGAGGTCGCCCAGCACCTGGGCGAGAACACCGTCCGCACGATCGCCATGGACACCACCGAGGGCCTGACCCGCGGTCAGCCGGTGACCGACACGGGCGCCTCGATCCGCGTGCCGGTGGGCCCGGGCACGCTCGGCCGCATCATGAACGTCATCGGCGAGCCGATCGACGAGGCCGGCCCGATCAACACCGCCGAATTCTCCCCGATCCACCGCGAAGCCCCGAGCTTCGCGGAGCAATCGACCTCGGCCGAAGTGCTGGTCACCGGCATCAAGGTCATCGACCTGATGTGCCCCTACACCAAGGGCGGCAAGATCGGCCTGTTCGGCGGCGCCGGCGTGGGCAAGACCGTGACCATGCAGGAGCTGATCAACAACATCGCCAAGGCCTACGGCGGTTACTCCGTGCTGGCCGGCGTGGGCGAGCGGACCCGTGAAGGGAACGACCTCTACCACGAGATGATCGAGTCCAACGTGAACGTGGACCCGAAGAAGAACAACGGCTCCACCGAAGGCTCCAAGTGCGCCCTCGTGTACGGCCAGATGAACGAGCCGCCGGGCGCCCGCGCCCGCGTCGCCCTGACCGGCCTGACCCAGGCCGAGTACTTCCGCGACGTGGAAGGCAAGGACGTGCTGCTGTTCGTCGACAACATCTTCCGCTTCACTCAGGCCGGCGCGGAAGTGTCGGCGCTGCTGGGCCGCATCCCCTCGGCCGTGGGCTATCAGCCCACCCTGGCCACCGAGATGGGCAACCTGCAGGAGCGGATCACCTCGACCAACAAGGGCTCGATCACCTCGGTGCAGGCCATCTACGTGCCCGCCGACGACCTGACCGACCCGGCGCCCGCCACCTCGTTCGCCCACCTGGACGCCACGACCGTGCTGAGCCGCGACATCGCCGCCCAGGCCATCTTCCCGGCCGTGGACCCGCTGGACTCCACCTCGCGGATCATGGACCCGCTGGTGATCGGCGAGGAGCACTACCAGGTCGCCCGCCGCACGCAGGAAATCCTGCAGCAGTACAAGGCCCTGAAGGACATCATCGCCATCCTGGGCATGGACGAACTGTCGGAAGAGGACAAGCTGACCGTGGCCCGCGCCCGGAAGATCCAGCGCTTCCTGTCGCAGCCGTTCCACGTGGCCGAGCAGTTCACCAACACGCCCGGCGCCTTCGTCGAGCTGAAGGACACGATCCGCTCGTTCAAGGCCATCTGCGACGGCGAGTACGACCACCTGCCGGAAGCCGCCTTCTATATGGTGGGCACCATCGAGGAAGCGGTGGCCAAGGCCGAGAAGCTGGCCGCGGAAGCCTAAGCGACCATGGCTCAGAAGCTCCACTTCTCCCTGGTCTCTCCGGAGCGCGAGCTGTTCTCGGGCCCCGTGGACCAGGTGGACGCGCCGGGCGCCGAAGGTGACTTCGGCGTCCTCGCCAACCACGCGCCGTTCATGACGGCGCTGAAGGAAGGCCAACTGCGCGTGCACAACAACGGCCAGGTCACGGTCTACGACATCCGCGGCGGCTTCGCCGACGTGACGCCGGAAGGCCTGACCGTGCTCGCCGAACACGCGGTCGAAGCCGCCTAACGGGCACGTGACCGGGTGACGCAAAGCCGGCGCCGTGGGGCCTTGCCTCCG
The DNA here is from genome assembly GCF_041913825.1 of Phenylobacterium sp. Lineage (GTDB taxonomy): Bacteria > Pseudomonadota > Alphaproteobacteria > Caulobacterales > Caulobacteraceae > Phenylobacterium. The sequence goes on from NZ_JAYSEO010000001.1 coordinate 292,986, forward strand.
GCGCCGGCCTTTTGTTTGATGCCGCGCTGAAAAGTCAGGGGAACGTCCATGCGTACTGCCTTCGCCAGCTTGATCCTCGCCGCCGGCCTCGCCGGTGCGGCCCACGCCCAGACGCCGGCCCCCGCCGCGCCTGCGGCGGCTCCGGAGGCGCAGCCCGCCCCC
>NZ_JAYSEO010000002.1:0-237254 GCF_041913825.1 Phenylobacterium sp.
ATCGTGCCCGCGCTCCACGGGGTGGCCTTGTAGGCGAAGGTGTCCGCGCCGGCGCCGCCGGTGAGCTTGTCCGCCCCCTGGCTGGCGTTGATCGTGTCCGCGCCGGCGCCGCCCGTCAGGGTGTCGCCGTGCGCCGCGAAGGTCAGCACCTGGCCGGCGTCGTTCGCCGGCGGCGGGTTGCTGACGCCGCCGGCGCCGGTGTCGCCGCCGGTGGCGGGCGGCGGGGTGGTGGTCTGGCCGTCGCCCAGGCCGTAGGCGCGGATGTAGTCGATCTTCATCTCGGCCGGGAGCTGGCCGTTATTGATCGCGCCGCCCCAGCCGCCGAGGGCGAGGTTGGCGATCATGAACATTGGCTTGTGCATGTCGGCCGGGGTGGCCTGGGAGAAGACCTCGACCCCGTCGATGTACCAGACGATCTTCTCGGCGGTCCAAAGCGCGCCGTAGGTGTGGAAGCCGTCGGTGGTGTCAGGCGTGAAGGACAGCATGCCGTTCGAGCTGTGGCCGCCCACGCCCGAGTGCTCGGTGGTCCAGGCGCCGCGCGGGTCGGAGGTCAGCACCTCCATCACGTCCAGCTCCGGCGGCCACGAGCCGTCGGCCGGGATCAGCCAGAAGGCGGGCCAGGCGCCGGCGGCGTCCGGGATGTCGGCCCGCATCTCGAAGTAGCCGTAGGTCTGGGCGTGGCTCTCCTTGGTGGAGATGAAGCCCGAGGTGTAGCCGTAGCCGAAGATTTCCGGGTTGTTGGACGGCCGCGCCCAGATGGACAGGGTGCCGTCGGCGTTGGAGACGAACGGGCTCTCGGAGAAGTCGCCGTTGTGGCCGCGGAAATACGGCGAGGTGTAGATCTGCTGCTCGTTGTTGGACATCAGGGTGTAGCTGCCCGTGCCCTGCTCGCCCTGGTAACCGAAGTCCGGCCGCCACGTGCCGTTCGGATTGCTCTGGGCGTCCCAGATCGACAGCGGGCCCGAGAACTCGTCGCCGAAGGTCTTGGCGCCCAGCGTGCCGGTGTCCAGTTGGAGCTGGAAGTTCTTGGCCGTGAACTGGCCGACGGTGATGTTGCGGAAGACCAGCGCGTCGCCGTCGCCCATGTCGAGCTTCACGTCGGCGCCGACCTGGACCAGCTTCGACTGCACCTGCGCGAAGGAGGTGTACCCGGCCTTCAGGCGGACGACGTCCTCGGCGGCGTTGAAGTCGTGGATCGCGTCGTTGCCTTCACCCTTATAGACGATGAAGGTGTCCTTGCCGGCCCCGCCGACCAGGACGTCCTGGCCCTTGCCGCCGTAGAGCTGCTGCGCGCCCGGGCCGCCTTCGATGACGTTGTCCTTCGCGTCGCCCGCGCCGTAGGTGTTGTCGCCGCCGACGTACACGTTCTCGAAGTTCGCGTAGTCGCCGAGATAGATGCTCTGCCAGCCGGCGATCTTGTCCACGCCGCCGCCGGCGAGTTCGGTCACGGTGAACTGGCCCTTCAGGGCCTGCAACCAGTAGGTGTCGTCGCCCGCGCCGCCGATGGCGGTGTCGCCCACGCCCACCCAGAGCGAATTGGCCGCCGAGGTCCCCGTCAGAGTCTCGGCAAGGTCGGTGCCCCACAGATCGGACACATGCGCAGCGGTCTCGGCGGCGCGAACGCCGTCGTACTTAAAGTACGTCATCGTTAGTCTTTCCCGTCTCTCGAAGGCGGGCCCGACCCCGCCGCTGTCCACCTGGCCCCGACAGCCGGTCGACGCATGAAGACTAGCCGCGGCGTGCTTTCGGAACTCTTGTCAAAGTTGTCGCAGAGCTGCGCTATGGGGGCGGGTTGACAGTCGAAAGCAGTTCGTTCCCGAAGCTTCACTGTAAGGGGGATGGTATAGTCAAGCCTGTTCGGTAAGTGTTCGTGGACGTTGGGAAAAGATACTGAACGAGCTTCACCGTAGTCGCGGATAACTGGCTGAACCATGCTACGGCAGCGTCTTCAACCGGAGGGCGGTGCGCAGCTTTGCTGTGGCGCCTTGTCACAGCTCAGGTGTGCGCGGGCGCCGCAGGCGCGGCTGCGGCGCCTGCGGCCTGCGGCCGCGCTCGGCTGCGGCGGGGCGTCGCGAACCGACGTTATCCGAAGAACAGCCAGCCCACCCCGAGCTCGCCAAGCTGGACGCCCTGCAACACCAGGCGGTCGGCGCCGCCGAGGTCGATGACCACCGAGCCGTTCACGTCGGAGGCGGACCAGGTCGTTCCCGGGGCGAGCTGCACCCGGTCGCCCTCGGACATGCGGAAGTCGGTCACGAGATCGACCCCCGACCCCTCGAACGCGTGGAAGGTGTCGGCCCCGATCCCGCCGGTCAGGGTGTCGTCGCCGCGGTCGCCGGACAGCCAGTCGTCGCCGGCGTCGCCGAGGACCAGGTCGTCGCCCTGGCCGCCGCGCACGAGGTCGGCCCCCAGGCCGCCGATGCAGGTGTCCGCGCCGAGGTTGCCGTAGACGATGTCGTCGCCGTCGTCCCCAGACAGCGCGTCGTTGTCCTTGCCGCCGACCACCCAGTCGTTGCCGCCGCCGCCGTAGATCACGTCGTCGCCGGTGTTGCCCTGCAGCTTGTCCCAGCGGCCGCCGCCGTAGAGGCGGTCGGCGCCCGCGCCGCCTTCGATGGTGTCCTCGCCCGCGCCGCCGGTCAGCAGATCGTCGCCGCCGCCGCCCTGCAGACTGTCGCCGCCGTCGGCCGCATAGAGAATCCGGGGCCCGCCGCTGCCGCCGCCGCCGCCACCGCCGCCGTCATAGGCGGGCGGGGGCGAAGGGGGCGGGGGCGAGGGCGGAGGAGGAGGAGGCGGCGGCGGCGGCGGCGGAGGAGGAGGAGGAGGGGGCGGAGCCTCCGGCAACTGGTAGGCGCGGATATAGTCCAGTCGCATCTCGGCCGGCAGTCGCGCGGGATCCACGGCGCCCGCCCAGCCGCCCAGGGCGAGGTTGGCGATCATGAACATCGGCTTGTGCATGTCGGCCGGGGTGGCCTGGGAGAAGACCTCCACGCCGTCCACGTACCAAACGATCTTCTCGGCGGTCCAAAGCGCGCCGTAGGTGTGGAAGCCGTCGCCGGGGACGAGGTTCTGGACCCCCTTGGCGCCGTGGTTCGCCGGCGTGCCCCAGTGGGCCGTGGTCCACGACGTCTGGTCGTCGCCGAGGGATTCCATGACGTCGAGCTCGGGCGGCCAGGAGCCGTCGGCCGGCAGCAGCCAGAAGGCGGGCCAGGCTCCGACCGCGTCCGGCAGGTCGGCGCGCATCTCGAAGTAGCCGTAGGTCTGGCTGAAGCCGCCCTTCGAGCTCAGCAGGCCCGAGGTGTAGCCGTAGCCGAAGATCTCCGGGTTCGCGGACGGCCTCGCCCAGATGGAGACCGTGCCGTCGCCGTTCACGACGAAGGGGCTCTCGGCGAAGTCCCCCGGGTGGTCCCGGAAATAGGGCGAGGTGTAGATCTGCTTCTCGTCATTGGAGATCAGGGTGTAGCTGCCGACCCCTTGCGGGCCCTGGTAGCCGTAGTCGGTGCGCCAGGTCCCGGCGGGCGCGCTCTCCGGGTCGCGGAGCGAGAGACTGTCGAACTCGTCGGAGAAGGTGCGCGCGAAGCCACTGAGATCCAGCTCGAGCTGGAAGTTGCCGGCGGTGAGCTGGCCCAGGGTCAGGTTGCGGAACAGCAGCCCTTCGCCGCCGCCGAGGTCCAGCATGACGTCCGCGCCCGCCTGGCTGAGCCGCGCCTGCACCTGCGCGAAGCTGGTGAGGCCGGCCTTCAGGCGGACCACGTCCTCGGCCGCGCTGAAGTCCTGGATGACGTCGGAGCCTTCGCCCTTGTGGACGATGAAGGTGTCGCGTCCGGCGCCGCCGACCAGGACGTCCTGCCCCTTGCCGCCGTAGAGCTGCTGCGCCCCGTCGCCACCCCAGATGACGTTGTCGAGGTCGTTGCCGGCCCCCCAGACGCCGTCCAGCCCCACCGACAGGTTCTCCACGTGGGCGAAGTCGGCGAGGTTGACGTTCTGCCAGGCCTTGATGGTGTCGAGGCCGCCGTCCGCCGCCTCGGTGATGGTCAGGTAGGGCAGGTGGGTCTGCAGCCAGTAGACGTCGTCCCCGGCCCCGCCCACCAGCGTCATGCCCTTGGCGGCGCCGTAGAGGTTCTCGCCCGCCGCCGTGCCCGTGAGGGTCTCGGCCCCGCCCGCGCCGGACAGGTTCAGGCTGGGCTCGGCGGCGACGCGCGCCGCGGCGCCGTCGTACTTCAGGTAGGACATGGCACTGGACTCCCCCGGCGCCCCCGCCGGTGCAGGCCAAGCTAGCCAGGGAAGGTTTCCGCCCTCTTCAGGCGGACTGTCGCAGCGGGCCGGAACGGCCTCGCCATGTGCCTGAAAAGGCTAAGCTTCGCGAGCTTAAGTGCCCGAAGTCAGTGGACTTGTAGCTTTGCCATTCGCGACCCAAGCGGCGCCGTGCGACGGAACGCCACAGCCGAGCTCAGACCGCCATGTTGTCGATCAGCCGCGTGCGGCCGATGACGGCGGCCGCCAGTATCCGCGCCGGACCGGCGAGGGGCCCCGGCCCGAGTCGAGACAGGTCCTCTGGGTCCCGGACCTCGACATAGTCCACCCGGTCGAAGCCGGCCTCGTCCAGGGCGGCCACGGCGGCGGTCTCCACCGCGGCCACGGCGTGGCCGGCCTGCAGGTGGGCGATGGCGGCGCGCAGGGTGAAGTTCAGCTTGGCCGCGACCGCGCGCTCGGCTGCCGAGAGGTAGGCGTTGCGGGAGGATAGGGCGAGGCCGTCGTCGGCGCGGGCGGTGGGCGCGCCCAGGACCTCCACTGGGATGTCCAGGTCCCGCACCATCCGGCGGATCACCTGGAGCTGCTGGAAGTCCTTTTCGCCGAACACGGCCACGTCGGGCCCGCATTGCAGGAGGAGCTTGGTGACCACCGTGCTGACGCCGTCGAAGTGGCCGGGCCGGGCGGAGCCGTCCAGCGGCTCGGTGATCCGCGCCACCGTCACCTTGGTGGCGTAGCCCTCCGGGTACATCTCGGAGACGGTCGGGGCGTAGAGCAGGTGGCAGCCGGCGCCGGCCAGGAGCTCGGCGTCCCGCTGCTCGCCACGAGGGTACGCGTCGAAATCCTCGTTGGGCCCGAACTGCGTCGGGTTGACGAACACGCTGGCCACGGCCCGGTCGGCGTTGGCGAGCGCGAGCCGGACCAGCGAGAGGTGCCCCTCGTGCAGCGCCCCCATGGTCGGGACGAAACCGACGCGAAGGCCCTCCGCCCGCCAGGCGCGCACCTGCGCGCGAAGATCGGCCACGGTGCGTACGAGCGGAAGCGGAGTCTCGGACATGTAGGGCTTATGGCGGAGCTCCAGAGTCGCGTCCATCTGCACACGGCGGCAAACCGCGCGTTGACCCGACTCTGTGCAAGCGTTCACCTAGCGGCCGGATCGGGCGGCGCTTCGCGGCCCCGGGGAGCTATGCGCATGGCGAGCGTCATCGTCGTCGGCAATGAAAAGGGCGGGGCGGGCAAGTCCACACTCGCCATCCACATCGCGGTCGCGCTGCTGCACGGCGGCGCCAAGGTGGCGGTCCTCGACCTCGACCTGCGCCAGCAGACCATGGGCCACTTCTTCGCCAACCGCGCCAAGTGGCTCGCGGCGAACAAGGCCGAGGCGCCGATGCCCGTCGAGCATGGGATCAGCTCCGCGGGCGACGCGCTGGCCAAGGCCTCGGACGCCGATCAGCTCACCCGATTCGAACAGGCCTTCGCCGAAGTGGCCCAGCAGGCCGACTTCGTGCTCATCGACACACCGGGGGCGGACACCGCGATCAGCCGCGCCGCTCACGCCAAGGCCGACCTCATCGTCACGCCGATGAACGACAGCTTCGTCGACTTCGACATGCTGGGCATCGTCGATCCCGTGACGCTCGAGCTCACCCGTCACAGCCTCTACTCCGAGACCGTCTGGACCTGCCGCAAGCAGCGCGCCACGGTCGAGCGCAAGCAGATCGACTGGGTCGTCCTGCGCAACCGCCTGGCGCCCACCGAGGCCCGCAACCGCAAGCGCCTGGACGAGCGGATCACCGCGCTGTCGCGCAAGGTCGGCTTCCGCGTCGGCCCTGGTCTGCGCGACCGGGTGATCTATCGCGAGCTGTTCCCGTTCGGTCTGACCATCGCCGACCTGTCGCCGACCATCCGGCCTGTGGCCATGTCTCTGCAGCACGTGGCCGCCCGCCAGGAGCTGCGCGCCCTGATGACCGCGCTGGGCTTCCAGGGGCTGGACGAGGCGGAGAAGATCGCGGCGGAATAGCCGCATGCTCTATCTCGCGCTCGGGGCCGCCGCGCTCGCCCTGATCCTCATGATCAGTCGCGGCAAGCCGATCCTGAAGCGTCGGGAGTGGCGGTTCCTGTCCGGCGCCTTCGCGATCGCGGCCTTCGCGGGCGCCACCTACCTGAGCGTCAGCGGCCGCTGGGGCTCGGGGATCGTCCTGATGGTGCTGGGCCTCTGGCTTGCGGTCTCCACCCGCCGCACGGGCCTCGCGCCGCAGCCGGGCAAGGGCCGCATGAGCCTCGATGAGGCCCGCGCCATCCTCGGCGTGGGCGCCGACGCCCGCCCCGACGAGATCAAGGCCGCATACACCCGCCTGATGCGCAGCGTGCATCCCGACAAGGGCGGCACCACGGGCCTCGCGGCGCAGCTCAACGCCGCCCGCGATCGCCTGCTTCAGAAGTAGCAGCGGCCCGCGCCGCGACACTGGGCAAGAAAAAAGCCCCAGGCTTCGCCCGGGGCTCCTCCGTCTCGGTGGCGGCTCGGATCAGGCCTTGGGCTCGATCACCTGGCAGGCCATGCCCTTGGCCTTGATCGCCTTGCAGGCGGTCTTGGCTTCCCGCTCGGACAGGCCGACGAAGCGCGAGCGGTAGCGGCCCGCGGCCTTGTCGGTGACGGGCTTCGCGCCGGCGACCTGCTTGCCGAAGCGCTTCTCGATCAGGTCGATCTGCTCGCGGGCGTCGGAGCGGGCCTTGAAGGCGCCGACCTGGACGGCCCACCTGTCGGCCGACTTGGCCTCGGTCTGCCGCGACTTCGGCTGCACGACCTCGATCTTCGAGGTGCGCGGCGGCGGGGCGGCGGAGGCCAGCACGATCTTCATGTCCTGGTCGCCCTGTTCGGTGCTGCCTTGCACCCGGCCGGAGGGCTCGGGTTCGAACAGGTTTTGGGCGATGGTGATCTTCTCGCCGAGGTCGCGGCGGCGGATCACGTCGAAGCCGGTGAGCAGCAGGGACTGGGCGTTCTCGTCGCGGGCCCGGGTGGTCGGGCCGCCCATGACCACGGCGATCAGCCGGCGATTGTCGCGCACCGCGGAAACCGCGAGGTTGAAGCCCGAGGCGTTGGTGAAGCCGGTCTTCAGCCCATCGACGCCGGGCATCCGGTGCAGCAGGCCGTTGTGGTTGCGCATGGTCTGGCCTCGGAAGGTCATCTCCCGCTGGCTGAACAGGCGATAGTACTGCGGATAGTCGCGCATCACCGCGCGCGAGAGGATGGCGATGTCCCGCGCCGTGGAGATCTGGCGGCTGTCGGGCAGGCCCGACGCGTTGGCGAAGTGGGTGTTGGTCATCCCCAGCTCCTTCGCCCGCAGGGTCATCAGCGCGGCGAAGCGGCTTTCGGTGCCGCCCAGCTTCTCGGCCATGGCCACGGCCACGTCATTGGCCGACTTGATGGCCAGCGCCTGCATGGCTTCGGAGACGGTGATCGTCTGGCCCGCCGGCACGCCCAGCTTAGTCGGCGACTGGGCCGCCGCGCGCGGCGAGATCACCACCGGGTCGTCCAGCCGGATCTTGCCTGCCGCCAGCGCCTCGAAGGTGAGGTACAGCGTCATCACCTTGGTGATCGACGCCGGATAGCGCGGCGCGTCGGCGCGCTTGGCGTAGAGCACCTCGCCCGTCTTCGCGTCCACGACGATGGCCGCGTACTTGCTCTGCGAGGCGGTGGCGAGCTGCTGGAAGGCCGGCTGCGCGGCTGCGGGGGGCGCGACAGTCGTAAACGCGACGGCTGCGGCGGCGCCGAAAGCTACAAACAGGCGGCGGGCGTGCTGGAACATGCTTCGTCCGTCGAATCAAAGGGTTGTGGCGGCCCCCCGCCGCCGGAATCCGCACTAAGATGCCTTAAGGACCCTTGCTCGACAGTAAACAAGGCTTGAACGGGCGCAATTGTCGCGCCTTGGCCGTGTGGCGCCCGGAAAGTGGCCCGGACTGTTTTGTGCGGTGCACAAAAGTCGCTTGACTGCTGCAGTGCAACATGAGACAAGCGTCGTGAGTTTAGGGGACCTATGTCCCGAGTTTGTTGCACCGCGGTGACAAGCCGCGTCCCGCCCAGCCTTTTCAGTCCAGGAGTTTCAACGATGGCCGCCGCTGAAACCGTCAAGTCCACCGTCGAGCAATTCACCGCCGCTTCCAACGTCGCCTTCAAGGATGGCGTGGAGAAGACCCTGACGGCGCTCAACGAAGTGAACACCCACTCCAAGAAGAACCTCGAGGCCATGGTCGCCTCGATGACCGCCGCCACGAAGGGCGCCGAAGCGCTCGGCGCGCAGGCGATGTCCTTCTCCAAGTCCGCGTTCGACACCCAGGTGTCGGCCGCCCGGTCGCTCGCCTCCGCCAAGAGCGTGCAGGAAGTGATCGAGCTGCAGACCGCCTTCGCCAAGAGCGCGCTAGAGACCTACATGGCCCAGGTCGGCCAGATGTCCGAGACCGTCTCGGCCTCGGTGAAGGACAGCATGAAGCCGCTGAACGAGCGCGTGACCGCCCTGGTCGAGCGCATGCAGGCGGCCCGCTAAGGGACAGCTCCGAAGCTCCTCCTCCCTGGCTTCGGAACTCGGAAGGCCCGGACCTCAGGTCCGGGCCTTTTCTCATGCGGGGGAGGGCGCTAGACCAGCGGCCATGTCCCAGGTCGAAGATCGCCTCGCCGAGCTCGGCATCACCCTGCCGAAACCGAACCCGCCCGTCGCCAACTACGTCCCGTTCGTCCGGGCCGGCGACCTCCTGCACATCTCCGGCCAGGTCTCGGTGGACGCCGAGGGGGGCATCAAGGGGATCGTCGGCGAGGACGTCGACGCCGAGCACGCCCGGCGCGCCGCGCGCCTCTGCGGAATCAATCTGCTCGCCCAGATGAAGGCCGCCTGCGAGGGCGACCTCGACAGGGTGGTCCGGGTGGTGAAGCTGGGCGGCTTCGTCCAGGCGGGCCCCAACTTCTTCGACATCCCGCAGGTGGTGAACGGCTGCTCGGACCTGATGGTCGAGGCCTTCGGCGACGCCGGCCGCCACGCGCGATCGGCGGTGGGCGTCTACCGGCTGCCGCTCGGCTTCGCGGTGGAGGTCGACGCGGTGGTGCAGCTCTCGTGAAGGCGCGCTTCGGCGAGGCCTGGGATCTCCTCTTCCACCCGCCGATCGCGCATCGGGGGCTGTGGAGCCCCGATGGCCCGCCGGAGAACTCGCTGGGCGCCTTCCAGGCGGCCTGCGCCGCCGGGTACGGGATCGAGCTCGACGTCCAGCTCTCGCGGGACGGCGAGGCCATGGTCTTCCACGACGACGACCTCAGGCGAATGACCGGGGCCGAGGGCCGGATCGGCGACCGCACCGCCGCCGAACTGGCCGAGCTCCGGCTGGCGGGCTCCGACGAGACGATCCCGACCCTGGCCGAGACCCTCGCCCTGGTGGGCCGCCGCGCCATGGTGCACGTGGAGCTGAAGACGCCGCCCGGCCGGGTCGGGCCGCTCGAGCAGCGGGTCCACGAGATCATCGTCGACCATGCCGGCCCGCTGTGCGTGATCGGCTTCAATCCCTACAGCCACGCCTGGTTCGCCGACCGGTTCCCGGGCGTGCTCCGCGGCCTCGACAGCTACGCCTACCGCAAGGCGCCGCATCTGTCGGAGGATCAGCGTCGCGCCTGGGCCGACCTGCAGCACGTGGCCATCGCCCGGCCGCACTTCCTGGCGCTGGGGCTCGACATGCTGCCGTCGGAACGCGCCGCGGAGTATCGGGCGCAGGGGCTGCCGGTGATCGCCTGGACGGTGCGCGAGCCTGCGCAGTGGGATGCGGTCCGCGGCGGCTGCGACAACCTCATCTTCGAGGGCTTCCGCGCGTGAGCCTGAAGCCGGCGGTCAAGGTCTGCCGCCGCATCTCCGAGATCGGCCGCGAGGCCTGGGACGCCTGCGCCGACAATCCCGCCTACGCCGGCAATCCGTTCGTCCGTTTCGATTTCCTGGATGCGGTGGAGGCGGCCAACTGCGCCGTGGAGAAGACCGGCTGGGGACCGCACCATCTGGTGGTGGAGGACGAGGCCGGCGCGACCGCGGCGGTCATGCCGCTCTACCTGAAATCCCACAGCCAGGGGGAGTACGTCTTCGACCACGCCTGGGCGGACGCCTATGAGCGGGCGGGCGGCCGCTACTATCCCAAGCTGCTGTCGGCCGCGCCCTTCACGCCGGCCACCGGGCCGCGCCTGCTGGTTCGGGCGGACGTGGACGCCGGCGAGGGCAGGGCGCTCCTGCTTGGCGGCGCCCTGACGCTTTGCGAGCGCTACGACATCTCCTCGCTGCACGTGAACTTCCCGAGCGAGGACGAGTGGCGCTGGATGGGCGGGCAGGGCCTCGCCCTCCGCGAAGGCCAGCAGTACCACTGGGAGAATCGCGGCTACGCCACCTTCGACGACTTCCTGGGCGCGCTATCGTCCGGCCGGCGCAAGACCATCCGCCGGGAGCGGCGCGACGCCCAGGCCGAGGTGGAGATCGTCTGCCTGACCGGCGCCGACATTACCGAGGATCACTGGGACGCGTTCTTCGGCTTCTACATGGACACCGGCTCGCGCAAGTGGGGCCGGCCCTATCTGACCCGCGACTTCTTCTCGCTCATCGGCGAGCGGATGGCCGACCGGATCCTGCTTGTCATGGCGCGCCGCGACGCGCGCTGGATCGCCGGCGCCCTGAACCTGATCGGCGACGACTGCCTCTACGGCCGCAACTGGGGCTGCATCGAGGATGTGCCCTTCCTGCACTTCGAGCTCTGCTACTACCAGGCCATCGAATGGGCCATCGGCCGAGGCCTGCCCCGCGTCGAGGCCGGCGCCCAGGGCCAGCACAAGATCGCCCGCGGCTACCTTCCGAAGCCCGTCTACTCCGCCCATTGGATCGCCGACCCGCGGCTGCGCGAGCCGGTCGAGCGCTTCCTCGCCCAGGAACGCGAGGGCGTGGAACAGGAAATGGAATGGCTGGCCGAGGAGTACTCCCCGTTCCGGGCGGAGACCTAGGACCGTTCCCAGGCCTGCCTCAGCAGCGTCTTGAGGCCGTCGTCCACCTCGGCCGCATCGGCCAGCGGCAGGCGGGCCTTCAGGCGCTCGGACCAGCTCTCGTTGCGCGGCGCTTCCAGCCGCGGGTCGGCCGACGGCTCGACAGCCACCCCGAGCATGGCCCCGCCGCCCTTCACCGGGCGTAGGGCGGCGAACTGGACCGTCCTGGAGAAGGCCGTGAAACCCTTGCGCTGTCCCCCTGTGAGGCCGGGAAGGTCGGCCACCGCGGCCTCCACCGCCTCGAGGATCCGGCGCGAGCCCGGATCGCTCCACAGCGCGTCCCGCAGCCGCTCGGGCTCGTCCCAGCCCAGGTCGGATGGAAAGGCCTCGGCGAGCACGGTGGCGGCCCGGTTCTGGCCCAGGCCGTAGCGCTCGCGCAGCCAGACCAGCCGCGCCCGGGGCCGGGTCTCGGGGCAGGTGCGGGCGATGGCCACCCACTGTTCCAGCGTCCTGCCGGTGTCCCGCTCCAGGCCGGCGCGGACCGCGGCGAACCACTTCTGCTGGCGTTCGGTGAGCTGGGCGGGCTTGCGCGCGTCGCCGGCCATCGTTCCCCCTCCCATTGCGATTTGCTACGAGGCGAGCCTGTCACCTCGGAGCGCGCCATGAGCCTGGACGGGACCTACGACGACGGCAACATCTTCGCGAAGATCCTGCGCGGCGAGATGCCGTGTGCACGGGTGTTCGAGGACGACCACGTGCTGGCTTTCATGGACGTCTTCCCGCAGGCCAGGGGGCACACCCTGGTGATCCCCAAGCACTCCCAGGCGCGCAACTTCCTCGACGAGGAGCCGCAGGTGCTCTCCGAGCTGATCCTCGGCGTGCAGAGGGTGGCGAAGGCCGTGCGCGCGGCGCTCAGCCCGGACGGGGTGGTGATCACCCAGTTCAACGGGGCGACCGCCGGCCAGACGGTGTTCCACCTGCACTTCCACATCATCCCGCGCTGGGACGGCGTGGCCGTGGGCCGGCACGCTTCCGGCGGCATGGCCGACATGGACGAGCTGAAGACGCTCGCCCAGCAGATCGCCGCGAAGATCGCGTGAGCGCTCCTCCCGAGGTCCCGCCGTTCGAGGGGCCGGAGCTCGACGCCTACCTTGCCCGCGCGGGCGTCGACGCGGAGACGGAGGCCTTCGTCCGCAGCCTGGCGGAACGCGGCTATGCGCTGGTCGACCTGGGCGACGAGGCCCGTACCCTGATCGACCGGGCGGTGGCGGACACCGATCGCATCTTCGCCGCGCAACCCGGCATGAACCGGATCCAGGACGCCTGGCTGCGGTCGAGCGCGGTGAAGCGCCTGGCCGCCTGGCCGAAGGTGGCGCGGCTGCTGCGGGCCGCCTACGGCCGCGCGGGCTTCCCCTTCCAGACGCTGAACTTCCTGAAGGGCAGCCAGCAGGGGCTGCACCCCGACTCCATCCACTTCCACAGCGTGCCCGAGCGCTTCATGTGCGGGGTGTGGATCGCGCTGGAGGACGTGCGTCCGGGGGCGGGGCCGCTGGTCTACCTGCCGGGCTCCCACCGCCTGCCGGTGATGACCATGCGCGACGCGGGCGTGAACGATCCCCGGCCGACGCCGGAGCACTACGCCACCTGCTTCGTGCAGCGGTTCGCCGAGCGCCTGGACGCCGCCGGCCTGCCGGAGGAGCGGGCGATCATCCCGAAGGGCTGGGCCTTCGTCTGGGCGGCGAACCTCGCCCACGGCGGCTCGCCCTTGACCGACCCGGACTCCACCCGCCGCTCGCTCGTGGTCCACTGGTACTTCGAGGACTGCCTCTACTACACGCCCATGACCTCCGACGTGGAGGGTGGGCGCCTGTCGCTCCGCCTGCCGGCCAATGTGGCCACCGGCGGCTGGACCTGGCCCAGACGGAACGGCCGGCGGGTCTATCCCGGACGCAACCCCGTCCTGGCGGCGGTGCTGAAGCGCGTCTTCCGCCGGCCGTTCGTGGCCGAGAGCTGAGCCCAGCAAAAAGCCCCGGGCGTCGCCGCCCGGGGCCTTTCTGTCTTCGGCAGCGCCGCGGAGCTACTGGGTGAGCTCGGCGGCGTCCTCTTCCTCCGCCGGGTTCTCGATGACCGGGGCGCCGCGCTCGCGCGTCTCGCCTTCGATCTCGAAGCCCAGCTTGCCGTCCTTGAGCACCACGCGGACGTGGCCGCCCTTGATCAGCCGGCCGAACAGGATCTCGTCGGCCAGCGGCTTCTTGATGTTCTCCTGGATCACCCGGCCCAGCGGACGGGCGCCGTAGAGTTCGTCGAAGCCGTTCTTGGCCAGCCAGTCGGCCGCCTCGTCGTCCGTCTCGATGGTGACGTGGCGGTCCGCGAGCTGCGCCTCGAGCTGCATGATGAACTTCTGCACCACCTGCCGGATGATCTCCGGGGTCAGGGCGCGGAAGTGCACCACCGCGTCGAGGCGGTTGCGGAACTCCGGCGTGAACTGCCGCTTCAGCGCCTCTTCCACCTCGCCGTCGGCCTTGCCGCGGCCGAAGCCGATGGAGTTGCGCTGGGCGTCGGCCGCCCCGGCATTGGTCGTCATGATCAGGACGACGTTCCGGAAGTCGATCTTCTTGCCGTTGGAGTCGGTCAACTGACCGTGGTCCATGACCTGCAGGAGGATGTTGTAGACGTCCGGGTGCGCCTTCTCGATCTCGTCGAGCAGGACCACCGCGTGCGGATGCTGGTCGACGGCGTCGGTCAGCAGCCCGCCCTGGTCGAAGCCCACGTACCCCGGAGGCGCGCCGATCAGGCGGCTCACCGTGTGGCGCTCCATGTACTCGGACATGTCGAACCGCAGGAGCTCGATGCCGAGGGTGGAGGCCAGTTGGCGGGCCGTCTCGGTCTTGCCCGTGCCGGTGGGGCCGGTGAACAGGTAGGAGCCGATCGGCTTGTTGGCGTCGCGCAGGCCGGCCCGGGCCATCTTCATGGCCGCGGAGAGCTGCTCGATGGCCTCGTCCTGGCCGTAGACCGCCCGCTTCAGGTCGGTCTCCAGTTGCTTCAGGGCCTCGGTATCCGACTTGGAGACCGACTTCGGCGGGATCCGGGCGATCTTGGCGACGACCGCCTCGATCTCCTTCAGGCCGATGGTCTTCTTCCGCTTGCCTTCCGAGAGCAGCATCTGCGAGGCGCCGGCCTCGTCGATGATGTCGATCGCCTTGTCGGGCAGCTTGCGGTCGGTGATGTACTTGGCCGACAGCTCCACCGCCGCCTTGATGGCGTCGTTGGTGTACTTCAGCTTGTGGAAGTCCTCGTAGTAGGACTTCAGGCCCTTCAGGATCTTGATCGTGTCCTCGATCGTCGGCTCGTTCACGTCGATCTTCTGGAAGCGACGGACGAGGGCCCGGTCCTTCTCGAAGTGCTGGCGGAACTCCTTGTAGGTCGTGGAGCCCATGCAGCGGAGCGTGCCCGAGGCCAGCGCCGGCTTCAGCAGGTTCGAGGCGTCCATCGCCCCGCCGCTGGTCGCGCCAGCGCCGATGACCGTGTGGATCTCGTCGATGAACAGGATCGCGTCGGGGTGGTTTTCCAGCTCCTTGACGACCTGCTTGACGCGCTCCTCGAAGTCGCCGCGGTAGCGGGTGCCGGCCAGCAGCGCGCCCATGTCGAGCGAGAAGATGGTGGCGCCCGCAAGCACGTCGGGGACCTGCTTGTTGATGATCTTGCGCGCCAGGCCCTCGGCGATGGCGGTCTTGCCGACGCCCGGGTCGCCGACCAGCAACGGGTTGTTCTTGGTCCGCCGGCAGAGCACCTGGATGGCGCGCTCCACCTCGGCCATGCGGCCGATCAGCGGATCGACCTTTCCCTGCTTGGCCTTTTCGTTGAGGTTGACGCAGTAGGCCTCGAGGGCCTCGCCGCCGGTCTTGACCGAGGGCTTGTCCTCTTCCTCGGCGCCCTTGACGGGCTTGGCCTCGGAGGCGCCGGCCTTCTTGGCGATGCCGTGGGCGATGTAGTTCACCGCGTCGTACCGCGTCATGTCCTGCTCCTGCAGGAAGTAGGCGGCATGGCTCTCGCGCTCGGAGAAGATGGCGACGAGCACATTGGCGCCCGACACCTCCTCCCGACCCGAGGACTGGACGTGGATGACCGCGCGCTGGATCACGCGCTGGAAGCCGGCGGTCGGCTTGGCGTCTTCGCCGTCATCGACCACCAGCGAGCGCAGCTCGTTGTCGACGTAATTGGTGAGGGTTGTGCGAAGGGAACCCAGGTCCACGTCGCAGGCCCGCATCACCGCCGCGGCGTCCTCGTCGTCGACCAGGGAGAGCAGCAGGTGCTCGAGCGTCGCGTACTCGTGCTTGCGCTGGTTGGCGTAGGCGACGGCGCGATGAAGGGACTCTTCGAGCTGGCGCGAAAATGAAGGCAAGTGCCTCTAATCCTTTTCCATGGTGCACTGCAGCGGGTGCTGGTGCCGGCGTGCCGTATCAACGACCTGGGCCACTTTTGTTTCCGCCACTTCGTATGTGAACACCCCGCAGACGCCGACACCGTGCTGGTGGACGTGCAGCATGATCCGAGTCGCGTCTTCGCGCGACTTGTTGAAATATTGCTCAAGCACATAAACGACGAATTCCATCGGGGTGTAGTCGTCGTTCAGCAGAAGCACCCGGTACATCGAGGGTTTCTGCGTCTTGGGTTTTGTCTGAGTGATCACCGCCGATCGAACGCCGGCGCCCGAGTCACCTTGCTTGCGTTCGCTCATCCCGCGGATCTCCTGACGAAGCCTGCGCCCCGTCCTCGTACGATTAGATATGTCAAACATCGGCATTTGCTAGGGTCGAATTGTCACGCGGGCGCTAAGGGGCCCAGTTCGGGGCGCCCCGACGGCCGCGGCGGCTCCAGTGCTCATCAATCCTCCTTGAGCGCCGTCTTTGCACGCAAAATCCTCCCTGAGGTGACCGCGCCCGCGCCGAATCGCGCCCGCAGAGTGTCGAGGGTCTTCTCCGAAGCCAGCGCCCGGCGCTCCTCGCCCGCGAAGAAGTCGGCCTCCACCGCGTCGGCCTCCACCAGTTCGGCCATGCCGATCCCGATCAGCCGGAAGGGCCGACCGTCGGCCTCTCGGGCCAGCATCTCGCGGCCGACCGCGAACAGGGTCCTGGCGGTCTGGGTGGGCACGGCGATGGTCTTGCGACGCGTGTGAATGCGGAAGTCGGTGGTCCGGAGCTTGAGCGTCACCACCCGCCCGGCGATGCCGTCCTTGCGGGCGTGGCGGGCGACCTTCTCGCAGAGCTCGGCCAGCACGTCCTCGAGGTCGGACAGCTTCGTCAGGTCGGTGTTGAAGGTGGTCTCGGCGCTGATGCCCTTGCGCGCCTCGTTCGGGTTGACGGCGCGGGCGTCGCGGCCGTGCGCCAGCTCGTGCAGCCGCAAGCCGTGCGCGCCCCAGCGGCCGGCCAGGTCCTTCACATCTGCGCGAGCCAGGTGCCCGACGGTGCGGAAGCCGGCCTTCTCCAGCGAGGCCACCATGGCCGGCCCGACGCCCGGCAGGATGCCCACCGGCCTGGTCGCCAGAAAGCTCTCCGCCTCGGCGGCGCCGATCACCGAGAAGCCGCGCGGCTTGTCCAGGTCCGACGCGATCTTGGCCAGGAACTTGTTGGCCGCGAGGCCGATGGAGACGGTCAGCCCCGTCTCGGCCTCGATCCGCGCCTGCAGCCTGGCGAGCGTCAGGGCGGGGGGCGCGCCGTGCAGCCGGGCGGTGCCCGAGAGGTCCATCCACGCCTCGTCGAGGCTGAGGTTCTGGATCAGCGGCGTCAGCTCGCCGGCCATGCCGAGGATCCGCTGGCTCTCGAAGCGGTATTTCGAGAAGTCCGGCTTGATGACCACCGCCTCCGGGCAGAGCTTCAGCGCCTTGAACATCGGCATGGCCGAGCGGACGCCGGAGATGCGGGCGATGTAGCAGCAGGTGGTGACGACGCCCCGCTTGCCGCCGCCGACGATCACCGGCCGGTCGCGGAGCTCCGGCCGGTCGCGCTTCTCCACCGAGGCGTAGAAGGCGTCGCAGTCCATGTGGGCGATGGCCAGGCCGTCCAGCTCGGCGTGCGCCACCACCCGCGGCGTCCCGCAATCGGGGCAGCGGCGCACGGGCTGCTCCCCGGTCCAGAAACAGTCGCGGCAGAAGGCCTTCATGAAGAAGCGCCGATGGGGCTCATCGGCGCTTCATACCGCATCTCGGGGCGTCGGACGCCGTGTCAGTCGGCCGCCTTGGCGGGCGCGGCCTTCGGCTTCAGGTAGGTGTCCAGCCAGTTGGTCATCTCCCACAGGGTGTGCAGGCTGGACTCGCGGGCGCGGTAGCCGTGCGCCTCGTTCGGCAGCACCACGTAGCGGACCGTGGCGCCGGCGCCCTTGAGGGCCGCGTAGAACCGCTCCGACTGCACCGGGAAGGTGCCGGAGTTGTCGTCGGCGCCGCCGTGGGTCAGCAGGATCGGCTCCTTGATCTGCGGCGCGTAGGTGAACGGGCTCATCTTCGTGTAGATGTCCGTCGCCTCCCAGTAGGTCCGCTCCTCGGCCTGGAAGCCGAAGGGGGTGAGCGTCCGGTTGTAGGCGCCCGACCGCGCGATGCCGGTCCGGAACAGGTCGGTGTGGGCCAGCAGGTTGGCGGTCATGAAGGCGCCGTAGGAGTGGCCGCCCACCGCGATGCGCCCGCGTTCCGCCACGCCCAGCTTCACCAGGGCGTCCACGGCGGCCTCGGCGTCGGCCGTGAGCTGCTCCACGTAGGTGTCGTTCGCCTTGCCGTTCTCGCCCACGATGGGGAACGAGGGGTTGTCGAGGATGGCATAGCCCTGGGTGACCAGCAGCAGATGCGAGATGCCGCCCGGCCGGACGAAGCGGTTGGAGGACTTGTCCACCACCTGGCCGGCCATCTTCGGGTCGGTGAACTCGGCCGGATAGGCCCAGAGCAGGGTCGGCAGCGGCCCGTCCCGCTTCGGATCGTAGCCGGCCGGCAGGTAGAGCGTGCCCGAGAGCGGCAGGCCGTCGGCGCGGGTGTAGGTGATCAGCCGCTTGGCGACCCCGGCGAACTGCGGCGCCGGGTCCTTGAAGGCGGTCAGGGCCGTCGGCTGGGCGCGTCCCGCCGCCGGGCGGATGAAGAAGTTCGGCGCCGCCTTCTGGCTCTCGCGGCGGGTGATGATCCGCGTCCCCGCCGCGTCGGCGAGGGAGATCGGCTCCTCGTACCAGCCGGACTGCGAGCGCCAGAGCTCGCGGGTCGAGCCGTCGGCGAGGTTCAGGCGGCTGAGGAAGGGGTACTCTCCCTTCGGCGTCGCGCCCGCGCCGGCCATGAACACGCCCTGGCCGTCCGGCGTGAACTGGAGCACCGGCTTGCCGGCCGCGTTGGTCTCCAGCATCGGATCGCCCGGGTCGCCGTACTGGTCTTGGTAGCTGCGCGAGATCAGCACGCGCGGCTCGCCGGGGTTCGACGGGTTCACCGCCAGGCGGGTCTCGTGCCGGCTCGTCCACCAGCGGGTGACGACGATGGCCAGGTCGTCGCGGCCCCACTGCACGTCCTCGAACCGCTCGGCCAGGTCGGCGAGCTTGCGCGGGGCGCCCGTGAACGGCGCGTCCTGCATCAGCAGCCGGTCGTGGATGGCCACCTTGTTGCGCGGATCGCCGCCGTCCTGGGCCTCGGCCCAGACCAGGGTCGCCGGCGCGTCGGAACGCCAGTGGACCTCCCGCGGGCCCTTCACCACGGCGTCGAACGGCGGCGGCACGTCGTCGGCCAGCGGCCGGTCGGCCACCTGCTTCACCACCTGGCCGGACCAGTCGAGCACGGCGATCTCGGTCGGGAAGGCGCGGGCGGGGACGACATAGCTATAGGGGCGCTTCAGGCGCTCGGTAAGCAGGAAGCGGCCGTCCGGCGACACCGACACCGACGACCAGACGCCGGCGGGCGCCACGCGGCGCTGCTGGCCGGCCAGGTCGACGCGGACCAGCTCGCTCGTGAAATAGTGGTCGAACAGCGCCTCGTCGTGGGCGCCGGTCAGCAGGTCCTGGTAGGTGCGGGCGGGGGCCGTGCGGCCCATGTTCTCCTGCACGATCGGGCCGGCGGGCGCGGCGGGGGCAGGGGGCGCGGCGCCGCGGCCGGCGGGGATCGCCCGGATCACGACGCCCGAGGAGTCCGGCAGCCAGGCGAAGGCCGGGCCGAAGGCGGCGTTCAGCACGGGGCCGGTCAGCTTGCGCGCCTGGCCGGTGCGCACGTCCGCGACCCAGAGCTCCAGCCCGGCAGGCGCTTCGCCCACGAAGGCCAGGACATCGCCCTTCGGCGACCACCGCGCCTGAGTGAAGCGCAGGCCCTGGGGCAGGGCCACCCGCGCCTCCCGGCCGCTCGCCACGTCCTTGAACGACAGGCCGTTGTTCCAGTTGGTCCGCGCCTCGACCGGGCCGTTCGTCCGCGGATTGATGCGGTAGCCGCCGAGCCGCAGGATCGGCTCGGAGACGGCGGCGATGGAGGGCAGGCCTTCGCGGCCGAGGATCGCCAGGGTGCGGCGGTCGCTGGAGAGCTGCACGCCGGGCGTCGGCGGCGCGTCGACGATCTGCGCGATGGGCGCGGGCGGCGTGCGGTAGCCATCCGCCACGGCGGGGCCGTAGCCGGACAGCAATGCGAGCGCCACCGCGCCCGACAGGGCGTGACGCGAGAACGGATACAGACGCATGGGCGATCCCCCGAAGAACGGCCGGCACACTGCGGCGGCGCCGGCCGCTGCGTCAACGCCGCGCTGGACCCGGAGGTGGCGGAAGTCGACGGCTCGCGCTAGCAGGTGCCATGCCCGCCGAGATCGACCCGTTCCACGCCATCGGAATCAGTACGCTCGCCCACCGGCTGAAGGCCGAGGGCCGTTCGATCATCCACATGGAGTTCGGCCAGCCGTCCACCGGCGCGCCCAAGGCGGCCATCGGCGTCGCCCACGAGGTGCTCGACAGCGAGGCCATGGGCTACTGGGAAAGCCCTGCCCTGCGCGAGCGTATCGCCCGCCACTACCAGGACAGCTACGGCGTCACGGTCGCGCCGGAGCGGATCATCCTGACCTGCGGGGCGTCGCCAGCGCTCGTGCTGGCGCTCGCGTCCAGCTTCTCGCCCGGCGACCGGGTGGCGACCGCGCGGCCGGGCTATGTCGCCTACCGCAACACCCTGCGCGCCCTGCACATGGTCCCGGTGGAGATCCCCTGCGGTCCCGAAAGCCGCTTCCAGATGACCGCCGCGGCGCTCGCGGCGCTCGATCCCGCGCCCCAGGGTCTGATCCTGGCGAGCCCGGCCAATCCCACCGGCACGATCATCGAGCCGCCCGAGCTCGCCGCCATCGCCGAGGTCTGCCGCGCGCGCGGCATCCGGATCATCTCCGACGAGATCTACCATGGCCTCAGCTACGTGGCGCCGGCCCGTTCCATGCTGGAGTTCGAGCCCGAGGCGCTGATCGTCAACAGCTTCTCCAAGTACTTCAGCATGGTGGGCTGGCGGCTGGGCTGGCTGGTGTCGCCGCCGGCCCACCTGGCCCGCGCCCGCGCCTACGTCGGCAACCTGTTCCTGACCGCGCCCTCGCTCAGCCAGCACGCCGGCCTCGCCGCCATGGACGCGCGCGACGAGCTGGAGGGCCACGTGGCCGTCTACCGGCGCAACCGCCAGCTTCTGTTGGACGCCCTGCCGTCGCTGGGCCTCGCCGAGATCGCGCCGCCCGACGGCGCCTTCTACATCTACGCCGATGTCTCGCATCTGACGGACGACAGCCTGGAGTTCTGCAAGCGGCTGCTGCGCGACACCGGAGTGGCCACCGCCTCGGGCGTGGACTTCGATCCCGTGGACGGACGCCGGTTCATCCGCTTCAGCTTCGCCGTCTCGACGCCCGAGATCGAGGAGGCCCTGCGCCGGCTGCGCCCGTGGTTCGGCGAGCGCGCCGCGGACGCCGGGCTGGCCATCGCCGGTTAGCGGGAGATCGCCCGCTCGATCGCGTCCGCCAGCTCGGCCCAGTCGTCGATTCGTCGGTGCCGGTCGGAGGTCGGCGCCAGCGGGCGCAGCCGCTCGTCGGCCACGTGCTGGAAGGTCGCTACCCTGGGGGCGTGATCGGCCACCGAATCGAGGTTCGGCAGCAGGTCGTCCACGAAGGCGGCGGGCTGCGGCGTCTGGCCCACCAGCGCGGCGGTCACCGGCCCCTTCGGGCCCGTGTTGAGGATCAGCGGATGCGGCAGGCCGTGGCGCTTCAGCCATTCCGACCGCAGCCGCTCGGCGTCCGCCGGCGCGTTCGAGAGGATCAGGATCTCCGCACGCCGTCCGAGCCGGGTCAGGGCGTCCACCGCGCCGGGCGTGGGCTCGATCTCCCCACAGCCGGTGCGGAAGAAGTCGTCGAACAGCGCCTTGCCCTCGGCGATCGGCAGGTGATCGGCCGCGCCCGGGCGGTAGATGTTCTGGAACAGGGCGAACCGGTCGACCCGGAACTCGTAGCCCTGGGCCGCCAGGAAGGCCCCGAAGCCCTGCATGAACAGGCCCAGCACCTCGTCCACGTCGACGATCACCAGCGGTCGTTCGACGGACAGGCCGAGGTCAGCGAGGCGGGGCGCGGCGGGGGTGACAAGGTCTGCCAAGGCTTACGTCCTGACGCAGCTAACGAAGTTTAAGGATATCGCGCCGATGAATGGTTGCGAGGTGAGGACGGCCTTCCGGGTTTTCCTCAAGGAACAGCGCCGGGTCCCGAATGGCCAAGAAGGTCCTCATCGTCGAGGATAACGAGCTGAACATGAAGCTCTTTCATGATCTGCTCGAAGCCCAGGGTTACGAAACGCTCCAGACCCGCGAGGGACTGGCCGCGCTGTCGCTCGCCCGCGAGCATCGCCCCGACCTGATTCTCATGGACATCCAGCTTCCGGAGATCTCCGGCCTGGAGGTCACCAAGTGGCTGAAGGAGGACGAGGACCTCGCCTCCATCCCCGTCGTCGCCGTCACCGCCTTCGCCATGAAGGGCGACGAGGAACGGATTCGCGAGGGCGGCTGCGAGGCCTACATCTCCAAGCCGATCTCGGTGTCGCACTTCCTGGACACCATCAAGCGCCTCCTGGACTAGGCCGATGTCGGCCAAGATCCTCGTCGTCGACGACATCGAGGCGAACGTACGCCTGCTCGAGGCGAGGCTCTCGGCCGAATACTATCGCGTGCTCACCGCGCCCGACGGTCCGACGGCGCTTGCCGTGGCCGCCGCCGAGAAGCCCGACATCATCCTGCTCGACGTCATGATGCCGGGCATGGACGGCTTCCAGGTCTGCCGCCGCCTGAAAGACGACCCCGAGACCCGGCACATCCCGGTGGTGCTGGTCACCGCCCTCGACGGCCGGGCGGATCGGGTCGCGGGGCTGGAGGCCGGCGCCGACGAGTTCCTGACCAAGCCCATCGACGACGTCATGCTGTTCGCCCGGGTGCGCAGCCTGACCCGGCTGAAGGCGGTCATCGACGAGCTTCGCGAGCGCGAGGCCTCCGGCCGGCGGATGGGCCTGATCGGCGGGGCGGTGAGCCGCATGGGGGGCACGGGCGGCCGGATCCTCGTGGTCGACGACCAGGATCGCCAGGCGAAGCGGATCGGCGTGGAGCTCTCCATCGAACACCGCCCGGTGGTGGAGCACGACGCGGAGAAGGCCCTGCTGACGGCTCGGGGACCGGTGGACCTGGTGATCGTCAACACCGGGGCCAAGTCGTTCGACGGCCTGCGGTTCTGCGCCCGCCTGCGCTCGGACGAGGCCACCCGCAACCTGCCGATCCTGGCGATCGTCGACTTCGACGAGCGCGCGCGGCTGGTGAAGGCGCTGGAGATCGGCGTCAACGACATCCTCGCCAAGCCCATCGACCCGCAGGAGCTGGCGGCCCGCGCCAAGACCCAGATCCGCCGCAAGCGCTACACCGAGCACCTGCGCGACAACCTCGACCACTCGCTGGAGCTGGCGGTCACCGACCAACTCACCGGCCTGCACAACCGTCGCTACATGGGCGGCCAGCTCGAGGCGCTGATGAAGCGCGCCGCCCAGGGCGGCAGCCCTGTTTCGGTGCTGGTCCTCGACATCGACCACTTCAAGAAGATCAACGACGGGTTCGGCCACGACGTGGGCGACGAGGTGCTGAAGGAGTTCGCCGTGCGGCTGGCCTCCAACGTCCGCGCCGTGGACCTGCCGGTGCGCTACGGGGGCGAGGAGTTCGTCATCGTCATGCCGGACACGCAGCTCGTGGACGCCCGCCGGATCGCCGAGCGCATCCGCCTGCACGTGGCCGGCTCGCCGTTCCGCGTCATGGCCGGCCAGGAGCTCCTGACCGTCACCATCTCCATCGGCGTGGCTGCGAGCCTGCCCGGCGAGGAGCGGCCGCAGGCCCTGCTCAAGCGCGCCGACGACGCCCTCTACGAAGCCAAGGCCGCCGGCCGCAACCGCGTCATCGCCCACGCCGCCTGACACGCCCTACAACGCAAAACGCCCGGCCTTGCGGGCCGGGCGTTCGAAAGGCGCGTTGTCCGCGTGGCTTACTTGATCTTGCCTTCGCGGAACTCGACGTGCTTGCGCACGATCGGGTCGTACTTCTTCAGCACCATCTTGTCCGTCTTGGTGCGGGCGTTCTTCTTGGTCACGTAGAAGAAGCCGGTGTCCGCCGTGGAGTTCAGGCGGATCTTGATGGAGGCGGGTTTCGCCATGGGTCTCGTCCTCGGGCGGGGCCAAAGCGGATCGCACCGCCGGCGGGTGTTCGAAAGAGCGGCGGAAAATACGAATCCGCAGCGGGAAGTCAATGGCGGAGGACGCGATGCGCTACAGCTTCTACGTCTATCGGCGCGATCCCCGCTACCGGCTGGTGATCGAGGACGGCGCACCCTGGCCGGAGGGGGCCCGGTCCGAGGACTGGGATCACACGCGCACCCGCGACGCCGGCGACACCAACCCTGACGTCCGCACCGCCGTCGCCGAGGCCGGCTACAGCCTGTTCGTGATCGGACTGTCGCTCGACGACCTGCCGCCCGCCTAGAGGTGGCTGGGCGTCATGCCTCCCGCCCGGAAGCGCAGGAAGGGCTTGGGCCGGTTCGGGTCCTGCATCCGCGCCACGGCCTCGCGCAACATCATCCGGGTGACGGAGGGCAGGGGCAGCGCCTGCGCCTCGTCGAAATCCACCCAGGCGATCTCGTCCAGCTCGCCGCAGTCGGCCTGCCGCTCGAGGCTCATCAGCCGCTCGGCGTCGGCCAGCAGGAACCAGGTGTCGAACCGCTTGCCGACCATCGGCGGGGTGATGGCGCGGGCGATGACGTCCAGCGCCTCGAGGTCGGGCAGGGCGCCCTGGTCCACGAATGGACGCCACGGGCCCGCGGAGGGTCGCACGGGGGCAGGGCGCGCGAGCAGGAGCCCGGCCTCCTCCCAGGTCTCGCGCACGGCCGCCAGCGCCAGCGCCCGGCCGCGGCCGGGCTTCAGGTAGGCGTCGAACACCGCCTGGACGTCCGGGCGCAGGTCGGTGGCGAACGGCGCACGGTAGTCGGCGCGGTCGATGCGCCCGCCCGGGAACACCCAGCGATCCGGCATGAAGCTGTGCCCGCCATGGCGGCGTCCCATCAGCACGCGCGGCTTCGGCCCGTCGCGCCGGATGATCATCACCGTGGCGGCGTTCTTCGGCCGCACCGCCCTCTGGCCGGGGACGCGGGGCGGCCCCTCGGGCTTGAAGCCCGGCGGATCGGGCGGATCGTCACTCATGCGAACAACTGTATGACCGCCCGGGCCACGGGGGATAGTGCGACCCAGCGTCAACTAGCGCCGCTTGCCGCCCATCTTCCGCTGGCGGGTGTTCTTGATGCCCGGCGGCCGGCCGTTGCGCGGCTTCGGACCGCCCGGGCGGCGGTCGCCGCGGGCGCGCATGCCGAGCCTCGGCCGGGGCGTGTTGCGGTCGGGCGGGGCCGGCTCGCTCAGCATCTCGAACAGCAGCCCGCCGGTCACCGGGGTCGCCTCCTCCAGCCGGACCCGTACGGCCATGCCGAGCGGCCAGCGCGCGCCCGTCCGCTCGCCCACCAGGGCGTGCGAGCGGTCGTCGTGCACGAAGTACTCCGAGCCCAGCTTGGAGACCGGCACCAGGCCGTCGGCGCCGGTGTCGCGCAGCCGGACGAACAGGCCGAAGCGGGTGACGCCGGTGATCTTGCCGTCGAACTCCGCGCCCACCTGGTCGGCCAGGAAGGCGGCGATGTAGCGGTCGGTGGCGTCGCGCTCGGCGGCCATGGCCCGGCGCTCGGCGGCGGTGATCATCTCGGCCGTCGCCTTGATCTGGCTGATGTCGCGGTCGGAAAGACCGTCGTCGCCGAGACCCAGCGCCCGGATCAGCGCCCGGTGGACGATCAGGTCGGCGTAGCGGCGGATCGGCGAGGTGAAGTGGGCGTAGCGGGCGAGGTTCAGGCCGTAGTGGCCGATGTTCTCGCTCGAGTAGATCGCCTGCATCTGGCTGCGCAGCACGACCTCGTTGACGATCTCGGCGTGCGGTGTGTCGCGCGTCTGTTCGAGCAGGCGGTTGAACCGCTCGGTGCGCGGCGCCTCGCCCTTGGTCCAGGGGATCTCCAGCGTCTGCAGGAAGTCCACCAGCGCCTGCAGCTTCTCCTGGCTGGGCTCGTCGTGCACCCGGTAGATCTGCGGCGTGCGCTTGGCCTCCAGCGTCTCGGCGGCCGAGACGTTGGCCTGGATCATCATCTCCTCGATCAGCCGGTGGGCCTCCAGGCTCTCCCGGGGGATGATCGAGGCGATGCGGCCCATCTCGTCGATGTGGATCTTCCGCTCCAGGCTCTCGATGGCCAGCGGCGAGCGGGCGTCGCGGCCCTTCTTCATCACGCCGTAGGCGGTCCACAGCGGCTTGATGATGGTCTCGGCGATGGGGCCCGTCTTGTCGTCGGTGCGGCCCTCGGAGGCTGCCTGGGCCTGCTCGTAAGAAAGCTTGGCCGCCGACCGCATCAGGCCCCGCACGAACCTGTGCGACCGCTTGCGCCCGCTGGCGTCGAACACCATCCGGACGGCCATGCAGGCGCGGTTCTCGCCCTCCCGCAGGCTGCACAGGCCATTGGACAGCCGCTCGGGCAGCATCGGCTCCACCCGGTCGGGGAAGTAGACGCTGTTGCCCTTGTCGCGCGCCTCGCGGTCCAGCGCGCTGTCCGGACGGACATAGGCGGCGACGTCGGCGATGGCGACCCAGACGATCCAGCCGCCGGGGTTCTTCTCGTCGGTGTCCGGCTCGGCGTAGACCGCGTCGTCGTGGTCGCGGGCGTCGGCCGGGTCGATGGTGATGAAGGGGATCTCCCGCAGGTCCTCGCGGCCCGCCAGGGTCGGTTCCTGGGCGCTCTCGGCCTCGGCCAGGGCGGCGTCGGAGAAGCCCGTCGGGATGCCGTGGCTGTGGATGGCGATCAGGGAGGCGGCGCGCGGCTCGTCCTCCCGGCCGACCACCTCCAGCAGCTTGCCGCGCTTGGGGCCGTAGCGGCTCTCGCTGCGGCCGACTTGCGCCACGACGAGGTCGCCGTCGCGTAGATCGCCGGCCTCGGCCTCCGACAGCAGCAGGGTCTCCTTGGAGCGGCGGTCCACCGGCTCAACCCGGATCTCACGGCGCGCCTTGCGGACCACGCCCAGGATGCGGTGGGCGCTCTGCCCCAGGCGCTTGATGAGCCGCGCCTCGTAGTCGCCGCTCTCGAGCCGCACGAACCGCACCAGCAGCCGGTCGCCGAGACCCGGCGCCTGGCCGGCCTCCGCCTTGCGATCGGGGGCCAGCACCACCAGCGGCGCATCCTCGCCCTTGGTCAGCCGCACCAGCAGGTCGCCGTCCGGGTCGCGCTCGGCCACGTCCACCACGCCCACCTCGGGCAGGGCGCCGGTCTCGGAGAACCCTTTGCGGCCGCGGCGCGACAGCGCGCCTTCCTCTTCCAGGCTCTTCAGCATCTCGCGCAGCGCGCGGCGGTCGGCGCCCTTCAGGCCGAAGGCGCGGGCGATGGCGGCGCGGTCGGATTCCCCCGTCTCGCGCAGGTAGTTCATCAGGGTGTCGCGGTCGGGAAGCCCTTGCGGGAATCGCGCGGCCTTGGGGATGCGGGGTCGAGCCATGGTCTTGCTTAGCACGAACGCCCACCCGCGCGGGCGGTTCGCCGCCTAGCTTTCGAGAAGGAAGGCGGCCATGGCCGGCGTGGCGGTCCGGTCCTGGATCATGAACAGGTGGCCGCCCTCGAACACCTGCAGCTTGGCGCCGGGGATCTGCGCCGCCATCCGCGTCTGGACGGCCATGGGCGCGATCCCGTCGTAGCGGCCGGCGGCGATCAGGACGGGGCAGCGGATCTCCGGCAGCCGGTCCCAGGTGTCGTGCTTCGCCCGCGCCTCGAGCTGCCGGCGCGCGCCGGCCGCGTGGCCGGGTTCGTCGGCGAACGGCTCGGCGGCCGAGAGCGCCACAAGCTTCTCGTACTGGTCCGGGTTGGCGGCGGCCCAGGCGGCGTCGCGGCGGATGTCCGAGATCGGGATCATGTGCCGCGCACGGGCCTCCCCGCGCAGGTGCTCGATCTCGTGGAAGGCGAAGGACGACCCGCCCGCGCCGCCCGGCGAGGTGCAGGCCAGGACGAGCCGGCGCACCCGCTGCGGATGCCTGAGCGCCAGCTCCTGGGCCACCATCCCGCCGAACGAGACGCCGATGACGTGGGCGGTCTCCCAGCCCAGGTGGTCCAGCAGCCCGGCCGCGTCGTCCGCGTAGTCGGCCATGGAATAGGGGACGTCGGGCTTTTCCCACCGGCCGAGCCCGCGCTGGTCGTGGCTCGCCATGTCGAAGCTGCGGGGCAGGGGCCCGTCGAACTGGTTGGGCTTGTTGCGCAGGTCCCCGCCCGTGCCGCTGACGAACAGCAGCGGCGGGCCGGAGCCCGCACGCTCATAGTAGAGCTCGATCCCGTTCACCTGGGCCAAAGGCATGCCGGATGCTCCGGAGCGAGGGGCGCCCCCCTACGCCGGCTCCTTCGCCTTCGGCGCCTTCTTGGCGGCCGGCTTCTTGGCCGCGGGCTTCTTCGCGGGCGCCTTCTTGGCTGCGGCCGCCTTGGGCTCGGCCTTGGCCTTGGTCGCGCGGGCAGGCTTCTTCTTGCCGCCCCCCTTCGCCTCGCGCTCGGCGAGCAGGGCCACCGCCTCCTCCAGCGTCACCTGCGTCGGCTCCTTGCCGCGCGGCACGTTGGCGTTGGTCGAGCCGTGCTTGATGTAGGGGCCGTAGCGGCCCGACAGCACGCGCACCGGTTGTCCGTCCGCGGGGTGGGCGCCCAGCTCCGCGAGCGCCGCGGCCTCGGCGCGGCCCGCCCGCCCGGCGCGCTTCTCGGCCAGCACGGCCACGGCGCGGTTCAGCCCGACCTCGAACACCTCGTCCACCGACGACAGGTTCGCGTAGGTGCCGGCGTGCTGCACGAAGGGCCCGTAGCGGCCGATGCCGGCCAGGATGGGCTGGCCGTCCTCGGGGTGGGCGCCCACCTCGCGCGGCAGCTTGAGCAGCCGCAGCGCCTTCTCGAGGTCCATGTCCGGCGCGCTCCAGCCCTTGGGCAGGCTGGCGCGCTTGGGCTTGTCGCCTTCGCCGAGCTGCACATAGGGGCCGAACCGGCCGCTCTTCAGATAGACGGTCTCGCCGGTCTCGGGATCGACGCCCAGCTCGCGGTCGCCGCTCTCGGCCTGGCCGTCGGCGTCCTCCGCCTGGGCGATCGGACGGGTGTAGCGGCACTCCGGGTAATTGGAGCAGCCCACGAACGGTCCGTAGCGGCTGGTCTTCAGGCCCAGCCGGCCGCTGCCGCAGGTCGGGCAGGTGCGCGCGTCCGAGCCGTCTGCCTTCTGAGGATAGAGGAAGGGCGCCAGCGCCTCGTCCAGCGAGTCCAGCACCTCGCGGGTGCGGAGCTGGCCGATCTCCTCCGTCTTGGCGTGGAAGTCCTGCCAGAACTCGCGCAGCAGCACCTTCCAGTCGAGCTCGCCGGCCGACACCTGGTCGAGCTTCTCCTCGAGCGCGGCCGTGAAGTCGTACTCCACCCACTGCCGGAAGAAGGCCTCCAGGAAGGTGGTCACCAGGCGGCCCTTGTCCTCGGGGACAAAGCGGTTCTTCTCCATCCGCACATAGGCGCGGTCACGCAGCACCGTCAGGATCGAGGCGTAGGTGGAGGGGCGCCCGATGCCGAGCTCCTCCATCTTCTTCACCAGGCTGGCTTCGGAATAGCGCGGCGGCGGCTCGGTGAAGTGCTGGTCGGCCTTGGCCGAGGCCACCTTGGCGGCGGCGCCCTCGGCCACCTGCGGCAGGCGGCCGCCTTCCTCGTCGTCCGGATCGTCGCGGCCTTCCTCGTAGACGGCGAGGTAGCCGTCGAACAGCACCACCTGGCCGGTGGCCCGCAGGCCCGTCTTCCCGTCCTGGCTCTCCAGGTCGATGGTCGTGCGCTCGATCCGGGCGCTCTCCATCTGGGAGGCGATCATCCGCTTCCAGATCAGCTCGTAGAGCCGGCCGAGATCGCCCTCCAGCCGCAGGCGGCCGGGGTTGCGGGCCAGGCTGGTCGGCCGGATCGCCTCGTGGGCCTCCTGGGCGTTCTTGGCCTTTGTCTTGTAGACCCGCGCCGCCTCGGGGACGTACTCGCGGCCATAGAGGCCGCCGATCACCGTCCGCGCCTCGTCGATGGCTTCCGGCGCGGCCTGCACGCCGTCGGTCCGCATGTAGGTGATCAGGCCGACGGTCTCGCCGCCGATGTCGACGCCCTCGTAGAGCTTCTGGGCGGCCTGCATGGTGCGCTGGGCCGAGAAGCCGAGCTTGCGGGCGGCCTCCTGCTGCAGGGTCGAGGTTGTGAAGGGCGGCGGCGGCGAGCGCCGGGCCGGCTTCTTCTCCACCGCGGCGACCTTGAAGGTCGCGGCCTTCACCGCGTCGCGGGCGGCGAACGCGCTGGTCTCGTTGGCCAGGTCGAATTTGGAGAGCCGCTTGCCCTCGTGTTTGACCAGGCGGGCGGTGAACGGGTCGGCGCCGGCGCTGACCTCGGCCTCGACGGTCCAGTATTCCTGGGTCTTGAAGCGCTCGATCTCGATCTCGCGGTCGACGATCAGGCGCAGGGCCACGGACTGCACCCGGCCGGCCGAGCGCGAGCCCGGCAGCTTGCGCCACAGCACCGGCGAGAGCGTGAAGCCCACCAGATAGTCCAGGGCGCGGCGGGCGAGGTAGGCCTCCACCAGCTCCATGTCGAGCTGGCGCGGGTTCTTCATCGCCTCGGTGACGGCGGACTTGGTGATGGCGTTGAACACCACCCGCTCGACCGCGGCGTCCTTGAGGGCGCGCTTCTTCTGCAGCACCTCCAGCACGTGCCACGAGATGGCCTCACCCTCGCGATCGGGGTCGGTGGCGAGGATCAGGCGGTCGGCGCCCTTGGCGGCGTCGGCGATGTCGGCCAGCCGCTTGGCGGCCTTCGCATCCACGTCCCAGGACATGGCGAAGTCTTCGTCCGGACGGACCGAGCCGTCCTTGGCCGGCAGGTCGCGCACGTGACCGTACGACGCCAGGACCTTGTAGTCCGAGCCCAGGTACTTGTTGATGGTCTTGGCCTTGGCCGGGCTCTCGACGACGACGACTTTCATATTGTCCTGAGGCAGCCTTTCCCGGGCGGCAGGCCCGGTTCGAAGTGCGCGGAAGGTGGGGGCGGCGCCCAAGCCCTGTCAACGGGCCTCGGCGGCGCACGCCGGGCCGTCCGCCCGCTTCCCCCTACGGGGGAACTTCGTCGGATCAACATGCCGCCACCATGCCGCCGGCCTGCAGCTCGGCGCGGCCGGCGAGCGCCAGCTCCACCAGCGCGGCGAACACGGCGGCCGGCGGGCCGCCGGCGGCGCGGGCGATCTCGTCGCGGCTGACTGCGGTGGGGGAGAGCAGGGCGGCCACCTTTTCGCGCAGCCCGTCGTCCGGCTCGGGACCCGGCGGCGGCGCGAACCGTCGGTCGGGCTCGCGGAAGCCGCGCAGGCCTTCCAGGGCGCGCAGCACGTCCTCCGCCCCCTCGCAGATCGCCGCGCCCTGCCGGATCAGGTCGTTGCAGCCCTTGGCCCGCGGATCGAGCGGCGAGCCGGGCACCGCCAGCACTTCGCGCCCCTGCTCGGCCGCCAGCCGGGCGGTGATCAGCGAGCCCGAGCGGAGCTCGGCCTCGACCACCACCACCGCCTGCGACAGGCCCGAGATGATCCGGTTGCGCCGCGGGAAGTCCCGGGCCACGGCCGTGCGCCCGGGCTCGCTCTCCGAGACCACGCAGCCGTCACGGCAGATGCGGCCGTAGAGTTCGCCGTGCTCCGGCGGATAGACGTCGTCGATCCCGCCGCCCAGCACCGCCACCGTTCCGGTCCCGAGCGCCGCCTCGTGCGCCGCCCCGTCGATGCCGCGGGCCATTCCCGAGACCACCACGAGGCCGGCTTCGCCCAGTTCGGCGGCCAGCCCGCGGGCGAACCGCTGACCGGCGGCCGACGCCACCCGCGCCCCGACGATGGCCACCGTCGGCCGGCGCAGCAGCTCGATCTTGCCGCGGGTCCAGATGAGCGGCGGCGGCGGGTCCAGCGCCGCGAGCGGCTGCGGGAAGTCCGGCTCGCAGGCGCAGATCAGCCGCGCGCCGAGCGCCGCGCCGGCCGCGAGCTCGGCTTCGGCCTGCGCCTCGGTTGGGATCCGGATCGGGTTGATGCGACCGCCGCGGCGGGCGAGGTCGGGCAGGGCGGCCAGCGCCAGGCTGGGCTCCCCATAGCGCTGGATAAGCTGGTCGAAGGTGACCGGGCCGACGTTCTCCGTGCGCGCCAGCCGCAGCCAGTCGCGCCGCTGGGCCTCCGACAGCGCCCGGATCACGCCGCGCCCGCCTCCTTCTTGCCGCCGCCGATCCGCGGCTCTTCGCCCTTCAGGAGGCGGCGGATGTTGGGCGTGTGGCGGATATAGATGAGCGCGGCCATGAAGAAGGCGAGCCAGGCCATCTCGGTCGGGCGGCCGAACACGAAGACGTAGACCGGGGCCAGCGCCGCGGCGACCAGCGCCGCCAGCGAGGAGATCCGGAACAGGAAGGCGACCACGATCCAGGTGGCGCCGGCCGCCATGCCCACCGGCCAGGCGGCGGCCAGGAGGGTGCCGAAGAAGGTCGCCACGCCCTTGCCGCCCTTGAAGCCCAGCCAGACCGGGAACAGGTGGCCCAGGAAGGCCGCGCCGGCCGCCACCGCCACGAGCAGGGCATGCTGCTGCGCCGGGAGGTCCAGGCTGATCAGGTGGGCGATGAGCACCGCCACCGCGCCCTTGCCGCCGTCGCCGATCAGGGTGATGGCCGCCAGGTCCTTGCGACCGGTGCGCAGCACGTTGGTCGCGCCGATGTTGCCCGAGCCGATGGACCGGACGTCGCCGGCCCCGCCCAGCTTGGTGGCGATGACGCCGAAGGGGATCGACCCCAGCAGGTAGCCGCCGAGCGCCACGGCGCCGAGCAGCATCAGGACGTCAGACATCGAAAACTCCCCCGATTCCGGTCCGCAGTCGTAGCTGCGCCGTCCCGGCCCGTCACGCTCCCAGCGTGTCGCGCCAGCCTAGCACAGCCGTGACGCTTGCGAACAGAGGGTGAACGTCAGGCCTGGTAGACGGTGCGCCCGTCCACCAGGGTCCGCAGGACCTTGCCCTGCAGCCGGCGTCCGTCGAATGGCGAGTTCTTCGACTTGGAGATCAGCTTGTCGGCGTCCACCAGGATCGGGGCGTTGGGGTCGAGCAGCACCAGATCGGCGGGCGCGCCCTTGGCGATCCGGCCGGCGGGCAGGCCCAGCAGGTCGGCGGGCGCGCTGGTCACGGTGCGGACCAGGTCGATCAGCGGCGCGCGTCCCTCGTGGTGCAGGGTGAGCAGGGCCGGCAGCAGGGTCTGCAGGCCGATGGCGCCCGGGGCGGCCTCGTCGTAGGGCCGGCGCTTGTCCTCGGCCGGGGCGGGGGCGTGGGCCGAGACGACGATCTGCACGAGCCCGGAGGCGACCGCCTCGATCAGCGCATTGCGGTCGTCCTCGCCGCGCAGCGGCGGGTCGAGCTTGCAGAAGGTGCGGTAGTCGCCGATGTCGATCTCGTTGAACGACAGGTGGTTGATCGAGGTCGAGGCGGTGACCGGCAGGCCGCGCCCTCGCCCGCGCCGCAGGGTCTCCAGAGCGCCCGCGGTGGTCACCTGGTCCACCAGCAGCCGCGCCCCGGTCAGCTCCACCAGCGCCAGGTCGCGCTCCAGCCCGATCCGCTCGGCGATGGCCGGCTGGCCCGGCAGGCCCATGCGCGAGGCGAACTCGCCCGACGTGGCGGCGCCGCCGGCCGTCAGCCAGGGGTCCACCGGGCGGTGGGCGACCAGCACTCCGAACTGCTTGGCGTAGGCCAGCACCCGCTGGAACACCTTGGAGTCCACGATCGGCCGGTCGGCGTCGCTGACGTAGACGCAGCCCGCCTCGCGCATCAGGCCGATCTCGGCCATTCGCTGGCCGTCGCAGCCCTTGGTCGCCGCGCCGGCGGGGTAGACGTGCACCAGCTCGATGTCGCGGGCGCGCCGCAGGATGAAGTCGGCCACGGACGGGTCGTCCACCACCGGCTTGGTGTCGGGCTGGACGACGATCGAGGTGACGCCGCCGGCCGCCGCTGCGAGCGAGGCGGATTTCAGCGTCTCCTTGGGCTCGTCGCCCGGCTCGCCGGTCTTCACCCGTAGGTCCACGAGGCCCGGGATCAGCAGCTTGCCGCCGCCGTCGACGACCTCGACGTCCGGTCCGAGCGCGCCCGGATCGCCGGCCCGCACCACGTCGGCGATCACGCCCTCGGTGACGATGACCGCGCCCGGCCCGTCGTAGCCGGAGGCCGGGTCCAGCAGGCGCACATTGGTGAGGGCGAGGGGACGGGCGGCCATCATTGATTGTCCAGGCGCGCGGCGAGCGCCGTCAGCACCGCCATGCGCGCGGCCACGCCCATCTCCACCTGGTCCTGGATCAGGCTGACTGAGAGGTCGTCGGCCACTTCCGAGTCGATCTCCACGCCGCGGTTCATCGGCCCCGGGTGCATCACCCGCACGCCCGGCGCGGCGCGCGCCAGCTTCTCGCGGTCGAGGCCCCAATAGCGGAAGTACTCGCGCTGCGAGGGGGCCATCACCCCGTCCATCCGCTCGAGCTGCAGGCGCAGCATCATGACCACGTCGCAGCCGTCGATGCCCTTGCGCAGGTCGTGGTGGATCTCGACGTTCCAGCGGTCGGCCTGGGTGGGGATCAGGGTGGGCGGGCCAACGAGCCGGACGTAGGCGCCGAGCATCTGCAGGAGGGCGATGTTCGAGCGGGCCACCCGGCTGTGCAGGATGTCGCCGCAGATGGCCACCTTCAGCCCTGCGATCCGCCCGAACGCGCGCCGCATGGAGAGCGCGTCGAGCAGCGCCTGGGTCGGGTGCTCGTGTTGCCCGTCGCCGGCGTTGATCACCGAGCAGGTGACCTTCTGCGACAGCAGGGAGGCCGCGCCGGACGACGAATGCCGCACCACCAGCAGGTCCGGCTGCATGGCGTTCAGCGTCACCGCCGTGTCGATCAGGGTCTCACCCTTGGCGATGGACGAGGAGCGGGGGCTCATGTTGACCACGTCGGCGCCCAGCCGCTTGCCGGCCAGCTCGAATGAGCTCTGGGTGCGGGTGGAGTTCTCGAAGAACAGGTTCATCAGCGTCCGACCTTTCAGGAGGTCGAGCTTCTTCGAGGTCTGGCGGTTGAGCTGCACGAACCCGTCGGCGAGGTCGAGCAGGCTCGCCACCTCGACCTCGTTCAGGTCCGTCACCGACAGGAAGTGGCGCTTCGGGAAGGGGAAGGTCCGGCCGAGGACCTCGTTCAGACCAGGAGGGGCGCCGCTCATTAAAGCGCCCTCCTAGACGAGGCTGGGGCCGCCGGAAAGCCCTTTCCGAAGCTTGGCCGCAGCGCCATATCAGCGGTCACGGATCAGCAAGGGGGAAACAATGAAGGTCGATCTCTACACCACCGTCGGCGTCTACAGCCGCGGCCTCGACGTCCTGGCCAATGTGCTCACCAAGGCCGGCGATCACGCGGGCGCCGTCGGCGTCTCCGAAGCCGAGATGCTCGACTGGCGGCTCGCGCCCGACATGTTCAACCTGCGCCAGCAGGCCAACACGGTGCTCAGCTTCGCGCGCGGCTGGCCGGCGCGCGCCGCCGGCGTCGAGGTCCCGCCGGCCTTGGCCGACGATCTCGACCTGCCGGGCCTGCTCGGCGCGATCCAGGAGGCCAAGGCCGATCTCTCGGCCCTCAAGCCCGAGCAGTTCCAGGGCCGCGACGAGGTCCCGCTGACGTTCAACATCGGCGTCATGGAGCCGACGCTGCCGATCGCCCAGTGGCTGACCGGCTTCGCCACGCCCAACTTCTATTTCCACCTCTCCATGGCCTACGCCATCGCCCGTCATAAGGGCGCGGCGCTCGGCAAACGGGACTTCTTCGCCGGCGGGCTCTGAGTCCCAACGCCGTCGTTCGCGATGCGTGAACGGCGGCCGGCGGCGGTTCACGAACCCGCTGCGGCGGGCGGCGCATAGGCCCGGGACAGAGGAGGGGAGGGCTTGGCAGGACGGCTCCGACGCAACCCGGAGCCCGCCATGTCCCGCCCCGCCCTTGTGACCCTCGCCCTTGCGGTCCTGACCCTCGCCGCGCCGGATCTGGCCCGCGCCGAGGACGCGCCGCTCACCGTAGCCTTCGAGGGGCTGAAGACCCCCGCCGGCGCCCTGATGGTCGCCCTCTACGACGCCGAGGCGAGCTTCGACCGTGGCGGCAAGCCGCTGCGCGCGCTCGCCGTGCCGGTCACCGGGGCCGCCGCCACGGCGCGCTTCGAGCTGCCGGCCGGCCGCTACGGCATCAAGGTCTTCCATGACGTCGACGGCGACGGGCGGATGGGGACGAATCCCTTCGGCATCCCGACGGAGCCGTTCGCCTTCTCGAACAACGCCAGGGGCATGATGGGGCCGCCCAAGTGGGCCGAGGCGGCCTTCGCCTTCGGCCCGGGCGCCGGCGCCCAGACCATCACCCTTGACTGACCCCGCCGAAGCCCGGAGCCATCCGATGAACCGCCGCGCCTTCCTCTCCGCCGCCGCCGGTCTCGGCGCGCTGGCCTTCTCGCCCGAGACCGTGTTCGCCGCCGCCGCCAACGGCGCCGACTGGACCCTGGGCCTCGCCGACGTGGAGGGCGACGTCGCCCCGCGGGAGCTGGCTCGTGTCCACGGCCGCGCGCCGGCCGGCCTCGATGGCGTCCTCTACCGCAATGGGCCGGCCCGGTTCCGCCGGGGCGGCTCGGCCGTGGGCCACTGGTTCGACGGGGACGGCCTGGTGCGCCGCTACGCGATCGCCGATGGCCAGGCGCAGCTCGCCGCCCGCTTCGTGGATACGCCTAAGCGGCGGGTCGACACCGCGGTCGGCGCCATCGTCACCCCCGGCTTCGGCACCGCGGCCGGGCCCGGCGCCCAGGTCCGGGGCCCGGATGACGTGAACGCCGCCAACACCTCGGTGATGATGGCCGGCCAGGCGCTGTGGGCCCTGTGGGAAGCGGGCTCCCCGGCTGCGCTCGATCCTGACACCCTGGAGACCCGCGGCTTCCACACCTTCCGGCCCGACCTGAAGGGCATGCCCTTCCTGGCGCACCCGCGCGTCGAGCCGGACGGCCGCGTCTGGAATCTCGGGGTCTCGGGCAGCCGGGCGGTGGTCTGGCGGCTCTCGCCCGACGGCGCCCTGGAGGCAGCCACCCCTCTCACCCTGCCCAGGGCCAGCTACCTGCACGACTTCACGGCTACGGCGCGCCACCTGGTCATCGTCCTGCAGCCCTGGATCCATGAGCGCATGGTCGCGCCGGTCTCGGCCGGCTACGTCTGGCGGGCCGACGCCGGAACCCAGGTCCTGGTGCTCGACAAGGACGACCTCTCGCGGCGCCGCGTCTACGAGCTGCCGGCCTTCTCGGCCTTCCACATGGGCGACGCCTGGGAGGATGCGGACGGGACGATCCGCTTCGACATCTGCACGACGCCGACGCCGGAGTTCGCGGTGCAGGGCGCCCGTGACCTCGTCGCCGGCCGCGCGCCGGCCGGGGCGGACGCCACGCGGCTCAGCTTCGTCACGCTTCGGCCAGACGGCTCGGGCGCCATCGAGCACACCGCCACCCCGGCCGAGTTCCCGCGCTCCGATCCGCGAGTGGCCGGCCGGGCGCGCGCCCGCACCGTCGTCCTCACCCGCACCGACCCGAGGAGCCCCTTCTTCCAGGCGGTGGCGGTGCAGGACTGGCGTCGCGACCGCACCGAGGTGTTCGACTTCGGTCCTCGCACGCTGGTCGAGGAGATGGTCTTCGTGCCGCGCGGCGCAGGCGAGTTCGACGGCTGGCTGGTGGGGACGAGCGTGAACCTCGACGCCCGGGCGACCGAGCTGCACGTGTTCGACGCCCGCCATCTTGCCGACGGGCCGCTCTGCACCTGGCGGGCGGACGTCGCCCTGCCGGTGTCCTTCCACGGGGTGTTCGCCGCTAGGCGTTCCTGAGGCGCTCCAGCGCGCCCTGCAGGATCCAGGCGGCGGCGGCGCGGTCGACCACCTCGGCCCGCTTGGCGCGGGTCAGATCGGCCTCGCCGATCAGCATCCGGTTGATCGCCATGGTGCTCATCCGCTCGTCCCAGAAGGCGATAGGGATGTCCTTCAGCCGCAGCAGGTTGCGGGCGAAGGCGCGGTTGGACTGGCAGCGCGCGCCTTCCGTCCCGTCCATGTTGACGGGGAGGCCGATGACGATGCCCTGGGCTCCGCGGCTTTCCATCGCGCGGAACAGGGCGTTGGCGTCGTCGGTGAACTTGGTCTTGCGGATCAGCTCCAGCGGCGAGGCCACCGTGCGGGTCGCGTCCGACACCGCCACCCCGATGGTCTTCTCGCCCAGGTCGAGGCCCACGAGGGGCGAGTAGGGCGCCGTCGCGGCGGGCAGCTCGAGGAGGTCGATCACGGCCATGGCGGCTCTTTAGGCGGGATAGCTTGCAAAAGCACGCCCGCCACGGCTAACCCACGCGCCTGAGTTCAAGGAGGGATGGTCATGGCCATCGACGCGGCGACCGTCCGCAAGGTCGCCCGGCTCGCGCGGATCGCCGAGCCCGAAGAGAAGCTGGAGCCGCTGGCCAGGGAGCTGACGGCGATCATGAGCTGGATCGAGCAGCTCAACGAGGTCGACACCGACGGCGTCGAGCCGATGACCACGGCCATCCACACGCCGCTGCCCATGCGCGACGACGTGGTCACCGACGGCGGCGACCCGGCCAAGGTGCTGTCCAACGCCCCCAAGTCCGTGAACAACTTCTTCGTCGTGCCGAAGGTGGTCGAATAGCCATGTCCGACCTCACCTCGCTGACCCTCAAGGCCGCCCTCGACGGGATGGCCGCCAAGTCGTTCTCCGCCGTGGAGCTCGCCCAGGCCCATGTCGAGGCCGTGGAGGCCGCCAAGGCGCTGAACGCCTTCTCCGTGGCCACGCCGGAGAAGGCGCTGGAGATGGCCCGCGCCTCCGACCAGCGCCGCGCCCGCGGCGAGGCCGGCCGACTGGAAGGCGCGCCGCTCGGCATCAAGGACCTGTTCTGCACCGAGGGCGTGCAGAGCGCGGCGGCGTCCAAGATCCTCGCCAGCTTCCGGCCGACCTACGAGTCCACCGTCACCACCAACCTGTGGCGCGACGGCGCGGTCATGTTGGGCAAGCTCAACATGGACGAGTTCGCCATGGGCTCGTCCAACGAAACCTCGGCCTACGGTCCGGTGGTGAACCCCTGGCGGGCCCGGGGCGGCAACGCCCAGCTTACGCCGGGCGGCTCCTCGGGCGGCTCGGCCGCGGCGGTCGCCGCCGAGCTCTGCCTGGGCGCCACGGCCACCGACACCGGCGGCTCGATCCGCCAGCCCGCCGCCTTCACCGGCACCGTCGGCATCAAGCCGACCTACGGCCGATGCTCGCGCTGGGGGATCGTCGCCTTCGCCTCGTCGCTCGACCAGGCCGGCCCGATGGCGCGCACCGTCGAGGACGCGGCGATCCTGCTCTCCTCCATGTGCGGCCACGACCCGAAGGACTCCACCAGCCTGCCGGTGGAGACGCCCGACTTCGCCCAGTTCGTCGGCAAGCCGGTGAAGGGCCTGCGGGTCGGCATCCCGAAGGAGTACCGCGTCGACGGCATGCCGCCCGAGATCGAGAAGCTCTGGGAGCAGGGGATCGCCTGGCTGAAGGACGCCGGCTGCGAGATCGTCGAGGTCTCCCTGCCGCACACCAAGTACGCGCTGCCGGCCTACTACATCATCGCGCCGGCCGAGGCCTCGTCGAACCTCGCCCGCTACGACGGCATGCGCTACGGCCTGCGCGTCGAAGGCGGCAACCTGACCGACACCTACGAGAACACCCGCGCGGAGGGCTTCGGGGCGGAGGTGAAGCGCCGGATCCTGATCGGCACCTACGTCCTCTCGGCCGGCTACTACGACGCCTACTACCTGAAGGCGCTGAAGGTGCGCCGGCGCATCGCCGACGACTTCGACCAGGCGTTCGAGAAGGTGGACGCGCTGCTCACCCCCACCGCGCCCTCCGCGGCCTTCGCGCTCGGCGAGAAGTCGGACGACCCCGTGGCCATGTACCTGAACGACATCTTCACGGTGACGGTGAACCTGGCCGGCCTGCCGGGCATGAGCGTGCCGGCGGGTGTCGACGCCAACGGGCTGCCGCTGGGCCTGCAGCTCATCGGCCGCGCGCTGGACGAGGGCACCCTGTTCTCGCTTGGCGGCGCCATCGAGAAGGCCGCTGACTTCAAGGCCAAGCCCCAGAAGTGGTGGTGAGGTGACCTGAGGTCCTACCCGTCGGGGAGGTGGCTCGCCGCGACGCGGCGAGAGGGAGGGGGTCGGCCCAGGCCTGAGCGGACCCCCTCAGCCCTTTCGGGGCGGCTCCCCCGGTGGGGGAGCGATCCGATCAGAGCTTGTCGAACTCGGCCTGGATCTCCTTGAGCTTGGCGTCGTCGATGGCGCCCTGGCTCATGGGGGCGACCTGGGCCAGCGTCATGGTGCTGATCTGGTCGTAGTAGGCGGTGATCTCCGGCAGCGCCTTCTCGAGCGCGGCCTTGGCCTTCTCGTTCTTCACGATCTCGCCGATCGGGGTGCTTTCGACCGACAGCTTGCCGGCGGCCGGGGCCGCGGCGGCGGCGTGATTGGCGTGGTTGTGTTCCTGGGCCAGCGCCGGGCCGGCGATCAGGGCCGCGGCGACGGCGGCGAGCGCGATGGTCTTCATGTGGGTGTTCCTTCCCCCGGGGTGTTGGAGCGTCTAAGCGCGCCCAAGCTTGAGGCTATTTTGCGACGATTGCGCAAGTGGCCTTGTGAACGCGCTTCACCTGCGCGGCGACCGGCAGTAGGGAAGCGGCCATGAGCGAGAACACCAAGGTGATCCAAGGCCGCACCGGCCCCTGGGAAATCGTGCTGGGCCTGGAAGTCCACGCCCAGGTCGCGTCCAACGCCAAGCTCTTCTCGGGCGCGGCGGTGGGCTTCGGCGCGGGGCCGAACGAGCAGGTCAGCCTCGTGGACGCGGCCATGCCGGGCATGCTGCCGGTGATCAACCGCCACTGCGTCGAGCAGGCGGTGCGTACCGGCCTGGGCCTCAAGGCGCAGATCAACCTGAAGAGCCGCTTCGACCGGAAGAACTACTTCTACCCGGACCTGCCGCAAGGCTATCAGATCAGCCAGTTCAAGGACCCGATCGTCGGCGAGGGCGAGGTCATCGTCGAGCGCGACGACGGCTCCACCTTCACCGTGCGCATCGAGCGCCTGCACCTCGAGCAGGACGCCGGCAAGAGCCTGCACGACCAGGATCCGAACTTCACCTACGTGGACCTGAACCGCGCCGGCACGGCGCTGATGGAGATCGTCTCGCGTCCGGACATGCGCTCCTCGGAAGAGGCCGCGGCCTACGTCAAGAAGCTGCGCACCATCCTTGTCTACCTGGGCACCTGCGACGGGGACATGGAGAAGGGCAACCTGCGCGCCGACGTGAACGTCTCGGTCTGCCGCCCGGGCGACTACGAGAAGTTCCGCGCCTCCGGCGACTTCGGCCACCTCGGCACGCGCTGCGAGATCAAGAACGTCAACTCGTTCCGCTTCATCCAGCAGGCGATCGAGTACGAGGCGCGCCGCCAGATCGAGATCCTCGAGGACGGGGGAAAGGTCGACCAGGAGACCCGCCTGTTCGATACGGTGAAGGGTGAGACCCGGTCCATGCGCTCCAAGGAAGAGGCGCACGACTACCGCTACTTCCCCGATCCCGACCTGTTGCCGCTGGAACTGGACCCGGCCTGGATCAAGCGCATCGAGGCCGACCTGCCGGAGCTTCCAGACGCCAAGAAGGGGCGCTTCCAGTCGCAGTACGGCCTGTCCGCCTACGACGCGGGCGTGCTGATCTCAGACCAGGCCAAGGCCGACTTCTACGAAGCGGCGGCGAAGGGCCGAGACGCCAAGCTGGTGGCCAACTGGGTGACCAACGACCTGGCCGCCAAGCTCACGGCGGGCGGGCTGGAGATCGGGGACTCGCCCATCGCACCCGACGCCATCGCCGAGCTGGTCCAGCTCATCGAGGAGGGTGTGATCTCCTCCAAGATCGCCAAGGACGTGTTCGAGCGCATGTGGGCGGGCGAGGGCCGGGCCTCCGAGATCGTCGAGAAGCAGGGCCTGAAGCAGGTCTCGGACACCGGCGCGCTGGAGAAGATCATCGACGACCTGATCGCCGCCAACCCCGGCCAGGCGGCGGCCGTGAAGGACAAGCCCCAGGCCATCGGCTGGTTCGTCGGCCAGGTGATGAAGGCCACCCAGGGCAAGGCCAACCCGGGCACGGTGAACCAGCTCCTGAAGTCGAAGCTGGGCCTCTGACGGCGGAACCCTCCCCATGACGGGGAGGGGCCGCTAGCGGATCATGTCGAAGATCTGCCCGTCGGGACCGACGAGCGCGTAGGCGCCGTCCACCCGCATCCAGCGGAAGCCGCGCGGCGGCGGCCGCAGGCGGTGGCGGCCGTAGTCCTCGATGGCCGAGCCGCGCGCTTCCGGCGGCAGGTAGCCGCCGCGGCGCAGGCCGTAGGCCCTGGGCGGCGCATAGGCCCCCGGCGGCGGGCCGTAGTAGTTCCGTCCGTCGTCGCGCTCGTAGCGTCGCTCCGGCCCGCGGCCCCGGCCGGGGCCCGGCCCCCGATCGTCCGCGCCCCAGCGCCGACCGGGCGCGTCGTAGCCGCCCCGGCCGCGGTCGCCGCGCTGGGCCCAGCGGTCGCCGTCCAGCGCCAGGGCCGGCGCCGTGGCGAGCGGCCCCGCGACGGTCGCGGCGGCGAGGAATATGGCGAGCAGGCGCTTCATCGGTGCGGGTCGTGAACTCGAATCTTCCTTGTTCCGTCGCGACCTTGCCGCCAGACGCGTGAACTGTGGCTGAACGCGGCGGCAAGCGATTGAAAACGGCCGAGAACGCCCAGGCATGGTCAAGCCTCGCCGGGCGCCGGGGCGCGGTCAACAACGCACGGCGCGCGCCGGGGCTCCGCATCGCCGCTTGCCTCGGGCGCAGGCGGCGCCATCTATCGGCCAGGCTTCAATCCACGAGACAAAAGGACGCGCCCATGCCCCAGCCGATCGAGGTGCACTACTGGCCCACCCCCAATGGCCACAAGGTGACCATCGCGCTGGAGGAGATGGGGCTGCCCTACGAGATCGTGCCGGTGAACATCGGCCGGGGCGACCAGTTCAAGCCCGAGTTCCTGGCCATCAGCCCCAATAACCGCATGCCGGCCATCGTCGACCCGGAAGGGCCGGGCGGCGAGCCCATCTCGGTGTTCGAGTCGGGCGCCATCCTCCAGTACCTCGGCCGCAAGACCGGCCAGTTCTACCCGCAGGACGAGCGCGCCCGGGTAGCCGTCGACGAGTGGATCATGTGGCAGATGGCCGGCCTCGGCCCCATGAGCGGCCAGGCCAACCACTTCCGCAACTACGCCCCGAGCGTCACCTCCGACCAGCGGCACATCGCCTACGGCGCCATCCGCTATTCCAACGAGGTGCACCGGCTCTACGGCGTGCTCGAAAAGCGCCTGGACGGCCGTGACTATCTCGCTGGCGACTACTCCATCGCCGACATGATGTCCTGGCCCTGGATCACCGGCTGGAAGGCTTTCGGCGTGATCCTCGACGAGTTCCCGAACCTCAAGGCCTGGTACCAGCGTATCGAGCAGCGCGAGGCCGTCCAGCGCGCGCTGAAGCGCGCCGAGGAGATCCGCCGCGGCCCCGGGCTGAACGCCTCGGGCAAGGAGGCGGAAGACGCCCGCCGCATCCTGTTCGGCCAGCGGGCCCGCTGAGACTTTCACTCAGAAGAGCGGTCGAATGCTTGGCCGCTCTTCTGAACATGAAGGCCGGACAACGGCAGGCTTAACCATGTGTTCAGCCTAACGCGCGTTTCCTATGTCCCCATAAGGCCATGGACCCAGAATCGGGCGGCCAAGAAGGGATTTGGAATCATGCCTGCGAGCATG
Organism: Phenylobacterium sp.; assembly: GCF_041913825.1. Classification (GTDB taxonomy): domain Bacteria; phylum Pseudomonadota; class Alphaproteobacteria; order Caulobacterales; family Caulobacteraceae; genus Phenylobacterium. Next base: position 43,747 of record NZ_JAYSEO010000002.1, read on the forward strand.
GAAATGGTGAGCGAAGGCCTGCCGCTTCCGACGCCGGACGCGAGCGGCGACGAGCTGTTCCGACTGGGGCTGCTGTATTCGACGGGTCAGGGCGGCGCGCCGCTCGACTACGTCTCGGCGCACATGCTGTTCAACCTGGCGGCCATGCGCGGCTCGGTCGAGGCCAAGGTCTACCGCAAGGAGCTCTCGGGCGAGATGGGCGCGGACGACATCGCCGAGGCCCAGCGCCAGGCGCGCGAGTGGTTGGCCCAGGGCTGAGCCGGGCCGCCTAGCGGCAGGCCGCCTGGTCTTCGCGGCGCTGTTCGCGGAAGAGGGTGCGGCCGTTCTCCTGCACCTCGACCGAGAGGTGTTCGCCCGACGCCACCAGCTCGCGCAGCGCGAGCTCCCGGGCGCGGTGTTCGTCGGCCGCGATGACGAACTGCAGTGTCGGCGCGGAATAGCGCCGGTCCTCGATGAACAGAGAAAAGGTGCGCATCGCCGTCCCCGTATTGGCGACTAGATGTTGTCACGCCCTGGCCCGGCCAACACTAACCCAGGTTGGGCTCACGCGTAAATTGTATAGTTCAGCTTGCTCGCCTGCGGATCCCCCGACGCCGCCAGGGGGCGACGCCGGGGGCCGACGGAACGGTCGCCAAAGAGGGACGGGAGGCGACCGTCTGATGATCCAACGACAGGCGCGCGGCGCTCCATCCGCGCTCGCGCAAAAAAAATCGCCGCCCGGCGAACGGGGCGGCGGCGGTCTTCCGGAGCTTCAGGGGAAGGTGGCGGTGACGGAGGGATTCGAACCCTCGATACCCTTTCGAGTATGACGATTTAGCAAACCGTTGCCTTCAGCCACTCGGCCACGTCACCAGTTGATTTTGGACGGGTTTTCTCCCGTTTCCCCGGTGTCTTGCGACCGCTGGCGCCGCCTTGGGGGCGGCTCCGGCGCGGGGAGGGCTCTCCATATCGAAAGTGGCGAGATTGGGCAACGCGTGGGTGAGGGTTTCTGGCGGAGCTGCCGGAGCCGCCGTTCTGGTCATGCCCGGCGACCCGCGATAAGGCCTTCGCGTCAGCCTCACACCGCCCTTGCATGGTCCGCGCCGCGCTCAGCTTCACGCCCGACACCTACCACGCCGGCCAGGCCGCCCTCGGCCGCCGCGTTGCCAATACCGCCTTCCTGCGCGCCGCCGTCGCCGGGCGCGGCGGGGGCGAGGTGGTCGGCTACGGCTACGAGGCGGGGCACGCCGGCGCGTTCGCCGAGGCCGTGCGGGCCATCGACCCCGCGGCGCCCGCCCGCTGGCTGCTGACCACCGACGCCGAGGAGCTGGCCGCGCAGGGGGCGGTCCACCGCATGGATCCCGCCATCCAGGCGGAGGTGGCGGCGCGGGCCTGGGTTGGCCTGGGGAGATACTCGATCACCGCGGTCGCCCACACCGTGTTCAACCGCCTGCCGGAGCTCGCGCTGCTGGCCCGCGAGCCGCTGATGCCGTGGGACGCGCTCGTCTGCACCTCGCACAGCCTGCGGGCCGCCGTCGCCGCCGTGCTCGAGGCCGAACTCGAGTACGCCCGCTGGCGCTACGGGACCGAGGCTGCTCCGTCGCTGCCGCAATTGCCGGTGATCCCGCTGGGCGTGCACTGCGAGGACCATTTGCGCCCCGACGCTGCCCGCGCGGCCGCCCGTTCGGCCCTGGCCGTAGGCGAGGACGAGGTGGCGGCGCTCTTCGTGGGCCGGCTCTCGCTGATGTCCAAGGCCCACCCGGGGCAGATGTACCAGGGCCTGGAGGTCGCGGCCGCGCGGACCGGGCGGCGGCTCGTCCTCATCGAGTGCGGCTGGCCCAAGACCGACAACGATCGCCTGGCGTTCGAGCGCGGCGGCGCGCTGCTCGCGCCCGGCGTACGGCGGCTGCGGGTGGACGGCAACGATCCCCTGTCCCGTGCGGACGCCTGGAACGCCGCCGATCTCTTCATCTCCCTCTCCGACAACATCCAGGAGACCTTCGGCCTCACGCCGCTGGAGGCCATGGCGGCGGGGCTGCCGGTGGTCGCGAGCGACTGGGACGGCTACCGCGACACGGTCCGCGACGGAGTGGACGGCTTCCTCATCCCCACCTGGGCGCCGGCCCCCGGCCTGGGCGCCCACCTGGCCTACGCCCACCAGGCGCGCACCATCACCGACGACACCCTGAGCTGGGGGGCGGCGGCGGCCACGTCCGTCGACCCCGAGCGACTGGTCCGCGCCCTCTCGGAGCTGGTCGTCAGCGAGGAACTGCGCCGGCGCATGGGCGCGGCGGGCCAGGCCCGGGCCCGCGCCGAGTTCGACTGGGCCCGCGTCTATGGGCGGTACGTGGAGCTCTGGGGCGAGCTCGACGCCCGCCGGCGGCGCGATGGCGCGGGCCTGCAGGCCGTCCGTCCCGGCGCGCAGTTGGACCCGTTCACCGCCTTCGCAGCCTATCCGACCCATGCCTTCGGCCCGCAGACCCGCGTGGCGCTGCGCCCGGGCGCGACGCTCGCCGCCTACCGCGCCCTGGCCGACCACCCGCTGTTCCCCAGCGGGGCGGCCGCCCAGGCCACGGCCGCGCCGCTCTGGGGGCTGCTGGAGGGCGGGGCCACGACCCTGGAGGCCGCGGCGGCCGCGCTCGGACGCCCGGTGCGCAGCGTCGCGCTCGCCGCCGGCGTGCTCGCCAAGATGGGCTTCCTGGCCTTCGAGCCGGACGCCTGAGCGCCGCATTGCCAGCACCCGGGCGCCTCGCTATCCGGGAGCCATGCTGGACTCCACCATCGCCTACGGGCTGACGTTCCTGGTGCCCGCCCTCGACCGGGCGATCGGCAACTCGTTGCGGTTCTATGGCGAATTCGCCAAGCCGGAGATCGACTTCCTGGTCGCCTGCGCCGGCGAGCGGGGGACCTTCATCGACGTCGGCGCGAACCTCGGGGCCATCGCCCTGCCGTTCGCCCAGCGCCGGCCGGAATGGCGGGTGATCGGGGTGGAGGCCCACCGCGGCATGGCCAGCCTGCTGGCGGCCAACGCCCTCAACAATCGGCTCTACAAGGTGGACGCCGTGCACGCGGCCGCCGGGGCAGAGCCCGGGCTCATCCAGTTCCCGGCCATCGATCTTTCGACCGACATGCGCTTCGGGCTGCTGAACGTCGACATGGAAGGGCCGAAGGAAGCCGTCCGCATGCTCACGCTCGACGAGATCGCGCCCCCCGACACCCGGCTGGTGAAGATCGACGTCGAGGGCTTCGAGCCGCAGGTGATCGCCGGCGCGCGCCGCCTGATCGAGAACCGCTCGGCCGTCTGGCTGGTGGAGGCGGTGGGCAGTCGGCCGGAAGCCCGCGCCGAGGTCAACGAGGTCTTCTTCAAGGCGGGCTACGACCTCTACTGGTTCTACGCGCCCTTCGCGACGCCGACGTCGCCCAAGGCCTATCCCGGCAACGTGGGCACCGGCGATGTCAACGTCGCCGCCTTCCCGAAAGGCCAGCAGCCGCCTTGGGACCTCACACCGGTCGGCGCATCGGACGAGAAGGCGCCCACCGGGATCAGCGGCTACCGCTACCTGCTGCCGTACGGCTACAAGCCCGACGCCTGAGCCACGAGGCTCAGGTCACCGCCGCCCGGGCGCGAAACTCGGGACGGTCCCAGGCGCCGGTCGCGAGGACCTCCTCGAGGATCGCCACCGCGTCCCACACCTCGGCGTGGCTGAGGTAGAGGGGCGAGAAGCCGAAGCGCATCAGGTCGGGGCTGCGATAGTCGCCGACCACGCCGCGCGCGATCAGCGCCTGAACGACGGCGTAGCCCTGCGGGTGGGCGAACGAGACGTGCAGGCCGCGCTCGCGCGCCGCCCGGGGCGTGGCGAGCTCGACGCCGAACCGCCCGCAGCGGCTGTCCGTCTCGGCGATGAACAGGTCGCACAGCGACTGGCCCTTGGCCTCGATGGCGGCAGGGTCGGCCTGGACCTGAAGGTCGATGCTGGCCTCCAGCGCCGCCAGGCCGAGCACGCCGGGCGTGCCGCAGAGCTGGGCGCGGATGTCCCCGGAAGGCCGGTAGCCGTGCTCGAAGGCGAAGGGCTCCGCATGGCCCATCCAGCCGGACAGGGGAGAGCGGATCGCGCCCAGGTGGCGCTCGGCCACGAACAGGAAGGCCGGCGCGCCGGGGCCGCCGTTCAGGTACTTGTAGCCGCAGCCCACCGCCAGGTCCGCGCCGCAGTCGTTCAGGTCCACGGCCACGGCGCCCGCGCTGTGGCTGAGGTCCCAGAGCACGAGCGCGCCCTTCGCGTGAGCCGCCGCGGTCAGGGCGGCCATGTCCCACCGCCGGGCGGTGCGGTAGTGGACGTGGGTCAGCACCAGCACCGCCACGTCCTCGTTCAGGGCGTCCAGCAGCCGGTCGGGATGGACGGCGCGAAGCTCCGCCCCGGCGGTGCGCGCCAGGCCCTCCAGCACATAGAGGTCGGTGGGGAAGTTGCCGGTCTCCGACAGGATCACCCGCCGGCCGGGCCGCAGGCCGAGCGCGCCGGCGGCCAGCTTGAAGAGGTTGACCGAGGTGGAGTCGGCCACGGCCACCTCGTGCGGCCGGGCGCCCAGCAGCCCCGCGATCTTGCCGCCGACCCGGAGCGGCGCGTCGATCCAGCCGTTGACGTTCCAGCTCGTGATCAGGTCCCGGCCCCACTGCCGCTCGGCGGCGTCGCGTAGGCCAGCCAGCGCGGTCTTCGGCGGCGGGCCCAGGGAGTTGCCGTCCAGGTAGATCATCCCCGGAGGGAGGTCGAAGGCGTCGCGGAAGCGGGCGAGGGGGTCCTGGGCGTCCAGCGCCCGGGCGTCGTCGCGGGTCATGAGCGGGTCTTACGGCGCAACGGCGCGCCGCGCCACCATGCGCAAAGGCCCCGGCGGTCGCCCGCCGGGGCCCCTGGTCAGCGCCGTGGACCGGCTCAGCTCTTGTCGGCGTCGCCGCCCGTGCGCTTGTCGTCGTTGTCGTGGTCGTTGTCGGTGTCGCGCCGGATGTCGCCGTCGGACGCCGCCTTCACCGCCGGGGCGACCTTCCCGAACTCGGAGCCGCCGCTGGCCGCGGTCGCCTGGCCGCCGCTGGCCTGGCCGCCGCTGGCCTGGCCGCTGCCGGTCTGGCCGCTGCCGGTCTGGCCGCCCGTGTGGCCGGTGGCCTGGCCGCCGGTCTGGGTCATGGCCGGACTGTTGGTCAGCGCCGACCGGCTCTCCAACCGGCCGGACGGCATGTCGCTGCCGCCGCCGAAGCCGCCGGCGAAGTTGTGCTGGCCATGCATGCCGGGCGCGATGTCCTGGCGGCCCATGCCGGTCGACATGTTCCGCTGCGAGCGCCACTCGTGGAAGTTCTTGCCGAAGGTGTCCCGCCGCTCGGCCCGGAACTTCCGGTACTCGTCGTCGTACTGCTCGTGCTGGTGGCGGCGCCATTCCTGGTAGTCGCGGTCGTGGCCACGGAGCTGTTCGTCGCGCCAGCGGGTGTAGTCGGCGTCGAACTCGTGCCCTTGCCGCGGATGGTAGGCGTAGTCGTGCGGCGCGCCGAACTCCTCGACGCCGCTCGCCCTCGGGTTCAGCTCGGTGTGGCCGTAGGGGCTGGAGCCCTCGGGGCGCCACTGCTCGCGCTCGTTGCGGCCCCCGAACTGGCCGCCCTGACCGCCCTGGCCGCGATTGCGGTTCCCACCGCCCTCCAGACCGTACTCCTGGCCGCCGTAGCCGCTGCCCTCGCCGCGGCCGTAGTCCCCGGACTGGCGGTCGTAGCCCGAACCGTAGTTGGTGCGGTCCTGGTCGAAGCGTGAGCCGTAGCGGTCGCGCCGCCAGGCGTCCTGCTCGCCCTCGCCACGGCCGCCGCGCCAGCCGCCGCCGTCGCCGCCGCCGCCGCGCCAGCCGTCGCCGGAGCGCGCCTGGTCCGAATTGAAGCGGCCCTCGTCGCCGAACGAGCGGCGCTCGTCGCCGCGGCCGCCATAGCGCCCGCCCATCTGGCGCTGGTCGTCGTCGCGCCGCCAGCGGTCGCGGCCCTGGCCGCCATAGCCTCGATAATCGTCCCGGTTGGCCATTGCTGACTCCTTCCTCGGCAATTGTTGCGGGCTGAACCCACGAGGCGGAGGCGCTGTTCCGGCCGCGCCGCAGCCTGACCCCGATTGTCGCAGGCGTCGCGGCGCCGCTTGCGGCGCGCGGGGCCATGTCCGACATGCCGCGCCATGACCCACCGGACCGCCAAGCGCCGCCAGCAGGCCGCAGCCCTCGACCAGGCGCTCGTGCGAATGTTCCGTGGGATCGAGGTCCGGGCGATCCCGGACCGCATCAAGTCTGTGGTCGACCAGCTCGACGAAGAAGCCCCCGAGCGGGTCCGCAGGCTGGGCTAGGCGCGGGCGGCGATCACGTCGTCCAGGGCCATCACGTCGGTGGCGTCCTCGGCGTCCATGATCTTCAGCAGGCGGGCGCGGGCCCGGTTCACCCGGCTCTTGATGGTGCCCAGGGCGCAGCCGCAGATCTCGGCCGCCTCTTCGTAGGAGAGGCCCGCCGCGCCCACCAGGATCAGCGCCTCGCGGTGCTCGTCCGGCAGTTGCTGCAGCGCCTGCTGCAGCGAGCGCATGGCCACGCTCCAGTCCTGGGTCGGGGCCGCCTTCAGGGTGGAGGCGTACTCGCCCGTCTCGTCGCGGACCTCACGCCGGCGGCGCAGCACGTTCGTGTAGTAGGTGTTCCGCAGGATCGTGAAGAGCCAGGCGCGCAGGTTGGTGCCCGGTTCGAACTTGTCGCGGTTGGTCCAGGCCTTGATCAGGGTGTCCTGCACGAGGTCGTCGGCGTCGGAGCCGTTGTGGCTCAGCGACCAGGCGAACGCCCGAAGCGCAGGGATCAATCCGACGACTTGGTCGCGCCAGTTGGTCGTCGCGTTCATGGGCGCCCTCTTGTCGGCCCAACCCGGGGCTCTTTTCACGATCTGCCGGTTTTGGCGCCGGATGAACGCAACCCCCCTCCATCTGTTCCGGCAGTCCACAGCCCGAAAACCATGCCGTTTCCGGAACTTCGTCGACAGGCCGACGTTGGGGCCGTGCAGGGGGCAAGCTCAACAATTGAGAAGGCCGCCGTCCGTCCCCATCTCCGGGAAACGACACAAGCGGAGGGCCCATGGCGCAGATCCCCGAAGAGGCCCGCCTCCGCGCGCCAGCCCCGGCCGCCGAGGCCGCCGCGCTTGCCCGCTACCGGGCCGTGCGCCACGCCACCGAGGCGCTCACCCGCAGCCTGACCCCCGAGGACCAGCTCGCCCAGTCCATGCCGGACGCGAGCCCCACCAAGTGGCATCTGGCGCACACCACCTGGTTCTTCGAGACCTTCCTGCTGGCCCCGCGGCTGGCCGGCTACAAGGTCTTCGACCCGCGCTTCCACTACCTGTTCAACTCCTACTACGAGGCCCTCGGGCCGCGGCAGCCGCGGCCGCAGCGCGGCCTGCTCACGCGGCCGTCGCTCGCCGACGTGATCGCCTACCGCGCCCATGTGGACGCCGGCATGGCCAGGCTGCTGGCCGACGGCGCCGAAGACTTCGCCGAGCTGCTGGACCTCGGCCTGGCCCACGAGGAGCAGCATCAGGAGCTGATCCTGATGGACATCCTGCACCTGTTCTCCAGCTCGCCGCTGAAGCCCGCCTACGCCCCGCCGCGCGCCGCGCCGGGCGCGGCCGCCGCCCCGCCCATGGCCTTCCTGGACTTCCAGGGCGGCCTGGTGGAGATCGGCCATGGCGGGCAGGGCTTCGCCTTCGACAACGAGGGTCCGCGCCACAAGGTCTGGCTGGAGCCCTTCCGCCTGGCCGATCGGCTGGTCACCAACGGCGAGTGGCTGGCCTTCATGGCCGACGGGGGCTACCGGCGGCCGGAGCTCTGGCTGTCCGAGGGGTGGGCGCGCGTTCAGGCCGAGGGCTGGGAGGCGCCGCTCTACTGGGAGCGGGACCAGGGCGGCTGGAAGGCCATGACCCTGCACGGCCTGCGGCCGGTGGACCCGCCCCAGCCGGTGAGCCACGTCAGCTTCTACGAGGCCGAGGCGTACGCCGCCTGGGCCGGCGCGCGCCTGCCCACCGAGGCCGAATGGGAGCACGCCGCCGGCGGCCTCGCGCTCGACGGCGCCCTGCCGGGCGTCGGCCGGCTCGAGCCCGCGCCCGCCGCGCCCGGCCACGGCCTGAAGCAGATGTTCGGCGACCTGTGGGAATGGACCCGCAGCGCCTACTCGCCCTATCCGGGCTTCCGGCCCGCCGGGGGCGCCGTGGGCGAGTACAACGGCAAGTTCATGGCCGGGCAGTTCGTGATGCGCGGCGGAGCCTGCGTGACGCCGGCCGGCCACGTGCGGCCGAGCTACCGCAACTTCTTCTATCCCCAGCAGCGCTGGATGTTCTCCGGCGTGCGCCTGGCCAAGGACGGCGTCTCCGGCGCCTCGACCTTCGAGGACGACGTGCTCGAGGGCCTCGCGCGGCCGCGCAAGTCCGTGCCCCCCAAGTATTTCTACGACGCCGAGGGCTCGCGGCTGTTCGAGGCGATCTGCGAACTCGCCGAATATTATCCGACCCGCACCGAGACGGCGCTGCTCGGCCGCATCGCGCCCGAGATCGCCGCCGCTATCCCGGACGGTGCGGCGCTGGTGGAGTTCGGGAGCGGGGCGAGCAGCAAGACCCGGCTGGTGCTCGACGCGGCGCCCCAGCTCGCGGTCTACGCCCCCGTGGACATCAGCCCCGAGGCGCTGGCCGCCGCCGCCCGGGCCATCGCCGCCGACTACCCCGGGCTGACGGTGGCGCCGCTGGTCGAGGACTTCACCCGCGCTCTGGAGCTGCCCCGTGCCGCGTCGGGGCGGCCGGTGGTGGGCTTCTTCCCGGGCTCCACCATCGGCAACTTCACGCCCGGCGAGGCCCAGGCGTTCCTGGCCGGCGCACGGCGGCTGCTGGGGGAGGGCGCCGCCTTCGTGGTCGGCATCGATCTCGTGAAGGACGCCGGGACCCTGGTCGCCGCCTACGACGATGGGCTGGGCGTCACCGCCGCCTTCAACCGCAACCTCCTGGCCCGCATGAACCGCGAGCTGGACGCCGACTTCGACCTCGACGCCTTCGCTCACCGGGCGGTGTGGAACGCCGACGAGAGCCGCATCGAGATGCACCTGGAAAGCACAAAGGCCCAGACCGTCCATGTGGCGGGCCGGGCCTTTGCTTTCTCCGCCGGCGAAACCCTGCACACCGAGAACTCCTACAAGTTCACCGTGGACGGGTTCGCCCGCCTGGCGGAACGGGCGGGCTGGCGGCTGGAGCGGGAATGGGTGAGCCCCGCCCCAGCCTTCGCCGTGGTCCTTCTCAGGGCCTAGCTTTCGCGGCCCCGGCTGCGGCCGCCGCCGCGGCTGGCTTCGCCGCCTTTGCGGCCGGCGGAGGCCGCGAGGTCGCGATCCTTGGCGAAGCTGCGCTTCTCGCCGGGGACCGAGGCGCCGCCCTTGCGGGCGATCTCGCGACGGCGTTCGGGGTTCATGGCGGCGAAGCCTCGGCGGGCTCGCGGCTTTCCAGTGTCAACGCTGGCCATCAGTACTGCTCTCCTCAATCGGGCGACGACAGGGGTAGGTCTGGCGAGGCGCCCCCGGGGACCGGCTTTTCATCCCGGTCCGCGGCGTTCCCGGGCGGCGTGCCGTTCGCACGCCCGGGCTCCGGCTGCGGTTCGTCTTCGTGTCGCTGGTCCAGCTCGGACATCGCGTCTCGCCTTGGGTTGCGGTCAGGCTAACCATTGAGGCGCAGCAGAGGTTGCGTTCGAAAATGACGGTTTTGCTGAGAACGTGAGGTCGCGTGCGCCGCCGCCCCTCAACGTGGGCGTGCCGCAGGACCTAACAAATGCGTGACTCCGCCGCCGCTCACAGCGGCAGGGTGACCCTGGCGGTGAGCCCGCCGCCGGCCCGGTTGCTCAGCGCCACGTCCCCGCCGTGGCCGCGGGCGATGGAGCGCACGACGGCGAGGCCCAGGCCGATCCCGCCGGTCTGGCGGCTGCGCGACGGCTCCCGGCGGTAGAAGGGCTCGAACACCCGCTCCTGCTCGGCGGACGGGATGCCGGGGCCGTCGTCGTCGATCTCGACCACGGCGTTGGCCCCGTCGCGCAGAATCCGCGCCCGGGCCCCCCCGCCGAACTTCACCGCGTTCTCCAGCAGGTTGGAGAACAGCCGCCGCAGCGCCATGGGGTCGCCGTGCAGCACCACCTTCTCGCCGAACTCCACCTCGGTGCGCGCACCGGTTTCGGCCATCTCGTCGCAGAGGCTTTCCAACAGGGAGGAGAGCTCCAGCGGGGTCCGCTCGCCGGGTCGGGTGGTGTCGCGCACGAAGGTCAGGGCCGCGGAGATCATCTCCTCCATCTGGTCGATGTCGGCGGCGATCTTCGCCTTCTGCTCGTCGTCGGGCAGGGTCTCGATGCGGAACCTCAGGCGGGTGAGGGGGGTGCGCAGGTCGTGGGCGATGGCGCCCACCATGGCCGTGCGGTCCTCCACGTAGCGGCGCAGCCGCTCCTGCATCTCGTTGAAGGCGCCGGCCGCCACCGCGATCTCGGCCGAGCCCTTCACCGCCAGCGGCGGCGCCTGCGGATCACGGCCCAGCCGCTCGGCGGCGTCGGCGAACAGGCGGATCGGGGCGGAGAGGCGCCGGGCGAAGACATAGGCCACGGGCGCCATGGCCATGGCCGAGAGGACGAACCACAGGGCGATCCGCTGCTGCCAGGGACTGAGCCCGAAGCCCTTCACAGGCCGCACCACCAGCCAGCGCCCGTCGGCCCGAGCGATCGCCACCTGGAACGGGTCCACCAGGAAGGCCTCGTCGCGGAGCCCGCCCTGGCGGGCGAGCCGGTCGCGCAGGATCCGGCCCACGCGGCGGTCGGAGAACGGCCCGCGGTCGCCGGCGATGATGATCCGCGTCACCGGGACGTGCAGCTCCTCGGATAGCTTGAGGCGGATCTCCGGCGCGGTGCGCCCCTCCATGGCCGGGCCGGGCGGCTCGTTCAGAGTGACGAGCTCCAGCGGCCGCCGCTCGGTGAAGGTCGGCGGATGGCCGCGGTAAGTGGCGACGATCTCGGACAGCCGGTAGAAGTCCGGCGTCGGCGGGGGCAGGTTGAAGATCAGGATCAGGCTGATCACCTGGGCCGCCACGAGCGTGAGGCCCGTCAGCGTCAGGAGCTGGCCGAACAGCGACGCCGTCGGCCTCGCTCCGCTGAACCGGCTCATCCTGCTTCGCGCCTCGCGGTGGTACCGCGGACGTTTTCGGCGTCCATCGTGCCAGGCCCTGCGAAACTCGCCTGCGCGCGAAGCAGGGTCATCCGCGCTTCACCTTGGGCGTGAACATGTAGCCCTCGTTGCGGATGGTGCGGATCAGGTCCTGGCCGCCGCCGCCGTCGTCGAGCTTCCGCCGGAGCCGGCTGATCTGCACGTCGATGGCGCGGTCGAAGGCGTCGGAATCCGGGCCGCGGGCGTATTCCAGGAGCTGGTCGCGGGTCAGCACCCGCTGCGGCCGCTCCACGAAGGCGCGCAGCAGGCTGAACTCGCCGGAGGACAGGTTCACCACCACGCCCTGCGGCGAGCGCAGTTCGCGGCGGACCAGGTCGAGCCGCCACCCGGCGAATTCGCAGCCCGCGCCGATCTCGGCGCCGGCGGTCCGCTGCTCGGCCCGGCGCAGCACGGCCCGCACCCGCGCCAGCAGTTCGCGGGGATTGCAGGGCTTCGCCAGATAGTCGTCGGCGCCGAGTTCGAGGCCGACGATCCGGTCGGTGTCCTCGCCCATCGCCGAGAGCATGATGATCGGCGGCGAGGTCTCGCCGGTGGTCAGGCGGCGGCAGATGGCAAGGCCGTCCTCGCCCGGCAGCATGACGTCGAGCACGATGAGATCCACGGGGCCGCGCTCCAGCGCCTGCTCCATCTCCCGCGCGTCGCCGGCGGTGTCGACCTTGTAGCCGTGGCGGCCCAGGAAGTCCGAGACGACGTCGCGGATGCCCGGGTCGTCGTCGACCATCAGGATGCGGGCGCCGGCCTGGCTCATGTCGTCGTGCGTCTCCATGACCGGCATTGTCGAAGCCGGCCGTAACAGTCGGATTTCGCCCCTGAAATCACGATTCCGCCAGGACGGCGTCGGCGACGAACGGATTGGTCCGCCGCTCCTGGCCGAAGGTGGACATCGGGCCGTGGCCCGGCACGAAGCGCACGTCGTCGCCGAGCGGCCACAGCTTGGTGGTGATCGCCCGGATCAGGTCGGCGTGGTTGCCCCTCGGGAAGTCTGTGCGTCCGATTGAGCCCTGGAACAGCACGTCGCCCACCTGCGCGAACTTGGTGGGTCGGTGGAAGAAGATCACATGCCCGGGCGTGTGGCCGGGGCAGTGGTAGACCTCGAACTCCGTCTCGCCCAGCGTCACCCGGTCGCCGTCTTCGAGCCAACGGTCGGGGGTGAAGCTGCGGGCGTCCGGCATGCCCCAGCGGGCGCCGGACTGTTCGATGTCGTCGATCCAGAAGGCGTCCTCGCGGTGCGGCCCCTCGATGGGGGCGCCGGTGGCCTCCTTCAGCGCCGCCGTGCCGCCCGCGTGGTCCAGGTGGCCGTGGGTGATCCAGATCTTCTCGAGGGTCAGCCCGTACTGGGCGAGCGCCTCCAGCAGCCGCGGGACCTCGCCGCCGGGATCGATCACCGCCGCCTTCTTGGTCTTGGAGCACCAGACGATGGTGCAGTTCTGCTGCAGGGGGGTGACCGGCGCGATGACGGCGCGGATCGGCGGCTCGGGGGCGGGCGTGGCGTTCATGCGCTCATATGATCGGCATTCGATCCGCAAAATAAAAGCCCGGGCGGTGAGGCCCGGGCTTTCAGGGTCCGTTCGGACGCGGCGCTTAGGCCTTGCCGTCCTCGATCCCGTGCAGGAGGGCCTGCTCGGGGCCGGTGCCGGCGTCCTGGTCGGCGTCGATCTGCGGCAGGCCGCGGCCCAGCCGCGAGTTGCGGTAGCCGTAGAAGATGTAGAGCGCCGCCCCGATGGCGAAGTAGCTGCCCAGCAGGATGGCCGGGATCGGGTCGCCGGAGGCCGCCTTGGCGAAGATGTCCAGCACAAGCGGCGCGATCATGACCAGCGCGAAGATGATGCCGAGCACCGGCGTCACCACGCCCAGCGGGGCGCGGAACGGCCGCTGCAGGTCGGGACGGTTCTTCCGCAGCCACAGCACGCTGATGCAGACGATGGCGAAGGCCGTCGCGGTGCCCAGGCTCACCAGGTCGCCGAGGATCTGGATCGGCAGCATGGAGGCGGCGAAGGCGATGATCAGGCCCAGAGCCACCGTCCCGATCCACGGCGTCCGGAACTTCGGATGCAGGACCGAGAAGAACCGCGGCAGGAGGCCGTCCTTGGCCATGGCGAAGAAGATGCGGGTCTGGCCGTAGGTCAGGATCAGCATCACCGAGGTGAGGCCGGCGACCGCGCCGATTTTGATCAGCAGCGAGAACCACTGCATGTTCATGGCGTCCACCGCCAGGGCGATGGGGGCGGCCACGCCCAGTTGCTTGTAGGGCACCACGCCGGTCAGCACGGCGGCCACCAGCATGTAGATGATGGTGCAGACGATCAGCGAGCCCAGCACGCCGATCGGGATGTCTCGCTGCGGGTTCTTGGCCTCGGCCGCGGCGGTGGAGACCGCCTCGAAGCCCACGTAGGCGAAGAAGATCACCGAGGCGGCGCGGAAGATGCCCGGCAGGCCGTAGGTGAAGCCGCCCTCGTTCGGCGGGATGAACGGCGTCCAGTTGTCGAGGTTGATGAAGGCGACGCCCATGCCGATGAACAGCAGCAGCACGCCCACCTTGATGAACACGATGACGTTGTTGACGGTCGCCGATTCCGAGATGCCGATCACCAGCAGGACGGTGATGGCCAGGATCCCGGCCGCCCCCAGCAGGTTGAAGCTTCCGCCGCTCTCGAAGGTGAACCCGCCCTGCGGAAGCTGGACGGCGCGCACGAACGAGGTGGTGAACTCCGGCGGGATGACGAGGCCGAAGTCCTTGAGCAGCGAGACCACGTTGCCCGACCAGCCGGCGGCCACCGTGGCGGCGGCGACGCCGTACTCGAGCACGAGCAGCCAGCCCATGATCCAGGCGACCACCTCGCCGAGCGTGGTGTAGGAATAGGTGTAGGCCGAGCCCGCCACCGGCATGGTGGAGGCCAGCTCCGCGTAGCACAGGCCCGCGAAGACGCAGGCGAAGAACGCGACGATGAAGGACAGGATCACGGCCGGGCCGGCGAAGTTCGCCGCCGCGTTGCCGGTCATCACATAGATGCCCGCGCCGATGATGCAGCCGATCCCGAGCAGGACCAAGTTCCAGGCGCCGAGGGTCCGCTTCAGACCGTGGCTCTGGGATTCGGCTTGGACCTGTTCGATCGATTTTCGGATGAAGAGCCGGTTCCCACTGGGTGCGGCGTCTACGCTCATTTGGTCGTTCCCCCTGGGCGCGGCCCAGAAAGGGTGGCCGGCCGGTTGACTGTTGGCGCGGACGTTAGTGAGACCGCTTCCTCTAGGCAACGCCCCCGCGCGTGACCTCACCCCGAACCCCGGCTATGGCGGGGAAAATATGCTCCCCGTCCACGAGATCCTGCCCGAACTGAAGTCGTCGCTGCGCGCCGCGACGGCAGCCGTGCTCGTCGCGCCCCCCGGCGCCGGCAAGACCACGGTCGTGCCGCTCGAGCTGCTGGGCGAACCCTGGGTGGGCGAGGGGAAGATCGTGGTGCTGGAGCCCCGGCGGCTTGCCGCCCGGGCCGCGGCGGCGCGCATGGCCCAGACGCTGGGCCAGCCGGTGGGCCGGACGGTGGGCTTCCGGGTCCGCATGCAGTCCAAGGTCTCGGCCGCCACCCGCATCGAGGTGGTCACCGAAGGCGTCTTCACCCGCATGCTGCTGGCCGACCCCGAGCTCGCGGGCGTGGCCTGCGTGGTGTTCGACGAGTTCCACGAGCGCAGCCTGGACGCCGACCTGGGCCTGGCGCTCGCCCGCGACGCCCAGGGGCTGCTGCGTGAAGACCTGCGCCTGCTGGTCATGTCGGCCACCCTCGACGGCGCGGCGGTGGCGAAGCTGCTCGGGGACGCGCCCGTGATCGAGAGCCAGGGGCGCGCCTTCCCGGTGGAGACCCGCTATCTCGGCCGCGACGAGCGCCTGCGCCTCGAGGACCGCGTGGTCCGCGCGGTGGAGAAGGCGCTCGCCGAGGAGACTGGCTCGCTGCTGGTCTTCCTGCCGGGGCAGGGGGAGATCCTGCGCACCGCCGAGCGCCTGGCCGAGCGGGTCCGCCGCCCCGACGTGGACATCGCACCGCTGTTCGGCGCCCTCGACCCGAAGGACCAGGACCGCGCCATCAGCCCGGCGCCGCCCGGCCGGCGCAAGGTCGTGCTGGCGACGTCCATCGCCGAGACCAGCCTGACGATCCAGGGCGTGCGGGTGGTGATCGATGGCGGCCTGGCCCGCGTGCCGCGGTTCGACCCGGCGAGCGGCCTCACCCGGCTGGCCACCGTCCGCGTCAGCCGCGCCGCCGCCGACCAGCGCCGCGGCCGCGCCGGACGCACCGAGCCCGGCGTCTGTTATCGGCTGTGGGACGAGGCCGAGACCCGCGCGCTGCCGGCCTACGCCGATCCGGAGATTCTCGACGCCGACCTTTCGGGCCTCGCCCTCGACCTCGCCCGCTGGGGCGCCAAGGACGTCTCGGGCCTGGCCTTCCTCGATCCGCCGCCGGCCGCCGCCTTCGGCGAGGCCCGGGCGCTGCTCGGCCGTCTGGAGGCCCTGACACCCGACGGCGTCCTGACCCCGCACGGCCAGGCGCTTTCCGAGACGCCGCTGCCCCCCAGGCTCGCGCACATGGTGCTGAAGGCCGCCGACACCGGCCAGGCCCCGCGCGCGGCGCGCATCGCCGCCCTGGTGACGGAGCGGGGGCTGGGCGGCCGGGACGCCGACCTCCGCCACCGCCTGGAAAGCCTCGAGCGCGACCGTTCGCCGAGGGCCCGTGACGCCCGCGCGCTGGCCGACCGCTGGGCGGGCATGGCGGGCCGGCCGGGGCGGGGAGAGCCCCTGTCGGACGGCTTGCTGCTGGCCTTCGCCTATCCCGAGCGCATCGCCCGCCAGCGGGGCCCGCAGGGCGAGTTCCAGTTGGTCAGCGGCCGCGGCGCCTTCCTGGAGCCGACCGATGCGCTCGCCCGCGAGACCTGGCTGGCGGTGGCCGAGCTCGGCGGCGGCGAGCGGCGGGACCGGATCCTGCTCGCCGCGCCGCTGGACGAGGCGGAGCTGCTGCAGGCGTTCCGGGACCAGTTGAGCACCGAAGACCGGCTGGAGGAGAGCGGCGGGGGCCGCCTGCGCGCCAAGCGTCTGACCCGCCTCGGGCGGCTCGTGGTCCACGAACAGGTGGACGACAACCCCGACCCCGCCCTGATCGCCGCGGCGCTCGCCGACCGCCTCCGCGCCGAAGGCCTGAAGGCGCTGCCGTGGGGGGCGGCGGCGGAGTCGCTGCGCGAGCGGGCCACCTTCCTCCGCGCGGCCGACCCTTCCTGGCCGGACCTTTCGGATGCGGCGCTGCTCGCCCGGCTGGACGAGTGGCTGACGCCGCTGCTCGCGGGCGTGCGCCGGCTCTCCGACCTGAAGCCGGACGTGCTCGACGGCGCCCTTCGCACCCTGGTCCCCTGGGACCAGCAGCGTCGGCTTGACGCCGAGGCGCCCGCCCGCTGGACCGCACCCACCGGCAACAGCTTCGCCATCGACTACGGGGCCGAGGGCGGGCCGAAGGTCGAGGTGCGGGTGCAGGAGGTCTATGGCCTCTCGGAGCACCCCACGGTCGGCGGCGCGCCGCTGACCCTCAGCCTCCTGTCCCCCGCCCACCGCCCGATCCAGACCACCAAGGACCTGCCCGGCTTCTGGAAGGGCTCGTGGAGGGACGTCCGCACCGACATGCGCGGGCGTTATCCGAAGCACGTCTGGCCCGAGGATCCGGCCGTCGCCGCCCCCACCACCCGGGCCAAGCCGAGGGGGACCTAGGCCGCCTCCGCCCTCGGCGCCCGGTCGCGCGGATGCTGGGTCCGGAAGCCGATGGCGATCCGGTTCCAGGCGTTGATGGTGGTGATCAGCAGGGTCAGGGTCACGATCTCCTCGTCGCTGAAGTGCGCCTTCAGCGGCTCATAGTCGGCGTCCGGCGCGCCAGTGTCGGCGATCCGCGTCAGCGACTCGGTCCAGGCCAGCGCCGCCCGTTCGCGCGGGGTGTAGAGGTGCGACTCGCGCCAGGCGCTCAGCAGGTAGAGCCGGGCCTCGGATTCGCCGGCCTGCCGTGCGTCATAGGTGTGCATGTGGAGGCAGTAGGCGCAGCCGTTGATCTGCGAGGCGCGGGTCTTCACCAGCTCGATCAGCGCGTGCTCCAGGCTGGAGGCGTGGATGTAGGCCTCCAGCGCCAGCATCGGCTCGATGGCCTTGGGCGCGACGGCGTGGGGGTTGAGGCGGGTCTGCATCGATCGCTCCTTTGTCTCGATGCCCCAAGGACGGAGCGCCGTCGGGTCCTGTGACATGCGCGGCCGCGCGTTCCGGAGCCTCACTGTAGTATTGCGTAAGTTCCGGCCCCGGACGGTTCGGATATCCCGCCCCCACAGTGAAGGCGGGGGCAGGCGATGGGCGTCTGGGGGCTCCGCTCAGGAGCGAAATCCATGTCCGGAACGGTTCAGGTCCAGGTCGGTGACGGCGCCACCCAGCCGAAGGTCATCATCACCATCACCGAGCTCTCCACGGGCACCTTCAGGTTCGAGCTCGTCCAGTCCGGCGCCGTGATCGGCGACCTGCGCGGCCTGTTCTTCGACGTCGGCCAGGAAGCCAACCTGACCGCCGCCAGTGTCTCCGGCCTCAGCGCCGTCACCCAGACCGGCCAGGCCCTCGCCATCGGCGCCAGCGCCGTGAAGGGCAACGACTCCGTCACCAAGGTGGCCGGCTCCGACACCACCATGAGCGGCGCCCTGGCCTTCAACGGCAAGGGCGCGGAGGCCACCGGCTACGACGTCGGCGTCGAGTTCGGCACGAGCGGCGTCGGCAAGGACGACGTGGGCGGGGTGTCGTTCACGCTCAACCTCGGCAAGGTGACCCTGGCCGACCTCGCCGGCCAGGACTTCGGCCTGCGCATGACCTCGGTGGGCGTGCTCGGCGGCGCCCGCGAGGCCTCGCTGAAGCTCACCGGCGCGTCCTTCGCCGTGGCTCCCGACGCGGACGAGGCGCCGCCGCCGGCGCTCGAGAACGCGTCCGCGGCCGGCGACCTGGTGCGCGACGCCTTCGCCAACACCGATGGCGGCCAGGTGAAGCAGGCGCTCGCCTGGGCCTCGCTCGACGGCGGCCAGACAAAGTTCGCGCTGGGGAGCGCCCAGGTCCTGGGCGACACAGGCGCCACCATCGTGGTCCGCACCGACGGCGGCTACGTCATCGACGCCCAGGGCTGCGACGCCCTGGCCGAAGGCGTCTCGGTGGCCTTCAAGCTGACCTACGGCGTCGCCCAGACCTACTTCGACGCCATCGGCCACCAGGTGGGGCAACTCGCCGAGACCTCCGCCATGACCTTCACCGTCGCCGGTGTGAACGACGCCCCGGTGGTGTCCGGCGCCCTGTTCGGCGCGGCGGCCGAGGACGGCGCGGCGGTCAAGGTGAATGCCCTGGCCAACGCCTCCGACGTGGACACCGGCGCGGTGCTGAAGGTGGTCGGCGTGGCCGCCCTGCCGGCCGGCGTCGCCTACGATCCCGCGAGCCAGGCCTTCACCCTCGACCCGGCCGACGCCGCGTTCCAGAGCCTGGCCGAGGGCCAGACGACGACCGTGCGCGTCGCCTACGGCGTCTCCGACGGCTACGTGACCGTCCCGACCTACGCCGAGTGGACCGTCACCGGGACCAACGACGCCCCGGTGGTGAGCGGGGCAGTGGCCGGGCAGGCGACGGAGGACGCAGCCAAGGTGTCGCTGAACGCCCTGCAGAACGCCTCGGACGTGGACGCCGGCGCGCGGCTGTGCGTCGTCGGCGTGCCCGCCGAGCTGCCGGCCGGCGTCGCCTACGACGCCGCCACCGGGCTCTTCACCCTCGACCCCGCCCATGCCGCCTTCCAGGCCCTGGGCGCCGGCGAGACCCTGACGGTCCGGGTGGACTACGGCGTCTCGGATGGGGCCCTGACCACCGGCGCTTCCGTGCAGTGGACCGTCACCGGCGTCGCCGAGCCGGTGGTCGCCCCGGCGCCGGCGCCGGCCCCGCTGCCCGCGCCGCTGCCCGCGCCCGTGGCGAGCCCCGCGCTCGTCCAGCCGGCCATCACCGGCGACCACTTCCCGACCGCGCCGAAGGACATCTCCCACGTCACCCTCTACTTCGAGACCTCGCCCAACGACGGCAAGCTCGACCTGCGCACGGTGAAGGTCGACAATGTGCCGGGCGCGGCCAACGACGACCTAGACGCGTGGCTGAACCAGGCGCTGGAGTACGTCCGGGCCCATGACGCGGGCCTGCCGGCCGGCGCCCAGCTCCTGGGCGGCGCGCTGAAGTACGCCACGACGGAGATCTACTACGGCCTGGACGGCGATACCGACGCCGACGCGGCGCCCGGCGGCGTGCTCGTCCAGAACCACAGTCTGAACGCCAGCTTCAACTACAGCGCGATCTTCGGCTGATCCCCGGGAGCGTCGGCGGCAGGGGCGGGGGCCTTCGAGGTCCCCGCCCGCTCACGCGGGCGGCAGGGGCGCGTCGACCGTGCAGCGGACGCCCTCGGGCAGGTATTCCAGGGTCACCCGGCCGTCGAGTTCGGCGGCCAGCGCCCGCTCCAGCATCCGCGTGCCGAAGCCCTGGCGGGCGGGGGGGCTCACCGGCGGTCCGCCGGCCTCCACCCAGCGCAGCCGCAGCCGCGGGGCCTCGTTCGTGCCGGTGATCTCCCAGGTGCAGCTCACCTTGCCGGCGGCATTGGAGAGCGCGCCATACTTGGCCGCATTGGTCGCCAGCTCGTGCATGGCCACCGCGAAGGTCACCGCCGTGCGAGGCGTCAGCCGCAACTCGGGGCCCGATAGCTCCAGCCGCCCGGGGTTCACCCGGAACGGGCCGAGCGCGCGCAGCAGCAGGGGATGGATCGAGGCCGCGCCCCAGTTCTCGTCCGTGAGCAGGTTGTGCGCCGCCGACAGCGCGCTCAGCCGGGCCTCGAAGGCCGCCAGTTCCGCCCCCTCGGCCCCGCTGCGGAACGACTGCCGCGCGATGCTCTGGATGATGGTCAGGGTGTTCTTCACCCGGTGGTTCAGCTCGTTCACCAGCAGGAGCCGGTGCTCCTCGGCCTTCCGCCGCTCGGTGATGTCGTGGACGATCAGCACGCTGCCCACCACCCGGTTCTCGCGGACGATGGCGGCGTTGGAGCAGGCCACCGGCACCGCCACCCCGTCGCGCCGGAAGAAGATGTCCTCGTGGTCCTTCAGGGTCTCGCCGGTGGCGAAGACCTCGCCCAGCGGGCAGTCGTGCATCGGGAATGGGGACCCGTCCGGGTGCTTGTAATGCACGAGGTCGTGCAGCTTGCGGCCGGTCAGCTCCGCCACGGTCCAGCCGAACATCCGCTCGGCCGCCGGATTGGCGAACGTCGACCGCCCCTCGGCGTCCAGGTGGAAGATGGCTTCTGCGGCGTTGTCGATGATCGTACGGGCGAGGGCGAGCTCGTGACGCAGGCGCCGGACCTCGGCCGGACTGGAATCCGACCGGTCGGCCACGGCGACGTCGCTAGGGTGCGTCAAGGAGCTTGTCCGTGGCGGAAGGTGCGGCCGGCACTCAGCCCGAAGACGGGCTCCGCCGCAAGTCCGCACTGCCTCCGCCCGGAAAAGATCCGCCTTAGTCCGTGGCGGCGTAGATCATGATCCCGGTGGCCACCGACAGGTTCAGGCTGTCGGCTCGCCCGCGCATGGGGATCTTCACGTTCACGTCGGGCAGAGCCGCCATGTCGGGCGTGAGCCCCTGCTGCTCGTTGCCCATCAGGATCAGGGCCGGCTTCCGGTAGGCCGCCCGCCGGTGGTCGGTGTCGGCGCTCAGCAGGGTGCCGACCACCGAGCCCGGCCAGCCCGCCCGCCAGGCGGCGAACTCGGCCTCGTTCGCCCGCGACAGCGGCACGGCGAAGATCGAGCCCATGGTCGCGCGCACCGCCTCCACCGAATAGGGATCGCAGCACTCGCCCACCAGGATCACCCCGCCGCAGCCGGCCGCGTCCGCCGTGCGCACGATGGTCCCGAGGTTCCCCGGATCGCGCACCCGGTGCAGCGCCACCACGCATCCGGCCGGCCCCGGCTGCACGTCGCCGAGCGGCCGGAACACCTGCGGAAAGACGCCCACCACCGCCTGCGGATTTTCGCGCCGGGAGACCTTGGCCAGGATGTCGTGGGTGACCTCGATCACCTCGCCCCGGGCGGCCTGCGTCGCCTTCACCGCCTTCTGCATCATCGGGTGCGCGGCGGCGTCCGGCCCGTGCATCAGGATCTTCGGGGCGTGGCCGGTGTCGATGCCCTCGATGACGTTCTTCAGCCCTTCCGCCACGAACAGGCCGGTCTCGTCGCGTTCCTTCCGCATGTGCAGGGCTCGCACGGCCTTCACCGTCGGGTTCTGCAGCGAGCTGATGGTGCGCGGGCTCACGAGGACCACCGCGCGTAGAAGCTCATCCCGATCTGCCGCTGGCCGCCGTCCTGCACCAGGGCCAGCTCGCCCCACTCGATCGCCCCGCCGCGGCCCTTCAGCTTGTCGGCAAGCAGGCCGGCGAGCGCCGCGCCGCTGATCCGCTCGGCATAGGCGTTCAGGATCAGGAACTGGGCGTTTTCCGAAAGAAGTTCGGCGCATAGCCCGGCAAGTTCAGGCAGGTCCTCGAACAGCCGCCAGACCTCGCCCGTGGGCCCGCGGCCGTACTTCGGCGGGTCGAGGATGATGCCGTCGTACTTCGAGCCGCGGCGCACCTCGCGCGCGACGTACTTCCGCGCGTCCTCGGTGATCCAGCGGATCGGCCGTTCGGCGAGGCCGGAGAGCTCGGCGTTCTCGCGGGCCATGGCCACGGCCTTCTTGGAGGCGTCCACGTGGGTCACGTGCGCGCCGGCCGCCGCCATCACCAGGCTCGCCACCCCGGTGTAGCCGAACAGATTCAGCACCTTCGGCTGGCCCGCCTGCCGCACGCGGGCGTCCAGCCATTCCCAGTTGGCCGCCTGCTCGGGGAAGAAGGCCAGGTGCCGGAAGGCGGTGAAGCGGCCCTTGAACTTCACTTCCCCGTAGGCGAGCGGCCAGGCGTCGGCCGGCCGTTCGCGGAAGCGCCAGCGGCCGGCGTCCTCGTCGTCGTTCGTGGGGTCGAAGACCGCGTCCGCCTCGTCCCAGGCCCGCGCCGGCAGGGTGGGGCTCCACAGGCACTGCGGCTCGGGGCGGACGACCCTGTAGGGCCCGTACCGCTCAAGCTTCCGACCGCCGCCGGAGTCCAGCAGGGCATAGTCGGCCCAGCCCCGCGTGCGCATGACACCGGGCGCCTCGGCCACGACGGGATCGCGCGCACTCATGGGCGGGCCTTACGCGGATTGCGCGGCCGCCGTCCAGTCCGCCGCTTTCGCCGAGGAAGGTCAACGCGTTCGCGGACTTGTCACACCCGCCGATTTGGGGTCCGCTACGGCCATAAGAGAGTGCTGGGGGAAACGCTTTGTCTGCTGCGACCACCTCGCGCCGCTCGGCGCGCAAGGCGAAAGGCGACGGCCACCTGCGCCGGGCCGAGATCCTCGAGGCGGCTGAAAGGATCTTCATCGCCGAGGGCTACGAAGGCGCCACCATCCGCCGGATCGCGGAGGAGGTGGGGGTCTCCTCCACCGCCCTCTACATGCACTTCCCGGACAAGGGCTGCATCCTGCTGGAGATCTGCGAGCGGAC
This sequence comes from Phenylobacterium sp., assembly GCF_041913825.1. Lineage (GTDB taxonomy): Bacteria > Pseudomonadota > Alphaproteobacteria > Caulobacterales > Caulobacteraceae > Phenylobacterium. Next base: position 66,608 of record NZ_JAYSEO010000002.1, read on the forward strand.
GCTGCGCCAGCTCCTGGAACGCAACACCGAGATCGCCGCCCGCCCGCTGGACGCCGTGGTCCGCGTGAAGATGATGCTCGAGGCCTACATGCGCTGGGGGCTGGAGCATCCCAACGCCTATCAGCTTGTCTACTCGGCGCCGCGTCCGCTATCGGCGGTGTCCTGGCCCGAGGACACGGTCGACCTCTCCACCCAATGCTACGAGATCTTCTCAGGCGTCGTCCGCGAGATCGCCGCCTCCGGCCGGTTGCGGACCGGCACGGCCGACTCGGCGGCCCAGGCGCTGTGGATGTCGTGCCACGGCGTGGTGGCGCTGCTCGCCTCGCGGCCGAATTTCGGCTGGTGCGAACCCGAGCCGCTGATGCAGGTGACGCTCGACGGCCTGCTGCACGGGCTGGTGGTGGACTGATCCTGGCCGGCCTCGCCCTGGCGCTGGCCGGGGCGATCTCCACCCAGGCCGCCGCGGCCCCGGCCGCTCGGGTGCTCGCCTTCGATCAGTGCGCCGACCAGTATGTGCTCGGCCTGGCCCCGCGCAGCGCCATCGTCGGGCTCTCCACCCGCGCCGATGACGCCGACTCTCGCCTGCGCCACCTTGCCACCGGCCTGCCGCGCTTCCGCGTGGACCTGGAGACCGCGCTCTCCAGGCGTCCGGAGGTGGTGGTCCGCTATTGGGGCGGCGATCCGCGCCTCGTGGCGGCCCTCGAACGGCGCGGCGTGCGCGTGGTCACCATCGACGAGGCCGGCGACTTCGATGGCGTGCGCGCCAATATTCGCAAGGTGGCCGCCGCGCTCGGCCAAACCGCCCGCGGCGAGGCGCTGGTGGCGCACATGGACGCCCGCCTGGCCCGCTCGGCGGGCGCCTGGCGGGGGGAGACCGCCCTCTACCTGACGCCCGGCGGCGTCACCGCCGGACCGGGCGCCCTGGTGCACGCCGTCCTCACCGCCGCGGGCCTGCGGAACGCCGAGACCCGCCCCGGCTTCCAGACCGCGTCGCTGGAGGCGCTGGCGCTCGATCCGCCGCGCCGCGTGGTGCTGGGCTTCTTCGACAGCCTGCAGGCGGCCGGCGACGCCTGGGGGCCCGGCCGGCACCGGGTCCTCAAGCGCGTGGCCGCCGAGCGCGCGGTGGCCAGCATCCCCAGCCGTTATCTGGGCTGCCCCGACTGGGGCGCGGCGGAGGCGGTCGAACTGCTCGCCGCGAAGGCGCCCCGATGAAGGACGCCGCGCTCAACCTCACCCTGGCGTGCGCCCTCCTGGTCCTGCTCGCCGCCGGCCTGCTGCTCGGCGAGACCCAGCTCACCGTGGCGCAGTACGCCCAGGCCTTTGCCGATCCGTCCTCGGGCGCCCACGAGGTGCTGTTCGCCATCCGCCTGCCGCGGGCGGTCTGCGCCGCGGTGGTGGGCGCGGCGCTCGGTCTCTCGGGCGCGGTGCTGCAGGGGCTGCTGCGCAATCCGCTGGCCGACCCCGGCGTGCTCGGCGTCGCCGGCGGCGCGGGCCTCGGCGCGGCGCTCGCGATCGCCTTCGGCCTTGCCGCCGTGCCGGGCGGGGTGGAGCTCGCCGCCCTGGCCGCGGCCCTGCTCGTCGGCCTGGTGCTCACCGCCGTCGCCGCCCGCTTCCGCGAGCCCGAGACCCTGATCCTGTTCGGGGTGGCGCTGTCGGCCTTCTGCGGGGCGGTCACCTCGCTGGTGTTCAACTTCGCGCCCTCGCCCGTGACCCTGGCGGAGGTGTTCTCCTGGCTGCTCGGATCGGTGCAGAACCGCGACTGGGGCGACATCGGGCGCGCGCTCGCGCCCATGGCGGTGGGGGCCGGGCTCTGCCTCTACGCCGCCCGTGGGCTTGTCATGCTGACGCTGGGCGAGGAGACCGCCGCCCTGTCCGGCCTGCCCATGCAGCGGCTCCGCACCGCCGCGGTCGCCGGCGCCTCGCTGCTCACGGGAGCGGCGGTGGCGGTGGCCGGCATCGTCGGGTTCGTGGGCCTCGCCGCGCCGCATCTCGTGCGGGCAGGGGCGGGCGCGGATCCCGGTCGCATCCTCATGCCCTCGGCGCTCGCCGGCGCCGGCCTGCTGGTGGCCGCCGACCTCGCCGCGCGCCTGATCCCGACCGATCTGGAGCTGAAGCTCGGCGTGGTCACCGCCCTGTTCGGCGCGCCGCTGTTCGCGCTCATCGCCTGGCGCGCCGCGCGGAGCTGGCGCGGATGACCCCGGCGCTGGAACTTCGCGACGCCGTCGTCCACCGCGCCGGGCGTCCGGTCCTCGACCACGTTGGCCTCGCGGCCGCGCGGGGCGAGCTGCTGGGCGTGGTCGGCGCGAACGGCGCGGGCAAGACCACGCTTCTGCGCGCCGCCCTGGGCCTGGCGGCCCTCGACGCGGGGCAGGCGCTGCTGGGCGGGCGCCCGGTGCGCGAACTCTCCGAGGCCGAGCGTGCGGCGCTCTGCGCCTACCTCCCGCAGGAGCGGCGTGTGGGCTGGAACCTGCCGGCCTGGCGCGTGGCGAGCCTCGGGGCCTTCGATCGCCCGCCGGCCGTGGCCCGGGAGATGGCCTACGCCGCCCTGGCCCGGGTCGGGCTCGCGGGGCTGGAGTCGCGCGGCGTGCTGGACATGTCCGGCGGAGAGCGGGCGAGGGCGCTGCTCGCGCGCCTGCTGGTCTCGGGCGCGCCGCTGCTGGTCGCCGACGAGCCGGCGGCCGGCCTCGATCCCGACGCCCAGTTGCTCGCCCTCGACCTCTTCCGCGAGGAGGCGACCCGCGGCGCGGCGGTGGTCATGACCCTGCACGACCTCGGCCTCGCCGCGCGCGCCTGCGACCGGCTCGTCGTGCTGCACGGCGGCCGAGTGGTCGCCGACGGCTTGCCGGCCGAGGCGCTGCGGCCCGAGGTGCTGGCCCAGGCGTTCGGGCTGGAGGGGGCGCTGCAGGCCAGCCCCCACGGTCCGGTGCTGGCGGCCGGACGGCGGCCTAGCGGGCGTCCGTGACGACGGTCGCGGCCGGCGGCGGATAGCCGTAGCCGCCGCGGCGCAGGTCGTTGGACAGGGTGATCGGCACGGCGCCGCCGTGGATCTTCGCGCGGTACACCTGCATCCCCTCCATCACCCGCATGACGTAGTTCCGGGTCTCCGAGAACGGGATGCACTCGATGAAGTCGAGCGGGTCGCTGCTCCCGCCCCGCGGGTCGCCGCAGAAGGCGGTCCACTGGGTCGGGCGGCCCGGTCCGGCGTTGTAGCCGGCGGTCGCCATCACGTAGGAGCCGGAGAACTGGCCGACGAGTTGGCCGAGGAAGCTCGAGCCCAGGCGCATGTTGTATTCCGGCTCGTCCAGCATGCTGGGCGAGTAGGAGACGCCGATCCGGCGGGCGACGATCTGCGCCGTCGCGGGCATGAGCTGCATCATGCCGCGCGCGCCGACGCCCGAGCGCACCAGCGGGTCGAAGCCGCTCTCCTGCCGGGTGATCCCCAGCACCAGCGCCGGCTCCGGCGCGTTCGCCACCGACGGCGGCGAGCGGTACGGATAGCCGCGCTCGGCCAGGATCATGCCGCGCTGCGCCGCGCCGCGGACCACCTTCATCGAGGTGTCCTGGTCGCCGTAGCCGCGCACCAGGTCCACCAGCAGCGCCTGGTCCTCGAGCGAGGGCAAGGTGTCGTCCAGCGACAGGGCGAACACCCGGAACAGGTCGCGGTAACCCTGGTCGTAGAACAGCCGCATGGCCTGGACGGTGTCGCGGCCCTCGAAGCGGGCGCGGTGGGCGCTGGTCAGCGCCGGGTCCTTCGGCAGCACGAGCTGCTGGCCGAGCTTCTCGCCGGCGAGTTGGCCGTAGAAGGTCGTGTAGTACTGCGCCCCCTGGGCGTAGAACTCCTGCGCCGCGGCGTGGTCGCCCTTGGCCTCGGCCGCGCGGCCCTGCCAGTAGAAGGCCCGGCCGCGGGTGATCGGCGAGGAGCCGATCCGCTCGATGGCGGCGAAGTGCTTCAGCGCCCGGTCGGGATCCTTCAGCTTCGAGAGCGCGATCCAGCCGGCGTAGAACTCCGCGTCGGTGGCGTCGCTGCCCTTGTTGAGCCCGCTGTTGGCCACCGCGGCGTAGGCGCCCTGCGCGTCGCCGTTGCGCAGCGCCGCCAGCACCAGGCGCCGGCGCTCGTCCCAGATCTTGTCGGCCTGTTCGTCGGTGACCACCTCGCGCGGGAAGTAGGCGAGCTGGGCCGCGGCCAGGGTGTCCATGCCGCCGCGCCGCAGGAACGAGGCGCGCTCCACCGCCACGCCGGGGCTCTGGGCCACCGACGGGGGCAGGGCGTTGACCAGGGTGGTGGCGTTGGCCGCGCCCGAGCGCAGGGCGATGCGCGCGAACGCCGCCTGCTGCTGATCGGCCGGCAGCAGGGCCACGATGTCCCGCGTCGCCGGCCCCTGCGGGCCGTAGAGCAGGATGTCGGCGCGGCGCACGTGGTCGTCCACGGTCAGCACGTCGCCGAACCGGGCCAGCATCGAGCGCTGGGCGTCCGCCTCGAAGCTCCGGTCGCGCCACCAGCGCTTGATCAGCGCCGAAGCCTCGCCGGTCTTGCCCTGGACGCGCCAGGCCGAGGCCAGCGCGATGGCGCCCTCCGCGGTCTGCGGCTCGCGGCCGCCGAACCACTCGACGATCTGGTGCGGGCTCTTGCCCGAGGTCTCCAGCAGCCGCTCGGCCGCCTGCTGCCGGCGCGCCTCGCGCGGCCAGCCGTCCAGCTCGCGGCGGGCCCGGTCGGCCTCGTGGAAGCTCACGGCCTGGCTGTTGGCGTCCACCAGCACCCAGGTGGCGGCCTTCCGGGCCAGCGAATCGTCGATCGCCGCGATCGCGGCGCGCGCGCCGCTCACGTCGGCCCGGCGGGCCGAATCGACGGCGCGGCGGAAGTTGGCCGCGTCGGCCTCCGACAGCGGCCGACGCACGGTCTGGTGCTGGGTGACGGGCGCGGGCGCCTCGGCCGGCAGGTTGGCCAGCAGGTCCCCCACGGGATCGGTCGCCGACTGGGCGCGGGCCAGGGTCCCGGCCAGCAGGACCACGCTCGACAGGAGAAACGCTTTACGGACCTTGGCGTGCAACTCTCGCCCCCAAACTGGTACCGCCGACATGGTGATTGCGAGCGCCGCCCGCATCCCGATATTGTCCGGCAAATTCTGAACGTCGCTTAACAAGCGCTCCATTCACGGCATTTTGCACACCATGACCGACCCTTTGTTCAGGGGCGTCCTTCCGGCGCTTGTGACCCCGTTCCGCGACGGCCGCGTGGACGAAGACGCCTTCGTGGCGCTCGTCGAGCGGCAGATCGCTGGGGGAGTCCACGGCCTTGTACCCGTAGGCACGACCGGTGAAACCGCGACACTCAGCCACGAGGAGCACCGCCGCGTGGTGGAGCTCTGCGTCCAGACCGCCAGAGGCCGCGTGCCCGTGGTCGCCGGCGCCGGCTCCAACTCCACCGACGAGGCCATCGAGCTCGTCCGCCACGCCAAAGCCATCGGCGCCGACGCGGCCCTGGTGGTCACGCCCTACTACAACCGCCCGAGCCAGGAGGGCCTCTACGCCCACTATGCGGCGATCAACGAGGCCGTGCAGCTCCCGATCCTGGTCTACAACGTGCCCGGCCGGACCAGCGTCGACATCTCCAACGACGTCCTGGCCAGGCTTTCGAAGCTGCCGAACATCGTCGGGATCAAGGACGCCACCGGCGACCTCACCCGCGCCAGCCTGCAGCGGATCGAGTGCGGCGAGGACTGGGTGATGCTGTCCGGCGACGACGGCTCGGGGCTCGGCTACATGGCCCACGGCGGCCACGGCTGCATCTCGGTGACCGCCAACGTCGCCCCGGAGCAGACCGCCGCCATGTACGACGCCGCCCTGGCCGGCGACTGGGCCGGCGCCTTGCAGCACCAGGACCGGCTCGTGCGCCTGCACAAGGCGCTGTTCTCCGACGCCTCGCCGTCGCCCACCAAATACGCGCTCGCCCACCTCGGCCTCTGCGCCGAGGACGTCCGCCTGCCGATCGTGCCGGCGTCGGAGGCCTCCCGCCGCGAGGTGCTCGAAGCCATGCGGGCGGCCGGGGTCGTCTGATGGCCCAGAAGCTGATCGCCGAGAACCGGCGCGCCCGATTCGACTACTTCCTCGAGGACACCTTCGAGGCCGGCATTGCGCTCGTCGGCTCCGAGGTGAAGAGCCTGCGCAATGGCAAGGCCAACATCGCCGAGAGCTACGCCGCCGTGGAAGGCGACGAGGTGGTGCTGATCAACGCCGACATCCCGAAGTACGCCCAGGCCGGCCCGCACTTCAACCACGAGCCCCGGCGGCCCCGGAAGCTGCTGCTGCACCGGCGCGAGCTGGACAAGCTGATCGGCGCGGTGAACCGGGAAGGGCGCACGATCATCCCCACCCGGCTCTACTGGAACGACAAGGGCCTGGCGAAGCTCGAACTGGCCCTGGCCAAGGGCAAGAAGGTGCACGACAAGCGCGAGACCGTCGCCGAGCGCGACTGGCAGCGCGACAAGGCCCGCCTGCTCCGGGACAAGGGCTGAGCTTGGAGGCCGGGCTCGTCGAGAGCCTCGAGCGCGCCACCGTCGCGGCGGTGGCCCCGCCCGAGGTGATGGAGATGCCCGGCTGGCTGCTGGCCTTCGACGACGGGACCATCGGCCGGGCCAGGTCCGCGGTCCCGCTCCGCCACGACGTCTCGGCCGCCCCCGTTCCGGCGATCCTCGAGGCCTACGCCGCCCGCGGCCTGCCGCCCGTCTTCCGCATCCCCGACACGGACGCTCTCGCGCCGCTGCGCGCCGTCCTGGCCGCCGAGGGCCTCGCCCCGGGCAAGCCGACCCTGGTCAAGATCGGCGACGTGGCGCGGCTCGCCGCCTTCTCCGGCGCCGCCGCGGAGATCCTCGACTCCCCCGACGCGGGCTGGGGCGAGGTGTTCCTGGGACCTGGCTTCGATCCCGTGGACGGCGCCCATCGCGTCAGGGTGCTGAGCCGTTCGCCCGGCGCCGCCTACGGCGTGGTCCGCGTGGGCGACCGGGCGGCGGCCGTGGGCGTGGCGAGCTTCGGCCACGGCTGGATGGGGATCCACGGGATGCGCACCGCCGTGGAGCACCGGGGCCAGGGCCACGCCGGCCACATACTCGCCGCGTTCGGTCGCCTCGCCCTGGCCCGGGGCGTCGCCCGAGTCTTCCTTCAGGTGGAAGAGCCCAACCCGGCGCGCAGCCTCTACCGCAAGGCCGGCTTCCAGCGCGCCTGGACCTATCACTACTGGTCGCGCTGAGCGCTCAGGCCGGGACCAGCGCCGTCACCGTCACCTGCGTCCGGATGCGGAATCCGAGCGTCTCGTAGAGCGCGATCGCGCCGGTGTTGGTCGCGTAGGCGTGCAGGAAGGGCGTCTCGCCGCGCTCGAGAATCCTGCCCGCCACGTGCCGCATCAGGCCGGCGGCGTAGCCCTTGCCGCGATGGTCCGGGTGGGTGCAGACCCCGCTCACCTCGGTGTAGCCCACGGGCTTCAGGCGCTCGCCGGCCATGGCGATCAGCTCGCCGTCGCGCTTCACGCCGACGAAATCGCCGAGCTGGTGGGTGCGCGCCAGGAACGGCCCGGGCTTGGTGAGCGTCGCCAGCGCCAGCATGGCCGGCGCGTCCGCCTCGGTCAGGGGCTCGAACGCGAAGGCCGGGGGCGGGGCGGGCGTCAGCGACTCGGCCACCATCTGCACCCCGGCCGCCTCGCTGAGCGTCTGCACGCCTGGAACCGGGGCGGCGCCCACCTCCATCCGCCAGGATTCGCCATGGGCCCTCACGAGCTCGGCCAGCGCCGCCAGGCTCCCGGGGCTATCGTCCTCGGCGGCGATGAACACGCCCACGTCGGCGGCGATGCGGCGGGCGCGGCCCGTGCCGAGGGCGAAGCCGGACTGCCGGCCGGAGAGCGCCGTCCAGATCGGCCGGTCGAGCGGGTGTCGGGTCATGTCCTTCAGATACCGGGCTCGCGCACAAGGTCCAGCCGCCCCGCGGCTTTCACGTCCGATCCCCGCTTGAAAGCGCCGCCGTGGGACGCCATCTGCGCTGATGGTATGATGCGTGTCATATAAACCCCTTCGCAGCAGGAGCTCTCCATGTCCGCCAAGCCCGCCGTCCTGATCACCGGCGCTTCCACCGGCATCGGCGCCGCCTACGCCGACCGCTTCGCCCGCCGGGGCCACGACCTCGTGCTCGTCGCCCGCAGCCAGGACCAGTTGGATGCGCTCGCCGCCCGCCTCCGCGCCGAGGCCGGCGTGGCCGTGGACGTGCTCGCCGCCGACCTGGCCGACCCGTCCGGCCTCGCCCGCGTCGAGCAGCGGCTTCGCGACGACGCCGGTATCGACGTGCTGGTGAACAACGCCGGCGCGAGCCTGGCGGGCGGCTTCCTCGACCAGTCGGCGGACGACGTCGGCCGGCTGATCGCGCTCAACGTCACGGCGCTGGCCCGCCTCGCCAACGCCGCCGCTGGCCGCTTCGCCCGCGCCGGGCAGGGCGCCATCGTCAACATCGGCTCGGTGGTCGGCCTCACGCCCGAGTTCGCCATGGCGGTCTACGGCGGGACCAAGGCCTTCGTCCTGCACTTCAGCCAGGCGCTGGCCGCCGAGGTCGGGCCCAAGGGGGTCTACGTCCAGGCCGTGCTGCCCGCCGCCACGCGCACCGACATCTGGAAGAAGTCCGGCAAGGACCCGGACGCCATTCCGGGTCTGATGGAGGTGGATGACCTGGTGGACGCCGCTCTGGCGGGCTTCGACGCCCGCGAGGGCGTGAGCATCCCGCCGCTGCATGACGAGGGCCAGTGGAAGGCCTTCGAGGCCGCCCGCCGCGCGATGATCCCCGGCTTCAGCCAGGCGCAGCCCGCGCCGCGCTACCGCGCCGCGGGCCTGGCCCCAGCCTGAGGGCCTATTTCGCCAGGTCCTTCAGCAGGCTTTCCCAGTGGGCGAGCGCGCCGTCGATGGAGCCCACGGGCGCGCGCTCGTTCAGCCCGTGCGCGAAGTCGTCCGACGACTTCATGAACAGGCCGGCGACGCCGTAGCTCGGCACGCCCTGGGCCCGAAAGTGCATGGAGTCCGTCGCGCCCGCCGACATAGACGGCACGATGGTCACGCCGGGATAGCGGGCGTTCACCGCCTTCTTCACCGCCGCCATCACGTCCGCGCGCAGCGGGGAGGCGGGGCTGTCGATGGCCCCGTCGCCCTGCACCCGCTCGATCTTCACCGCGGGATCGGCGATCACCCCGGCCAGCTCCTGGCGCACCCGCTCGGACGGCGTGCCCGGGAAGATCCGGCAGTTGACGTTGGCGGTGGCCCGCTGGGGCAGGGCGTTGGGCGCGTGGCCGCCGCTCACCTGGGTCGCCACGCAGGTGGTGCGAAGCTGGCCCACGTACTCCGGGTCGGCCGCCAGCACGGCGATGGCGGCCTTGTCGTCCGGATTGGCCACGTAGCGCTTCATGGCCTCGCCCACCGGGCCTTCGGTGCGCGGCGCGCTCGCCCGGAAGTAGGCGTCCGTCAGCTCCGAGCGCATGACCGGGAACTGATAGGCCCCGATCCTCTGAAGCGCCGCGGCCAGGGTGTTGATCGCGTTCGTCTTTCCCGGCCGGCTGGAGTGGCCGCCGGGATCCGTCACGGTGAGGGTGAAGTCGGCGTAGGTCTTCTCCCCGGCCTGCAGGCCGTAGACCACCGGCCGGCCCGCCTCGTCGAGCATCCCGCCGCCGCCGTCGGCGTTCAGCGCCATCTCCGCGCCCTTCAGCTCGGCGGCGAGCTTCTGGGTGGTGGCCATGGCGGTCTCCTCGTCGCCGGACAGCGCCAGGATCACGTCGCGGCCGGGGACCCAGCCCTCCCGCTTCAGCTTGGCCAGCGTCGCCACCGCCATGGAGACGTCGAACTTGTTGTCCACCGAGCCGCGGCCGAAGACGTAGCCGTTTTCCACCACCGGAACGAACGGGTCCCGGGTCCAGTCCTCGCGCTTGGCCTCCACCACGTCCATGTGGCCGAGGATGACGATCGGCTTCTTCGCCCGGTCGCGGCCGGGGTAGCGGGCGGTGAGAAAGGCCGTGCCGTCCGACGGCGTCACCTTGATGTCCGCCGGGTCGAAGCCCGCCTTGACCAGCACGCCCTTCAGGTATTCGGCGTAGGCTACCGTCTGGTCGGGGTGGCCGGTGACCGTCCGGAAGGCGATCCCCTTGGTGAGGATCTCCAGCGCCTCGGCGTGCAGCTTCGGATCCGGCTTGGCCGCCGCGGCGGCGGGCCCGGCGAGGGCGAGGATCGCGGCCGCCACGGCCGCCGGCTTCATGAGACGCAACGCTTCGACTCCCCGACTGAAAGGCCAGCGACGCTAAGCCGGGAAGGCTCGGCCGCGCTAGCCCCCCGCCGCGTTCCCCCGCGCCGCCAGTGTGGCTTGCAGCGTCTGCGCCATCCGGTCGAACAGGCCCGCCCAGTCGCCGGGCGCCGGCTGGCGGAAGATCCTGAGGCTCGGGTACCAGGGGCTGTCCACCCGATCCTCCAGCCAGCGCCAGTCGGCGGGGGTTGTGGTGGCGAGCCAGGTCGGCCGTCCAAGCCCGCCGGCCACATGGACCACGCTGGTGTCGGCGCTGATGAACAGGTCGCAGGCCATCATCGCCGCAGCGGTGTCCACGAAGGCGTCGGGCCCCGGATCGAAGTCGTCGCCCAGGTCCTGCACCAGGCCGGGCGGTAAGGCGGCGAGCTGCTCCAGCCCGTTCACCTTCTGCAGGCTGATCAGCCGCACGCCCGGCACTGCGGCCAGCCGCTCGGCGGCCAAGGCGAGCGGGAAGGAGCGCTGCGCCGCATTGGCGCTGCCCTGCCAGGCGATGCCCACCTTTACGCCCTCGGTTCCGAGCCGCTCGCGCCAGCGCGCCACCCGCTCGGGCTGCGCCTGCAGGTAGCGTCCCGCCCGCGGCACGGTCTCCAGCGTCGTCCCGAACATCGCGGGCAGCGTCATGAGGGCCACGTTGTAGTCGTAGTCCGGCGCCGGCCCTTCGCTGTCCACGAGCGTCAGCGTCGGGCTCATGGTGGACAGCAGGGCGTGCATCGTCCGGGGCGCGCCCAGGATCACCCGCGCTCCGAGGCGCTCGGCCATCACCGCGTAGCGGCCGAACTGGATCAGGTCGCCCTGGAACAGCTCCGGGTAGACGAACAGGGTCTTTCCGGCGATCTCCTCGCCCCGCCACGGCCGCTCCAGGCCGTAGCGCGCGTCGTCCACGAAGCCGGGGCAGCCCTTGCGCCACTCGTATTCGCGGAAGCCGTCGCCCAGGTCGCCCACCTGCAGCAGGCAGGTTGCGCGGTTGTGCCGGGCGATGGCGAAGTCGGGGGCGATCGCCAGCACCGCGTCGTAGGCGGCGATGGCCTCTCGCGGGCGGCCCGCCTGCTTCAGCGCGTTGCCGACGTTGAAGCCGGCCGCCAGGTTCCGTGGGCTGAGCCCGAAGGCTGCGCGATACGCCTGGGCGGCGGCGTCGAAGCGCCCGGCGGCGTAGTGCGCGTCGCCGTCGCGCAGCAGGGTCTCGGCCTCGTCGTTCATCGGCGCTCCGTGCCATGCGCGGGCGGCCGGGTAAACGCGCGGCGGTTCAATAGCTGTCGGGGAAGGCCTCCGAGATCAGGGCGGCGAACACGGCCCCCATCAGCTTCGCGCCCTCGTCCCCGTGCGCGGCGGTCAGCCTCGCCATCTCGGCGCGCGAGCCCGCGAGGTCCCGGTCCACGAACATCAGCCGCCGGAAGGCGTGCAGGGTGGCCTGCCTGAGGTCCGCGTCCGCGCCCTGGATCTGCGAGCGGTCGGCGTCCTCGCTGGGGGCGGTCAGGAAGGGGAAGGCGAACCTCGCCTGGATCGTCCCCGACTGGGCGAGCTTCCCCAGGGCGATGTCGTAGGGCACGGCGGCCAGCTCCGGCGCCGCCAGGGCGGCGGCGATCTTCGCGGCCGCGCCGCCGCGGACCAGGTAGGCGCTGGCCCCGATGAAGCCGGTCCGCGCCAGGCTTTGCATCAGGAAGTCGCCCTTCCGGGTCAGCGCCGGCCACTGCCGCGCGAGGTCCGCCAGCAGCCGTACGTCGGTGGGCATTAGCTCGGTGAACAGCAGGTCGCAGTCGGGCGCCGCGGCCAGCATCCCCGTGGCCACCGCGAACACCTTGGGCGAGAAGCGCGTGTCGTCCTCGACGATCAGCACGTCCTCGGGTCCCGCCATGGCCAGCGCATCCAGGTGGCTAAGGCGGCAGGCCCGCTCGGCCGGCGTCAGGCCGCCGGCCTCGGCGGCCGGCTCGGCGCCCTCCCGCGCCGCCACCCGGACCAGCTCCCAGCCGGGCGGGGCCGTGGCGGCGAAGCTGGCCTCGACATTTCGCCGGCGCTCCGCGGCCCCGTCGCGGTTGATCATCAGGCAGCGCATGGCCTCAGTCGCCGATGAGCTGGCGGGCGCGGGCGAACACCGCCTCGAACATCTCGGGCGTCAGCCGGCCCGTGTTCGTGTTGAGCCGCGAGCAGTGGTAGCTGTTCAGCACGGTGTAGGGTCCGGCCTGGAACTCCGTGCCGTGGCCGGCGATCCCGGCCGAGGCCTTGAGCCCCAGCGCGCGCAGCACGTTGCGCCGCGAGACGTCGCCCAGCGTCACGATCACCTTCAGCCGGGGCAGGGCGGAGAGCCTGGCCTGCAGGAACGGCCGGCAGTTGGCCTCCTCGATCGTCTCCGGCTTGTTGCCCGGCGGGGCGCAGCGCACCGCGTTGGTGATCATGCAGTCCACCAGCCGCAGGTCGTCGGCCCCGTCCTTGTCGTAGCGGCCCGTGGCGAAGCCGGCCTTCAGCAGGGTCCCGTAGAGCAGCATGCCGGCGTGGTCGCCGGTGAACGGCCGGCCCGTCCGGTTCGCACCGGTGCGCCCGGGCGCCAGGCCCGCCACCAGCAGGCGTGCGTTCTCGTCGCCGAACGAGGGGACGGCGCCGTTGAACCAGTCCGGGTTTCCCGCCGCATTGGCCGCCCGGTAGGCCACCAGCCTCGGGCAGAGCGGGCAGTCGGGCGGGGCCTCGGGGCCGGCGGCGAGCGCCGCCTGCGCCTCAAGCTTCGGCATCGGTCGCGGGATCTAGGTCGCGCTCGGCGGCGCGGCTTTCCTGGATGAAGCGCGGCAGCCGGCTCGGCCGGCCGATGATGTCCGCCAGGTCCGCCAGGTCCACGAAGGTGTCGGCCTGCCGGCGCAGGTCGTCGGAGGCCATCGGCGGCTGGGACTTCACGGTGGAGACCACCGTCACCCGGCAGCCGCGGCGCTGCACCGCCTCCACCAGCACCCGGAAGTCGCCGTCGCCGGAGAACAGCACCAGGTGGTCGGCGTGACTGGCCATCTCCATCATGTCGACGGCGATCTCCACGTCCATGTCGCCGCGCCAGCGCTTGCGCCCCTGGCTGTCGGTGTATTCCCGCGCCGACTTGGTCACCAGGCGGTAGCCGTTGTAGTCGAGCCAGTCGACCAGCGGCCGGATGGGGGAATACTCCTCCTGCTCCACCAGGGCGGTGTAGTAGTAGGCCCGCACGAGGACCCCGCGCTTGCGGAACTCCTCGAGCAGCTTGCGGTAGTCGATGTCGAAGCCGAGGCCCTTGGCGGCCGAATAGAGGTTGGCCCCGTCGATGAAGAGCGCCAGCCGGTCCGTGGGGTAGAAGGTCATAGAAGCGGATTTCCTGAAGATCAGGCCGGACGAGGCCGTCGTCGTGGCCCTCGGCGGCAACCTGGCGGGCGACTTCGCCTCGTGCGAGGCGCTGCTCGAAGCGGCTCTGGCGCGGTTCCCCCGGGCGGGCTTGGGTGTCGTGGCGAGGTCGAGCTGGTGGCGCTCCGCCGCCTGGCCCGACCCCTCTGCGCCTGAGTATCGCAACGGAATCGCGCTTGTCGAGGCGGACCAGGGGCCGGCTGCGGTGCTCCAGGCCCTGCTGGCGATCGAAACCGACCTCGGCCGTACCCGATCTGCGAAAAACGCGCCCCGCACCCTCGATCTCGACCTGATCGCCTACGGGCGGCAGGTGATCGACACGCCAGGCCTCGTCCTGCCGCACCCCCGGGCGCACGAGCGCCGCTTCGTCATGGGCCCCCTGGCCGAGCTGCTGCCGGGCTGGCGCCATCCGGTGCTCGGCCGGACCGCCGTCGAACTGGCGGCGGAGGCTCCCGTCGGCCGCGATGCGGAGCCCGTTCGATGATCGACTGCAACCTCGTCCTGAAGGGCGGTGTGACCTCGGGCCTGGTCTGGGCGGGCGCCTTCCCGCCGCTCGCCGCCCGCTACCGCTTCCGAGCCGTCGCCGGTTCCAGCGCCGGGGCCATCGCCGCCGCCTTCTGCGCCGCCGCAGAGTACGCCCGGGTCCGTGGCGACCCGGCCGGCTTCGAGCGGCTTCAGGCGCGCTGCGCCGAGCTGCCGACGCGGCTGCCGGACCTCTTCCAGGCCTCGCCGCCCTTCGAGCGGCTGATGCGGGCGCTGGTCCGCCTCGCGCCGGGCACGGGCCGCGCGCGCATCGTCGAGGCCGTGCTCGCCTTCTGGCCGACCCTGCTCGCCGGCGCCCTGCTGGGCCTGCTGCTGGGCGCGCCCGAGCTGCTGGGCGCGGTGTTCGGGGCCGCCGCCGGCGCCGTCTTCGCGCTCGCCGGCCACCTGGCGTGGCTGCTGGTCCGCGAGGCGCCGCGCCACAACTTCGGCCTCTGCAGCGGCCTGTCCCGCACCGGCCGCCCGGCGCTCACCGATTGGCTGCACGACAGCCTGCAGGCCATCTCCCGCCTCGACCGGCCGCTGACCTTCGGCGACCTCGCGGGTGCGGGGATCGACCTGCGGCTCGTGACCACCAACCTCTCCACCTCACGGCCCGAGGTCTCGCCCGAGCTGGGCGCGGGCCTCGACTTCCGGCCGGCCGAGTGGGCCCGCCTGTTCCCCGCCGAGGTGATGACGGCGCTGCCGGTCGACGATCTGGCGCCGATTCCCGTGGGCGACGCGCTGCCGGTGCTGGTCGCCGTGCGCATGAGCCTCGCCTGTCCCGCGCTCATGGAGGCGGTCCCGGCGGTGGCCCCCGGCGGCGCGCGGGTCTGGTTCTCCGACGGCGGGCTCACCACCAACTTCCCGTTCGAGCTTTTCGAGGCCGACGCGCGCCTCACCCTGGGGCTCGACCTCGACACCCTGCACCCGGCCGACGCCCACCTGCCGCGGGTGCGCGAGCTGGACCCCGCCGAGGTCGACCGCCCGCCGGACCTCACCACGCTGCGTCCCTTCGTCTGGTCGCTGCTGGTGGCGCTGCGGGAGGGCCGGCTGCGGGCGGCGGCCCGGGCGCCCGGCCGCCGGGCGCGCATCTATCAGGCCCGGTTGACGGCGGACGAGGGCGGCATGAACCTCGCGATGACCGAGGGGGAGGCGCGGAAGCTCATGGACTACGGGGCCACGCTGGGGGCGCACATCGTGGCGGCCGAGGCGGCGCGGGCGCAATGATCGCCAACGCCGTCACCTCGCTCCGGATCGTCCTCCTGGCGCCGCTCTACGGCCTGCTGGCGCTGGGGGAGGGGGACCAGGCCCGCTGGTGGGCGCTCGCCGTGTTCCTGGCCGCCGGCTTCACCGACGTGGTGGACGGCTTCCTGGCTCGCCGGCTGAACCAGGTCTCCGCCTTCGGGGCCATGCTCGACCTCATCGCCGACCGCCTGCTGACGGTGGTGACCCTGCTCGGCCTCCTGGTCGCCGGAACGCTGAGCGGCTGGGGCGCGCTGGCAGCCCTGGCGCTCATCGTGCGCGACCTGGTCGTCGCCAGCTTCAACGAGGCGTTGCCGGGCCGCCTCGAGATCCGCGTCTCGCCGCTCGAGCGGGTGAAGATCACCTGCCACTTCGTGGCCGCCGGCCTGCTGCTCGCCCCGCCGTTCTTCGACCTGGCCGGCGTCGGGCAGCACGCGCTCGGAGCGGGCCTGCTGGCGGTCGCCGCCGCGCTCGCCATGGTCACCCTGGCCGACTATGCGGGCCGGGCGCGGCGCGCCTTCCGCGCGGCCTGATCCGGAAAATGTCGGGCGCCGCCGGCCTGCGCCGTCCTTCGCGCAGGGACGCCATCCCGGCGGCCCCCCTGGAGACCCGCCCATGCGCTTCATGATCATCCGCAAGGCCGACGCCGACACCGAGGCCGGCAAGGCCCCCGACCGCGAGCTCGCCGCCACCATGATCGCCTACCACGAGGAGATGGCGAAGCACCTGAAGATCCTCGACGGCAACGGTCTGAAGCCCACCTCCACCGGCGCGCGCGTCCATTTCCAGGGCGGCAAGCCGCTGGTGATCGACGGCCCCTTCGCCGAGACCAAGGAGCTGATCGCCGGCTACACCCTCGTGGAGGCCGACAGCCTGGAGCAGGTGCTGGAGTGGGCCAAGCGCTGGCCGGCGGAGTGCGACGGCGGCGACGGCCTGATCCTCGAGGTCCGGCCGGTCTACGAGATCGAGGACTTCGGCGACGCCTTCGACGCCGACCTCAAGGCCCAGTCCGAGCGCATCGGCCTCGGCGGGGCGAAGCAGCCCGCGTGACCCTGCTGACCGCCCCGCTCTGGCTCCAGCTCGCCCTGGTCGGCGAGGCGCTGGCGCTGGCCTGGCTCACGGCCCGGTTCGGCCGGGGCGGTCTCCTCGTCGGCCTGGCGGCGAGCCTCGCCTTCTGGTTCGTTCTGGCGTTCGGCGCGGCCTTCCTGGTGGGACGCCTGGAAGGCGGCCGCGCCGCCGGCCTCGACAGCGCGCTGCAGGGCGCGCTCGCCGGCGCCGGTCGCCTGGCGCTCGTCGCGTGGCCGCTGCTGGTGGCCGGCGCGGCGGCCGGCGCGGCCGTCCGCCTCCGTGCGCCTCAGCGCGCCCCGCGCTCAAGGTAGAGGTAGGCGGGGTCGAACCCCGCCAGCTCGCGCAGCCTGGCCATGTCGTGGATCGTCACCCGCCGGGCGCGGAACTCCAGCAGCCCATCTTCGCGGAGCTGCATCAGGGTGCGGTTCACGTGCACCGAGGTGAGGCCCAGGCACTCGGCCAGTTCCACCTGGGTGAGGCTGAGCTCGTAGCTGTCGCCGTCCGTCAGCCCGACCAGGCCTATCCGCACGTGCAGCTCGCAGAACAGGTGCGCCATGCGCTCCAGCGCGGTGCGGCGGCCGAGCGACAGCTCCCACTCCCGGTGGATCGCCGCGTCGAGGTTGGTGGCGAACCAATAGACCCGGGTGAGGTGCGGCAGGGTCTCGGTGATCTCCCGCAGCGTGGTGTGCGGCACGAGCGCGATCGTACACTCCGACAGCGCGATCACGTCGTGATCCAGGTGCTTCAGGGTGAAGCTGTGCAGGTCGGTGTAGTCGCCCGGCGTGTGCAGCTCGGTGATCTGCCGGCGGCCGTCCTCCAGGTCCTTCGCCCGCGCGGCGAAGCCGTCGAGCAGGATGGTGCAGACGTCCAGCGGCTGGAACGCGCGCGCGATCGGCTGGTCGGCCGGGACGCGCCGGATGGTGGCGACGGAGGCGCGGATGGCCGCTTCCTCCTCGTCGCTGATCTCGTCCCGCGCCCGAAGCTTCATTAGGTGCCGCTCGATCATGCGCGGAGGTCCGGCAGCTTCAGCTCGATGGCCTCGGCGAACGGCACAGCGGTCCGCAGGTCCGCCTCGTCGGCGATCTCGATGCGGCCGCAGAGGTCGAGGACGCCGGTCTTCACGTCGTCGCTGAGGATCGAGCGGATGTCGTCGATGGCCGCCTGCCTCGCGGTCGCGAGGTCGGGCAGTTCGCGGCCGTCCTCGTCCGGGGACGCGCCGATCCGGTTGACGAGGTGGAAGTAGAACCTGGGCATCGGCGGCGGAACTCCGGTCGGCGGAGGGGCTCGGGTCTTACGCGGCGCCGGGGGCCGCCGCACTAACTTGTGAGGGTTCGCCCCGGCCGGGCCGCGCCGCCACGTCTGGCTTGCTGGCTGCCCCCGCCGGCGTCTAACAGAGGCCGACGCTCGCGCGGTTGGCTCCGGGGCGGGGGCCGGGCGTTCAGGGTGATCATGGTCGACGGCGCAGGCAGGCGTCCGGCCCGAAGCTGGAGCGGACGTGAGCGTCGGAGTCGAGTTGCAGGCGGGCGAGGAGTCCGCGCGTTTTCCGGTGGGCGGCGGCGAGCTGGGCGAGCTGATCCGCCGGTTCGACTGGAGCGCCACCAGCCTGGGCCCGATCTCCGGCTGGCCGCCAGCCCTGCGCACCGCCACCAATATCGTGCTGCGGAGCCCGCTGCCCCTGGTCATGCTGTGGGGCCCCGACGGCGTGATGATCTACAACGACGCCTATTCGGTGTTCGCTGGCCAGCGCCACCCCTGGCTTCTGGGCTCCAAGGTGCTGGAGGGCTGGGCCGAGGTGGCCGACTTCAACCGTCGCGTCCTCGAGGTCGGCCTGGCCGGCGGCACGCTCTCGTTCAAGGACCAGGAGCTCACCCTCTACCGCAACAACCGGCCCGAGCAGGTGTGGATGGACCTGAACTACGGCCCGGTGCTCGGCGACGACGGCCGCCCGGCCGGCGTGCTGGCCATCGTGGTGGAGACCACCGACAAGGTCATGGCCGAGCTGCAGCTCCGGGAGAGCGAGAGCCGCTTCCGCCACCTGGCTGACAACGCCCCGGTCATGGTCTGGGTCACCGAGCCGGACGGCGCCTGCAGCTTCCTGTCCAGGTCCTGGTACGACTTCACCGGCCAGCAGCCCGCCGAAGCCCTGGGGTACGGCTGGCTGGAGGCCACCCATCCCGACGACCGGGCCGAGGCGCAGCGGGTCTTCGTCGAGGCGAACCAACGGCGCGAGCCGTTCCGCCTGGAGTACCGGCTGCGCCGGGCCGACGGCGTCTACCGCTGGGCCATCGACGCGGCCGTCCCGCGGCTGGGCGAGCACGGCGAGTTCCTGGGCTACGTGGGCTCGGTGCTCGACATCGAGGACCGTCGCCAGATCGAGGAGCACCTGCGGCTCGTCATCAATGAGCTGAACCACCGGGTGAAGAACACGCTGGCCATGATGCAGGCGCTGGCGGCCCAGAGCTTCCGGAACGCCGACGACCTGGCCCAGGCCCAGGCCAACTTCACCGGCCGGGTGATGGCGCTGTCGCGCGCCAACGACCTGCTGACCAGCGAGCGCTGGGCGGGCGCCTCGCTGGAGGAGGTCGTCCGCCAGAGCCTGGCCATCTACTGCGAGGGCGCCTCGGACCGCCTGGAGGTCTCCGGCGCGCCGGTCCAGCTCTCGTCCAAGACCGCGCTGTCGCTGTGCATGGCGCTGCACGAGCTGGCCACCAACGCCGTGAAATACGGCGCCTGGTCCTCGCCGCAGGGCCGGGTCGTGGTCCGCTGGGAGGTGGACGGGCCCAAGGAGGCCCGCCGCCTGCGCCTCACCTGGCGCGAGCAGGGCGGTCCGCCGGTCGTCCCGCCCGCCCGCCGGGGCTTCGGCTCGCGGCTCATCGAGCGCGGCCTGGCCGCCGAGCTCGGCGGCCGGGTGGAGCTGGTGTTCGAGCCGCAGGGCCTGGTCTGCCGGGTCGACGCCCCGCTGATCCCGGACGACGGAGACCCCGCCCCATGACCCGGCCGCTGCGCATCCTGGTCGTCGAGGACGAGATGACCATCGCCCTGCTCATCGAGGACATGCTCACCGACCTCGGCCACGAAGTGGTGGGCCTCGCCATGCGCCTGCCGCAGGCCCTGCAGATGGCCGACGCCCAGCCCTGCGACTTCGCCATCCTCGACATCAACCTCGACGGGCGGTTTTCCTTCCCGGTCGCCGAGCGCCTGCAGGCCCGGGGCGTGCCCTTCATCTTCGCCAGCGGCTACGGCTCGGCCGGGCTCGAGCCGCCGTGGCGCGGCGCCGTCACCGTCATCCGCAAGCCGTTCCAGCTCCAGGACCTGGCCGGCGCCATCGCCCAGGCGGCGGCCTAGCCCCGGCGTCGCCCAGCGCCCGCAGGCGCGCGCGGATCAGCGGCTCACCGGGTCTCGCCCACCAGCCCGGTTGGGCCCGGCCGGCCGGAAACACCGGCCGAGCTCGTTTTGCGGCGTTGCACAATGGGGAGCGAACCTCTATTTTCTCCGGTTCTATCCTCCCGCAAGAGAGCTCCATGGCCCGCGTCACTGTCGAAGACTGCATCGAAAAGGTCCCGAACCGGTTCGCCCTCGTGCTGCTGTCGGCCCATCGCGCCCGCGCCATCTCGGCCGGTTCGCAGCTTCTGGTCGATCGCGACAACGACAAGAACCCGGTCGTGGCCCTGCGCGAGATCGCGGACGACGTGGTCGACGCCGACGAGCTGAAGGAAACCCTGATCGGCACGCTGCAGCGCGTCGACGAGCGTTCGGAAGCCGAGGAAGAGGCCGAGACCCTGGCCCTGCTCGCCGATCCGACCCACATGCAGATGAGCGAGCTGGAACTGGTCCGCGCCCTGCAGAGCGACCGCGACGGCGGCCAGGAGGAGCGGTACTGAGCCCCGAAGGCGCAGACCCCCTCACTCTTCCGGCGGCGGCCCAACCCGCCGCAGCGCCCAAGGACGCCCAGCCGCCGCCGGCAGCCGCCGCGGCGGCGAAGCGTCCCAAGTTCCTCCGCCAGTTCGAGCTGATCGAGAAGGTCCGCTCCTACGACCCTACCGCCGACGAGGCGCTGCTCAATCGCGCCTACGTCTACGCCATGCGGATGCACGGCGCGCAGAAGCGGGCGTCCGGCGACCCCTACTTCGCCCACCCCATCGAGGTGGCGGGCATCCTCACCGACTACCGCCTCGACACCGAGACCATCGTCACGGCGCTGCTGCACGACGTGATCGAGGATACCCCGGTCACCCGCAAGGAGATCGAGGAGCTGTTCGGCGCCGAGATCGCCGAGCTCGTCGAGGGCGTCACCAAGCTCTCCAAGCTGGAGTTGTCCTCCGAGCACCTGCGCCAGGCGGAGAACCTCCGGAAGTTCATCCTCGCGATCTCCCGGGACGTGCGCGTGCTTCTCGTGAAGCTGGCCGACCGGCTCCACAACATGCGCACGCTCCACTTCATCTCCAGCCCCGCCAAGCGGGAGCGGATCGCGCGCGAGACCCTCGACATCTACGCCCCGCTCGCCCGCTCGATCGGCGTCCACCGCATCTGCACCGAGCTGGAGGAGCTCGCCTTCGAGCACCTGAACCCGGTGGCCCGGGACGCCATCTACCGCCGGCTCGACGCGCTGCGCCACGAGCAGGGCGGGGCGGTGGCCCTGGTCAGCCAGGAGGTGGCCAACAAGCTGGAGCACGGCGGCATCCCGGCCCGCGTCTTCGGCCGCGAGAAGCACCCCTATTCGATCTGGCGGAAGCTCCAGCGCAAGTCGATCGGCTTCTCCCAGCTCTCCGACATCTATGCCTTCCGGGTGATCGTCGACACCGAGGAGGACTGCTACCGCGCGCTGGGCGTCATCCACCGGGCGTGGCCGGCGGTGCCCGAGCGGTTCAAGGACTTCATCTCGACGCCCAAGCGGAACAACTACCGCTCGCTGCACACCACGGTCGTGGGCCCGAAGGGCATGCGGATCGAGATGCAGATCCGCACCGAGGCCATGGACCGGGTGGCGGAGGAGGGCGTGGCCGCCCACTGGCGCTACAAGGACCAGTCCTACGGCTTCGATCAGGACGCCCAGAAGGAGGCCGGCGGCCGCGACCCGCTGGTCAACCTGCGCCACCTCGTCCAGGTGCTGGAACACGGTGGCGACGCCGAGGAGCTGGTGGAGCACGCCAAGCTCGAGATGTTCCTCGACCAGGTGTTCGTCTTCACGCCGAAGGGCCAGCTCGTCAGCCTGCCGCGCGGGGCCATGCCCCTCGACTTCGCCTACGCCGTCCACACCGATATCGGCGACACCGCCATCGGGGTGAAGATCAACGGCGAGCTGAAGCCGCTCCGCACCGTGCTGCAGAACGGCGACGTGGTGGAGGTCATCCGCGGCGGCAAGCCCACCGTGCCGCCCGACTGGCGCTCGCTCACCGTCACCGGCCGCGCCCGGTCGGCCATCCGCCGGCACATCCGCCAGACAGAGAAGGAGGAGTTCCTCCGTCTCGGCCGCGCCACCGTCGACCAGACCTTCGAGGCCGCCGGCAAGAGCCGCAAGGAAGTCTCCCTGCGCCCGGCCATGGAGCGCTTCGCCGCCGCCACCGAGGAAGACCTGTTCGAGGCCGTCGGCCGCGGCCGGGTCTCGCCGCCCCAGGTGCTCGAGACCGTCTTCCCAGGCCTGAAGCCCACCGAGCGCGAGGCCGCCGCCGCCCGCGGGCGAATCGAAGACGGCAAGTCCGCCCGGCTCTACGTCCGCGGCGGCGGGCTCACCCCCGGCGTCACCCTCCACTTCGGCGCCTGCTGCTCGCCGGTGCCCGGCGACCGGATCGTCGGCATCCTGGAGAGCGACGGCACGGGCCTCACCGTCCACACCATCGACTGCGAGCAGCTCGAGGCCTTCGAGGATCGCGAGGAGCTGTGGCGCGACCTGCAGTGGACGCCTGAGGCCGAACGCAACGCCATCGCCCGCGCCAAGCTCACGGCCACCATCCGCAACGCGCCGGGCGTGCTCGGCCAGGCCTGCACCATCATCGGCGAGGCCGGCGGCAATATCGTCGGGGTGCGCATGCACCACCGCCAGGCCGACTTCTTCGACGTGGACTTCGACGTCGACGTCAACGACGCCCGGCACCTCACCCACATCGCCGCCGCGCTGCGCGCCAACCCCAGCGTCGAAACCGTCGACCGGGTGAAGGGCTAGGGGACAGTTCCTCCCCCGCAGGGGGAGGTGGCCCGGAGGGCCGGAGGGTGTCCGCTCGAACCGCGGCTCCGACCGCCTCAGTCAGCTTCGCTGCGAGCTCCCCCGGAGGGGGAGCAACTTGCCCGGCCGACCTTCCGCACCGCCTCGAACGGGATTATCTCCGGTTTCCATGAACACCGAAGACGTCCTCAACGAGTTCCGCGGCGCCGGCGCCCTGCGCGAAGGCCATTTCGTCCTGTCGTCCGGCCTGCACTCGGGCGTCTTCCTGCAGAAGAACCTGGTCTTCCAGTATCCGGAGCGCACCGAGCGCCTGTGCAAGGCGCTGGCGGCGAAGATCCGCGAGACGGTGGGCGAGGTGGACTGCTGCATCTCGCCGGCCGTGGGCGGCATCATTCCCGGTTACGAGACGGCCCGCCACCTGGGCGTGCCCTCCATGTACGTCGAACGGGAAGGGGGCGAGTTCAAGCTCCGCCGGGCCTTCCAGATCGAGCCGGGCGCCCGCGTGGCCATGGTCGAGGACATCGTCACCACCGGCCTGTCCTCCCGCGAGTGCGTCGACGCAATCCGCAAGGCCGGCGGCGAGGTGGTGGTCGCCGCCTGCATCGTCGACCGCTCGGGCGGCCGGGCCGATCCCGGCGCGCCGTTCGTGGCGCTCGCGCGGCTGGACGTTCCGGCCTATCCCGCCGACCAGCTCCCGCCCGAGCTTGCCGCCATCCCCATCGAGGACCCCGGCAGCCGGAGGCTGAACAAGTGACCGCGAAGTCCGCGCTCAGGCTGGGCGTCAACATCGACCACGTGGCCACGGTGCGGAACGCCCGCGGCGAGAGCTATCCCGACCCGGTGCGCGCCGCCGAGATGGCCCTGGCCGCCGGGGCCGACGGCATCACTGCCCACCTGCGCGAGGACCGCCGGCACATCTCGGACGCCGACATCGACCAGCTCGCGGTGATCTGCCGCCGCCGCGGCCGTCCGCTGAACTTCGAGTGCGCCGTGACGCCGGAGATGGAGGCCATCGCGCTCGCCCACCGGCCGCACGCCGCCTGCCTGGTGCCCGAGCGGCGTGAGGAGGTGACCACCGAGGGCGGCCTGGACGTCGCCGGCGGCCACAACCGCATCGCCCCGGTGATCGGCCGGCTGGCCGACGCGGGCATCCGCGTCTCCTGCTTCATCGACGCCGACCCTGCCCAGGTGGCCGCCGCCAGGTCGGCCGGCGCCCAGGTGGTCGAGCTGCACACCGGCGCCTACTGCGAGGCCGTGCGCCACCGCGATCCGGCCGCCGGCCAGATCCTCGAGGGCCTGAAGGCCGCCGCCCGCGAGGCGGCTCGCCTCGGCCTGGAGGTCCACGCCGGCCACGGCATCGACTACGAGACCGTGAAGCCCGTGGCCGCCATCCCCGAGGTGATGGAGCTCAACATCGGCCACTTCCTGATCGGCGAGGCGATCTTCATCGGCCTGGGCCCCGCCATCCAGCGGATGCGCGCCCTGATGGACGAGGCCCGCGCCCAGGTGGCCGCGTGATCATCGGCATCGGCTCGGACCTGTCCGACATCCGCCGTGTCCAGGCGAGCCTGGATCGCTTCGGCGACCGCTTCCGCCACCGCGTCTTCACCGAACTGGAGCGCGCCCGCTCGGACCGCAAGACCGACGCGGCCTCCAGCTACGCCAAGCGCTTCGCCGCCAAGGAGGCCTGCGCCAAGGCGCTCGGCACCGGCATGCGCCGGGGCGTCTTCTGGCGGGACATGGGCGTGGTGAACCTCCGCTCCGGCCAGCCGACCATGGCGCTGACCGGCGGGGCGCTGAAGCGGCTGGAGGAGATCACCCCGCCGGGCATGAAGGCGCACATCCACCTGTCGCTCACCGACGACCATCCCTACGCCCAGGCCTTCGTGATCATCGAGGCGCTGCCTATCTAGACGGGATGCCCACCCGTCGCGCCGCAGCCGCCGGCCTGCTCTCCGCCACCTTCGTCCCGCTCGCCGGCTGCGGCGAGGCCGCCCCGCGGGCCGCCGCTGCCGCCGCGCCGCCGCCGCGCCGTCCGGGCCTCGACGCCCGCCGCCTGGCCGAGGGCGTGGACGCCGCCGGGCGCCTGCCGCAGCTCCGCAGCCTGATCGTCGCCCGCGACGGCGAGGTCGCCTTCGAGCGCGCCTTCCGCGGTCCCGGGCTCGACACCCCGGTCAACGTCAAGTCGGCGTCGAAGACCGTGCTCGCCTCGGTGACCGGCGCCGCCATCGCCCGCGGAGAGCTCGCCCTCGACCAGCCGGTCGCACCGATCCTCGGCCGCCGCGTGCCCGCCGCCGCCGACCCCCGCGTGCGCCGGATCACCGTCGAGCACCTGCTCTCGATGGAGGCCGGGCTCGAGCCCACCTCCGGCGCCAACTACGGCGCCTGGGTCTCCAGCCGCGACTGGGTGGGCTATGCGCTGTCGCGGCCGTTCGTCGACGAGCCCGGCGGGCGGATGCTCTACTCCACGGGCGCCTCGCACATCCTCTCGGCCGTGCTCACCGCCGCCACCGGCCGCTCGACGCTGGAGAACACCCGCGCCTGGCTCGGTGGCCCCCTGGGTGTCGAGATCCCGGCCTGGACCCGGGACCCGCAAGGGATCTACTTCGGCGGCAACGAGATGGCGCTCTCGCCCCGCGCCCTGCTGGCCTTCGGAGAGATGCATCGCAACGGCGGCCTCCACGCCGGCGTCCGTGTCCTGCCCGAGGCCTTCGTCCGCGACGCCTGGCGCTCCCGCGGCGGGCGCTCGCCCTGGACCGGCTACACCTATGGCCTCGGCTGGTGGCTGCGCGAGGCGGCGGGGCATCCCGTCGCCTTCGCCTGGGGCTACGGCGGCCAGATGGTCTACGTCGCCCCGACGCTGGGCCTGACCGTGGCCATGACCTCCGACCCGGCCGCGCGCGGCGTGCAGGGCCACGTCCAGGCGCTGCACGCGATCTTCGACCAGGCCTTCGTCCCGGCCGCTCTGCACGGCGCCTGAATGCTCAAATCCTAACCTGGTTTATTTCCCGAGACGGGCGGAGCGGGCAGGCTGAGCATGGGAGGGGGCCTTCACGCGCGGATCAGGAGGACGGATTGCGCTACGAGGTCACGGTGACCAGGAATGGTCAGTATTTCTGCGGGGCCACGCTTCGCTGCAGCGACGGCGAAACCGCGCTGCGGCGGTTCCAGGACCTGCCGCTGCCGGAAGGCGAGGCCGAGCTGCGCCGCGGCGGCCGGCTGGTGGCCCGCCGGGCCGCACGCCTCGATCGCACGGCCTCCTGAGGCGTCAGGCGGCGATGTCGGGAAGCTGGAGGTAGCAGGGGTCGAACTCCCCGGCCGCCTTCAGCCCCGGCCAGTTGCGCACCAGGATCTGCCGCCCCTGGACCGCCACCAGCCCGTCGCGCTGCAGGGCGCGCAGCACGCGGTTGGTGTGCACCACCGACAGCCCCAGCGAGTCGCTGAGATGCGTCTGGGTGGCGGGGAAGGGGCAGGCCCAGCCGTCGCATTCCCCCACCGCCCGTAGCCTCGTGAACACCTCGCACAGCAGGTGCGCCACCCGCCGGTAGGCCGTCCGGCGGCCCATCCCCACCATCCAGGCCCGATAGATCGCGGCCTCGACCAGGCTGATCTTCCACAGCGCCTGGGCCACCTGCGGGTGGTCGGCCATGATCTGCTGCAGCGCGACGCGCGGGATCACCTCCACCTCGCCGGCGCTCAGCGCGCAGACGCTGTAGTCCACGCCGATGAACAGCCGCTGCAGGTCGAGCAGGTCGCCCGGCGCGTGGAACGACAGGATCTGGCGCCGCCCGTCCGGCAAGGTCTTGTGGCGGAAGGCCTGGCCGTCCACCAGCAGCAGCAGGCTCTCGCCCACGGGCTCGCCGTCCTCCACCAGGTCGGTCCCGGAGCGGAAGCTCCGCCGCGCGCCGCTCAGCGCCTGCACCGCGCGTCGGGCCGCATCGTCCAGAGGCATATAGTTTTCAAGGTTCGCGAGGAATCGCCCGGCCATTCCCCTTGCATGGACGGGCGCGCCGAGAACCCGAATTAACTGGGTTAAGGTCGTCCGCTTACGGCCAGTAGCGGCCGCCGAAGCCGTCGGCCAGGCGCTCGCGGATCCAGCTCTCCGCCGTGTCCAGGTCGAAGAAGGCGGGCGGGTTCGGCGCGTCTAGGCTGCCGAACCCCTTCTCCAGGAACCAGTGGCCGGCCATCTCGCCCTGCGCGCTCGACAGGCGGACCAGCACCGCCACCAGGTAGTCGTCCCGCCAGACGAGCCGGGCTTCCCCGTCCTCGCCGCTCGCCACAAGCGCGGGTTGGAAGGTCAGGTTCACGCGGCCGCCACATCCCTCAGGTGGAGGTAGCCCGCTTCGAAGTCGCCGGCCGCCTTGAGCTGTTCCCAGTCGTTGATCGCCATGTACCGGCCGCTGGAGGAGATCAGCCCTTCGCGGCGGAGGTCCTGCAGCACCCGGTTCACGTGAACAGAGGAAAGCCCCAGCGCGTCCGCCAGTTCCGCTTGCGTCACGGGCAGGGGGAAGCGCAGCTCCTCCGTCAGCCCCAGCGCCCGCATCCGCACATAGATCTCGCAGATCAGGTGGGCGATCCGCTGCCGCGCGCTCCGCCGCCCGACTCCGGCCAGCCATTCCCGGAACACGGCCGCGTCGATCAGGGTGTCGCGCCAGCAGGCGCCGGCCACCTCCGGATAGGTGCGGATCACCTGGTCCATGGCGGCGTGCGGGATGAAGGCCATCTGCACCTCGGTCATCGCCAGGATGCTGTGGTCCATCACCGGCAGGTGCAGGCTCTGGAGGTCGGGAACGTCGCCGGGGATGTGGAACGACAGGATCTGCCGCTGGCCGTCGCCGAGCATCTTGTAGCGGCAGGCGAAGCCCTCGACGAGCAGCCCGCATTCCAGTGGCCGGTCGCCCTGGCTGACCAGGTCGGCGTTCTCGGGGAAGCGCTTCAGGCGGTAGGGGAGGGCGAGCAGCGCCTGCTCGGCGGCGCTCGGAAGGTTCGCGATGGTGCGCAGTTTCGCGACCAGACGCGCCGTCACCGGCGCCGGTGTTCCGGATGGCTTCAAGGGGATCTCCGCGAGGCCTGGACGTCCGAACGCCGGGGCGGAGCTGGTTGGGCGGACCTCCCCTTTATCTTAGGCGTTCGCGCAACAACCGCGGCTTACATAGGTTAAGGGCAGGAGCCATCCGCCTTCGGGAGGATCACGATGCCGACTCCCATGGTCCGCAAGCTGCGCCACGGCGCGGAGCTCTCAGAAGCCGACGAGCAGGCGCTGTTCCAGGCCTGCGCCACGGTGAAGGAGGTCCCGGCGCGGGCGAACCTGATCCAGGAGGGCGACCGGCCCCACGAGGTCCACGTGGTGCTCGAGGGCTTCGCCTGCCGCTTCAAGATGCTGCCCGACGGCGGCCGGCAGATCATGGCCTGGCTGGTGCCGGGCGACTTCTGCGACCTGCACGTGGCCATCCTGGGCGAGATGGACCACAACATCGGCACGCTCACCCCCTCGCGCATCGGCGCGATCCCGCGCGACCAGGTGGAGCGGCTGTCCAGCACCAGCCCGCAGCTCTCGCGCGCCCTGTGGTGGGCCACCCTGGTGGACGAGGCGATCCTCCGGGAATGGCTGGTGGCCATGGGCCGCCGCCCGGCGGAACGGCAGATCGCCCACCTGTTCTGCGAGCTCCTGGCCCGGCTCGAGGCGGTGGGCGCGAGCGACGGCCGCAGCGTCGAGCTCCCGGTCACCCAGACCGACCTGGCGGACACCGTCGGCCTCTCGAGCGTGCACGTGAACCGCGTCCTGCAGCAGCTCCGCGCCGAGGAGCTGATCGAGTGGCGCGAGAAGACCCTGACCATTCTCGACCGCCCGCGCCTGGAGGCCCTGGCGGAGTTCAACCCCAACTACCTCCACTATATCCGCCGCCGCCCGGAGGTCGTGTCGGGCCGCCGCCAGGCGTGACGCGGGCTGCGGCCGGTGGCGCGTCGAGGTTACGGACGGCGACGGCGCCCTACGGCTTCGCCCGACGTTCGTGGCCGAGCGGGCCGGTCGCCAGGCCGGACCCCGCAGCCATCGGGCGGGGCGTCCCAGAGCGTCGCCGCCAGCCGCCATTCGTTCGCCATCCAGAGCCACTCGCGGGCGTCCGCGGACTCCGGCCTCTCCTGCGCCCGGAACTCGCACTCCTCGGCCTTCGACAGGCAGAACTCGAACGACAGCATCCGTCGACTCTACGACGGAGCCCGGGGGCCGCGCCTTCACATCGGGCAAGCCGCTGTCGCTTTTCCGTCGGGCGGCTCGCCTGGCGCGCCGCCGGGCCCCAGATCTCGCCGGTCCGGCGCGCCGCGTCGGCAAATTCTCGCCTGGGATTCGCGGCTGCCTCTTCCGGTCGCCGTCGAGCATTCCACCGTTCCCCGAGACTCGTCTTGCCAAAGAATATTATGAAAACTCTGACACCGGCGCCTTCGTGTGCTACGGTAAATCATGAGAATGACACAGGAACGGGCCGTCCTCACGGTTGTCCGACACGATGGCGCCTGGGCGGTGGAGCTCGACGGCGAGTTCTTCGGCCATTCGCCCGACAAGGAAGTCTGCAAGGCCGCCGCCAACCGGCGCGCCCGGTCCATGCAGGACGACGGCCGCGCCTGCCAGGTGCGGGTCATGGGCGAGCACGGCTTCTTCGCGTCATGAAGGCCGCCGTCCGACCCTCCGTGGCGCTGCGCTTCCGGCGCGAGATCGAGGCGGCCGAGGCCGCCGGGGTCGCCCGCGGCGACATGCGCCTCCTGCTCACCCTGGGCGAGCTGAACCAGCTCCGCCGCGACGCCAGCGTCGGCCTGGAGGACATCAGCTTCGCGGGCGGCGTGATGCGCTACCTCGGCGTCGAGGTGCAGCAGGGCGGCGTCGCCGCCAGCAGCCTGCAGCAGCCGGGCGGCTGATCCCGGCCTAGGCCGGCTCGCCCGACACCATCGCCCGGCGCTTCCAGGCCGGCCACAGGGTGTTCAGCGCCAGGCCCGCCAGCACCAGCAGCGCCGCCAGCAGCTTCCAGGCGGTCAGCGGCTCGTTCAGCAGGAGCGCCGAGGCGCCCATGCCGAACACCGGCACCAGCAGCGACAGCGGCGCGATGGTCGCCGTCGGGTGCCGGGCCAGCAGCCAGGCCCAGGCGGTGTAGCCGAAGATGGTGTTCCCCACCGACTGCCAGAGCACGGCGCTCCAGGCGCCGGCGTCCGCATGCGCGATCGCTCCGCTCACCGCCGGCCAGCCCTCGAAGGCGATGGCGAGCGCGAACAGCGGCGGGGCCGAGAAGATCGACGCCCAGACCACATAGGCCAGCATGTTCACCGGCCCGGCCCGCCGCGCCACCGTGTTTCCGCCGGCCCACGACAGGGCCGCCACCAGCACCAGGGCGATGCCCAAGGGGCGCGCGTCGGCGTTGGCGTGGATCATCAGCGAGGCCAGTCCCGCCGCGGCCAGGCCCAGGGCGGCGAGCTGGAACCGCTGCACCCGCTCGCCGGCCATCAGCATGGCGAAGCCGATGGTGAAGAAGGCCTGGGTCTGCACCACCAGGGACGCCAGGCCCGGCGAGATCCACTGGGTCATCGCGATGTAGAGCATGCCGAACTGCCCGACCCCGATCAGCACGCCGTAGGCCGCCAGGTTCCACCACGGCACGGCCGGCCGCTTCAGGAAGAACACCGCCGGCAGCACCGCGAAGGTGAACCTCAGCGCCGCGAAGGTCAGCGGCGGCAGGTCGTCCAGCCCCCAGCGGATGACCACGAAGTTGGTCCCCCATACCGCCACCACCGCGAGCGCGAGCAGGGCGTGGAGCGGGGGCAGGGCGGGCCGGGTCATGCGGCCGATATGGCCGCAGCGCTGCCGTTTGGATAGTCCCCCGCGCGTCCCGCGGGCGTCCGTGTGACCACAAGTTCATGGGCGCCGGCCGCCCGGCTGTCGTAACACAGGAGCGCCGGAGTCGGCCGGCGCAGCGGAGGATCGCCGTTTGAGCAAGTCCAGGTCGCCGTCGGGCGCCGCCAACGAGTTCGCCGAGGTCCTGAAGACCATCCTCTGGGCGCTGGCCATCGCGCTCGTGCTGCGCGTCTTCCTGCTGCAGCCCTACACCATCCCCTCGGCCTCCATGGAGCCGAACCTCTATGAGGGCGACTACATCGTGGTCACCAAGTGGAGCTACGGCTATTCCCGGCACTCCGCGCCGTTCAGCCCGCCGCTGTTCGAGGGCCGCGTCCTGGCCCGCGCGCCGCAGCGCGGCGACGTGGCGGTGTTCAAGACCCCGCGCGACAACCGGACCGACCTCATCAAGCGGGTGGTCGGCCTGCCCGGCGACCGCATCCAGATGCGCGGCGGCGTCCTCTACCTGAACGGCGAGGCGGTCCCGCGCGCCCTGGTCGATCCGCCGCCCCGCGAGATCGCCACGTCGATGTCCTGGCGCGGCGGCGGCGGCCGCCTCTACCGCGAGACCCTGCCCGGCGGCCGCGCCTACCTCACCCAAGACTACGGCCCGGACAACCCGTACGACGACACCGAGGTCTATGTGGTCCCCGAGGGCCACTACTTCATGATGGGCGACAACCGCGACAACTCGGCCGACAGCCGGGTCCCGGTCGCCGCCGGCGGCGTCGGCTACCTGCCCGAGGAGAACCTCGTCGGCCGCGCCCGCATCGTCCTCGTCTCCTGGAAGCCGGGCGCCTCGATCCTCAAGCCCTGGACCTGGTTCAACCTCGACACCGCCCGCTTCCTCCGCCCGCTGGGCTGACCGCATCCTCCTCTCCCCGGAGGCGCAGCCCGAGGGGAGAGGGCCGGGAGAGGCGCGGCGCGGGCGGCGGGACTCCTCCGGCCGCGCGCGAGGGGGCTCCACAGCACACGCCCCCACCTTGCCCCCGCACCCGCCAGCGCGTAACGACACCCACGTCCGGCCCGCCGGAGTCACGCAGGGACCACCATGAGCGAGAACGTGCAGGCCGCGCAGCCCGAGGGGAAATCCAGCGCCGTCAGCGAGATCGTCGAGATCGTGAAGACGGTGATCTACGCCCTGCTGATCGCGCTCGTCCTGCGCGTGCTGTTCTTCCAGCCCTTCACCATCCCGTCGGCCTCCATGGAGCCGAACCTCTACGAGGGCGACTACATCATCGTCTCGAAGTTCAGCTACGGCTACTCGAAGCACTCCGTGCCGTTCAGCCCGCCCGTCTTCGAGGGCCGGGTTCTGGGCCGCGCGCCGGCCCGCGGCGACATCGTGGTCTTCAAGCTGCCCCGCGACGGCCACACCGACTACGTCAAGCGGGTCATCGGCCTGCCGGGCGACCGGATCCAGATGCGCGACGGCCTGCTCTATCTCAACGGCGAACAGGTCCGCCGTCAGGCCGAAGGAACCTTCCGCGAGCAGTCCGGCTACGGTTTCGAGCGCGACGTCACGCGCTTCCGCGAGACCCTGCCCGGCGGCCGCACCTACATGACCAACGACTTCGGCCCCGAGCACGACCTCGACGACACCGAGATCTACGTGGTGCCCGAGGGCCACTACTTCATGATGGGCGACAACCGCGACAACTCCTCCGACAGCCGGGTCATCCCCGAGGCCGGCGGCGTCGGCTACGTCCCGGCCGAGAACCTGGTCGGCAAGGCGCAGATCATCCTGCTGTCGTGGAAGCCTGGGGCCTCCATCTTCAAGCCGTGGACCTGGGTGCTCGACGCCCAGCCCAGCCGCTTCTTCCACCTTCTGAAGTAATCGATGAATACGCGTGAGGCCGCCGTCGCCGAGCTCGAACGGCGCATCGGCTACCAGTTCCACGACCGCGACCTCCTGGAGCGTGCGCTCACCCACGCCAGCGTGGGCGACGGGGCCCGTTCGGTGCGCCACAACGAGCGGCTGGAGTTCCTGGGCGACCGGGTTCTGAACCTCTGCGCCGCGGAGCGGCTGATGGCGCTCGATCCCGACGCACGGGAAGGCGAGATGAGCCGGCTCCTGGCGTCCCTCGTGAACTACCACGCCTGCGCCCGGGCGGCGAAGCGCTGCGGCCTGCCCGAGGCGCTGCGCATGAGCGCCTCGGCGACCAAGGTCGGGGCGCGCAAGTCCGACGCCGTGCTGGGCGACGCCTGCGAGGCGCTGATCGCGGCCCTCTACATCGACGGCGGGCTGGAGTGCGCCCGGGCCTTCTTCCTGAAGTTCTGGCAGGAGGAGTTCGCCCGCCTGGACGAGCCGCGCTCGAAGGATCCCAAGACCCAGCTCCAGGAGTGGGCGCAGGGCCAGGGCTTGCCCCTGCCGGCCTATGAGATCATTTCCCGGGAGGGGCCGGATCACGCACCGTCCTTCACCGTTCAGGTGACGGTGGAGGGCTTCCCGCCCGAGCAGGCCCAGGGCCGCTCGCGGCAGGACGCCGAGAAGGCCGCCGCCCAGCAGATGCTGCTCAAGCGCGAAGGACCCGAACCGAACATGTCGGACCGCCAGTTGGACGACGAATGAGCCGCGCCGGTTTCTGCGCCATCATCGGCGCGCCCAACGCCGGCAAGTCGACGCTCACCAACCGGCTGGTGGGCGCCAAGGTGTCGATCGTCACCCAGAAGGTGCAGACGACCCGCTTCCCCGTGCGCGGCGTGGCCATCGAGGGCGACGTCCAGATCGTCCTGGTCGACACCCCCGGCATCTTCCAGCCGCGCCGGCGCCTGGACCGCGCCATGGTGCGCGCCGCCTGGGGCGGGGCCGAGGACGCCGACGCCGTGGTCCACCTGGTGGACGCCGCCGCCGAGATCGCCGCCGGGACGCCCGAGGGCAAGCCCGCCGACCGCCGCGCCGCCCAGGACGTCGAGGCCATCGTGGACGGCCTGAAGAAGTCCGGCCGCAAGGCCATCCTGGCGCTCAACAAGGTCGACCAGGTCAAGCGCGAGAACCTGCTGGCGCTCTCCCAGCGCCTCTTCGAGGCGGGCGTCTACGACGAGGTCTTCATGATCTCGGCCGTATCCGGCTCCGGCGTGGACGACCTCAAGGCGCGGATCGCCGCGCTGATGCCGGAGAACCCCTGGTTCTACCCCGAGGACCAGACCGCCGACCTGCCGGCCCGCCTGCTGGCGGCCGAGATCACCCGCGAGAAGGTCTACCTCCGCGTCCACGAGGAGCTGCCCTATTCGGCCGCCGTGGAGACCACCAAGTTCGAGGATCGCAAGGACGGCTCCATCCGCATCGAGCAGACCATCTACGTCGAGCGGGAGAGCCAGCGGCCGATCATCCTGGGCAAGGGCGGCCAGACCCTGAAGTGGATCGGCCAGAAGGCCCGCGAGGAGCTCACCGCCATCCTCGACCGCCCGGTGCACCTCTTCCTCCACGTCCAGGTGGACGAGCGCTGGGCCGACAAGCGCGAGTTCTACGGCGACATGGGCCTGGACTATGACGTCTGAGGGCCTGCGCCGCCGATGAGCCGCATCGTCTACATGGCCGTGTCCGGGGGTGGCATCGCCGGCGGGCACAAGATGATCATCCGGCACGTGGAGACCCTGCGCGAGCTGGGCTTCGACGCGGCCTGCTACACCAACCCGAAGAACGTCGTGCCGAGCTGGTTCAAGCATGACGCGCCGTTCCTGATCGGCGGCGGTCTGAAATCCGGCGACATCATTGTGGTCCCCGACGACGAGACACCCGCCCTGCGCGACCTGGTGGCGCGCCGATATCCGGTCGTCGTCTTCGCGCAGAACCCCTACTACGCGGCCTCGAGCGGTGGCCTGGACGCGATCGCGGCCTACCCGCCGGAGAAAGCCCCGCCGGTGATCGCCGTGGCTCCGCGGCTGGCCGCCACCTTCCGACGCGCGTTCCCGGACAACGTCGTCGAGATCGTGCCCTGCTTCGCCGACGAGCGCCTGTTCCGGCCGACGGCGGACAAGGCGGCCGAGGTCGCCCTCGTGCCGCGCAAGCGCCCGGTGGAGGCCGCCGCAATCCAGGCCTTCTATCGCCGGCTGATCCCGGGGCGGCTTCAGCTCGACTGGCGCGAGCTCAAGGGCGCCACGGAAGAGCAGGTGGCGCAGGCCTTCGCCCGCGCGGGGCTGTTCCTCAGCCTCAGCCACCTGGAATCCGTCGGCATGACGCCGCTCGAGGCCATGGCCAGCGGCTGCCTGGTGGCGGGATTCACCGGCGTGGGCGGTGAGGCTTACGCGACGCCCGAGAACGGCTTCTGGGTCCCGTCCGAGGACTGCGAGGCCGCGGCCGACGCGCTCGCCCGGGCCGCCGACATCTTCCTCACCGGCGGGCCGGAGCTGGCGCGCCGCCGGGAGGCGGGGTTCGAGACCGCCCGCCAGTGGTCCCACGCCCGCTTCCGCGACGCGCTGGAAGAGGTCTGGATGCGGCTGGCGCCCCAGGCCCGGGTGCGCAGCGCCGCCTCGGCCTGAGCCGCGTCTTGCCCTAGGGTGTCGGCATGGAATTCGAGGACGACGCCTTCGTGCTCCAGGCCCGCGCCCACGGCGAGTCCGGGGCCATCGTCGAGCTCCTGACCGAGCGGCACGGCAAGTACGCCGCCCATGTGGCCGGCGGCTCCTCGCGGCGCATCAAGCCCTTCCTGCAGCCGGGCGCCCAGGTGATCGCGCGCTATCGCGCCCGGGTCTCCGACCAGCTCGGCTCCGCCAGCCTCGAGCCGGTGGGGGAGGGGCCGGCCGCTCTGTTCGACGACCGGCTGGCGCTCGTCGGCCTTCAGGCGGCGGCCGCCGTGGCCGCCGGCGCTCTGCCCGAGCGCGAGCCGCACCCGGGCGCCTACTACGCCTTCGAGGCGCTGACCCGCGCCCTGGTTCACCCGGAGGTCTGGCCCGCCGTCTTCGTCCGCTTCGAGGCCGGCCTGCTGCAGGAGCTGGGCTTCGGCCTCGACCTTTCGAAGTGCGCCGCCACCGGCGCCGTGGACGACCTCGTCTGGGTCAGTCCCCGCACCGGCCGCGCCGTCAGCCGCGAAGCCGGTGAGCCTTATAAGGACCGGCTCCTGCCGCTGCCGGGTTTCCTGCTGGCCAGCCAGGCGGGGCTCGGGCCCGGCGACGTGAAGGCCGGCCTCGACCTCACCGCCCACTTTCTCGAGGCCTTCATCTTCAACCCGCTGAACCGTCCCCTGCCGCCGGCCCGCCTGTGGCTGGTTGACCGCCTCGCCGAAGCGGGGCGGCTCTGATCAGCGCGCCGCGGGGCGCGGCGTGCTCACGCCCGCCGCGCGGAACAGCGGCTCGATGCGCGCCCGCCTGTCGGCGTCGAACACCGCTGGCGCACGCGCCTTCAATGCCGCCGCGAGCTGCGCCTTTGCGGCCTCCGCCAGCGGGAAGGCCGGCGGCTCGCCGGGCCCGAGCGGCGCGTCGCCCTCCGCCGCGTCGGGCAGCTTCTCCACCTGCGGTTCGCTGCAGGCGAACAGGCCGGTGATCGAGGTGAAGCACACCTGCCGCTGCACGAAGCCCTGGAAGCTCCAGGCGTAGGCGAGCGGCGCCTCGGGATCGGCCGCCGGCCGGGTCACGCGCACCGCGCCCGACACGAACAGGGCCTGGCGGATCAGCGCCTGCTCGGCTTGGGGACCCTTCACCAGCCGGCGCGGCAGGTCGCTGGCCGCCACCACCTCCGACACCTCCTGCCGGCGGATCACCACCACGCCCGGCGGCTCGGGCGGGATGTCGGCGGAGGCCATCATCCCGGGATCAGGAAGCGGATCGGGATCCGCACCTCCGCCCCGGCCGTGGACGCGCCGTCGGAGGCGGTCGTGGTCATCCGGAACCGGTCGGAGAGCCGCAGCGCGGCCTCGCCGAAGCCCGCGCCGGCGGGGTCCTCCTTGAGCAGGGCGCAGCGCTCCAGCCGCCCCTCGCCGTTCACCCGGCAGGTGATCAGGGCCAGCCCGCCCAGGTTCTGCGCCGCCGCTTGCGGCGGATAGACGTCGGCGATGTCGGCGCCGGTCGGGCGCTCCACCCACTGCGGCGCTCCGACCTCGGCCGGCTTGCCGCCGGCCGCCCAGGCGGCGCCGGCGCAGGCGGCGGCGAGAGACGCCACGGCCGCCAGGCCGAGCCGCCGGCGCGAGCGGGCGGGCAGGGGAGACTTCAGCATGGCGATCCTCTCTTTCAGGGGGTGTTGCGATGCGGGCGGCCAGTGGCAGCCGAGGGGCAGCGGCTGGCTGCCGATCTGGGTCTTCAGGAGCAGTTCGCCGTAGAGCCGCCGCGCTTTCGGGAAGCGCGCCAGCACGGCGGCGTCGCAGGCCAGCTCCTGGTCGACGCGAAGCGCGCGCGCGGCCAGGTGCGCCGCCGGATTGAACCAGCACAGGGCCTGGACGGCCGCGAGGGCGGCGTTGACCAGGGCGTCGCCGCCCCTCAGGTGCGCCCGCTCGTGCGCCAGGATCACCTCGCGCTCGGCCGGGTCGAACCGTTGCTCGAAGTCGCTGGGCGTCACGATCCGCGGCCGCAGCGCGCCGACCACCGCCGGCCCCGCGTCGGGACGGGCCGCGCGCCAGACGCCGCCGGGCGCCGGCTGCAGCCGTCCCAGGCCGCGCACGAACTGCGCCTGCCGGAGGGCGGTCCAGGCGATCGCCGCCGCAGCCCCGGCCAGCCACAGGCCGATCCAGAGCTCCGCCGCGGCCCCGCCGGCCGTCGCGCGGGGGATCGCCCGAGCCACCGCCTCCGTCGCTTCGGCCACGAACGGCAGGGTCTGCGCCGCCGGCCGCGGCGCCAGGGCCGCGAGGCTCGCCGCCAGCGGCAGCGCCCACAGCGCATAGGCTACTCGGGCTCCGAACGCTCGCCGCACCGGCGCGCGCAGCACGAGCGTCAGGCCCACGGAAAGGGCGAGCGCCAGGTTGACCCGCAGGAGGGTCGCCAGGACCTCACTCATCGTCCAGCTCCGCCACGAGCCGCTTCAGCTCGGCCACGTCCTCGGCCGTCAGTCGGCCGCTCTTCGAGAAATGGCTGACCAGCGGGGCCACGCGCCCGCCGAACAGCCGGTCGACCACCGTCCCGCTCTCCGTCGCAAGCCAGGCGTCCCGGGTCAGCCGGGGCCGGTAGAGGTAGCGCCGGCCCTCGCGCTCGGCGTCCACCGCCTTCTTCTTCAGGAGCCGGTTGATCAGGGTCTTCACCGTGGCCTCGGTCCAGCCCTGCGGGCCGGCCACCTCGGCGGCCACGTCCTCGGCCGTGCGCGGGCTCTTCCGCCATAGGGCCTCCATCACCACGCTCTCGGCGCCGCTGATCCGCATCGATGTTTACGTCCGTAATCGTTGGCCTGACGATTACGCCCGTAATCGATCCTGTCAACCGCTGTTCGATGTGCTAGAAGCGCCGCCATGCTTCGCCGCGCGAACCAGACCCAGCAACAGCAACGCCAGCCCATGGCGGTGTTCGCGCGCGTCTGACCTCCCACCGAGAAGCAGGCCCCGCAAACCCCGCTCCGGCGGGGTTTTTGCTGCGCGCCGCCCCGCCGAGCCCCACGCTACAGGAGCTCGACCATGCCGCCCCATCATCCCTTCACCGAGGCCGACATCGCCCGCATCGGCGAAGGCGTCGCCGCCCGCACCCTGCCGAAGCCCGAGTGGACCCACGCCGCCCACTTCGCCGCCGCCGTCTGGCTGCTCGCCCAGCCGGGCCGCGACGCCGTGGCCGAGATGCCGGGCCTGATCCGCGCCTACAACGCCGCCGTCGGCACGCCCAACACCGACAGCGAGGGCTACCACGAGACCATCACCCAGGCCTCGCTGCGCGCCGCCCGCGCGGCGCTCGTGGGCCGCACCCCGGCGGAGGCCCTGGCGGCGCTGCTCGCCGGGCCGTGCGGCCGCTCCGACTGGCTGCTCGCCCACTGGTCCCGAGCTCGGCTGTTCAGCGTCGAGGCCCGCCGCGCCTGGGTGGCTCCCGACCTCGCGCCCCTGCCGTTCTGAGCGAATGATGTGGAAGGTCCGCCGCGCCGCAGGGACGCGCGCGCGGCGGACCGCTATGACTGAGGGTCGAACCCTTCCGATTCTGCCTGACTGACCGCCCATGCCCCTCGACGTGCCCCCGCCCGAAACCGACGATCCCGCCGACAACGACGGCCCGGGGATCATCCGCGAGCCGTTGGCCGAGGCGCTCAGCCGCCGCTACCTGGCCTATGCGCTCAGCGTCATCACCGACCGCGCCCTGCCGGACGTGCGCGACGGCCTGAAGCCCGTGCAGCGGCGCGTGCTCTACGCCATGCGCGAGATGCGCCTGAACCCCGAGGCCGCCGCCCGCAAGTGCGCCAAGGTGGTGGGGGAAGTCATGGGGGGCTACCACCCCCACGGCGACCAGGCGATCTACGACACCCTGGTCCGCATGGCCCAGTCCTTCGCCCAGCGCTATCCGCTGGTCGACGGCCAGGGCAACTTCGGCAACATCGACGGCGATAACCCCGCCGCCATGCGCTACACCGAGGCCAAGCTGACGGCCGCGGCCATGCTGCTGCTCGACGGCATCGACGAGGACGCGGTCGACTTCAAGCCGACCTACGACGGCGCCGACGAGGAGCCCGTGGTCCTGCCCACCGGCTTCCCCAACCTGCTGGCCAACGGCACCACCGGCATTGCGGTCGGCATGGCCACCTCGATCCCGCCGCACAACGCCGGCGAGCTGATCGACGCCTGCCTGCTGCTGCTCGACCAGCCCGACGCCTCCACCGAGGCCCTGATGGCCCACGTCCAGGGCCCCGACTTCCCCACGGGCGGCGTCATCGTCGAGCCCCGCGCCAGCCTGCTCGAGACCTACGACACCGGCCGCGGCGGGGTGCGCCTGCGCGCGCTGTGGGAGAAGGAGGACCTCGGCAAGGGGACCTGGCAGATCGTCGTCACCCAGGTGCCCTACCAGGTGAAGAAGGCCGACCTGGTGGAACAGCTCGCCGGCCTGATCGAGACCAAGAAGGCTCCGCTGCTCGGCGACGTGCGCGACGAGTCCGCCGAGGACGTCCGCCTGGTGCTCGAGCCCAAGAGCCGCAACGTCGAGCCGGAAGTGCTCATGGAGAGCCTGTTCAAGCTCTCCGACCTCGAGACCCGCTTCAGCGTCAACCTCAACGTCCTCGACGCCCGCGGCACCCCGGGCGTCATGAACCTGCGCCAGGCCCTCAAGGCCTTCCTCGACCACCGTCGCGAGGTGCTGGTCCGCCGCGCCCGCAACCGGCTCGCCAAGATCGAGGCCCGCCTCCACATCCTGGACGGCCTGGTCATCGCCTACCTCAACCTCGACGAGGTGATCCGCATCGTCCGCTACGAGGACGAGCCCAAGGCCAAGCTGATCGCCGCCTTCGACCTCACCGAGATCCAGGCCGAGGCCATCCTCAACACGCGCCTGCGCCAGCTCGCCCGCCTGGAGGAGATGGAGCTGCGCCGCGAGCACGCCGAGCTCTCCGAGGAACGCGACGGCATCAACGCCATGCTGGCCTCCGACAAGGCCCAGTGGAAGCTGGTGGGGCAGGGGCTCAAGGACACCAAGGCCCAGCTGGGCGCCCTCAACGACCGCCGCTCGATCTTCGCCGACGCCCCCCAGGTCGACACCGAGGCCGCGCTCGCCGCCACCATCGTGCGCGAGCCGATCACCGTCATCCTGTCCGAGCGCGGCTGGATCCGCGCCGCCAAGGGCCGCGTGGAGGACCCGTCGGAGCTGAAGTTCAAGGAGGGCGACAAGCTCGCCTTCCTGGTCCCGGCCGAGACCACCGACAAGCTCCTGATCTTCGCCTCCGACGGCCGCTTCTTCACGCTCGCCTGCCACACCCTGCCGGGCGCCCGCGGCCACGGCGAGCCGCTGCGCCTGATGATCGACCTCGACGACAAGGTGGGCATCCTCGACGTCTTCACCCACCGCCCGGGCGGCAAGCGCGTGATCGCGTCAAAGGAGGGCTACGGCTTCATCCTGCCCGAGGACGAGGCCATCGCCTTCCGCCGCGCCGGCAAGCAGGTGCTGAACGTCTCCAGCGCGAACGGCAAGAACGCCGCCCAGGTCTCCCTCCCTCTGACCGGCGACCACCTGGCCGTCGTCGGCGACAACGGCAAGATCCTGATCTTCCCCGCCGACGAGCTCCCCGAGATGCCCCGCGGCAAGGGCGTCAAGCTCCAGACCTACCGCGAAGGGGGCCTGCGCGACGCCCTGGTCTTCACCGCCGAGCAAGGCGCCGCCTGGACCACCGCCGACGGCCGCACCCGCCAGTGGCCCGAATGGCGCGAGTGGGTCGGCCGCCGAGCCGCGGCGGGCAAGCTGGCGCCGAAGGGCTTCCCGGCGACGAAGCGGTTCAGGCCGAAGGGCTGAGTTCCTTTCCTAATGGCGGCGCGGGGTCGCGTAAGCCCAGCGGGTTCGCGACCCACAACGGGACCCACCAGGCTGCGGGCCAAGCGGGTGGTGGAGCCCGCCTCAAGTCGGCATCAAAAGCCAGCGGGTAGCGCAGGGCTATCTCACCTTAGCTAGTCGATTGGCGTTTCTAGAATTCCGACTGCGATCACACGGATGGGCTCTCCAGACCGATCCCGCACAAAGTACGCTTTCAGATTAACCATATCGCGCTTCATGTTATCGATGAGTTGTTGCCGGATCACAGGTAGCAAATCGGAAGGTATGCTGAAGCTGAGAGTCTTTGTGCCATTTTCGATCTTCAGTTTACCACAGCCGTTATCCTTGTTGAATTGCGTAATGTCTCCAAGAATAGAACTCAAATCCTCATCAACGATAGCGGTTTCGATCTCCTGCGCCATCTTTTGATCCAGGAACAAAACGGACTGTCGTCGTTCTCCTATTGATGAGGTGATTTCAAGCGTGTCAGCGCTTCTCCGGAGTGCCGTGGCCATTTCGCTAATCAACGGCGCCGACATCGCAATCAACTTTTGCCCGCGCGCAAAGTCGATCTTCGAGATCGCGGCCTCACTCTCAGCTAGGCGCCGCTCCCGGAAAATTTCAGCGATTCTGCGCTTAACGAGCTCCTGTACATTCGTCGGCAGCCTTGAAATGAAGCTGCTATCCAGCATTGTTGCGTCAACCAGCTGATCTAGCGCGGCAATGGCTGTCGCCCCACTTCCGTCTGCAGTGACGACGTGTGCGGCCGGCGAGATCGTTTGCGCTATACTGTTCTCGTCAATCTTTTCTATAATCCGCTCAGTGACGTAGGAGAGAAGATCTCCCAGGGGCACATTTAAGAATGCATTATCGTCGAGGTTAGAATCATCTTCAACATTGACATTGAACGAACCGTCTGAGTGCGTGACGAGTTGGATATCTATGTTCGAGTTATTCGTGATTTTTTTTACGAAGCGGCCGCTCTTTCTAAATTGAGCTAGCTTCACCATCAGGCGTGCGGCGGCGTACTGGAAGCGTGCCGACTCGTAGAAGTTCATTCTGTGCTTGTCGGCGAGCGATCCTTCAAAGTGGAAGGTCATAGCTTCAGGCATGTACTTGTCGTTCTCCTCGGCAGCCGGCGCCGCCTTGATGCTGTAAGCTCAAGCTTGCATCCTGAGATCCATATTCCAACCCTCCCGCCGGCGCGGCGCTTGGCGGGTGCGGGGAACGAGGAGCCAAATGAGCGACATCAGTGTGGGCGCGGTCGGGGCTGCGGTAATCGCTGGCCTGATATCGCTGCTCGGTCTCGTGATCGGCAAAGAGCAGAAGGTGTCTGAGTTTCGGCAGGCTTGGATAGATGACCTGCGGCGATGTATGATTGGGTATCTTGTCAATATAAACGCCATTTCGGACGCAATACGTTTAAGTAAGAGCGGAGCGGCGGCTGACGCGCAAATATTATTGTCTCATTATAAGATGTTAAACGAGGCTAGCCACGGCATTTCCCTCAGAATAAATCCTGATGAGAAACCAGCCAAGGCCCTTCTCGAAGCAATGAGAAAATTCGAGGAACTAGCGAGTAGTAACAAGAATCTTTCTCCTGCGCGGATTCAGGAAATTGAAGAGGAATTCGTTTCTGCGTCGAAGTCGCTTCTTAAATTTGAATGGATCCGCGTCAAGCGAGGTGAAAAGATCTTCGTTTGGACAAAGAGGCTCGTTGTGGGGTCTATTGTCGCGATGTTGCTGGTTCTTGTTTACGGTTGGCGGATCTCACGAGATGGATCATCTGTAAGTGAACCAGCTCAGGTTCAGGTTCATCAGCCGGTACACATCGAGCTCAGCCGATGAGGAAGTAGCTGGGGACACGGCTGAACAACGACAAAGGTCAATGGCCGCAGTGACCGCTGGACAATCGAGAAGCGCGCGCTTCTCGTTACCAGCGGCTAGGGTCCGTAGGAATCGATATGCCGGCGGCGTTCGCCGCAGACTTTCTCATTGTGGAGCCCATTTCGCTCTGAAGTAGCGAGACGAATCGGCGGCGTGCCGCACGCATCTGCGATTTCAGACTTAATCCGTCGTCCTCGCAGCCATACAGGTGCTTAGCTGCAAAGTACGCGCGCACAACCTCATCCAAGATCGCGGCGCGAAGGCCGCGGCTCGACGTCTCTTCGTCGTCTGGTTGAGACACATTAGGAAAAAACAGCCGTCCTTGGTCAACTAGGCTGGAGGCTTCTGCGGCGAGCGCTAGGACGGCGGGCTGCGTCCGGGCTAGCCGGAATTCACAGGTCATCTCTATCCTAGACATCACTGAAATAACGTTGCTGCCCCAAGCATACATTTCAGTGTCGCGCCTGCGGCTGCGCGCCCGCTCTGAAATCCACCATTGTAACCCACCCATGAAGCCAATCAGCAGGGTTGCAAGCACTCCCAGAAGTGCGACTTCGACTTCGTTCATGGCGTCTCCGCAGAGCGGTCGAGACTTGACGATTTGTCGACGCTAGCGTCGAGATTTGCCTCGACCTTGCACGCATAGGTTTGAGTTGATCTTAGACTACTGCGCCCGGTGGCGGTTCAATATTCTGCCACCCTTCCGAAATTGTTGCGCATGCGGCTTTCATGTTGTTAAATAGTGTTACTGCATTGCCGGGGGCTGAGAAGATTGTTCCCGTATAAGCGTCGAGTATGAGGCAAAGCGCTTTATCGACCTCTTCGCCTGGCTCAACCCCATGCATCGCGAGAACGCCATGGATGGCGGCGGACTGGTACTCCGCGACCTTTAGTGGAAGCTTCTGGCCTTTCTGATAGCGCAGCATTAGGGCGCCGACGCGAGCAACGTTCATTTTCGTCAGCCGTCGAACCATTAGGTCGGGGCGAAAGGTTACGCGCACACCATTCAAGTTTAGGGCGGCATAGCTCGTTGCGCCGCGCAGCTCGGCACCCTTCGGAAAGTGGGTATTTTCCGCAACCGAGGAGAAGCGGTCGAGATAGTCCGCGTTGTGCTGGTTGAGGTCGGCTTCGAATTGGTCTTCTGAGTGCTTGTTCCGAATGTAATCGGCGCGAGCGCTCAATGCCCAAGGATCAGAAGCG
Source organism: Phenylobacterium sp. (assembly GCF_041913825.1). Classification (GTDB taxonomy): domain Bacteria; phylum Pseudomonadota; class Alphaproteobacteria; order Caulobacterales; family Caulobacteraceae; genus Phenylobacterium. The sequence goes on from NZ_JAYSEO010000002.1 coordinate 110,572, forward strand.
CCGCTGAGCAGGTAGCTAGCAATCGCGAGTTTGGCCTCGTCGTGTTGGACAACGCGCGCAATGGGGCGGAATTTGCAGCCCCTCACCACCGTTCGCCGGGCACGATCGGACGCTGCCATATAGTCCGCCAAGGTCCTGATCGACATCTGCGGCTTAGCGCGAAGAACGTGCGTTTTCCTGTCGTCCACTGATTTTCTCAAGCCCAGTTCGAACGGTATCAGACTGCAGATTCGGTTCGATGAACAGCGTCGTCCTGTTGGGACTTGATCGCGATCTGGAGCTGTCGGCGGACATTCGGCTGTCCCCTCACAACGGCGCCTCCTCCGCCCGTTCCCGCACCACCTCACTTGCGTCCTTATCCTCCCTCAGCCCCACAAAGCTCGCGTGGCGGATCATGCCGCTCGCCGTCCACTCCTGGAACTCGGCTTGCGCCACCAGCTCCGGCCGCACCCAGTGGACCTCGGCGGTCTTGCGCGGGCTCTCCAGGGCGAACGGGGTCTTCTCCGCGGCCAGGGCCTGCAGCCGCTTGAGCAGGCCCGGCGTCTTCGCGAACCCCCGCTCGAGGCTGCCGACGTAGCGCAAGGCGCCCGCCTCGTGCACGCCCACCAGCAGCCCCTTGAAGTGGCGGCCGGGCTCCTGGGTCCAGCCGCCGATGACGAACTCCTGGGAAAGCCGGCACTTGGCCTTCACCCAGGTCTCGCCGCGACCGGCGAGGTAGCGGCTGTCGCGGCGCTTGGAGACCACGCCCTCCAGCCCCAGCCGGCAGGCGGCGGCGAGCAGGGCGGGGCCGCCGGCGCCGGCGGCCTCGGGCAGGGGCGCGACCGCCCGGATCCGGGCGCTCGGCGGGTCGGCCAGGGCTTCGGCCAGGATCGCCTTGCGGTCCTTGAGCTGGAAGCTCCGAAGGTCGGTGTCGCCGCGCCACAGGACGTCGAAGGCGAAGAACACCAGGGGCGCGGTCCTTCCCCGGCCGATGGCGGCGCGCAGGCCTGAGAAGGTCGGCTTGCCGCCTTCGTCCAGGAAACACAGCTCGCCGTCCAGCACGCCCTCGAAGCCCAGCTCGGCGGCGTCCTCCGCCAGCTCGGGCAGGAGGTGGGTCCAGTCGTGGCCGCGCCTGGTGAACACCTGCGCCTCGCCGCGTTCCACCCGCACCTGCATCCGGTAGCCGTCGAGCTTGATCTCGTGCAGCCAGGCGCGGCCCGTGGGCGGCTCGGCCACCAGCCGGGCGTGTTGGAACTCCAGGAACCTGGGCATCGGCTGGGCCACGTACTGCCGCTTCGACGGGGGTAGGGCGTCCCTGGTGTCGTGGGAAGGGCGACGGGCGGGCATGGCGGGCGGGCGCTCCGGAACCAAAGGGCCTGGGAGGAGTCGAGTCTGTCCACGCCGAATGCGTTCCCGAAAGATCCGCCAGAATGGAGCCCGCCATGCCGCCCGATCCGGGCCAGACGCCCGCCGCCGCCCACAACACGCCCGGCCCGGCCAGTCCCGGCCCCGCCACCGCCGCCGAGCGCGAACGGCGCCTGGCCGCGGCGCTGGCCGATCTCGTCCGCCAGATCGACGTCGACGACTACCGCGACGGCCTGGGCCACCCCTTGCGCAACAACCTGGCCTTCCTGCGCGCCCAGGCGATCTGCGACGACTACGGCGTCGGCCACGACGACATCCGCCGCGCGCTCGGGGCTTGCGAGGGCGACATGGCCCGCGCCGCCCGCGACCTCGCGGCCTGCGGCCCGGCCCAGCCGGGCGAGGCGCCGCCGGAATACCGCACCTGGACGACGGGGCCGTAGTTCAGGCGCGGTTCAAGCGGCGGGGTCCATCGTGGCGCCATGACCCTGGCCACCCTCGCGCGTCCCGAACCCCGCAGCCCCGCGCCCGAGCGTGCGTTCGCGCCCGAGGCCGCACCCGCGCCCGCCGCGGCGCCGAGCCTCGCCGAGGCCCTGCGACAGGTCCGCGCCGACCTCGCCGCCGCCTGCGCCCCGCGCCTGCTCGGTGACCGCGCGGCCGGCCCGCCGCCCCCCGACGCCGTGCGCCTGGTCGCGCCGGGCCGTCGCGCCCGGCTGAAGCTCCGCGGCCGGATCGGCCCCCGCCGGACGGGCGGCCCCGCCGCCACCGCCGGCCAGCTCGTCTATGCGGTGGGCGACCTCCACGGCCGCTACGACCTCTTCCTCGACCTGATGGCCAGGCTCTCGGCCGACAGCGCGGCCCGCGCCGCCGGCCGCGCGCCGGTCCTCGTCCTGCTGGGCGACTATGTGGACCGCGGGCCGGACAGCGCCCGCGTGCTCGAGGCGCTCGTCTGGCTCGGCCAGGCCACCGACTGGTGGGTCGTGGCGCTGAAGGGCAACCACGAACAGGCTCTGCTGCGCTTCCTGGACGAGCCGGAGCTCGGGGTCCCCTGGCTGCGCTTCGGCGGCGGCGCCACCCTGCGATCCTATGGCGTCGAGCCGCCGCGGGCGGAGGAGGGGACCTGCGGCCTCGTCCGGGCCCGCGACGAGCTGATGGCCGCCATGCCGGCCGCGCACCTGCGCCGCCTCCAGACCCTGGAGCTCGCCGCCACGGTGGGCGACTACGCCTTCGTCCACGCCGGCGTCGCCCCGGGCGTCGCCCTGGAGGCCCAGCAGGAGGCCGACCTCCTGTGGATCCGCGACGAGTTCCTGGGGACCGACCGCGCGGGCGGCGCCCTGCCGTCCGGCCAGGTGGTGGTCCACGGCCACACCCGCACGGGCGTTCGCCCGCAGCTCGAGCCGCACCGCATCGGCCTCGACACCGGCGCCTACGAGACTGGCGTGCTCACCGCCGCCCGCCTGGACGGCGCCGAGGTGGCCGTCCTGCAGGAAGGCGCCGCCCCCGAGCCGGAGCCCGCCCCCGAGCCGCCGCCCCCCGCGCCCCGCCCCTGGACCCCCGTCTCCCGCCCCACCGACTTCACCCGCGGCCTGGGGTACTGAGGCGCTCCAGTCCCTCCCCCTCGGGGGAGGTGGCCCGAAGGGCCGGAGGGGCTCCGCTCAGGCCGCGGTTCAGACCCCCTCAGTCGCTCCGCGACAGCTCCCCCTGAGGGGAAGCGATTGGAAGGTTCCCCTCCTTCCGTGTCGTCCGTGTCGTCCGTGGTTCCTTTTCCTTGACTTCCCGGCCGACCCGTGTTCTCGTTCTGTTCTCATGAGCGACCCCGCCGCCATCGCCGAAGACCGCCACGGGCGGATCCTGGCCGAACTGGCCGGGCTGTCGCTGGCGCTCGCCCGCGACCTGCAGGCGCGCGCCATGGCGGCGGAGACCACGGAGGAGGCGGCCCGGCTGGCCATGGCCTTCCAGCGGGTCTCGCGCGGCCTGCGCCAGACCCTGGCGCTGGAGCTGAAGGTCATCCGCTACCGGGACGCGCTGGCCCGCGAGGCGGCGCAGGCCGAGGCCCGCGCCCAGGCCGCCGCGGCCGCGCCTCGACCCTCGGCGCCGCCCGCCGAGCCGTCCGGCGACAAGCCGGTGTTCCGCCGCTCCGAGGCGATCGCCAAGGACGTGGAGAGCCTGATCTGGGACGAGGCCGAGACGCCGGACTGGGACGAGGCCGTGGCGCGGCGCCGGCAGGCGGCGCTGTCCGACTGGCTGGACGCCGCCGTGGCGCGCCCCGACTTCCTCGAGAACGACCTGGACGACCAGGTGATCGCCGCCTGCCGGGCGGCGGGCGTCGACCCGAACCGGCTCTATGTCCTCGACGATGCGCCCGGGGACGAACCCCCGGACATGGAAACGGCGCCGCCCTGCGCGGGGGCGACGCCGTCGCCTGAGCTTCAGCCGGACACCGGCTGAGCCGCCTCACGCCCCTCCCGGCCGCCGTGCGGGGGAGGGGCGGGCGAGGATCTTCCCGCCCTTAGCGCTTGCGCGGCGTGGTGCTGGTGTCGGACGAGGACGAGCCGCTGGTGGTGGAACCGGCGGTGGACCCGGTCGTGGCCGAACCGGCCGCGCCCGTGCTGCCCGAATTGGAGCTGGCCGTCCCCGAGGTGGCCGAGCCGCCGGCGTCGCCGGTGTCGGCCGCCGCGCCCGCCGCGTCGGCGCCCGCGCCCGTGCTCGCGCCGGCCGAACCGCCCGTGGCGCCGCCGGCCGAGCCGGCCGCCATGCGCAGGTGCTCGTTCACGCGGCTGGCGAAGGTGGTGTCGCTCTTCATCCGGTCGGCGATGGCGTTGTACTGCGCCGCGGTGATGCCGGCCTTGGCCAGCGTCGCCTGCTGGTCGCCGCTCGGGTTGGCCTGCAGGGCGACGGTCGCCTGGGCGAAGCTGTGGAGCTGGGCGTCCGTGACGTTGGCCGCGGAGGCCGAGGCCGAGCCGGAGGCGCCCATGCTGGAGGTGGCGCCGGCGCCGGTGGTGGACTGCGCCGTGTTCTGGCCGGGCTTGGCGGCAGGGGTCTGGGCGCTGGAGGAGGACTGGGCCTGGGCGGCGCCCGCGGCGAGCAGGGCGCCGGCGGCGGCGAGCGGAATCAGATGCTTGAAGGTCATGCGGAGGTCTCCTGTCTGGCGTCGCCATCCGTCCCTTGATGATCCGGCGACGTTGTTCAGAAAAGGACCGCAGAAGCCGCCAATAGCCGCCCCGTCAGGTCCAGGAACACTACCCTGGCCTGACAATGTGGCGATGAATCGGCGATCTATGTTGAGGCGCGCGAAATAGAGCGTCGGCGCTGATCTTGGAATTGCGGGGTAATACAAACTCATTCGCGGCGGGATGGTTCCCGCTGCTGGTGAGATTTGATCGCGGAGCCTAGTGGCCGGCCACCGGCTTGCGGCGCGGGATCAGGTGCAGGACGCCGACGATCAGGCCGCCGACGACCAGGCCGACCACCGCCGAGCCCAGGGCGAAGGCCAGCCAGCCGGCCGCGCCGCCGACGCCCGGCAGGGTCTCGGCGGCGTGCCGCAGGCCCTCCACCCAGTGCGGGATGGGGGTGAGGTGGTAGTGCTCCAGGCCGTGCACGATGATGCCGCCGCCGACCCACAGCATGGCCGCGGTGCCGAGCTTGGCGAGCGAGGTCATGATCACCGGCATGGCCTTGACCATGCCGCGGCCGAGCGGCGCCAGGATGGGGTGCTCGCGCTTGCACAGGTGCAGGCCGATGTCGTCCATCTTCACGATGAGCGCGACGACGCCGTAGACCGCGACGGTGATGCCCACCGCCACCAGGGCCAGGGCGCCGGCCTGCAGGGCGATCGGGTCGTCGGCCACCTCGGCGAGCGAGATGGCCATGATCTCGGCGGAGAGGATCAGGTCGGTGCGGATCGCGCCGCCCACCTTCTGCTTCTCCAGCTCCTTGGAGGTCAGCGCCAGCTCCAGCGGGTGGTCGGAGGCCTCGTGGTGGTGGAAGACGCGCTCGACGATCTTCTCGGCCGCCTCGAAGCAGAGGAAGGCGCCGCCGGCCATCAGCAGCGGCGTCACCGCCCACGGCGCGAAGGCCGAGAGCAGCAGGGCGCCCGGCAGCAGGATGACGAACTTGTTGAACAGGCTGCCCAGCGCGATCTTGCCGACGATCGGCAGCTCGCGGTCGGGCGTGAAGCCCATGGCGTAGCCCGGGGTGACGGCGGTGTCGTCGACGACCACGCCCACCGCCTTGGACCCGGCCTTGCCGGCCGCGGCGCCCACGTCGTCCACGCTGGCGGCGGCCAGCTTGGCGATGCCGGCCACGTCGTCGAGCAAAGCCACCAGGCCGGACGCCATTCGGATCCCTCAGGGTCTTGGCGCGGGCCTGCGCCGGGAGGCTTGGTTAGGGGCAAGCCGCGGCGGCGTAAAGGTCGGGCCGGGGCGGGCGGTTCCCGGGGCTCCCGCTCGGATGGGGAGAGCCCCGGGGTGGCCATGGCCGGGGGGCTGACGGCCGGGCCGCCATCGACGCCGTGCTGGAGAGCTTGACGCCGTCGATCCTGCCTCGTTGGTCCAACGCCCGAGCTTGGGCGCTCCATCCCTGAAGCTTGCCAAAACGTCGCACCGCCTTTCCTTGGAGGAACCGGCTGCTGCGGCGAAGGTTGGAGCGGCGTTCACCACAGGAGGCGAGGCATGGTCTGGCGGAGGACGCTGCGGAGCTTGGCGGCGTTGGCGGCGGCGACGGGCGTCGCGCTCACGGGAGCGCCGGCGCAGGCCCAGTCCCGATCCTCCCAGGAACAGCAGAAGGCCGAGCTCGTGGCGCAGCTCGGCGGGCGTTACGAGGGGCCGCAGCAGGCCTATGTGGCCCGCGTCGGCGAACGGGTGGCCGCCGCCGCCGGCCGGCCGGCGCAGTGCCGCTTCACCCTGGTCAACTCCGAGGTGGTCAACGCCTTCGCCGCGCCGCCCGGCTGCGACGTCTACGTCACCCGCGGGCTGCTCGCGATCCTGAACAGCGAGGACGAGCTCGCCGCCGTCCTCGGCCACGAGGTTGGTCACGTGGCCGCCAACCACTCGGGCCGCCGGCAGCAGCGCTCGCTGTTCACCGGCCTGGGCGCCCTGGCCGTGGGCGTGCTCACCGGCTCCAGCGAGCTCGCGCAGGTGGCCAGCCAAGTCGGCCAGCTCAACGTGCTGAGCTACTCCCGCAACCAGGAGTTCGAGGCCGACAGCCTGGGCCTGCGCTACCTCGCCCAGACCGGCTACGCGCCTGACGCGCTCGCCGACCTGCTGCGCGCCCTGCAGGCCGAGGACACGCTCGAGAACCGCTTGCGCGGCCGCGAGGACGCCAAGACGACCCCGGTCTGGGGTCGCACCCACCCGCTCACCGCCGACCGCATCACGCGCGCTGTGGACCTGGCGCGGCGCTCGGGCCCGCCCGGCCCGCCGGAGCGCCGGGACGAGTTCCTCTCGGCCCTGGACGGGCTCATCTACGGCGACGACCCCGACCAGGGCTTCGTGGACGGCCGCCGCTTCGCGCATCCGCAGCTCGGGATCGCCTTCGAGGCGCCGCCGGGCTTCATCCTCACCAACACGCCCCGCGCCGTGAAGATCGAGGGCCCCCAGGGCTCGAGCCTGGCCGCGGAGTTCTCCGCCGGCCGAGCGGCCGGCGACCTCGAGACCTACGCGCAGGACGTGCTGCGCCGGATGGCCGGCCAGACGCCGGTGCGGGCCTACCCGTCGGAGCGCACGCGGATGAACGGCGTCGAGGCGGTGGTCCTGCCGGCGGTGGCCAGCACCCGTTCCGGACAGGTGGAGGTGACCATCGCCGCCTATGCGCTGGGCGACCGCGCCTTCCACTTCGCGGCCCTGTCGCCGGCCGGCCGCAGCCCGGGGTTCGATCCCCTGATCGGTTCCTTTCGTCGCCTCTCTGCAGAGGAGGCGAGGGCGCTGCGGCCCAGGCGGATCGAGGTGGTGACGGTGGGCGCCGGCGACACTGCCGAGTCACTCGCCCGGCGCATGGCCTTCGAGGACCTGCGGCGCGAGCGGTTCGAGCTGATCAACGGCCTGCAGCCGGGCGAGCCGGTCCGGCCCGGGCAGCGGGTGAAGCTGGTCACCAGCGGCCGGCGCTGAGTTGCGGGGCTGAAACGCAACCGTGCTTGCGAAGCCCCGGGGCCTTCGTAAGCTCGGCTGAACAGTTGTTGGGGGGATCCTTCGTCATGTTTACCAGCCGCCGCCTCGCCGCGGCCATGACCGCCGTCGCGCTCGCGCTCGCGCCGGCCTCGACCACATGGGCCCAGGCTCGCAAGGCGGCTCCGGCGGCGGCGCTGACCGTCGCCGCGACGCCGGAGTCGGTCGGCTTCGACAGCCAGCGGCTCGCCCGGCTCGACGCCTACATGGCCAAGGTGGTCGCCGACGGCCGGGTGGCCGGCATGACCACGCTGCTCGCCCGCCACGGCAAGATCGTCAGCTACAAGACCTACGGCAAGAAGAGCCTCGCCACCGGCGAGCCCATGACCCGCGACACCATCTTCCGCATCTACTCGATGTCGAAGCCGGTGACCGGCGTCGCCATGATGATTCTCTTCGAGGAGGGCCGGTGGCGGCTCGACGACCCGGTGACGAAGTACGTCCCGGAGTTCAAGAACCTGAAGGTGGTCAAGAGCGTCGACGCCAACGGCAAGATGACGCTCGAGGACATGAAGCGCCCGCCGACGATGCGGGAGGTCATGAGCCACACCGCGGGCTTCGGCTACGGCCTGCAGGACGAGCACCCGGTGGATAAGCTCTACCGGGAGAAGGGCGTGCTAGGCGCCGCCGGCCTGCAGGACATGATCAACCGCACGGCCGAGATCCCGCTGATGTTCCAGCCGGGGACCGCCTGGTACTACTCCAGCTCGGTCGACATCCAGGGCTACATCGTCGAGAAGCTGTCCGGCCAGACGCTCGGCCAGTTCATGGAGCAGCGCATCTTCAGGCCGCTGAAGATGCAGGACACCTCCTTCTACGTCCCGCCGGCCAAGGCCGGCCGCCTGGCGGCGCTCTACGTGGGCAACCGCGACACGGGGCAGATCGAGGAAGCCAAGCGCATCTTCGGCAGCGATCTCCCCACCTACCTCTCGCCGCCCAACATGGAGTCCGGCGGCGGCGGCCTCGTCGGCACGACGATGGACTACGCCCGCTTCGCTCAGATGATCGCCAACAAAGGCGAGCTGGACGGCGTGCGCATCCTGTCGCCCGCGTCGGTGGAACTGATGGGGACCAACGTGATCCCGAAGAACGTGCTGGTGAACTCGAACGGCACGACCGGCGCGCGCTTCAACGAGGCGGTGGGCTTCGGGCTCGACTTCATGGTGGTCAACGAGCCGCGCGTGGCCGGCACGCTGGAGGGCAAGGGCAGCATGAGCTGGGGCGGCGCGGCCGGCACCTGGTTCTGGGTCGATCCGACCAACGATCTGATCTTCGTGGGGATGATCCAGCGCCTCGGCGGCACCGGCGGCGATGACCTGGGCGCGGCGGCGCGTACGCTCACCTACCAGGCCCTTACGCACCCGGAGAAGTGAGCCGGGGAGGGGCGCATGCTTGACATCAGGGGGTCCGCATGCGCCCTTCCGCGCCTCGCAAATCACCTGTTTTCCCCGAGCTATGCACGCCTATCGCACCCACACCTGCGGCGAGCTTCGCGCCGCCGATGAAGGCAAGACCGTCCGCCTGTCCGGGTGGATCCATCGCAAGCGCGATCACGGCGGCCTGATCTTCATCGACCTGCGCGACCACTACGGCCTGACACAGCTCGTGGTCGGCCCGACCACCCCCGGCTTCGCCCTCGTCGAGCACCTGCGCGCCGAGAGCGTCGTGCGCGTGGACGGCGAGGTTGTGGCGCGCTCCGCCGAGACGGTGAACCCGAACCTGCCCACCGGCGAGGTGGAGGTCCGGGTGAAGGAGGTGGTGGTGCTCTCGGAAGCCGCCGAGCTGCCGCTCCCGGTCTTCGGCGAGCCCGAGTACCCCGAGGAGATTCGGCTCAAGAACCGCTTCCTCGACCTGCGGCGTGAGACCCTTCACCGCAACATCGTGCTGCGCTCGAAGGTCATCCAGTCGATCCGCAACCGCATGATCGGCCAGGGCTTCCTGGAGTACCAGACGCCCATCCTGACGGCCTCCTCGCCGGAAGGCGCGCGTGACTTCCTCGTGCCCTCGCGCCTGCACCCGTCGAAGTTCTACGCCCTGCCGCAGGCGCCCCAGCAGTTCAAGCAACTGCTGATGGTCGCGGGCTTCGACCGCTACTTCCAGATCGCGCCCTGCTTCCGAGACGAGGACCTCCGGGCCGACCGCTCCCTCGAGTTCTACCAGCTCGACGTGGAGATGAGCTTCGTCACCCAGGAAGACGTCTTCGCGGCCATCGAGCCCGTCATGCACGGTGTCTTTGAGGAGTTCTCGAACGGCAAGCCGGTGACTCCGTATCCGTTCCCGCGCATCCCGTACCGCGAGGCGATCGCAAAGTACGGCTCGGACAAGCCGGACCTCCGCAATCCGCTCGTCATGCAGGACGTCTCCGAGCACTTCCGCGGCGGCGGCTTCGGCCTGTTTGCGCGGATCCTCGAGGACGCCAAGAACGCGGTCTGGGCGATTCCCGCGCCGAAGGGTGGCAGCCGCGCGTTCTGCGACCGGATGAACAGTTGGGCCCAGGGCGAAGGCCAGCCCGGCCTGGGTTACATCTTCTGGTCCGAGGACCAGGGCGGTTGGGGCGGCCCGATCGCGAAGAACCTCGGCGCCGAGAAGACGGATGCGGTTATGGGTCAGCTCGGCCTCGGCCAGGGCGACGCGGCCTTCTTCGTCGCCGGCGACCCGAAGGTCTTCTACAAGTTCGCGGGCTCCGCGCGCACCAAGGTCGGCACAGACCTGAACCTGATCGACGAGAACCGGTTCGAGTTCGTCTGGATCGTCGACTTCCCGATGTTCGAATGGAACGAGGAGGAGAAGCGCGTCGACTTCTCCCACAACCCGTTCTCCATGCCGCAGGGCGAGCTGGAAGCGCTGAACACCAAGGATCCCTTGGACATCCTCGCCTACCAGTACGACATCGTCTGCAACGGCTATGAGCTCTGCTCGGGCGCGATCCGGAACCACCTGCCGGAGATCATGGTCCGGGCGTTCGAGATCGCCGGCTACGGCCCGAACGTGGTCGAGGAGCAGTTCGGCGGCATGCTCAACGCCTTCCGGCACGGCGCTCCGCCGCACGGTGGCCTGGCGCCCGGCATTGACCGGATCGTCATGCTGCTGGCGGGCGAGACGGCGATCCGCGAGGTCATCGCCTTCCCGCTGAACCAGCAGGGTCAGGACCTGCTGATGAACGCCCCGTCGGAGGTCGCGGACAAGCAGCTCAAGGAGCTGCACATCCGGCTCGCCCCGCCGATCAAGGCCTAGGGTTCAACCGCCACGAGGAAGCGCGGCGCCGGCGGGGCCGGCGGCGCGGGGGGAGCCGGCGGCGCCGGCTTCGCCGGCTTGCGGTGCACGATCACCCTCATCCCGCCGTGGCAGCCCTTGGCCGAGAGGCCGCTGGGCAGCCGGGTGCGCGAGTCGCCGCAAGCTTCGTCCACCTGCTCCTGCGTCAGGCCGCGGGCCTTGGAGAGGTCGACGCCCGCGAGCTGGGTCTTGCTGAGGTCGGCGTCCCGGAAGTCCGCCCCGTCGAATACCCCGCCGCTGAGCACAGCGCCGGTCAGATCCGCGGCGCGGAACGAGGCGCGGCTAAAGCGGCCGCCCGACAGCACTGCGCCGACCAGCTCGGCGTCGCGGAAGTCCGCGCCCTGCGCGTCCGCGCGGCTGAAGTTCGACCCGTGCAGCTCGGCGGCTCGCAGCACGGCGCCAGTCAGGGTGGCGCGCCCGAAGTTGCCACCGCTGATCGAGGCGTCCGTCAGATTGGCCTGGGTGAGGTTGGCCGCGCCGAACGAGCCGCCGTGCATGTCGACGGACCGCAGGACCGCGTGCGCCAGGATCGCCTTGCCGAAGTTCGCGCCGGTGGCCTCGGCGTCCGTCAGGTCGGCCCGGGTCAGGTTGGCGGAGCCGAAAGCGACGCCCGATGCGTCCGCCGCACGCAGCTTCGCGTTCGACAGGTTGGCGCTGCTGAAGTTGGCGCCGGTCATGGAGGCGTCGGAGAGGTCCGCCCGGGACAGGTCCGCGCCGGCGAAGTTGGAAGCCTGGAAGCGGGCGTTCCGCAGGTTCGCGCCCACCAGCGCGGCGCCGCTGAAGTCGGCGCCGATGATCCGTGCGCCTTCCATGTTGCGGCCGGACAGCTCGCACTTCACGCAGGAGCCGCCGAAGGAGTTCACCTTGGCGACTTCCTTGGCGCCGAAGGTCAGCGCCGCGGCGGCCGAAGGCGCCGCCAGGCCGAGGGCGACGGCGACCAGGAGGGGTGAAAAGCGGCTCATTACGCGGACAGATCCCTATCAGAACGGGACCATGTGAGCCGCGCCACGCAAGACCGCCACTTAATTCGCGGTAATTCTTGAAGGATTAGCCGCCGAAGTCCTCGCTGAGCTGGCCGGTCGCGCGCACCCCACAGGTCTCGCAGATCATCGCCTGCCCCTTGCGCACCACGGCGATGTCGCCGCACGCCGCGCAGACCTCCGCCGCCTCGCGCACGCTGCCGCCGCGGGCCGACGGCAGGAACACCAGGTTGTCCGGCGCCGCGCCGCGGGAGAAGCCGCGAGAGATGAACCGCGAGGCCGGCTGCGGCTCGTCGGTGGGCACGCTGTCGGCCTTGCCGTGGCCGAGGCCGTCCGCGTTCAGAGCTCCCGGATCGTCGCTCGCGAGGTCATGGCGCCCGAGGTACGAGATCCCCAGCTCACGGAAGATGTAGTCGAGGATCGAGGTCGCCGACTTCACCGTGTCGTTGCCGGTCACCGGGCCGGCTGGCTCAAACCGCGTGAACACGAAGGCGTCCACGAACTCGTCGAGCGGCACGCCGTACTGCAGGCCGATCGAGATCGCGATGGCGAAGTTGTTCATCAGCGAGCGGAAGGCGGCGCCTTCCTTGTGCATGTCGATGAAGATCTCGCCCAGCTCGCCGTCGTCGTATTCGCCGGTGTGCAGGTAGACCTTGTGGCCGCCCACGGCGGCCTTCTGGATATAGCCCTTGCGCCGGTCCGGCAGCTTCCGCCGCACCCGCTCGCGCTCCACCACCCGCTCCACGATCCGCTCCTCTGGCGGCGGGGGCGCCGCGCGGGCCGCCCGCGGCTCTGCGAGGACGGGGATGTCGAGAACGAGGTCGGCCGGCGGCGCGGCGCGGCGGACCCGCACGGGCAGGGCGCTGGCGAAAGCGGCGAGCACCTCGTCGACCGTGGCGGACCAGGGCAGCTCCACCTCTACGACCGGCGCGGCGGCCAGCGTCGACTCCACAGCGCTGACCATCGCCAGGCGCGGGGCGTCCCCCAGCTCCTCGGCGGTGCGGAACACGCGGCGCTGGGCCTCGGTGAGGAACTCGGCCGCGCCGAGGGTCTCGCCCCCCAGGGCGTAGGCCTGCGCCTCCGCGGCCTCAGCCTTCGAGAAGCCGGCGAGCGCCAGCACGTCCAGCCTGGGATCGGCAAGCTGGTCCGGGCTCGCGCCCAGCACATCGCGGACGAAGCCCTCGCCGACCACCGCCGGGACAAAGGCGTCCTCGAGCCGGGTGACGAAGGGCAGGGCGGCCTCGGCCGCGGCGATCTCGTGGTCGGTGAAGCCGCGGGCGGCCAGCGCCTTGTGATCGATGGCCGGCGCGCCGCCGAGTTCGCCCGCGCCGAGCAGGACGGCGCGCGCCGCGCCGAGGTCGGCGCCCATGGCCGCGAGGCCGCGCATCACCGCGTCGGGCACCACGCGCATCGCCTCGCCGTCGGCCGTCTGTGCGAGCGTCACCAGCGCGGGGAGGGGCGCGGCGTCCAGCCGCCCGCCGCCGAGCCGCAGCGAGAGCTCCGGGTCGTGGAAAAGCGCCAGGCCGCCGGGCAGGGCGACGCCGCCCTCTTCCAGCGCCTTGGCGGCGGCGAGATAGAGCTCCCGCGCCGTCTCACGGCCCTCGGGGCTGTCGTAGTCCAGGCCGTGCGCCGCCAGCCAGTCGGCGACGCCGGCGAGGCCCAGGAAGGCCGCGCCGTCGGCGGCCGCGGCCAGCGCCTGCCCGGCGAGGCGGACGGCCGATTCGAAGGCTTCGATGTCGAAGGCCTCGTCGGTCCAGAGCGCCATCAGGTTGACGCCGGCCCGGGCGGCGCTGGCCTGCGCCGCCACCTGTTCTGCGACGGCGACGTTGAGACCGACGGCCAGGGCGCCCGTGGACCAGGCGGCGAGCGCGAGCTGGCGGCCGAGCTCGCCCTTCAGGTCACGCTTGGACGCGCCGACCACCAGTCGGATCCCCTGCGCCGTCTCCGGCGGCGCCTCGCAGACCCAGACGCTCTCACCGGCGCGGGCCAGGGCGATGGCCTCGAGGATGGCGTCGTCACCGGCGCCGGCGCTGCGTGCGGCCTCCGCGGCGCGCGCAAGGCTGGCGTTCTTGGTCAGGTCGGCGCAGGCGTCGCGGTCGCCCTCGCAGCGCAGGACCGCGTCCATCACGGCCTGCAGCCGGGCGCCCAGCGTCCGGGCGGCGGTCCGCGCGGCCGCCTCGCCCCGATGCTGGGCCACCAGCGTGTCGAGCGCGGCGGTGAGGTGCGGCGAGGAGGCCGCCAATGCCAGGGGGCGCGTTCCGTCCGGCGGCGGGCTGAGCGCGAGCACGCCCCCGGCCAGGGCGTCGGCGAGCTCGTCACGGAAGCGGGCGCGGGCGCGGGCGTCCTTCACCAGCCCGCGCGCCTGGGCCTGCAGGGCCAGCGCCTCCACATAGTGGGTGATCGCCTCGGTCACGTCCGCCTCTCCATCCGCCCAATCGAGCCAGGCCTCTGCGCGGGCGTCGGTCCAGCCGGCCGGCGCCTGCGCTTCCACGAGGCGGCCGGACAGCTCCAGCACCCGACCCTCGAATCCCGCCTGCCACGCACCCTTGGCCATCATCCGACTCCCATCGGGCGAGGGTAGGCGGGCGATTCACCAATCGGCAATAGATGTTGCGGTCACATGCCCGGTCGTCCCCAACATCTTGCATCAAGTCTGGGGCTTCGCGGGCGCTGGACGCTCCGGAGGGCGCCGCCTATAGTCCGCGCGCCTTATCGCCCCCGAAGAGCAATCGAGCGTCCCCTTGTCGAACCTTCTCAAGACCATCTTCACCTGGTGGAACGGCGCGACGGCCGGCATCCACTTCACCGTGTCGCGCCGCGGCGTGCTGGTGGGGAAGGACGAGTTCGGCAACCGCTATTACGAAGCCAAGGACCTCAAGGACAGCTTCGACAAGAACAAGCGACGCTGGGTGATTTTCAACGGCTATGCCGAGGCCTCGAAGGTCCCGCCGGATTGGCACGGCTGGCTGCACCACACCTTCGCCGAACCGCCGACCCAGGCGCCGCTGCCGCGTAAGGCGTGGGAAAAGGAGCACCGGCCGAACCTGTCGGGCACCATCTACGCGTACCGGCCGAAGGGCTCGCTGGCCCGCGGCGGGGAGCGCCAAAGGGCCACAGGCGACTACGAGGCCTGGACGCCCGAATAATCGCGGACATGCGACTCGCCCCACCCCGCTTCGCAAAGCGCGCCGCCTGGACTGTGGCGCTGACCGGCGCGGCGGCCGCGGGCCTGGTCTCCGCCCAGCCTGCGCCGCAGCCGACTCCCGTGCAGCCGGCGCCGACGCCTGCGCCCGGCGCCGTGGCCGAGGAGGCGCCGCCGATCAGCGTCCCGCCGCCGGCGCCGCTGGAAGTGCCGCCGATCACCGAGAAGGAAGTGGCCCCCGCGCCCCCGCCCAAGGCCCAGGTGGTTGAGACGCCGGCCGAAACGCCGGTCCGGCGCGCTCGCTACGACGTCGCCATCCTGCAGGCGCTGGACAAGGTCACCGCCGAGACCCTGCGCTTCGAGGCGGCCGTCGGCCGGCCTGTCCGCTACAAGAACCTGATCTTCACGGTCAGAGCCTGCGAGCGCTCGGCGCCCGACGAGCCGATCGAGGACTCGATCGCGTACATCACGGTCGACTCACAGCCGCGCCCCGAACGCGGGCGGCCCACGCCGCCGGCCCGCCAGGCGTTCAAGGGCTGGATGTACGCCTCCTCGCCCGGCCTGAACCCGCTGCAGCACCCGAGCTACGACGCCTGGCTGATCAGTTGCAGGGCCAACCGCCCGGCGACGCCCGCCGCGGCCCTGCCGGGTCCCACGCCCGCGCGTCCGGTGGCCGCCGCGCCGCCCAAGGCCGCTCCGGCCGAAGCCGCGCCGCTTGCAAAGGCCGATCCCGCGCCTGCGCCCAAGGCTGCGCCGGCGCCGCCGCCCAAGGCCGCTGCGCCCGCCGCGCCGGCCAGGCCTGAGCCGGCGCCGGCCTCCCCGCCCGCCGAGGAGCCGATCACGTAGAAGTCGCCCTCGACCGCCAGCGCACGGTCGAGGCGCTTCAGGTACTCCCGCCGCGGGATCTCCTCCGCCCCGAACTGGGCGAGGTGCTCGGTCATGAACTGGGCGTCCAGCAAGCGGTACCCGCCGGCGATCAGCCGCGCCACCAGGTGGACCAGAGCAACCTTCGAGGCGTCGCGCGCGCGGCTGAACATGCTCTCGCCGAAGAAGGCGCCTTTCAGCGAAACCCCATAGAGGCCGCCGACCAGCTCACCGTCCTGCCAGCATTCAACGCTGTGGGCGAAGCCGAGCTCGTGCAGGGCGACGTAGAGCCGCTCGATGGGGTGGTTGATCCAGGTCTCCGTCCGGCCGGGCTTCGATTCCGCGCAGGCCCGTACGACGTCGCGGAAGGCCGTGTCGATCCGCACCTCGAAGGGGTCGGCGCGCACGGTGCGCGCCAGGCGCGCGGGGACGTGAAACCGCTCGAGCGGGATCACGCCGCGGCGCTCGGGGTCGATCAGGAAGACGCGCAGGTCCTCGCGCGCGTCCGCCATGGGAAAGACGCCGCGGGCGTAGCAGGCGAGGAGGTCGCGGGGTCCGAAGCCGCTGCTCATGCGGCCATCCTAACGCACCGCCGGCCGCTTAGGATGAGGCGGACGCCTGCGCCTTCATCCAGTTCTCGAGCCAGTGGATGTTGTAGTCGCCCTTTACGATGTCCGGGTTGGTCATCAGCTCCTGGAAGAGCGGGATGTTGGTGTCGATCCCCGCCACCACCACCTCGTTCAGGCAGCGGCAGAGGCGGGCAATGCACTCCTCCCGGTCGCGGCCGTGGACGATCAGCTTGCCGATCAGGCTGTCGTAATAAGGCGGGATCGAATAGCCGGCGTAGAGCGCGCTATCCATGCGCACGCCGAGGCCGCCCGGGGCGTGAAAGTCGGTCACAAGGCCCGGCGAGGGGGCGAAGGTCTTCGGGTTCTCGGCGTTGATCCGGCACTCGATGGCGTGGCCCTCGAACACCACGTCCTCCTGCCGGAAGGAGAGCGGCAGGCCCGCCGCGATGCGGATCTGCTCGCGGACGAGGTCGATGCCGGTGATCGCCTCCGTGACGGGGTGCTCCACCTGCAGGCGGGTGTTCATCTCGATGAAGAAGAACTCGCCGTCCTCGTACAGGAACTCGATGGTGCCCACGCCGAGGTAGCCGATGGCCCGCACGGCCTCGACCACCACCTTGCCGATCTTCTCGCGCGCCTTGGCGTCGATGACCGGGGAGGGGGCCTCTTCCAGCACCTTCTGGTGGCGGCGCTGCAGCGAGCAGTCCCGCTCGCCCAGGTGCACCACGTTGCCATGGCTGTCGGCGATCACCTGCAGCTCGATGTGGCGGGGCTTCTGGAGGTAGCGCTCCATGTAGACCGCGTCGTCGCCGAACGCCGCCTTGGCCTCGGAGCGGGCGGTGCCCACCGCCTCGGCCAGGTCCGCCTCGGTCTTGGCCACCTTCATGCCGCGCCCGCCGCCGCCGGCGGCGGCCTTGATGAGCACGGGGAAGCCGATCTGCCGGGCCGCCTCGAAGGCCTCTTCCTCCGAATTCAGCCCGCCGTCGGAGCCGGGGACGACGGGGATGCCCGCGTCCTTCACCGTCTGCTTGGCGGTGATCTTGTCGCCCATGATCCGGATGTGCTCCGGCTTCGGGCCGATGAAGGTGAAGCCGTGGGCGTTCACGATCTCGGCGAAGCGGGCGTTCTCGGAGAGGAATCCGTAGCCGGGGTGAATCGCCTGGGCGCCGGTGATCTCGGCGGCGGCGATGATCGAGGGGATGTTCAGGTAGCTCTTGGCGGCCGGCGCGGGCCCGATGCAGACGCTCTCGTCCGCCAGCCGCACCCACATGGCGCCGGAATCGGCCTCGGAGTGCACCGCCACGGTGGAGATGCCCATCTCCTTGCACGCGCGGTGAACGCGGAGCGCGATCTCGCCCCGATTGGCGATCAGGATCTTCTCGAACATCGACCTACTCGACGACCACGAGGGGCTCGCCGAACTCCACCGGCTGGCCGTCCTGGACCAGGATCTCGACCACCTTGCCGCCCTTCGGGGCCGGGATCGGGTTCATGGTCTTCATCGCCTCGACGATCATCAGCGTCTGGCCGGCGTTGACGGTGTCGCCCACCTTCACGAACGGATCCGCGCCTGGCTGGGGCTGCAGGTAGACCGTGCCGACCATCGGCGACTTCACGGCGTCGCCGCGCACGGCCTGGGCCGGAGCAGCCTCGGCGGCCGGGGCGGCCGCGGCGGGCCCAGCCACCGGAGCGGCGGCCGGCGCGGGCGCAGGGGCCGCCGCGTAGTGGACAGGGGCGGCCGTGACCGTCTTGGCCACGCGAATCTTCAGCTCGCCGTGCTCGACTTCGATCTCGGTCAGGCCGGTATCCGTCAGGATGTCGGCCAGTTTGCGCACCAGGCGCGCGTCGAACGGGTCGGCGGGAGCCTTGGGAGTGCTAGCCATCGCGGGTTCCTTGTTCGTTGCAGGCGGGCGCGTGAGGACCGCAAATCTCCGGGCGGCGGTCCCCGAAGCCCATGGCGTTGGGGCCGCTCAGCACATAGATCGGTCTCGACATTGGGCTCCGCCGTCGATTCCGGCGTCTTGTAACGGGCGGGGCTGCGGGTCACAAGCAGGGCGTCTGGAGGCCGCGTATGAACCTGATCCTGAACGGCGAAGCGCGCGCCTTCCAGGGCGTCGGCGACGTCGCTGGTCTGGTGGCGGCTCTTGGCCTCGACGCCCGGAAGGTGGCGGTGGAGAGGAACCTGGAGATCGTGCCCAGGTCGGCCTATGCCGCGACGGAACTCTCGGACGGCGACCGGATCGAGATCGTGCACTTCATCGGAGGCGGCTGACATGGATGGGTCCACGCATGCGCAGGAGGACACCTGGACGGTCGCCGGGCGCACCTTCCGCTCGCGGCTGATCGTCGGCACGGGGAAGTACAAGGATTACGCCCAGAACGCCGCCGCCGCCGAGGCCGCCGGGGCGGAGATCGTCACCGTCGCGCTGCGCCGGGTGAACCTGTCCGATCCCAGCCAGCCGATGCTGGTGGACCACGTGAAGCCGGACCGATTCACCTTCCTGCCCAACACCGCCGGCTGCTTCACCGGCGAGGACGCGGTGCGGACCCTGCGGCTGGCCCGTGAGGCCGGCGGCTGGGACCTGGTGAAGCTCGAGGTGCTCTCCAACACCAAGCACCTGCTGCCCGACATGGAGGAGACCCTGCGGGCGCTGAAGATGCTGGTGGCGGACGGCTTCCAGGTGATGGTCTACTGCTCGGACGACCCCGTGTACGCTCAGAAGCTGGAGGACGCCGGCGCCGCCGCGATCATGCCGGCCGCGGCGCCGATCGGCTCAGGGCGCGGCATCCAGAACTTCCTCAACCTCGGTTTGATCATCGAGCAGGCGAAGGTGCCGGTGCTGGTGGACGCGGGCGTGGGCACCGCCTCGGACGCGGTGCTGGCCATGGAGATCGGCTGCGACGCAGTGCTGATGAACACCGCCATCGCCGAGGCGAAGGACCCGATCCGTATGGCCCGGGCCATGAAGCACGCCGTGATCGCCGGGCGCGAAGCCTGGCTTGCCGGACGTATGGGAAAGCGGATGTATGCTGATCCGTCTTCTCCGCTGTCCGGGCTGATCTAGGGCATGACCTCAGAGCGCAAGTCGATCTTCATCACCGGCGCCGCCTCAGGCATGGGACGCGAGACGGCGCGGCTCTTCGCCGGCAAGGGCTGGTTCGTCGGCGCCTATGATGTGAACGAGGGCGGCCTGAAGGACCTGCAGACCGAACTCGGCGCCGCCAATTGCCTGATCCGGCGCCTGGACGTGACCAACCGCGCCGACTTCCGCGAGGCTCTGGACAGTTTCGCGCCCGCGGCGGGCGGGCGGCTGGACATTCTGTTCAACAACGCCGGCATCGGCCGCGGCGGTCCCTTCGACCAGCAGCCGTGGGAAGACATCGTGGCGGTGGTCCAGGTGAACCTGATGGGCGTGCTGATCGGCATCTACGAGGCCGTGCCGCTGCTGAAAGCGACCCCCAATTCGCTCTGCTTCACCACGTCGTCCTCCTCGGCCACCTTCGGCATGGCGGGCATCGCCGTCTATTCGGCCACCAAGCATGCGGTGAAGGGTCTGACCGAGGCGCTGTCGGTGGAGTTCAAGGCCTTCGGCGTGCGGGTCGCGGACGTGCTGCCCGGTCTGATCGACACTCCGATCCTCCCGCCCGGCGCTGCCGAGGCGGCGCCGAAGGAGGGCATGTGGCGGGCCATGCCGCCCACCGCCGTCGCCGAGGTGGTCTGGCAGGCCTATCAGTCCGACAGGCTGCACTGGTACGTGCCCGAGGAGATCGCGGAGCTCGACAAGGCCGCCACCCTCGCGCCGGAGGCCACCCGGGATCAGATGGCGCAGAGCCCGATGTTCCTCGCCCGCGATCAGGCGGGCTGAAGCCGGGCGGGATCGGCATCGGGCGACAACCCGAGCTGGCCCAGCATCTCGACCCGCCCAGGGCCCAGGGGCGGCCGGTACGCCGCGGCGTTCCGGCGCTTCCCACGCGCCCAGTAGCCCAGCACCTTGGCAAGGTTGGTCGGGCGCCCCAGCCAGGCCTGCGGATGCTCCAGCATGTGGAAGCCTCTCAGGAATGCCCGCAGGATGTCGGGATCCGAACGGATGGCGATGGTGACCGCGTCGTCCATGAAGCTGCGGACCAGCCGCTCGCGGGCGGTGGGGCGCCGCTCCGGCGCCATCGCCCGGCGCGCGCGGACGGCGGCCTGGCGGTCCGACCGGCGCATCAGGTCGTAGTAGGGCCGAAGCTCGGTGGCGACCTTGGCTTGGTAGGCGACGAGTCGGGCGGCGGGGTCGTGGGTCTCCTCCAGCGCCTCGCGCAGCAGGACCGCCGAAACGGCGGCGAAGGAGCAACCCCGGCCATAGAGCGGGTTCGTGCGGACATGGCTGTCGCCCACCGGGAACCAGCCCAAAGCGGCTGGGCGTCCCGCCGGCGCGGCGTCCAGCCAGCGGCTCTGCAGGTCTCCCATGCCGAAGACGCGGCCGACGCCGTCGCTGCGCTCGGGCTCGATCCAGCGGGCGACACCGGGCAGCGCGCGGCAGACCGCGTCGAACACCTCGGGGGCGAGGATCGCCTTGCGCAGCTCCTCCTCGATCTCTGGGAGGCAGAGCGTCACCGAGAAACAGCCGTTGTCGCCGGGAAAGACGCCGAACTTCAGGTAGTCGAGGTCGCCGGTGGCCGGCGGCCCGCCGCGCGGCGGCTCCGTCTGGCCCGGCCGGAGGCGGTAGTGACGCGTGTAATAGACGACACCGCTCGGCTCGGTGGTCTCTGTCGTCAGGGCGCCGGCCGACGCCAGTTCCTCGGCGACCCCCGACGCTCGGCCGGCGGCGTCCACCACCAGGTCGGCGTGGATCTCCGACCCGTCCTCCAGGCGCACGCCGCTGACGCGGGGCGGCGTCCCAGGGGCGATCAGCAGCCCCTTCACGAAAGCCGACGCGCGCAGCTCGACATTCGCCAGCCCCTCCACGTGGCGGCGCAGGACCAACTCCAGCGTCGTGCGCCGGCTGGTGAGGATCACGAGGTCGCGGTCCACAGGCTTCGGCGCATAGGTCCGCCGATGCACGGTCGTCAGGCCCTCCTCGAAGGTGAGTTCCCGGCAGCCCTCGGCCAGGAGTTCGGTAAGCAGGGCGGGGTGCTCGTCGCGTATGAGGTTGCGGAGCCGCGCGAGAAAGGCATGGCTATGGCGGAGCTGGCCAACCCCGCGCCGTGTCCAGTGGTCGAAGGCGGCGTCAGGACCGCCGGCCGGCGGCGGCGGGTCGCGTTCCAGCAGGATCACGCGGCGCCCGGTGGGCGCGAGCGACAAGGCGCACCAGAGCCCGGCCATGCCCGCGCCGATTACGATTACCGTCTCGGACATCGCCCGCTCCTCGTCCGCGCGGGCCGGAATCTCGAAGCTTGACCCGACGGAGGTCAAGGAACGCCGTTAGCTAATGCGCTTGAGGTCCCCGGCCTTCGCCTGGCTGATCGCAGCGCGAAGGGCGTTCACGTCGGCCCCGGGGATCAGCGTGTCGCCCACTACGAAGGCCGGCGTTCCCTGAATCCCGAGCGCCCGGGCGAGCGCCTGGGTGTCGTCGAGGTGCTTGGCGATCTGGGGGCTCGCAGCGGCGGTCCGGGCGGCGGCCGGATCGATGCCAACTTCGCGCAGGTGCCGGTCGAGCGCCGCTTCCGTCAGGCCCTTGTCGGCCATCCAGCGATTGTAGACCTCTATGCCCTTGGCCTTGACGGCCGGGGTCAGGGCGAGCTTGGCCGCGGTGTCCGAGACCTCCCCGAAGATCGGCAGCTCCTTGAAGACGAAGCGGACGTCGGGGTTCTCCTGGATGAGCTTGGTCACCTCCGGCGCGACCACCTTGCAGTAGCCGCAGCGGTAGTCGAAGAACTCCACGACGGTCACCCGGCCGTTGGGATTGGCGACGAAGTCGCGCGGGTCGCGCTCGAGCGCGGCCCGGTTCTTGTCGATCGCGGCCGTTGAGGCCTTGATCGCCTCGGCCTGCTTCTTCTCGTTCAGCTTCATCGCCACCTCCTCGAGCACCTCCGGGTGTTCGAGCAGATAGGCGCGGACCTTTTCGCCGAAGGCGGCGTCGGGCTGCTTCTGGCAGGCCGATAGGGCGAGGGCGGCGGTGAGCGCCAGGGCGGCGCGGGCAGGGAAGCGCATCGGGCTCAGATAGGCGGTCCGGGCGTCCGCGGCTAGCGCATCTGTCCGCGGGAGATGGAGCCTTCGCGCGCCAGGTCGCGCAGGTCCGCCTTGTCGGGATTCGACGCCAGCACGATGTCGGTCGCCCGCCGCCACTGAGGGCTCGTCTTGTCCAGCATCTCGCGGGCCCGCATGGCGAAGATCCGCGCCTGGCGCATGTCGCCGACGTAGTAGTTGTATTCGGCCGTCGCGAGCCGGGCGAGGCCGTCCTCGTCCTGCTTGTCGTAGGCCTCGGCCAGCAGCCGCCAGGCGACGGCGTTGTCCTCTTCCTGGGTGAGCGCCTTGCGGATCTCGGCGACGCCCTCCTGCACCTTCGCCTTGTCGTTCAGGGCGATTAGGGTTTGGCCGAGGTTCACCCGCAGCAGGGGCGCGTCCGGCTTCAGCTCCACGGAGCGGCGCTGCGGCGACTCGGCCTCGGCGGCGCGGCCGAACTCGAACAGCACCTGACCCTTCAGCTCCCAGAGGTAGGGGTTCTCCGGCTGCTCCTGGAGGAGCGCGTCGATCATCTTCAGCGCCCGGTCGGGCTCCTTCATCTGGTAGTAGGCGATCGCCCGGGCGTAGCGGGCCGGGTAGGAGGTGTCGCTCTCGGCGTACTTCACGATGGCCACCTGCGGCTGCAGGAAGCCGTCGAGCTTGGCCTTCATGATGGCGTGCTCGGCCATCGCCTCGGGCGTGTCGGCCTTGCCGTAGCTGGGCTGGGTCTCGACCCGGCGGCGGAGCGCCTCGATCCGGTCGGAGGAGAGGGGGTGGCTGCGGAAGTAGGCGAAGCGCCGGCCTTCGCTAAACACCTCCTGGTAGCGGAAGTTGTCGAAAAAGTCGGCGAGCCCCTTGCCGGAGATACCGGCCTTCTCGAGCAGGGTGGCGCCGGCCTGGTCGGCGCGGCTTTCCTGCTCGCGGCTGTAGCCGAGCGCGCCCAGGGTTCCGAAGTAGCCGGCGGAGCCCGCCAGACCGGCGGCGGCCTCAGGCGAGCCGGCCAGCGCAGCCAGCACGCCCAGGCCCATGGTCAGCAGGAAGGGCTTCATGCCGGCCCGGCTCATCTCGCCCGAGCGGGCGCTGTGGCCGGCGGCGAGGTGGCCCACTTCGTGGCCGATCACGCCCTGCAACTCGTTAGGCGTCTTCGATTCCAGGATCAGGCCCGTGTAGACGCCCATGGTCCGCGGCGCGGCGAAGGCGTTCAGCTCCTTCGAGCCAATGAGCAGGATGTCGACATCCTTAACCCGGATGCCGGCCGCCTCGAGGATCGGCGCGGAATCCCGGCGCAGGATCTCCTCGATCTCGGTGTCGCGGATCAGGGAGATCTCGCTGTCCTGCGCCGCGGCGGGCGCCGGCCGGATGACCAGGCTCGCCGCGACCGTCAGGGCCAGCGCGAAACGGGAAACCGACCGGGAAAGGGAGACCATGCCTGTCGTCCTACAACGCCCCTCGTCCCCGGTCGGAATCTAACCGCTTAGCCCCGTCGCCACCAGCCTCTACGCGGCGCGGCGGGCGGCGCCGAGATCTCGGCCGGGTCAGCGGCCGGCGTCGGCGTCGGCGTCGGCGTCGGGGGCGGCGGCGGCGCGCTGCGCCGGCTGGTGCGACGGGCGGGCGCCTCGGCCTCGGCCTCGGCCGTCACCGGCTCCGGTTCGGGCGCAGGCGCCTCGGCGACGGACTCCGGCGCGGGCGTGGGCTCAGGCGCAGGGACCGTCTCGGCCACCGGCTCCGGGGCCGGCTGAGGCGCAGGCGCCTCGGCGACCGCCTCCGGCGTCGCGGCCTCGGCGGCGACAGCTTCGGCCTCGGCGGCCTTGCCGCGGCCACGCCCGCGGCGGGCGCGCTTGGGCTTCTCCTCGACCGCCGGCAGCTCGACCCAGATCTCCTCCTCGGCCGCGGGTGCGGTCGGGGCGGCGATGGCCGACGACGGCGCGGCGGCCTCCACGGTGACCGGCTCGCTGGTCGGGACCGGAACAGGGGCCGGCGCTTGATCGTTGGCCGGGCGCGGCGCAGCGGCAGAGGCCTGATTGCGCTTCAGGTCCTCGGCAGGATCGAACCAGACGAACGGATCTTCGCCATACGGCACCCACGGACGGGTCCAGGCGAAGACGTCCTGCGGCCGCCCCTCGTCGCGCATGCGGCGACCGCCGCGGCGGCCGCGACGACGGCGACGCCCGCCATGGCCGCCTTCGTCGTCCTCGAGCGCTTCGGGGCGGGGCTGGGCCTCGCGGGCCTCACGCGGTTCGCGCGCATCACGCGGCTCACGGGCTTCCCGCTCGTCGCCGCGACGCCCACGGCGGCGCCGGCGGCGGCCACGGCGCCCACCTTCGCCATCGTCCTCCCGGCCGTCCTCGTCGCGCTCGCGGCGGGGCTCGGCGGCGGAGACCTCATCCTCTTCGTCTTCTTCCTCGTCCTCGTCCTCGTCCTCGTAGGCCTCGTCGTCGAAGTCGTCTTCGGCCATCGGCTCATAGGCCGGCGCCGGCTGGGCGACGATCGCGGCGGCGTGGTCGGGACGGGTCTCGCTGGCGGTCCGCTCGATCTGGTGGTCGGCGTGGGCCATGTCGTCGTCGATCAGGACGGTGACGAACAGGCCGAACGCCTGCTGCAGCCGCGCGAGGTGACCGCGCTTCTCGTTGAGGATGTAGAGGCCGACGGCGCGCGGCACGGTCAGGCAAGCCTCGCCGCCGCCTTTGAGCGCCTCGATCTCCAGCGCGCGCAGGGCGGCCAGGGCGCTCGATTCCACCGAGCGGACCCGGCCGGTGCCGGCGCAGTGCTCGCACACGTGCGTCGTGCCCTCCAGAACGCCGGTGCGGCGGCGCTGGCGGCTGATCTCCATCAGGCCGAAGGGGCTGATCTTGCCCATCTGGACCCGCGCGCGGTCGTCCTTCAGGCAGTCCTTCAGCTTCTTCTCGACCGCCCGGTTGTTCTTCGCCTCATCCATGTCGATGAAGTCGATGACGATGAGGCCAGCGAGGTCGCGCAGGCGCAACTGCCGGGCGGCTTCTTCCGCCGCCTCCATGTTGGTCTTGAGCGCCGTGGCCTCGATGTTCCGCTCCCGCGTGGAGCGGCCGGAGTTCACGTCGACGGCGACCAGGGCCTCGGTCTGGTTGATCACCAGGTATCCGCCGCTGCGCAGCGGAACGACCGGCGAGTAGATCTGGCTGAGGTGGTCCTCGACCCGGTGCTTGACGAACAGCGGGGTCGGCTCGCGGTAGAGCTGCACCTTCTTCGCTTGGCTCGGCATCAGCATGCGCATGAAGTCGCGCGCTTCCTTGAAGCCGGCGTCGCCCTCGACGAAGACGTTGTCGATGTCCTTGTCGTAGAGGTCCCGGATGGCCCGCTTCACGAGGTCTTCTTCCTCGTAGATGAGCGCCGGCGCGATCGAGTGCAGGGTGGTCTCGCGGATGTTCTCCCACAGCCGCAGCAGGTACTCGTAGTCCCGCTTGATCTCGGCCTTGGTGCGCTTGGCGCCGGCGGTGCGGACGATCAGGCCCATGCCCTGCGGCACGTCCAGGCTCTGCACGATGCCCTTCAGGCGCTTCCGGTCGGTGGCGGTGGTGATCTTGCGGGAGATGCCGCCGCCGCGGGCGGTGTTCGGCATCAGCACGCCGTAGCGGCCGGCCAGCGAGAGGTAGGTGGTGAGAGCCGCGCCCTTGTTGCCGCGCTCTTCCTTGACGACCTGCACCAGCATGATCTGCCGGCGGCGGATCACTTCCTGGATCTTGTAACGGCGCATGAGCCGCCGGCGACGCCGGGCGAGCTCTTCCTCCATGACGTCGTCTTCGTCCTCGGAGGCGGCGACGGTCTCTTCCTCGTCGCCTTCCTCGCCGGGCTCCTCGGATGCGGCGCGGCGGCCGCGGGCGGGACGCTCGTCTTCCTCGTCCTCCTCGGCCTCTTCGCGCAGCAGGGCTTCGCGGTCGGCGACCGGGATCTGGTAATAGTCGGGATGGATCTCGTTGAAGGCGAGGAAGCCGTGGCGGTTGCCGCCGTACTCGATGAAGGCCGCCTGCAGGGACGGCTCAACGCGCGTCACCTTGGCGAGATAGATGTTCCCTCTGAGCTGCTTGCGGTTCTGGCTCTCGAAATCGAACTCTTCAACGCGGTTCCCGTCGACGACGACCACACGCGTCTCTTCCGCGTGCGCTGCGTCGATCAGCATAGTCTTGGACATTAAGTGGATCTCCACGGCGCGCGTGGCGCAGCCGGTGCATGGGATGGGCGCGCGCGCCGCCCGGGAAGACGCCGCAGACGGCGTCTCGGGAGGCCATGGGGCCGGTATCGGCGTGAGCTGCGCAGCCCATCAGGTGTGTTCCCAGGCGCGTCCGGAATGGGCGCGGATCGGATGATGCGTCGTCACCGAAGATACGGTCTAAGCCGACGCGGGCTTGAGTTCGCGCGTCCGGGTCCTGTCCAGGAGGGACAGGCGCCGCTGCGGCGCGCGGGCGGACTTTGCAACAGTGGGGCGCAAAAGGAAAGCCGATCCGCCCGTGGCCGCCGCGAAAGGTTCGGTTAACCCTTTGTCCACCCAGCCCGCGTCTATATGGCGCTTCAATCCGTTTCCTCAAATACGTAGGCTGGGCGCAGACAAATGTTGGCGCGCGTGGGGCAGGGACTGTGGAGCCGTAAGGCCTGGGCCGTGGTGGCGTCGGCCGCCGCGCTCGCGTGCGTCGCCGGCGCCGCCGTCAGCCATGCCGCCGCGGCCTCCGCCGACCTGCTCAAGGTGCGGCTCGGCGGCGACGCCCAGCAGACCCGGATCGTCATCGACCTCGACCGTTCAGCCAGCGCCCGGCTGGTCTCGGACGGCGCCGCGGACCGCCGCGTCACCGTGGTGCTGCCCGGCGTGACCGCAGGCAAGGGGCAGCAGGGCGGCGGCCACGGCCTCGTCCACGCCTGGATGGTCGACCAGACGCCCGGCGGGGCGCGCCTGCAGATGGACCTGGCCGCCGACGCCAAGGTGAAGCGCCGCTTCCTGCTGCCGCCCGCCGACGGGGTGGAGCACTACCGCTATGTGGTCGACGTGGCCCCCATGGCCCCGGCCGAGGTGAAGCTCGCCAAGGCCTCAGCGCCGAAGCTGCGCACCAAGCTCCTGCCGGTGAAGGCGGAACTCTCGCTGAAGAAGGTGGTGGTGATCGACGCGGGTCACGGCGGCGGCGATCCCGGCGCGCGCGGGGCCCTGGGCTTCGAAAAGGACATCAACCTCGCGGCCGCCAAGGCGCTGAAGGCGAGGCTGGAGCGCTCCGGTCGCTATAAGGTGATCATGACCCGCGAGACCGACGCCTATGTGGGCCTCGCCAGCCGGGTTCGGATCGCGCAGCGCGCCGACGCCGACCTGTTCATCTCGCTGCACGCCGATTCCGGACCCGAGCCCGGCCTGCGCGGGGCCAGCGTCTACACCCTGTCCGACAAGGCGACCTCCCGCTCGGCCCAGTTCGTCAGCCGTGACGACTGGTTCATGAAGGCGAGCCTGGCCGGCGACCGCGGCGTCAGCGACATCCTGCTGGACCTCACCCAGCGCGCCACCCGCAACCGCTCGGCGGCCTTCGCCCAGACCTTGGTCGCCAACATTGAGGGCAAGTCGCCGATGCTGCGGCGCAGCCACCGGGACGCAGGCTTCATGGTCCTGCTCGCCCCCGACGTTCCGGCCGTCCTGCTGGAAATGGGCTTCATCTCCAACGTCGAGGACGAGGAGCTCCTGCGCGATCCCGCCCGGCGCGACGGACTCATGAACGCGGTGGGCGACGCCATCGACGACTACTTCGCCGAAGCCACCAAGCTTGCGGCGCGCTGACGCGGACTGACCCTGCGCCCGTTGGCGCCCGCCCCGACGCACGCTAGATCGGGGCCAGGGGACCTGACGCGCCCCTGGAGGCCTGTCCGCTTTGAATCCCACCGAAAGCAGACCCGAGCGCTGGGTCGCGATCGCCGGCGTCGTGGTGCTGAGCGCCATCGCGGTGGCGGGATTCGCCGCGGCCATCTGGGCGGCGTGGCTGTTCCACGACATGCCGGACGCCGCGGACCTGGCCGACTACCACCCGCCGACGGCCACTCGCGCCTACGCCTGGGACGGCACCCTGATCGGCGAGTTCTCGCGCGAGCGGCGGATCTATGTCCCGTACGACGCCATCCCGCCGAGGCTCGCGCAGGCGTTCCTGGCCGCCGAGGACCATAACTTCTTCAAGCACGGCGGCGTGGACGTCTCCGGCTTCGGCCGCGCCATGGCCCGCAACGTGCTGAACGTCGCCCGCGGCCGCCGCCTCGAAGGTGGATCGACCATCACCCAGCAGGTGGCCAAGAACATCCTGCTGACCAACGACCAGACCATCGGCCGCAAGCTGAAGGAGGCGATCCTCGCCGGGCGGCTGGAGCAGACGCTCTCCAAGGAGCGGATCCTCGAGCTCTATCTGAACGAGATCTGGCTGGGCTACCGCTCGTATGGGGTCGGCGCGGCGGCCTACAACTACTTCGGCAAGTCGATCTCCGAGCTGTCCATCGCCGAGGCGGCCTATCTCGCCGCCGTGCCCAAGGGCCCGGACAACTACCACCCGATCCGCCGCAAGCAGCAGGCGATCGAGCGCCGCAACTGGGTCATCGACCAGATGGCCGGCCACGGCTGGATCACCCGCGCGGAGGCTCGCGCCGCCAAGGCCGAGGACCTGCGCGTCCAGGCCGAGCCCACCCGCGCCAAGTACCGCGACGCGGACTATTTCGTGGAGGAGGTCCGCCGCAGGGGCCTGAACACCCTCGGGGATAAGCTGACCGAGGGCGGCTACTACATGCGCACCACGCTGGACCCGCGCCTGCAGAGCGCCGCCCGACTGGCGCTGATGAACGGCCTGGAGAACTACGACCGGCGCCACGGCTGGCGCGGAGCCTGGGG
This sequence comes from Phenylobacterium sp., assembly GCF_041913825.1. GTDB lineage: Bacteria > Pseudomonadota > Alphaproteobacteria > Caulobacterales > Caulobacteraceae > Phenylobacterium. The sequence continues at coordinate 139,921 of NZ_JAYSEO010000002.1, forward strand.
CAACGTCACGACGCTCGCGGGCTGGGAAGACGTGGCCCGCAAGACCGCGCGGCCCGCGGAGCGGCGCTCCTGGCGCCAGGCGGTGGTGACCTCCGTCGCCGGCGGCACGGTGCAGGTGCAGACCATCGACGGCGCAACCGGCGCCCTCGCGGCCGAGGATGTGGCCTGGGCCCGCCGGGGCAAGGGCATCGGCTCGGGCGACCTGATCTTCGTGGCTCCGAACGAGGAGGGCGCCGGGTTCCGGCTGAAGCAGGTCCCGGCCGTGAACGGCGCGCTCGTGGCCATGGAGCCCCATTCCGGCCGCGTGCTGGCGATGGTCGGCGGCTATTCCTTCTCGCTGTCGAGCTTCAATCGCGCCACCCAGGCGATGCGCCAGCCGGGCTCGGCCATCAAGCCGATCGTCTATGCCGCGGCGCTGGAGAACGGCTACACGCCGGCCAGCGTGGTGATGGACGCCCCGATCACGCTGACGGGCGCCGGCGGCCAGGCCTGGACGCCCGAGAACTACGAGAAGAAGTACTACGGCCCGCTGCAGCTCCGGAAAGGGCTGGAGCTGTCGCGCAACGCCATGACCGTCCGCCTGGCCCAGAGCGTCGGCATGCCGAAGATCGCCACCCTGGCCGAGAAGATGGGCGTCACGCGCAAGATGGACCGGGTGCTGGCCATGGCGCTGGGCTCGGGCGAGACGACCGTCTTCAGGATGGCCGGCGCCTATTCCTCGTTCGTGAACGGCGGGCGTAAGGTCGAGCCGCACCTGATCGAGCTGGTGGAGGACCGCGAGGGCAAGGTGATCTACCGCCACGACGGCCGCGACTGCCCGCGCTGCGATGCCGGCTTCTCGGGCGCCGAGAGCCCGCGCATCCCGCCGTCCGGCGCGCAGGTGATGGACCCGATCACCGCCTACCAGATCACGTCCATGCTGCAGGGCGTGGTCCAGCGCGGCACGGCGGTCTCGGCCGCGTCGCTGGGCTATCCGCTTGGCGGCAAGACGGGCACCACCAACGACTACCGGTCGGCCTGGTTCATGGGCTTCTCGCCGGACCTGGTGGTGGGGATCTACGTCGGCTTTGACGACAACCGCAGCCTGGGCGAGGGCGAGACCGGCTCCCAATCGGCCGTGCCGATCTTCATCGACTTCATGAAGACCGCGCTGGAGAACGTGGAGAAGAAGGAGTTCAAGGCGCCCAAGAACGCCAAGTTCGCCATGGTCCGCGGGATCCGCGAGGCCTTCCGGCCGGGCACCGAGCCACGCGTCGCGACCGCGCCCGTCGGGGGCGGGGCAGGCGGCCTGCCGCGCGGGCCGCAGCCCTATAACCAGGTCTGGAAGAACGGCGTCACGGGCGCGCCGAGCGCCGGCGCGGCGGTGAATCCGCCGCCGCCCAAGCGCCCGGACGACACCGACGGCTTGTTCTGAACCCCCGGGCGGGCTATCTGCCGCGCCCAACCTTTTCCGGAGCTTCTCCATGAGAGCGGATGTCGAGGCCGCGAAGGCCGACATCGAGCAGTCGATCGAACTGCTCAGGAGGCGTCTTTGACTGGGAGCCTGCGCTCCGAAAGCTCGATGAGCTGAACGCCCGGGTCGAAGACCCGACCCTGTGGGACAATCCTGACGAGGCCCAGGCCGTCAGCCGCGAGCGCTCGCGGCTCGCCGCCCAGGTCGAGGCCGTGCAGTCCATCGAACGCGACCTCGAGGACGCCATCGGCTACGCCGAGATGGCGGACGAGGAGGGCGACGAGAGCTCGCTCGAGGAAGCCCGCGCCCAGCTCAAGGCCATCCGCGAACGCGCAGGCCGCGCCGAGCTGGAAGCCCTGCTGTCCGGGGAGGCCGACGGCAACGACGCCTATGTGGAAATCAACTCCGGCGCCGGCGGCACGGAGTCCAATGACTGGGCCGGCATGCTGCTCCGGATGTACAGCCGCTGGGCGCAGGCCCACGGCATGAGCGTCGAGGTGATCGAGGAAACAGCCGGCGAACAGGCGGGCGTCAAGTCCGTCACCCTGCAGGTGAAGGGGGCCAACGCCTACGGCTGGTTGAAGACCGAGGCCGGCGTGCACCGCCTGGTGCGCATCAGCCCCTACGATTCCAGCGCCCGGCGCCACACCTCGTTCGCCTCGGTCTGGGTCTATCCCGTGATCGACGACAACATCGAGATCGAGATCAACCCGGCCGACGTGCGCACCGACACCTACCGGGCCTCCGGCGCGGGCGGCCAGCACGTCAACAAGACGGATTCGGCCGTGCGCCTGACGCACATCCCCACCGGCATTGCGGTGGCCTGCCAGACCCAGCGCTCGCAGCACCAGAACCGCGAGCAGGCCTGGAAGATGCTGCGCGCGCGCCTCTACGAGCTCGAGCTCGAGAAGCGCGAGGCGGCCCAGGCGGCCATCGAGGATCAGAAGACCGACATCGGCTGGGGCCACCAGATCCGCAGCTACGTGTTGCAGCCGTACCAAATGGTGAAGGACCTGCGCACGGACGTGGAGACCTCCGACAGCCAGGGCGTGCTCGACGGCGATCTCGACGAGTTCATGGGCGCAGCCCTGGCCCAGCGCGTGGGCGCGACCCGCGGCGCGACGGTCGACGGCTGAGCCGGCCCCTCCCGCTCGGCGGGAGGGTGGCTTGGCCTATTCGGCGGCTTCGGGAACGGGCTCGACCCGCGACTCTTCGCGCGCCGGCTTCTCGGCGACGACGGGGGCCGGGGCTTCGAAGCGCAGGCTGCGGCCTTCGAAGCGGGCGCCCGCGTCGATGGCGAGTTGGGTGTGGGTGATGTCGCCGGTCACCATGGCCGAGGCGTGCAGGCGCACCTCCTGGGCGGTGATCGAGCCGGTGACCCGGCCGCGGACGTCCACGGCCTCGGCCTCGATGGCGCCTTCCACCTGACCCGTCTCGCCGATCGTCAGCCGGCCCACGTGCAGGTCCCCTCGCACCGCCCCGTCGAGCTGCACATCGCCGTCGGTGGCGAGGTCGCCGGCCACGGAGACGTTCTCCGCGATCAGCGAGGCCGCGATCATCTTGCGCGGGGGCTGCGAGTCCGTCGCTTCCGGACGGTTCGAGGTCGGGGACTTAGCCGGCTTGGAGAACATAGGCGCCTGCCTTGAGGAAACGATCGGGGTTCTGGGCGCGTCCGTTCAGCCACACCTCGTAATGCAGGTGGGTGCCGGTGGAGCGTCCGGTGGAGCCCATGCCGCCGACCCGCTGGCCGACGCCGACGCTTTGGCCGACGTTCACGCCGATCGAGTGGAGGTGGGCGTAGCGGGTCTTCAGGCCGCGGCCGTGGTCGATCTCGACCACATTGCCGTAGCCGGAACGCACGCCGGTGAACGAGACCACGCCGGGCCCGGTGGCGTAGATCGGCGTCATGGTCCCGCCGGCGAAGTCGAGGCCGGAGTGGAAGGCCGGGCGGCGGGTGAAGGGGTCGAAGCGGACGCCGAAGCGGCTCGTCTGGGCGGCTCCGGCCGTCGGGCGGGCCAGCGGCAGCTTGCCGGCGGCCACAGCGAGCGCCCGGGCTTCCGACAGGTCGGTGGCGGCGCTCTGGATGCGCTCGGCGAAGTCCTCGTCCACGTCCAGCACCGCGGCGAGCGCCCGGGGGTCACGCGACTCGATGAGGGGACCGCCCAGGGCGCCACCCTTGGGCATGTAGGCCGCCGGCGTCAGGCCGGCGAGGCGGAAGGCCAGGCGCAGCCGGTCGGCGCGGCTCTTGGCGTAGGTGTCGGCGGCGTCCAGGAGCTGCTCCTGGCTGACCCGCACCATCTCCACCCGGCGGGCGGGGTTCGTGTCGCTGGAGGCGAGCGCCCGATCGATGGCGGGCGTCAGCGCCTCGGCCGCGCCCGGCGAGCCCTTCATGTCGGTGAGCAGCAGAGCGAGCGCCGCGTGCCGCTTCTCGATGGCGGTGGCGAGCTCGTCATTGCTGCCGGAGCTGGCGTTGAGCTGGGCGACGGCGGAGTTCAGGCGGGCCTGGCGGTCGGCGATCCAGCGCTCGTACTTGGCCTGGGTGCGGGCGATCTCGCGGTCCGCCGAGGAGGCCGAGAAGACGTTGACCAGCATGGCCGCCGTCGAGACGCCCATCCACAGCGCCGCGCCCCCGACCACGGCGGCGGCCGCCATCTGCTTGCGCGCTGACAGGACGAAGCCCTTCATCTCGCCGCCGGAGCGGACGTAGAGGTGGCGTTCGGGAAACAGGTCTTCGAGCGAGCGACGAAGTCGCGCCAAGCGTTGCATGCGATCGCTAGTCCCCAGCCCCATGGACGTCGGAGATATGCAATGAGAATTTTTGGGCGCGCAAGGCGCTTTGGCGTCTCACCAGGACGCGTGTCGGCACGCTATGAGCGTAGGCGGCCGCAGTTAATCCACCCTGAACGTCGATAAGATTTTCGGCAATCGCGCTTTCACCCCTCGGCGCACGAGGGGCGGGCGCCGCGGCAAAGCTGCAACACCCGCCCGTCCGGCGGTTGCGCAGGGCCGTGCGCCTGCGACGCTGCGCCTCAGAGCGCCTTGACCGCGTCCAGCACCTGCTGCGCGTGATTGGGCACCTTCACCTTGCGCCAGACCTTCCGCACAACACCGTCGTGGATCAGGAAGGTTGAGCGGTCGATCCCCATGTACTGGCGGCCGTAGAGGCTCTTCTCGACCCAGCTCCCGTATCGCTCGATCACCGCGCCGTCGGGATCCGCGCCCAGGCTGACAGCGAGGTCGTACTTCTTCGCGAAGTTCTCGTGCCGTTTAAGGCTGTCCTTGGAGACGCCCAGCACGCTCGCGCCGGCCTTGGCGAACTCGGGGGCCAGGGCGGAGAAGTCCTGCGCTTCCCGGGTGCAACCCGGGGTGTCGTCTTTCGGATAGAAGTAGAGCACGAGCGTCTTGCCCGCGAAGTCCGCCAGCCGGACGGGTCCCTTCGGCGTCTCAAGCTCGAAATCCGGCGCCGTCGCGCCTTCCGCGATCTCGGTCATCTGCCTCTCCTCGACGATGTTCGCCGTCCCCGGCCCGATCCCGGGGACGGCGCGCACAAACCTAGACCGGCTTCACCAGCACGATCTTCTTTTTGCCGGCGCCGAGCTTCACGACGCCGTCGACCACATCGGCCCCGGTGACGAGCCGGTTCGCATCGGCCTCCGCCTTGTCGTTGACCCGCAGGCCCCCGCCCTGGGCCAGGCGGCGCGCTTCGCCCTTGGAGCCGGCAAGCCCCGCGGCGACCGCGAGGTCGGCGAGCTGGACGCCCGTGTTGAGCTCGGCCGAAGCGATCTCATGCGTCGGCAGGTCGGCCGAGAGGCCGCCCTGCTCGAACGCCGCCTGGGCGGCGGCGGCGGCCTTGGCGGCTTCCGCCTCGCCGTGCAGCATCCGCGTCGCCTCGTTGGCCAGCACCTTCTTGGCCTCGTTGACCTCCGCCCCCGGCAGGGCCTCGAGCCGCGCGATCTCGTCCAGCGGCAGGTCGGTGAACAGGCGCAGGAAGCGGCCGACGTCCGCATCCTCCGTGTTCCGCCAGAATTGCCAGTAGTCGTAGGGGCTGAGCAGGTCGGCGTTGAGCCAGATCGCGCCCTGGGCGGTCTTGCCCATCTTGGCGCCCGACGAGGTGGTCAGCAGCGGCGTGGTGAGCGCGAAGGCCGCCTTCTGGTCCATGCGCCGGACCAGCTCGACCCCGTTGATGATGTTCCCCCATTGATCCGAACCGCCCATCTGCAGTTGGACGCCGCGGGTGCGGTTCAGGTGCAGGAAGTCCACCGCCTGCATCAGCATGTAGTTGAACTCGAGGAAGGTCAGCGGCTGCTCCCGCTCCAGGCGCAGGCGAACGGAGTCGAAGGTCAGCATCCGGTTGACCGTGAAGTGCGGTCCGAACTCGCGCAGGAACTCGATATAGCCGAGCTTCGAGAGCCAGTCGTCGTTGTTGACCATCACCGCGTCGGTGGGGCCGTCGCCGAAGGTCAGGAACTTCTCGAACACCGTACGGATGCCGGCGATGTTCCGGTCGATGTCGGCGTCCGTGAGCATCTTGCGGCTCTCGTCCTTGCCGCTGGGATCGCCGACCTTGGTGGTGCCGCCGCCCATCAGCACCACGGGCTTGTGGCCCGCCTGCTGGAGCCGGCGCAGCATCATGATCTGGATCAGGCTGCCCACGTGCAGGCTGGTCGCCGTGGCGTCGAAGCCGATGTAGGCCGACACGACCCCGCTTGCCGCCGCCTCGTCGAGCTCGGCGGGGTGGCTGACCTGATGAATGTAGCCGCGCGCCTGCAGGGTCTTCAGGAACTCGGATTTGAACGGCGCGTCGGACATCTGGGGAATCCCGGGACTTCGGTGGCCGGGCTCTAGCACGGGGGCGCCGGGAATTTCGAGGGACATGGCAGACTCCTTGAGGTGCGAGGAGGCCGGCGTCCGGGTGATCTGATCGGAAGGGCGCCGGCCGGGAGGGCAGGCGCGTGGGATCGATCGCCTGCTGCTAGGGCAGGCGGTAATAGCGGCCGAAGGTGGCGCGGCGTCCGATCATGGCGGCTAGCTAGCGGTCCGCGGACATGGCAGTCAAGCCGCATGCGCGTGCTGGGATTCATGACCGGGACCTCCCTCGACGCCGTCGACATGGCGGTGCTGGAGACCGATGGAGAGGCGATCCAGGCGTTCGGTCCGGCCGGCGAGCGCAAGCTGACGGACGCCACGCGGGACATCATGCTGGAGGCCACACGCCGGGCGCTGCAGTGGCCGCGGGGCGCCGCCGAACCGGAGATCTTCGCCGCCGCAGCGCGCGCCGGGGCGGACGAGCACCTCGCCGCAGCCGAGGAGTTCCTGGTCGCCAACGGCCTCGACTGGAGCGATTTCGACCTCCTGGGCGTCCACGGTCAGACGGTGCTGCACGAACGCCCGCAGGAGGGGCGGCCCGGCCGCACGGTGCAGCTCTTCGACGCGCAGTGGTTCGCCGACCGGACGGGCGTGCCGGTGGCCTATGACTTCCGCACCGCCGATGTGGCCGCCGGGGGAGAGGGAGCGCCGCTCGCGCCGATCTACCACCTGGCCCGGGCGACGGCGTCCGGCCTGGAGCCGCCGTTGGCGGTGCTGAACGTCGGCGGGGTGGCCAACGTCACCTTCTGGTCCGGCGGCGACGAGATCGCGGCCTTCGACACTGGGCCGGGCAACGGGATGATCGACCTGCTGGTGCAGGATCGCGGCGCGGGCCGCTTCGACGACAGGGGCCGCTACGCCAGCGTGGGTCAGGTCAACGAGGCCGTGCTGCGGGCGCTGCTGGCGCATCCCTACTTCCAGGCCCCGCCGCCAAAGTCCCTCGACCGCTACGACTTCTCCCTGGAGCCGCTGGCCCGCATGGAGTTGGAGGACGCGGCCGCCACCCTCGTGGCCTTCACTGCCGAGGCCGTGCGGCTCGGCTTCGAGTTGATGGGCCAGACCCCACGCGAGGTGGTGGTCGCCGGCGGGGGGCGGCACAATCCGGAGATCATGAGGGCGCTCGCCGAGCGGCTGCCGTGCCCCGTAACCTCGGCCGAGGACCATGAATGGCGCGGCGACTCCATCGAGGCCGAGGCCTTCGCCTATCTCGCCGCGCGCACCGCGCGCGGCCTGCCGATCTCCTATCCCAGGACCACGGGCGTGCCCCAGCCAATGACCGGCGGCCGCATCGCCCGGCCGAACGAAGCGTGAGGGGGCTTTCGATGCACAAGGTTCTTCTGGCCGCGAGCGCGGCTGTCGCGGTGGCGGCGGCGGCGCCGGCGTTTGCCCAGGCTCCGGCTCCGGCGCCTTACGACGCCGCCGTGTTCGCCAAGGCCAAGGCGCTGCAGCCGAAGGTCGTCGCCTGGCGGCGCGACATCCACCAGCATCCGGAGCTCGGCAACCGCGAGGTGCGCACCTCCAAGCTGGTGGCCGACCACCTGCGGAAACTGGGCTTCGAGGTGAAGACCGGCGTGGCCAAGACCGGGGTCGTGGCCGTCCTGCGCGGCGGCAAGCCGGGGAAGGTCGTCGCCCTGCGAGCCGATATGGACGGCCTGCCCGTGGCCGAGAAGACGAACCTGCCCTACGCGTCCAAGGTCACCGCCGAGTACAACGGCCAGACGGTCCCGGTCATGCACGCCTGCGGCCACGACGCCCACGTGGCCATCCTGATGGGTGCGGCCGAGCTGCTGGCCTCGATGAAGGCTGAGATCCCCGGCACGGTCGTCTTCATCTTCCAGCCGGCCGAGGAGGGCGCGCCGGACGGCGAGGAGGGCGGCGCCAAGGTGATGGTCGAGGAGGGCGTGCTGCAAACGCCGAAGGTCGACGCCGTCTTCGGCCTGCACGTGGTGCCCGGGCCGGTCGGCGCGCTGTTCTGGCGGCCCGGTCCGATGATGGCCGCCTCGGATCGCTTCGAGGTCAAGGTGAAGGGCAAGCAGACCCACGGCGCCCAGCCCTGGTCTGGGATCGACACCGCCTCGGTGGCGGCCGATATCGTCACCGCCTTCAACCAGATCGCCGCGCGGCAGGTGAACGTGGCCAAGTCGCCGACCGTGCTCACCGTCGGCACGATCCACGCCGGCCTGCGCTACAACATCATTCCGGAAGATCTGGAGATGGCCGGCACCCTGCGCACCTTCGACCCCGACATGCGCAAGGACGTGATGGCGCGGGCTGAGAAGGCCGTGCAGTCCATCGCCGATCGCTACGGGGCCAAGGCGAGCTTCGCCTGGGGCACGCCGAATCCGGTGACCAACAACAACCGCGAGCTCTCCGCTCAGATGAAGCCGACGCTGCAGCGCGCCGCGGCCGGCGGTCAGATCAAGGACGACATCGATTACATCACCGGCGCCGAGGACTTCTCCTACTACCAGCTCAAGGTGCCGGGGCTGTTCTACGACCTGGGCGTGGGGGATCCGCCGGGGGTGAACCACTCGCCGTTCTTCACGGTGGACGAGCGGGCGCTGGAGGTTGGCGTCCGGGCGCAGGCGCTCACGGCGCTGGATTATCTCCGCTCCGCGACTCCATAAGCGGCTCGTCGGTCGGCGGGAGCGGCCGGGAGAGGTCGTCGGCGGCGTCGTTGGTCGTGATCGGGTTGGGCGCGGACATCTTGCGGCGCGGAGCGTCCGGATGCTCGAGCCGCAGCGCGTCCAGCGCACGGTCGCCCTCCTGGCCGAACAGGCTGCGCAGCCGCAGGTCCATCTGGGGGAGCGGCACCTCGATGCCGGCGCATTCCAGGGCGTCGGCGATCGCCCAGGTGTAGGCCGCGTGCATGGCGGCCGGGCGCTTCACCGCGTCGAGGGTCGGCCACACCAGCAGCTCGAACTTGAGCGCGGAATCGCCGAACCCGGTCAGCCAGACCTGGGTCTTCTCGGTCTCGCTCTCCGGCAGGGTGAACGGCACCGAGCGGGCGGCCTCCAGCACCACCTGACGCACCTTCTCTCGGTCGCTGCCGTAGGCGACGGCGAAGGGGATGTGGATGCGGCGGCCGCGGTTGTGCAGCGTCCAGTTCACCACCGGTCCCTCGATGAACTTCGAGTTCGGGACCACGAGGTCGATGTTGTCGTTGGTCCGGATCCGGACCGCGCGTGGACCGATCTCCTGGACGAGGCCACGCTTTCCATCCTCCAGCTCCACGTAGTCGCCGACGTTGAGCACGCGGTCGAAGATGAGCACCAGGCCCGAGACGAACTCCTTCACCACGCCCTGCAGGCCAAGCCCCACGCCCACGCCGAGCGCCCCGGCGAACACCGCCAGGGACGAGAGGTTGATGCCGAGGGTGGTGACACCGATCACAAAGGCCACGATGACGACGCCGTAGGTCGTCAGCTTCTCGACGATGTAGAGGGCGGCCTTGCCGTGCTTCGTCCGGCCGCGGACCCGCTCGATGGCAAGGCGCGCGATGCGCGCGACCAGGAAACCCGCCAGGATGATCGCCACGCCGGTGATCACCCCGCCGAGGGTCACGGGCGTGCGCCCGATGGCGAAGAGGACGAAGCCTTCCAGCTCTTCGATGTTGTCCATCGCCGCGCGAACGCGGGCGGCTACGGCGCCGTTCCGGTCAGGCCGCCTGGCCCGCGCACCAGCCGCTCGCCCAGGCCCACTGGAAATTGTAGCCGCCGAGCCAGCCGGTGACGTCCACCACCTCGCCCACGAAGTAGAGGCCGGGCACGGCCTTGGCCATGAGGGTGCGGCTGTCGAGCCCGTCGGTGTCCACGCCGCCGAGGGTCACCTCGGCCGTCCGATAGCCTTCGGAGCCCACCGGTTTGACCCGCCAGCGGTTCACGCTGTCGGCGACGCGGCGCAGCACCTTGTCGGAGGCGTCCGCCACATTGCCGGGGATGTCGCCGGCGAGCACCTGGGCGAGCCGCTGCGGCAGGAAACGGCCCAGCACCGTCGCCACCTGCTGCTTGCCGTGGGCCGTGCGGGCCTGGCGCAGCGTGTCGAACACGTCGACGCCGGGCGCCATGTCGACCTCGATCTCCTGGCCCTCGCGCCAGTAGGACGAGATCTGCAGGATCGCCGGCCCCGATATGCCGCGGTGGGTGAACAGCATCGCCTCCTCGAAGCGGGCCTTGCCGCAGGCGACGCGGACGTCCACCGCGACGCCTGCCAGCGGCTTCAGCCGCTCCAGCAGCGAGACGTCGAAGGTGAGGGGGACCAGCGCCGGCCGGGTCTCGGTGACCGCGAGGCCGAACTGCCGGGCCACGTCGTACCCGAAACCGGTGGCGGCCATCTTCGGGATGGACTTGCCGCCGGTGGCGACCACCAAGGAGGCGCAGTCCAGGTCGCCGTTAAGCCGGAAGCCGGCGTCCGTCTTCTCGATGGTCTCGACGATACGCCCGAGGCGGAGGGTCACGCCGGCGGCGGACATGTCGTCCAGGAGGCCCTGGATGATCTCCTTCGCCGAGCCGTCGCAGAACAACTGCCCGAGCGTCTTCTCGTGCCAGGCGATGCCGTGCCGCTCCACCCAGGCCACGAAGTCGGCGGGCCGATAACGGCGGAGCGCCGAGACCGCGAACTTCGGATTCTGGGAGAGGAAGTTGGCCGGCCCGGCGTGGAGGTTCGTGAAGTTGCAGCGCCCGCCACCGGAGATGCGAATCTTCTCGCCGGGCGCCTTGGCGTGGTCGAGGACGAGCACGCGCCGACCGCGCTTGCCCGCCTCGATGGCGCAGAACATCCCCGCCGCGCCCGCGCCGACGACGATGACGTCGAACTGTTCGCGGGCGCTCACATCGGCGCTCCCGTGGGGGCGTTAGTCCTTGGCGCGTTCCTGGTAGGAGCCGTCCTCGGTCAGCACCACGATCTTGGTGCCCACGGTGATGTAGGGCGGGACCATGGTCTTCATGCCGTTCGACAGGATCGCCGGCTTGTACGACGACGAGGCGGTCTGACCCTTCACCGACGGCTCGGTTTCGACGACCTCGAACGTCGCCAGGCGCGGCAGCTCGATGGCGATCGGCACGCCCTCGTGCGTGGAGAGCGAGACCTGCACGCCGTCCGTCAGGTAGGCCGCGGCGTCGCCGATCACGTCTTCCGAGGCCACGACCTGGTCGTAGCTTTCCGGGTTCATGAAGTGGAAGCCTTCGCCGTCCTGGTAGAGGAAGGTGTAGGGCCGGTCGTCGACGACGGCGCGCTCGACGGTCTCGGTGGTGCGGTAGCGCTCGGAGATCTTCACGCCGTCGGAGATGCGACGCATGTCGAGCTGGGTGACCGGGGTGCCCTTGCCGGGGTGGATGTTCTGGGCGCTGAGCACGACGTACAGCTTGCCGTCGAGATCCACGACATTGCCCTTGCGGAGCGAGCTGGCGATGACCTTCACGTTCTATCCTCGAGGATGCGTCCGGGCGGGCAGGGGGAGCCTGCGCGATTCCGGTGTTCGAATTGTTGTCGCGCCCCTATAGCGACCTGCGCCGAAATCGCCAGCCCCACGCCGGTCGCACCCCTTGCCCCAAACCCGTCCCTCGCCCTGGTGGGCCCCTGAACGTCACGCCGACCGCCGTCCGTTCCTCACGGCGCGGAACGCCATCACCCGCGCGGTGCGTCGCTGGTTCGAGGATCGCGGCTTCACCGAGGTGGAGGCGGCCGCCCTCGCGGTCTCGCCGGGCAACGAGGCGCACCTGCACGCCTTCGCCACGGAGGCGCTGACCACGGCCGGCGAGGCCTCGACCCTTTACCTGCACACCTCGCCCGAGTTCGCCTGCAAGAAGCTGCTGGCCGCGGGCGAGCGGCGGATCTTCAACCTCGGCAAGGTCTGGCGGAACCGCGAGCGCGGACCGCTGCACCACCCCGAATTCAGCATGCTGGAGTGGTATCGCGCCGACGAGCCCTACGAGGTCCTGATGGAGGACTGCGCGGCGCTGCTGGCGATGGCGGCCGAGATCGCGGGGACGAAGGCCCTGACCTGGAAAGGGCGGCAGGCCGATCCGTTCGCCGAGCCGGAGCGGCTGACGGTCGCCGAGGCGTTCGCGCGATATGCCGGGGTCGATCTGCTGGCCAGCGTCGCTGCGGACGGGACCACCGACCGGGACGCCTTGGCCGCCGGGTCGCCGGTGCGCGTGGCCGCCGACGACACCTGGGCCGACGTGTTCAGTCGGATCATCGTGCAGAAGGTGGAGCCGAACCTCGGCTTCGGCCGGCCGACGATCCTCTACGAATATCCCACCGCCGAGGCCGCGCTGGCGCGGCCCACGGCCCGCGACGGCCGGGTGGCCGAGCGCTTCGAGCTCTATGCCTGCGGGGTGGAGCTGGCCAACTGCTTCGGCGAGCTCACCGACGCCGCCGAGCAGCGTCGCCGCTTTGAGGCGGAGATGGCCGAGAAGGCCCGCGTGTACGGCGAGCGCTACCCCGTGGACGAGGACTTCCTGGACGCCCTGGCCATTATGCCGGAGGCGAGCGGCGCCGCGCTGGGCTTCGATCGCCTGGTCATGCTGGCGGCGGGGGCTCAGCGGATCGAGCAGGTTCTCTGGACGCCCGTTCCGGAGCGTTGACGGCGTCGAACGCGGCCAGCACCTCGGGCAACGCCTGGTGGTGGGGCATGTGGCCGACGCCCTCCAGCAGGGTCGCCGTCGCCTGAGGGATCAGCTCCGCGAGTACGTCGGCGTGCTGTCGGTGGTCGACGATCCGGTCGTCGGCGCCGTTCACCACCGCCACCGGGCAGCGGATGGCGTTCCAGTCCACCAGGCCGAGCGGCGAGCCGGGCAGCAGGGTGGCGGTGTCCTCGCCTTCCTCGACCATCTGGGCCGGGCTCAGCACCGTCTCCTCGGGAAAGCGCGCCAGCCAGTCGGGCGGCGGATTGCGCGGAGAGAACATCAGCTTCTGCACCGCCCGCAGGAAAGGCCGGTCCAGTGTCCAACGCGCTGCCTCGGAGAGAAGCGGCCCGATGAGCGGGGCGGCGCGCGGCCCTAAGAAGCTGTGCTCGATGGCGCGGAACTCCGGCCGGGTGATCGGCGACAGCAGAAGCAGGCTCGCAACCTCCTCGGGCCACTCGGCCGCCCAGGCGAGCGCGACGATGCCGCCGAACGAGTGCGCCACCAGGCGGACCGGCAGCTCCGCGCCGAGCGCCGCCAGCCCCTCGCGGATCTGCGCCGCCTGCGCGCGGGGTGAGGCCTGGTACCGCGGCCGCGCGCTCAGCCCGTGCCCGGGCCGGTCCACCGCGATCGCGCGGCCACGCGCCGCGAACGCCTCGAAGGGCGCTTCGAGCCAGTCCACGTGCGTGGTCAGCGCGCCATGGATCAGGACGATGGTCGGGCCTTCGCCGCCGTCCAGCAGGTGCAGGCTGCGCCCGGCTCCGAGCGCGAGGGTCTTCGAGATCCGCATGGCGCCCTAACGCGCGAGGGATGGCGCCGGGCCCGGCGATGGGCCATATCCGCGCCCCATGACCGCGCCGCGCACACTCCGCAGGCTGCCGGACCTCGCCGAGGCGGGTCTGGTGGAGGCTGCGCGCATCCCGGCGCTGGAGCGCGTGGCGGCGCAGTACGCGGTCGCGATCACGCCGGCCATGGCCGAGCTGATCGACGCCGCCGACCCCGGTGATCCCATCGCCCGCCAGTTCGTGCCCACCGAGGCGGAGGCCCTGACGCTCCCGCAGGAGAGCGGCGATCCCATCGGCGACCACGCCCATAGCCCGGTGGAGGGGGTCGTCCACCGCTACCCCGACCGGCTGCTGCTGAAGGTCAACCACAACTGTGCCGTCTATTGCCGCTTCTGCTTCCGCCGCGAGATGGTGGGCCCGGAGGGGCTGAGACCGCTCTCGACCGAGGCTCTGGACGCGGCCATGGCCTACATCGCCGGCCGCCCCGAGGTGTGGGAGGTGATCGTCACCGGTGGCGACCCCTTCGTGCTGTCGCCCCGGCGCCTCGCCGATCTGATGCGCCGCCTGGACGCCGTCCCGCACGTGAAGGTGGTCCGCTTCCACACCCGCGTGCCCGCCGTCGAACCGGCGACGGTGACGGACGAACTCGTCGCCGCCCTGAAGACGTCCAGCAAGGCCGTCTACGTGGCGCTGCACGCCAACCACGCCCGCGAGCTGACGCGCGCCGCCCGGGCCGCCTGCGCAAAGCTGGTGGACGCCGGCGTCCCGATGCTCGGCCAGACCGTCCTGCTGAAGGGCGTAAACGACGATCCCGAGAGCCTGACCGCCCTCATGCGCGCCTTCGTCGAGACCCGGATAAAGCCCTACTACCTGCACCACGGCGATCTCGCGCCGGGCACCTCGCACCTGCGCACCTCGATCGCGGAAGGCCAGGCGCTGATGAAGGCCATCCGCGGCCGCGTCTCGGGCCTCTGCCAGCCGACCTACGTCCTCGACATCCCTGGCGGCCACGGCAAGGCGCCGGTGGGGCCGAGCTTCCTCGCCGACGGCGACGTGGAGGACTTCAACGGCGTGCGGCACGCCTACCCGCCGGGGGCCCGCTGATGGTCTGGAGCCGCCGCTACGACGAAGCCGAGCCGCAGCGGGTCAACAAGTGGCTCGCCCAGAGCGGCGTCTGCTCGCGGCGCGAGGCCGAGGGCCTGATCGCGCAGGGCCTGGTCTCCATCGACGGCGAGACGGTGTCGGACGCCGGCCGCAAGATCCTGCCCGGCCAGACGCTCACCGTGGCCGACGCCGGCGGCGCGGGGCCGCTGAGCGTCGTCCTGCACAAGCCGATGGGCTACGTCTCTGCTCAGCCGGAAGCCGGACAGACGCCGGCCGTGCGCCTGCTGACCCGCGAGGCGCTGGTCGGCGACAGCCCGACCCTGCCGGACCGTGACACTCGGCTCGCGCCGCTCGGCCGGCTCGACATGGACAGCCGCGGCCTCCTGATCCTTTCGGAGGACGGCGTGCTGGCCAAGGCGATCATCGGGCCCGAGTCGGACCTGGAGAAGGAATACCTGGTCCGGGTGACCGGCAAGATCACGCCCGAGAAGGTCAAGCTGCTCTGCCATGGGCTGAAGCTCGACGGCCGGGCGCTGAAGCCGGCCCGCGTGAGCCATGTGCAGGGCCAGGAGCTGCGGTTCATCCTCAAGGAAGGCCGTAACCGCCAGATCCGGCGGATGTGCGAGCTCGTGGGCATGCACGTCATGGACCTCGTGCGCATCCGCATCGGCGCCCTGCGGCTCGGCGACCTGCCGGAGGGCCGGTGGCGCGTCCTCACGCCGGAGGAGCGGGCCTCGCTGATCGACCAGGCCTGAGGCCTGCACCGGCCCTGCACATGAGCCGGTCCGCCCGTGCACGGACGGTCGCGACCGCCTCGACTTCCGCCCCCTAGACAGGCTCCAGCCCAGGAGCCGCTCGATGTCCGCCGCCGCCCGCATCCCGACCTTCTGGACCAAGGCGGTCCTCGCCGTGGCGCTCGTCGCCGCCGCGGACCTGCTAGTGCTCCGCCCGGAGGCGGCTGGGGCGGGTCTGGGCCTCTTCGCGCTGGCCTGGTGCGCAGCGGCGGCGCTCGCCACGCCGGCCATCCTGCGGAACGCCGTCGGCCGATTGACCCTCCTGGCCGCCGTCGCCTTCGCCGCCCTCCAGGTCGAGCGGGCGACCCTGGTCGGCTGGTTGCTGTTCGGCGTCGCGCTCGGCGTGGCGGCGCTGTCGCCGCGGGCGGCAAAGGGGGACGACTCCTGGCGCTGGCTCCAGCGGATCCTCCGCCAGGGCGCGATGGGCCTGATCGCGCCCTTGGCAGACCTCCGGACGCTGGCGGCGCCGCGGCTTCGCCAGCGCCGCGCCCCGCTGAGGATCGCGGCGCTCGGCGCGCTGCTGCCGGTCGGCGGCGGCCTGCTCTTTCTGTGGCTGTTCGCCGAGGCGAACCCGCTCGTGGCGCGCCTGCTGCCGAAGCTGGCGCTGCCGGAGCTGGAGCCCTGGCGGCTGGTCGTGTGGTCGATCGTCCTTCTGGCGGTCTGGGGCGTGCTGCGCCCGCGCTTCCTGCGCCGGCCGCGCACGGCGCCGGACAGCGCCGAGGACCTTGCGCTGCCGGGCGTGACGCCGGGCTCGATCACGCTCTCGCTTGCGGTCTTCAATGCGGTGTTCGCGCTGCAGAACGGCCTCGACCTCGCCTTCCTCTGGAGCGGCGCGCCGCTGCCGGAGGGGATGAGCCATGCGGAATACGCCCACCGCGGCGCCTATCCGCTGATCGCCACCGCCCTGCTCGCCGGGCTTTTCGTGGTGGTCTTCCTGCGGCCGGGGTCGCCCACCGCGTCCTCCCGGACGGTGCGCCGGCTGGTGGTGCTCTGGGTTGCGCAGAACCTGCTGCTGGTGGCCTCCACCGTCCTGCGCACGCTGGAGTACGTCGAGGCCTATTCGCTGACGACGCTGCGACTCGCCGCGCTCCTGTGGATGGGGCTGGTCGCGATGGGCCTCGCACTGATCTGCTGGCGGCTGCTGAGGGCGAAGAGCGCGGGATGGCTGATCGACGCCAACGTGCTGCTCGGAGGCCTGCTCCTGGCGGCCTGCAGCCTCGTCGACCTGAGCGCCGTCGCGGCGGCCTGGAACGTCCGCCACGCCCGCGACGTGGGCGGCAGGGGGGCGCCGCTCGACGTCTGCTATCTGTCGGGGCTGGGCGACGCGGGCGTGGTCGCGCTGGCGGAGCTGGAGACCCGGGCGGGCCCCGAGGATCTGCGCCGCCGCGCCCGCGCAGCCATGGAGATCCCGCTCGACGCGTTGCACCGACGTCAACGCGACTGGCGCACCTGGAGCTGGCGCAGCATGCGGCGCCTGGCGCGGGTCCAGGCGCTCGGGGCTGCGTCGACGCCGCCCGCCCCAGGCTGGAGCTGCGCCGGCGGCCCGCGTCCCGCCGCCCCGTTGACCGCGCCCGCGCAACCGAGAACATGAGCCCGATGTCTCAGACCGTCCTCGTCGTCGACGACGACCCGCATATCCGCCAGCTCCTCGTCTTCGCCCTCGAGAAGGCCGGCCTCGCCACGCGCGAGGCCGAGGACGGGGAGGCGGCGCTGACGGCCGTGGCCGAGGCGGCGCCGGACCTCGTGGTGCTGGACATCAACATGCCCAAGCTGAACGGGCTCGACGTCTGTCGTCGGCTCCGCGCTCAGGGCGAGCTGCCGATCCTGTTCCTGTCGTCCCGCGACGACGAGCTCGACCGGGTGCTGGGCATCGAGATGGGCGGCGACGACTATGTGGTGAAGCCGTTCAGCCCCCGCGAAGTGGTCGCCCGGGTGCAGGCGATCCTGCGGCGGGCGAGGGGCGCGGCCGCGCCGGCCGCCGCCAACGCCGTCCTCAGCCACGGCCGGCTCAGCCTCGACCCGGAGAGCTGGACCGCCCGCTGGAACGGCCAGGAGGCGCCGCTGACGGTCACCGAGTTCACGATCCTGAAGACCCTGATGGGCGCGCCGTCCCGGGTCTTCACTCGAGACGCCATCATCGACCGGCTGCACGGCCCGGGCTTCGCCATCACCGACCGGACCATCGACAGCCACGTGCGCAACCTGCGCGGCAAGTTCGCCCCGCTCGGCGGGCACGACGTGATCGAGACCCGGCCGGGCGTCGGCTACCGCCTCGGGGCCTGCCTCGGCCAGGCCGCGTGAGCCTACGCGCCGTCGTCCGCCGTCGCTGGCCGCCGCTGCGGCTGCGGGCGATCCTGTTCGGCGTGCTGCTGCTGGTGGCGGGGCTTCCCGGCGTCGCGGCGATCTCGCTGCGGGTCTATGAGAACACCCTTGTCCGCCAGACCGAGGCAGAGCTGGTCGCCCAGGGCGCGGCGCTGGCCGCGGCGGCGTCCCAGCAGTGGCCGGGGACCAGCCCGGACCGGCGGCCGTTCAACCGGCGCGCGCTGAACTACTACGTCCCCGAACCCACCACGATCGACCTCAGCCGCTCGCCCGTGCTCCCCGAGCGACCGCCGCCGCGGCCGACGCGGCGGGGCGCCGACCGGGCGGCGCTCACGGTGGCCTACCGGATGGATCCGGTGATCGAGCAGACGACGCGCACCACGCTCGCCTCCATCCTGCTGCTCGACCGCAACGGGGTGATCGTGCGTGGCCGCGGCTATGGCCGGGAACTCTCCATGCTGCCCGAGGTGCGCGACGCGCTCGCCGGCCAGCCGCGCACCGTTTTCCGCGAGAGCGGCGACTACCAGCCGAGCTCGCCGCTGGAATGGCTGAGCCGGGCCGCCTCGCTGCGCCTGCACCACGCGCGCCCCATCGTCGCCGACGGGGAGGTGGTGGGCGTGCTCCTGCTCTCCCGCTCGCCGCGCGCGCTGTTCCGCGGGCTCTACGAGGACCGCGGAAAGATCGCGTTGGGCGCGGGCGTGATCTTCGCCCTGCTCGTGCTGATGGCGGGCCTGGTCTCGCGCGGCGTGACGCGGCCCATCGAGGCTCTGAGCGCGGCGTCCCGGCGTGTGGCGGCCGGCGGCGGCGACATCCCCGAGACGCCGGCCACCGCGGCGGTGGAGATCCGGCAGCTCTACGAGGACTTCCGCGCCATGGCCGAGCGGATCGAGCGGCGGAGCGGCTATCTCCGCGACTTCGCCGCCGCCGTCAGCCACGAGTTCAAGACGCCGCTGGCGGGGATCAGCGGGGCGGTCGAGCTGCTGCAGGACCACCTGGAGGCCATGAGCCCGCAGGAGCGGCAGCGCTTCCTGTCCAACATCGCCGCCGACGCCGGACGGCTCTCGCAGCTCGTCGGTCGGCTCCTCGACCTCGCCCGCGCCGACATGGCGACGCCGGAGGCCGGCGTGGCGGTGGCGGTGGAGCCGCCGGTCCGGCGCGCCGCGGACGGGCAGGCGGCGGACGGCTACCAGATCGCCGTCGATCTCCCCGCTGGGCTGCCGCCGGTGGCCGCGCCGGAAGCCGCCATCGAGACCGTGCTCAACGTCCTCCTGCAGAACGCCCGCCAGGCCGGCGCTTCCCAGGCGCGGATCACGGCGGCGGCAGGCGCCGTTGAGCTGGTGCTGAGCGTGACGGACGACGGCCCGGGCGTGCCGCCGGCCGATCGCGAGCGCCTGTTCGAGCCGTTCTTCACCAGCCGGCGCGCCGAGGGCGGCACGGGGCTCGGCCTGTCGATCGCCAGGTCCCTGCTGGCCGCCAGCCACGGCCGGCTGACGCTGGAGCCGTCCGCGCGCGGCGCGCGGTTCGACGTGGCCCTGCCGCTCGCCTGAACCTGCACGCGATCTCCACGCCCGCCGCCATCGCCGCTGCGCACGCGAGCGCGACCCTGCGCCGCCAGGAGGACGAGCGATGGACGACGTGCAGTACGGGCTTGCGAGCGGCTACCGCATCGCGGTGCTGGAGCGGGGAGACGCGTGGCTCTGGCGGCTGACCACGCCGGCCGGGCGCGACGCCGGCGGATTCGCGCCGGACGAGGGCAGCGCCAGGCGCTGCGCCGCCTTCGCGGCCTTCACCATCAGCGCGCTCGAGCGGGCCTCAGCCCGACGTGTCTAGCCCGCCAGGGTGATGAAGAGCTCGCTCTCGATCACCCACTGGCCGGTCTGCCGCCGCCAGGCCGCCATGTAGGCGCCGGACATCTCGCCGGTCCGCCAGTGCGCCACCCAGCGGCCGGTCTCGGCCGCGCGGTCGCCCGCAGCGTCCAGCTCCACCGTGCCGGGCGTGCGCACGTAGTCGATGAAGTCGGGATCGCGGAACTGGCCGTCGAAGGCGGCGACGATCTGGTCGGCGCCCAGGATCAAGCCGCCGTCGCCGGCGATCAGCCGGGCGTCGGCGGTGAAGAACGGCCTCAGCCGCGTCGCCTCGTGGGCGGCGATGATCTTGTTGGTGAGGCGCCGGCGCGCGCGGATGGCGTCCTCCGGCGCCGTCATCCTCAGGCCGGCTCGGCTTCCAGCCGCTTGTCGAGGTAGGCGCCGACGCGGCTCTCGACGTCGGGCAGGTTCTCCATCCAGAAGTGGCTGGCGCCCTCGACTACGTCGTAGTCGATGACGATGCCCTTCTGGGTCCGCAGCTTGGACACCACGCGTTCCACCTCCACCGGCGGAACCACGGTGTCGTTCCCGCCGTGCAGGATGAGGCCCGAGGCCGGGCAGGGGGCGAGGAAGGAGAAATCGTATGCGTTCGTCGGCGGCGACACCGAGATGAAGCCGTCGGTCTCCGGCCGCCGCATCAGGAGCTGCATGCCGATCCAGGCGCCGAACGAGTAGCCGGCGACCCAGCACTGCGACGCGGCCGGGTTGGTCGACTGCAGCCAGTCGAGCGCCGTCGCGGCGTCGGCCAGCTCGCCGATGCCCGAGTCGAACTCGCCCTGGCTGCGTCCCACGCCGCGGAAGTTGAACCGCAGCACCGAGAAGCCGCGCTTCATGAACAGGTGGAAGAGCTGCACGGTGACGGGGTTGTTCATCTGGCCGCCCGCCTTGGGGTGCGGGTGGAGGATCAGCGCCACCGGCGCGGTCTCGCTCTTCCCCTGCGTGTAGCGACCTTCGATCCGCCCGGCCGCGCCGGTCAGAACCACCTCTGGCATCGAGATCCTCTTCTCAGCCCGAATACTTGACTGCTGCGCTAGGTCTTCCTAAGTCCCGCCCATCCGGACGGCACGCTATGGCCCCGCGCGCAAGGCGGCGGCTTGTAGCACAGGCGAGCCGGGATGCGCGCGAAAACTGCATTGGGTCAACGCCATGCGTCTCTCCACCAAAGGTCGCTACGCCGTGATGGCGATGGCCGACCTTGCGCGACGCCAGACCGACGCCGAGCGGGCCGTGGCGCTCGCCGATATCGCCCAGCGCCAGGAGATCTCGCTCTCCTACCTCGAGCAGCTCTTCGCCCGGCTTCGCCGCAAGGGGCTGGTGAAGAGCGCGCGCGGACCGGGCGGCGGCTATCGCCTGGCCCGCGAGGCGTCCGACACCACCATCGCCGAGATCGTCCATGCTGTGGACGAGCCGCTGCGCGCCACCCGCTGCGCCGAGGCCAAGGGCTGCATGCTGAAAGGCGAGCGCTGCCTGACCCACGACCTCTGGGAAGATCTCGGAGAGCAGATCGAATCCTATCTCGCCTCCGTCAGCCTCGCCGACGTGATTGGCGGGCGGCTGGCCCGCAGCAGGCAGGCCGCATGACTTCCACCGTCTACCTCGACTGCAACGCCACCGTGCCGGTCCGCCCCGAGGCGGCCGCGGCGGTGGCGCGCGCGCTCGAGGCGGGCGGCAATCCCTCCTCAGTGCACGCCTCCGGCCGCGCGGCCCGCGCGACGGTCGAACAGGCCCGCGGCGCCGTCGCCGACTTGATCGCCGCGCCGGCGTCGACCGTGGTCTTCACCTCGGGCGGCACGGAGGCCAATGCGCTCGCGATTGAGAGCGCGGTGGCCGCGGGGACCCGACGCCTGATCGTCTCGGCCATCGAGCACGACAGCATCCTGGAAGCGGCGAAGGCCTCGGGCGTCGCCGTCGAAGTTCTGCCGGCCATGGCGGACGGCGTGGCGGACCTGGGCTGGCTGGCCGAGCGGCTGGCACGCTGGGACGCCGCCGACGGCAAGCCCTTCGTCGCCCTGATGCTGGCCAATAACGAGACCGGCGTGGTCCAGCCGGTGAAGGCCGCCTCCGAGATCGTTCGCGCCGCCGAGGGCTGGCTGCATGTCGACGCCATCCAGGCGGCCGGCAAGATCGTCGTCGACAGCCGCGGGATCGGGGCCGACACCCTGACCGTGTCGGCTCACAAGATCGGTGGCCCGCAGGGTGTGGGCGCTCTGACCTTCGGTCCGCGCGCGACCCTCTCGCGCCGGCTGCACGGGGGCGGCCAGGAGCGCGGCCGCCGGGCCGGCACCGAGAACGTCCCGGGGATCGCCGGCTTCGGCGCCGCGGCGAAGCTCGCCAACGCCGCCGAGCTCGCGCGCCAGGCCGCCTGGCGGGACGCCGTCGCGGAACGCCTCAAGGCGGCCGGCTGCGTCGTCATGGGGGTGGGCGCCGAACGGCTGCCGCAGACCCTGTGCTTCGCCGCCCCAGGCTTCCCCTCCGAGCTGCAGGTGATGGCGCTGGACCTCGCCGGCGTCATGGTCAGCGCCGGCTCCGCCTGCTCGTCGGGCAAGGTCAAGGCGAGCCATGTGCTCACCGCCATGGGCCAGGGCGAGCTCGCCTCATGCGCCCTTCGCGTCAGCGGGGGCTGGAACACATCCGAGGCCGACTGGAACAGGTTCGCAGACGCCTGGTCAGAGGCCCATTCGCGGCATGCGGCGCGCCGCGCGCCCGCCGCCGCAGGAGTTGCTTGAAATGGCCGCCGTCAAACAGACCGTCGAACACGTCCAGAGCCTGGAGAAGTACAAGCACGGCTTCGTCACGGAGATCGAGCAGGAGTACGCGCCCAAGGGCCTGTCGGCCGACATCGTCCGCTTCATCTCGGCGAAGAAGGACGAGCCCGAGTGGATGCTGCAGTGGCGGCTCGAGGCTTTCGAGCGCTGGCAGGCCATGGAGGAGCCGGCGTGGGCGAAGGTCAGCTTCCCGCGCATCGACTACCAGGACGCCTACTACTACGCCGCCCCGAAGAAGAAGGAGGGGCCCAAGAGCTTGGACGAGGTCGATCCGGAGCTGCTGGAGACCTACAAGAAGCTGGGCATCCCGCTCCGCGAGCAGGAGGTGCTGGCGGGCGTCGAGGGTGCGCCGCGCTACGCCGTGGACGCTGTCTTCGACAGCGTCAGCGTGGTCACCACCTTCAAGAAGGAGCTGGCCGAGGCCGGCGTCATCTTCTGCTCCATGAGCGAGGCGATCCGTGACCACGGGGAGCTGGTGCGCAAGTACCTGGGCTCGGTGGTGCCGGTCAGCGACAACTACTTCGCCTGCCTGAACTCGGCGGTCTTCTCGGACGGCAGCTTCGTCTACGTGCCACCCGGCGTCCGCTGCCCGATGGAGCTTTCCACCTACTTCCGCATCAATGCGGCCGAGAGCGGCCAGTTCGAGCGCACGCTGATCATCGCCGACAAGGGCGCCTACGTCTCCTACCTGGAGGGCTGCACGGCCCCCATGCGCGACGAGAACCAGCTCCACGCGGCGGTCGTGGAGCTGGTCGCCCTCGACGATGCGGAGATCAAGTACTCCACCGTCCAGAACTGGTACCCGGGCGACCCGGAGACCGGGAAGGGCGGCATCTTCAACTTCGTCACCAAGCGCGCCGACTGCCGCGGCGACCGCTCGAAGGTGTCCTGGACCCAGGTCGAGACCGGCTCGTCGGTGACCTGGAAGTACCCGTCCTGCGTCCTGCGCGGGAACGAGAGCGTCGGAGAGTTCTACTCGATCGCCATCACCAATGGCCGCCAGCAGGCGGACACCGGCACCAAGATGATCCACTTGGGGGCCAACACCCGCTCCCGGATCATCTCCAAGGGCATCAGCGCCGGGAAGAGCTCCAACACCTACCGGGGGCTCGTCTCCGCCCACCCGAAGGCCAAGGGCGCCCGCAACTTCACTCAGTGCGACAGCCTGCTTATCGGCAAGCACTGCGCCGCCCACACGGTGCCCTACATCGAGGCGCGCAACGGACAGGCGGTGTTCGAGCACGAGGCCACCACCACGCGGCTCTCCGAGGACCAGTTGTTCTACGCGATGCAGCGCGGCCTCTCTCAGGAGGAGGCGGTGCAGCTTCTCGTCAACGGCTTCGTGAAGGACGTCCTCCAGGAGCTCCCCATGGAGTTCGCCGTGGAGGCCCAGAAGCTGGTGGCCATTTCGCTGGAGGGGAGCGTCGGATGACGACCAGGACCAAGAAGGGCGCGACCAAGGCCCTCAGTCTCAAGGACGCCTTCGAGGTGGAGTTCGCGCGCCGCGAAATGGAACGCCGCAAACGCGACGAGGCCGAGCGCCGCCAGCAGGAGGCCGACCTCGCCAACGCCGAGGCGCTGTTCAACGCATTGTCCGGCGATCCCGAGTTCCTGGCCAAGCACCATCTCAGCGTCGATCGCCGTCGCTACACGGTGAACATCGACCACGAGAACTTCCGCATCGCCGCCTACTGGGAAGCTGGGAAAGGCAGCGTCACTTCCTCCGACAAGCGCACGACCCTTCCGGGGTCGGCCGCACCGCGCAAGCAAGAGACCGTGGAGAGCGTCGAGGACGCCCTGCGTGTCATGGCCCAGTTCCTCGTAGACGAGACCCGCTGATGCTTTCCGTCCAGAACCTGCACGCCTCCGTCGAGGACAAGGAGATCATCAAGGGCCTGACGCTCGAGGTCCCGGCGGGCGAGGTGCACGCGATCATGGGCCCGAACGGAGCCGGCAAGTCGACGCTGTCCTACGTGCTCACCGGCCGCCAGGGCTACGAGGTCACGGAGGGCGCGGCGACGCTGGACGGTGAGGACCTGCTGGCGCTGGAGCCCTTCGAGCGCGCCGCCAAGGGCGTGTTCCTGTCGTTCCAGTACCCGCTGGAGATCCCTGGGGTGCCGGCGCTGACCTTCATCCGCACGGCGCTCAACGCCCAGCGCAAGGCGCGCGGCGAGCCCGAGATCACGGCGCCCGAGTTCCTGAAGCTCGCCCGCGCCAAGGCCGCCGAGCTTAAGATCGACTTCGACATGCTGAAGCGCGCGCTCAACGTCGGCTTCTCCGGCGGTGAGAAGAAGCGGATGGAAATCTTTCAAATGGCGATGCTTTCGCCGCGCTTTCTGATCCTCGACGAGACCGACTCTGGTCTGGACATCGACGCCCTGCGCATCGTCGCGGACGGGGTGAACGCGCTGCGTTCGCCGGAGCGCTCCATGCTGGTGATCACCCACTACCAGCGGCTGCTCGACTACATCAAACCCGACCGGGTGCACGTGCTGGCGAACGGCCGGATCGTCGCGTCCGGCGGGCCGGAGCTGGCCCTCCAGCTCGAGGCCGAAGGCTACGACAAGTACGCGAGGGCCGCTTGAGCCTCGCCCTGGCCCTCAAGACGCGCGACGTCGCCGACCTGCCGGGTAAGCGCCAGGAGGACTGGCGCTGGACCGACCTGCGCGGCCTGATCCGCGTCCTGCCGGAGCCCTCTGCGCCGATCCCCGGCGACCTGGGCGCCGGCCCGTTCGACGCGATCGCCGACCGCGTGCTGGTGATCGCCAACGGCCGTGACGAGCAAACGATCGTGGTGGGACCGGGCGAGACGCTCGCCGTCGCGCTGCGCATCGTCTCCCGCGGCGAGGGGGCTCATGCCGCCGGCGTGCGCGTCACCGTCGCGCCCGGCGGGCGGCTGCGCCTGTTCGAAAGCTACGAGGGGCAGGGGAGCTATCTCGCCCAGACCTCGCTGGCCATCGAGCTGGCCGACGGCGCCGCTCTGGAGCGGGTCGTCCTCGCCGACGAGGATCCCGAGGCCGTCTCGGTCAGCCACGCCGAGGTGCGGCTGACGGCGCACGCCGAGTACGGCCAGACGGTCGTCGCCACGGGCGCCCGGCGGCAGCGGATCGAGACGCGGGTCGCCCACCCGGGCGGCCACGCCACGCTTCGCCTCGACGGCGCCTACCTGCTGGCCGGCAAGCGCCACGCCGACCTGACGACGGTGGTGACGCACGAGGGCCTCGACGGCGCGACCCAGCAGCTCACCAAGGGCGTCGTCCGCGACCAGGCCCGTGGCGTGTTCCAGGGCAAGATCATCGTCGCGGAAGGCGCGGACCGGACCGACGCCCGCATGGGCCACCACGCGCTGATCCTGTCGGATCGGGCCGAGGTCGACGCCAAGCCGGAGCTCGAGATCTACGCCGACGACGTCTCCTGCGCGCACGGCAACACCGTGGGCGCGCTCGACGAGGACGCACTGTTCTACGCCGAGCAGCGCGGCATCCCGGCCGACGAGGCTCGGGCGCTGCTCACCGAAGCCTTCGTGGCCGAGGTCGCCGACCGGGTCTGGAACGAGCCGGCGCGGGAGATCGTCGCCGCCTTCATCTCCGAACGGCTGAGGGGCTGACCATGGCTTTCGACGCCGAGTCGATCCGCGCGGAGTTCCCGATCCTGCATCGCGAGGTGCACGGCAAGCCGCTGGTGTATCTCGACAGCGCCGCCTCGGCCCAGAAGCCCCGGGCGGTGATCGAGGCCATGACGCGGGCGATGGAGTACTCCTACGCCAACGTCCACCGCGGCCTGCACACGCTCGCCAACGAGACCACCGACGCCTACGAGGCCGCCCGCCGCAAGGCCGCGGCCTTCATCGGCGCGGCCGAGAACGAGGTGGTGTTCACCAAGGGCGGGACCGAGGCCATCAACCTCGTGGCCGCCGGCCTGGGCGCCGCCATGCAGGCGGGCGACGAGATCGTGCTCTCCGAGATGGAGCACCACGCCAACATCGTGCCCTGGCACTTCCTGCGCGAGCGCAAGGGCGTGGTCCTGAAGTTCGCCCGCGTCACCGATCGCGGCGACCTCGACCTGGAGCACTTCCAGAGCCTGCTGGGGCCGCGGACCAAGGTCGTGGCGCTCAGCCACATGTCGAACGTGCTGGGCACGATCAACCCGGCCATGGAATTGGCCCGCATGGCCCATGAGGCCGGCGCGCTGGTGCTGTTCGACGGCTGCCAGGCCATCGTCCACAAGCCTATCGACCTGAAGGCGATCGACGCCGACTTCTACGTCTTCTCCGGGCACAAGCTCTACGGCCCGACGGGCATCGGCATCCTCTACGGCAAGGCCGAGAAGCTGGCCGCGCTGCCCCCCTATCAGGGCGGCGGCGAGATGATCGGCACGGTGGCGCTGGACGCCATCACCTACGCCGACCCGCCGCATCGGTTCGAAGCCGGCACCCCGCCGATCCTCGAGGCCATCGGCCTGGGGGCGGCGATCGACTGGCTCTCCGGCCTCGACCGGTTCGCCGTCGCGGAGCACGAGAAGAAGCTCTACGACCGGGTCCGGGAGGGGCTGGCCGGCGCCAACTGGCTGAAGGTGCTGGGCGACACGCCGGACAAGGGCGCGATCCTGTCGTTCACCGTCGACGGGGCGCATGCCCACGACGTGGCGCAGATCCTCGACCGCTATGGCGTGGCGGTCCGCGCCGGCACCCACTGCGCCGAGCCGCTGATGAAGAGATTCGGGGTGACGTCGAGCGCGCGCGCGTCCTTCGCCCTATATAACACCGAGGACGAGGCGGACGCCTTCGTCCAGGCCCTGACCAAGGCTCAGGCCTTCTTCGCTTAAGTGATGGACATGGACGACGCCGCATCCCTGGAGACAAAGACGACGACCCCGCTGTCGCAGGCGGAGCTCGACGTCCTGACGGACCAGCTGATCGACAAGCTGAAGACCGTCTACGACCCGGAGATCCCGGTCGACATCTACGAGCTCGGCCTGATCTACAAGGTCGATGTCTCGGACGACAAGGACGTGGTCATCGACATGACCCTGACCGCGCCAGGATGCCCGGTGGCCGGCGACATGCCGGGCTGGGTCGAGGACGCGGTGAAGGAGATCCCCGAGATCCGCTCCTGCAAGGTCGAGCTGGTGTTCGACCCGCCGTGGGACCCATCGCGCATGTCCGATGAGGCCAAGCTGCAGCTCAACATGTTCTGATGGACAACCTCAGCCTCACTCCCCAGCCGCGCGCCCGGCGTCCCCGGCCCAAGGTGGTCACGCTCACCGACCGGGCGGCCGAGCGCGTGCGCGAGATCATGGCCAAGGCGGAGCGGCCGTACGCCGGCCTGCGGGTCGGCGTGAAGAACGGCGGCTGCGCCGGCCAGGAGTACGTCCTGGAGTACGCCGAGGCGGCCGATCCGTTGGACGAGGTGGTCGAGGACAAGGGGGTCACCATCCTGGTGGAGCCCAAGGCGGTGCTGTTCCTGATCGGCACCGAGATCGACTACGAGGTCACCAAGCTCTCGGCCAAGTTCGTGTTCCGCAACCCGAACGAGACCGACGCCTGCGGCTGCGGGGAGAGCGTCACCATCGAGCCGGCCCGGGACATCTGAGCATCGCGCTTCCCGGAAACCGGCGGTATGCTGCCGGTTCGAGGGAGGGACCCATGACCGACGACGCCGAACTCCGTCGCCAGGCCGAGCGCCGGGCCGACATGAAGCTCGCCTTCCGCAGCCATCTCACCGCCTATGTGATCGTCAACGCCGGCCTGTTCGCCATCGACTGGGTGACCTCGCCGGGCATCGACTGGGCCTACTGGCCGGCGATCGGCTGGGGGATCGGGCTCGCCGCGCACGCGGCGGCAACCTTCGGCTATCTTGGCGACAGCCGCGAGCGCCTCGTGCAGCAGGAGCTGGAGCGGCTGCGCAGCCGCCAGTAGTCAGCGGCCCTTGAACTCGGCCGGGCGCTTCTGGATGAAGGCCAGCACGCCCTCGCGCGCATCGTCCGTACGGCCCGCCGCGCCCTGTGCGTAAGCCTCGGCCTCGAGCTGCAGGTGCCAGGAGGCGTCCAGCGCCTCCCAGACGAGGTTGCGGGTCAGGCCGAGCGAGGCGGGGCCGTCGGCCAAGGCGCGCGCATAGGCCATGGCGGCGTCCATCAGCTCGGCGTCTTGCACGCACTTGTTGATCAGGCCCCACTCCTGGGCGGTCCTGGCCGGCAGCTTCTCGCCGAGCAGCATCAGCTCCATGGCCCGGGCCTTGCCGATGTGTCGGGGCAGGAGCCAGGTGGCGCCGCCGTCCGGCACCAAGCCGATGCGGCGGAAGGCCAGCAGGAAGTAGGCGCTCTCGGCGGCCACGACGAGGTCGCCCATCAGCGCCAGGGACACGCCGACGCCGGCGGCGACGCCGTTCACCGCCGAGACGATCGGCTTGGGCGATTTGCGGACCGCGGCCACGAAGGGGTTGTAGACGCCGAGCAGGGACTCGTTCGGGCCGTTCGGGTTCGGCTGGGAGCCGGCGCGGCCGCCGCTGAGGTTGGCCCCGGAGCAGAAGCCGCGTCCCTCGCCGGTGATGACGATGGCGCGCACCGCGTCGCCGTAGGCGAAGTCCTCGAAGGCGGACTTCAGCTCGCCCATCAGGTCGAGGCCGGCGGCGTTGAGGGTGCCGGGATCGGAGAGGGTGATGACGCCCACGCCGTTCTCGATGGCGGTCTTCACCTTGGCTGCCGCCTGGGTCCCGTCCATGGTTTCCTCCGTCGAACGCTTCGGTTCGATTGAACGGAGGATACCCCGGCGTCAGGCTAGTGGAAAATGGCCGGAGGCCGGCTCAGGCGGCCTGGGCGGCCGCGGTCTCGGCGGCCGTGGTGCGGTTGCGGCCGCCGCGCTTGGAGGCGTAGAGCGCCGCGTCGGCGCGCTCCACCAGGCTGGAGGCGGCCTCGCCCGCCTTCCGCTCGGCCAGGCCGGAGGAGATGGTGATCGCGCCCAGGTCCTCGTTGGTGGAGCGGCGCTTGAGGACGCGGGACGAGACCTCCTCGCGGATGTCCTCCAGCACGGCCATGGCGGTCTCGGCGGCCTCGCCCGGGAAGATCAGGGCGAACTCCTCGCCCCCGTAGCGGGCGGCCAGCCGCGGCGAGCGGCCGGCGCGGCCGATGACGGAGGCCACGTAGCGGATGACCTGGTCGCCGGTCTGGTGGCCCCAGGTGTCGTTGAAGCTCTTGAAGTGGTCGATGTCGAGGACGGCGAGGGTCAGCGCCTCGCCCTCGGCCTCGGCGTCGGCGCAGGCGCGCTCCAGGGCCTCGTCGAACGCCTTGCGGTTGGCCAGGTGGGTCAGGCCGTCGGTCATGGCGTCGCGGCGCACCAGCTCCAGGTGCTCGCGCAGGCGGGTCACCTCGGCGGTGGTGTCGGCGAGCTGGGTCTCGAGCGTCTTGTTCTCGCTCTGCACCCGCTGGGTGGCGGTGGTCAGGGTCTCCACCATGGCCTTGATGGCGGTGGCGTCCTCGGTCTCCAGGGACGCGGAGGCGGTGGCGAGCTGCTGGCCGTAGGCCTCGCTCGTCTCGCGGGCGCTCTCGATGGCGCGCGAGACGCTGTCCAGCTCCTGGGCCAGCGCGTCGCCGGCGTCGAGGATCTCGCCGTTCAGCTTGGCCTTCGGCAGGTACTTGGCGGCAAGCTGCTCGCCGACGGTGTCGGTGAACGCCTCGCCGGCGCCGAGGAGCTGGTCGATCTCGGCGGCCAGCGGGCCGTCCTTGTTGCCGACGTAATGAATCCAGATCTCGAAGTTGACCGGCGTCGGCCAGACCTTGTGCAGCTCCATGGCCGCGATCGCCTTGCGGGCGAGCGCATAGGCCGTCGGCGCGCGCAGAAGGGTTTCGACGTCGGACGACATGGGCTCCAGGTCCATCACCCGGGACCGTGTCCGCACCCTGGGCGCGCCGGTCCTCTCATGGGACGGACGATATCCTTAGGGGCCGAACGACCGGTTAAACGAGGTCGTTAAGACAGTCCTTCCAAGCCCCGAAGGACCCGATCAGTCATCCGCCGGCGGCGGGGGCGCGCTGCGCATCAGGAAGGCCGGGATGTCGGAGCCGAAGCCGACCACGCGGTCGTCCCGGTCGCGGTCGCGATCCCGCCCACGGTCGCGGTCGCGGTCGCGGTCGCGGTCGCGCTCGCGGCGGTCGCCGCGATCCGGACGATCGCTGCGCTCGGGACGCTCGGCGCGGGCCGGGCGCTCGGAGCGTTCGCCCCGTTCCGGCCGCTCGCGCTGCGGGCGAGCCTCGGGCGCGCTCGGCGCGGGCGCCGGAGCTTCGGCGACCGAGGCGACGGGCTCGGCGGCCTTGCGGCTGCGCGAGCGCTTGGGGGCGGGCGCCGGCGCCTCGCCGGGCTCGGCGGCCGGCGTGGCCTGCAGCGGCTCCATGGAGGCGCGCTCGCCGTGCTCCTTGATCGCCCGCGGGCGACGGTCGCGGTCGCGCTCGCGGCCGGACCGCTCGCCGCCACGGCCCTTGCGGTCGCCGCCGCGGCGGGGCTCGTCCTTCAGGCTGCCCCAGTCGAGGTCGAGCACGATCTCTTCCGGCGTCTTGCCGATGAGCTTCACGACCTTGTCGAAGTTCTTGGCGTCGGCCGGGGTGACCAGCATGAACGCCTCGCCGGTGCGGCCCGCGCGGCCGGTCCGGCCGATGCGGTGGACGTAGTCGTCGGCGTGGTGCGGCACGTCGTAGTTGAAGACGTGGCCGACGGCCGGGATGTCGAGGCCGCGGGCGGCCACGTCCGAGGCGACGAGCAGCTTCAGCTCGCCGTTCCGGAAGCTGTCCAGCGTCCGCATGCGGGTCTGCTGGTCGAGGTCGCCGTGGATCGGGGCGGCGTCGAAGCCGTGGGTCTTGAGCGACTTGGCGACGATGTCGACTTCCGACTTGCGGTTACAGAAGACGATGCCGTTCACCACCTCGCCGCGCTGGATGAGCGTGCGCAGCGCGGTGCGCTTCGCCTTGGGATCGCTCACCGGCATCCTGACCATGTACTGGGTGATGGTCTCGGCGGTGGTCGCCGGCCGGGCCACCTCGATCCGCTCGGGATCGCGCAGGAACTGCTTGGTGAGCCGGGTGATCTCCGGCGGCATGGTGGCCGAGAAGAACAGGGTCTGCTTCTTGGCCGGGGTGAGCTTGAAGATCCGCTCGAGGTCCGGGATGAAGCCCATGTCGAGCATCCGGTCGGCCTCGTCGACCACCATGATCTGGACGCCCGTCATCAGCAGCTTGCCGCGCTCGAAGTGATCGAGCAGGCGGCCGGGCGTGGCGATCAGCACGTCGACGCCGCGGTCGAGCTTCTGTTCCTGGTCGGAGAACGAGACACCGCCGATCAGCAGGGCCCAGGAGAGCTTCTGGCCCTTGGCGTACTTCTCGAAGGAGGCGGCGACCTGGTCGGCCAGCTCGCGGGTGGGCGCGATGACGAGGGCGCGGGGCATGCGCGCCTTGGCGCGGCCCGCGGCCAGGCGGTCGATCATCGGCAGGGTGAAGGCGGCGGTCTTGCCGGTGCCCGTCTGGGCGATCCCCAGCACGTCGCGGCCATGCAGCGCGACAGGGATGGCCTGGGCCTGGATCGGCGTGGCGGTGGTGTAGCCGGTGTCGGCGACGGCTTGGAGCGTCGCGGCCGAAAGGCCAAGTTCGGAAAATTCGGTCATCTTATACGAGTAAAGCGGTGGCCCGCCGATCCCTGAAGGAGAACTTGGCTGGCGTACCGCGGCGGCGCGAGCGGAGATCGCCGCGCGCGCGGAAGATACGGGCAGCAACGCCCAAGTCAACGCGCAGAAGTGCGTGTCCGTTCAGAGATCGGGTCGCGGAGGTCAAAGTTCAATGCGGCCGGATCAGGTTTATCTGGATCAGGCCCCGGAACACCGGCCCGGAGGGGCGGTCGAGATCCGCCCTGGCCTGGCGGCGGCCGCGCCAGTGGGCGAAGCGCACGAGCCCCCGCGTGCCAGCCGCGGCGAGCTTCCCCGTCAGCGTCGGGCGCGGCGGGACGTAGGGCAGGGCCGGGGGCGGGACCGGCGGCGCGGTCAGAGCGGTCCGGCCTCGTACTTCGGCGGGCTTTTTTTTTGAGCGCCATCCAGGCCGCCGTCCGGCGCCGGCTGCCAGTCCGCCTCGGCGTCATGGCGCGTGGTGTCGGCCTGAGGCGCGCCGGAGCGGAGGGCGTCGGCGAAGGCGCGGGCGGCCTCGCCCAGCGCGAAGGCCAGGGCGCCGCCGGCCGGGCCGAGCTCCACATGACCGCGGCCGCGGTCGCGGATGTGCTCGGCGGCGTCGTGCAGGAAGCTGCGTGCGCTCGGGCTCTGGCCGGCCTTGCGGGCTCCGGCCATGGCGCCGGCGGCCATGATCGCCTCGGCGATCAGCACCTGGCCCGTTCGCGAGGCCAGCAGTTCGCCGAACCGTCCCTTGCGCACGGCCTTGGGCACCTTCACGCCGGCGATCCGCTTCGGCAGCAGGCTCTTGGTCTTCCGCTTCGTCTTGGCCATCGAGGCCTCCTGTCCGAGCCGCAGAACGAACGGCGCCTTGGCCGCGTTCCGGACCCCAGCGTGCGACCACGCGGCGACGCCCCGGCGCGGGGCCAGGGGGACCGCCCTCGCGGGCGGGTTTGCTCAAGGAACGCGAGAGGCGGGCGCGGGCCAGCCGGGGCGGGGGCCGCGGCTCAGGAGGAGTCGGCCGCCTGCGGTTCGGCGCACGGCCCGGCGACGTCCGGCCGTCCGGACGGCGCGGGCGGGCCGTTGTCGACGATGTCGTAGAGGAGGGTGGCGTCGACCCCGATGGTGTCGCACGCCTCTATCACCAGGATGTCGAAGTCGTCGGCGAGGAAGTCCGGGCGCTGTGCGGCCTCGTCGAGAAACGCCTCCAGCCGGCGCCAGACCGGATCGGAGGGCGGCCGGCGACGGGCCCGCTCGTCGTCCTCGTCCCAGTCGCCGTTTTCCTGCTCGGACCAGAAGGCGTTGTCGACGCGATCGCGGATCGCCGCGCACCGACGGGCGACGCTCTGCTGGCGCAGGCGCGCGTCGGCCTCGGCCTGGAGGGCCGCACGCTCCGCGGAGTCCCGGGCCTCGCGCGCCGCGGCGTCGCGCTCGCGGATCACCTTGAGTTCCAGGGCGAGCGTCTGGCGAAGCCCGCGCGAGACGCGCTGGAACGCGCCGGAGAGCTTCACCGCGTCCTCGACCCGCTCGGCCTCGAGGGCCCGGTTCTGCAGGTCTCGCGCCAGCGCCAGGGTCATGCCCGCGAGCTCGGCCAGGATGGCCGAGTGACGATCCGGGGCTGAAGCGTCGGTGGGCATGAACAAAACAAGAACACAGGTTCCCGCCAAACGCAAGTTTTCGATTGGATTTCGTTACTGACGTGCGGCCGCGGCCGCGGCCGGGCGACGGCCGCAGACGTCAGACGTCCAGGTCGGCGGCGGCGAACTCGGCGTTTTCCTGGATGAAGCGGAAGCGCAGCTCGGGCTTGCGGCCCATCAGGGCCTCCACGAGGCTTTCCACCGTCTCCTCGGCGCGGGGCAGGGTGACCTTGGCCAGGATCCGCTTGGAGGGATCCATGGTGGTCTCCTTGAGCTGGGCGGGCATCATCTCGCCCAGGCCCTTGAACCGGCTGATCTCGGGCTTCTTGCCTTTGAACTCGGTGGCGAGCAGCTCGTCGCGGTGGGCGTCGTCGCGGGCGTACATGGACTTGCCGCCGTGGCTGATGCGGTAGAGCGGCGGCAGCGCGAGGTAGAGGCGGCCGGCGCGGATCAGGCCCGGCATGGTCCTGTAGAAGAAGGTGATCAGCAGGCTGGCGATGTGGGCGCCGTCCACGTCGGCGTCCGTCATGATGATGATCCGCTCGTAGCGGAGCTCTTCTTCCTTGAACTTCGAGCCGCCCTGGACGCCCAGCGCCAGCAGCAGGTCGGCCAGCTCCTTGTTCTGGCCGAGCTTGTCGATGGAGGCCGACGCCACGTTCAGGATCTTGCCGCGCAGGGGCAGGATCGCCTGGGTGCGCCGGTCGCGGGCCTGCTTGGCCGAGCCGCCGGCCGAGTCGCCCTCGACCAGGAAGAGCTCGGTGCCGTCGGTGGCCTGGCCGGAGCAGTCGGCCAGCTTACCCGGCAGGCGCAGCTTGCGGGTCGCCGACGCGCGGGCGACCTCCTTGTCGCGGCGGCGCTTCAGCCGCTCCTCGGCGCGTTCGATGACGAACTGCAGGAGCGCGGTGGCCGACTTCGGCTGGCCGGTCAGCCAGTGGTCGAACGGGTCGGCGAGCGCTTTTTCCACCAGGCGCTGGGCCTCGGAGGAGGAGAGCTTCTCCTTGGTCTGGCCCTGGAACTCGGGGTCGCGGATGAAGACGCTGACCAGCGCTCCGGCCTGGGCGACCACGTCCTCGGCGGTGATCAGGCCGCCGCGCTTCTCACCCACCAGCTCGGCGTACTGCTTGAGGCCGCGGGTGAGGGCGGCCCGCAGGCCGGCCTCGTGCGTGCCGCCCTCCGGGGTCGGCACGGTGTTGCAGTAGGACTGCATGAAGCCGTCCGCCTCGCCGAAGCCGGCGGGGGTCCAGGTGACCGCCCATTCCACCTTGCCGGCCTCGCCCGGACGCTCGTAGCGGCCGGCGAAGGGCTCGGGGGTGACGGTCTCGACGGACTTCACCCGCTCGGCGAGGAAGTCGGCCAGGCCGTTGGGGAAGCGGAAGACCGCCTCCGGCGGCGTCTGGTCCTGGATGCGCGAGGGGTCGCATTTCCAGCGGATCTCGACCCCGCCGAACAGGTAGGCCTTGGAGCGCGCCATCCGGTAGAGGCGGGCGGGTTTGAAGGCCGCGCCGTCGCCGAAGATGATCGGGTCGGGCAGGAAGGCGATCTGGGTGCCCTTCTTGCGGGTGGGGCCCAGCTTCTCGATCGAGCCCAGCGGCTTGCCGCGCGTGAAGGCCTGGCGCCACTCGAACCCGTCCTTCCAGACGGTGACCTCGACCCGCTCCGACAGCGCGTTCACCACCGAGACGCCCACGCCGTGCAGCCCGCCCGAGGTCTCGTAGGCCTTGCCGGAGAACTTCCCGCCCGAGTGCAGGACGGTCATGATCACTTCCAGCGCCGACTTGCCGGGGTGCTTCGGGTGCGGGTCCACGGGGATGCCGCGGCCGTCGTCCTTCACGGTCAGCATGCCGTCGGCGTCGAGCGTGACCTCGATCGACTTGGCGTGGCCGGCCACCGCCTCGTCCATGGAGTTGTCGAGGACTTCGGCGAACAGGTGGTGCAGCGCGCGTTCGTCGGTGCCGCCGATGTACATGCCCGGCCGCTTGCGAACCGGCTCCAGGCCTTCGAGCACCTCGATGTCGGCGGCCGAGTAGCCGGACGACTTCACGCCGACGACCGCCGGGTCCGGACGCGGCTCATGGCTCTCGGCGAGCGGCGCGGCCGGCGCGGGGTTCAGCGCGTCGTCGAACAGGTCGGGCAGGGCGGACTGGGCGGCGGAGTTCGGCATGACTCACGGAAGCTAGGGGGATTCTGGCCCCGGATATGAATCGCCCGGCCGCCGGGCGCAATGCGGCCTGGGCGCGCGAGGGAGTATTTGTAGATAGCTAGGCAACGCCGCGGAATGGACAGCGCCAGAGTCGCAACGGAGGCCTAGCTCGCCTCCTCATTAGTGAGATCGATAGGTGGGAAGCGACGGACAAACTCCTGGGCGAGCTCGCTGCCTGAATGGCCGACCAGATCATCGGGTATGAACTGTTTGAGGTGCCAGGCTAGAGCGATCAGGTCACTCAGCAGGTCGGCGCTCTCCATGACGACCTTTGAAACGGTCTCTGGCGTGTATTCACGAACGTCGAGTTCATCGGATTTGATCATGTCGAGCCGCAGCATGGTGAGGCTCCCGGCGCCTTCGTCGATGAGGGCTCCATGGGCGAGCGTGTTTCGGTCAATGACGAGCTTCGCAGCCCGTGAGAGGATCGCCGCCATTGCGGCTCCGTCGGGAGCTAGTTCGGCCTTGGCGGCGTAGCACTTCCGTACGAAAGCCAACTTCCGACTGAAGGAACGCGGTAACGCTGCCTCGCTGGGATGACCGCCCATGAACTCGAACAGGATACGCGAGACGCCGCTGAGGACGGCATCGATCTGCGCCCAGATTATAATCAAGTGTCCGACGTTGAGGGCTAGCAGTTCGGATCTGAGCTCGCCGTGCGTAAGCCTGTTCGCCGACATCACCGACAATCCTCTCTAGCTGAAGACTACCGCCACCTGGCTGAAGCGCCATGGCGATTGCTCCGCCATTGTGAATTAGTGCGATGATCCGCTGAAGGGCGCGAGCCACGGCGGCGCCGGCAAGCTTCTCACGCCACACGACCCCTGCGCCATGGTCGAGCCGCAGACAGGTCACGCCCCGGCGCGCGGCGCCAGCGATTGAAGCTCTTGAGGACCTGCGGGGTGCGCTCTGCTGTCCTCCGCGTCCGTGCCAGAGCGTGGCGAGCAGCGGAAGTCGCGCTTGGGACGGCGGCGGACGGCCTGGCCCGCTGCCGGGCGGGGTTGACCCGGGCGGGGCGGTTGGCGAGCTTCGGAGAGCGCCGTTCTGGCGAGACGGAGGCCGGGATGGCTTGGAAGGATCCGGACATCGAGGGGGTGCGCGCCCTGCTGGCGGCGGGGGCGACGCCGCCAGGGGGGCCGGAGCCGACGCTGGAGGAGCGGCGGATGCGCATCGACGCCTTCGCCGAGATGGTCCCGCTGCCGGAGGGCGTCACCCGCGCCACGGGCGAGATCGGCGGCCGGGCCTGCGAGCGGCTGGAGCCGGCAGACGCCGTCGAAGGGCGGCGGCTGCTCTACCTGCACGGCGGCGCCTATGTGATCGGCAGCGCGCGGAGCCACCGCCCGCTGGCCGCCCAGCTCGCCGCGGCGGCCCGCGCCGTGGCCGTCGTGCCGGACTACCGGCTGGGGCCGGAGAACCGCTTCCCGGCGGCCGTGGAGGACGCGGTGGCCGCCTACGCCGAGCTGCTGGACGAGACGGACGCCAGCCGGATCGTGGTCGCGGGGGACTCGGCCGGCGGCGGGCTCTCGCTGGCGCTGGCGCTGGCGCTGAAGGCCCGCGGCCTGCCGCAGCCGGCGGGCTACTATGTCATCAGCCCCTGGGCGGACCTCACCCAGTCCTCGGACACCTACCGCACCAAGGCCGCCACCGACCCGATGATCCAGAGGGACGCGGTGGCCGGATCGGCCGCCGACTACCTGGGCGGCGGCGATGCGCGCGACCCGCTGGCGTCGCCGGTGTTCGGCGACTTCGACGGGGTGGCCCCGATCCTGATCCAGGTGGGATCCGAGGAGACCCTGCTGGGCGACAGCCTGAAGGTCGCCGACGTGGCCGGCCAGGCCCGGGTGCAGGTCCAGCTCGAGATCTGGCCGGAGATGATCCACGTCTTCCAGGCGTTCTTCTTCCAGTGCGCCGCGGCGCGCCGCGCGATCGCGGCGGCCGGGGCGTGGATGGAGGCGCGCCTGAGCGCGGCTACTTCCTAGGCGCGTAGATGGCGCTCAGGCGGTCCGGGGTCCCGGCGATCCGTTCGAGCCGCGGGTAGCGCAGGCCGCCGCGGTAGTCGATCGCCACGGTGCGGAAGTGGTCGCCGTCCTTGACGATGACGCTGATCGGCTGGCCGCCCGCCTTGGCGGCGGTGATCGCCTCCTTGAACCGCTCGGCGTCGTAGGCGATGCCGTTCACCGCCATGAGCTGGTCGCCCACGGTCAGGCCGGCCTTGAACGCCGGGCTGTCCCACAGCACGCCGGTGATCCGCGCCTCGCGGTTCAGCGTCAGGCCCACGGAATAGGTGAGGTCGACGATCTTTCGGCTCGCCTCGTTGTCCTTCCAGTAGTCGGTGGGGGTGTCGGTGTAGACGAGCCGGTAGCCGCCGCGCTCGACGCCGGCGAGCGGGAACTCGGGCGACACCTGCCGGAGCTTCTCGTCGAGGAACTTGGCCCAGTCGTAGGGCTGGACCTTGTCGAGGGTGCGCACGACCTCGTCGAAGTCGTAGGTCAGGGGCTGCTTCCACTCGCCGTCGTTCACGCCGAAGAAGGCGCGGGCGAAGTCGTCGAGGCTGCGCTTGCCGCCGGAGCGCTCGCGGATCAGCGTGTCCACGTCGAGCCAGACGAGCTGGCCCTCGGAATAATAGTCCTCGCTGCGCTGCCAGCTCGTCCAGGGGATCGGCCGGCGGCCGGCGAGGATCGGGTCGTTGGTGGTGTCCTCCACCGAGCGCCACTGGCGGCCGGGACGGCCCTCGGAATAGGTGGCCGCGGTCATGGCCAGGGCATCGAGCGTCTGCTGCTTGGTGACCAGGCCCGAGCGGGCGCCGAGGACGAAGCCCCAGTACTGGTCCTGGCCCTCGTAGACCCACAGCAGGCTGTCGCGCATGGGCTCGTTCAGGGTCGGGCGCCACAGGTCGGCCGGGCGGCGGTACTTGCCGTCCCAGGAGTGGGCGTACTCGTGCGGCAGCAGGTTGCGGGCCGGGGCGTTCTTCGTCCACTCGGTGAAGTACTCGGGGTCGGTGCCGTTCTCGCTGGAGCGGTGGTGCTCCAGGCCGATGCCGCCCATGCGCTCGGTGAGCGCCAGCAGGAAGTCGTAGTGGTCGAAGTGGCGGGCGCCGAACAGGCGGTCGGCCTGGCGGACCAGTTCGCGGTGCTTCTCGATCTGCTCGGGCGTGGCGGCCAGCAGCTCGGGCCGGTCGGCGACGATGTTCAGGCGCACCGGCGACTTGCCGCTGGTGTCGAGGTCGTAGCGCTTGAAGTGCTTGCCGGCGAACAGGGGAGAGTCGGTGAAGGTGTCGAAGTCCACCTGCCGGAAACGGACCAGGCCGTCGGCCTCCGAGGCGGTCTCCAGGGCCGTGCCGTAGCCCCAGCCGGCGGGCAGGCGGATCGAGGCGTCCACCGGGATGCGGCGCATGTAGTAGCCGGCCGGGTACATGGCCAGCGACACCCACTGGGCGTTCAGCATCTCGGGCGTGATCAGGACGCGGCCCTGGTCGCCGGCGGTGGGCGTCACGTGCTGGAACTCGACCTCGACGGTCCGGGCGCCGGCCGGCGGGGTGATGTGGAAGGCGAAGACCTGCACCGGGTCGCGGGTCCAGCGCAGCGTCTCGCCGCCCGCGCGGAAGGTCAGGCCGGCGATGTTGTAGATCGGGTTGCGCGGCGAATGCCCGCCCGGCACCCACTGCGGGAAGAGGATGGTCATGGGACCGGGCGCGGTCACCGGGATGGACTGCCGGACCCGGAAGATCCGCCGCTCCAGGTCGGTGGCGTCCACGTCCACCGTGATCACGCCCGGATAGGCCACATCGCGCGGCTCGGCGACCGCCGGCGGCAGCGGCGTCGGCTGCGGGCCGGGCGAGGGCTGGGCGAAGGCGGGGAGGGCGAAGGCCAGGACGGCGGCGGAGGCGATGGCGCGCTTGCGGAGAGTCATGCGTTGCGTTGTAGAGCCGCCATCGGAAACGGCAATCGGTCCCGCACGGAGGAATTGCGCCATGTTGCGACGCGTCCTGATCGCGCTCTCGATGGGCGGCCTGCTGCTCGCAGGCTGCCAGCAGCCGGCGCCGGAGGCGGGGCCCGGGCCGACGCCGCCGCCGCGCAGCGAGGCGCCGGCGGGCGGGCGCGTCTCCCAGACGGGCGGCATGTGCGGCGGGATCGCGGGATTCCGGTGCGCCAGCGCCGACGACTACTGCAAGCATCCGGACGGCCAGTGCCGGGTCGCCGACGGCGCCGGGGTCTGCACGCCGAAGACGCCCATGTGCACGCGCATCTACCAGCCGGTCTGCGGCTGCGACGGCAAGACCTACGGCAACGCCTGCGAGGCCGGCGCGGCGGGGGTGAGCGTCGAGCGCCAGGGGGCGTGCGAGGGGTAGCGCTTCCTTTCCCTCCGCGTGAACCGGGGAGGAAAGGAAAAGGGCCGCGGATGGCTCCGCGGCCCTTCGGGTCACTGGATCAGCGTCCGGCGACTAGCACTTGAAGTACATGTCGAATTCCACCGGGTGCGGGTGGAGCTGGAGGCGCATGACCTCTTCCATCTTCAGCTCGATGTAGCTGTCGATGAAGTCGTCGTCCATGACCCCGCCCTTCTTGAGGAAGGCCCGGTCCTTGTCGAGGCTCTCGAGGGCTTCGCGGAGCGAGCCGCAGACCTCGGGGACCTTCTTCTGCTCGCGCGGCGGCAGGTCGTAGAGGTTCTTGTCCATGGCCGGGCCCGGATCGATCTTGTTCTCGATCCCGTCGAGGCCGGCCATCAGCAGGGCGACGAAGGTCAGGTAGGGGTTGCCCATCGGGTCGGGGAAGCGGGCCTCGATGCGCTTGGCCTTCGGCGAATCCACGTGCGGAATGCGGATCGAGGCCGAGCGGTTGCGCGACGAGTAGGCCAGCTTCACCGGGGCTTCGTAGCCCGGCACCAGGCGCTTGTAGGAGTTGGTCGTCGAGTTCGAGAAGGCGTTGATCGCCTTGGCGTGCTTGATGATGCCGCCGATGTACCAGAGGCACATGTCGGACAGGCCCGCGTACTTGTCGCCGGCGAACAGCGGCTTGCCGTTCGACCAGATCGACTGGTGCACGTGCATGCCCGAGCCGTTGTCGCCGAACATCGGCTTGGCCATGAAGGTGGCCGTCTTGCCGTAGGCGTGGGCGACGTTCTGGATGACGTACTTATAGAGCTGCATCCGGTCGGCCATGGTCAGCAGGTCGGCGAACTTCAGGCCGAGCTCGTGCTGGGCGGGGGCCACCTCGTGGTGGTGCTTCTCGGGCTGCATGCCGAGCTCGCCCATGACCGCCAGCATCTCGCCGCGCAGGTCCTGGCCGCTGTCCACCGGGTTCACCGGGAAGTAGCCGCCCTTCGGGCCCGGGCGGTGGCCCATGTTGCCTTCCGGATAGGCCTTGCCCGAGGACACCGGCAGCTCGGTGGAGTCGTAGCTGTAGAAGGTGTCGTGCGGGGCGGTGTTCCAGCGCACGTCGTCGAACACGAAGAACTCGGCTTCCGGGCCGAAGAACACGGTGTCGCCCACGCCGGCCGACTTCACATAGTTCAGCGCGGCCTTGGCGATCGAGCGCGGGTCGCGGTTGTAGGGCGTGTTGGTGTCCGGGTTCAGGACGTCGCAGAACAGCACCAGGGTCGTCTGCTGGTAGAACGGGTCGATGTGGGCCGAATTCAGGTCCGGCCGCAGCTTCATGTCGGACTCGTTGATCGCCTTCCAGCCGGCGATGGAGGAGCCGTCGAACATGGTCCCGTCGGTGAGGAACTCTTCGTCCACCAGGTCGATGTCGAAGGTGACGTGCTGCATCTTGCCGCGAACGTCGGTGAAGCGGACGTCCACGTATTTGACGTCCTTTTCCTTGATCTGGTTCAGGATGTCCTGAGCGGAAGCCATGTCGATGATCCCCTTTAGTTGTCCGGTCTCGATGGTCTGGAGGAGGCGGGTTAGACGGCCGCGGGCCCGGTCTCGCCGGTGCGGATGCGCATGACGTCGACGACGTCGGAGACGAAGATCTTGCCGTCGCCGATGCGGCCCGTGCGGGCGGCGGCGGCGATGGCCTCCATCGCGCGGTCGAGCTGATCGTCGGCGACGACGACCTCGATCTTGATCTTGGGGAGGAAGTCCACGACGTACTCCGCCCCGCGGTAGAGCTCGGTCTGGCCCTTCTGGCGGCCGTAGCCCTTGGCCTCGATCACCGTCATGCCCTGGACGCCCAGCTCCTGCAGGGCCTCCTTCACTTCGTCGAGCTTGAACGGCTTGATGATGGCTTCGATTTTTTTCATGGGGCCCGGCTTGAGACTGGAATGCGCCGCCCCGGCGCTTGGCGGGGACGGAGCACGCCGGGGGCTGCGGCCACAAGCCGACTCGGTTGCCTGCCGTCGCGGCCACCTGGGAAAATGAGCAGGCGCCTCAAAAACAGGCGCCAGCGGATCAAAAAACCATCAGGCCGGAAAAGGGCCTGTGACGGCGATTTCCGGGCCTGAGAGCCGGGGCGCCGAACCTCGGGAGGCCGTGTGTGACAAGCGAAACGACGCCAGTTCTCATCGGAGCGGGCCAATTCACGTACCGGGGCGCTCCGGGCGATTCACCGTCGCCGACCGCGCTGCTGAAGATTGCGGCGGAACGGGCGGGGCTGGACGCCGGCATCGGCGCGGCCGGGCTGGCGAAGATCGATGCGCTGGCGGTGGTCGGCTACACCATCGACGCCCCCGGCTCGAAGCGCGGGATGATCCCGCACTCCACCAACCCGCCCGCGAACCTCGCCCGCCGGCTCGGCGCGCAGCCCAGGTGGAGCGTCTACTCCGAGATGGGCGGCAACACGCCCCAGTACCTGGTCAACACCCTGTGCGAGCGGATCGCCCGCGGCGAGACGGAGCTGGCGCTCACGGTGGGCTGCGAGTTCCTGGGCTCGGCCATGAAGCGCGCGGGGCAGGGGCTGGGCTTCGACGACTGGCAGGCGGACGAGGACGAGGACCTGCCGGCCCCGCAGCGGATCGGCGACCCCCGCAACGGCAGCACGCCGTACGAGATCCGCCACGGCCTTTCGCGGCCGATCAACATCTATCCGATCTTCGAGAACGCGCTGCGGGCCCGCGACGGCCGCTCGTTGGCCGACCACCAGCGGCGCATGGGCGAGCTCTTCGCCCGGTTCTCGGAGGTGGCGGCCGACAATCCCGAGGCCTGGTTCCGCACCAGGCGCACGGCGGATGAGATCGTCGCTGTCTCCGACAGGAACCGCATGATCGGCTTCCCCTACCCGAAGCTGCTGAACGCCATCATGGAGGTGGACCAGTCGGCGGCGGTGATCGTCGCCAGCGAGCGGATGGCCCGCGAGCTCGGCGTGCCGGAGGAGAAGTGGGTCTACCTGCATGGCTGCGCGGACGCGGCGGACCTGTGGCACCCGCTGGACCGCCAGGACTTCCACTCCAGCCCGGCCATGCGGCGCACCGGGCAGAAGGCGCTGGAGATGGCCGGGATCGGCATCGACCAGGTGGACCTGATCGACCTCTACTCCTGCTTCCCGGTGGCGG
Organism: Phenylobacterium sp.; assembly: GCF_041913825.1. Taxonomy (GTDB): domain Bacteria; phylum Pseudomonadota; class Alphaproteobacteria; order Caulobacterales; family Caulobacteraceae; genus Phenylobacterium. The sequence goes on from NZ_JAYSEO010000002.1 coordinate 183,461, forward strand.
TGGAGATCGGGGCCGAGGCTCTGGGGCTGTCGCTGGACGATCCGCGCGGGCTCACGGTGACCGGCGGGCTGCCCTACGCGGGCGGGCCGGGGAACAACTACGTCATGCACTCGGTGGCGGTGATGCTGCAGCGGCTGCGCGACCGGCCCGGCGCCTACGGGCTCCTCACCGGCAACGGCTGGTACCTGACCAAGCAGTCGACGGGGATCTACTCCACGAAGCGGCCGGAGAGGCCGTTCGAGCGCGAAGACCCGGCGGTCCTGCAGCGCGAGATCGACGCCCTGCCGCACCCGGAGATCGTCGAGCGGCCCAGCGGCCGGGCGGTGGTCGAGACCTATACGGTGGTGCATAAGCGCGAGGGCCCGTTCCTCGGCATCGTGGTGGGCCGCGACGAGGCGGGCCGCCGCTTCGCCGCCAACACGCCCGCCGACCCCGCCTTCCTGGCCGCCTTCGAGGCTGAGGAGCAGGTGGGACGGACCGGGACCGTCCGCCCGGCCGACGTCGGCCAGACCAACCTCTTCGTTCCGGACTGATCCATGCCCCGCCTCTACCTGATCCGCCACGGCAAGCCGGCCGCCACCTGGGGCGGGGCCGACGACGATCCGGGCCTCGACGAGACCGGCCGGGCGCAGGCGGAGGCGGCGCGCGACTGGCTGCTGGCCCTTCCGCCGGGCGAGCGGCCGGAACGGGTGGTGAGCTCGCCCCTCCGCCGCTGCCAGGAGACCGCCGCCCCCACGGCCCGCGCCCTGGGCGTGACGGTCGAGGTGGATCCCATGGTCGGCGAGATCCCCACGCCCCGGGCCCTGGCGGCGGAGGCGCGGCCCGGCTGGCTGAAGCAGGCGTTCCAGGGCGCCTGGACCGAGATCGAGGGCGACCTCGACTACGACGCCTGGCGGCGCGCCGTCGTCGCCTCGCTGCACGCCCGCGGCGACACGGCGGTGTTCTCGCACTTCGTGGCGATCAACGCGGTGGTCTCGCACCTGACCGACGACTCCCGGGTGGTGGCCTTCCGGCCGGACCACACCTCCATCACCATCCTCGAAACCGACGGAGAGCGCTTGACCTTGGTGGCCAAGGGGCGCGAAGCCACCACCGGAGTCCTATAGCCTCACGGGAGAGCGGCTTGGCGGCGCGCCAGATCCTCACGGTTTCCGAGACCTCCGCCGCCGACAGGGCCGCGATCGCGGCCGGAACGCCAGGCCCGGTGCTGATGGAGCGGGCGGGCACGGCGGTGGCCGACGCCATCTGCGCGCGCTTCGACCCGTGCCCCACCGTGGTGTTCTGCGGCCCCGGCAACAACGGCGGCGACGGCTATGTGGTCGCCCGCGTCCTGAAGGCCCGGGGCTGGGACGTGTGGGTGGAGGCGCTGGCCGAGCCGGCGACCGACGACGCCCGCGACGCCGCCGCCAAGTGGGACGGCCGCACCCTGGAGGTGGGCGAGGGGCGGGACCGCGCCGAGCTGTTCGTGGACGCCCTGTTCGGCGCGGGGCTCGCCCGGCCGCTGGACGGCGAGGCCGCGCGCCTGGCCCGCATGTCGCAGCGCCTGCGCGAGCGGGTGGTGGCCGTGGACATCCCGAGCGGCGTCGCCGGCGACACCGGCCGGCCGCTGGGCGAGGCGGCGTTCTGCGCGGCCCTCACCGTCACCTTCCACGCCCGCAAGCCCGCCCACGTGCTGGAGCCGGGACGCAGCCATTGCGGCGAGGTGGTGGTCGCCGACATCGGCCTGGGCGAGACGACGAGCCGGCTGTTCGAGAACGGACCGGAGCTCTGGCAGGACCGCTTCCCCTGGCCCGACAGCGCCTCCCACAAGCATTCCCGCGGCCGGCTGATCGTGGTGAGCGGCGATGCCTGGAGCACCGGCGCGGCGCGGCTCGCGGCGCGCGCCGGCCTGCGGATCGGCTCGGGCGTCGTCACCCTCTACTCGCCGCCGGAATCCCTGGCCTCCAACGCGGCCCACCTCGAGGCCGTGATGCTGCGGCCCTTCGAGACCGACCTGGAGCTGGAGCAGGCCGCGGCCGAGGTGGACGCCGCGGTGATCGGGCCGGCGGCCGGCGTCACCGAAACCACCCTGCTGAACGTCCTGGCGCTGGCCCGCACGGGCGCGGCCCTGGTGCTGGACGCCGACGCCATCACCGTCTTCCGCGACGACCCGGAGGAGCTGTTCTCGGTGCTCGACCGCGACGACGTGCTCACTCCGCATCCGGGCGAGTTCGAGCGCCTGTTCCCGGGCGTGCTGGCCGGCTCGCCCGAGCGGATCGCCGCGGCGCGCAAGGCTGCGGAGCGGGCGGGCGCGGTGGTGCTGCTGAAGGGCTCCGACACGGTGGTGGCCGCGCCGGACGGCCGGGCGGCGGTGAACGTCAACGGCTCGCCCTGGCTCGCGACTGCCGGCTCCGGGGACGTGCTGGCAGGCTTCATCGGCGGGCTGGTGGCGCAGGGCATGGAGAGCTTCGAGGCCGCCTGCGCGGCGGCCTGGATCCATGCGGAGGCGGCCGAGCTGCACGGCCCGGGCCTGATCTCCGAGGACCTGCCGGGCATGTCCACGGCGGTCCTGCGGCGGCTCTACGACGAGCGATAGGGCAGGGCCGCAAACGAAAACGGCGCGGAGATCGCTCTCCGCGCCGCCTTCAAGTCGATGAGCCCTGGGCTCAGGCCTCGGTGTACTCGGCCTCGAGCTGGCCCGCACCGCCTTCGAGGAGGTCGGCGGCGGCCTGTTCGGCGGCCAGACGCTCTTCCTCGAACTGCGAGCTGATCACGTTCTCGCCGCGGGCTTGGCGCTCGGCCTCGTCCTGGCTGCGGGCGATGTTCAGCGTCACGGTGACGGTGACTTCCGCGTGCAGGCGGATCTTCACCTCGTGCATGCCCAGCGTCTTGATCGGCTTGTCTAGCACGACCTGCGAGCGCTCGACCTTGCCGCCTTCGGCGTTGATCGCCTCGGCGACGTCGCGGCCCGCGACCGAGCCGTAGAGCTGGCCGCTCTCACCCGCCTGGCGGATGAGGACGTACTGCGTGCCGTCGAGGTTCTCGCCCGACTTCTCGGCCGCGGCCTTGGCCTTGGCGTTGCGGGCCTCGATGTCGGCGCGCTGGGCCTCGAAGACCTTCAGGTTCGCGGCGTTGGCGCGGAGCGCCTTGTTGCGCGGCAGGAGGAAGTTCCGGGCGTAGCCGTCCTTGACGGTCACGACGTCGCCCAGGCCGCCCCAGCCTTCCACGCGTTCGAGCAGGATGACTTTCATGTGCGTCCTCTCCCTTACTTCACGACGTAGGGGAGCAGCGCCAGGAAGCGGGCGCGCTTGATGGCCTTGGCCAGCTCACGCTGCTTCTTGGCGGAGACCGCGGTGATGCGGGACGGGACGATCTTGCCGCGCTCGGAAACGTAGCGCTGCAGGAGCTTGACGTCCTTGTAGTCGATCTTCGGCGCGTTGGCGCCGGAGAACGGGCACACCTTGCGGCGGCGGAAGAACGGGCGGCGCTGGCCGCCCGAGGAGGCGCCGGCGGCCGGAGCGGCCGGGGCGGCGGAGGTTTCGTCGGTCATGCGATGAGCCTCCCTTTCTTAGAATTGCGGGGCGTCGTCGCGGCGTTCGCGGTCGCGATCGCGGCGGGCGAGGATCGGGGACAGCTCGAGGTCCAGCTCTTCCACGCGCACGGTCATGTAGCGCAGGACGTCTTCGTTGATCGAAAGCTGGCGCTCCATCTCCTTCACGGCGTCGGCCGGGGCGTCGATGGCGAGCAGGGAGTAGTGACCCTTGCGGTTCTTCTTGATCCGGTAGGTCAGGTTGCGCAGACCCCAGTACTCGATCTTCGCGACGTTGCCGCCGCCTTGTTCGATGAGGGCCTTGAGCTGGTCGTTGAGGGCTTCGGCCTGCTGCGGCGAGATATCCTGCCGCGAGATGACCACGTGTTCGTAGAGGGCCATTCTATCCTTCTTCCGCTGTGGAAGGCGGCGCGTCCGGCGGCGGAAGGTCCGCCGGAAACGATGGCTCTCAGCGCGGCGGACGGGAGTTTCCCGACCCTTTCGCGTTCCGCGTGAGACCGCATTCCGTGAAGAGGCGGGCAAATAGGGGAAAACCGCTGTGCGGGCAAGGGTTTTCGCCCTTGCGCCGGCCCCCGCCGCGCCCGAGGCTGCGGCGAGGGGGATCCATGCGGCGAGGCAGGATACTGGCGGCGGCGGTCAGCGCCGGCCTGGGCGTGGCGCTCTACTACCTGGTGCAGGCGCTGCTGCGCTGAGGCGTCGGCCTCAGCGCTTGGCCTTCATGGACTGGACCGTGGCGAGCGTCTGGCTGACGTGCTCGGTGGGATCCATCTTCGAATAGGCGTGCACGATCTGGCCGTTGGGCGAGATCACGTAGGACGTGCGGTCGGACCAGTCGGGCTTGGCCGCCAGGATGGCGTCGTACTGGCGGGCGATCTTGGCGCCCTGGTCGGCGGCCACCGGGAACTTGCCCGAGCACTTGTCGGTGTCGGACGAGATTTGCTGGAGCTTGTCGAGGTTGCCGGCGGTGACGCCGATCACGGTCGCGCCGGCCGCCGCGAACTGCGGCATGGCGTCGGCGAACATCTTGGCTTCCAGGTTGCACCCCTTGGTGTCGGCGGCCGGGAAGAAATAGAGCACCACCGGGCCCTTCTTTCGGGCCTGGGCGAGCGAGAACGTCAGCGGCTTGCCGGCCTGGAAGCCGGGCGCGGTGAAGTCCGGCGCCTTGTCGCCCGCCTTCAGCGCGGCGAGCGCGGGCGTGGCGACGAGCGCGGCGAGCGCGGCGGCGGCGGCGAGGCGTTTCATCGTGGTGGTCTCCCGAGGCGTTCCCTTGGCCCTGCGGCCACGTTAGCGGCAAGCCGTCGTCGCGGCGAGCCTCCTTGCATCGGCCTCAGGCGAAGACGAAGTCCTCGGCCTGCAGCGACCAGACGCCGGCCCCCACCAGGGTGATGCTGTTCTGCCCGTCCTCGGTGGCGATCACCACGCCGTACCAGGTCTGGCGGGCGTGAGCGATCAGGGTCGCGAAGTCGCCGAACAGGGCGGGGGAGACGCGGATCTGGTCGGCGGGGTCCCACTCCCACTTCTCGCCATGGCCCCACGGCCACTTTTCGGCGGTCTTGTCCCAATGGCCCGAGCGGAAATCGAGGATCACGTCGTGGCCGCTGTTCGAGCCGAAGACGAAGAGGTCGTTGTCGTCGCCGCCCGACAGGGTGTCGGCTCCCGCGCCGCCGATCAGGGTGTCCTTATGGTCGCCGCCCATGAGGATGTCGTCGCCGGCGCCGCCGTCCAGGCTATCCTGACCCTCCTCGCCCCACATCTGGTCGGCGCCCGCGCCGCCCAGCACGGTGTCCTTGCCGTCGCCGGCCCACACCTTGTCGGCCCCGGCGCCGGCGCTGATCCGGTCGTGGCCCTCGAGCCCGAAGATCTTCTCCGAGCCGGCCGTGCCGGTCAGGGTGTCGGCCTTGCGCGTGCCCCAGAGGTCGGGGCCCGCCGGGACCGGCTTCAGCGTCACCGAGACGGTCTGGGCCGGGGAATAGTCGGTCCCGTCGAAGGCCCGGTACTGGAAGCTGACGGTGCGCGGCGCGGTCAGGTCGGCGTCGCCGGGGAGCGGCTGGACGTAGAAGGTCCCGTTGCTGTCGACCACCACGCCCGAGGGCAGGGTCCCGACGGGCAGGAAGGTGAGGGGCTGGTTGTCCGCGTCGGTGGCGACGAGCTGGCCCGTGAACATCTCGCCGCCGGTCACCGCGGCGGTGAACGGCCGGGCCACCGGGGCGGTGTTCAGGTTGAGGACAAGGTTGTCGAAGGCGCCCCAGCCCGTGCCGCCGTTGATGAACCAGTTGAGCTCCACCAGCCCCGCCGCGAACCCGGCCGGCAGGGCGACGGTCTGGAAGCCGTCGGTCGCGTCGGTGGTGAACTGGTGGGTGACGAGGCTGCCGTCGGCCTTCACGCCGGTGAAGTGGTACTCGACCACCGAGGTGCCGGTGACGGGGGTCGTGCGGTCCCAGCCCAGGAAGCTGAACCCGTTGACCTGGATCGCGCTGGCGCCGAAGGCCCCGCCCGCGGTCGGCTTCACGATCACCGTGTCGGAGGCGTACTGGTTGATCAGGTAGCCGCCGGTGCCGAGGTCGCTGACCTGGGTGCGGTTCCAGAAGGCGTCCGGATAGCCCTGCTGGCCAGTGACGAGGGTCGAGAACCGGAAGCCCTGTTCCGAATAGGTCTGGAACAGGCCGGCCGGAATGCTCTCGAACTGGATGGTGATCGGCATCTCGTCCCCCTGAGGCGCCCCATTTCGCGACAAATCCCAGCCGGCGGGGCGAACGCAGGGCGGCTGAGAGGCGGTTGCCCGCCCCGTACGCAAGCCTCGGGCCGCGCTAGTTGTAGGACACCGTCACGTTGAAGGTGCCGGTGTAGCCGCCATTGCGGGTGGTCGGGGTGATCGGGAAGGAGCCGCCGACGTAGAAGGTGTACGAGCCGCCCGTCCCGGAGACGGCGCTGAGCACCGGCGACGTGGGCGCCGTGTCGTCGGTGGTGACCGTCAGGCTCGAGCCGCTCGGGCCCACCATGGTGAAGCTGGGCGGGATGTTGATCGACAGCATCTGGCCGCCTTCGCCGGTCACCGTATAGGTCGCCCGGCCGGGCGCCGGCAGGTTCAGCCAGGTGACCCCCGGCGGGAACGAGCGGCCCGAATTGGCCGCCGCCAGGCCGACGACGCCGCCGGTCCCGCTCACCGGCTTGACGATGCGGCCGAACGACAGGTCCGAGATCTTGCTGATCGCCAGCGGGCGGAAGACGGTCGCCACCGCTTCGCCGGTGTCGGCCTGGTTGCCGGTGGGCGTGTTCGGCGCATCGTCGGCCCAGACGTAGAAGGCCGAGAAGGCCGCGCCGCTCGCCGAGCCCGAGTCGTTGCCGGCGATCGGGAAGTCGGCCCCGACATAGAAGGTCTTCGAGCTGTTCTTGCCGATCGGGCCGATCCGGAAGTTGATCGGGTTCGTCCCGGAGGGCGCGGTGACCAGGCTGGCCGTCCCCATGGCGACGGTGAAGTTGGTCAGGGCCCGGCCCCGGCCGCCGGTTCCGGAGGCGCCGATACGGACGTTCACGTTGTCGGTGTTGCAGGCGTTGGTCGAGCCGCAACTGATGGTGACCGTCGCGCGCGTGGCCCCGGTGTCGATCCGCGCGCCGGAGCCGCTGACCCGCGTCACCAGGCCCGACGAGGGGTTGACCCGGAACACGGTGTTGCCGGACGCCGCCGAGGCCACGCGGCCGAGGTTCGGGGTGTTGCTGGTGACCCCGACGCCATAGGTCTGGGCCGCCGCCCCGCCGCCCCACAACACGAGCGTGGCTGCAATCAGCAGTTGCGTAATACTTGCGGCGCGCATCGGAAACCTGGGTAGCACCTTCGGGCGGGCGGATGAACGGAAGATATCCGCCTCGGATTTACTGAACATTGCCGGCCGAAGGCTGCGCCGGCGCGTCCGGCGAAGCCGCAGGGGCGGGGGCCGACGCGCCCTCGGCGGGCTCGCGGGGCGCGAACCGGACCTCGGCGTCCACGTCCGCCAGGAAGCCGCCGTCGCCGGTGACGACGATGGGCGGCACGTCCAGCAGGCTCATGCGCAGCCGCCTGGCCTGGTCGGGGTCGAGCTCCAGCCGGTAGGTGCCGATGGGCAGGTTCTGGAAGCTGGCGGAGCCGTCGAACTCGGTGTTCATCGCCGCCCGGTAGCCGTTGTCGCCGACGAGGACGATGCTGGCGGCGGAGAGGCCCACCAGGCTGCCGTCGGGCCGGCGCAGGTTGATGTTCACCAGCACCTCGCCGGTCGGCTTCATGGGGTAGCGCACCGTGGTGAAGCTGCCGGCCCGCGGCGAGAACTGGACGGTGGTGGGCGGGGTTTGCACCGAGGTGTTCTCCACCTCGTCGAGGCCGACCAGCAGGCGGCTCGTCGGCCCGGCGCCCAGGCCGGTGACGAAGGCCTTGCCGTTGGCGCCGGTGCGGATCCGGCCCTCGGCGCCCTCGAGCGCCACATTGGGCACCGGCTCGTCGTCGCCGTCGAAGATGCCGTTGCCGTTGCGGTCGAGGAAGGCCTCGAACAGCAGGCTGCCGCCCGAGCCGGGGCCTGGGCGGGTCACCTGGTAGCGGCGCAGGATCGGGTTGTAGTTGAGGCCGAAGTTGAGCTGGGCGCCCACGCGCCAGCTGTGATCGGCGTTGTTGTAGTCGCCGCTGAGCGACAGGTCGGCGAACTTCAGCTTCAGGATGCCGGCGGCGGTGACGTTGAAGCCCGAGGCGTCGTCCAGCGCCTGGCCGAGGCCCAGGCGGAGCGCCAGGGCGTCCGAGACGTCCCGGTCGGCGGTGATCGCCAGGGTCTGGGCCCGCAGCTCGGGCAGGATCTCGAAATCGACCGTCGAGCGGAGCTGCCACTTGTAGCCACGGAAGGTGGAGCCCGCGAGGTAGCCGTTCAGCCGGTCGGTGGTCGTGCCGCGGCCGGTGGTCCGCTGGTACTCGACGCCGGTGGAGAGGAGGAAGGCCGAGGCGGTGGTGGAGCCCCGCACCGAGGCGGCGAGCTCGACCTGGCCATCGGCGTATTCGTTGCGCAGGCCGCGGATCGAGAGGGGCACCACCTGGCGGCCGAGCTCGACGTTGCCGTCGAAGGTGAGCTCGCTGCGGCGGAGCATCTCGCGGGTGGTGTCCGTGCCGATCCCGTTCTCGTCCAGGAAGCCGTTCCGGAACTCGGCGTGGCGCACCACGGTGGAGACGCCGAACAGGCTGCCGGCCAGGCCCAGGGAGAGGGCCGAGGCGTCGCGGCTGTCGTGCGCCACGTCGAGCTGGGTGGCGAAGCCGAAGAGCGAGGTCCGGGCGCCCAGGGTATAGAGCGTGCGGTAGTCGTCGTCGCCGTAGGGCAGGTAGGCCGCCGCGCCGGAGAGGGTGAGGGTGGGCGTGACGCCGTAGTTCATGGCCGCCACGGCGCGCAGCTTGCCGCGGCCCGGCTCGGCCTGCTCGTCCTCGCCGATCGCCCGCAGCCGGACCAGCGGCTCCTCCTGCTGGACGACGCCGAACTCGAAGGTCGCCTCGCCACGGCGCAGCAGGCCGCCGCCGACATTGATGATCCGGGTGTCCTCGCTGCGCTCGCCGCGCGGGCCGTAGGTGACCACCCGGACCACGTTGATGCCCTGGCTGAGCGGCACGTTCAGGAACTCGTAGCGGCCCTTGGCCGGCGTGTTCTGGCCGCTGCGCAGGATGTCGTTGATGTAGAGCTCGACGTCGTAGCCCAGCGGCAGCTCGCCGCGGAGGTCGATCCGGTTGAAGACGTTGGTCTGGTCGAGCGGGACGGTGGAGAAGGCGAGGCCGCGGCCGCTGAGGCTGCGGGGGCCGAGCGTCAGGCTGGGCGTGAACACGTCGCCCACCGAGAGCGTCCGCGCCTTCAGGAAGCCGAGCAGCCGCCCGTCCAGCGACTGCCGCTCGAAGGTGAGCCGGGCCACCGAGGGCTCGCCCCGCTCGTCGGAGCCGAGGTAGCCCTGGAAGCCGGTGTAGAGCAGGTCGGCGCCGGCCCGGATGTCGTAGCGCAGCGGCAGGCGGTTCTCGGACTTCTCCACGCCGAACCCCAGCGCCACGTCGAAGGCCGGCATGCTGAAGGGGCGGTAAGGCGTCTCGACGCGGAGCACCTCGTCCTTCTGGTCGATGTTCTGGGAGGCGTCGCGGCGGCGCGCCAGGCGCTGCATGCGGCCCTGGACCGGCAGCAGCTCGGTGGCCACGAGCTTCATGGCCAGCCCCTCGGGATCCACCTCGATCTTGATCGGCAGGAGCCGCTGGAGGGTGCTGGCGCGCAGGTAGATGTCGGTGTCGGTGACCGCGACGTCGGTGGCCGCGATGGGGACGTTGCGGGGCCCGTCCTTGGCCGTGCCGCTGACGAGGTCGACGACGAGGGAGCGGCGGGCCTCGCCCACCCGGCCGATGATCCGCCGCTCGGCCGGCAGCACCTCGACGTCCATCTCCAGGAGGCGGGTGAGTTCGCCCACCGGCAGCAGCGGGTCGTCGGGCGTGTCGTAGGCGCTCAGGCCGTCGGTGAGGGTGAGGTCGTCGAGCTGGACCGAGAACAGCAGCAGCGCCGCCGGATCGATGAGCGGGGCGTCTCCGGCGGGCTGGGCAGACGCCGCGGCGGGCGCGGCCACCGGCCCGGCGACGGCCTCAGCGGCCGCCCCGTCCGGTGCGCGTAAGATGGCAAGTGCGGCGGTGGCAGACCACGCAGCGCACCTACGACGCCTGTTTCGCAAGGAGTTTGCCCGGAGAGCTGTCGTCGTCCGTGAAGGTGATCTCGAGCTTCTCCCCGGCGGCCGGCGCGCGGCTGAGCGGAATGCGGAGGGTCCGCCGGCCGATCTCCGGATAGACGCCGACGCCGCGGGCGATGCCGATCACGTCGGCCTTGCGGCCGCCGGCCGCCTGGACCTCCACATTGCCGAACAGCGAGTTGGCGCCGAGCCGCACGAGGTCGAACACCGCGACCGGCGTGCGCCGGGCCGGGCCGCCGTCCGGCGACAGGTCGGCGTACTCGACGCGGATGTTCTCGATCCCGGCGCGGACGTCCGGCTCGCCGGTGCGCACGATGGCCGGAATGCTGAGGCCGAACACGGAATTGATCTGGAAGCGGAGCTCGTTCGGCCCGATCCCGGCGGCGGCCTCGGCGGTGAGGCCGGCGTCGCGGGGCGGAATGGTGGTGATGGTCAGGTGCGTCCGGTACTCGGCCGAGGCCGCGTCCGGCGCGCCGTTCACGCGCATCCGGATCGTCTGGCCCTGGCCGGGCGCGAGGGTCACGCGGCGCGGCGAGACCAGCAGCATCGACTGCGCCGACTTGAGCGCCTCGGCGTAGGGCTTCGCCTCCGGACGCTCGGCCGCGTCGGTCACGGCCACGATCTGGCCGTCGGGCAGCATGGCGCGGTCGATCAGCGCCACGTCGAACGAGGCCGGCGCGCCGCCCTGGTTGTAGATGTAGACCGTGGCCGAGCGGCGGTTACGGTCGAAGGTGACGCGCTTGGGCGAGATGTTGAGGTTCGCACCGACCGTCGTGGCGGTGGGCGCGGCGGGAGCGGCCGGGGCGGCCGGCTGGGCCAGCACCGGGGCGGCGGCCAGCGCGGCGAGCGCTGCGATGAGGACGGCCCGGGTCAATTGTATTGCACCACGACGACGAGCAGGCCCTCGTAGGCGCCCGGCTCAAGCCGCTCGGCGGAGGCCAGCGACAGGGCGCCGCCGACGTTCACGCTCATGGTGTTGGATCCCATGACGCCGCCCAGCACGACGCCGTCGCCCTCGAGGCCGAGTTCGGCCTGGGTGTTGGTTCTGACGGTCAAAGCCTCGGTCCCCCCGGTTCGGACGACCGTGAAGCTCTCCGGCACGGCCATCGACACAGTGTCGCCAGCTTGACCGCGAATGGTTAAGCTGGCGTTGCCTGCACCTGGGGTTGTAACAGCGCCGTTGGGCGAGACTGTCGCCGCGGTCACACTGGGAAGCACCAGCGGACTGATAATCTCGACGCTCGCGCTCTGGACGACCCGCGTGGTCATCGCCGCGCTCGCGCTGGCGCTGTTCAGCGCGAACGCCTGCGCGCAGCAGCCGAGGGCTGCGGCCGTGGCGATGAGAAGAGGCGCGAGTCGACGCATAGCCACCGCTTAAGTGAGTGGGGTTGACCGAAGCTGAACAGCTCAGCTTCGGCCGCGCCCCGTCCGGCTTACTGGTAGTTGACCGTGACGTTCAGGTTCCCGGAATACAGGCCCGGAGGCACCGCGGGACCGAGGTTGAACGTCGCGCCGTAGCGCAGTTCGCGGGTGGTGGTGTTCGCGCCGATCGCCATCTGACCCATGTTGCCGGTCAGGCCGCCGGGCGCGTCGGCCCCCTGGGCGCCGGTCGGCGTCAGGACCGCGAAGCCCGGCAGCGAGGTGATCGCGCCGGAGGCCGTGTAGGTCGGGGTGAAGGTGGTGCCGGCGCTGCTGGTCACCGTGAACACCGCGGGCGTGCCGCTGGTGGTCTGGTTGTTGTAGGTCACCTGGCCGTTGGAGCTGGCGAGGGTGACGGGGAGGGCGTTCCCGCTCACCGGCTTGATCAGGGTGCCGAAGGCCAGGTCGCTGTCCTTGGTGACGGTCAGCGGCGACTGGATGGTCACCGACATCTGCGCGTCCGCCTGCTTGGGGGTCGGCGCCGGGTTGGCCGGGCCGCTCGGCGTCTGGGCGGCGGCCGCGGTGGCGAGGCTGGCCAGCGCGACGGCGCTGCCGGCGGCGATCAGAAGGTTCCGAAGGGTAGTCATGTTCGCCCCTGGCGTGTGAGGTTGGTTTGTTTAAGCGTGGGAACTGGTCTTGCGGAGACTTCAACCGCATGGCGCGCGGACCGCGAGGACTCGCGGAACCTGCAAACTTCTGGTTGTAGGTCGCCACTTTAACTATCGATTAGCCATGGCCCTCTATTGCGCCCGCCGCCCACTGTCAAGGTAGTGAATAGGCGGTAACCACAGTAGCGGGGCGTTCGAAGTCATCGTCTCAAACTGAAACAACGCACCGAACGCAATCCAAGTGTTGCAAGAGCTGTGCGCCGCCAGGTCCGGCAGAGAGTTGCTGCGTGCGGTAAGCTTACCAGCTTCGCCCAGGACCAGGGTCGGGAACGGATAACTTCCGCCTCTCCTGCCGGTCGCAACGATCACCACGAAAACAACTCCGTGGTGTAGAAGTATAGTGAACGGAAAACCCACGTTCGCTGAAAACTGCCGGAGCGCTGCGGCGGGCCGGGGGACAAGTATTCGGACTGCGTCAATGCGCGCGTCGATACTGGCCCGATCCTTCACGCGCCGCGGCATTGTGGCCACAATGCGGCGCAGCTTCACCGTGAGTGCTGCAGTGAACGACAGCGTTATCTGAACCGTGAAGCTAATTCGGGCCGGCTTACCGGCCGGGCTCCACCAGGATCTTCACGTGGGCTTCCGGATCGCCCAGGGCGACGAAGGCGTCGGCCACGCCGTCGAGTCCCACCTTGCCGGTGACCAGGTCCGAAACGTCGATCACGCCCTCGGCCAGATGCCGCAGCGTCTGGGCGAACTCCTCGGGCGTGTAGCCGAACACGAAGGTCAGCTCGACCTCCTTGGTGATGGCGATGGAGGGCTCGATCCGGTCGGTCTCCATACACACTCCGGCGACGACGATCTGGGCGCCCGCGGGCGCGGCCTCGATCAGGCCCTGCAGCACGCCGGGGGCGCCGACACACTCGAAGATCACCGGCCGCCCGAAGCGGCCGCCCATCATGCGGAGCATCTGCTGAGCGGCGCGCGCCCTGGGCACGCCCAGCGCGTCCCAGCGCTCGTGCGCATTCTCCACCGCCGGGTCGACGAGGATGTCCGCGCCCAGGCGCTCGGCCGCGGCGCGGCGGCGGGGCGAGAAGTCGGCGGCGATCACCGGCCCGTGGCCGGCCGCCTTAAGCGCGGCGATCACCGCCAGGCCCACGGGCCCGCAGCCCACCACCAGCGCCACGGAGTCGGCGTCCATCCGCGCCTTGGCCACGGCGTGCAGGCCCACGGCGAACGGCTCGGTGAGCGCCGCCTGGTCGGTCGGCAGGCCGTTCGGCACCTCAAGGAGCATGGCCTCGGTGAGCAGCATGCGTTCGGCGAAGCCGCCGGGCAGGCGGTTGGAGAAGCCCAGCAGCTCCACGCCGCCGCCGTTCAGCGTCGCCGGCACGCTGACCACGCGCGCGCCGGGCTTCAATGTGCGGCTGGTCCCGGGGCCGTAGTCCAGCACCTCGGCGCAGAACTCGTGGCCAAACACGGTGTCGGCGGTGGGGTCGAACCCGTTGTCGAGCCCGCCCGCCCGGCGGGAGAGTTCGATCATGTGCTCCATATGGTGGAGCGCGTGCAGGTCAGACCCGCAGATGCCGCAGGCGAGCGTGCGGACGAGCACCTGGCCCTCCGCCGGCTCGAGCTCCGGAATCTCGTCGCAGACCAGCTTCTTTTCGCGCCGCACGACCGCTCTCATGGCGTCCTCCCCGTGTGCTTGCCCACGATAGCCTTATCCCCTAACCCTCGCCGCTCGGATTCTTCAGCCACGGAGCGGGACCCCATGAGCCTCGCCTTCATCTTCCCCGGCCAGGGCAGCCAGGCGGTCGGCATGGGCGCCGAACTCGCCGAGGCGTTCGCCGCCGCCCGCGAGGTCTTCCAGGAAGTCGACGAGGCGCTGGGGCAGGGGCTCTTCAAGCTGATGAAGGAAGGTCCCGAGGACCAGCTCACCCTGACGGAGAACGCCCAGCCGGCGCTGATGGCGGTGAGCGTCGCCGTCACCCGGGTGCTGGAGCGCGAGTTCGGCGTCGGCGTCGACAGGGCGGCCTTCGTGGCCGGCCACAGCCTGGGCGAATACTCGGCCCTGGCCGCCGCCGGCGCGATCAGCCTGGCCGACACCGCCCGCCTCCTGAAGCTGCGCGGCCAGGCCATGCAGCGGGCGGTCCCCGTGGGCGCGGGGGCCATGGCCTCGCTCATCGGGCCGAAGACCGACGTGGCCCTGGCCGAACAGGCGGCGGAAGCCGGCGCCGAGCTCGGCGTCTGCGTCGTGGCCAACGACAACAACCAGGGCAATGTGGTGATCTCCGGCGCCAAGGCGGCCGTGGACCGGGCCATCGAGAAGGCCAAGGAGCTGGGCGCGCGGGCGATCCCGCTGAACGTCTCGGCGCCCTTCCACTGCCCGCTGATGCAGCCGGCCGCGGACGAGATGGCCGAGGCCCTGGCGGCGGCGACCATCGTCGCCCCGAAGGCGCCGGTGGTGGCCAACGTCACCGCGCGGCCGACCCACGATCCCGAAGCGATCCGCCGGCTGCTCGTGGAGCAGGTGACCGGCCGCGTCCGCTGGCGCGAGAGCGTCCTGTGGCTGGCCGGCGAGGGCGGGGTGACCCACTTCGCCGAGGCCGGGGCCGGCAAGGTGCTGTCCGGCATGGTCAAGCGCATCGCGCCGGACGCCGAGGCGATCCCGCTGAACGCGCCCGCCGACCTCGAAGCCTTCGCCAAGACTCTATAAGAGAGGACCGCCCATGTTCGACCTCAGCGGCAAGACCGCCCTCGTCACCGGGGCCACCGGCGGCATCGGCGCGGAGATCGCCCGGGCGCTGCACGCGCAGGGCGCCTTCGTCGTCCTTTCCGGCACGCGCGAGGCGGTGCTGCAGGACCTGGCCGGGCAGCTCGGCGAGCGCGCCGCGGTCGCCGCGGCCAACCTGTCCGACGCCGCCGCCGTGGACGGCCTGATCGAGTCCGCCGAGAAGGCGGCCGGCGCGCCCATCGACATCCTGGTCGCCAACGCCGGCATCACCAAGGACGGCCTTCTGATGCGGATGAAGGACGAGGACTGGGACGCGGTGATCCGGGTCAACCTGGAGAGCTACTTCCGCCTGGCGCGCGCCAGCATGCGGGGGATGATGAAGCGCCGGCACGGCCGCATCATCGGCATCACCTCGGTGGTGGGCGTCACCGGCAATCCTGGCCAGGCGAACTACGCCGCCTCCAAGGCTGGCATGATCGGCTTCTCCAAGGCGCTCGCCCAGGAAGTGGCGAGTCGCGGAATCACCGTGAACTGCGTGGCCCCCGGCTTTATCGAGAGCCCGATGACCGACGCGTTGAACGAGCAGCAGCGGGCGCAGATCATGTCGACCATCCCGTCGGGCCGCCTGGGGGCGGGCCGCGACGTGGCGAGCGCCTGCGTCTACCTCGCCAGCGACGAGGCGGGGTACGTCACCGGCCAGACCCTGCACGTCAACGGCGGCATGGTGATGATCTAGGCCTCGCCTCGCCGGTGCGAACATGCTACCCGGCGGCCCGAACCAAGAGGCTCCGGCGGCAGTTGACAGCAACGCCGCCGTCGCCGAATGCAAAGACTGACTAAGCCCTGAGGGACCTGCCTAATGTCCGACGTCCTTGAACGCGTCCGTAAGATCGTCATCGAACACCTCGACGCCGATCCCGAAAAGGTCACCGAGAAGGCGAGCTTCATCGATGACCTGGGCGCCGACAGCCTCGACAACGTCGAGCTGGTGATGGCCTTCGAAGAAGAATTCGACATCGAAATCCCGGACGACGCGGCGGAGCACATCCAGACCGTCGGCGACGCCGTGAAGTTCATCCAGGAGCGCCTGGGCGCCTAAGCGCCTGTCCATGCTCTGAAATTTGACCGCCGCGTCGCCGAGGGACCCAAACCCCTCAGCCGCGGCGGTTCTCGTTTGAGGTCAGCCATGCGTCGAGTCGTCGTCACCGGGATGGGCCTCGTCACCCCGCTGGGCGTGGGTGTCGAGCACGTCTGGAAGCAGATTCTCGCCGGACAGTCCGGCGCGGGCCGCATCACCGCCTTCGATCCCGAAGCCTACGCCTGCCAGGTGGCCTGCGAAGTGCCGCGGGTGGATGGGCGGGGGGGCGGCGGGCCCGACGTGCCGGGCTCCTTCGATCCGGACCAGACGCTCAGCGCCAAGGACCGGCGGCGGGTCGACGACTTCATCCTCTACGCCATCGCCGCCGCCGACGAGGCGGTGCGCGACTCGGGCTGGGCCCCGCAGGACGACGAAGGCCGCGAGCGCACCGGGGTGATGATCGGCTCCGGCATCGGCGGCCTCGGCCCCATCGCCGAGACGGCCATCGAACTGCACGAGAAGGGGCCGCGCCGGATCAGCCCCTTCTTCATCCCCTCGGCGCTGATCAACCTGGCCAGCGGCCAGGTCTCGATCCGCCACGGCTTCAAGGGCCCGAACCACGCGGTGGTGACGGCCTGCGCCACCGGGGCCCACGCCATCGGCGACGCGGCCCGGCTGATCAAGTACGGCGACGCCGACGTGATGATCGCCGGCGGTGCGGAAAGCTCGGTGGTTCCGATCGGCATCGCCGGCTTCATCGCCTGCCGCGCCATGTCCACCGGCTTCAACGACCAGCCCGAGAAGGCCAGCCGCCCCTACGACAAGGACCGCGACGGCTTCGTCATGGGCGAGGGCGCCGGGATCCTGGTGCTGGAGGAGTACGAGCACGCCAAGGCGCGCGGAGCGAAGATCTATGCCGAGGTGGCCGGCTACGGCCTCGCCGGCGACGCCTACCACATCACGGCCCCGGCCGAGGACGGCGACGGCGGCTTCCGCGCCATGAAGGCGGCGATCAAGGACGCCGGCATCGCCCCGGCCGACATCGACTACATCAACGCCCACGGCACCTCGACGCCGCTGGGCGACGAGATCGAGCTGGGCGCCGTCGAGCGCCTGCTGGGCAACGCCGCCGCCAAGGTCACCATGAGCTCGACCAAGTCGGCCACGGGCCACCTGCTGGGCGCGGCCGGGGCCATCGAGGCGGCCTTCACGGTGCTGGCCATCCGCGACCAGGTCGCGCCGCCGACCATCAACCTGGACAACCCCTCGGTGGAGACCTCGATCGACCTCGCCCCGCACAAGCCGGTGCAGCGCGAGATCAACGTCGCCATGTCGAACTCCTTCGGCTTCGGCGGCACCAACGCCTCGGTGGTCTTCAAGAAGGTCGCGTGACCCGACGTCCCCGCCCGCGACGCCGCCCCGTGCCCCGCAGAGCGCCTCCGGGGCCGCTGCGCACCGTCGGCGGCGTGCTCTTCGCCCTGGCGGCCTTCGCCCTGGTGGCGGGCGGCTGGGTGCTGTGGACCTATCGCGGGCCCGGCCCGCAGGCGCGGGAAGGTGAGGCGACCACCGTCGTCCTCGCGCGGGGCTCCGGCCTTGGCGGCATCGCCGACAATCTCGCGCGGGCCGGCGTGATCCGGTCCAAGGCGGTGTTCATGGCCGCCGCCCGGCTGAGCGGCGCCGCCGGCGCCCTGAAGGCGGGCGAGTACGAGTTCCGCAGCGGGGCCTCCATGGCCGGGGTGCTGGGCGACATCCGCGCCGGCCGGGTGGTGCGCCACCTGGTGACCGTGCCCGAAGGCTGGACCAGCGAGATGGCCTGGGAGGCGGTGCTGCGCCAGCCGGTGCTGGTGGGCGAGGCCCCCGTGCCGGCCGAAGGGGCCCTGCTGCCTGACACCTATCAGGTCCAGCGCGGCGACAGCCGCGCCGCCGTGCTGCAGCGGATGGCCAAGGCCCAGGACGACCTGATGGCCGAGCTCTGGCCCAGGCGCCAGCGGGGCCTGCCGTTCGAGACGCCGGAGGAGGCCCTGACGCTCGCCTCCATCGTCGAGAAGGAGACCGGCGTCGCCGCCGAGCGGCCGCGCATCGCGGCGGTGTTCGTCAACCGGCTGCGCCAGGGGATGCGGCTGGAGAGCGATCCGACGATCATCTACGGCGTCTCGCGGGGCCGTCCGCTCGGCCGGGGGATCCTGGCCTCCGAGCTCGCAGCGCGGACGCCCTACAACACCTACCAGATCGACGGCCTGCCTCCGACGCCGATCGCCAATCCGGGCCGGGCGGCGATCGAGGCGGTGCTGAACCCGCCGTCGACCAGCGAGCTGTTCTTCGTCGCCGACGGCTCGGGCGGCCACGTCTTCGCCTCGACCTTCGACGAACACCGGCGAAACGTCGCGCGCTGGCGCGAGGTGGAGCGCGCGCGGGCGGCGCAGGCGGGGGCGGGACGCTGATGGCGATTTCCGGCATGACCGGCTTCGGCCGGGCGGAAGGCGCCTCCGGCGGCTGGACCTGGGCCGTCGAGGCCCGCTCCGTGAACGGCCGCAACCTCGAGGTCCGCTTCCGCGGCCCGCCCGGCTTCGAGGGCCTGGAGCGCGCCGCCCGCGAGGGCGCCCAGGCGCGGTTCCAGCGCGGACAACTGACGGTCGGCCTGCAGGCACGCCGGGCGGAGGGCGCCACCGCCGTCCGCATCAATGTGGAGCAGCTCGAGCGCTACCTCGCCGCGGGCGGGCCGTATGTAGCGACGGGCATGGTGGCGCCGCCGCGGCTCGACGGGCTGCTGGGGCTGAAGGGCGTCATCGAGGCCGCCGACGCATTGGAGGACGCCGAGGCGCAGGCCGCCCTGGAAGCCGCCATGGCCGCCTCGATCGGCGCCGCCCTCGACGACCTGCTGGCCGCACGGCGGGAGGAGGGGCAGGCGCTTCTCGGCGTGCTGAGCGGCCTGCTCGACCGGATCGCCGACCTGGTGGCCGCCGCCGAGGGCCACGCCGCCGCCCAGCCGGCGGCCATCAAGGAACGCTTCGAGCGGCGGATGGCGGAGCTCGCCGGCGACGCCGTGCCCGAGGAGCGGGTGCTGCAGGAGGCCGCGGCGCTCGCCGTGAAGGCCGACGTGCGCGAGGAGCTGGACCGGTTGGCCGGCCACATCCAGGCGGCGCGGCAACTGGTCGGGGGCGACGGGGCGGTGGGACGCCGGCTCGACTTCCTGACCCAGGAGTTCATGCGCGAGGCCAACACGCTCTGCTCGAAGTCGGCCATCGCGGCGCTCACCACCGTGGGGCTGGACCTCAAGGCGGTGATCGAGCAGTTCCGCGAGCAGGTTCAGAATGTGGAGTAGGGCGTCTTGATCCACGACGACCATCACGTGAAGCCGTGGGAAACGGTGCGTCGCGGCCTGCTGATGCTGGTCTCCAGCCCGGCCGGGGCGGGCAAGACCTCGCTGTCGCGCCGGCTCGTCGCCGACTACGCCAGCATGATCCTGTCGATTTCCGCCACCACCCGGGCCCCGCGGCCGGGCGAGGAGGAGGGGCGCGAGTACTTCTTCAAGACCCGCCCGGAGTTCGAGGCGATGATCGAGGCCGGCGAGCTGCTCGAGTGGGCCGAGGTCAACGGCCACCTCTACGGCACGCCCAAGGCGCCGGTGATCGCCGCCCTGGAGGCCGGCAAGGACGTGATGTTCGACATCGACTGGCAGGGGGCCCAGCAGATCGCCGAGAAGCAGCCCGAGGACTCCGTGCGGATCTTCGTCCTGCCGCCGTCGTGGGCCGACCTCTCGCGCCGGCTGCACGCCCGCGCCCAGGACAGCCTCGAGGTGATCGAACAGCGCCTGGCGCTCGGCAAGCGGGAGATCACCCACTGGGCCGAGTACGACTATGTGATCGTCAACAAGGACTTCGACCGAGCCTACGCCGACCTGACCCACATCTACCGGGCGGAACGGATGAAGCCGGTGCGCAACCCCTGGCTGCCGCCCTTCGTGCAGGACCTCCTGGACGAGAAGATCTGACCGGGCGCGCGCCGCAGGCGTGCACAGTTTCTGTGCGTGCGGCTGCCTGAACGCAAAAGAATCTCTCGCTGCGGTTAGTTTTTCCCCTAGCCGCGATGCGTTTATGCCCTTGCGCGGCTTCGCCCTTGCCGCCCAAGCTGCGGGTGCTCTCGCGGGAGAGACCGGGCGACCAGCCCGGCGCTGAAGGCGCAACCGCCCCGGAAACGCTCAAGCAGAAGGACCGCCAGGGCGGCTAAACGCTGGAAAGCAGGGCGCGTGCGCCCTCGCCGAAGGAGCAAGGCGGCCGAGCGCCGCCGAAATCTCTCAGGCGCCAAGGACAGCGGGGGCGAGGCCGGCAGCCTTGGGAGGGGCGGCCATCGCGCTGCGCTGTCGCCCGCACCCGCGACAGACGAGAACCGCCACCTGGTCCTTTCGGAGCCGGGCGCGGGCAGCCGACGGCCCGGCGTGAGTTGGGGCCGCGTCATGCGGCGGTGGACAGGAGCTGCGCCGGCAAGCGGCGCAAGGGGGTTTAGTATGTCGACGTACAACAAGGGCGCACGCCGCCGCGGCGGACGCATGGGCGCGGCTCTGGCCGCGGTGTCGGTCGCGGGCGCGGCCCTGCCGGCCCTGGCGCAGGACGCCGAGGTGGGCGAGCTGGTGGTCACGGGCACGCGGGGCCAGCCCCGCACGGTGATCGACAGCCCGACGCCCATCGACGTGATCTCGGCCACGGAGCTGGAACGGACCGGCCGGGCGGGCGCCTTCCAGGCGCTGCAGACCCTGGTGCCCTCGTTCAACCTGCCGGCCCGGGCCGGCGGCGGCACCTCGACGGTGATCGCCACGGGCGGCCTCCGGGGCCTGAACCCCGACCAGACGCTGGTGCTGGTGAACGGCAAGCGCCGCCACAAGACCTCGCTGATCAATTCGGTCTCGTCGCTCTACAACGGCTCGGTCCCGGCCGACCTGGACCTGATCCCCACCTCCGGCATCGACCGCATCGAGGTGCTGCGCGACGGCGCGGCCGCCCAATACGGCTCGGACGCCATCGCCGGCGTGATCAACATCATGCTGAAGCAGAACAAGGGCGGCCAGGTCAGCGTCACCTACGGCGAGAACTTCGACCGGGGCGACGGCGACCTGCTGCAGGTGCAGGGCGACTACGGCCTCGAGCTCGGCGACGGCGGCTTCCTGAAGCTGTTCTTCAACACCAAGGACCAGGCGCTCTCGAACCGCGCCGTGCCGGTGGCCGGGAACATCCAGATCTATCCGCGGATCAACGGCCAGCCGGACCCGCGCGAGCTCACGGTCGACCGCAGCCGGATCACCCGCAACTACGGGGTCCTGCCGCAGTGGGGGGCGAACGTCGGCTTCAACGGCGCCTATGCCCTGGGCGAGACCGAGCTCTACAGCTTCGGCACCTACAGCAAGCGGGTCTCGGACCTGCCCTTCACGTTCCGGGCGCCGAACAGCGTAAACGCCCTGCCGCAGGTCTATCCGGAGGGCTTCCGCCCGAACCTGGTGATCGACGAGGAGGACTACGAGCTTGCCGTGGGCGTGCGCGGCGAGGCGGCCGGCTGGTCGTGGGACCTGTCCTCCACCTACGGCCGCAACCGCGCCGAGGAGAATGTCGCCGAGAGCATCAATGCGAGCCTCGGCCCCACCAGCCCGACCGAGTTCTACGTGGGCGCGCTGGAATCCTCGGAGTGGGTGAACTCGCTGGACGTCACGCGCGGCTTCGAGCTGGCCGGCGCGGGCGACCTGCAGGTCTCCTTCGGCCTGCAGCACCGGCGCGAGACCTACGAGGTGGAGCAGGGCGAGCCGGCGAGCTACGCGGCCGGCCTCTACGTCATCCCGGCGGGCCAGCCGTTCGCCGGCCAGCGCCCGGCCACCGGCGCCCAGGCCGCGCCCGGCTTCCAGCCGTCGGACGCCAGCAAGTCGTCGCGCAACAACTACGCCGGCTACGTGGAGCTGGGCTGGAACCCCACGGAGCAGTTCTTCCTGGGGGCGGCGGCCCGCTACGAGGACTACGACGACGCCTCGGGCGACACCCTGGTGGGCAAGATCAACGCCCGCTACGACTTCACCGACTGGCTGGGCGTGCGCGGCGCGATCAGCACCGGCTTCCGGGCCCCCGGTCTGGCGCAGCAGAACTATGCGGCGAGCTCGAGCCAGTTCCGGCAGGTGGGCGGGGTGCTGACCCTGCTGCAGATCAAGACCCTGCCGGTGGGCTCGCCCGAGGCCATCGCGCTGGGCGCCGAGCCGCTGCAGCCGGAGGAGTCCACCAACTACAGCGTGGGCGTCACCCTGCAGCCGCTGCCGAGCCTCAGCATCACGGCGGACGCCTATCAGATCGAGGTGGACGGCCGGATCGCGATCACCAGCACCCTGACCGGCACGGCGGTGAGCAACATCCTGATCGCCAACGGCCTGTCCGGCGATCTCAGCGCCCAGTACTACACCAACGCCATCGACACCCGGACCCGGGGCGTGGACGTGGTGGCCACCTGGCGCAACAGCCTGGGTCCCTACGGCGAGCTCCGCTGGAGCGTCGGCGCGAACTGGAACGAGACCAAGATCACCGGCGTCATCCCGAACCCGCCGGAGCTGACGGCGCTCGGCTCGGGCTTCGTGCTGTTCGACCGGCTGAGCCGCGGCAACCTCACCGAGGCGTTCCCGAACACCAAGGTGGCGGCGAGCCTGAACTACTCCTGGGACTGGCTGACGGTGAACCTGCGGGGCACCCGCTACGGGGGCTACACCATCTGGCAGAACATCCCGGCCAACGACCGGAGCTTCGGGCCCAAGTGGATCACCGACCTGGAGGTGGGCTTCCGGGTGAACGAGCAGGTGAACGTGGCGCTCGGGGCCAACAACCTGTTCAACGTCTATCCGAG
The DNA here is from genome assembly GCF_041913825.1 of Phenylobacterium sp. GTDB lineage: Bacteria > Pseudomonadota > Alphaproteobacteria > Caulobacterales > Caulobacteraceae > Phenylobacterium. Next base: position 206,404 of record NZ_JAYSEO010000002.1, read on the forward strand.
CCCGAACGGCACCTTCAACGCCAACCTCGGCTCGGGCCAGTATCCGGGGACGTCGCCGTTCGGCTTCACCGGCGGCTTCTACTACGCGCGCCTGCAGTACAGCTTCTGAGCGCGCCGGTGAGGGGAGTGAGCATGCAGCGTAGAACCGTTCTCGCCCTGGCGGCCCTGGTCGGCGCGGGGGTCCTGCCCCTCGCGCCGGCGCAGGCCCAGCCGCAGGCTCCGGCGCGCGGGGAGATCCTCTGGGACTCCTACGGCGTGCCGCACATCTACGGGAAGGACGAGGCGGCGGTCTTCTACGGTTTCGGCTACGCCACCGCCCAGAACCACGGTGACGTCGTCCTGAAGCTCTACGGCCAGGCGCGGGGGCGGGCGGCGGAGTACTTCGGCGCGTCCGAGGTCGAGTCCGACAAGTGGGTGCTGGCCAACGACGTCTACGAGCGGGCGGCAGAATGGTACCGCAAGGAGCCGGCGGCGTTCCGCGCCAACCTGGATGCCTTCGCCGAGGGCATGAACGCCTACGCCCGGGCCCATCCCGACAAGCTCGACCCGGCGGTGCGCCGGGTCCTGCCGGTCAGCGGGGTGGACGTCATGGCCCACGCCCACAAGCTGATGAACTTCCAGTACGTGGCGCCCGCCCAGCGGACCCTGGGCGGCAACGCCGACGCAGGCTCCAACGCCTGGGCGGTCATGCCGAAGAAGTCGGCCAGCGGGAACACCCTGCTGCTCGCCAACCCGCACCTGCCCTGGGCGCCCAGCCAGCTCACCTACTTCGAGGCCGACCTGAACGGCCCGGGCTTCAAGATGTACGGCGCCACCCAGGTCGGCCTGCCGGTGCTGCGCTTCGCCTTCAACGAGCGGATGGGCTTCACCAACACGGTCAACAACATCCTGGGCGCCACCAACTACGAGCTGAAGCTGGCCGACGGCGGCTACGTCTTCGACGGCCAGGTGCGGCCGTTCACGACCAGGACCAAGACCTACAAGGTCCGCCAGCCGGACGGCGGCCTGAAGACCGAGACGCTGGAGATCCGCTCCTCCGTGCACGGCCCGGTGTTCGCCCGCGCCGACGGCAAGACGGTGGCCGTCCGCGTGGCTGGCCTCGATCGGCCCGGCGGCCTTCGCCAGTACTGGGACATGGGCAAGTCTAAGAGCTTCGCCGAGTACCAGTCGGTGATGAAGCGCCTGCAGGTGCCGTCCTTCAACATCGTCTACGCGGACCGCGAAGGGCACATCCAGTACCTGCTGAACGGCATCCTGCCGAAGCACCCGGACGGCGACGTGCGCTACTGGAGCGGCCTCGTGCCCGGCGACACGTCCAAGACGCTGTGGACCGAGATCCACGCCTACGAGGACCTGCCCAAGGTGGTCGACCCGGCCACCGGCTATGTCCAGAACACCAACGACCCGCCGTGGGTCTCCACCTGGCCGCAGGCAATCCAGGCGAAGGACTATCCGGCCTACGTCGCCAGCCCGGGCCCCATGTCGCTCAGGGCGCAGCACTCGTCGCACCTGATGGCCGACCCGCCGAAGATCACCTTCGACGACTTCGTTCGGCGGAAGACCTCCACGCATGTCCTGATGGCCGACCGGGTGCTGGACGACCTGCTGGCCGCCGCGGCCGGCAGCGCCGATGCGGACGTGCGCGAGGCCGTGGCCGTGCTGAAGGCCTGGGACCGGACGGTGGACGGCGGCGCGCGCGGCGCCCTGCTGTTCGAGACGTGGGCCCGCAAGTTCGCCGGCCCGAACTTCCTCAGCGACGCCAACTACGCCGTGCGCTGGGACGCCGCCCGGCCGATCGACACGCCGTCCGGCCTGAAGGACCCGGCCGCGGCGGTGGAGATGCTGAAGGCGGCGGCGGTGGAGGCGAGGGCGCAGTACGGCGCGCTCGACCGGCCGTTCGGCGAGGTGTCGCGCTTCAACCTCGGCTCCGTCGACCTGCCGGGCAATGGCGGGTTCGGCAACATGGGCGTGTTCAACGTCATCACCTGGAGCCCGCTGAAGGACGGCCGGCGCACGCCGGTGCACGGGGAGACCTGGGTCTCGATGGTGGAGTTCTCCACGCCCATCAAGGCGCGTGGCCTGATGAGCTACGGCAACTCGACCCAGCCCGGCTCGCCCCACCGGAGCGACCAGCTCGAGCACCTGTCCAAGAAGACCTACCGCACCCTCTGGACCACCCGGGGTGAGGTCGAGAGGAACCTTGAATCGCGGGTGGCCTACTAGGCCGCCGCCAGTCTGGAGGAGTTTTCACATGAACATGCGCGCGATCGTGGCCGGCCTGGCGCTGAGCGCCGCTCTGGCCGTCCCGGCCCTGGCCCACCCTGTGGACGGGGCCTGGAAGGAACAGCACAACGACACCCCCGGCATCACCACCCCGGCCAACTTCAAGCTGACCATCTGGATGAAGGTGGAAGGCGACGAGCTGCACTACTACTCCGAGAACACCACCCAGCCGGACAAGCCGTACATCAGCGAGCACGTCTCGAAGCTCGACGGCACGGTCGCCCCGTTCCCGAACCAGGTGCGATTCAACCAGATCTCCACCCTGCTGACCGAACCTCATGAGCTGCAGGTGCTGAAGATGAAGGATGGCGACGTCATCGCCGGCGAGTTCTGGACCTTCAGCAAGGACGGCAAGACCGCGGTCCGGCGGGGGATCAGCAAGAATCCGGAGGGCAAGTCGCGCGCCTACCAGGAGCATTTCGTGAAGGTGACGGACAAGCCGCAGCACCGGAAGTGAGGCTGCCGGGCGCCCCGCCGCGACGGCCCGCCCGGGGCGCCCATCCGCTGGTCAGCGACAGGCCGGAATGCAGACAAGCCGCAGGAAAACCAGCCGCTTGCGGCCGCATCGTTAGGTGAGGCCGAACCGGCCGGATAGCCTTCCCGAAGTTCACCAGCGAAGCGGGGGCTCTTCGGGGAATGGGTGCGGACGGACAGACGCCGACGCGGCGTCAGCTCATGCGGGCGGTCGGCCTGATCGGCGGGTCGGCGGCGATCTACCAGTTGATGACCACCTTCGGCCACGCGGCCGAGACTCGGTTCGACGGACCGCCGAAGCTGGCCGGCGCCCGCAAGGGCGCCTCGGTGATCGTGCTGGGGGCGGGGCTCGCCGGCATGCTGGCCGCCCACGAGCTCGAGAAGGCGGGCTACAAGGTCCGCATCCTGGAATACCAGGGCCGCGCGGGCGGCCGGAACTGGTCGCTCTACGGCGGCGACACCTACACCGAGATGGGCGGGGCGACCCAGAACGTCCGCTTCGCCAAGGGCAACTACCTGAACCCGGGACCCTGGCGGATCCCGCACCATCACCGCACCCTGCTGCACTACTGCAAGGCTTTCGGCGTCGCGCTGGAGCCGTTCATCCAGTTCAACCACAACGCCTACATCCACACCACGGAGGCGTTCGGCGGGGCGCCGCAGCGGTTCCGTTCGCTGGCGGCCGACTTCGAGGGCGGCGTGGCCGAGCTGCTCGGCAAGGCCGTCGACCAGAAGGCGCTCGACGCCCGGATGACGCCCGAGGACATGGACCGGCTGAAGGAGGCGCTGCGCGGCTGGGGCATGCTCGACGAGAACATGCGCTACGTGAAGGGCGAGCGCTCCTCCAGCCACCGCGGCTGGGCGCTGCCGCCGGGCGGCGGCGTCGGCGGGGCCCCGAAGCCGTCGGACCTGTTCCCGTTCGACGAGGTGCTGAAGTCGGGCGTCTGGGCCCAGATGGCGTTCTTCATGAACGACGAGTTCCAGACCACCATGTTCCAGCCGGTAGGCGGCATGGGCAAGATCGGGGAGGGCTTCGCCCGCCAGGTGGGCCACCTGATCAGCTACAACGCCAAGGTGACGAAGCTGCGCCAGGACAGGTCGGGGGTGACCGTCACCTACGCCGACACCCAGAACGGCGGGGTCACCGAAGCCAAGGCGGACTTCTGCGTCTGCACCATCCCGCTGACGGTGCTCAGCCAGATCGACAACAACCTCTCCGAGAAGAAGAACGCCGCCATCCAGGCGGTGCCGTACTCGGCCTCGGTCAAGGTCGGACTGGAGATGCGGCGGCGGTTCTGGGAGGAGGACTACGACATCTACGGCGGCCACTCCTTCACCAACCAGCAGATCGGCCTGGTCTCCTACCCGAACAACAACTTCTTCCAGAACGGCCCGGCCGTGCTGCTCGGCGCCTTCGCCTACGGGGCCGGCGGCTACCACCTGTCGGGGATGACGCCGCAGGAGCGGATCGAGGTCGCCCTGCAGGAGGGTTCGGTGTTCCACCCGGACAGCTACCGCAAGGAGTTCCTGAACGGCGCCTCCGTGGCCTGGAGCCGGGTGCCCTGGGCGCTGGGCTGCTGCGCCCGCTGGAACGAGGAGACCCGCCGCGACCACTACCAGGAGCTCGTGGCGCTGGAGGACCGCATCGTGCTCGCCGGCGAGCACGCCTCCTACGTCGGGTGCTGGATGGAGGGCTCGCTGCTCTCGGCGCTCGACGCCATCACTCGCCTGCACAAGCGCGCCCTGGAGGCCTGAGATGCGGACCCGACTGATCGCCGCCGCCCTGATCCTCTCCGCCCTGCCGGCCCTGGCCGACGAGCCGGGTCCGGGCGGCAGCAAGCCGCCGGTCCCGAAGACCGGAGCCGAGGTCTACAAGGTCTATTGCCAGGCCTGCCACATGGCCGACGCCAAGGGGGCCGTGGGCGCGGCGGCCTTCCCCGCGCTCGCTGCCAATCCCCGGCTGGGCAGCCCGCAGTACGCCATGTTCATCATCGAGAACGGCAAGGCGGCGATGCCCGGCTTCAAGGGCAGCCTGACGCCGGCCCAGGAGGCGGCGCTGATCGGCTACCTGCGGACCCACTTCGGCAACAGCTATCCCGAGCCGGTGACCGTCGCCGACGTGGAGGCCATGCGCAAGGCGGCCCGCTGAAGTCCTGCCGCCCGCCCGGGCGCCCTGCGTCGCGCGGCGAACGACCCGCACCGACAGCGGGAGGTCAGAGCCTGTGCCGGGGAGGCGGCGCTGCGCCGCCTAGGCGAACTTCTCGACCGCCGGCGACGCCAAGCCCAGCGTCTCGATGCTCCAGAGCACCAGGCCGCGCGCGTCTTCGACCGTCACCGTGATGTTCGGCTTGCTCCAGAAGGCATCACCCTCATCGATCAACATGCGGCCGAGGAGTTCGACTGCAGCTCGTTGGGCCGCCTGGAGGCTCGGCAATTCCGTCCCCTCCCGATCCACCGAGTGCTCGCCGTACTGAACATGGAAGTAGAAGGTCTGCATGGCCCACCCGTCCCGCGCCGTCAGGCAGGGTTGGATTCCTCGTCGTTGGCTGCCCGGGGCGCCTTGGGGAACACTTGCTGACGAGCGCGTTCCACCACGTTGCGACGCGCGAGCCTCATGGCTGCGGCGTCGGCCTGCTGAGCTGTCCTTCGTTGATCGTATTCCAGGTCTTGAGACATCGCGGCTCTCCCTTCGCAGGCGGGAGCACGCAGGTCTCTCTGCCATCGGCGCCTGGATCTGCCTGGCCGATGATGACCCAGTCTACCCCTCCCACGAGCGGCGCGCCAGCACCGAGGGCCGGGACCCTCGTAGACGGCCCCGCGCACCTCAGCGGTCACACCCGGCCCTCCTCGGTCCGGGAGGAGGGCTCTCGGGCTCTCGTCAGGCCTTCCGGCTCGCGATCCAGCGGTCGACCCGCGCCTCGAGGATGTCGAGGGGCAGGGAGCCTGCCCCCAGCACGGCCTCGTGGAAGCCCTTCTGGTCGTAGCGGTCGCCGAGCGCCTGACGGGCGCGGGCGCGCAGCTCGAGGATCTTGACCATGCCGACCTTGTAGGAGGTGGCCTGGCCGGGGTTCACCAGGTAACGGCGGACCTCGGAGCGGATCTTCGACGCCGGCTGCGGGGAGTTGGCGGTGTAGAACTCCAGCGCCTGGGCCTCGCTCCAGCCCTTGGCGTGCAGGCCGGTGTCGACCACCAGGCGGATGGCGCGCCAGATCTCGCGGCCCAGCCGGCCGAAGTCGCTGTACGGGTCCTTGTAGAAGCCCATCTCCTTCGCCAGCAGCTCGGAGTAGAGGCCCCAGCCCTCAATGTAGGCGCCGTAGCCGTACTGGCCGCGGAACTTGGGCTGACCGGTCATCTCCTGGGCCAGCGAGATCTGCATGTGATGCCCGGGCCAGCCCTCATGGTAGGCGGTGCCCTCCAGCTCGAAGGTGGGCGCGCCGCCCATGTCGGAGAGGTGGACGTAGAAGGTCCCGGGACGCGAGCCGTCCGGGGCGCCGGAGTTGTAGTGGGCCGCGCCGCCGGCCTCCTCGCGGAAGGCCTCCACCCGCTTCACGATCAGCGGCGCCTTCGGCAGCCGGCCGAACTGCTCGGGCAGTCGGGCGTGGATCGCCGAGAGGTAGTCGTCGGCGGCCTTCAGGTACTCCGCCCGGCCGGCGTCCGTGTTGGGCAGGAAGAAGCGCTTGTCCGTCCGCATGAAGACGAAGAAGTCCTCGAGCGATCCCGTGAAGCCGATGCGCGCCTTGAGCTGCTCCATCTCGCCGCGGATCCGCTTCACCTCGGCGAGGCCGAGGTCGTGGATCTGGTCGGCGGTCATGCCGGTGGTGGTCTGCAGGCGCAGTAAGGCGTCGTAGTAGGCGCGGCCGTTCGGCAGGGCGTGCACACCCTGCGGCTCCGGCGTGGTTTTCTCGCGCTCTGTGGTCAGCCAGGCGGCGACGCGCTCGTAGGCCGGCTTCATGCCGCCGGTCATGGCCTGGGCCTGGACGGCCAGCAGGCGCTCGGCGCCGGCCTGGTCCACCTTGCCCGCCTTCTGCAGGGCGGCGATCTTCTGGCGGGCGTCGGCGAAGAGCGCCGAGTCCGGTCCGGCGCCGAACGGGGCGCCGGTGGTCAGGCGGCGCACGTCCTCAAGCGCCTGGTCGAAGGCGAACCGCGGCGGGCGGACGCCCTCGGCGGCGGCGCGGGTGGCGCGGCCGAGCGCGACGTCCAGGGCCGGGCCTATGGCGCGCGTCCGCGCCGTATAGGCCTCCATGTCGGATACGTCGTCGACGGCGTGCTCGTTGATCAGGAAATTCGGCAGCGAGCTCTGGGGCCCGCCGCGGACGAAGATGTACTCGTTGCGGCGCCAGCGGAGCTCGGTCTCGGCCCGCGCCAGCTCCAGGGCCCACATGTCGTACGAGGTGCGCGCCTCGTCGCTGAGCTTCGCGCCCGCGAACTGCGCCTTCATCTTGGCCACGCTCTGACGGCGCCAGGCCACCAGCCGCTCCGCGGCGGCGTCGCTGCGGTCGGTGAGCTCGGCATAGCGCGCCTTTCGGCCGAGGCGCGTGAGCCACTGCGGGTCCATCTGGACCTCTTCCTCGAACTGCGCGTCGAGGAAGGCGGTCAGCCGCCGGTCGGCGTCGGAGCCGCCCTGCGCCGCCACGAGGCCGGGCAGGCCGGCGAGGGCGCTTGCGCCCAGCAGGGAAAGGCCAAATTCGCGTCTGGAAAACCGCATGCACACCTCCACTCTCGTGCGAGGCGTAGCCGGGTTCGCGGGGCGGGGACAAGCGGCGAGGCCCGGAGGCCGGGGATATCGCTCCCCGGCGGCGGCCGGCTCCCTGTCCGGGGGGACGTAGCCGGCTGCGGGCGATGTCTACGGCTCTGGCCCGCTTACCGCTCGGCCACCCTTCGGAGGAAACCGAACCCCGTTGTTCGCCTCCGGCGCGAGTCTTCACAACCGCCGGGCGGCCTGAAATGGGTCGGCGCCGCTCGCACGCAACCGAAGCTCGGCCTTGGAGTTCTGGCGACATGCACGACGCCCAGACCTGCCGCCGCCGGGCGGCCGAATTCGAAGCCGACGCCCAGCAGGTGACCGGGGCGAACCGGCGCCGCTATCTCGACCTCGCCGAGTGCTGGCGCGAGCTGGCCGCCTCGATGGAGCGCCAGGCGCCGCGCGAACTCGCCGCCTGACGCGGTGGATCGCCGTACCGGCGGCTGCTAGAGCGCGAGCATGAGCGTCGTCGCCGCCTATGCGTACCGCCACGGGATCCGGGTCCGCGCGCTGTCGCTGGACGACGGACCGAGCCTGGCGCTGGCGCCGGAGGAGTTCGCCTGGATCGGGCTCTACGAACCCAAGGCCGACGAGCTGCGCATCCTCGGGGAGCGGTTCGGCCTGCACCCGCTCGCCATCGAGGACGCGCTCAAGGCGCACCAGCTCCCCAAGGCCGAGGTCTACGACGGCGAGCTGTTCGTGGTCGCCAAGACCGCCCAGGTCGCGGAGCGGGAGATCACCTACGGCGAGACCCACATCTTCCTCGGGCCGCAGCACATCATCACCGTGCGGCACGGCTCGGCCCGCGCCCATACCGACCTTCGGGCCCAGTTGGAGGCCGCGCCGCGGCTGCTGGCCCACGGCGGCGACTACATCCTGCACGCCATCCTGGACTTCGTGGTGGATGGCTATGTGCCGATCGTCGACGAGATCGAGGAGGAGGTGCTGGCCATGGAGCGCCAGACCCTCGACGCCTTCCTGTCGCGACCCGAGATCATGCGCATCTTCCAGCTCCGCCGGGAGCTGATGCGCTTCCGGCGGATCCTGGGGCCCATGGAGGAGATGGCGAGCCGCCTGGAGCACCTGGAGACGCCCTGCATCGACCCGGAGGTGCGGCCCTACTTCCGCGACGTGCTGGACCACGTCCGCAGGGTGTCGCTGCGGGTGGAGGGCCTGCGCGAGGTGCTGTCGTCGGTGTTCGAGGTGGCGGGCCTGCTCGAGCAGCAGCGGCAGGGGGCGATCACCCGCAAGCTCGCGGCCTGGGCGGCGATCCTGGCGGTGCCCACCGCCATCGCCGGGATCTACGGCATGAACTTCGACAACATGCCCGAACTGCACGCCCGCTACGGCTACTATGCGGTGCTCGCGGCGATCGCGGTCGTCTGCCTGGGCCTCTACGCCAAATTCAAGCAATCGCGCTGGCTCTAGGGAACCATCGCCGGGGAGCGGCGGTTTCCCGACCAGCAGCGGCAGGCGCTCCCCCCGAGCCGGACGGCCGCAGCAAGACCCCGTCGCCCGGCAGCGAGCGACGGGGTCTCGTCATTTTGCGGGAGCGCGCGGGCGAGGCCGTGCGGCGGGCGTAGGAGCGGGCGTGATGACCAGCATTCTCCTCGTGGAGGACGAGCCTTTCGTGGCCGAGCTGGTCGAGGAGGCGCTCAGCGAAGCCGGCCTGGAGGTAAAGGTGGCGCGGGACGACCGTGCGGCCTTCGCGGCGTTGGAAGGCGAGGCGCGGAGCTTCGCGGCCCTGGTTACCGACGTGAACCTCGGCCCCGGCGCCAATGGCTTCGAGGTGGCCCGCCGGGCCCGCGAGCTGAACGCCGACATCAAGGTGGTCTACATCACCGGCCATGCCGCGCACCTGGCGCGCCAGGGCGTCGCCGACGCCCTGATGTTCCCCAAGCCCTTCGACGCGCTGGAACTGGCCGACCGCGTGCGGGGGCTCTGCGACAGCTAGAGACGGCGGGCGGCTTCGTCCCGCAGGGTGCGCGGGTCGCCGGGCAGGCGGATGTGCGCCCCGGCCGCCTGGAGCTCGGCGATGCGCGCCTCGTCGAAGCCCGGCACGCAGGCGACTTCCTCCCAGCTCAGATAAGGCCGCCAGAGGATCAGGTCGTAGGCGCTCTCGAGGCCGACGAGCTTCGTCAGCGCCGCCACGCTGGCCGTGTTGAGGTCCATCCGCCGCCTCCCGCGGTCGTGGAGCCGCCCCAGTCGCCAGGACAACAAATGTGAAGGAGCAGAGTTCCTACGGCCGCCCTTCGCCGGCCCGCGGCCGACGCAAGGTCAGCCCGGCGAGCGCCAGCACGGCCACCAGCAGCGGCAGCAGGAAGTAGGCCAGGCGGTAGCCCAGAAACGCGGCGGCCAGGGCGGCCGGCGGCGCCTTGGGCAGCAGGGCCGACAGGGAGCCCTCGAACACCCCGGCGCCGGCCGGCACGGTGGAGATCAGGCCCGCCACGCAGGCGATGGCGTAGGCGCCGACGAAGGCCAGGTAGTCCACCGTGTCAGGCGGCAGCAGGATCCAGATGATCGCACAGGCCGTGGCGTTGTCGGCGGCGCCCACCGAGAGCTGGATCAGGGCCTTGCCGGGGGAAGGCAGGACGAGGGTCCGGCCGAAGGCGTGCAGCGGCCGGCGGTGGAAGGCGCAGGCCAGGAGGTAGGCCGCCACGCCGGACAGCAGGACCATGCCGGCGGTGCGCGCCACGGGCGTGGCGATGGCGCTGGCGGCCAGCGCCTGGGGGCTCGCCAGCAGCAGCCCGGCGCCGGCCAGGGTGGAGATGCCCACCGCGAACGAGAAGCCCTGGAAGAGCGTGGCGCCGGCCACCTGGGTGAGGCTCACGCCGTAGCGGTCGTACAGCCGCGCCCGCACGGCGCCGGAGACCAGCAGGTTGGCGCCCAGGGCGTGGGCGATGGCGTTGGCGATGAAGGCGGTCGACAAGGTCGGGCCCCAGGGCAGGCGCGCGCCCATCCATGTGAGCCCGACCTTCTCGACCACGCCCATCAGGAGGAAGCTCAGGGCCGAGAGGACCAGGGCCGCGGCGATGTCGGCCGATCCCCAGCGGCGGATCTCGGCGGCGATCTCGCCGGGGCTCAGGTGGTGGTAGTCGCGCCAGAGCACGTAGACGGCGGCGCCCAGCAGGACGAGGGGGATCAGCCTGAGCGCCCAGCGCCGCAGGAGCACCCCGAGCGTCGTCCGCCGGTCGGGCAGGGCCTGGGCGAGCTCGTCCTCCAGCGGATGGTCCCGCGGGAGGGGGGCAAGGTCCGGTGGCGCCGCGGGCTTCTGCACGGGTGCTGGTGTCTCAGGAGTCGGGCAGGGCGTCACGCCGGCGGGAACCGAAGCCAATGGCGCAGGTTTCAGGCGCGGACCTACCCTGCAGGAGGAGACGACCATGCCGCGCGACGAATGGCGGGATCGTGACGAAGGGCGCCGGGAGCGCCACGACCGGATGCGCGACCGCGACGATTTCGGCCAGGCGGACTACTCCACCGACTACGGCTACGACCCGCGCCGCCGGGCCGGCTATCGCTCGGCCGAGGAGGCGACCTTCCGGCGGGACGACTACGGCCAGGCCGACTACTCCACCGACTTCGGGTACGATCCCGAGCGCGGGACCGGCTACCGCCGCTTCGCGGGCGACGAGCGCGGCGCGGACCGCCGGACGGACGTGGCCGACGAGCGCCGTGACCATCCCGGCGAGCGCTACGAGGACGAGCGCGGCGACGGCCGCTCCTGGCGCGGCCGGGCCGGCGGTCTGTTCGGCGGCCGCGGGCGCGACGACGAGCACCGCTCGCGCCGGCGCGGGCCCTCGGACCGGGTGCTCTGGGCGGTGATCGTCGAGCGCCTGGAAGACGAGCGCCGCCTGGACCTGCGCGACGTGGAGGTGATCGTCGAGGACGGCGAGGTGACGCTGAACGGCACCGTGCGCCGCAAGGAGGACAAGCGCCGCATCGAGGACATCGCCGACATCGACGGCGTCCGCCACGTGCAGAACAACCTGCGGGTCCGCGAGCGGGACCGCGGCTGGACCTTCATCTAGCCCGCGGCGGAAACCGGCGGCGGAAGCGCTCGACGATCACGGGCGCGATCGCCGCCGCGAGGCCGCCCAGGTCGGCGACCCAGTTGTCCACCAGCGGCTCCAGCGGCGCCCCGGCCAGGAGGTGCAGCGCCTCGAGCGCGGTGGCGAACAGGCCGACGCCGAAGGCCACGTTGCGCAGCCGCACCCGCGGCAGGGCCGCCAGCGCGCAGAGCGCGAGCACGTAGAAGGCCGCGAAGTGCTGCAGGTTGGGCGAGCGGACGAAGTCCGGCACCAGCTCCGACGGCAGGAACTTCGCGATCACGATCGCCAGCGCCGCCCCGATCAGCGACAGGCGCGCGAGCACTGCGAACGGCCCCGCGTCCGGGTATCGCCCATCTCCGAAAAGCGTGCGGTCTTCCGTCAAGCCGGCCTCCCTCCGGCGGCGAACCTAGGGGCGAACGGGCGCGGGCGGAACCCCCGAGCGTGGCCTGTGCGTTTGAACGGGCATGAGCAAGGCGATCACCGTCAACATCCCTCACGAGCTTGGCCGCGCCGAGGCGCGCCGGCGGATCGAGGAGGGCTTCGCGCGCTTCTCCAGCCAGATGGGGGCCGCCGCCGGCGCCTTCACGAAGAGCTGGGATGGCGACCGCCTGAGCTTCTCGCTGCAGGCCATGGGCCAGGCGATCTCAGGCGCCATCGACGTGCAGGACACCTCCGTGCGGCTGGAGGTGCTGCTGCCGAACCTGCTGGCGCTCGTGGCCAACAAGCTGAAGGGCCGGCTGCAGAAGGAAGGGCAGATCCTGCTGGAGAAGAAATAGCGGCTTCGGCCGGAGTTCTGTCGGCTGGCTTACAAAGGACTCGGGGCCTCATCGACTAGCCTGCCGCCGTCTGGGTAGGGGGCGAGTCCTTTGGCGGCGTACAAGGTCCAGGTTCTGAACGAGAAGGGAAGCCTGGTGGTCGGCGCCACCCTGAACTGCGCCGACGATGCGGCCGCGAAGGCCAAGTTCATGACCCTGCCGCTGCCGCGGGGCGAGGCGCAGCTCTGGCTCGGCAAGCGCCTGGTGATGCGCCGGCTGGACGAGGACGCGGCCTAGGCGCGGGCGACCAGCAGGGCCGCCATCAGCAGAATCACCGCCGCCAGGGCGAGCCGGGCCAGCGCCGGCGCCGTGCGCTGGTCGAGCCGGCGGCTCATGGCTGCGCCGCCGGAGGCGCCGCCTCCACCTGGCCGTGGGCTGCGAAACCGCCCATGCGAATCTCCGTCCCCTGACTGTCCGTCCCAGCCTAGGAACGGCGTCAGGGCGGCGCTTCCCCCATTCGGGGGAGGGGCTCGCGGCGAGCGGGGGATCAGTCGCGCGCCGCCGCCCCGGGCTGCAGCAGCCGCGGCAGGTGCGCCTGGCGGCGGACGCCGGTCTTGCCGAAGATCGACTTCAGGTGGCTGCGCACGGTGCTTTCGGCGATCTCCATCACCCCGGCGCAGGTCTGCACCGTGCCGCCGTCCACGAGGTGCAGGACCACGCGGGTCTCCTGCGGGCTCAGGCTATGCTTGTCCCGGAGGTAGACCTCGCGGGCGCCGATCTGCCGGTCCAGGGCGACGCCGAGGGCGCGGGCGACCTGGCGGACCAGCGGATTGCCGGAATCGTAGGCGCCCTTCAGGCGCGGCACGATGCTGGGGTACAGCCGCGCATAGGTCTCCGCGCGCTTCAGCAAACGCTGGTCGAAAGCGTCTTCGTCGCTCATGGTCACGCTCCGTAGGAGTCGGGGTTAGCATGAGCGTCGCGTCGAGTTTTGGCCAGTTGGCGGCTGGCCGTGTCGAAATCCGCCAGATGGACGGTCCCGATACGGGCGCGCTCAAGTCGCTGATGCGCCGGGTGGCGAACAAGGCGATGCAGCGCATGGTCACCGCCTCCATGCGCGCGGCGGTCCGCGCCCACGAGCAGGGGCCGGAGGCCTTCCTGGCCTATGTGGAGCGCCAGCGGCGGATGCACGAGCGCTTCGACGCGCCGATCCTGCCGATGATGGAGGCCGAGGCGGTTCGGCAGGCCGGGCCCGGGCCGGGCCTCGCGTCGCCGCCGGCGCCGGCCGAGTGGTTCGCACCGCGCAAGAAGGCGCCGCGCGGCTTCGTCTTCTACGTCCATGGCGGCTCGTTCGTCGCCGAGCGGAGCCCGCGGATCACCCAGCTCGTGGCGCGCTTCGCCGCCTCGGCGGAGGCGCGGGTGTTCGCGCCGAGCTATCGCCTGGCCCCGGAGCATCCGTGTCCGGCGGCGGTGGACGACATCGTCGAGGCCTGGCGGTGGTTCCACGAGACCTGGCCCGGCGAGCCGGTGGTGGCGCTGGCCGAATCGGCCGGCACGGCGGTGCTGCTCTCGGCCCTGCAGCAGGCGCGCGCGGCGGGCCTGCCGCTGCCGAACGGCGTCGTCCTGCTTTCGCCCTGGGTGGACCTGTCGCTGCAGAGCTGGTCGGTGACCGCCGCCTCGCTGATGGGCACCACCCCCTACACCATGGAGAGCCTGGCGCTGGTGGCCCGGTTCTACCTGGACGGCCGCTCGGCCACCGACCCGGTGGCCTCGCCGCTGTTCGGCTCGTTCGAGGGCTTCCCGCCGATGCTGATCCATGCGAGCCGCGGCGACATACTCTACGACGACGCCGTGCGGCTGGCCGACAAGGTCCGGGAGGTGGGCGGCGATCTGACGGTGCGCCTGTGGACCGACGAGACCCACGTCTGGGAGCGGATGCACACGGCCAAGGCCAAGCAGTCGATCCTGCTGGCCGCCGAGTTCATCCGCCGCCATCTCGACGCCGGCCGGGCGAGCTGAGGCCGCTCAGAGCGGGACGGCGGTGGTGAACTTCACCCGCTTCTTGATGAAGCTCGCCTCGTAGCGGCGCACCGCCGGATGGCCGGCGATCTCGCTGTCGGTGAAGGCGTTGAACTCCTCCATGCCGCGGAAGATGCCGATGCAGGAGATGTCGTAGACGCCGGAGATCTCGACGCAGACCTGTACATGGGGCGATCGGCAGAGATGCTGGCGGAAGGCGGCCACGTCGGCCGGCGAGTGGCGCTCGAGCTGCACCATGATCAGCACCGAAAGCCGGTCGGCGACGGTGGCCGGCGCCAGGACCGAGACGTCGGCGGCGATCACGCCGTCCTCACGGTACTGCCGGATCCGCCGCAGGATGGCGGAAGGCGACAGCGGCACGCGCTCGGCGAGCTCCTGGGCCGTGGCCTGGTTGTTCTCCTGCAGGGCCGAGAGGATCTGGATGTCGAGCCGGTCTAGGGCGAAGGCCATGGTTACGCTCCCCGCCGGAACGAACCACAGGAATCGACCGCACCCCAATTAACTCGCGTTCATCCCGCTGGGCCGGACGCCCCTGAGTCCGCGGCGGAATCTGGGCGGCGTGCACAGCTACGCGCCATTCGTCCCCAAAATGGGGAGCCATATCCACAGGGCTGCACACTCGAGGCTTTGCAACCTGAAGGACTCAGCGTGACCTTCGGGGCGACGCATCTAGGGGGAGATCGGCAATGGATGTCGAACGCCTCTCGCCGGCGAGCCGGGACCTTCTTCTCCAGGCCCTGCCGGCGGGCCAAGTGGTGAACGTGCTGTACGAGGATGGAGCCCGGGTCGAGCTGGGGTTCGAGCGGGACCGCCGCTGTTTCGCGCTGGGGGAGCGGGGCTGGCTGAACTTCCTGGGCTGGGAGGGCGAGCCGCGGCGGGGGGCGGCCTGCGCCAGCCGCTGGGCGCTCACCGACCCCGCTCTGGAGCTGCTGGCCGGCGCGAAGCCGCCCGGGGCCTGAAGCGGCCTCAGCCGTCCTCGCCGGCGGTGAGCGCCAGGAGGGCGAAGGACGCGAGCCAGTGCTCGCCCATGTAGTCGCCGGCCACGTGCGGCAGGCTGGCCGCCAGATGCTCGGACGCCGCCGCCATGGCGGCGGGCCGGGCTGCTTCCGGCAGATGCGGGGCGAGCTCGCGCCAGCACCAGGCCCGCGAGAGATTCAGCCCGTCCAGGTGGACGATCTTGCCATCCGTGCGGTCGGAGACCACGGCGGGCGCGAACAGGCTGGCGGGACGCCTTCGCGCCGCGTGCGGCAGGAACTCCGCGAGCCAGGGATCGAACTCGTCGCGCGGCAGCACCCGGCGCAGGCATTCGGCCTCCACCAGCGTCGGCGACAGGAAGTCGTCGCTGGACGGCTCCCAGGCCTGGGCGTCGGCGTCGGCCAGGTACCAGCCGCGGGCCGTGGCGGCGAACAGCTCGAGCAGCTCCGTGTCGCCGGCCGCCCGGGCGTAGTCGCTGGCCAGGGCGAGCGCGAAGGCCGTCGAGGAATGGACGCCGGTGCGGATCGGGTAGGCGGCCTTCGGCAGGAAGGCGCGGAAACGGTCGGCGAAGGCGCAGGCGAGCGGGGTGAGGGTCGCGGCCCAGGGCGCGTCGTGAGCCAGGAGCTCGGCCTGCAGCTTCAGCAGCCAGCCCCAGCCGTACGGCCGCTCGAACCCGCGCGCGGAGGGGCGCGCCAGATAGGCCGTTTCGGCGGCGACCTTGCCGTCGGTGAAGGCTTCGTCGAACAGAGCGCGGATCTCGGCGGCCTCCGGGATCGCGGGAAAGCGGCGGAGCACGGTGGCCAGCGTCCAGTAGCCGTGAACGCAGGAGTGCCAGTCGAAGCTGCCGTAGAAGATCGGGTGCAGGTCGCGCGGACCGCGCACGTCCTGCGGCCCCTCCAGCACGTGATCCATCTTGTTGGGGTACTCGCGGGTCACGTGGCCGAGGGCGAGCCTGGCGAAGAGCGAGGCCTGCTCGGCGTTCAGCCGCTCAGAAGGCGAGGACATACATCAGCACCATGTTGGCGAGGAGCAGGGGAAGGGCGGTGGGGATCTGCGCCTTGATCACGGCGTAGCGGTCCGGCAGCTCCAGGAGCGCCGGGGGGACGAGATTGAAGTTGGCGGCCAGCGGGGTCATCAGCGTACCGCAGAAGCCCGAGAGCATGCCGATCGCGCAGACCACGGCCGGGTCTCCGCCGAACTGGCGGATCAGGATCGGCAGGCCGACGCCGGCGGTCATCACCGGGAAGGCGGCGAACGCGTTGCCCATCACGATGGTGAACCCGGCCATGCCCAGGCAGTAGACGGCGACCGCGGCGAGGCGGGTGTCCATGGGGATCCAGGCGGTGACCAGCTCGCCGATCACCTGGCCGACGCCGGCCAGGGCGAAGACGGCGCCCAGCGCGGCCAGCATCTGCGGGAGCAGGGCGGCCCAGCCCACCGTGTCCATCAGGCGCCGTCCCTCCTGCAGCGGGCTAACCAGCGGCTGGCGCAGCAGCACGAGGCCAACGCCCACCGCGACGATCGCCGCCAGCGCCAGGGAGAGGAGGGTGACCTGCTTCGGATCGAGCAGCGGCTGGCCGGCGAGGGTGATCGGCTTCAGGAGGAGGACGCCGATCACCACCACCAGGGGCAGGGTGAGCGCCGGGACGAACAGCTTCTCGCCGAACCGCTCGGCGAGCGCGCGGCGCTCCTCCGGCGAGGTGGTGGCGGGCTGGCCCCGGCCGAGCCAGCCGAAGCCGGCGATCAGCGCCAAGCCGAGCACCAGCACGCCGTTTCCGAGGTCGCCCAGCCGGTCGCCGGCCAGGAAGCTCAGCGCGACCAGGCCCCAGAAGGCGGCGTTGCCGAACCGCTTGGGGTTGTTGCGGTCCGTGGCGCTGAAGATGGAGAAGGCGGCGAAGACAAGCCCCGCCAGCAGGTAGACGGCGCCGAGCTTGATCACCGGGCGTGCTCCCGCCGGAGCTTCCGGTCGAACAGGAACAGCCGCAACGCGTGGATGGCGAAGGCGACGATGGCGGTCGGGATCGCCCACAGCGAGAGGTGGATGGGATCCATGGTGATCCCATTGGTGGCGAGGAAGCCCACCATCAGCAGGATCGAGCCGATGGCGATGAAGATGTCCTCGCCGAAGAAAAGGCCGATGTTGTCGGTGGCCGCCGCCTGGGCGCGCACCGCCTCGCGGGTGGCGTCGGGGACCTCCCCCAGCCTCGCCTCCACCGCGCCCTCGGCCATGGGCGCGACCATCGGGCGGACGCTCTGCGCGTGGCCGGCGATCGAGGTCAGGCCGAGCGCCGAGGTGAGCTGCCGGAAGGCCAGGTAGCCGATCAGGAACGGCCCCACCGAGGCCCCGCGGAAGCGGCCGATCAGGGTGCGCGCGCGCTCCTGGATGCCGGCGCGCTCCACCAGGCCCACCAGCGGATAGATCAGCAGGGCGGCGGACACGTAGCGGTTCTCGTTGAACGCCTTGCCGAAGGCCGCGAGCACCTCGACGGGACCGAGCCCCGCCGCGTAGCCGGTGACCAGGGCGGCCACGACCACCACCAGCAGCGGGTTGAATCGTAGGGCGAAGCCGAGGATCACCACGGCCACGCCCAGAAGGGTCCACATGCGGAATCCTCAGCGTCGGAGCGGGGCCGCATAGGAGCGCCTGGAGGCCCGTTCGGCAACGGCGTAGGCTGCCGTCCGGAGGTCCTCATGAGCGAACGCCCCGACGACGACATCGACATCGTGGAAGAGGCCGGCGAAGAGTCCTTCCCGGCCAGCGACCCGCCGGCTTGGGATCCCCCCGGCCGCGAGCGGACGCCGCGCGAGGAAGACTAGGCTAGCGCCGCGCCAGCCAGGCGTCGGCGAGCCGCAGGAAGCCGTCCACGTCCACCACCTCGGCGCGGACCTGCGGGTCGAGGCCGGCCGCCAAGATCAGCTCCTCGCCGCCCAGGGCCTTGAGGCTCGCCCGGAGCATCTTGCGCCGCTGCCCGAAGGCGGCGGCGGTGAGCTTCTGCAGCGCGTCGAGGCGGGGCGGGGCCGGGCGGTCGGCACGGGGCGTCAGCCGGACCACGGCCGAATCGACCTTCGGTGGCGGGGTGAAGGCGCGGGCCGGAACGTCCATGACGAGCTGGGCCTGGCACGTGGCCTGGGCGATCACCGCCAGCCGGCCGTAAGCCGAGGAGTCGGGCCGCGCGACGATCCGGTCGGCCACCTCCTTCTGGAACATCAGGGTGAGGGAGGCCGGGGTCCAGGGGCCGGTCAGCCACTTGATGAGAAGCGGCGTGCCGACGTTGTAGGGCAGGTTGGAGACCAGGTGGGCCGGTCCGCCGGCAAGGGCCTTCTCGTCCACCGCCAGGGCGTCGCCAAGCACGAGGGTGAGGTTGGGGGCGAGGGCGGCCAGCTCGTCCAGAAGCGGCCGGAAGCGCTCGTCCTTCTCCACGACGATGACCCGCGCGCCGGTCTCCAGCAGGGCGCGCGTCAGGCCGCCGGGACCGGGACCCACCTCGATGACGGTGTCACCGTCGCCCACCTGGGCCAGGCGGGCGATCTTGCGGGTGATGTTGAGGTCGAGGAGGAAATGCTGGCCGAACGACTTCTTGGCCATCAGCCCGTGCTCGGCGAGCACCTCGCGCAGCGGCGGCAGGTCGTCCAGCATCATGTCAGGCGGCTCGGGTGCGCGCGATCTGCTCCGCCAGCCGGATGGCGGCGATCAGGCTGTCGGGGCGCGCCACGCCGCGGCCGGCGATGTCGAAGGCGGTGCCGTGGTCGGGCGAGGTGCGCACGATCGGCAGCCCGAGGGTGACGTTCACCCCGCCCCAGAAGTCGAGCATCTTCACCGGGATCAGAGCCTGGTCGTGGTAGAGGCAGAGCGCGGCGTCGTAGAGCGCCCGCATCGGCTCTGGGAACAGGGTGTCGGCCGGGTAGGGGCCGGCGGCGTCGACGCCGAGGTCGCGCAGCGCCCGGACGGCCGGCTCGACCACCTCGATCTCCTCGCGGCCGATGCCGCCGCCTTCGCCCGCGTGCGGGTTGAGGCCGGCCACCGCCAGCCGGGGCTCGCGGATGCCGAAGTCACGGCGCAGCGCCTGGGCGGTGACGAGGCCGGCGTTGACGATCCGCTCCACGCTGAGCAGCGACGGCACCCGGGCGATCGGATCGTGCACCGTCACCAGGGTCACCCGCAGGTCGGCGGCGGTGAGCATCATGATCGGGCCGCGCGCGCCGTCGTAGCTGGTCGCCTGTGTGAGTTCGCCGAGGAACTCGGTGTGGCCGGGGAACTTGAAGCCCGCCTCGTAGAGCGGCGCCTTGGCGATGGGCGCCGTGACCACGCCCGAGACGTCGCCGCGCAACGCGAGGCCCACGGCCGTCTCGATCCACTGGATGATGGCGGGCGCGGCCGCGGCGGAGGGCTGGCCGGCCACCACGGGCGCCCGGAGGGGCAGGTCGAGCACGGGCAGGGCGTCGGGGAAGATCCTGAGCGCCTCGTCCGGGGTGGTCACCCGGCGCACAAGGCCGGCCGCCGCGCCGGGCGCGGAGGCCAGCGCCTGGGCGTCGCCGACGGCCACGAAGGCCGGCCCCGCCCCGCGCAGCTCCGCCCACGCCTTGGCGACGATCTCCGGACCGACGCCGGCCGGGTCGCCGAGAGTGAGCGCGAGCGGTCCTGTCTTCACCTGGTCTCGATGGTCGCCGAGTTGCGGAGGTCCCGCATGTAACGCCGCGCGATCATGGAAAGCTGCTGGCCGTAGAGCCGGTTCTCGATCTGGTCGCGGTTGAGCTGGGCCTCGCCCGCCGCCCGCTTGCCGCAGACGGCCAGGATGTGCAGCCCGGCGGAGGTGCGGATCGGCTCGGAGACCTGGCCGACCTGCAGGGTCTCGGCCGCCTGGCGGAAGGCCGGCGCCAGGTCGGCGATCTCGGCCTCGCCCAGGTCGCCGGCGATCACGCCCTGGGTGCGGCCGGCGGCGGCCTCGATGTCGCCGCAGCCGGTGGCGGCGGCGCGGACGGCCTCCAGCTTCACCCGCGCCGCGGCTTCATCGCCCGCCGAGGCGCCCTGGGTCAGCGGCACCGCCGCCTGCTTCAGGTTGACCATGGTCGCCGCCCCGCCCGAGCGCTTGTCGCGCAGGTAGATGATGTAGACGCCGTCGCGCACCGGGATCGGGGCGGAGAGCTGGCCGGGGCGGAGCTGCTCGAGAGCGGCGTCCACCTCCGACGGCATCTCGCCGGGGCTGATCCAGCCGGCGTCGCCGCCCGCCGCGGCGGTGGCCGAGGCGGAGAACTGGCGGGCCACGGCGGGGAAGGGCGCGCCCTGCTGCATCTGGGCGATGAGCTGCTGGGCGCCCTGGACGGCGGTCTCCATGCCGCCCACGCGGTTGGCGTCGATGAAGACTTCCGAGACCTGGTACTGCGGCTTCGAGGCCGCGGCCTGCAGGCGCTGCAGGGTGGCGGTGACCTGGTCGTCGCCGATGCGCAGGCGCGAGCCGTAGCGGCCGCGGATCCAGCGCTGCCAGCTCATCTGGGCGCGGATCTGCTGGAACAGGGTGTCGGAGCCGATGCCCTGGGCGCGCAGGGCGGAGAGGAATTGCTCGGCCCGCATGTTGTTCTGCTGGGCCATGGCGGCGACTTCCTCGTTCACCTCCTCGTCGGAGACGACGATGTCGATCTTCTGCTCGCGCTCCTGGCGGCGGAGCTCCTGGAGCTGCAGGCGCTCGTCGACGAGGGAGACCAGCGCCTCGCGCTGGAACTGCGGCAGGGTCTGCTCGGTGGGCTGCACGCCGGAGGTGGCGATCAGCAGCCGCATCCGCTGGCCGAGGTCGTAGGTGGAGATGATCTCGTCGTTCACCACCGCCGCCACCGATTCGGACAGCGCGCGGGGGCCCTGCGGCTGGGCCGGCGCCGCCGGCGCGGCCGGCGCGGCCGGGGCTTGCGGCTGGGCCTGCGCCTCGCGGCCGCCCATCGGGCCGCGCAGCCCCTGGGACTGGGCCTGGGCCGTCAGCGGCTGCACGGCCGCCAGCAGGGCGGCGACGGCCGCCGCGCCACGCGCCGCCTGGCCCGAGACGTAACGCAGATGCATCATGGACGAAGTCATTCCTTGGTGGCGCCGCCGTTCGAACCCCGGTCCGCGGCGCGTGATCTTACCTGCCATAAAGTGGTCCGCCCAATGTGGCGAGCGTTAGGCGCACGTTGACGGAGTCGCTCGGGCCGAGCCGTCCGATGACGGTGTCCTCGCGCCGGTAGACCACGTCCACCCGCAGGCAGTCGTCGCGGTAGAAGACGCCCATGTCGCGGATCACCCAGGCGTCCTGGTTGAGGTCGCGGCTGCCGTAGAAGCTGACCCCCCAGTTCTTGCGGACATAGAGCTCGCCGCCGAGGTCGAGGTTCTCCCGGCGCTCCTGGTTGATGTCGAAGTCGTCGGTGAGGTAGCGGACGAAGCCCGAGCCCCAGCGGCGGTTGACGTTGGCGCCTGCCTCGAGGCGGTGGATGTCGAGGCTGTCGCTGTCGAGCCGCGCCCGGGTGAACAGCGAGACCCCGCGCACCGGCTGGGCGTCGGCGGCGACGATCCAGTCCGAGGCCTTCTTCCGCAGGCCGGAGCGCTCGCGGAAGACGTTGTTCTCCTCGGTGCGGAAGCTGCGGCCGAGCAGCAGGTTCGCGCGGCGGCCGTCGTCCCACAGCACGGAGGCCCGGCCCGCGACGTTCAGCCGCGCGCCGTCCTCGTAGAGGTCGAAGCCGGGGAACTTGTTGGCCCGGAAGAGGGTGGTCTCGTCGAACTCGAACGCGACACTGTCCTCGTTGAGGTAGATCGGGTCGCCGTTGGTCTCCCGACCGACGACGATCTGCTTGGCGTCCGGCGAGATGGCGGCCTGGACGATCGGCTCCAGCACGACGGTGGAGTCCTTGAAGCGCCGGTACACCGGGTAGGACACCGTCGCGCCCGCGGTGGCGAGCCCGCGGGAGGTGTCGCGCGAGGTGGTCTGCGAGCCGACTCCGGTAAGGACGTCGGAGAGCCGGTAGGCGTCGACGCGCAGGTTCACGAAGGGCTCCACCCGCAGGCCGGCGGCCGAGGTGAAGGTGCGCTGCCAGTCGACCTCGCCGGTCACCCGCGTGCTGTCGAGGCCGGGGAGGCGGGCGGCGGTGTCCACCGGCGACTGGTCGCGGGTGAGGGTCACCGCGCTGCCGTGGAAGCGCAGGCGGCCGCCGCCGATGGTCTGCACCGGCTCGTAGTGGGTTTCCACCAGCGGCGCGATCAGGGGGAAGGTGCGGTCGTTGTCGTCGTCGAAGCTCGCGCCCTCGACGCCGCCCCGCCGCAGGCCCTGGATGCTCATGGCCGCGATCGAGGCGTAGGACCGCTCGTCCTGCCGGATGGCGTAGGCCTGGGAGATCAGCCGCCGGTCGTCGGCCACGTAGGGACCGCGCGATTCGAAGGCGTCGCCGATCTCGTACTTGTCGAAGATCAGGTCGTCGGAGGCCCGCTCGGCAGTGAAGCCCCAGCGCCACTTCTCGTTGGCCCGGAAGCTGCCGCGGCCGAGGATGTAGCTGCGGTGGGTGGTCTCGCCGAACCGGTCGCCGCGGCCGTCGAAGTCCTGTTCGTAGGTGTAGCCGAAGCGCAGGTCGACCTCGCCGGTGTAGAAGCGCTTGCGGTAACGGCCGTTGAGGAACGGATTCACGCTGGTGTTGATCTGCGGGCTCAGCGTGAGATCGGAGTAGGGGCTGATGGCCCAGTAGTAGGGCTGCTCGTAGGACAGGCCGCGCCGGTCGGACATCGACACGTGCGGCACCAGGAAGCCCGAGTTGCGCGGCGACTGCGGGTCGGCGTGCCAGAACACCGGCAGGTACATGACCGTCGCCCCGAACACGCGCATGCGGGCGTTGCGGTAGACGACGATGCGGCGCTGCTTGTCCTGCACCACCCGTTCGGCGGCGATCGACCAGGTCGGCGTCTTGGGCGCGCCCTCGGCGGTGCAGATCTCGCAGGGCGTGTAGATCGCCCGGTTCAGCTCCTGGACGTTCTCGTTGCGCCGGGCCGCGCTGGCGGCGGCGATCTTGATGTTCTCCTGCAGCCGGGCCGAGAAGCCCAGCGCCACGCCGGCGCGCATGTCCTCGTCGAGGACGAACTCGTCGGCGAATTCGGTCGTGCCGTCGTCGTTGATGACCTGGACGTTGCCGCGGGCGCGGATGATTCCCTGGCCGGCCTGGTCGCTCTCCTCGTAGACCAGCCGGTCGGCGCGCAGGGTGCGGCCCTCGTAGCGGATCTCGACGTTGCCCTCGGCGGTGGTGACCTTGCGCTCGTCGTCGCGGACGATGCGGTCGGCCTCCATGTAGAGCTCGCCCGGCGCGAGGCCGTCGGGCGACGGCGCGGCGGCCTGGGCCGGCGCCGCCGGCTGGGCCAGCGCAGGCAGGGCTTGCGCCCAAAGCGCCGCGAGGGCGGCCCCGGCCAGGAGGGCGCGCTTGGCGGCTTTCGACGGCGTGCGCCGACCCGGACTCATTACGCTTCAGATCCCCTTTTCCGGCGTCGAGCCGGGCCATCGGCAAGGCTTGCCGCGATGCATAGCCGGGCAGGCCCGAGATTCAACCGTCTTCGGTGTAGAACAACAGGGTCAATCCGGACAGCAGCGCCACGACCGCAGGCGCCCATGCCGCCGCGAACAGCGGGATGATGTCGGCCCGGGCCAGCGCGCCGGCGAACTGGTTGAAGAAGAAGATCACGAATCCGAGCGCGACGCCCGCCCCGGCGAGGCCCGCCAGCCCGCCCAGGCGCGCCAGCCTGAGGGAAAAGGCCGCGGCCAGCACCGCCATGGCGGCGAACAGCAGCGGCGTGGCGAGCAGTTGCTGGAAGCGAAGCCGGTAGCCGTAGGCCGAGAAGCCGGCCTGCTCGGTCATCCGGATCGCCGCCGGCAGCCGCCAGAAGGCGATGGCCTCGGGCGAGGCGAAGCGCTCCATGGCCGATTCGGCGTCGAGGGCGGAGCGGATCGACAGGCTGTCCGAGCGCACGGAGCTCTCGCCGGCGGTGGCCTCCCGGACGTCCTTGAGCTGCCAGAAGCCGGGCATCAGCCGCGCCTCACCGGCCTCGAGCCGGCGCTTGAACTCCAGCGTGCCCGACGGGCTCTTCTGGTAGACGAACAGCGAAACCCGCCGCAGCCGCACCGTGCCGTCCACGGTGTCGCGGTCGCGGGCGTGGATGACGATCTGGGTCCGCTCGTCCCCCTGGCGCAGCCAGATGTCCTCGGGCGCGTCGCCCAGGTAGTTCTCCATCAGCCGGGCCCGCTCGCCCTCGAAGCGGGCGTTCAGCGCCGCGGCCAGGGGATTGACCGCGGTGACCGCCAGCACCCCGCCCACGAAGGCGGCGGCGGCGAACGGCAGGATGAAGCGCCAGGCCGAGACGCCGGCGGCGCGCATGGCCACCAGCTCGCTCTTCCGGTTCAGGCCCACGTAGGCGCTGATCCCGCCGAACAGGACGACGAAGGGCAGCAGCACCTGCAGCAGGGACGGCGTGCGCAGCAGGGTGAGGCCGAAGATGGTCGCCGGCCCGACGTCGGCGCGGGTGCCCACCGAGCGGGAGAGGTCGACGAACTGGATCAGCAGGATCACCGCCCCGATCACCGCCAGGGCGGCGCCCACGCCGGACAGCGTGCGCGCGAGGACGTAGCGCTCCAGGTGGCCGAAGCGGATCACGCCGCCGCCCCGTAGGCGGGCCGCGCGCCGTGGCGGATGTCGATGAACCGGCTGACCCGCTGCCGGAAGATGGCGCGCAGGCCGAAGGCGATCACGGCGAGCGGGATGGCGTACTGGAGGACGTTGGCCCAGGCGCTGTCCTCGCAGGCGGCCTGCACCACGAAGCCGAGGATGCGGCTCACCGCGGCCACCGCGCCCATCACCGCGATCCGCCGGGCGTAGCCCAGGCGCGAGAAGCCGCCGCCGATGATCGCCGAGAGCGCCAGGGCCATGAAGGCGATGTTGTAGAGCGGCGTGGCGATCCGGGCGTGCCCCTCGGCCAGCAGGCCCAGCCGGTTCCGCTGCTCCCAATCCTGGGCGAGGTCGGGGAAGAACAGCTCGTGCAGCCAGCGGTCCGACGGCTTGTAGTGGATCAGCTCGGTGGAGTCGGTCAGCGCCGACAGCTCGAAGGCGTACTCGTTGAAGGTCAGGTAGTTGAGCACGCCGCGCTCGGAGAACTCCTGGGTGGTGCCGTTGCGCATGAGCAGCACGGTGCGCCCCGAGCGCTCCTCGATGCGGCCCTCGTCGGCGGTGTAGACGGTGGAGGTCCCGTCCTCCTTCTCCTGGTGGATGAAGAGGTTGCGGAAGTCGCCGTCGCCCTCCACGGCCTGGGCGTAGACCGTCAGGCCCTGCACGGGCTCGGTGAACTCGCCCTCGCGGACCAGGGTGGAGGCCAGATCCGTGCGGACCTGGAACAACTCCTGCCGCAGCTCCCGGAAGGCGGCCGGCTGGACGTAGAGGTTCATCACCAGCGCCGCGAAGGCGATGGTGCAGGCCAGCCGCATGGCCGGCGAGATCACCCGCCAGCGGCTCATCCCGCCGGCGAAGCAGACGACGATCTCCTGCTCGGTGTGCAGCCGGTTCAGCGCCACGAGCGCGGCGACGAACACCGCCACCGGCAGGATGATGTTGATGAGCTGCGGCATGTAGAGCAGCGTGATCTTCAGGAAGACGAGGCCGCTCTGCCGCTGGTTCACGATGAGGTCGAGGCCGGCGAGGCTCTGGCTCAGCAGCGCCACGCCCGTGAGCGCCAGGGTGGCGAGCACGGTGGGGCCGGCGAGCTGGCGCAGCAGGTATCGGTCGATCAGGCGCATCGGCGAAATTTACGGCTCACCCGGAGATTTTGGCGCGCCCCGGCCGCGGAGCTGTTCTAAACCATGCGTCGCCGCGGCGCACAACCGCCGCCCGCCGGCCGCCCCCGGCCGCGCCTGAAGCCCGAAGACGCAGGAAGAAGAGAGTTTCGATGGAGATCGAGTTCGTCGCCGCCGAGGCCCCGCTGGCCGCGAAGACCGCCGTGGCGCGCATCGTGTTCGAGGGGCAGGCCCAGGACGGCGCGCTCGCTCGCGCCGTGGCGGCCAGCCGCTTCACCGGCGCCAAGGGCCAGACGCTCGACATCCTCGCGCCCGAAGGCGGCGCCGACCGCCTGGTGCTGGTGGGCGCAGGCAAGCGGGAGGGCTTCGACGCGCTCGGCGCCGAGCATGCCGCCGCCGTCGCCTACAAGGCGCTGAGCCTCTCCGGCCTGGAGACCCTGCGCATCGAGCTGCCGGAGCCCACCGCGGACCTCGCGGCCCGCGCCGCGCTCGGCGTGCGGCTCGCCTGCTATCGGTTCGACAAGTACCGGACCAAGGAAACCGCCGACAAGAAGCCCTCGCTGACCAACGCCCAGGTGGTCGCGGCCGACACGGACGGCGCGCTGGCGGCCTTCCCGCCGCTGGCCGCCCTGGCCGATGCGGTCAGCTTCAGCCGCGACCTCGTCTCGGAGCCCGCCAACATCCTCTATCCGGTGGAGTTCGCCCGCCGCGTGAAGGAGCTGGAGCGGCTGGGCCTGCAGGTCGAGGTGCTGGGCGAGGCCGAGATGGCCGAGCTCGGCATGGGCTCGCTGCTCGGCGTGGGGCAGGGCTCGGTGCGCGAGAGCCAGCTCGTGATCATGCGCTGGAACGGCGCGGACGATGCGAACGCCCAGCCCGTCGCCTTCGTCGGCAAGGGCGTCTGCTTCGACACAGGCGGCATCTCCATCAAGCCTGCCGAGGGCATGGAGGACATGAAGTGGGACATGGGCGGCGCGGGCGCCGTCACCGGCCTGATGCACGTGCTCGCCGGCCGCAAGGCCAAGGTGAACGCGGTCGGCATCCTGGGCCTGGTGGAGAACATGCCCGACGGCAACGCCCAGCGTCCCGGTGACGTGGTCACCTCCATGAGCGGCCAGACCATCGAGGTGATCAACACCGACGCCGAGGGCCGCCTCGTGCTGGCGGACGCGCTCTGGTATTGCCAGGACCGTTTCAAGCCGAAGTTCATGGTCGACCTCGCAACCCTGACCGGCGCGATCATCATCAGCCTCGGCAACGATTACGCCGGCTGCTTCTCGAACAACGACGAACTGGCCGGCGCCCTGCTGGACGCCTCGACGAAGGAAGGCGAGCCGCTGTGGCGGCTGCCGATGCCGGAGGCCTACAACAAGCAGATCGAGTCCCCGATCGCCGACATGAAGAACGTCGGCGGTCGCCCGGCCGGCTCGATCACCGCCGCCCTGTTCCTGCAGAAGTTCGTCAACAACTACCCCTGGGCGCACCTCGACATCGCCTCCACGGCCTGGAAGAAGCCGTCGAGCGTGCCGACCATCCCCGACGGCGCCACGGGCTACGGCGTGCGGCTGCTGAACCGGATGGTTCAGGACAAGTACGAGGGCTGATGCGCTTCGCCCTGCTGCACAGCCCGCTGCTCGGCCCGTCGAGCTGGCGGGCGGTCGCAGACGCCCTGCGGGCCATGGGCCATACGGCGGAGACGCCGGCCTGGCCCAGGCTGTCGGCGATCTCGACCGACTTCTACCGCGCTCTGACGGACGGCATGGCGGCCAGCCTGGCCGTCGGCGGCGAGCCGGCCGTGCTGGTGGCGCACAGCGCCGCCGGCGCCCTGCTGCCGGCGCTCGCCGCGCGGATGCCCGCGCCGCCGGCCGGCGCGATCTACTGCGACGCGATCCTGCCGCATCCGGGCCTGAGCTGGTTCGACACCGCGCCGGCCGAGACCCGCACCCAGTTGCGCGCGGGCGCGGAGGGCGGGCGGCTGCCGGCCTGGGACCGCTGGTGGCCGCCGGGCGCGCTCGAGCGCCTGGCGCCCGACGCCGCGGTGCGCGAGGCGCTGGTGGCCGAGCTCGAGCCGCTGCCGGTGGACTATTTCGAGGAGCCCGCGCCGGAGGCGGACCAGGACGGCCCTGCCGCCTACCTCAGGCTGAGCGGCGCCTACGAGACCGAGGCCATGCTGGCGGGGCGGCGGGGCTGGCCCGTTGTCAGCCTACCGCTGAACCACCTGGCCCCGGTGACCCAACCGCAGCCGGTGGCCGCGGCGCTGGACCGCCTGGCGCAGGCTCTCGCCCGCTGAGCAGCGAACGCCGTTCTGTAATTCTTCACCATTCCGGCCGAACCTCGCGCGCGTGACGAGGGCGGGCGCCATTCTGGAACGCGGGCCGGACAGGCTCGGCTGGGCGCCGCGCGTCCGGCCGGACCGCGAGCACCTGTTCAACACCTATCACCTGACGCTCGCCGGCATGACCTATCCGGCCTGGCGGCTGGGCGCGCTGGCGGCGGTCCGCGCCGGTTGCCTTGCGCTGCTCGGCCATCCGCTCCTGGCGCTCGCCTGGATGCTGGCTTCGTGGGCCGGCGACGTGGCCGTGCAGGCGATCATCACGCACTGGGCCCGCGACGCGCTGAAGACCGGCGCCTCCCGCGTGCCCTGGGGCATGGTGCTGCTCGCCGCCTTCCGGTCCAGCCTCTACATCTCCGCGCCCCTGGTGGCGGCGGTGAACACGGACGGCGTCGCCGAGATCCTGTTCCTCGGGGCGATGGGCGGCTACTCGCTGCTGCCGGTGGCTCTCTCCTACGGAGCCTTCTCGCCGAAGGTGTTCTGGGGCTTCGCCATCCCGCCGCTGGCGGCCTTCGCGCTCGCCGTGTTCGACCTGCTGGATCCCACCCGTGCGCTGGCCCTGTTGCTGGCGCTGGGCGCCACCGTCTGGGTGCTGGCCATGGTCTCGCTGACCTGGCGCCAGTCGCTGGACGTCTGGCGGCGCACCCACGACGCCTCGGTGGAGCTGATCCAGGATCTCGAGCTCGCGCGCGACCGGGCGCTCGCCGAACGCATCGCCGCCGACGCCGCCCGCGAAGAGGCGCGGCGCGCGGGGCAGGCCAAGGCCAACTTCCTCGCCACCATGAGCCATGAGATCCGCACGCCCATGAACGGGGTGCTGGGCATGGCCGAGGTGCTGCGCCGGGCCGAGACCGACCCTGAGCGGCTGAGCCGGCTGCAGACCCTGACCGATTCGGGCGAGTACCTGCTGTCGATCCTCAACGACATCCTGGACATGTCGAAGATCGAGGCCGGCCGGCTGGAGCTGATCTTCGAGCCCGCCGACCTGCCGGGACTGCTCCGCCAGGTGGCGGACTTCTGGCGGCCGCAGGCCGAGTCGAAGGGCCTGGCGCTGCGCCTCGAGCTGGACGACAGCCTGCCGGCCTTCGCCCAACTGGACGCCGTGCGCCTGCGCCAGGTGCTGTTCAACCTGCTCGGCAACGCGCTCAAGTTCACGGAGCAGGGCTCGGTCACGCTCAGCGCCCGCGCCGGGGCCGTGCGCGCGGGCCGCTGCCGTGTCTCCATCGCGGTCGCCGATACGGGCCCGGGCATCCCGGAGGCGGTTCTGCCGACGATCTTCGAACGGTACGCCCAGGCCGGCCGCGAGGCGGCGCGGCGGGACAGCTCGGGCCTAGGCCTCGCCGTCTGCCACCAGCTCGCCGAGCTGATGGGCGGCCGCATCCGCGCGGAGAGCCCGCCGGGGCAGGGGGCGACCTTCCACCTGGACCTCGTCCTCGAGGTCGCCGCCGCTGGCCGGCCCACCAGCGAGGCGAGGGGCGAGGGCGAGGGGATCCGACCGCTGCGCATCCTGGCGGTCGACGACCACACGGTGAACCTGACCGTGCTGGAGCAACTACTGACGCCCGAGGGCCACGAGGTGGTGAAGGCCGGGACCGCCGCCGAAGGCCTGAAGCTCGCGGAGGCCGAGGCCTTCGACGTGATCCTGATGGACATCCACCTGCCGCGCACGAGCGGCATGCAGGCGCTGAAGGCGCTCCGGGCGGGCAAGGGGGCCAGCCGGCGCACGCCCGTGATCGCGCTCACCGCCGACGTGGTGAGCCGCGGCGAGGCCGACTACCGCGCCCTCGGCTTCGCCGGCCTCGTGGCCAAGCCGCTCGAGGCGCCGGTGCTGTTCGCGGCGCTCGCCCGCGCCGCCGCGGCCCGGCCGCGCCGGCGCGCCCCCGCCGCCTGACCTCCCCAGCGGCCGGAAAGGGCGCTAAGAGCAGGGGCATGGCCGACGCCCCCTGCGAGGTCTGGTTCTACCACCTGGAGCGCACCGGGCTGGACCAGGCTCTCCCCGAACTGCTCGAAAAGACGCTGCAGCGCGGCTGGCGCGCCCTGGTGCGCACGCCGGTGGCCGATCGGCTCGAGCACCTGGACGGCTGGCTGTGGAGCTATCGCGAGGACAGCTTCCTGCCGCACGGCGCGGCCGGCGAGCCCAACGCGGCGCGCCAGCCGGTGCTGCTCACCACCGGCTTCGAGAACCCGAACGAGGCCCATGCGCTGTTCCTCGTCGACGGCGCCGAGCCGGGCGACCTCGGCGGCTTCGCCCGGTGCGTGGTGCTGTTCGACGGCGGCGACGAGGCTCAGCTCGCGGTGGCCCGGGCGCAGTGGAGCCGGATCAAGGCGACGGGCCTGCCGGTGTCCTACTGGAAGCAGCAGGCGAGGGGATGGGAGAAGCAGGCATGAGGATCCGACTGACGGCCGCGGCCCTGGCGCTGGCGCTCGCGGGCTGCG
>NZ_JAYSEO010000003.1:0-175882 GCF_041913825.1 Phenylobacterium sp.
CGCCCAGACGCCCGGTTCAGCCCCCTCCGTCGGCTCCGCCGACAACTCCCCCGACCGGGGAGCGACTTCGGCGCGGCCCCCTTCCACGTGCGGGCCTTTGCGCTTATGCCGACTCCATGAATCGACGCCCCGTCCCCTTCGAGATCGGCCCCGTGCACTTCGTCGGCATCGGCGGCATCGGCATGAGCGGCATCGCCGAGATCATGCTGCGCACCGGCTACCAGGTGCAGGGCTCCGACGCGAAGGCGAGCGCCAACACCGAGCGGCTGGAGAAGCTCGGGGCGAAGATCTTCGTCGGCCACGACGCGGCCAATGTCGAGGGCGCCTACGCGGTCGTCTATTCCACGGCGGTGAAGGCGGACAATCCGGAGATGGTCGCCGCCCGTGAGCGGCGCCTGCCGCTGGTCCGCCGGGCGGAGATGCTGGCCGAGCTGATGCGCCTGCAGTTCTCGGTGGCGGTCGGCGGCACCCACGGCAAGACCACCACCACCTCGATGATCGCCGCCCTGCTGGACGCCGGCGGGCTCGACCCCACCGTGGTCAACGGCGGGATCATCAACGCCTATGGCACGAACGCCAAGGTCGGCGCCGGCGACTGGATCGTCGTCGAGGCCGACGAGAGCGACGGCACCTTCCTGAAGCTGAAGTCCACCGCCGCCGTGGTCACCAACATCGACCCCGAGCACCTCGACCACTACGGGGACTTCGAGGCGGTGAAGAAGGCCTTCCGCGATTTCGTCGAGAACATCCCCTTCTACGGCTTCGCCGCGGTCTGCATCGACCATCCCGAGGTCCAGGCCATGGCCGCCCGGGTGGAGAACCGCCGGCTCGTCACCTACGGCGTGAACCCCCAGGCCGAGGTCCGCGCCCACAACATCTCCATGGGGCCCGAGGGCGCGAAGTTCTCCGTGGTCATCCAGCCGCGCGAGCGGGACTTCATCAGCTTCGACGACCTGCGCCTGCCGATGACCGGCCAGCACAACGTGCTGAACGCGCTCGCCGCCGTGGCCGTGGCCCATGAGCTCGGCGTGGCGCCCGACGCCATCCGTAAGGGCCTGGCCGGGTTCGGCGGCGTGAAGCGGCGGTTCACCACCACCGGGGTGGCGGGCGGCGTCCGGATCGTCGACGACTACGGCCACCACCCCGTCGAGATCGCCTCGGTGCTGAAGGCGGCCCGCGCCGTGACCGAAGGCAAGGTCGTGGCTGTGGTCCAGCCGCACCGCTACACGCGCCTGCGGGACCTGTTCGACGACTTCTGCGCCTGCTTCAACGACGCTGACACGGTGATCGTCGCCGACGTCTACGCGGCCGGTGAAGCGCCGATCGAAGGTGTCGACCGCGACGCCCTGGTGGCCGGCCTGCACCGCTGGGGCCATCGCCGCGCCCTGCCTCTGGCCTCGCCCCAGGCGCTCGCCGCCCTGGTCCGCGAGGAGGCCAAGCCGGGCGACGTGGTCGTCCTGCTGGGGGCCGGCGACATCACCGGCTGGGCCTACGCCCTGCCGGGCGAACTGGACGCCCTGGGGCAGGCGGCGGAATGAGCTGGAAGGACCATCTCCCCGCCGTGCGCGGCAAGCTGCTGCGCGACGAGCCGCTCGGGCCCTTCACCTGGTTCCGCGTCGGCGGGCCGGCCGAGGTGATCTTCCTGCCGGAGGACGAGGACGACCTCGCCGCCTTCCTCAAGGCGCTGCCGGCCGACACGCCGCTGACGGTGCTGGGCGTCGGCTCCAACACCCTGGTGCGCGACGGCGGAGTGGAGGGCGTGGTGATCCGCCTGGGCAAGGCGTTCGCCCGCGTCGAGCCGCGCGGCGACAACCGTATCTTCGCCGGCGCGGCGGTGCTGGACGCCACCCTGGCCCGCGAGGCCGGCAAGGCGGGGATCGCCGGGCTCGAGTTCTACCGCGGCGTCCCGGGCTCTGTCGGCGGCGCCCTGGTGATGAACGCCGGCTGTTACGGCTCGGAGACCAAGGACGTGCTGGTGGAGGCCTACGCCCTGACGCGCACGGGCGAGCGGCTGACGCTCTCCAACGCCGACCTCGGGTACAGCTACCGCAAGTCGGCCCGCGCCGCCGCCGAGCCGCTGATCTTCGTGGGCGCCCTGTTCGAGGGGCGGCCCGACGAACCCGCCGCGATCCAGCAGCGGATGGACGAGATCACCGAGCGCCGCGAGAAGACCCAACCGATCCGCGAGAAGACCGGCGGCTCGACCTTCAAGAACCCGCCCGGCCACTCCTCGTGGAAGCTGGTGGACGAGGCCGGCTGGCGCGGCAAGCCGTTCAGCGTCAGCGGCCAGGGCGGCGGCGCCATGTTCTCGCCCCTGCACTCCAACTTCCTGATCAACACCGGCGAGGCCACCGCCGCCGACCTGGAGGGCCTCGGCGAGGCCGTCCGGGCCGACGTGAAGGCCAGGTTCGGGGTCGACCTGGAGTGGGAGATCAAGCGCATCGGCAAGCCAGGCTGATCGCATCCGGAGCCGCCCATGCCCACCTTCCTCCACGTCGGCTGCGGCCCGGCCCGCAAGGCGCAGACCACGCGGGGGTTCGCGGGCCCCGACTGGGTGGAGATCCGTCTCGACGTCGATCCGGCCGTGAAGCCGGACATCGTGGGCTCGATGACCGACATGTCGGCCGTGCCGGACGGGGCGGTGGACGCGATCTTCTCCAGCCACAACATCGAACACCTCTATCCCTTCGAGGCGCCCATCGCGCTGAAGGAGTTCCTGCGGGTGCTGCGGCCGGACGGCTTCCTGGTGCTCACCTGCCCTGACCTGCAGTCGGTCTGCGCCCTGGTGGCCCAGGACCGCCTGCTGGAGCCGGCCTACAACTCCTCGGCCGGGCCGATCTCGCCGCTGGACATCCTCTACGGCCACCGGCCGGCGCTGGCCCAGGGCAACCTGTTCATGGCGCACCGCTCGGGTTTCACCCAGCGCGTGCTACGCGCCCTCCTGCTGGAGGCGGGGTTCGGTAGCGTGGCCGACATGCGCCGCGAGCGCGCGTTCGACCTGTGGGCGGTGGCCAGCAAGGCGCAGCGCCCGCGCGAGGCCATGGCCGAACTGGCCCGCCAGCATCTGCCCCTGTCCAAGGCCTGAGGCGCCCGCCTTGGAAACTCCACCGCGCCTGGACAGCGTCGCCATGCCGCCGTGCCATCCGAGCGCCTTGACGGGAATCTTATGGGGGAGCACCCGAACCTGATGCGTATCTCAGCCCTCTTCGCCGCGGCCGCCGTGCTCGTGCTGGCCGCTCCCGCCGTCGCCCAGGATCTCGCGGCCGGCGCCGCCCAGGCCCGTGACCGGGCGCTGGCCGATCCCACCGCCTGGGCCATCGCGGAGTCCCTGACCACCGAGGTCGGTCCCCGGATGACCGGCTCGCCCGCGATGGAGCTCGGCCGCGACTGGGCCGTGGCGAAGTTCAGGGAGCTGGGATTCACCAACGTCCGGGTCGAGTCCTTCACCACCCCGGCCTGGTTCCGTGGTCCGGAGAGCGCCGAGGTCGTCGGCCCGGTCCCGCAGAAGCTGCACATCCTGGGCCTCGGCAACTCCGCCTCGACCCCCAAGGGTGGGCTGACCGCCGAGATCGCTCTGTTCACCTCCTGGCAGGCCTTCCTCGACCAGCCCGAGGGTAGCCTGAAGGGCAAGATCGCCGTCGTCACCCAGCGGATGCCGAAGAACCAGGACGGCTCCGGCTACGGCTTCGTCAACGCCCAGCGCACCCTGGGCCCGCGCGAGGCCGCCAAGCGCGGCGCCGTGGGCTACCTCGTCCGCTCGCTCTCCACGGACGACACCCGCCTGCCGCACACCGGCAACGCCCAGGCCGCGGGGATCCCAGCCGCGGCGCTCTCCACGCCGGACGCGGAGCTGCTGGAGCGCCTCGTCGCGCGCGGCAAGCCGGTGCGCGTGAAGCTCGACATGCAGTCGACCAGCAACCCCAAGGCCAAGGCCTACAACATCGTGGGCGAGATCCGCGGGACCGAGCGGCCGGACGAGGTCATCGTCATCGGCGGGCACCTGGATTCCTGGGATCCGGGCACGGGCGCGGTGGACGACGCCGCCGGCATCGCCATCACGACCGCCGCGGCCAAGCTGGTGGGCGCCATGGGCGCGCCGAAGCGCACCCTTCGCGTCGTCATGTGGGGCTCGGAAGAGCAGGGGGGCTCCTCGGGCGCCTACCTCGCCGCCAACCGCGCCGAGGTGCCGAAGATGGTCGTCGCCGGCGAGAGCGACAGCGGCGCCGGCCGCGTCTTCGCGGTCGCCCTGCCGGCCGGCAGCCGGGCCCACCCGGCCATGAAGGCCTTCGAGGCGGCGCTCGTCCCGCTGAACGTGGTGGTGAGCCGCGAGCCGCCGCGGTTCGGCGGCGCCGACATCGCCGGGATCACCTCGGCCGGGGCGCCGTTCGTCGACTTCAGCCAGGACATGAGCCGCTACTTCGACCTGCACCACGCCGCCGACGACACGCTCGACAAGATCGACCCGGCGGAGCTCTCGCAGAACGTCGCCGTCTGGGCGTCCTTCCTCTACACCGTCGCCAACAGCGACATCGATTTCCGCGCGTTCCCGAAGGAGGCGAAGTGAGCCTTCCCCTTGCTGGCCGTCACGTCGCCGTCCTGATGGGCGGCCCCTCGTCCGAGCGCGAGGTGAGCCTGGTCTCCGGCCGGGAATGCGCCGACGCCCTGGAGCGCCTGGGCGCCCGCGTCAGCCGGGTCGACGCGGGTCGGGACGTGGCCCAGGTGCTGGCCAGGCTCGCTCCCGACGTCTGCTTCAACGCCCTGCATGGGGAGTGGGGGGAGGACGGTTGCGTCCAGGGCGTGCTGGAGACCCTGGGCCTGCCCTACACCCACTGCGGCGTGCTGGCCTCGGCGCTGGCCATGGACAAGGCCAAGGCCAAGGCCGTGCTGGCGGCCGCCGGCGTCGCCGTGCCCGGCGGCGGGCTGTTCAGCCGCTTCGACGTGGCCGCCGGCCATGTCATCGAGCCGCCCTACGTTGTGAAGCCCAACGCCGAGGGCTCCTCGGTGGGCGTGTTCATCGTCCACGAGGGCGCCAACACCCCGCCGCAGGAGGTCGTCGCGCCGTCCTGGACCTATGGCGAGGAGGTGATGGTCGAGCCCTACATCCGCGGGCTCGAGCTGGCTGTGGGCGTCATGGACGGCAAGGCCATGAC
This sequence comes from Phenylobacterium sp., assembly GCF_041913825.1. GTDB lineage: Bacteria > Pseudomonadota > Alphaproteobacteria > Caulobacterales > Caulobacteraceae > Phenylobacterium. The sequence goes on from NZ_JAYSEO010000003.1 coordinate 5,151, forward strand.
GGTTACCGAAATCGTGCCGAAAACCGCCTTCTACGACTACGAAGCCAAGTACGGGGAGGGCGGCTCGGAGCACGTGGTCCCCGCCAGGATTCCACCGCACGCCCTTGAAAAGGCGAAGGAACTGTCCGAGCGAGCGCACGCAGCCCTTGGTTGTCGCGGGGTTACCCGGTCCGATCTCCGTTATGACGACATTAACGACATTATGGTCCTCTTGGAGGTCAACACCCAGCCCGGCATGACGCCCACCTCGCTCGTCCCCGAGCAGGCGGCGGCGCAGGGCGTGGGATTCGACGACCTGGTCTTGTGGATTACGGAGGACGCCTATGCCCGCGGCGGTGCGGGGAGGATCGCAAACCCAGGCGAAGCCTCTGGGCAAGGCGCCCCCTAACGCATCGAAGCGTCCGTCGGCCAAGCGGCCGGCGGCGGCCGCGGGCCCGCGCCTGGATGGCGCCGGCGTCTCGCCCAAGGTCGCCCTGGCGGCCTCGGCCGGCGTGCTGGTGCTGGCGGTTGTGGCGACGCTCGGGACGGGCGGCCGCGGCGAGCGGCTCGGCCACGCCATCTCGGCCGGCGTCGACAGCCGGTTCGGCCAGGCGGGCTTCCGCCTGCGCGCCGTGCACGTCGAAGGCGCGTCGGCCATGGCCACCCAGGACATCGTCGCCGCCACCGGCGTCTACAAGGACCAGCCGGTCCTCGGCCTCGACCTTGAGGGGGTCCGCCAGTCGGTGGAGAAGGTGGGCTGGGTGAAGGAGGCGCGGGTGGTGCGCCTGCTGCCCGACACCCTCGTGATCGCGGTGGTCGAGCGCAAGCAGCTCGCGGTCTGGCAGCACAACGGCCGCACCATGGTCATCGACGAGCGCGGCCAGCCGATCCCTGAGGCCGACCCCGGCCGCTTCCCGACCCTGCCGCTGGTGGTGGGCCTGGGCGCCGCCGAGATGGCGCCCGGCATCCTGCCGACGCTCGCCCAACGTCCCCGGCTCATGGAACGGATGGAGGCGCTGGTGCGCGTCGACAACCGCCGCTGGGACCTGCGGCTGAAGGACGGTTCGATCGTCCAGCTCCCCGCCGTGGGCGAGGAGGAGGCGCTGATGCAGCTCGAGCAGCTCGACCAGCGCAGCCACATCCTCGAGCTCGGCTTCGAGCGGATCGACCTGCGCAACCCCGACGTGGTCGCCGTCCGGCCACGCCAAGCGGCTCCGGCCGGCCAACTCGTCGCAGAAGGCGCGTGAGGGAAGACTGATGTTGAAGGCTGCGCAACGCGTCGAGCAGAAGAAGGAAGGCCGCGAGGGCCTCCGCGCCGCCATCGCGCGACCGCAGGTCGTGGCCGCCGTGGACCTCGGCGCCTCGAAGGTTACCTGCTTCATTATGAAGCCTGAAGGTGTTCGCCGGGGCGACCGCACCCTGACCACCGCGGGCGTGGGCTATGTCCAGTCGCGCGGCGTGCGCGGCGGCTCGATCGTCAATCTCGACGAGGCGTCCGAGGCGATCGCCCAGGCGGTGGAGCGGGCCGAGAACGTCGCGGGCGTGAGCGTCCAGGGCGTCACCGTCGCCACCGCCGGCGGCCAGCTCACCTCCACGCGCGTGGCGGGCCGCGTCTCGCTCGGCGCCCGTCCGATCGGCGACAACGACCTCGTCCGGGCCATCAGCCACGCGCTGGCCCAGATCAAGCTGCCCGGCCGCCGCGCCGCCCACATCCTGCCGATCGCCTGGTCGGTGGACGGGCAGGGCGGGGTCCGCGATCCGCGCGCCATGTTCGGCCGCACGCTCGGCGTCGAACTCCTCGTGGTCTCGGTGTCGGAAGCCGTCTTCCAGACGCTGGGCGCCTGCGTCGAGCGCGCCCACCTGCAGTTCGAGGGCGTCGTCGCCGCCCCGTTCGTCTCCGCGCTCGCCGCGCTGGAGGAGGACGAGATGGACCTGGGCGCCGTCTGCATCGACATGGGCGGCGGCTCCACCTCGGCGGCGGTGTTCAACGCCGGCTCGCTCGTGCACGTTGAAACCGTGCCGGTGGGCGGCCAGCACGTGACCCAGGACATCGCGCGGGGGCTCTCCACCTCGGTGGCCGGCGCCGAGCGGATCAAGACGCTGCACGGCTCGGCCATCGCCTCGGCCAATGAGGATCGCGAGATGATCGAGGCGCCGCCCCGCGGCGACGATCCCGGCGCCGGCCCGGTGGTCGCGCCGCGCAGCCTCCTGAAGGGCATCATCGCGCCGCGCGTCGAGGAGACGCTGGAACTGCTGCGCGACCGGCTGAAGGCCTCCGGCGCGCCGGTGGAGCCGGGCGCCGGCCTCGTGCTGACGGGCGGTGCGAGCCAGCTCGCCGGCGTCCGCGAGGTGGCGGTCCGGGTGTTCGACCGGCCGGTCCGCCTGGGCCGTCCGCGCCGCGTGCCGCACCTCGCCGACGCCGCCTCCGGCCCGGCGTTCACCGCCGCGGCGGGGATCCTGCACCGGGCGGCGTTCGGCCCGCGGGAAGCCGTCTCGGCCAAGGCGCTGGCCTCGGCCAAGCTCCGCCGCGAGCCGCTGGACCCGCGCGCCAACCCGGTCGCCAAGGCGGCCGCCTGGCTGCGCGAGAACCTCTAGGGCTACTTCTCGCCGCGGACCGTCTTCGCGACGGCCTCGGCGGTCTGGCCGATCAGGCTGCCCTTCTGGTTCATGAAGGCGCCGACGCCCATTGTGTTGGCGCTGCGGGTCACCGAGAACTGCCGGAGCACCTTGCCCGACGGGTTCTTCACCGTGACGTCCACCGTCATGCGGTTGCTGCCGGCCAGCGCGCCGACCATGAACCGCGTGGCGTTGCCCACCACCCGGTAGTCCGACACCACGAAGCTCAGGTCCGCGGGCGGACCGCCGGTCGCGCCGCCGCCCAGCTCGATCCGGATCGCCTCGGCCAACGAGTTCACCACCTCCGGCGTGACCTTCTCGGCGGTGGCGGAGCCGCTGACGTTGCGGATCGACAGGTTCATCACCTCGGCGGCCGCGGCGGGGCCGCCGCCTCCGGGCGCTTCCTTGACTGTCGTCGAGCAGGCGGCGAGCGCGGCTGCGGAGACCGCCACCAGGACTGTCCTGAACATCTCTCCCTCCAGGTCTTGTTTCCCCGCCACGGCAACGGTTGTTGACGAACGCGGTTCCTTGGCGTTCAGCTTTACGGCAGAGCTTCGGCTTGCGAGACAGTGCGTCGCAGCGCCGGATTCGCTGCCGCACCCTGTGGAAGAAGCCGATTTTTCGGGGGCGCCGCAGGTCGCTCGCCGGACGACTCACGCTATGCCCTTAACCCTCGCTTAAGGATGAAGGCGCAGATTTTCACCCATCCTTAAGGAGGCGCTGGCCGGGCGGGTCGACCAGCGCTCCAGGCCGGTTTTTGGGAAGGACGCAGGGTCCGATGGCGATTTCTCTCTCAGCTCCGCAGGCGACAGAACTGAAGCCGCGGATCGTGGTGTTCGGCGTCGGGGGCGCCGGCGGCAACGCCGTGAACAACATGATCGAGGCAGGGCTCGAAGGGGTTGAGTTCGTCGTCGCCAACACCGACGCCCAGCAGCTCCAGTTCGCCAAGACGGACCGCCGCATCCAGCTCGGCGTGCAGGCGACCCAGGGCCTGGGCGCCGGCGCGCACCCGGAAGTGGGCATGCACGCGGCCGAGGAGTCGATCCCGGAGATCGGCGAGCACCTCGACGGCGCGCACATGGTCTTCATCACCGCCGGCATGGGCGGCGGCACCGGCACCGGCGCCGCGCCGATCATCGCCAAGTGCGCTCGCGAGCGCGGCATCCTGACGGTCGGCGTCGTCACCAAGCCCTTCCACTTCGAAGGCCGCCACCGCATGCGCCTGGCCGACGCCGGCATCGGTGAGCTGCAGCGCTACGTCGACACCCTGATCGTCATCCCGAACCAGAACCTGTTCCGCGTCGCCAACGAGCGGACGACCTTCGCCGAGGCCTTCGGCATGGCCGACCAGGTCCTGCACTCGGGCGTCCGCTCGATCACCGACCTGATGGTGCTGCCGGGCCTCATCAACCTCGACTTCGCCGACGTCCGCACGGTCATGACCGAGATGGGCAAGGCGATGATGGGCACCGGCGAGGCGACCGGCGACGACCGCGCCCTGATGGCCGCCCAGAACGCCATCCAGAACCCGCTGCTCGACGAGGTGTCGCTGAAGGGCGCCAAGGCCGTGCTGGTGAACGTCACCGGCGGCCTCGACATGACCCTGCTGGAAGTCGACGAGGCGGCCAACGCCATCGCCGAGCAGGTCGACCCCGAAGCCAACATCATCTTCGGCGCCGCCTTCGACCCGACCCTCGACGGCAAGGTCCGCGTGTCGGTGGTCGCCACCGGCATGGACGGCGTCTCCATCGCCGCCATCGAGCCGCGCCTCGAGCGCCGCGCGAACACCACGGCCCAGCCGCTGCGCGTCGACACGGCGCCCGCCGCCGCGTCCGCGCCGGCCCCGGCGCCCGAGCCGGTGGTCGCCGCCGCGCCCGAGCCCGCGCCCTATGTCGCCCCGGCGATCGAGGAAGAGCAGGCCGACCTCTACGCCGCGCCTGTGGCCGCCGCTCCGGAGCCGGCGCCGGCGCCGACCGTCAGCCGCATCATCGACCCGGCCGTGGATACCTCCGCCGACGAGCCGCTGTTCACCGAGCCCTACGAGCCGCGGCGCCCGCGCGGCGGCTTCCTGAGCCTGTTCGGCGGCCGCCCCCGTTACGACGCGCCGGCCCAGGCGGCCCCGGCGCCCGCCCCCGCGCCGCGCGCCACCGCCAGCCGTGGCGGAGCCCTGCCGGCCGAAGCGCCGGTGGCGGTCGAGCAGCCGGAAGCGGGCGAGGACCTGGAGATCCCGTCCTTCCTGCGCCGTCTCGCCAACTAAGGCTGCGCTCCAACAAACGTGAATGCCGGGCGACCGGCGGTCGGCCTAGGCTCCTCCCCGTCGCGAAAGCGAGCGGGGAGGTCGCCATGTCTGAGCACAGGATATCCGTTGGCCCGGTGGATGGCGGATGGGCGGTGCTCTGCGAGGGCGAGACCCAGCCCCTGATGTTCCTGTCGGGCCGGCGCGCCGAGGAGCAGGCCCGCAACCTTGCCCTGGCCCTGACGCGGGGTGGAATGGCGGCGGTGGTCTCCGTCCACGACCGTTCTCAGGCGCTGATCGGCGCGGCGCGCTACGAGGCCTGACGAGGCGGCAGGCCTGTCCACCGCGGACCCGAACGGCTCTGCCGCGCACTGTCCCGAACCGAAACAAAGCGAAACAGCAAGTGTTTTGCTGCGGTGCGGCAATCGCCTTAGCCAGACGTTGGGACGTAGTGCGGCCGAAAGGTCGCTGGCACGAGTACAGGAAGGTCCCCTTGGCCGCAGACGCTTTCCAAGACCGGGCGTTCCAGCACACGCTCCGGGCCCCGGCGCTCTTCGCCGGCGTCGGCGTGCACACGGGCGCGCACGTGCGCGTGGACGTTCGCCCGGCGCCCGCCGACCATGGGATCGTGTTCGTCCGCTCCGACGTGGCCGACCGCGACAACCGAGTGCCCGCCACCGGCGAGGCGGTCTGCAAGACGCAGCTCGGCACCGTGATCGGCAACGCCGCCGGCGTCACCGTCTCGACCATCGAGCACCTGATGGCGGCCTTCGCCATGCTCGGGATCGACAACGCCGTCGTCGAGCTGGACGGGCCCGAGATGCCGATCATGGACGGCTCGTCCGAGCCGTTCGTGCGCATCCTCGACCGGGCCGGCCGCCGCGCCCAGGAGGCGCCGCGCCGCTACATCGAGATCCTGGAGCCCATCGAGGTCGTGGACGGCGACAAGCGCGCCGCGCTCAAGCCGGCCGGCCGCTTCGAGGTGGCCTTCGAGATCCGCTTCCCCACCGCCGCCATCGGCGTCCAGAAGATCGACATGGCCATGGACGGCCCGGCCTTCCGGCGCGAGCTGGCCGACTGCCGCACCTTCGGCTTCCTCCATGAGGTCGAGGCCCTGCGGGCCATGGGCCTCGCGCGTGGCGGCAGCATGGACAACGTCGTGGTGATCGAGGGCGACAGGGTGCTGAACCCGGAGGGCCTTCGCCGGCCAGACGAGTTCGTCCGCCACAAGGCGCTGGACGCCATCGGCGACCTCTTCGTCCTGGGCAGCCCGATCATCGGCCGCTTCGAGGGCGAATTGGCAGGCCACGCGGTCAACAACCAACTCGTCCGGGCCCTGCTCGCGCGTCCGGACGCCTGGCGCATGCGCACCCTCGTGCACCACCTGGCCGAGGCCGTCTGAGCGGCGGGCGCGCCAGGTCGGGATAAAAGTTGCGAGGCGTTCGCAACTAGTGTCTCCTGGTCCCGCAGGAGGCCGCCATGTCCGACGAACCGATGCAGGCTGCGCTGGGCAGGCTCTACAAGCCACCGCATCCCTTCACCGTGGCCAAGGCCATAGACCACGTCGACGCGCACGGCCGTCGCTTCATCGGCCTGTCGCCCTTCGTGGTGATCGGCACGGTGGGGCAGGGCGGCGTGGACGTGTCGCCGCGGGGCGGCGGCCCGGGCTTCGTCAAGGTGGACGAGGCCGGCAAGGCGCTGTTCCTGCCCGACCGGCCGGGCAACAACCGGATCGACAGCCTGAAGAACATCGCCGACACCGGTGAGATCGGCATGATGTTCATGATCCCCGGCATGGACGACGTCTATCGGGTGAACGGCCGGGCCGAGCTGATCGAGGACGAGAGTCTGGCCGAAGCCTTCGTGGAGTTCGGCAAGCCGCCGCGGTCGGTGCTCAAGGTCGCCGTCCGGGAGGCCTTCCTGCACTGTCCGAAGGCGCTGATGCGCGCCGACCTCTGGGGCGACAGCCATCGCATCGAACGCTCCGCCTTCCCGTCGCTCGCCGAGATGGTCAGTGACCAGATCGGGTTGCCGAAGCCCGCCGCCACCCACGAGGAACAGGTGGCGCAGCTCCGGGAGAGCCTCTGAGCCGCCCTACGGCCGCCGCTTTCCCGCGGCATGGAGCCCTGCGGGGGGTGGTTCCGTTTGCCCGGGCCGCCCGGCGTGGTTTAGAAGCGACTCCTCGCGTGGGGGCGCGCGTCTGTCCGTTTGAGGTGAAGGTGTCTCTGCTTCGCAATTCGTGGGCTCGTCCGGTTCTCGTGGCCGGCGTCTGCGCCCTTGCCCTGACCGGATGCGCCGGCCGCCAGAAGAAGCCGCGGCTGGCCTATGAAGAGCGCCCGGTGGAGCTGCTCTACGCCACCGGCGCGGACCGGCTTGACCGCCGTCAGTGGGATCAGGCGGTGAACTACTTCCAGGAAGTCGAGCGGCAGCACCCGTACTCGGAGTGGTCGCGCCGCGCGATCCTGATGCAGGCGTTCGCCCACTACCAGTCGAACGACTACCCCGAGGCCATCGCCGACGCCGATCGGTTCATCCAGCTCTATCCGGGCAACCCGGCGGCGGCCTACGCCCACTACATCAAATCGATCTGCTACTTCGAACAGATCGTGGACGTGGGCCGGGACCAGGCGGCCACCGGCCAGGCGCTCGCCAACCTCCGCGAGGTGGTCCAGCGCTATCCGACCACCGAATACGCCTCCGACGCCCGCCTGAAGATCGACATGGTCAACGACCAGTTGGCCGGCAAGGAGATGACCATCGGGCGCTGGTACCTTCGCAACGGCGACACGCTGGCCGCCATCGGCCGGTTCCGCACCGTCGTCGACCGGTACCAGACCACCAGCCACACGCCGGAAGCGCTCTACCGCCTCGTGGAGTCGTATCTGACGCTCGGCCTGATGGACGAGGCCAAGCGCAATGGCGCGGTGCTCGGCCACAACTTCCCGGGCGATGCCTGGTACGGCGACGCCTACAAGCTGCTCACGTCCCGTGGCCTGCGCCCGGCGGTGGAACCCACCGGCGCCTCCGGCCGCCGCGGCTTCCTGCGACTGCCGTTCCGGAAGGACAAATCCGAGACGATCCGGCCGCCGGCCTCCGTTTCGGCCGCCGAGCCCGCCGTCACCGCGACGGATGCGGCTGCGACGGAACCTAAGGCGAACAACTAAGACTTCCGCACCACCTGATTCCGGGCGATCTTCGCTCCCGTGCTCATCGGACTCTGGATCCGCGACGTCGTTCTGATCGAGGCCCTGGACCTGTCCATCGGGCCGGGCCTCACTGCGCTCACCGGCGAGACCGGGGCCGGCAAGTCGATCATCCTGGACGCGCTCGGCCTCGCCACCGGGGCCCGCGCCGACGCAGGCCTCGTTCGCCGCGGCGCCCAGCAGGCGGCGGTGTCCGCGGTCTTTGCGCCGGCCGCCGATCATCCTGTGTGGGACCTCCTGGAAGAGAAGGGGCTCTCCTACGCCCGCGACGAGGACCTGGTGCTGCGCCGGACGCTGGCGGCCGACGGCCGCAGCCGCGCCTTCGTGAACGACCAGGCCACCGGCGTCGGCGTGCTCAAGGAGATCGGCGAGCAACTGCTCGAGGTGCACGGGCAGCACGAGACGGTGGGCCTGCTGGACGCCCGCACCCACCGGCCGCTGCTCGACGCCTATGGGGACCTCTCGCGCCCCGCCGCGCTCGTCGCCGAGCGCTGGCGCGGCTGGCGCGAGGCGCGCGATCGCGTGGACGCGCTCCGCGAGGCGGTGAGCCGGTCGGCCGCCGAGACCGAGGAGCTGCAGCTTCGGCTCGCCGAACTCGACCGCCTGGATCCCAAGGAGGGGGAGGAGACCCGCCTGGCGGAGGAACGCGCGGTGCTGGGGGCGGCCGAGAAGGCGCTGTCCGACATCTCCCAGGCGCGCGAGACCTTCGACGGGCTCGGGCCCAAGGTGGCGTCCGCCATCCGCGCACTCGAGCGCGCGCGCGAGCGGGCCGTCACCGCCGGCGCCGCCGCGGATGGGGCGGCCGTCAGCCGGCTCAGCCAGGCCTCCGAGGCGCTCGACCGCGTGCTGATCGAGGCCGGGGAGGCGGAGGCCGCCATCGACGCCGCCGCCGAGGCCTTCGAGTTCGAACCAGACCGGCTGGAGAAGACCGAGGAACGGCTGTTTGACCTGCGGGGCCTCGCCCGCAAGCTGAACGTCGCCGTGGAGGAGTTGCCGCTGCTGCGCGCGCGCTTCGCCGAGCGGCTGCGCGCGGTGGAGTCCTCCGAGGACGAGCTGAAGGCGGCCGAGGCGGCGCTGGCGTCTGCGCGGCAGGCCTATCTCGGCGCGGCCGGCGAGCTCACCGGCGCCCGCCGGGCCGCCGGCGAGCGCCTGGCCGACGCCGTGATGGCCGAGCTCGCGCCGCTCAAGCTCGAGAAGGCGCGTTTCCGGGTGGCCGTGGAGCCGCTGGCGGAGGATCGCGCGGGTCCTGCGGGTCTAGACCGCGTGGCCTTCGAGATCGCCACCAACCCGGGCGCGCCGTTCGGCGACCTGGGCGCCATCGCCTCGGGGGGCGAGCTCGCCCGCTTCGCGCTCGCCCTGAAGGCCGCGCTCGCCGGCCGTGGCGGGGGGCCGCAGCCGCTGATGATCTTCGACGAGGTCGACCAGGGTGTCGGCGGCGCGGTGGCCGACGCGGTCGGCCTGCGCCTCAAGAAGCTGGCGACCAACGCCCAGGTGCTGGTGGTCACCCATTCGCCGCAGGTGGCCGCGCGCGCCGAGGCCCACTGGCGCATCTCCAAGGCGGGCGACGCCGAGCGCATCCGCACCGCCGTCGAGATCCTCCCGGCCGCCGACCGAGAGGAGGAGATCGCCCGCATGCTCGCCGGCGCTCAGATCACCGACGCGGCCCGCGCCGCCGCCCGGGCGCTCATCGGGGCGTGATCCGGGCGACCGGGATCGGCTAGGGTCGGCCCATGGATTCCCACCGGACCACACCCGTCGACCAGCTCACCGAGGCTCAGGCTGTCGAGGAGCTGACCTTCCTCGCCGACGAGATCGCGGCGCACGACATCCACTACTACCAGCAAGACCAGCCGACGGTCTCCGACGCCGAGTACGACGCGCTGAAGCAGCGCAACGCGGCCATCGAGCAGCGCTTCCCGCACCTGGTCCGCGACAACTCCCCGAGCCTGCGGGTCGGCGCGGCCCGATCCGAGCAGTTCGCGCCGGTGGAGCACGGCGTGCCGATGCTCAGCCTGGACAACGCCTTCTCGGACGAGGACGCCGCCGAGTTCGACGCCCGGGTGCGGCGGTTTCTCAGGCTGACCGAGGAGGTGGCCTATACCGCCGAGCCGAAGATCGACGGCCTGTCCTGCTCGATCCGTTACGAGGGCGGGATGCTGGTGCGGGCGGCGACGCGGGGCGACGGCCGGGTGGGCGAGGACGTGACCGCCAACGTCCGGACGGTCGGCGAGATCCCGCACCGGCTGAAGGGGGCCGGCTGGCCGGACGAGATCGAGATCCGCGGCGAGGTCTATCTCGGGACTGAGGAGTTCGCGGCCATGAACGCGGCGGCGGAGGCCGCGGGCCAGCGGACCTACGCCAACCCCCGCAACGCCGCCGCGGGTTCGCTGCGCCAGATCGACCCGAAGATCACCGCCCAACGGCCGCTGCGGTTCTTCGCCTACGCCTGGGGCTTCGTGAGCGCGCCTTTCGCCGAGACCCAGTGGGAGGCGCTGGAGCGGCTCAAGGCCTGGGGCTTCCAGGTGACGCCTCAGAGCCGCCGGGTGGTGGGGGTGGAGGGGCTGCTGGACGCCTATCGGGCGATGGAGGCGGTGCGGCCGAAGCTCGGCTTCGACATCGACGGGGTGGTCTACAAGGTCGACCGGCTGGACTGGCAGCAGCGCCTGGGCTTCGTCAGCCGCGCGCCGCGGTGGGGCATCGCCCGCAAGTTCCCGGCGCAGCAGGCCCGCACCGTGCTGGAGGCGATCGACATCCAGGTGGGCCGCACCGGGGCCATGACTCCGGTGGCCCGGCTGACGCCCGTCACAGTCGGCGGGGTGGTGGTGACCAACGCCACCCTGCACAACGCGGACGAGATCGCGCGCCTCGATGTCCGGCTCGGCGATACGGTGATCCTTCAGCGAGCGGGCGACGTGATCCCGCAGATCCTCTCTGTCGTGCCGGAGGAGCGTCCGGCCGGCGCCGAGCCGTACGAATTCCCGCAGGTCTGCCCGTGCCCGCTGCGCACCGAGGTGGTGCGCGAGACCACCGCCTCGGGCGCGGAGACGGTGGTCCGCCGCTGCTCGGGCGAGTTCGCCTGTCCGTTCCAGAAGCTCGCGCACCTGCGCCACTTCGTCAGCCGCCGCGCCTTCGACATCGAGGGCCTGGGCGAGAAGCAGCTCACGCTGTTCAGCGAGCACGGCTGGCTGGACTCGCCCGCCGACATCTTCCGCCTGCACGAGAAGCGCGACGAGCTCCTGGCGCTGGACCGGTTCGGCGAGACCAGCGTGAAGAACCTGCTGGAGGGGATCGAGGCGCGGCGGACCATCGCGCTCGACCGATTCATCTACGGGCTCGGCATTCGCCATGTGGGCGAGACGACCTCGCTGGCGCTCGCCCGGCACTTCGAGACGGTGGAGGCGTTCGTCGCCACCGCCCGCTCGGCCGCCGAACAGACCGCCGGCTCCCTTTATGCCGAGTTGTCCGACCTGGACGGTCTGGGGCCCACCGCGCTGGGGGCGGTGCTCGACTTCGCCCGCGCGCGGCCGGCGCTGCTGATCCCGGCGGGCGCCAGCCTCGAGGAGCACCTGCGGCTTGCGATCCCCAGGCTCAACGCCCGCGCCCGGGCGGCGCTGGCCGCGCGGTTCGACGACTGGCCGGCCTTCGAGGCCGCCGCGGCCGAGGCGCTCGCCCAGACCCCGGGCGAGGCGTTCCAGGAGCTGGCGTCGGTGAGCGCCGTAGGCGTGGTCGCCGCGCGGATGATCGCCGCCTTCTTCGGCGAGGCGCATAATCGCCAGATGGTCGACAATCTGCTGGCCGAGCTGACGGTGCTGCCGGCCGAGCGGCCGAAATCCGACACCGCCGTCGCCGGCAAGACGGTGGTCTTCACCGGCGCGCTGGAGAAGATGACGCGCGACGAGGCGAAGGCGCAGGCCGAGCGGCTGGGCGCCAAGGTCTCAGGCTCGGTGTCGAAGAAGACGGACCTCGTGGTGGCGGGACCCGGCGCGGGCTCAAAGCTGAAGGACGCCGAGAAGCACGGTGTCCAGGTGCTGACCGAGGACGAGTGGCTGGCGCTGGTCGGCGGCTAGCCGGGCGCTTTCAGCTCCGTACAGGCGCCCGGCTCGGCGGTGAACATCAGGCTGGCCACACGCCAGACGCCGTCGACGCGAACCATGTCGAACACGTCGACCCCGCAGTGCAGGCGTTCGCCGTCCTTCTTGATGTCGTAGGGAGCCCAGACCACGGCCATGGGCCCGCGCCGCATCACGGTGGGACTCCAGATTCGCTCGTCCAGGCCGGGCGTGGTGCGGATGCTGTCGATCCAGGCGGTGACGGGGCGCCGGCTGTGGCGCTCGGTCCCGTCCGGAGCGATACGGACGATGGTCATCACCCCGTCGGCGTAGATCAGTTTCTCCAGACCGGCGGTGTCCTGCCGCTTCATCGCCGCGAAGAAGCGATCGATCTGCGCCAGGATCGCCTCCTGGTCGGTGTCCGCCGCCCGGGCCGGCGCGGCGATCGCGAGGCTCGCGAGGACCGCGGCGAAGGCCCTGCCGATCATTGCGGTCTCCTCGCCGTGACGATCCAGGTGGCCGACGGCAGCTTGGGGCCCTCCGGCCCGTCGTAGCCGGACAGCGCCTCGCGGATCGCCGCCACCACCTCGTCTCGCTTGTCCGGGTTCTCGCGCAGCAGGGCGCCCAGCGGGCCGACGCGCAGCGCGAGGCCGACGGCTGTCCGCAGATCGCCGCCGCCGATCGCCTCGTCGTGCCGCGTGAGGCTCACCGCCTCGAAGCCGGCGGCGCCGAGGATCCCCCGCACGTGCTCAGGGTCGGCGAAGGCGAAGGGGCCCGGCGCCTGCGGATCGGCCGGCGGCGGCGGCGGGGGGAGGCTCCGGGCGGCGGCCGCCATGGGGACGGTCATGATCGGGTTCTCGGCCAGCGGCCGCCAGCAGACGAAGGCGAGCCGGCCGCCCGGCTTCAGCGCGCCCCGGATATTGGCGAAGGCGGCCGGAGGGTCGGCGAAGAACATCACCCCGAAGCGGGAGAAGGCGGCGTCGAAGCTCGCCGGCTCGAAGGGGAAGGCCTGGGCGTCGGCCTCCACGAAGTCGACACCCGCCGGCGCCTGCCGGCGGCGCGCCACCTCCAGCAGCGGTCGGGAGATGTCCACGCCGAGCACTGCGCCCGTGGCGCCCACCGCCTGGGCGAGCTCCAGCGTGGTCTGGCCGGCGCCGCAGCCGACATCCAGGATCCGCTCGCCGGGGCGCGGCTGCAGCGCCGCCATCCCCGCCTGGCCCAGCGGCGCGAGCTGCCGGTCGAGGGCCTCCTGCATCTCGGCCCAGGTCTGGCCGGCGGCGTCGTTCCAGTAGGCCTGCTGGGCGGCGTTGGAGGTGTCGGTCATCGCGTCAGACCGGCGCGCAGGCCTGTTCGAGCCAGGCGCGGACCTCGGGTTCGACCTGCGGCCCCACCACCTTCAGGACACGCGCGTGGTAGGCGTCGAGCTGGCCGCGCTCCTCGTCGGTCAGCAGCTTCGGCGCGATCAGCCGGCGGTCGATCGGCGCGAGCGTCAGGGTCTCGAAGCCCAGCATGGGCCGTTCGCCGCCGGGCACGTCCAGCGGCGGCGTCACCACCTGCAGGTTCTCGATCCGGATGCCGTAGGCGCCTTCCTTGTAGTAGCCCGGCTCGTTGGAGAGGATCATCCCGGGCCGCAGGGACACGGTGTTCGGCGCCTTGGAGATCCGCTGCGGGCCCTCGTGCACGCCCAGGTAGCTGCCGACGCCGTGGCCGGTGCCGTGGTCGTAGTCGAGGCCGTAGGCCCACAGGGGCGCGCGGGCCAGCGCGTCGATGGCCGAGCCGGTGGTGCCCGCCGGGAATCGGATGCGGGCCAGGGCCAGGTTGCCCTTGAGCACCAGGGTGAACCGCTCGCGCATCTCCTCGGTCGGCTCGCCGATGGCCACCGTGCGGGTGATGTCGGTGGTGCCGTCCAGGTACTGGGCGCCGGAGTCCACCAGCAGCAGCGAACCCTTCTCGGCCCGCTTGTTGAGCCGCTCCGTGGGCCGGTAGTGGACGATGGCGCCGTTGCCGGCCGCGCCGGCGATGGTGTCGAAGGACAGGTCCTTCAGCGCACCGGTCGCCTCGCGGAAGCCCTCCAGTGTCTTCACGGCGGTGATCTCGTCGGGCGGGTTCACCTGGCCCTCGGTGGCCAGCCAGTGCAGGAAGCGGGTCACGGCGGCGCCGTCGCGGGCGTGGGCGTTGCGCGCGCCCTGGATCTCCACCTCGTTCTTGCAGGCGCGGGGCAGGGCGCAGGGATCCTCGGCGCGCACCACCTCGGCGCCTGCCGACTGCAGCGCCTCGAAGTACCAGGCCGAGGACTGCGCCGGGTCCACGACGACGCGCTTGCCCTTCAGCTCGGCCAGCGCTTGCGGCAGGTCGTCCGGCGTCTCCAGCCGCACCTGGTTGCCGAGCCAGGCCGGCAGATCGGGCGTGACCTTCGCCGGGTCGAGGAACAGGCGAGCGGTGCCGTCGCGGTTCAGCACCGCCTGGGCGAGCGGCAGGGGCGAGCGGATCACGTCGCCGCCCCGGATGTTGAACAGCCAGGCGATCGAGGCTGGGGCGGTCAGCACCGCGGCGTCCGCGCCGCCGGCCAGCGCCTGGCCGACGCGGGCGCGCTTCCCGGCAGAGTCCTCGCCGGCGTACTCCAGCGGGTGCGGCACGACAGGGGCGGTCGGCTGCGGCGGGCGAGCCGCGCCCCAGGCTTCGTCCACCGGATTGGGGCTCACCGGCTGCAGCTCGGCGCCGGCCCGCGCCGCGGCGGCCTTCAGGTGGCCCAGCGCGTCGGGGCTGTGCAGGCGCGGGTCGTAGCCGATCCTCGCGCCCCGCGGCGCAGCGCTCTCCAGGTAGGCCGGCACGCCGCCCTCCACGAGGTCGCGGATTTCGAACAGGCCGACGTCCACCTGGTCCCGGACCTGGAGCGTGTAGCGGCCGTCCACGAAGACGGCGGCCTTATCCTTCAGGATGACCGCCGCGCCGGCCGAGCCGGTGAAGCCGGTGGCCCAGGCCAGCCGGTCGTTGGCGGCGGGCAGGTACTCGTTCTGGTGCTCGTCCTCGTGCGGCACGAGGAAGCCGTCCAGGCCGTGCCTGGCCATGGCCTGCCGGATCAGCGGCACGTGCTTGGATCCGAAGGAGCGGTCGGTGGTCTCGTCGAAGGTCTGGCGCATGAGAAGGATTTAGTCCGTTCGCAGGGCGCGGCAAAGGTGCGCTTTTCACCCGGATATAATTGACGGCGGTCTCTGGCGGGGCTATCGCCGGACCATGGACAAGCAGAGCCGGCGCGAACGCATCCGCGACTATAAGGAGACCACGCCCAAGGCGGGCGTCTTCGCCGTGCGCTGCACGGCGACCGGCGAGGCCTGGGTGGGAAGCTCCAAGAACCTCGGCCAGCAGCAGAACGCCGTCTGGTTCTCCCTGAAGATGGGGCCCGGCGGCCGCCTGCAGCGCGATCTGCACACGGCCTGGGCGGAGCACGGCGCCGACGCCTTCGCCTACGAGGTGGTGGAGGTCATCGACGACAAGGAGCTCGGGACATACGGCCGCGAGAGTCAGCTCAAGGACCGCCTGGCGCATTGGCAGGTGGCGCTCGGAGCGAAGAAGGTGTTCGGCTAGGGCCGCTTCAGGACCAGGGTCGCCCAGGCGTCACGGTGCAGGCGGCGGACCAGGCGGAAGCCCTTGGAGGTGTAGGCGGCGAGCACGCGCCGCTCCTGGGTGCGCAGCAGGCCGGAGAGGATGGCGAGGCCGCCGGGCTTCAGCGCGAGCTTGATGTCGTGCGACAGCGCCACCAGCGGCGGCGCGAGGATGTTGGCGAACACCAGGTCGTAGGGCGCGTCGGTGCGCACCCGCTGGTCGTTCAGGCCGCTGGCGTGCACGAACCGGGCGTCGGCGTTGTTCAGCGTCGCGTTCTCGTTGGCGATCCGCACCGAGACCTTGTCGATGTCGGTGCCGACCGCGACGCGCGAGCCGGTGCGGGCCGCGGCGATGGCGAGCACGCCGGTGCCGCAGCCCACGTCCAGGACCTTTTCGAAGCGCTGCGCCTTCAGGAGGTCGTGGAACGCCAGCAGGCAGCCCACCGTCGTGCCGTGGTGACCGGTGCCGAAGGCCGCGCCCGCTTCGATGCGCAGATTGATCGTGCTCGCCGGCGCGAGCCCGCGGTCGTGGGCGCCGTAGACGAAGAACCGGCCGGCGCGCACCGGCGGCAGGCCGGAGAGCGCCATGGCCAGCCAGTCGGCGTCGGCCAGCTTCTCGGTGGAGACGCGGAGCGCCGGCCAGCCTGCCAGCACCTCGAGCAGCGCGGCGCGCTCGTCCTCAGTGGTCGGGAAGGCGTCGATCCGCCAGACGTCGTGGTCCTCGTCCTCTTCCAGGATGGAGTAGGTGAGGGTCTCGGTGACCGGGGTCTCGTCCAGGGCGGCGGCCGCGGCCTCAGCCTCAGCGCGGGGCCCGCGGGCGGTGATCTGGAAGGCGTCGTCGCTCATCCCGCGCCGTCTAAAGGGCGGGGCGGCGAAAGGCGAGGGGGATCAGCCCTGCTCCGTCGTCGTGTCGCCGGTGGCCTCGGGCATCACCTCGGCGTCGAACTCGGGCGGCGGGGGCGGCGCATCCAGCCGGTCGCCGCCGTAAGCGCGCTCCGCCCCGTAGGCCACGCCGCCCGACATCGACGGATAGTGCGGGGCCTCGGCCGGCGGCTCCTCCCAGCGAGCATAGGCGTACTCGGCCGGCTCCGGCTCGGGGACATCGAAGGCGCTGCCGTCGTAGGGCTCGGCCTCGATGATCTCCGGCGCCTCCTGCCAGGCGATGGCCTGTTTCCAGTCGGTGCCGACCACATAGTCCGGCAGCTTGCCCTGCCAGTAGGTGAGGGTCATGCCGTCGTCGAACGGGCCGGTGGAGCGGGCGCCGGACCAGCCGGCGAAGATCTGCGGCCCCTCCGGGCGTTCGTCGCCGCGCAGATCGGGCTTCATGGCCCCGCCGAGCAGCAGGCCCGCGACGGCGGCGATCCCGACCCCCGAAAGCAGCTTCCTGTAGTCCACGGCGTCAGCCTTTGCTCATCCAGTTCCAGGCCGCTAGAGCGCGCGACGGGCCGGTTGGTTCAGGGTCGAGCTGGCGCCATCTGACGGCCCTGGGCGTTGAGCCCCGCGGGAGACGTCACATGAGCAAGTACCGTCCGCTGTCCGAACGCCTGGCCGCCCACGAGGGTCCCGAATGGCGAGCGAGCTTCGCCGAGGTCGAGGAGGTCCTGGGCTTTCCGCTGCCGAAGGGCGCGCGCACCGGTCGGGCATGGTGGGCCGGCGAGGACAAGCCGCACGCGAAGTCGTGGACGCAGCACGGCTTCCAAGCCGAGGCCGATCCCCAGGCAGGCTGGGTCACCTTCCGCCGCGGCGACATCTCGCCGGCCGCCGTGGAGGCGGTGCTGGAGCCGCCGAGTCCAGAGGACGTCCAGCGCGCGGCCCACGAGATCGTGGCGGTGGCGGAGGAGGCTCCGGCGACGTCCGAGCCCGCCCGGAAGATCCCGCCCGCTGGAATTGCGGCGCTCGCCGCCGGCGGCGTCGCCCTGGCTGCCGGCCTGGGCGCCGTCCTGCTCCGAGGGCTCGCCCGGCGGCGGTGACGCTCAGCCCTTCTCCACGAAGCTGTCGAGGACCTTCTTCTCGCCGGCCTTGTCGAAGTCGACGGTGAGCTTGTTGCCTTCCACGCTGCGGACCTTTCCGTAGCCGAACTTGAGGTGGAAGACCCGGTCGCCGCGCTTGTAGTCGCTGGCTGCGGAGCTCTCGGAGACGGCGACCAGCCGGCCTTCGCCCTCGATCACCTGCTGCCGGCCGGGGTGCGAGCCGCGGTAGTTGGCCGCCTGGGCGCGCTTCCAGCCGGGCGAGGAGTAGCCGGCCCCGAACGACGGGCTCTCGTCCCAGCGGCTGCCGTGCTGCTGCATGCCCGGGCCGCCGCCGTAATAGCCGGTCTCGGAGGAGGCCTCGACGTTGGCCGGCGGCAGTTCGTCGACGAAGCGGGAGGGGAGCTGGCTCGTCCAGCGGCCATAGACCTGACGGTTGGCGGCGAAGGAGATCCGCGCCTCCTCGCGCGCCCGGGTGATGCCGACGTAGGCCAGGCGACGCTCCTCCTCGAGGCCCTTCTCGCCCTTCTCGTCCATGCTGCGCTGGGAGGGGAAGACGCCTTCCTCCCAGCCCGGCAGGAAGACCAGCGGGAACTCCAGCCCCTTGGCCTGGTGCAGGGTCATCATCTGCACCGCGTCGTCGCCGGACTCCCGCTCCAGGTCGAGGACGAGCGAGACGTGCTCCAGGTAGGCCTCGAGCGTGTCGTGGGCCGACATGGAGTTGACCAGTTCCTTCAGGTTCTCGAGGCGGCCCTGCGCCTGAGGGCTGCGGTCGAGCTTCAGGGCGTCGGTGTAGCCGCTCTCCTCCAGCACCTGCTCCATCAGCCGTGGATGGGCGATGCGCTGGGCGTCGCTCCGCCAGCGGTCGAGGTCGCGCAGGAAGTTTGACAGCGAGGTGCGCGTGCGGGCCGCCAGTTCGTCGGTCAGCACCACCTGGCGCGCGGCATGGACCACCGGCACGCCTTCCAGCCGCGCGATCTGCAGCAGCTTCTGGACGGTGGTGTCGCCGATGCCCCGTTTCGGCGTGTTGACGATCCGCTCGAAGGCCAGGTCGTCGGCCTCGGACTGGATCAGCCGCAGGTAGGCGTGGGCGTCGCGGATCTCCGCCCGCTCGAAGAACCGCTGGCCGCCGATGATCTTCAGCGGGATCTGCAGCAGGGCGAAGCGCTCTTCGAAGGCCCGCATCTGGAACGAGGCGCGGACCAGGATCGCCATGTCGCGATAGCGGCGGCCGGCGCGCTTGGCGCGCTCCACCTCGTCGGCGATCAGCCGGCTCTCGGCGTCGCCGTCCCAGACGCCGCGGACGATCACCTTCTCGCCGCCGTCGGCCTCGGTCCACAGCGTCTTGCCCAGCCGGCCCTTGTTGGCGGCGATCAGGCCAGACGCGGCGGCGAGGATGTGGCTGGTGGAGCGATAGTTGCGCTCCAGGCGCACGACCTTGGCGCCCGGGAAGTCGCGCTCGAAGCGCAGGATGTTGTCCACCTCGGCGCCCCGCCAGCCGTAGATCGACTGGTCGTCGTCGCCCACGCAGCAGACGTTCTGGCGCTTCTGGGCCAGCAGGCGCAGCCACAGGTACTGCGCGACGTTGGTGTCCTGGTACTCGTCCACCAGCAGGTAGCGGAACCGGTCGTGATACTCGGCGAGCACGTCCGGCTGGCTGGTGAAGATCGTGATGTTGTGCAGCAGCAGGTCGCCGAAGTCGCAGGCGTTCAGCACCCGCAGGCGCTCCTGGTACATCCGGTAGAGCGCCTGGCCACGCCCGTTGGCGTACTGCGCGCTCTCGGCCGGCGGCAGCTGGTCGGGGCGCCAGCCGCGGTTCTTCCAATGGTCGATGAGCCCGGCCAGCATCTTCGCGGGCCAGCGCTTGGAGTCGATGTTCTCGGCCTCGAGGATCTGCTTGAGCAGCCGCTCCTGATCGTCGTCATCGAGGATGGTGTAGTTGGACTTCAGGCCGACCAGTTCGGCGTGCCGGCGCAGGATCTGGGCGGCCACGGAGTGGAAGGTGCCCAGCCAGCGCAGGCCCTCGGCCTGGCCGCCGATCATGTGGGTGATCCGCTCGCGCATCTCGCGCGCGGCCTTGTTCGTGAAGGTGACCGCCAGCAGCTCCCAGGGACGCGCGCGGCCGGTGGCCAGGATGTGGGCGAGGCGGGTGGTCAGCACCCGCGTCTTGCCGGTGCCGGCGCCGGCCAGCACCAGAACGGGGCCCTCGGTGGCCTCCACGGCCTCCCGCTGCTCGGGGTTCAGGCCGGCGAGCAGGTCGCCGGGGCGTGCGTCGACGCGCGCCAGGTCGCTGATGCGCGGCGCGGGGGTCTGGTACTCGGACTGGGATTCGGGCGGAGACATCCGGATCGGTTTAGCACGTCGGCGCGCCGACCGCAGCCGCTGCGTTCGCGCTCCGTTCCTCAGCGCATGGCCAGCAGCGCCCATGCCGCGGCGGCGGCCAGGCTGAACAGCCCGGGCAGCAGCAGGACCTGGGCGCCGGTCTGGGCGACGGTGGCCTTCGCGACGGCGCGGCGGGGGGCGGTGCGATCCTGACGGGTCATGTTCGGTCTCCCTTGGCCGGCGCAGATCGGGATGGGTTGCGGCCGGCGCAAGGGGCAGCCCGTCGGAGGAACTTCGCCGCAGGGGCGCCGTTTGGCTGGACGAAGGGTATCGGAGGCCCGCAGCCGATGGCGCAGACCCAGCGAGGCCGCATCCCCACGTGGGCCGCGTTCACCGCGGGCCTAGCCGTCGCGCTCCTCCTCGCGCTGGCGTGGACAGGCTGGTCCCGGACGCGCGGCGCGGCCGGGGAGGTCGACCTGCGCATCGGGCCTGCGGTCCCCGATCTGCCGGCGCCCCGGATGCCCGATGCGCCCCGGCTGCCGGACGCGCCGATCCCGGTTCCGAAATAGAGAGGGAAATCCATGACCGACCACCGCACCGAAGCCGCGCCGAAGAAGGCCAGCCGCCGCATCCCGCCGCTCGTCTGGATCGTGCTGGCCCTGCTGGTGGGCTGGCTGGTGGTGGCGCTGATGCAGCGTCAGGGTTCGGATCGCACGCCCCAGGGCGGCGCCCATCCGGCACAGGCGGAAGGGACCTCGATCATGCCCGCTGCTCCGGCCCAGGGCGACGCGCCGGCCACGCCGGCGGGAACCGTCAACGGCCCGGCCCAGCCCCCGGCGCAGTAGGCTCCTGGGCGTACTTCAGCGCCGCGACCCGGCAGGCGGACGCCAGCGCGCGTTCGCCTCGCTGGGCGTCGATCCGGCCGATCAGCCCGGCCAGGCTGGTGGACCGCGCCCGCGCCATCTCTTCCAGCACCGCCCAGAACTCCGGTTCCAGCGCAATCGAGGTCGCGTGGCCGGAGAGCAGGACGGAGCGTTTGCGCAACGCGGGCATAACCGTTTGTTGCGAGGTTCTGCGAAATCGTCCAGCGGCTCTTGCACGAAGATGACGCTGGCGTCATTTTCATGCCGACCGTTTGACTGAGGATCTCGACCACCATGGCCATGGCCGCCGACACGCTCGACGCCAAATACGTGCCGCCCCGGGCGTCCACCAAGCTGGACTGGCCGCATGCGATCCGCTCGCTGCGCCGCCTGCTGGCCGACAAGGAAGACACCACTCAGGTCTTCGAGATCATGCGCGCCCTGAACGGCGCCTCCACGGCCAAGGGGTACCACAGGCTGCTGGCCACGCCGAAGGGCGGTCGGCTCGCCTATGAACGCGCCGAGTTCGCGCAGCGGCTGATGGACGACGCGTGGCTGGACAGCCTGCCGGAGGGTTCGGTGGGCGCCGCCTATCGCAACTTCGTCCGCGTGGAGCGCCTGTCCGCCGAGGGCCTCGCAGAGGTGAGCCGCAAGGGCCTCTCGCAGATCGAGGAGCCGCACCCCTACGCCTGGTTTGGCCGCCGCACCCGAGACGTGCACGACATCTGGCATATCCTCTCGGGCTACCATCGCGACGCCCTGGGCGAGGCCTGCCTCGTGGCCTTCTCTTACGCGCAGACCAAGGGCCTGGGCTGGGCGTTGATCGCCGTCGGCGCGGGGCTCCGTTCCCTGAAGGAGAAGCGCTACCCCTACCGGAAGGCCATCTGGCAGGGCTACCTGCGCGGCAAGCGCGCCGCCTGGCTGCTGGGCGAGGACTACGAGACCCTGATGGCCGAGCCGCTGGACCAGGCCCGCCGCCGGCTGAACATCACGCCAGCCACCGTCTACGAGTCCATCCCGGCCGACGCGCGGGACCTGATGGTCGCCGGCTGAGCCGAAGCGGCCCCACCGCGGGCGGGGTCATACCGTAGGAACAAATCTGCGGGTCTCGGGCTTTCTCGCGCTCTGGAGGCGCCCGCGATGAATGCTGTCCCGCGATTCGAAACCCTGACCCGCGTCGGGTTCGCCGCACGCGGGCTGCTCTATCTGATGATCGCCTACCTGGCGATCGAGGCGGGCCGGACCACCGGCAGCTCGGGCGCTTTGCGAACTCTCGCGGACGGCGGGCCCAGCCAGCTCGCGCTGTTCGTGATCGCACTCGGCCTGCTGGCCTACGGCGTCTGGCGTTGCGCCGAGGGTGCGCTCGATCTGGAAGGCGCGGGGGACGGCGCCAAGGGGCTCGCGGTGCGTGTCATCCACGGCGCCAGCGGCGTGGTTCACATCCTGCTTGGGCTCCTGGCGCTCGGGCTCACCTTCGGCGTCGGCGATAGCGGCGGGGGCGGGGGCGGGGGCGCCGACACAGCCACCGGCTGGCTCCTGGGCCTGCCCGGCGGGGCGCTGCTGGTGCGGCTGATCGCGGTGGGCTTCGTGGCGGGCGGGCTCGCCCAGGCCTGGAGCGCCTACCGCCTGAAGTTCCTGAAGCAGCTCGATAGCCGCGCGGCCGAGAAACCGTGGGTCAAGTGGATCGGCCGGCTGGGCTATCTGGCGCGCGGCGTGGTCTTCGTGCTGATCGGCGTTCTCTTCTGGCACGCCGCCAGCGCGGCCGACCCGCAGCAGGCCGGCGGGGTAGGAGAGGCGTTGTCGTCGCTGTCGGGCTGGAGCCGCGTGCTGGTTGCTGCGGGGCTGGGGCTGTTTGGCGTCTTCAGCATCGTCCAGGCCGTCTACCGCCGGATCACCGATCCGCACGTGCTCAGCCGGCTCCGCGCCCACACGCCAGTTCCGCACGGGCGCGCCGCGCGTTGAGGTGAGCACTCGCGTTTGGCGGGTTGCGCGAACGGGGTGCAGCTCCGCTCGACACCTGCCCGAAACTCGGGCAGGTGACCCGCTTTCGGGCTTGGAGCCGCGGTGGCCAAGAGTGCTGTCAGGGTGAAGGCGATGCGGCGTCGAATCCCGCCGCACATCCTGCCGTGGCTGGTCGTGGCGATCGGCCTCCTCGCGAGCGGCGTTGCGGCCTGGCAGGTGGACCGGCTGAGCCGCGCGAAGGATCTCGACCGCTTCAACAGCTCGGTGCAGAGCGCCCACGACGACGTCGCCAACCGCCTGCAGGCCTACATCAGCGTGCTGCGCGCCACTGCAGGCTTCATTGTCGCGCGGGACGGCGTCGTGACCCGGGAGGAGTTCCACGCCTACGCCCAGCGGCTGCAGCTTCCGCGCATCTACCCGGGGATCCAGGGCATCGGCTACAGCGCCGTCCTGCCGGAGGTCCGTGGCCCCCGCACCCAAGCCCTGCTCGCCCGGATGGACGCGACCGACGTGGCGGTGAAGCCGCCGGAATCGCGCCGGGAGGTGCACGCCATCGTCCACCTAGAGCCGCTGGACGCCCGGAACCGCGCCGCGCTGGGCTTCGACATGTATTCCGAGCCTGCGCGCCGGACGGCCATGATCCGCTCGCGCGACACCGGCCGCAGCGCCATGTCGGGAAAGGTCGAGCTGGTCCAGGAGATCGACCGGCAGAAGCAAGCCGGCTTCCTCATCTACCATCCCGTCTACCGGGGCGGGACGGCGCCGCCGGACCTGGCGGCCCGGCGGGCCGCACTGCTGGGCTTCGCCTATAGTCCGTTCCGCGCCGACGACCTGTTGCGCGGCATCTTCGGCGAGGAAGAGCAGCCCCGGCTGCACATTGCCGTCTACGACAATGCGATCGCGCCCGGGAACCTGCTGCACAAGTCGTTCGCCGGCGAGCCAGAGGCGCTGGCCAGGACCGCCCGCCTCAGCGCCGCGCGCTCGCTGGAGATCGCCGGCCGCCGCTGGCAGGTGGTGTACTATTCCGGTCCAGGTTTCGAGCTCGACCGCACGCGCGGCCTGGGCCCGGTGTTCTTTGCCGGAGGCGCGATCGCGACCATGCTGGTCGCCGGCGCGTCCTGGTGGCAGCTCCGCGCCCGCCTCGCCGCCGAGGCCGAGATCGCCGCGCGGCGTCGCAGCGAACAGCAGCGGGAGCTCCTGGTCGGCGAGTTGAACCACCGGGTGAAGAACACGCTGGCCACCGTGCAGTCGATCGCCGCCCAGACCCTGCGGGAAGGCAAGAGCCTGAAGGAGACGCGGGAGAGCTTCGAGGCGCGGCTGCTGGCCCTCAGCGAGACGCACAATCTGCTCACCCGGGAGCACTGGGAGGGCGCGGGCCTGCAGGAGCTGGTCCAGCTCGAGCTTGCGCCCTATGGCGGCGAGCGTGAGCGGATCGCGGCGGAAGGCGATGACGTGCTGCTCTCGCCGGAGATCGCGCTTGCGCTCGGCATGGCCCTGCACGAACTCACCACCAACGCATTGAAGTACGGCGCCCTCTGCGGCCGGGTCGGCCGGGTGAGCATCACCTGGCGGCGGTGGGAGGAGGCTGGCGCGCCGTGGCTGACGCTGAGCTGGGTGGAGAGCGGCGGCCCGCCGGTCGCCCCGCCGCAGAGCCGCGGCTTCGGCTCAAGGCTCATCGAAACCGGCCTGCGACGGCAACTGCGCGGCCGGGTGGAGCTGACCTTCCCGCCGGAGGGAGTTCGCTGCCGGATCGACCTGCCACTGGAGGGCGCCGCCGGCGGCTAGTCTTCGCGCTTGGCCTGCTCGTGAAGCCGCCGCGCCTTCTCGGCTTCCAGCCGGGAGACCTGCTTCTCGGCCTTGGTGCGGCCGAAGCGGACGCGGTTCTGCTCGGCCGTCTTCTTCGCTTCGTCCTTGGCGCGCGCCTTGCGGAACTTGTTGAGGTTGATCGGCTCGCTCATCCCCCGACCATGCCACGCCCGCAGGCCGGCGCAACCGCCCGCGGCGGTCGCTCGTTTCCGCCCCGTCCAGCAGACGAGGTCGCAAGATGGTTCAGCCCGCCGACATCCACCCGCACATGGAGGTCATCGGTTCTGACGGGGACCACGTGGGCAAGGTGGACCACGTCGTCGGCGACGAGATCGAGCTCTCGAAGCTCGACCTCGGCGCGGGCCTCAAGCATCACATGGTGCCGCTGAGCTGGGTCGACCGGGTGGAGGACGACAAGGTCTGGCTCAACCGCACCAAGGACGCCGCCAAGGCGGCCTGGAAGATCCGGGTCTAGCGGACCGAGGCGCAGAACCGCTGGATGCGGGTGCACGCCTCCTCCAGCACCGCGTTGGCGGTGGCGTAGCTGATGCGGAAGAACGGGGAGAGGCCGAAGGCCGCCCCGTGCACGACGGCCACACCCTCGGCCTCGAGCAGCTCGTTGGCGAAGTCCTGGTCGGAGGTGATCGTCCGCCCGCTGGGCGCCGTCTTGCCGATCAGCCCCTCGCAGGACGGATAGACGTAGAACGCCCCCTCCGGCGTCGGGCAGTGGAGGCCGCTCGCCTGATTGAGCATGGAGACCACCAGGTCGCGCCGACCCTGGAACAGCTTCTGGTTCGGCTTGATGAAGTCCTGCGGCCCGTTCAGCGCCTCGACGGCCGCGTACTGGGAGATGGACGTCGGGTTGGAGGTCGACTGGCTCATCACCTTGCGCATGAGGTTGATGAGCTCCTCGGGCCCGCCGGCGTAGCCGATCCGCCAGCCGGTCATGGCGTAGGCCTTGGAGACGCCGTTCATGGTCAGGGTGCGATCGTAGAGGCCGGGCTCCACCTGGCAGATGGTGGTGAACTCGAAGTCATCGAACACCAGGTGCTCGTACATGTCGTCGGTCAGGATCCAGACGTGCGGGTGGCGCAGCAGCACGTCGGCTAGGGCGCGCAGCTCGGCGCGGGTATAGGCGGCGCCCGACGGGTTCGACGGCGAGTTCAGCAGCACCCAGCGGGTCTTCGGCGTGATCGCCGCCTCGAGCTGGTCCGGCTGGACCTTGAAGCCGGCCTCGGCGGTGGTCATCACCGCCTTCGGCTCGCCGCCGGCCAGCAGAACGATGTCCCAGTAGCTGACCCAGTAGGGGGTGGGCACGATCACCTCGTCGCCCGGGTTCAGGGTGGCGACCATGGCGTTGTAGATCACCGGCTTGCCGCCGGGGGAGACGTTGATCTGGCTGGGCTTGTAGGTGAGGCCGTTCTCGCGCTGGAACTTGGCGCAGATGGCTTCCTTCAGTTCCGGGATCCCGTCCACGTTGGTGTACTTGGTCTTGCCGTCGCGGATCGCCTTGATGGCGGCTTCCTTGATGTTGTCCGGCGTGTCGAAGTCTGGTTCGCCGGCGGCGAGGCCGATGACGTCGCGGCCCTGCGCCTTGAGCTCACGCGCTTTCTGGTCCGCCGCCAGGGTGGCGGAGGGCTTGACGCGCGAAAGGGCGGCGGACTGCAGCGGCATGGGGGTTCGGCTCCTTTGAGCTCGCAGGGCTGACGGAACGGCTGGGGGTTTAGCGTAAGCCGCTCGCACGGCAAACCGCCGAGCGCGGAACACCGCCCCTGCGGCCACGTTTGCGTAGCCGCCAAGGCCGAAGGGGGCGCCGAGGGAGGGCAGATGAGGCCTGCGCGAGACCTGTTGCTGCTGCTGAGCCTGGTGCTGGCCGCCTGCGGTCGGGAGGCGGCGGACACGCCGGCCGCCCCGAAGCCTGCCGAGCCGCCGGCCGCCGGGCCCGCGCCGACCACGGCCGTGACCCGGGACGTGCCGCAGCCCGCCTCCTATGTCGGGCGGTGGGCGGCCTCGCCCCCGCTGTGCGCCGACGGCGCCTGGGTGTTCGAGCCGGGTCGGGTTCAGACCGCCGGGGAGGTGGCCTGCGACTTCGTCACCGTCACCGAGGGGCTGACGGGGTACGCGGTGGCCGCCAAGTGTCTGGCCGAAGGGGTGGCGGAGCCCCAGAGCTTCCACCTCGCCATGAGCGACGAGGCGCCGCCCCAGGGCATGACCGTCGCCGGCGGCCCCTGGGGCGGGCCTGTGAGCCTAAGGCGCTGCCCGGGCTAGATGAAGTTCTCCAGGCCGATGTCGGCCAGCGAGCGGCCGACCAGCACCACCGAGGCGTCGGCCCCGTCGCTCGGGTCGCCGTTCGAGTCCACGAACACCACCACGTCGGCGCCGACCTGGGCGGCCACGTAGCGCGCGCCCGCGGCGCTGATGTGCTCGTTGGCGATCGATAGCGCCTCGGCGTAGCTGTTGGCCACGAACTCCGAGTACTCTCGCGGCAGGATCGACGCCGCCTCGCCCGGCCCGGCGTAGATGCTCACCTGCGCGAAGCTCAGCTTGTCGTCGGCGCCGCTCCAGTCGAGGATCGTGTCGTCCTGACCCTGCGCCGGGTCGGTATGGGACACGAACTCGAAGACATCGCGGCCCGCGCCGCCGCGCAGGATGTCCTTGCCCGCCGAGACCGAGGTGATGGTGTCGTTTCCGCCTTCGCCGTCGACGACCGCGCCGCCACCGTAGAAGATCGCCACCCGGTCGTCGCCGGCGCCGGCGAGCACCCGGTCGGCGCCGCCGCCCGTCTGGATGATGTCGTTGCCGTCGCCGCCCAGCAGCGTGTCGGCCCCTTCGCCGCCGTGCAGCTCGTCGTCGCCCAGGTCCCCCGACAGGTAGTCGGCGCCGCCCAGACCCGCGAGCAGGTCGTCGCCCTTGCCGCCCAGCAAGGTGTCGCCGCCGCCGCCGCCGTAGATCTCGTCGTTGCCCACGTTGCCGTGGGCGAAGCCGCCGCGCACTTCGGCGTCGGTCGAGACGTAGATGGTGTCGTTCCCCTGGCCCCCATAAAGGGTGTTGGAGCCCAGATCGCCGTTCAGCAGGTCGTCGCCGCCGTTGCCCTGGACCAGGTCATCGCCACGGCCTCCGTGGACGGTGTCCGCGCCCGGGCCGCCGTACAGGCCGTCGTCCTGCGCGCTTCCGCCGATCCAGTCGTCGGAGGTGTCGCCGACCACCAGCTTGGAGCCGTCGCCGAACACCGCCTGGCCGACCTTGGTGACCTGGGTGAAGTTCGTGCCGAACTTCACCGTCCGACCGTCGAGGGTCACGAGGATGCTGGGCACCTCCGGGCTCAGCGCCGCCGGATCGTAGGACTGGTAGACCAAGCCGACCCGGTTCGCCGCCCCGGCGAAGGTCACGGTGTCGGCGGCCGTGATGTTGGCGGCCTGGTCGGCCGTGATCGTCTCGAATGCGTAGGTGGCCACGTGGAGCCTCTCTGACTGGAATCCCTCTCGGCCAAGCGAGGCCGTAACGCCGTGATGCGGGATGTTGCGTAAAAACGCAACAATCAAAAACGCTATTCCGCCGCCGCTTGACCCCCTCGGCCCGATCGGCGACCTCAGGCGCCATGCGCCGCCTCCTGCAGTTCCTGTCCGACATGGACGCCAAGGCGTGGCGGGCGCTGCTCGTCTCCTTCGTCCTGTTCGGCGGCGTGGGCGTGGTATTCCTGTTCGGCTCGCAGGTGCTGGGCTTCGACGGCGAGGCCACGGTCGAGCGTTGGATGGGGGCCGGAGCCGGTCCCTGGGCCCTGCCGGTGGCGGTCGCGGCCTTCGCCCTGCTGGCCTTCGTCGGTGTGCCGCAGTTCATGCTGATCGCTGCCGCGGTGGTGGCGTTCGGGGCGGCGGCCGGCTTCGCCTACTCCTGGATCGGCACCATGGTGTCGGCGCTGATCGGCTTCTACCTCGGGCGGATGGCCGGGGCGCGGACGCTGGAGACCTTCTCCGGCGAGGGTCTCCGGCAGTTCATGGAGCTGGTCGGCCGCAACGGCTTCTTCGCCAGCCTGATCGTCCGGCTGGTGCCGTCGGCGCCGTTCATCGTCGTCAACATGGCCGCCGGCGTGACGCCGATGCGGTTGCGTGACTTCGCGGCCGGCACGGCGGTCGGGATCGTCCCGAAGATCGCGCTCACCGCCTTCGCCGGGAACTCCATCGTGCAGGTCCTGCGCGGGGAGGGCGGTCGCCACCACATTGTCCTGATCGCGGCCGTCGGGCTCCTGTGGCTGGTGATGGGATGGTACGCCCGCAAGTGGCTGAAGGCCCGGGAGGCCGCGGTGGCCCGGGACAAGGAGGAGGGACGATGAAGCTGTTCTACTCGCCGGGCTCCTGCTCGCTCGCCTCGCACATCGCCCTGGAGGAGGCCGGCGCCGGCTACGAGATCGTGCTGACCAGCACGGCGCGCGGCGACCAGCGACGCCCGGAGTACCTGGCGCTCAACCCCAAGGGCCGCGTGCCGGCGCTGGTCACCGACAAAGGCGTGCTCACCGAGACGCCTGCCATCCTCGCCTATGTCGCCATGGCCTATCCGCAGGCCGGCCTGGCGCCCGCCGACCCTTGGGCGTTCGCGCGCATGCAGGCCTTCAACAGCTATCTGTGCTCGACGGTCCACGTGGCGCACGCCCACAAGCACCGGGGTCACCGCTGGGCCAGCGAGGAGAGCTCGTTCGAGGACATGCGGCGCAAGGTGGCGCAGAACGAGATCGACTGCTTCCGGCTCATCGAGGCCGAATACCTGCAGGGGCCCTGGGTGATGGGCGAGCAGTACACCGTGGCCGACGGCTACCTCTTCACCATGGCGGGCTGGTTGGAGGGCGACGGAGTGGACCCCAGCCAGTTCCCGCGGGTGCTGGAGCACGGCGAGCGGATGCGCGCCCGGCCCGCGGTGCGCAAGGTTCTTGCCGACGAGGCTGCGTAAGGCCGCGCTTTTGGGAACAGTCTTGCGGCGGATGCCCGGATTCGGTTAGAAGCCTCGCATGCGTACGCGGCTCGACAGCCTGCTTCTTCTCTCGCTGGGGCTTAGCCGCCCCTGGGCGCCTCTCTAGGCACGCGAGACGCTTCGCGGCCGGGCGCTCAGGGGCTTTGAACCCTCGCCCGACACACAGAACCTCCGCGAAGAGCCTCATCATGACCATCCCGGTAAACGACACCGCCCCGCGTTCCGAAAAAGACCGCGTCATCGTCTTCGACACCACCATGCGCGACGGCGAACAGTCGCCCGGCGCCTCCATGTCGCTGGAGGAGAAGATCGAGCTGGCGAAGATCCTCGAGGAGATGCGGGTCGACGTCATCGAAGCCGGCTTCCCGATCGCCTCCAACGGCGACTTCGAGGCGGTGAAGGCGATCGCCGAGATCGTCACCGAGAGCACCATCTGCGGCCTGGCCCGGGCCGGCATGGCCGACATCGAGCGTTGCGCCGAGGCCCTGAAGAAGGCCAAGCGCGGCCGTA
This sequence comes from Phenylobacterium sp., assembly GCF_041913825.1. Classification (GTDB taxonomy): domain Bacteria; phylum Pseudomonadota; class Alphaproteobacteria; order Caulobacterales; family Caulobacteraceae; genus Phenylobacterium. The sequence goes on from NZ_JAYSEO010000003.1 coordinate 35,228, forward strand.
TCCACACTTTCCTGTCCACCAGCCCGAGCCACCGCGACCACATCCTGCGCGCCAGCCAGGAAGACATCCTGGAGATGATCACCAAGTCGGTGACCCACGCCCGCAACCTGTGCGACGACGTGGAGTGGTCGGCCCAGGACGCCACCCGCACCGAGCAGGACTTCCTGCGCCGCTGCGTGGACGCGGCGATCAAGGCCGGCGCCCGCACGATCAACCTGCCGGACACCGTGGGCTACACCTATCCCTCGGAGTACGCGGAGATCTTCCGCGACATCATCGAGAACGTGGACGGCGCGGACCGGGTGATCTTCTCGACGCACTGCCACAACGACCTGGGGCTGGCGGTGGCCAACAGCCTGGCCGGCGTCCAGGCCGGCGCCCGGCAGGTGGAGGTCGCGGTCAACGGCATCGGCGAGCGGGCCGGTAACGCGGCGCTGGAAGAGATCGTGATGGCGCTGAAGGTGCGCGGCGACCGGCTGCCGTATCACACCGGCGTCGAGACCCAGCACATCACGCGCGCCAGCCGCTACGTCTCGGCCATCACCGGCTTCCCGGTGCAGTTCAACAAGGCCATCGTCGGCAAGAACGCCTTCGCCCACGAGAGCGGCATCCACCAGGACGGGATGCTGAAGGACCGCGGCACCTACGAGATCATGACGCCGGAGTCGGTGGGGCAGGGCTCCTCCAACCTGGTGATGGGCAAGCACTCGGGCCGCCACGCGTTCCGCGAGAAGCTGAAGGCGCTGGGGTACGAACTGGGCCAGAACGCGCTGAACGAGGCCTTCCAGCGGTTCAAGGACCTGGCCGACAAGAAGAAGCACGTCTTCGACGACGACCTGGTCGCCCTGGTGGACGACGCCCTGGCGAGCCAGGCCGACCGCGTGCAGGTCAAGCACCTGCGGGTGATCGCCGGCACCGAGGGGCCGCAGGAGGCCTTCCTGACCGTCACCATCGACGGCGCCGAGAAGTCGGCCAACGCCACCGGCGACGGTCCGGTGGACGCGGTGTTCAACGCCATCCACGAGGTCGTGCCGCACGACGCCGTCCTGCGCCTGTTCCAGGTGCACGCGGTGACGGAAGGGACCGACGCCCAGGCGCAGGTCTCCGTCCGGCTCGAGGAGGACGGCCGCATCGCCACGGGCCAGGCCGCCGACACCGACACCCTGACCGCGTCGGCCAAGGCCTATGTGAACGCGCTGAACAACCTCTTCGCCCGCAAGGAGAAGAGCGCGCCCGACGCGCGGGTCGCCAGCGGCTTCTGAGGCCCGGCGCCGCCTCGGCGGCGCGGGCTCACGCAATATGCTGTGGATCTTCCTGGCCGCAGGGGCTGCGCCCCTGCAGGTGGCGCGCAACGCCATGCAGCGCGGGCTGGTGGGCGATGCGGGCCCGTGGGGCGCGACGCTCGTCCGCTTCCTGTTCGGCCTGCCGTTCTCCGTGCTGATCTTCGCCGTGGTCGCTGCGCTGACGCGCGACGCTGCGCCGGATCCGTCGCTCAGGTTCTGGATCGGGGCCGTGGCGGGCGCCATCGGGCAGGTGGCCGGCACCGGCTTCCTGCTGATGGCCATGCGGCGCGCCGGCTTCGCCGTGGCCACCGTCCTGCAGCAGTCGGCCCTGCCGCTGGCGGCGTTGCTGGGCTGGGTGGTGCTGGGCGATGAACTCGCCGGCCATGCCTGGAGCGGCATCGCCCTGGCCACCGCGGGCCTGGCGGTGCTGTCCTGGCCGCGGCGCGACCAGGTGGAGCACGGCCTCGCCGGCGGCCTCCTGGGGCTGGCCGCCGGGGCGGGTTTCGCCGTGGCGTTCAACGGCTATCGGCAGGCGGGCCTCGCACTTGATCCCGGGCATCCGATCTTCTCGGCCACCGCCGCCCTGGTGGTCGCCCAGCTTATGCAGTCGGCGGTGCTGACGGCGCTGCTTGCGGCCACCCGGCCTCAGGCGCTGAGGGCCGTGGCCGCCTCGTGGCGGGCGTCCCTGGCCGCCGGCTTCTTCGGGTCCCTGGCCTCGGCCTGCTGGTTCGGAGCGCTGGCGCTCTCCCCCGCCGGGCCGGTCCGCGCGGTCGGCCTTATCGAGACGCCGATCGCCGCCGCCGTGGGGCATCGGTTGTTCCGCGAGCGGCCGAGCCTGCGCCAGTGGGCCGGCGGCCTGCTGACAACACTCGGCGTGCTGATGACGACGCTCGGCTGAGGCGCCAAAAGGGCGGGATGATGGACCGCCGCACCCTCCTCGCCGCCGGCCTCGCCTCCGTGGCGACGCCCGCCTTCGCCGCCTCGCGGTGGGAACCGCGCGCCGACGTCCCCTGGGCGGTGCAGGAGGTGTACGGCGCCGCCTTTCGCGGAAAGGTGGTGATCGCCGGCGGCATGGCCCCGGGCGCGGACGGCCTTCGCGGCGGCATCAATCCGCAGGACCGCACCGGCCTCTACGATCCCGCCACCGACCGCTGGACGGAGGGGCCGAAGCTGCCGTTCCCGCGGCACCATCCGGTGCTCGCGTCCGCGCGCGACCGGCTCTACGCCTTCGGCGGTTACCGGGTGACGGAGGCAGGGGGCTGGGTCGGGCTGCGCGACGTGCTCGTCTTCGACGGGAAGACCTGGTCGCCGTCGCCCGAGATGCCGCAGATCCAGTGCGAGACCGTGGCCGTCACCCTCGGCGACCGGATCCACCTCGCCAGCGGCCGGGCGCCGAAGGGCGACGCAAACCTGGCGTGGACCGACCAGGGCGATGTGGCCCGCCACCAGGTGTTCGACGTCCGCGCCCGCCGTTGGAGCGCCGCCGCCCCTTGCCCGCTGGCCCGCAACAGCGCCACGGGCGCGGCCATCGCGGGCCTATTCTATCTGGCCGGCGGCCGCCGCGTGGGCGGCGGCAACTCCGCCCAGCTCGACCGCTACGACCCGAAGGCCGACCGTTGGGAGACGCTGCGGCCGATGCCGCGGGCGGCCGCGGGGCTGGCCGGCGCCGTCGTCGGCGGCAAGCTCTACGTGTTCGGCGGCGAGGGCGGGCCGGGCGTGATCCCCGACGCATGGTGCTACGACCCGGCAAGCGACACCTGGACGGCGGCCCCGGCGATGCGGACGCCGCGCCACGGCCTGGCCGGCGTCGCGCTGGGCGGCCGCGTCTATGCGGTCGGCGGCGGTGTCAAGGAATCGGGCGGCCAGGTGAGCGCCGTCACGGAGGTGCTGTTCCCGACATAAGGCGGCTTGGCTCCGGCCGACGGCAAGCTGTAGTAGGTCTTGGATGACGTCCCGGCGCGCCGTCCTCCAGTTGGCTTCCGCCGCGCTCCTCGCGCCGCACGCCGTGCTGGCGCAGGCCGCGCCGCAGGTGGCGGCCGCCTCCGATCTCTCCGAGGCGCTGCCCCTCGTGGTCGCCGCCTTCCAGAAGCAGACCGGACGCTCGGTTCGGATCGTCTACGGCCCGACCCACGTGGTGGCCCAGCAGATCCAGAAGGGCGGCACGCGCTACGAGATGTTCCTGGCTGCGGACGAGTCTTACGTGCAGGAGCTCGAGAAGGCCGGGCTGACCGCGGATTCCGGGGCGCTCTACGGGATCGGGCGGCTCTGCCTGTTCGTACCGAAGGGCTCGAAGGTCCGGCTCGACGCAAGGCTGCGCGACCTCGGCGTCGCCGCCAAGGACGGCCGCCTCCAGCGGCTGGCGCTGTTCAGCACCAACGGGCCCTACGGCCGCGCCTCACGGGACGCGCTTAGCCGGGCCAAGGTCTGGATGCCGCTGCAGCCCCGCGTCGCGCTGGCCGAGAATTCGAGTCAGATGGTGCAACTCATCACCTCCGGCGCCAGTCAGGCGGCGGTGATCCCGCTCAGCATCGCGTCCATGTCGCGGGCCCAGGCCGCCGGGGCTTATGTGCTGGTGCCGCAGACCTACCATCGGCCGATCCGCCAGCGGGCGGTGCTGCTGAGAGGAGCGAGCGCCACGGCGGAGTCGTTCTACCGCTTCCTGCGCTCGCCCGAGGCCAGGGCCATCATGCGGCGCTACGGCTTCACCCTGCCGGGCGGCCGCTAGCGCTCAGGCGTCGCTGCGGGCGGCGCGCGCCATCCGCCGCTCGAGCAGCAGCATGGCCAGGATCGCCACGAAGCCGAAGACGATCAGCGCGGCCGAAACGGCGTGCGCCTGACGCCAGTCGAGCGCCTCGACCATGTGGAAGATCTTGATCGACAGCACCTCCGTGCGGCCCGGGATCGCGCCGCCGATCATCAACACGACGCCGAACTCGCCGATGGTGTGGGCGAAGGTCAGGATCGCGGCCACGAAGTAGCCGGGCAGGGCGAGCGGCAGGGCCACCCGGGTGAAGGCGGCGAACCCGGATGCGCCGAGGGTGGCCGCGACGTCGAGATTGTGCTGGCCGACCGAGAGGAAGGCGTTGCGCAGGGGCTGCACCGCGAAAGGCAGGGAGTAGACCAGCGACCCGATCACCAGGCCGGTGAAGGTGAAGGCCAGGGTGCGGACGCCCAGCGCCTGCAGCGGGGCCATCAGCGGGCTGTCGGGGCCGAGCCCGATCAGCAGGTAGAAGCCTAGGACCGTGGGCGGCAGCAGGATGGGCAGGCCGACGAGGGCTCCCACCACCTCCCGCGCCAGGCCCTCGCCGCGGGCGAGCCACCAGGCGAGCGGCGTGGCGAGCAGCAGCAGGAGAACCGTGGTCAGGCCTGCGAGCTTCGCGGTGAGCCAGACGACCTCGGCCACGGCTCAGCGGACCTCGTAGCCGTAGCGGCGGATGATCTGCCGTGCCTCCGGCGTGCGGAGGAACTGGAGGAAGGCGCGGGCCGCCGGATTGGCCGCACCGCTGCGGAGCAGCACCGCCTGCTGGTGAATAGGCGCATGCAAGGTCTCCGGCACGAGCCAGCGTGACCCGCCGCGACCCGCGATAACCTGCGAAAGAGCGACGAAGCCGAGTTCGGCGGCGCCCGATTGCACGAACTGGTAGGTCTGGGTGATGGACGCGCCCTGCACGAGCCGCGGCGCGGCCCGCTCGTAGGCGCCCAGCGCGCGGAGCGTCTCCACGGCCGCGCGGCCGTAGGGCGCCGCCCGCGGGTCGGCCACGGCCAGCTTGCCGAACCGGCCGCGTCGCAGGACCTCGCCGCGGCCGTCCACGAGGCCGGGCGTCCGGCTGTAGAGCACGAGCCGGCCGCTGGCGTAGGTGAAGCGTGTGCCGGCGACGGTCAGCCCCTCCGCCTCCGCCTTCTGCGGCCGGTCCACGTCGGCGGAGAGGAAGACTTCGAACGGCGCGCCGTTGACGATCTGGGCGTAGAACTGGCCGGAGGAGCCGAAGCTGAGCGCGGCGGTGTGGCCGGTGCGCGCCCGGAACCGCTCGGCGATGACGCGGGCGGGCTCGGTGAAGTTGGCAGCCACCGCAACTTGGGTCTCGCCGGCCGACGCGGCGCCGGCCGCGGCGAGCGTCAGCGCCAGTCCGAGCAGCAGTCTCAGCACGCCCGCCCTCCGTTATGTGGTAAGACTACATAACGCTCTGCCGCCGTAGTGGGAACCCGATGACCGACGACCTCAGCGCAAGCCTCACCTTCCGGCGCGGGGCCGCGCGGGTCGGGCTGGAGCGCGTGGCGCTCATTGAGGCGGTGGCGGAGCTGGGTTCGATCAGCGCCGCCGCGCGCCGGGTCGGCCTCAGCTACAAGGCCGCCTGGGACGCCGTGCAGGCGCTGAACAACCTTTTCGAGACACCGCTGATCGCCGCCGTCCCGGGCGGGCAGAAAGGCGGAGCGGCGACGGTGACCCCCAAGGGGCGGGCCGTGGTCGCCGCCTTCGCCCGCGTGCGCGGCGAGATCGACGCGGCCCTGCTCAAGCTCGAGAGCCATGTGGCGGCCGCACCCGTCGGCGATCTGTTCTGGAGCCTCGGCATGCGGACCAGCGCGCGCAACGCCCTCCGGGGCCGGGTCAGCCGGGTGAGCGAGGGCGAGGTGAGCGCCGAGGTGACCCTGGACGTGGCGCCGGGCGTCCAGATCACCGCCAGCCTGACGCGGCGCAGCGTCGCGGATCTCGGCCTGACGCCAGGTGCGCCGGCCATCGCGCTGATCAAGGCGAGCTTCGTTATCCTGGCGCGCGGCGAGGGGCTGCGCACCTCCGCCCGCAACCAAATCCCGGGGGTCGTCACGCGCCGCGAGGACGGCCAGGTGACGAGCGAGATCGTGCTCGACATCGGCGGCGGCAAGACGCTCGTGGCCACCGTAACGCGGGAGGGCGCCGAGGATCTCGGGCTCGCCCCAGGCGAGGCGGTGACCGCGCTCGTGAAGGCTCCGCACGTGATCCTGGCGGTGGAGTAGGCGGTCGTCGCGTGCGCGGCGCCTCTTCGTGGCGATTCTCGGGCGAACGGCCCAGCCGAAACTCGCGCGCGACGCGAAAGCGCACAGGGCCGTTTCCAGCTTGAATTCGCGAATTGCGCAGGGCAGAGGGGGTACGAACCTGCCAGCAAAGCGGTGCGACTCAGCGCAATCTCATGCGCGCAGCGGGTCGTTTCGGATCGCCGGCGGACCGCACCTATCAGCCCCCATGCCCCAGGGCCCTGCATGATCCAATCCCTCTTCGGCGCGATCTCCAACGACATCGCCATCGACCTCGGAACGGCCAACACGCTGATCTACATGAAGGGCAAGGGCATCGTGCTGAACGAGCCCTCGGTCGTTGCGCTGCGCAACGTCGGCGGCCGCAAGGTGGTGCACGCCGTCGGCATCGAGGCCAAGCAGATGCTCGGCCGGACGCCGGGCCACATGGAAGCCATCCGCCCGATGCGGGACGGGGTCATCGCCGACTTCGAAGTCGCCGAGGAGATGATCAAGTACTTCATCCGCAAGGTTCACAACCGGAAGGGTTTCGTGAACCCGAAGGTGATCGTGTGCGTGCCGTCCGGCGCCACCGCCGTGGAACGCCGGGCGATCAACGACAGCTGCCTGAACGCCGGCGGCCGCCGGGTCGGCCTCATCGACGAGCCCATGGCCGCGGCCATCGGCGCCGGCCTGCCGATCCATGAGCCCACTGGCTCGATGGTGGTCGACATCGGCGGCGGCACCACCGAGGTGGCCGTCCTGTCGCTCTCGGGCATCGTCTATTCGCGGTCGGTCCGCGTGGGCGGCGACAAGATGGACGAGGCGATCATCAGCTACATGCGCCGCAACCATAACCTTCTGATCGGCGAGACCACCGCCGAGCGCATCAAGAAGGAGATCGGCACCGCGCGGGCTCCGGCCGACGGCGAGGGCCTCTCCATCGAGGTGAAGGGCCGCGACCTGATGCAGGGCGTGCCGCGCGAGGTGCGCATCTCCGAGAAGCAGGCGTCGGACGCGCTGTCCGAGCCCGTGGGCCAGATCGTCGACGCCGTAAAGATGGCTCTCGAGGCCACCCCGCCGGAGCTGGCCTCCGACATCGCCGACAAGGGCATCATGCTGACCGGCGGCGGCGCGCTGCTGCGGGGCCTCGACGCCGAGATCCGCGACCACACCGGCCTGCCGGTCACCGTGGCCGACGACCCGCTGTCCTGCGTGGCGCTCGGCTGCGGCAAAGTGCTCGAGCACCCGAAGTGGATGAAGGGCGTGCTGGAATCCACGCTAGCCTAGCACCCTAACGACTCGGCGCATTGGGGCGGCCGGGGGGCTCCGCAAACGAGGCTTTAGGTGTCCTTACGGGACAGTCCGCTGGGTGAACTGAAGGTCCCGCTGACCTGGACGGCGGCGGTCGCGCTGATCGTGGCGGGCGTCGCCGCGACGGCCGTGCTGCTGTCCGACCGGCGGGAGACCTTCCAGGCCGAGGCGTACGGTGCGAGCCGCAGCGTCTCGGACCGCGTGCTCACGCCGGTGGGGGACGTGCTGTCCGCGCCCGGCCGCTGGACGGGCGCCGGCGTCGACACGATCCGCGGCTACTTTTTCGCCGTCTCCGAGAACCGCCGCCTCAAGGCCGAGCTGCGCGAGATGCGGCAGTGGCGCGACGTCGCCATCGCGCTGCGTGACACCAACGAACGCTATCGCACCCTGCTGGGGCTGAAGACCGATCCACCGATCCCGATGGTGGCGGCGCGGATCGTCACCGACAGCCGTGGCCCCTACGCCAATACCCGCCTGGCCAACGCCGGGCGCGAGAAGGGCGTGGAGATCGGCAATCCGGTCATGACCGAGCACGGCCTCGTGGGCCGGGTCATCGGCGTGACCGACGGGGCCAGCCGCGTGCTGCTGCTGACCGACATCGCCTCCCGCACCCCGGTGATGATCGACCGCACGAACGCCCGGGCCATCCTGACCGGCGACGGCGGGCCCAACCCCAAGCTCGACTACCTCCGCGGCATCGACCCGGTGAAGCAGGGGGATCGGGTGCTGACCTCCGGCGACGGCGGCGTCTTCCCCCGCGGGCTGCCGGTGGGCACCGCGGTGAAGGGCCTGGACGGCCGCTGGCGGGTGGTGCTGGCCTCCGACAAGTCAGCTATCGACTTTGTGCGGATTCTGCTCTTCGAGGACTTCACCCAGCTCGTAAACCGCGGCGAGCTCGAGAAGACGCATGTTCCCGGCCCGACCCCAGGCGCGCCGACCCTGCCGCCGCCCGTCCCGTCGGCGGGTGCGGTGACGCCCCCGGGCGCCGCCCCCGCGACGGCCGCGACCGGGACTGCTCAAGCGCCCGCGGCCGCGTCGGCTCCGGCCGCGGCCGCACCGTCCGCCGCGAGACCGGCGAGCGCGACGCCCGCACCGTCCTCGGGGACGTCCGCCACGAGGCCCGCCGCCACGCCGCCGGCGAAGGCGGCGACCCCGCCGACCCGGCCGGCGACACCTGCGCCCAAGGCGGCCACGCCGGCGCCGAAGACGGTGGCGCCCACGCCCAGGGCAACGCCATGAGCCAGGCCCGGTCGCTCGAACCTTGGCGGTGGCTGGGCATTCCGATGGTGCAGGTCCTGGCGGCCACCATCCTCTTCGGGATCCCCTTGCGAGTGTGGGGCCTGAGGCTGCCCGAGCCGATCTTCCCGCTGGCGGTGGTGTTCGCCTGGGCGGTGATCCGGCCCTCGATCCTGGCGCCGTTCTTGGTCCTGCTGATGGGTCTGTTCCTCGACCTCTACTGGGGCGGGGCCAAGGGGCTGTGGGCGCTGTGCCTGCTGATCGCCTATGGCGTGGTCCTCGCGGCGCGTCCGATCATGGCCGGCCAGAGCCGCACGATCCTGTGGGCCTGGTACGCCCTGGTGGTCGCGACCGCGATGATGGCCGGGTATCTGTTCGTCATGCTGGACGCAAAGTCGCAGCCCGATCCGCTCGCGGTGCTCTGGCAATACCTCGCCACCGTCGTACTTTATCCGTTCGCGCACCGGCTCATCGACATGTTCGAAGACGCCGACGTCAGGTTCCGCTAGGGGGCGACGGTCTGTGGCCGAACCGGCAATCTACTTCGAGGACGTCAACGAGCGGCAGGGCGTGTTCCACCGCCGGGCCTTCCTGATGGGCGGGATCGCCGGCCTCGGGATCACCGCGCTCGGCGGCCGCCTGGCCTACCTCCAGCTCCTGGAGACCCAGCGGTACGAGAAGCTGTCGGCGTCCAACCAGTTCAACTTCAAGCTCGTCACGCCGCCGCGCGGGCTGATCACCGACCGCAACGGCGAGATCCTCGCCGCCAACCGCCCGAACTTCCGGCTGCTCGTCGCCCGCGACGAGGACATGAAGCCGGAGGAGACGCTCAAGACCCTGGCCAACTTCGTGCCGCTCGAAGAGCCGCGGATGAAGCGGCTGGCGCGCGACATCAAGAATGCGCCCAAGCGCGCCCCGGTCTCGGTGATGGAGGACATGAGTTGGGAGCAGTTCAGCGCCATCAACGTGCGCGCGCCGGAGCTCCCCGGCGTCACCGCCGACATGGGGGAGGTGCGCGTCTACCCGCACGGCGGCGCCTTCGCTCACGTGATCGGCTACGTGGCCAAGGTGAACAAGGAGGACATCACCCCCACCGGCCCGAACTCCGACCCGATCATGCTCCATCCGAGCTTCCGGATCGGCAAGCAGGGGGTCGAGAAGGCTTTCGATCTGGAGCTGCGCGGCAAGCCCGGCGCGCGCAAGGTCGAGGTGGACGCCAACGGCCGCGAGGTCCGCCACGACCCCAACGGGGACATCCCGGCCGTGCCCGGCCAGGAGATTCAGCTCACCCTTGACGTGGACATCCAGAACCGTGCGCTCGAGGTGTTCGGCCAGGAGAGCGGCGGGGCGGTGATGATCGACTGCCGCACGGGCGACATCCTGTGCATGCTCTCGGCGCCCAGCTTCGACGCCAACCTGTTCGTGCGCGGCCTCCAGGGCGCGCAGTACCGGGCGTTGGCCAACTACGAACGCAAGCCGCTGCTCGACAAGTGCCTGTCCGGCACCTACCCGCCGGGCTCCACCTTCAAGACCATGACCGCGCTGGCGGCGCTGCAGGCCGGGATCGACCCGGAGGCGCGGGTGTCGTGCGGCGGCGGCATGCAGTTCGGCGGTCGCTATTTCCGCTGCCACAAGAAGGGCGGCCACGGCCCGCAGAACATGCGGGACGCCATCAAGAACTCCTGCGACGTCTACTTCTATTCGGTCGCCTCGCGCATCGGGCCGGACCGGATTGCGGCCGTGGCCAAGGAGTTCGGCCTCGGCCAGACCTTCGACATCGGCATTCCCGGCCAGAAGAAGGGGATCGTCCCCTCCACGGAATGGGTCCGCAAGAACCGCCCTCGGGATCCCAAGTGGCACCCGGGCGAGTCCCTCAGCTACGGCATCGGCCAGGGCATGCTGACGGTGAACTGTCTGCAGCTCGCCGTGATGACCGCGCGGCTCGCGAATGGAAAGAAGGCGCTCAATCCCCGGCTCATCAAGTCGGTGGGCGGCCGCGAGATGAAACGCGGCTCCGACGTGCCGGACCTGCCGTTCAGCCAGGAGCACCTGAACTACGTGCGCGACGGCATGGCCGCCGTGACGGAGGCGGGCGGCACCGGCTTCCGCGCCAGCCAGCTCGGCCTCGGCGACATCCTGATGGCCGGCAAGACCGGCACGGCGCAGGTCTACAGCTACAAGGCCGGCATGCCGCGCGGGCAGGGCGGCCCCTGGCGGCTGCGCGACCACGGCCTCTTCGTCGCCTTCGCGCCGATCGACCAGCCCCGCTACGCCATGGCGGTGATCGTCCAGCACGGCATGGGCGGCTCGGCCGCCGCGGCGCCGCGGGCCCGTGAGATCATGCGGGTCGCCCTGCTGAAGGATCCCGAGCTGATGGCCCGCATCCAGCGGCCGCTGCCGATGCCGGAGATCGCCCCGGACCCCGAGGCGGACATCGTCCCGGACGCGCCGCTGATCGGCGAGCCGCAGGTGACCACCGCCGCGGCGCCGCTCGCCCCTGTCACTCCGCCGGCGCGAGGCCCTGCATGACCGTTTCGGCGCTCACCCGTCCCGGCGAACGCGACCGGCTGATCGTCAAGCTCAGCGAGGTCGACTGGATTTTCGTCCTGAGCCTGTGCCTGATCGCGGGCGCGGGCGCGGTGATGCTGTTCTCGGTGGCCGGCTCGTCCTGGACCCCCTGGGCGGCAAACCACGTGATCCGCTTCAGCATCTGCCTGGCGATGATGATCGCGCTGGCCATGATCGACATCCGGGTCTGGTTCGCGCTGTCCTACCCGATCTACGGCATCGGGCTGCTCCTGCTGGTCGCGGTCGAGCTGGTGGGCGACACGCGCCTCGGCGCCCAGCGCTGGCTCTCCATCGGGCCGTTCAGCTTCCAGCCCTCGGAGGTGATGAAGCTCGGCATCGTGATGGCGCTCGCCCGGTTCTATCACAGCGTCTCGGCCGACAAGGCGAGGCTGTCCTGGTGGCTGGCGATCCCGGCGGCGATGATCTTCGTCCCCGTGCTGCTCGTGGCCCACCAGCCGGACCTCGGCACCGCCATGCTGATCCTGCTGACCGGGGCGGCCATCGTGGTGCTGGCCGGCCTCGACTGGCGGGTGATCGCCGCCGGGGTGGCGGGCTTCCTGGCCATCGTCCCGCCGTTCGTCATGTTCGTGATGCACGACTACCAGCGGCAGCGGGTGCTCACCTTCCTCGACCCGGAGAGCGACCCCTCCGGCTCGGGCTACCACATCCTCCAATCGATGATCGCGCTGGGCTCCGGCGGCCTCCTTGGCAAGGGCTACGGCCTGGGCTCCCAGAGCCAGCTCAACTTCCTGCCCGAGAAGCAGACCGACTTCATCTTCGCCACCCTGGCCGAGGAGTTCGGCTTCGTGGGCTGTGTCTCCGTCCTGCTGCTCTACGCGGCGGTGATCTTCATGGCGCTGCGCACCGCCTACATCAGCCACAGCCACTACGGGCGCCTGGCCGCGGCGGGGCTCACCTCCACCTTCACCCTCTACGTCCTGATCAACGGGGCCATGGTGATGGGGCTGGCGCCTGTGGTGGGCGTGCCGATGCCGATGCTCTCCTACGGGGGCACGGTCATGCTGACGGTGATGATCGGCTTCGGGCTCGTCATGAGCGTGCGGGTGCACCGCTACTCCGAAATCACCAGCGGCAAGGGCTCGCTGCTCTAGAAGGGCTCGAAGCAATCGTAGTTGCGCTGGCGGCGGATCCTGTCGCCTTCGAACTCGAAGACGACGGCGAAGCGCGCCCGCATCGTCTCGCCCGGCTTCAGCGACCGCAGCGGGATCGCCAGCACACCGGTCCAGATGATCTCGCAGGCGATGATGTCGCCCTGCTCGACAAGGCTGACGATCTCGTAGCTCTCCGACCGCATGACGTTCTGGCCGCGCTCGTTGGCCGCCTTCAGGTCGGCCATCGTGCGGGTCGCGCCGGCGGGCGCGAGGAGGTTGGGGAACTCCTCCTGCACGACGTCGTCGGTGTAGAAGCCGAGCACGTCCTTCCTGAGCTCGATCGCCTTCAGGTAAGCGCGAACGATCTTGGCTCGGCTCATGGGGTCAGGCGGTGAGGGCCTGATCGGTGGCCCGGACGAGGGCGTCCACGATGCCGGGCTCCGTGGAGGCGTGGCCGGCGTCCCAGACCACCTCGAAGCGAGCCTCCGGCCAGGCCGTCTTCAGCTTCCAGGCGGCCTCCATGGGCGTGACGACGTCGAAGCGTCCCTGCACGATCCAGCCGGGGATGCGGCGGATCTTCTCGATGTTGTCGAGGATCCAGCCGTCGTTCGGGAAGAAGCCGCCGTTGGCGAAGAAGTGGCACTCGATGCGGGCGAAGGCGATGGCGAAGTCGATCTCGTTGAACTTCGAGGGCCGCGCCTCGGGCCCGCGGATGGAGATGGTGTCGCCTTCCCACTGGCTCCACGCCGCGGCGGCCTCGGCCTGGACGGTCCGGTCCGCGTGAGTCAGGCGCTTGTGGTAGGCGCTGATCATGTCACCGCGTTCGGCCTGGGGGATCGGCCGGCAGAAGCGCTCCCAGGCGTCCGGGAACAGCATCGAGGCGCCGTCCTGGTAGAACCAGCCGAGCTCGCGCTGGGTCAGCAGGAAGACGCCACGCAGCACCAGGCCGGTCACCCGCTCCGGGTGCTTGATCGCGTAGGCGAGCGCCAGGGTGGATCCCCAGGAGCCGCCGAACACGCACCACTTCTCGATCCCGAGGTGTTCGCGCAGACGCTCGATGTCCTCGATGAGCGTCCAGGTGGTGTTGTCGTCGAGGCTCGCGTTCGGGCGCGAGCGGCCGCAACCGCGCTGGTCGAACAGGGCCATGCGCCACTTCGCCGGGTCGAAGAACCGCCGCATGGTGGGGTTGATCGCTCCGCCGGGACCGCCGTGCAGGATGACGCAGGGCTTGCCGTCTCGGGCGCCGCACTCCTCGAAGTAGATCTCGTGCGCGCCGCCGGTGGCCAGCCAGCCGGCGTTGAACGGCTCGCTCTCGCGGAACAGTCCCCGCCGGTTTGCGGAGCCGGAGACGGCGGGCGGGGGCGTGTTGCGTTCCATGCAGCCCTTCTACTTCGGGAAGCGACGGTCCATCCAGTCGAGGATCAGCCGGTTCACCTCTTCGGGCTTCTCCTGCTGCGTCCAGTGGCCGGAGCCGCGCACCATGTGCATCTCGAGATCCCCGACCAGACCCGGCATGCCCTCGGCCATGGCCGGAGTGAGCACCGCGTCCAGCTCGGCCGTGATCATGAGGCAGGGGATCCCGTCGATCCGCTGGGGAAGACCTTCGGAGCGCTCCCAGTTCCGCGTGAAGTTACGGTACCAGTTCACCGGCCCGCTGAAGCCGCCCCGCTCGAAGGCGTCCACGAACACCGCCAGCTCGTCCGGCGTCAGGATCTGGGCGCCGTCGTCGCTGTCGTCCCAGGCGCGCAGCAGGTCGCGGAAGGCGAAGGTGGAGCCGCCCTCGGCCGGCTGGGTCGCCGCCGCCAGTGCGCGCGGTCGGCGCATGAAGAAGCGCATGGTCTTGCGCACGTCTGCGCCCAGCACCGCTTCCGGCTCATCCGGCGTCTGGAACCAGACGATGTACATGTCGGGGCCGAACCGGTGGCGGAAGATGGCGATCGGGTCGGCGGGCGCGCGGGGCAGGAACGGGGTGTTCAGGCCGATGACGCCGGCGACGCGGTCGGGGTGCAGCAGGGGGAGCTGCCAGACGACGATGCCGCCCCAGTCGTGGCCGCAGAAGACCGCCTTGCCGACCCCCAGATGGTCCAGGAGCCCGACCAGGTCGCCGGCAAGCTGCTCCATGCCATACGCCTCGCTCCCGGCGGGCTTGCCCGAGAGGCCGTAGCCGCGCTGGTCGGGCGCGATCACCCGGCGGCCGGCGTCGGCGAGCGCCTTGATCTGGTGGCGCCAGGAGAAGGCCAGCTCCGGGAAGCCGTGGCACAGCACGAGGGGAACGCCTTCCCGGGGACCGGCTTCGTACCAGGCCAGCTCGACGCCGTTCACCTGCGCCCGTTGCGCGGGCGGCATCATGGTCTCGAGTGCGGACATGCGGCGGCTTCTCCCGATGTTATGCCGATCGTTGTGGCCCGAGCGGCGGGAAGACAGTAGGCAGCCTTCCGTGACCTCCGCCAACGCCGAACCTTATCAAACCGCCCGGACGCCATGGGGCCTGGTCGTGCTGCTGGGCCTGCTCACGGCCATGGGGCCGCTGGCCATCGACATGTACCTGCCGAGCCTGCCCTCGATCGGCCAGGACCTGCGCGCCTCGGCCGGCCAGGCCCAGACCACCGTGTCGGCCTTCCTCGCGGGCATGGCGCTCGGGCAGTTCTTCTATGGACCTGCGTCGGACCGCTTCGGGCGGAGGCCGCCGATCCTGCTGGGCGTCGCGATCTTCATCGCCGCCTCGGCGGCCTGCGCCATCGCGACGACGCCCGAGGCGCTGATCGCCGGCCGGTTCGTCCAGGCCCTGGGCGCCTGCTCCGGCGCTGTTGTGGCCCGGGCCATCGTGCGGGACCGCTTCAATCACACCGAAACCGCCCGGATGCTCAGCCTCCTGATGCTGATCATGGGGCTCGCGCCGATCCTCGCCCCGCTGCTCGGCGGGGTGCTGCTGGGCCTTGGCGGCTGGCGGCTGAACTTCTGGTTCATGACGGCCTTCGGCGTGCTGCTGGGGCTCGCCACCCTCGTCCGGCTGCAGGAGTCGCGCTCCGAGGAGACCGCGCGCCACGCGCGCTCGGAGAACCCGTTCCAGGCCTATGTCGCCCTGCTCCGTCAGCGACGGCTGGTGGGCTATGGCCTGGCGGGCGCCCTGAACGGCGCCACCCTGTTCACCTACATCGCCTCGTCGCCCGAGCTGCTGATCGGCACCTACGGGATCCCCGCGTCCCTGTTCGGCGTGGTCTTCGGTCTGAACGCCGTCGGGATCATCGGGGCGAACCAGGTGAACCGCTGGGTTCTGCGGCGGATGACGCCTGACCAGGTGCTGTCCCGGGCGAGCCTGATCTCCACCGGCTTCGCCTTCCTGCTCGCCCTGGCGGCGGTGACGGGGCTCGGCGAGCGCTGGAGCGTGCTGCCGCTGCTGTTCCTCACGCTGGCCAGCTACGGCTTCATGCAGGGCAACACCATGGCCGGCGCGCTGAACGTCGACCCCCGACGGGCAGGGTCGATCTCCGCGCTGCTGGGCGGCGCCTCGTTCGGCGTCGGCGCCTTGGCCTCGGCGGCGGCGGGGCTGCTGCACGACGGCACGCCCAAGCCGATGGCCGTCGTGATGCTGGCCTCGCTGGCTGGCTCGGCCGTCGTGCTGCGGTGGCTGGCGCTGCCTAGGCCTGGGACCTGAACGCCGCCCAGGCGAGGATCGCCCAGCCGACCATGAAGGCGAGCCCGCCGATGGGCGTGACGGCCCCCAGGATGCGGGGCGCGCCGAGCGCCATGGCGAACAGGGAGCCGGAGAACAGTACGACGCCCGCCAGGAACACCGGCGGGGCGACGCGTGCGCCCACGTAGGCGGCGGCGAACACCGCCAGCACGTGGACGAAGCCGTAGAGCGCGCCCGTCCGCAGCCACTCCTGCGCCTTGGGATCGGAGATGCCATGCGCGCCGAAGGCGCCGAAGCCGACGCTGGCCAGGCCAAACAGGGCCGCCACCGCGAGATAGCCGTTCATCAGCCCCACACCTGCGGCCGCCGGGCCTTCCACGGCGCTTCCTTCTCGAGCTGGGCGGCGAGGCGAAAGAGGGTGGCCTCGTCGGCGAAGCGGCCGGTGAACATCATGCCGATGGGCAGGCCGTCAGCGGACTCCCATAGCGGCACGGACATCGAGGGCTGGCCGGTGAAATTGGCCGGCGGGGTGTAGGGGTAGGTGGCGGCCTGGCGGCGGTCGAACTCCTTCAGGTCGTCGGTCAGCGGGTCGAGCCAGTCGGCCCGTGGAGCGGGCGTGGCCATGACCGGCGACAGATAGACGTCGAAGTCCTCGAAGGCGGCGAGCATCTGGCGGTTCATGATGCGGAGCTGCTGGAAGCCCCAGAACGCCTGCTGGCCCGTCACCCGCTTGCCGGCTTCGTAGCCGCGCCGCGCCAGCGGGCCGAGCTCGTCGTCGTCAGGCTCGCGGCCCAGCGTCTCGATCCAGCGCTGGACGTTGGCCGAGAAGTTGGAGGCGCTGGCCAGGCCCTGGGCGCGGTAGAGCAGGCGGTAGTCGATGCCCAGGCCGCGCTCGAACACCTCGTGCCCCAGCCCCTTCAACAGCTCGACGGTTCGCAGCAGGGCGTCCTGCATCTCCTCCGGGATGGGGCGGCCGCTCGGCGTCTCGGCCGACCAGGCGATCCGGAGCCTGCCGGGGCTCTTCTGCAACTCGGCGAGGTAGGGGCCGGCCTTGGCGGGCGCCTGGAAGGGGTCGGCCTCCTGGACATAGCCGGTCGCGTCCAGCATGGCGGCGCTGTCGCGTACCGTCCGGGTCACCACGTGATGGACGGAGAAGCCCAGGGCGCCGTCGGACACCTCGCAGATCGGCGTGCGGTCGCGGGTGACCTTCATGCCGAACAGGCCGCAGCAGGCGGCCGGGATGCGGATCGAGCCCAGGCCGTCGCTCGCGTGGGCCATGGGCACGATGCCCGCGGCCGTGGCCGAGGCCGCGCCGCCAGACGAGCCGCCCGAGATGTGGTCGGGGTTCCACGGGTTGCGGCAGGAGCCCAGCCGCTCCGAGTTGGTGACCCCGGGGATGCCGAACTCCGGCGTGTTGGTCTTGCCGAGCAGGATCACCCCGGCGGCGCGATAGCGCTTCACCAGCTCGCTGTCGGCTGCGTCGGCGGCCACCTGGGCGAAGCGGCTGCCCGAGGTTCGGGGCCAGCCCTGCACCTGGGCCCCCAGGTCCTTGATCAGGAACGGCACGCCCTTGAAAGGCCCGTCGGGCAGGGGCTCGGTGGCCCAGCGGCGAGCGTCGTCGTAGCCCTTGTAGACCACGGCGTTGAGCGTCGGGTTGTGGTCCTCGATCCGCTCGATGGCGGCCTCCACCAACTCGCCTGGCGTCACCGCCTTCTTGGCGACCAGCTCCGCCAAGCCCAGGCCGTCGTACTCGGAAAAGGTGGTCATCTTCGGCATCAGCGGGCTCCGGAGGAGAGGAAGGCGAGTTTCTCGACGGGCGGCAGGCCGCCGGCCTGGCGCTTCAGCGCGCCGAAGGCGCCCTCGGCGGCGTCGAGGGCCGCGTCGATGTCGGCCTCGGTCATGGCCGCGCACAGGAACATGTTGTGCCAGGGATGCACGTAGACGCCGCGCGCCAGCATCTCGGAGGCGAAGCAGAAGCCCTTCCGAAGGTCGGGGTCGTCGTCGAACAGGAAGAGCGGCATGGTCACGGGCCCGGTCTGGCGGAAGCCGAAGCCGGCGCCGCGGGCGCGTTCCGAAAGGCCCGCGCGCAGCCGTTCGCCCAGCCTGGTCATGCGCTCCAGGTAGTCCGTTTCGCGGATCAGCCGCAGGGTCTCGAGCCCTGCGGCCATGGGCGCGGCCTCGTACCAGAACGAGCCGGTGACATAGATCGCCGCGGCGGCGGCGCGGGCCTTGTCCGAGCCGAGCAGAGCCGAAATGGCGTGGCCGTTGGCCAGGCACTTGCCCCAGGTGGAGAGGTCGGGCTCGACGCCGATGCGGCTCCAGGAGCAGTCACGGGCGATGCGGAAGCCCGCGCGGACCTCGTCCACCACCAGCAGGGCGCCGGTGGCGTCGCAGAGTTCGCGGGCGCGCCGGGCATAGGCCGGGTCGGGCTCGGCCTGGTCGATGAAGGCGTCGTGCCGGAACGGCGCGGCGAAGACGCAGGCGAGGTCGTCACCCGCCTGAGCGACGGCGGCCTCGAGGCTCGCCACGTCGTTGTAGTCGTAGAAGAGCTGATGGGCGCGGTCGCTGTCGATTACGCCCGCCGGCCTGGGCGTGCACCAGGCGGCTGCCCCGTGGTAGGCGCCCTTGGCGCGCACGACCGTCTTGCGGCGGGTGTGGGCGCGGGAGACGACCAGAGCCATAGAGGTGGCGTCGGTGCCGTTCTTGCAGAACATCGCCCAGTCGGCGTGACCGACCGTCCCGACCAGCGCCTCGGCGAGCTCCACCATGAGGGCGGTGGGGCCGGTCAGGGTGTCGCCGAGGCCGAGCCGGCGGACGTAGGCGGCGTCGACCTCCGGATGGGCGTAGCCGAACAGGTTCGGCCCGTAGGCGCACATCAGGTCCAGGTAGCGCCGGCCGTCGGCGTCCCAGAGGTAGGCGCCTTCGCCGCGTTCGAAGAACTGCGGATAGTCGTCGGGCAGCAGGGCCACCGACTGGTGGCCGTACATGCCGCCGGGGATCACCGCCTGGGCGCGCTCGCGCAGCACGCGGTCCTGGCTGTTGCTGGCCGTCATGTCCCACCTCCCGCGCGGTTCGCCCTTCTGACGTCGACACGGACGAGGGGCTTCTGGCCGCGGCGCGAAGCCTAACCCGGAGGCCCCTGACCCGCCAAAGAAAACGCGCGGTCGAGGCCCAGGCGACCTAGCTCGCAGGGTCGTACATGAACTCGCGGAGTTCCTGGGCGCAGCGGCAGGCGACCGCGATCCTGCGCGCCCATTCGACGGCGTCCTCCCGAGTGGGCAGCTCGAGTACGGTGAAGCCGCCGTTGAGCCGGCTGCCGGGATGGATCGCATGGGAGACGGAGCCGTCGGCGGTGACCAGCACGGGGGCCGTCTGCTCGTCGATCCCGCCGCCGAAGACGTAGACCCCGGCGGCCTTGGCTTGCTCGATGACGGCACGAGCGTCGGCGGCGACAGCAGGGAGTTCCTCGGGCGTGACTACCATGGCTTCGCTGGGGAAGGAGATGAGGTACTTGGTCATGCTCGGATCATGCCTCGCGGCCTGCGGCGCTGCACAGCGGATCGTTGGGCGGCGATGTTATTGTGGGGCTGATGCTTCAGAAGCCGCCGCCGCGATCTCCGGACTTCCGCGCGATCTTCAGCTTCGAGGCCTTCCTCGATGCGCCCGAGGCGCTTGCGGCTAGTCCTGGATTGGACCCGAGCCTTGGCCGGTGGGGCGGTGCTGGCCGCCGGGCAGACCACCGGCAGAGAGCCCGCCGGACTCGCCGCCCATGGCGCCCGTGATCTCGCCGCGGCCGGACCCGCCCTGGCCCCGGCCCGCGTCACCTGCCTGACCCCAAATGAGGGGCTGCGGAACGGCCGCGGCAGGCGGCCGATTTGGGGGCGGAACGCAGGAGACGAGGCGATGGCCGGCGCATGGGCGGTGGTGGTGCACGGCGGCTGCAAGCCGATCCGGCCCGACGAAGTGGAGGCCAACCGGCGCGGGATCGCCGCGGCCGCCGAAGCGGCTGCGGACCGACTGCGCAGCGGCGGCAGCGCGCTTGACGCGGTGGAGGCCGCGGTGCGGGCCATGGAAGATGACCCGATCTTCAACGCCGGGCGCGGCGCCGTGGGCAACGCCGACGGGGTCGTGGAAACGGACGCCTCGATCATGAACGGAGACACGCTCGACATCGGCGCGGTCTGCGCCCTGCAGAAGGTCGCCAACCCGGTATCGGTGGCGCGGGCGCTGCTTGCCGAGGAGGAGGTTCTGCTGGCGGGGGAGGGCGCCCGGCGGTTCGCCGCCGCCCGCGGGTTCGAGCTGCAGGAGATGCCCCCTCGGCCGACGCCGGCCGGCGGCTGCGACACGGTGGGCTGCGTGGCCCTGGATTCCCGCGGGGCCATCGCGGTCGCCACCTCCACCGGCGGGCTAGGCGGCGCGCCGGTGGGGCGGATCGGCGACTCCCCACTGCCGGGCTGCGGCTTCTATGCCGACAGTGCGGTGGGCGGAGTCTCGGCGACCGGCGAGGGCGAGCGCATCGCCCGCACCCTGCTGGCGGCGCGGCTGATTCAGGCTCTCGAGGCCGGCGCCCATCCGCACGACGCTGTCCAGGCGACGCTTGCCCGGCTCGACCGTATAGGCGGCGAGGCGGGTCTGATCGTGCTGGACGCCGCGGGCCGGATCGGCTGGGGCTTCAACGCCACCCAGTTCGCCGTGGGCTGGATGACGGCGGGCGATGAGGCGCCGCAGGTAGAGATCGCCGGCCTAGACGCCGCCGGGAGCGGCGGCGGCTCGCGGCTGAGCTGATCGCGACGGGGCGCTCGTTCCGCGGCCCGCGCACAGGAGGCGGGCCGCGGGGGCGGTGGTCAGTTGGCCCGGGCGCCCTCCTGGCCGCCCTTGCCGGAGCGCTGAGAGCCCTCCCCATCCTCCTGCTGGAGCATGGCGGGGTTCACCTCGTCCTCGGCCAGGCGGGTGAGTTCCTCGTCGAGCTGCTTCCCCTCGTCGAGCACGCGATCCATGCTCTGGATGACCCGTTCCTCGCCCAGCAGCCGGCCCATGGAGCGGGCCGTGCCCCAGGCGGCGATGCAGTAGTGCTCGAGCTTCTGGATGCCGGCGATCAGCACCGGTTCGAGCAGCTTGTCGTCGCGGATCTCCTCGAGATGCTGGTTGAGGTCTTCCAGCAGGCCCTCGGCG
The DNA here is from genome assembly GCF_041913825.1 of Phenylobacterium sp. GTDB lineage: Bacteria > Pseudomonadota > Alphaproteobacteria > Caulobacterales > Caulobacteraceae > Phenylobacterium. Next base: position 56,536 of record NZ_JAYSEO010000003.1, read on the forward strand.
GCGACGTTCTTCGGGCGCGCCTTGGTGACCTCCATGGCCTCGAAGGTCTCGTCTAGCTCGTTGATCAGGGTCTCCCCCTGCTCACGGCGGGTCTCCAGCATCTCCTTCAGGCGCGGGTGCTGCACCCGCTTGGTGAGCTTCGGAATCGTGCGCATGAGCTGGCGCTCGGCGCTGTAGATCTCCTTGAGCTCGGTCGTGAGGATATCCTCAGGCGTACGCGGAATAGGCATCCCTGGCCTCCGGCTTGTGTTTGGAACGGTGGGAAAACCGGAGGGTGATGAGCCCCGTTCCTAAAGCCGAGGCGGGGGGGCGGCGCCGATAAAGTGATCGCTTCGACGCCGCCGCCGCGTCACGCCTGAGGCGCAGCCTCGCCCGCGGCGTCGGGCTTGCCGCCGCCGTAGCCGAACGTTTCGGCGAGGCGCTGCACGAGTTCGCGAGACGCAGCCATCACGGCCTTGTCGAACGTGCCGGCGGCCTCGGTGACGGCGACCATGTCGCCGCGATGGGGAAGGGCCTGGATGGTGCAGGTCCGGGCCCCGGGCGACCCGGCCGCGCTGGCGTCGGTCAGATAGATCTGCACCTCGGAGAGATCGCGGTCGAACCGGGCGATGGCCCGCCGCACCCGCTGTTCCGATTCGCCCGAGATGCCAGCGGCGGCGTCCATGTCGCCCTCGTAGGTGACGCGGAAGGGCGTCCCGTGGCCAGCGTCGGGCGCGTCGGGGGAGCCTTCGTCCTCGGGAGCGCCGGCCCGGAAGCTGCGCGGCTCGCCCACCGCCTCGCGAGCGGCCATGTCGGCCTCGCGGTCGTGCTGCGAGCGGTTCTTGCGCCAGTCGGGACTGGACGTGGGGCTCGGCGTGCCGGTGGTGTGGGACTTGGAGCTGCGCAGCGCGTCCACGTGGCTGTGCTTCTCGTCGCGCTCGCCGCCGCCGCCGGACTCCTGACTCACCCGGGGATTCGTGCTGGCGGCGCCCTCCGGCTGGGCCGGGGGCTTCGGTGGCATCGGCTTGGTGCGGTCCTCGTGGCTGGCCCCGGGGCCGCCCCAGCGGACGGTGTTCGGATGTTTGTCGGGCATGGTGTGATGTCTCCCTGGCGAGGTCGCGCAGGCGCGCGGCCCGCTCCATCAATCGGGAGAGGGCGGGATTGTTTCGGCCGCGGCTCGATTAACCGCTGCAGGTCCGGTCAGACCGCCGCGCGCTCGCGGGCGTAGCGGGCCGGCGGCACGCCCACGCGCCGCGCGAACGCGGTGCTGAAGGCGCTGGCCGAGCTGTAGCCCACCGCCTCGGCGACCTCGGCGACGCCGCCCTGGCCACGGCGCAGGCGGTCCTTGGCCAGCGCCATCCGCCAGGCGAGCAGGTACTCCATGGGTGCGAGGCCCACCGCACGGGTGAACCGTTCGAAGAAGGTCGAGCGGGAGAGGGCCGCGACCTTAGCGAGCTCAGCCACGGTCCAGGACCTGGTCGGTTCCTCGTGCATGCGGCGGATGGCGGCGGCGAGTTGGCGGTCGGCGAGGCCGCGGACCAGGCCAGGCGAGGCGGCTGTCCCGTCGGAGGCGCGCAGGGCCTCGATCAGCAGGACTTCCAGCAGGCGGGCGAGGATCATGTCGCGCGCCGGCCGCTGCGCCCACGCCTCCTCGGCGACGAGGCGCACGAGCGCGCCCAGCCGGTCCTCGCCGCGTACGCGGACGAGCTGGGGCATGAGGGAGAGGAGGAGGGCCGTGTCCGGCGAGCCGAACTCGCAGTAGCCGATCAGCAGGCGCACGTCCGGCTCGAGCCCGGGCGCCCCCATGCGGAACTCGCCGCTGGGGGCCTGCTCTGGTGTGGACTCCACCTCCGGCGGCGGCGGATCGAGGCTGCAGGTCTCGAAGTCCTTCACCTCCGGGATCAGCACGAAGTCGCCTTCTTCCAGGATCAGCGGCTCCTGACCCTGGACCGCCAGGCGGCAGGCGCCGGAGACGACCACGCAGTAGAACGGTCGGCCGGGCTCGGAGCGCCGCGCTCGCCAGCGGCCGGCGCCAACGACCCGCTTCGAGAACGGGGCGCCCGGCTGCAGCAGGGCGACGACTTCGGCCAGGGGATCCACGGTTCCGGACGCTCGCGAATGTAATGCGGACGCATCATCATAGGACGTCCGACCTAGGAGGTCTATCTCTCGGAGCCAACACCCGAAGGAGCCTTCCCCATGAACAGCGTCCTCATCACCGGCTGCTCGTCAGGTTTCGGCCTGGACACCGCCCGCCACTTCCTCGACCGCGGCTGGAACGTCGTGGCCACCATGCGGACTCCGAGAGCGGACGTGCTGCCGGCGTCGGACCGGCTGCGGGTGCTGGCGCTGGACGTCACCGACGACGACAGCATCGGCCGGGCGGTCGCGGAGGCTGGGCCGGTGGACGTACTGGTCAACAATGCGGGGATTGGCTGGTTGAACGCCCTGGAGGGCACGCCCACGAGCGTGGCCCGGGAGATTTTCGAGACGAACACGCTCGGAACCATGGCCATGACCCGCGCGGTGCTGCCGCAGATGCGGGAGCGGCGGGCGGGCGCGATCGTCAACGTCACCTCCGGCGTGACCCTGAAGCCCCTGCCGCTACTGTCGGTCTATACGGCCAGCAAGGCGGCCGTGAACGCCTTTACGGAGGTGCTCGCCCTCGAACTGGCGCCGTTCGGCATTCGCGCGCGGGTGGTGCTCCCCGGCCGCGCCCCCGAGACCCGCTTCGGCGAGAACGCCCGCGGCCGGATGGGGGAGGGCTTCCCCGAGGCCTACGCCGGGATCGTCCAGCAGGTGTTCGCCGGCTGGCAGGAGGCGGACCAGGCCGTCACCCGGTCGGAAGACGTGGCCGAGGCCGTCTGGCGGGCCGCCACCGATCCCGACGCCCCGGCCCGGATCCCCGCCGGCGCGGACGCCGTGGCGCTGGCGGGCAGGCCGGAGGCCTGAACGGTCCGGCCGGGGCCGCCCTGACCACGCGGCGGCACGACGCGGGCGCGGGCGCGGGCGACTCCGGCTAAAGGACGCCCCATGTCGCCGCCGGTCCGCATGGGGCTCTATTACGGAGCCATCTTCATCGGTACGGGCGCGAGCTCGCCCTACCTGCCGGTGTGGTTCGAGCACCGCGGGCTCTCCGGCGCGCAGATCGGGCTGATCCTGTCGCTGCCCATGCTGGCGCGGGCCTTCACGGCGCCGTTGCTGGCGGTTTGGGCCGACAGCTTTCGCCTGCGGCGCACGGCGCTGATCCTGATGGCGGCGGCGATCACCGGGCTGTTCGCCCTGATGGCCCTGCCGTTCGGATTCGCCTGGTGGGCGGTGGTCTGGTTCGCCGCCTCGTCGATGTTCTCGACGCTGTCGCCTCTCACGGACGTGATCGTGCTGCGCCGCGCCCAGCGGGACGGGTTCAACTACGGCTGGCCCAGGGGCATCGGCTCGGCCGCCTTCATCGTCGCGAACCTGGTGGTCGGCTGGCTGGTGGCGCGGGGCTCGCCCGAGCTGGTGCTGGTCTGGATGGTGGCGGCGTCCGCGCTGGCGGGCCTGGGCGCGCGGCTGCTGCTGCCGCCGGACGAGACGCACGAGGGCGGCCCGGTTCCGGGCTTCCGCGAGCGGATGGCCGGATTGAACGGCCTTCTGAAGGACCCGGTGTTCATGACCGCGGTGGTCTCGGTGGGCCTGATCCAGTCGGCCCACGCCTTCTACTATTCGTTCTCGGCGCTCACCTGGAAGCAGCAGGGTGTGCCGGAGAGCATGACCGGTGTCCTCTGGGCCGTGGGCGTGGCGGTGGAGATCGGCTTCCTCTGGTTCCTCGAGCCCTGGCGGCGGCGGGTCGGGCCGCGGCGGCTGCTGGCCCTGGGCGGCGCCGCGGCGGTGGTGCGCTGGAGCGTGCTGGCCTTCGCGCCGCCGCTCTGGGTGGTGGCGCCGCTGCAGGCGCTGCACGCGCTCTCCTATGCGGCGACCTTCGTGGCCTCGATCCAGCTCGCCCAGACCCTGTCGACGCCGAGGACCGCCTCCGCCGGACAGGCGATCAACTCGGCGCTCTCGGCGGGATTGCTTTCGGGCCTGGCGACGATGGCCTCGGGCTGGCTGTTCGACCACCACGGCGCGGCCGGCTACCTGCTGATGGCGGCCATGGCGCTGGCCGGGACCATCGGGGCGCTGCGGCTGTTCGGGATGAAACGGCTCGATCCCTGACGCGGGGGCGCCTTGCCGCGGGACCGCGCCGCGCGCCTAATCGGCTCAGATCAGGAGGAGACGAGCCGGCATGCGTGCGTTGAGGGTGGCCGAGCCGTGGGGCATCGACCAGGTCCAGGTGGTGGAGGCGCCCGATCCGGCGCCCGGCCCCGGCGAAGTTCTCGTGCGGATGCGCGCGGTGTCGCTCAACTTCCGCGACCTGATGATGATCCAGGGCATGTACGGTCGCGCCGGCGCCATGGCCGGCGCGATCACCCCGTTCTCGGACGGCTGCGGCATCGTCGAGGCGGTGGGCGAGGGGGTCACCCGGTTTGCGGTTGGCGATCGGGTGGCGACCATGTTCTTCCAGGGCTGGATCTCCGGTCCGCCGACGCTGGAGAAGGCGCTGACGGCGCTCGGCCACCCGATCCCCGGCGCAGGGCGGGAGCTGGCCACCTTCAGCGAGCAGGGACTGTCCAAGGTCCCCGAGTTCCTGACCGACCAGGAGGTGGCGACCCTGCCGTGCGCCGCGCTGACCGCCTGGCGGGCGCTGTTCGAGGACGCCGACCTGCAGCCCGGAGACACCGTGGTGCTGCAGGGCACGGGCGGCGTCTCGGTCTTCGGCTTGCAGTTCGCCCACGCCGCGGGATACCGGACGCTGATCACCTCCTCGTCCGACGACAAGCTGGAGCGGGCCCGCGGCCTGGGCGCCGACCACCTGGTGAACTACCGCCAGACTCCCGAATGGTCGAAGCCGGTGCGCGAGGCGACCGGCGAGCGCGGCGCCGACTTCATCATGGAGGTGGGCGGCGGCGGAACCATCGAGCAAAGCATGAAGGCCGTCCGGATCGGCGGCCACATCTCGATCATCGGGGTCGTCGCGGGCCCGGGCAGCGGCTTCAACCCGGCCGCCCTGATCGGCAACGCGGCCAAGCTGCAGGGCGTCTTCGTGGGCTCACGAGACATGTTCGAGGCCATGTGCCGGGCGATCGAGCTGCACCGGATCCGACCGGTGGTCGACAAGGTGTTCCCCTTCACCGAGGCGCAGGCCGCCTTCCGCGCCATGCAAGGCGGCGAGCACTTCGGGAAGATCGTGCTGGAGTTCTGACGGCAACCCGAGCCCCGAGGAGGCCCCCATGCGGACGAACGGGATCAACCATCTGGCGCTTGTGTGCCGGGACATGGCCGAGACGGTCAGGTTCTACACCGAGGTGCTGGAGATGCCGCTGGTGAAGACGGTGGCCCTGCCGGACGGCGGGCAGCACTTCTTCTTCGACTGCGGCGGCGGCTCCACGGTGGCCTTCTTCTGGTGGCCGGACGCCCCGCCCGCGGCGCCCGGGATCGCCGCCGTGGCGGACTTCCCCGCCCGTCCGAAGTCGGCGGTGGGGTCGATGAACCATGTCGCCTTCCACATGGAGGACGAGGCCCTGGAGGCGGCGATCGGCCGGCTGCAGGCGGCGGGGGTGAAGGTGTCGCTGCCGGTGGTCATCAATCACGACGACAGCGAGATGGGCGTGGCGCGCGAGCCGCATCCGGGTGTGTGGATCCGCAGTGTCTACTTCCAGGACCCCAACGGCATCATGCTGGAGTTCGCCGCCACGCTGCGCGGCTGGCGGCCGGACGACGTGCGGCACCCGCCGGCCCGGGCCGTGCAGCCGGCGGAGGCCTGAGGTGGCGCCCCGGCTGCGCCAGGTGAGCCGTGGCGAGGCCACCTCGGAGGTCGTGTCCCGCACCTACGACCTGCTGTTCGGCGCCCGAGACCCGGTGGCCGAGCCCGGCACCAGCACCGGCACGCGGGGCGACTGGTGGACGGTGTTCGCGCTCGTCCCGGACATCCTCGACCACTGCAACCGCGGCTTCGCCCTCTACCGCAGCCCGAAGCGCCGCCTGGACCCGGTGCTGCGCGAACTCGCCCAGACGAGGGTGGGGTGGGCCAAGGGTAGCCAGTTCGTCTTCTCCCAGCACTGCAAGTCGCTGCGCGGCCTGAAGGTGGACGAGGCGAAGATCGCCGCGGTGCCGCACTGGGCGGTGTCGGACCTGTTCGACGCCAAGGAGCGGGCGGTGCTCGCCTATGCCGACGCCCTGGCGCTGCAGGGCGGGCGCGTGGCCGAGCCGGTGTTCGCGGCGCTGAAGGGCTTCCTCTCCGATGAGGAAATCCTGGAGCTGACCTACATCACCTGCCTCTACGACATGCACGCGGTGATGAGCCGGGCGCTGCGCACCGAGTGGGACGACCGTGACGATCCGATCGTCGAAGTGGCGGCGCCGGAGGGCTTCAGCGCGATGGACTTCCTGGACGTGGGGCGCCGCTGAGCTGCGCAAAAGTTGGCAAGTGCGCCCCAGGAACCACAAACGCCGGTTTTTGGGCAAGATCTTGCCGCACGGGGTTGCCGCAGCAGCGATGAAGGCAGAAACAACCCCCGCTAAGTTTCGGGGGTTGGGTATGCGTATCGATCGGATCTGGCGCGCCGCGGGCGCGGTGGCGCTCGCTGTCGCTCTGGGATCGGCCGCCGAGGCCGAGGCGCCGACCGGGGTCACCGCCATCATGGGCGCGACCATCTTCCCCGCCACGGGCCAGGCCCCCTACGTCGGAAACGTCATCATCCGCAAAGGCCACATCGCCGAGGTCGGCCCGAAGGCCCGCGCGCCCCGCGGGGCGACCGTCGTGGACGCCAAGGGCCAGGCCCTGCTGCCGGGCTTCTTCGATGTGCACACCCACTGGACGCCGGCCGGCGCGCCGGCGGTGACGCCGCAGATCGCCAACGCCTACATCGCCGCGGGCGTGACGACGGTGAACGACTTCCACCAGTCGCCGGAGAGCTGGGCGCCGCGCCGGCAGTGGCTGTCGACCCTCTACACGCCGCACGTGAACATGACCGCCCGGACCTCGACGCCCGGCGGCCACGGCGCGGACTGGGCCGACCAGAACACGACAAAGTGGGTGAACACGCCGGAGGCCGCCCGTCAGGCGATCCGCGAACTGGCTCCCTACAAGCCCGACGTCATCAAGGCCTTCGCCGATGGCTGGCGGTACGGCACGTCCGCCGACAACACCTCCATGGACGTCGCGACGCTGAGCGCCCTGGTGGACGAGGCTCACAAGCACGGGCTGAAGGTGGGCACGCACACGGTCACGGTAGAGCGCGGGGCGGTGGCCGGCCGGGCCAAGGTCGACTTCATCGCCCATAGCCTGCAGGACCGCGAGGTCGACGCAGAGACAGTGGCGCAGATCAAGCAGGGCGGCACGAGCTATGCGCCGACGCTGGCGGTCTACGAGCCGGTGAAGCCCGGGCAGAAGCCGCCGGAGAACCCCGAGGATCCGCGCTTCAAGCAGTCGGTGCGCAAGTTCGGCTATGCCCTGAAGAACGTGAAGGTTCTGCACGACGCCGGGGTGCTGGTGGCGCTCGGCACCGACGCGGGCATGCCGAACACGCCGCACGGCTCGTCCACGCTGCGCGAGATGGAGCTGCTGGTCGACGCCGGGCTGTCGCCGACCGAGGCGCTGATGGCGGGAACCGCGAACAGCGCCCGGGTGCTCGACCTGCTGGACGACCGCGGGACCATCGAGAAGGGCAAGCGCGCCGACCTGGTGCTGGTGGACGGCCAGCCGTGGCGCAACATCTCCGACGTTCGCAAGACGCGCCGCGTGTTCATCGACGGCCGGCAGGTGCACGGGCCGGGCACGACCCTTCCCAAGGCGAACAGCGAGAGCGCCATGCCGACGGTCACCGTGAAGCCGCTGATCGACGACTTCGAGCGCGCAGATGGGCGCACCCAGCTCGACACCCTGCGCACCGACGACATGGATGGCGGGCTCGACCGTACGGTGCAGGTGAGCCAGGTGATCGAGCGCGAGGGCGGCGGCAAGGCGCTGAGCCTGGCGGCTCGCATGTCGGTGAAGGACGACCCGCAGGCCGGCGTGATCCTGCCGCTGACCCGTGGCTCGGTGCAGCCGGTGGACGCGCGCGCCTACAAGGGCGTGCGGTTCGAGGCTCGGGGCGACGGAGGCGAGTACCGGGTGGTGGTGAACACGCTGAACGGCCGCTGGGCCGCGCCGGTGAGCGCCGGCGCCGGCTGGCGCACCGTGGAGGTGCCGTTCTCGGCGCTGAAGCGCGTGCCGGGCCGCGGCGCCGGGAACGGCCCGTGGAGCGGCGCGGACCTGCTCGAGGTGGAGTTCGCCGGCAGCCGCGAGGGCGGCCGCAAGCTGTGGCTCGAGGTGGACAACGTCGCCTTCTACTGAGGCGGCCGAACTGCGGCGCTTGGCCACCCCGCCGTGGCCAAGCTTCGCCTGATAAGGATGTCGCGGGGGCGATGTCCGCGCCGCCGCAAGGCGGCCTGAGAACCTGAAGACTGGCGCGGAGAGACCGGGGAGCCGGCCCCGCGCCGACCGGACACAGAGAAGGGGATAGACTTGAGACCAACCACATCGTTCCGCAGCGCGCTGCTCGGCGCCACCATCCTGTGCGGCGTCGCCGCCGCCGCCGGCCACGCCGCCGCGCAGGAAGCCGAGGTCGACGAGATCGTCGTCGTCGGCTCGCAGATCGAAGGCTCGAAGGTGACCGCGGCCCTGCCGGTGACGGTGGTCGGCGCCGACGACATCGAGGCCACCGCCGCGACCTCGGGCGATGACCTGTTCCGCTCGATTCCGCAGATGGGCGACGTGAGCTTCAACTCGTCCTACCTGCCGAACTCGTCGAACTCGGCCCGCGGCGACGTGGGCTCGGTGAACCTGCGCAACCTGGGCGTCGGCAACACCCTGGTGCTGCTGAACGGCCGCCGCGTGGTGGCCCACCCGACCAGCCGCGCGGACGAGAACCTCGTTCCCGTGCTGACCTACAACACCAACGCCATCCCGGTGGCGGGTCTGAAGCGGCTGGAAGTCCTGCGTGACGGCGCCGCCGCCCTCTACGGCTCGGACGCCGTGGCCGGCGTGGTCAACACCGTGCTGCAGGACAACTTCGAGGGCCTGCAGGTCGAGGCGCAGTACGGCGAGGCCGAAGGCACGCACCTGCGCGAGACCGACATCAACGTTCTGGCCGGCAAGAACTGGGACCGGGGCAACCTGACCCTGTTCGTCAACTACGCCGAGAAGTCGGCGCTGCGTGCGTTCGACCAGGACTACACCTCCTCGGCCGACAAGCGGCCGCTGTTCGTCGGGACCCGCTTCGAGGGCGCCGCCAGCCTGGACGGCCGCGTGACCACCTCGCCATGGGCGTCGCTGCAGACGCTCGGCAACGTGGCGGTCCGCCAGGGCACGACCAGCATCACCTCGGCGGCGGGTGCCTTCCACCCGCAACCCACGACCTTCGCTGGTTGCCGCGTGACGATGGGCGGCTACTGCTTCGACGACGGAGCCCCCGCGACCTCGGCCGAAGACCGTGACCTGCGCTATGACACCACCAGCTCCAACACCTCCGTGATGCCGGAGACGGAGCGGCTGAACCTGTTCCTGAGCGGCAACTGGGACCTCACCGACGAGGTCGAGCTGTTCGGGGAGGCGGGCTACTACAGCGCCGTCACCAGCAGCGTGCAGGCGCCGACCGCGACACTGACCTCGCTGCCGATCACGATCCCGGCGTCGAACTACTGGAATCCGTTTGGCCCGACCGTCTTCGCCAACGGCCAGACGAACCCGAACCGCCTCCCGGGCATCAGCGCGCCGGCCGGCGGCCTCGCGGTGGTCCTGCGCAGCTACGACTTCGTGGACGTGGGACCGAGCGTGGTGGACGTGAACCTCAGCCAGACCCGGTTCCTGACCGGCCTGCGCGGCGAGAAGTTCGGCCTGAACTGGGAAGGGGCGCTGCTCTACTCCCACGCCAAAGCCAAGGACGTCTCCGACGGCATCAGCGCCACCCTGCTGCAGCAGAGCCTCGCGCTGTCCACGCCGGACGCTTACAACCCGTTCAACGGCGGCGATCCGGCCAGGCCCAGCGTGGGCGACGCCACCCCGTCCAGCCAGGCCGCGATCGACGCGATCCGGATCAAGACCACCCGCATCTCCACCAGCTCGCTGACGCTGGCGGACTTCAAGGTCTCCAAGGCCGACCTGTTCGCCCTGCCGGGCGGCGACCTCGGCTTCGCGGCCGGCGTCGAATGGCGGCGTGAGACCCAGCAGGACGACCGCGACCCGCGCCTCGACGGCACCATCCAGTTCCGCGACGCCGTGACGGGGACCCTCTACGGCAACGATCTGATCGGCTCGTCGCCGTCGCCCGACACCAAGGGCAAGCGCGAGGTGACCTCGGCCTATATCGAGTTCGCCGTGCCGGTGGTCTCGCCGGAGATGAACGTGCCCTTCGTGCGGAACCTCGAGTTCCAGCTCGCCGGCCGCTACGAGGACTTCTCGGACGTGGGCGACGTGGCCAAGCCGAAGATCGCCGGCGCGTGGGACATCTTCGACGGCCTGCGGATCCGCGGCTCCTGGGCGCAGGGCTTCAAGGCCCCGAACCTCGAGCAACTGAACGCCACGCTCGTCACCCGTTCCAACACCCGAACTGACTGGATCCGCTGCGAGGCGGACCTTCGTGCGGGGCGGATCACCAGCTTCTCCAACTGCTCGCGCTCGCAGGCGACGACGGCCCGCCGGGCGGGCAACCCGGACCTGAAGCCGGAGGAGAGCGAGACGATCGGCCTGGGCGTGGTCTTCCAGCCCCAGTTCGTGCCGCCGGAGTTCGGTAACTTCACCTTCACGGTCGACTACTGGAACGTGAAGCAGAAGGGGATCGTCGGCCTGTTCGGCGAGGGCAACGCCCTGATCCTCGACTACCTGGAGCGTATTCAGGGCCGGTCGAACCCCAACGTCGTGCGGGCCGCGCCGACTGCGGACGAGGCGGCGCTGTTCCTCAACACCGGGCTGACCGCCGTTGGCCAGGTGCTCTACGTGAACGACCAGTACCAGAACCTCCTGCCGCAGGAGGCCGAGGGCCTCGACATCGGGGTGATCTGGAGCCTGAACACCGACCGGTTCGGCGACTTCGACGTGAACTTCAACGCCGCCCATTTGATGAAGTTCTACCGTTCGCCGTCGGCGGACATCGCGGCCCTGCTGGAGGCGCGTGACGCCGGCACGATCAACGCCGGCACCACGATCACCGGTGGCGGCGACCTGATCCGTCAGAACGGCCGTCCGGAGTGGAAGTGGTCGGCTTCGGCCACCTGGCGCTACCAGCAGTTCACGCTGGGCGCCTTCACCCAGTTCATCGACGACGTCGAGGACACCGGCATCCGCGACGCGGCCGGCGTGCCGTGGGTGGTGGACAGCCAGATCACCGCGAACCTGTACGCCCAGTACCAGTTCGAGGACGGGTGGGCCGGCGACACGCGCCTGCGGGTGGGCGTCCGGAACATCACCGACGAGAAGCCGCCGCTGGCGGTGAACGGCTACTTCGGCGAGCTCTATCAGCCCTACAGCCGCTACTGGTACGTGAACGTCCGCAAGTCGTTCTAAGGACGAGCGCCGCCCTTTCCCGCACGCCGGGAAAGGGCGGTCGACTTGAGGGAGGGCCAGACCATGCCTCGGACGCCGGACGAGCAGCGCGAGCGGCGAAACCGCCTGGTGGGTCGCCTGCTGATCGTGATCCTGGGGCTGCTGGCCCTGGCGCAGGTGCTGCCGATGTTGCTGCGGGGCCCGGGCTAGCGGGTTGCGGCGTCGCCGGAGTCGAAAGGGCCCGGCGGTCGGAATGCTGAACCGCCGGGCCCGGACTCGAGGGCTTCGTCCGACCTTGGCCGTGACCCCCGCTAAACAGATCCGGAGCGGAGCCGTTCCGGGCCGCCGCCAAGAAAAGCGCGTGCGTCAGATGCCCGGGTCGAAGCCGCCTTCCAGCACGTCGAAGATCCTCTGGGCGGCGTCCTCGGGCGAGAGCCGGGTGGTGTCGATGCGGATCTCGGGCGCCTCGGGCGGCTCGTAGGGGCTGTCGATGCCGGTGAAGTTCTTGAGCTGACCGGCGCGGGCCTTCTTGTAGAGGCCCTTCACGTCGCGCTTCTCGGCCTCGGCGAGCGGCGTGTCGACGAACACCTCCACGAACTCGCGGTCCTCCAGCAGCTCGCGCGCCATCTGGCGCTCGGCGCGGAAGGGCGAGATGAAGCTCACCAGCACCACGAGGCCGGCGTCGACCATCAGCTTGGCCACCTCGGCCACCCGGCGGATGTTCTCCACCCGGTCCTCCTCGGTGAAGCCCAGATCCTTGTTGAGCCCGTGGCGGACGTTGTCGCCATCCAGCAGGTAGGTATGGCGGCCCTCGGCATGGAGGCGCTTCTCCAGCAGGTTGGCGATGGTCGACTTGCCCGCGCCCGACAGGCCGGTGAACCAGACGACGCGCGCCTTCTGGCCCTTGGCGGCGGAGCGGGCGGCCTTGTCCACGTCCAGCGCCTGCCAGTGGATGTTCTGGCTGCGGCGGAGCGCGAAATGCAGCATTCCGGCGCCCACGGTCCGGTTCGAGATCCGGTCGATGAGAATGAAGCCGCCGAGGTCCTTGTTCTCGGCGTAGGGATCGAAGGCGATCGGTGCGTCGAGGGCGAGGTTGCAGACGCCGATCTCGTTGAGCTCCAGGCGCGTGGCCGCCAGGTGCTCGAGCGTGTTCACGTTGACCTTGTACTTGGGCTCGGTGACCTGGGCCGAGACCGTCCGGGCGCCGAGCTTCATCAGGTACGGCCGGCCCGGCAGCATCGGCTCGTCGTCGAACCAGACGATGGTGCTCTCGAACTGGTCGGCCACGGCCGGGGGGCCGCCGGCCGCGGCCAGCACGTCGCCCCGGGACACGTCGATCTCGTCGGCAAGGGTGATCGTCACAGACTGGCCCGCCACGGCCCGGTCGAGATCGCCGCGCAGGGTGACGATCCGGGAGACGGTGCTCTCGCGCCCCGAGGGCAGCGTCTTGACCTTGTCGCCCGGCTTCACGACGCCCGAGGCGATCAGGCCCGAGAAGCCGCGGAAGTCGAGGTTGGGCCGGTTCACCCACTGGACCGGCATGCGGAACGGCTTTTCCTGCAGGTCGTCCTCGACCGGAGCCTCCTCCAGCCAGCGCATCAGCGGCGGGCCATCGTACCAGGGGGTGTTGGTCGAGGGTTCGGTGATGTTGTCGCCCCTCAGCGCCGACATCGGGATGGCGGTGAAGTCCTTCAGGCCGATCTGGTCGGCGAACGCGCGGTAGTCGGCCACGATGGCGTCGAAGCGCTCCTGGCGCCAGTCGACCAGGTCCATCTTGTTGATCGCCAGCACCACGTGGCGGATACCGAGCAGGCTGACGAGGAAGCTGTGTCGGCGCGTCTGGGTGAGCACGCCCTTGCGCGCGTCGATCAGGATGATGGCCGCGTCCGCCGTGGAGGCGCCGGTCACCATGTTGCGGGTGTACTGCTCGTGGCCGGGGGTGTCGGCGACGATGAACTTGCGCTTGTCCGTGGAGAAGAAGCGGTAGGCCACGTCGATGGTGATGCCCTGCTCGCGCTCGGCGGCGAGGCCGTCCACGAGGAGGGCGAAGTCGATCTCGCCTCCCTGGGTCCCCACGCGGCGGGAGTCGGCTTCGAGGGCGGCGAGCTGGTCCTCGAAGATCATCTTGGAGTCGTAGAGCAGACGACCGATCAGGGTCGACTTGCCGTCGTCCACCGAGCCGCAGGTGAGGAAGCGGAGCAGGGACTTCTTCTCGTGGGACTCGAGGTAGGCCTCGATGTCCTCGGCGATCAGGGCGGACTGGTGGGCCATCAGAAATAGCCCTCCTGCTTCTTCTTCTCCATGGAGGCGGCCTGGTCGTGGTCGATCTTGCGGCCCTGACGCTCGCTCGTGGTGGTGAGCAGCATCTCCTGGATGATCTCAGGAAGGGTGGTGGCGGTGCTCTCGACCGCCCCGGTGAGCGGGTAGCACCCGAGCGTGCGGAAGCGCACCGACTTCATCTGCGGGGTCTCGCCGGGGTTCAGGCGGAAACGGTCGTCGTCCACCATGATCAGCGTCCCGTCGCGCTCCACCACGGGGCGCTCCTCGGAGAAGTAGAGGGGGACGATGGGAATGTTCTCCAGGTGGATGTATTGCCAGATGTCCAGCTCGGTCCAGTTGGAGATCGGGAAGACGCGGATGCTCTCGCCCGGGTTCTTGCGGGTGTTGTAGAGCCGCCAGAGTTCGGGCCGCTGGTTCTTAGGGTCCCAGCGGTGCTGGGCCGAGCGGAACGAGAAGATCCGCTCCTTGGCGCGGGACTTCTCCTCGTCGCGTCGGGCGCCGCCGAAGGCCGCGTCGAAGCCGTACTTGTCGAGGGCCTGTTTCAGCCCCTCGGTCTTCCAGAGGTCCGTGTGCAGCGCGCTGCCGTGGTCGAAGGGGTTGATGCCGCGGGCAAGCGCATCGGGGTTCTTGTGCACGATGAGCTCGAAGCCGAGCTCGCGGGCCATGCGCTCGCGCATCTCGTACATCGCCTGGAACTTCCAGGTGGTGTCCACGTGCAGCAGCGGGAAGGGCGGCTTCGACGGATAGAAGGCCTTCGCCGCGAGGTGCAGCATCACGGCCGAGTCCTTGCCGATCGAATAGAGCATCACCGGCCGCTCGGCCTCGGCGACGACCTCGCGCATGATGTGGATGCTCTCGGCTTCCAGGCGCTGCAGGTGGGTGAGGGTCGAGGCGGGCAAGCGGCTATCGCGGGGTTCCGTGAAGGGGGCGGGCGCGTGACGGGCGTCCATGAGCGGACCTTACAGCAACCAGAAAATCTCCGCGCGCCGGGTGGCGGGCGGGGGTGGCCCTCAACGGTGATCTAGAGAAGGCGAACAGCGGTCGCAAGGCGACGCGCCCGCAGGAAATCTGCGGGCGCGTGCAGCAATCGCGGGCGGCTGGCGGCTGGAGGCCTACTCCGCCGCGTGGCGGATGGCCGGGTCGTCCTCCGCCTCCACGGGGCAACTGTTGCGGCCGGCGGTGATCAGCTTCCAGCCGGCGACGACGCGCGAGGCGGCGCTGTGGAGGGTGGGCATGACCCGGCTGGGACCCTCGTACGGCGACGGCGCCGCCCGCTGGGCGCCGATCCGCGGCACCGAAACCGGCTCCACGAGGAAGCCGTCGAAGCCCGCCTCCTTGCCGATGAAGGATGCCAGTTCCGCCCAGGAGGCGCTGGGAGCGGCCGCGAGGTGGAGCGAGCCCCGCGCGCCGTCGATCAGCAGGTCGAGCAGGGTGTTGGCGGCGTCCGGCAGGTAGACCCCCGGGGCGATGCGGTTCGAAGCGGCCCGAAATGGCTGACCGGCCCTCAGGCTCTCCAGCACCTGGTCTGCGAACTCCTGCAGGTCGTGCCGGGTCATCAGCTCATCCGCGCCGAGCGTCAGGGCCTTGCCGGGGCGGGGCTCGGCGCAGGGGGCGCCCAGCCGCCAGGAGACGAAGGCGAGACCGCGGCGCTCGGCCAGCCGAGCGAGCTCGGCGTCGAGCAGCGGGGCGAGGTTGACCACGGCCCAGGCGTTCGTCTCGGCCATCTCGGCGTCGAAGCACTCCGCCAGCGCCTCGTGCTCGCAGGCGCGGGCGTCCAGGACCACATGGGCGAGGTGTCGGTGCTCGCAGGCCTGGACGAGCGCGTCGCGGCGTGCGCAGCGGGCGCCGACGATCATCAGCGGCCGGGCGGCCTCGGTGTCGGTGGCCGGCAGAGGCCGCGCCTCGCACGGCCGTTCCAGATCGATCACCTGGTCGAAGAAGCGGTCGTCACGGCGCCACCAGCCCAGGCCCTTGATGGACGGCGCGCTGGGCCGCCGACCCGCGGCGAGCTCCTTGAGGAGCTGCACCATGGCGGTCGGCCGGGGCTCGCCCTGGCTGAGGTCGAACACGCCGGCCTCGTAGAAGCCGGCCTCCTCGGCCAGCAGCCGGTTCCAGTCGTAGGAGCCCAGAAGGCCCCAGGTGGTGACGGCGACGAGGTCCACGCCATCGGCGCGGACCGCCTCGGCGGCGCGCCAGACCTCGTCGAACCAGCGCATCTGCTCCTCGCGGGTGCAGCCGTTGTGGCACTCGGTTATGGCGATGGTCCGGCCGTAGCGCTTCCAGGTCTGGTCGAGGATCGTGCCGATGCCGATCTGGCCCTTCGCCACGGTGCGGACAGCCTCGATGTTGACGTAGGCGCCCGGGCCGTCGCCCCCGCGCAGGGCGTCGGGGTAGAGTTCGATCCGGTCGTCCAGCAGGCGCTCGCTGGACAGGTAGTGGTTGAGACCCAGGATGTCGGGCGGGCAGGGGTCGTCGGCGATCGCGCGGAGCCGGTCCTCCAGCCCCCAGCCGCAGAGCCGGTCCCAGAGCGGGTGGTCCGGCGTGACCATGCCGCACAGCAGGTCCCACGTCATCCAGCGGCGCTCGTTCTCGTAGTCCGCCTGGGCCTGCATGGGCGGGGTGGCGTGGCAGAAGCCCATGTCCTCGGTCTGCACGAGGCGTGCCTGGGGGTTCACCCGGCGGATCTCGCGCATGGACAGCCGGGTGGCGTCGATCTCGTTCAGCAGCGCCCGCCAGAAGGCGCCCTCGTTGCGTGTGTGCGGATACCAGATGCCGTAGAGGGCGCTGAACCGAGCGGTGGTCAGCGGTTCGTTCACCGGCGTCCAATCGCGCACCCACGGATAGCGCTGAGCGGTGGCGCGGGCGTGGTCGGCCAGGCCCGTGGCGAAGCCCTCGTCGTCGATCAGGCTCGTATGCTTGGGCCCACTGCCGTGGTGGCAGAGGCCGACGATCGGGCGCATTCCGAGGCGGGCGATCTCGTTGAGCCGGTGGTCGGACCAGGCGAAATCCCGCTTGTGGTTCCCGTCGGGGGAGACCTTCTCCCACAGCACCGGATAGCGGAGCGCCTTGAGCCCAAGCTCGGCGAACAACTGCAGGTCGGATGGCCTGTCCTGGTGTCCCGATAGCACCGTCTGATCCAGATACCGATTTCGGACGCGGTTGACGGTGCACTCATGCCCGCCCCAGAGTTCCAGACCCACAAGCCACCTCGTCTACCGACGCCGGCGCTTCGGCCGGCTGACACGCTGCCGTTCAAGGCGGGCCGGATAAGGGTCGGGCCGGAGGGGCCGTTCCGGAGTTTAGCCAATGATGAGCGGCCGCACGGGCGTGGCCGGGCCGGCGGCGCTTTTCTTCGGCCACGCTTGAACCCGTGTGGTTTCGGGGCGTTGGAGCTTCAGGACACCGGCCGGCGCGCGGGACGCCGGCGCGGGCGCTTGCCCTCGCGTCGGGTTTCATGTTCCTTTTGAACGGTCGGGCGGGGCTGAGCAGAGAGTGTTCCGCCCGCGATGTACCGTGTCCAGGATAGTAGCGTGACGCCCCCGACCGCCGACCTGGCCACGATGCTGCGACTCCAGACGTCGGACGCGCACCGGGACCTCGAAGACAAACTTGCCCTGCTAAGTCGCCCATCCGACAGACAGCGGTTCCTCGCCGTGTTGGAGCGTTTCCACGGGTTTCATGCCGTGTGGGAGACCGCCATCCGACGCCGTTCGCGATACGCCGCCTTCCACGCCCCGCGCAGCCGGCTGCCGCATCTGCGGCGGGACTTGGCAGCGCTCGGGCGCACCACCGGTGAGGTGTCGCGGCTGCCGCTCTGCCGCGAGGCGGAGCGGCTGGTGAGCGACGACGCCGCGGCGCTGGGCTCGCTCTACGTGCTGGAGGGATCGACACTGGGCGGGCAGGTGATCGCCCGCGAGTTGGCCGGCGCCGGCTGGCTGCCGAGCGGCGGACTGACCTACTTCAATCCCTACGGACCGCGGACCGGCGAGATGTGGCGTGGCTTCCGCGCCTGGCTCTCGGCCCAGGACGCCGACGACCGGGCGGCCACGGAGGGCGCGCGCCGCACGTTCCGACTGCTGCAGGACTGGGTAGCGGCATGAGCGAGACCATGACGCCCGCGGCTCCGGCCGAGCTGGACTTGGACGCCTGCGCGGCCGAGCCGATCCGGATCCCGGGCGGAATTCAGCCGCATGGCGGACTGCTGGTGGTGGAGCCTGACACCCTGCGGCGGCTGCAGGCCAGCGCCAACCTCAAGGAGGTCTCCGGCCTCGACCTCGCCGACGGCCAGTCGCTGAGCGACGTCGCCGATGCGATCCCCCTGGTGGGCGAGCTGCGCCGCTGGCTGGGCGGCGACGACCCGCTGCTGCTGCGCACTGTAACCCTGGGCGCGTCGCCCCTGCAGGTCTTCGGCCACCTGACGCCGCAGGGCGTCGTGCTGGAGTTCGAGGACCCGCCACGGTCCGAGGCCGAGACCCTGGAAGGCCTCTACCCGCGCCTGCGGCGGTTCCTGGACGCCATCACCCAGGCTGACGACGTGCCCGCCATCGCCCAGGCGGCGGTGCGGGAGGTGAAGGCGCTGACCGGCTTCAACCGAGTGATGCTCTATTCCTTCGACGAGCAGGGCGACGGCACGGTGCTGGCCGAGCACGGCGACGGGGTGCTGCCCTCGTACCTGGGCCAGCGTTTCCCGGCGTCGGACATCCCGGCCCAGGCGCGCGCCCTCTACCAGCAGAACCGTATCCGGCTGATCGCCAACGCCGACTACACCCCGTCGCCCATCGAGCCGCCTCTGAGCCCGGTAGACGGCCAGCCCCTGGACCTGTCGCAGGCGGCCCTGCGCAGCGTCTCGCCCGTGCACCTGGAATACATGCGCAACATGGGCACCGGCTCGTCCATGTCCGTCTCCATCCTGGTCGAGGGCCGGCTCTGGGGCCTGATCTCCGGCCACAGCCGAGCGCCCCGGCAGGTGAACGCGCAGGTCCGCACGGCCTGCGATATCCTGGGGCAGGTCGTGTCGCTGCAGATCGAGGCCCGGGAGCAGGCCGATCGCACGACCGAGCGCCTGGCGCTGAAGCAGGTGGAAAACGAGCTGCTGTCGCGCCTCGCCGTGGCGCAGAATTTCGAGATCGGCCTGCTGGACAACGCCCGGCTGTGGCTCGGGCTGACCAACGCCGCCGGCGCAGCCGTGGTGCGCGAGGGCCGCGTGAAGACTGCGGGCGCCACGCCGTCGGTGGACGAGATCCGTCGGCTGACCCATCTCCTCGCGGGCGAGGGAAAAGAGGTGGTCAGCCTGGACTCGATCGCCGAGACCCTGCCGCAGGCCGAGAGCTATGCGGCGACGGCGAGCGGGCTCCTGGCCGTCTCCATCTCTCAGCTCCACGACGACTACATCATTTGGTTCCGGCCGGAGGTGGTGCGGACCATCGACTGGGGCGGCGATCCGCGGAAGCCCGTGGAGCCCGGGACCGACCGGCTCCACCCGCGCAAGTCGTTCGAGATGTGGCGGGAGCAGGTGCGGCTGCGCAGCCTGCCGTGGACGGAGTCCGAGATCGAGAGCGCCCGTGGCTTCCGCAGCGCCATCCAGAACGTGGTGCTGCGCCGGGCGGAGGAGCGGGCGGAGCTGACCACACGCCTCGAGGCGATCAACAAGGAGCTGGAGAGCTTCTCCTACTCCATCTCCCACGACCTGCGCGCGCCGTTCCGGCACATCGTGGGCTATGCCGAGCTGCTTTCCGACCGCCTCTCGGACCTGGACGGCAAGTCGGCGCACTACCTGCAGAGCATCCAGGACGCGGCGCTGTCGGCTGGGCGGCTGGTGGACGATCTGCTGAACTTCTCGCAGCTCGGGCGGATGAGCCTGTCCAAGGACCGGGTGGACATGAACAAGCTGGTGGCGGAGGTCCGCCGCACGCTGGAGCCCGACCTCGACGGCCGGCGGGTGGAGTGGACGGTCGGCGACCTGCCCCGGGCGTGGGGGGACGGGGCGATGATCCGCCAGGTGCTGCAGAACCTGATCCAGAACGCGTTGAAGTACTCGGCGCCGCGCGAGCGCAGCGAGATCACCGTCAGCGGCGAGGACCGCGGGCTCTCCACCGCCTACACCGTGCGCGACAACGGCGTCGGCTTCGACATGGCCTACGCCCACAAGCTGTTCGGGGTATTCCAGCGGCTGCACCGCAGCGAGGAATTCGAGGGCACCGGCATCGGCCTGGCGCTCTGCAAGCGCATCGTCGAGCGCCACGGGGGCGCCATCACCGCTTCCAGCACGGTCGGCCAGGGCGCCAGCTTCACCTTCACATTGCCCAAGCGCGAGAGTGCGCGACAAGGAGATATCCCGCGTGGCTGACCTGAGGCCGATCCTGCTGGTGGAAGACAACCCCAGGGACCTGGAGCTCACCCTGGCCGCGCTGGCCAAGTGCCAGCTCGCCAACGACATCGTGGTCGCGCGCGACGGCGCCGAGGCGCTGGACTACCTCTACGCCCGTGGGGAGCACGCCGAGCGCTCGCCCGGCGACCCGGCGGTGGTGCTGCTGGACCTCAAGCTGCCCAAGGTGGACGGGCTCGAGGTGCTGGAGAAGGTGAAGAGCGACAGCCAGCGGCGGCAGATTCCGGTGGTGATGCTGACCTCCTCGCGGGAGGAGCGCGACCTGGTGAAGAGCTACGAGCTTGGCGTGAACGCCTTCGTGGTGAAGCCGGTCGACTTCAACGCCTTCTTCGAGGCGATCCAGGATCTCGGCATGTTCTGGGCGATCCTCAACGAGCCTCCGCCGAGGAGCACGGTCGATGCCTGACGCTGTCCGGGGCCCGGGGCGCGAGATCTGCATCCTCCTCCTGGAGGACAGCGAGATCGACGCCGAGCTGCTGGCCGCGCACCTGACGAAGGCGGAGCTCCCGTTCAGCCTGAAGCGGGTGGTGAACCGCCGGGAGTTCGTGACCGCCCTGGACAACGGCGGCTGCGAGGTGATCCTCGCGGACTACTCGCTCCCGGACTTCGACGGCCTCTCGGCCCTGAACATCGCGCGCGCCCTGCAGCCGGACGTCCCGTTCATCTTCGTGTCGGGGGTGGTCGGCGAGGAGTTCGCCACCAACGCCCTGAAGCGCGGCGCCACCGACTACGTCATGAAGCGCAACCTCACCCGCCTGGCGACCGCCGTCGAGCGGGCGCTGGAGCAGGCGCGCGAGCGGCGCGAGCGGAGGGACGCCGAGCTGGCGCTGTCGCGCAGCGAGATGCGCGCGCGGCTGGCGATCGAGGGCGCGGAGCTCGGCCTGTGGGACCTCGACCCGCGCACCGGCGCACTCGAGTGGGACGAGCGGTGCAAGGCGCTGTTCGGCCTGCCGCCGATGGCCGAGGTGACGCTCGACACCTTCTACCGCGGGCTGCATCCCGACGACCGGGACCGGCTGGCCGCCGGAATCGCCAGGGCGACCACCTGGGATCCCGAGAGCAGCGGCGCCTTCGCGGACGAGTTCCGGAGCGTGGCGCCGAACGGCGTGGAGCGCTGGATCGCGACCCGCGGGCAGGCGCAGTTCGAGAGCCGTCTCTGCACACGCCTCGTCGGCATCGTCCGCGACATCACCGAGGAGCGGCAGGCGCAGGAGGCGCTGCGCCGCCTGACCGGCGACCTGGAGCAGCAGGTGGCCGAGCGTACGGCCGAGCGCGACCGGATCTGGCAGCTCAGCCGCGACCTGTTCGCGGTCGCGCGGATCGACGGGCGGCTGGTGCGGGTCAACCCCGCCTGGGAAGCCATGCTGGGCTATCCGCCCGAGACCCTGGTAGGCAGCAACATCAACCTGCTGATCCATCCCGACGACGGCGTCGAGACCGCCGTGGTGGTGGCCAAGCTGGCGGCCGGCGAGGTGGTCGACCGCTTCGAGAACCGTCTGCGGCAGTCTGACGGCGAGTGGCGCTGGGTCTCCTGGACGGCGGTGCCGGAGGGGGAGGTGTTCTACGCGGTCGGCCGCGACGTCACCGCCGAGAAGGCGGCGGCCGTGGCCCTGGCCGAGCGGAACCGCGAGCTGGCCGCCCAGATCGAGGAACGCGAGCGGGTCGAGGCTACGCTCCGCCAGATGCAGCGCCTGGAAGCCGTCGGCCAGCTCACCTCGGGCGTCGCGCACGACTTCAACAACCTGCTGACCGTCATCCTGGGCAATATCGGCTTCGTGGAGAAGGCGCTGGCCAAGCAGGGCGTGAACGGCCCCATCGCCGACCGCGTCAGCCACATGCGCACGGCCGCCGAGCGCGGGGCCAAGCTGACCGCCCAGATGCTCGCCTTCTCGCGGCGCCAGAAGCTCGAGCCCAAGCCGGTCGACCTGAACGAGACGGTGGCCGGGATGCGCGACCTGCTGCAGTCGACCATGGGCGGCAGCGTTCGGCTCGAGTCGGTGCTGAAGCAGGGCCTGTGGCCGGCGCTGGTGGACCCGACGCAGATCGAGCTGATCATCCTGAACCTGGCGATCAACGCCCGCGACGCGATGGAGGTCGGCGGGGGACTGACGGTCGAGACCGCCAATGTCAGCCTGACCGAGCAGCCCACACGGCCCGAGGAGCCGCCGCCGGGCGAGTACGTGATGCTCTCAGTGTCCGACACCGGGCCCGGCATGACGCCGGAGGTGCTGGCCAAGGCGTTCGAGCCGTTCTTCACCACCAAGGAGGTGGGCAAGGGCTCGGGCCTGGGGCTCGCCCAGGTGTACGGCTTCGCCAAGCAGTCCGGCGGAGGCGTGCGGATCGAGACCAAGCTGGGCGAGGGGACGACCGTGAAGGTCTTCCTTCCCCGCGCGGCCGGCGCGGCCCGGCCGGACGTGGAGGCCCGCCCGCAGGCGGCCCAGTCGGTCAACGCCGCTACCCGCACCGTGCTCGTCATGGACGACGACAGCGCGGTGCGCGAGATCACCGCGGCCATGCTGCAGGAGCTCGGCTACTCCGTGCTGGAGGCCGGCAGCGGCGGGGCGGCGCTGGACATCCTGCGCACCCCGCAGCGGATCGACATCCTGCTCGCCGACTACGCCATGCCTGGCATGAACGGGGTGGAGGCGGCCCGCGCGGCGGTGGAGATGCGGCCCGGCCTGCCGGTGCTGTTCATCACCGGCTACGCCGACCTGAAGGCGCTCCGCGACGTGGGCGAGGACCGCATCATTCAGAAGCCGTTCCGCGACGATGAGTTGGCCCGCAAGGTGGCGCTGGCGCTCGGCCAGCCGACCGAGGGGGGCAAGGTGGTGCCGCTCAGGCGCTAGGAACGGCCGGGGCGGGGCCGCGGCTGGGCGAGCCCAGGGCGTCGGCGACGACGGTGGCGAGTTCGTCCATCTCGAACGGCTTGCGCAGGATCACCGCCTGGCCGCCCAGCGCGTTCTCGACCGCGGCCGTGTCGGCGTAGCCGCTGGCGAAGACGATCGGCAGGCCGGACCATTTCTGGCGGGCCAGGCCCGCCGCCTCGGCGCCGTTCATGCCGGGCATGGCGAAGTCCATCAGCACGAGGTCGGGGCGGGTGGTGTCCAGCAGCTCGAGCGCCGCGACGCCGCCGTCGGCGGTCAGCACCCGGTAGCCCAGCAGCTCAAGGGTGTCGCGCACAAGGTTCCGCACGTCGGCGTCGTCGTCGACCACCAGCACGGTGGCGCCGCCGGCCGGAGCGAAAACCGTGCCGGGGGCGGTGGGCGCGGCGCTCGCGGCGTCCTCCGCCATGGCCGAGCGGCGCAGGAGCAGCCTTACGGTGGTTCCCCGGCCGGGGGCGCTCTCGATCTGGGCGGCTCCGCCGGCCTGGCGCGCGACGCCGTAAACCTGCGATAGGCCGAGGCCGGTGCCCTTGCCCACGCCCTTGGTGGTGAAGAACGGATCGAACGCCCGCTCGGCGACCTCGGGCGCCATGCCGGCGCCGGTGTCGGAGACGCTGAGCTCCACATAGGTGTCGGCCGGCAGGACCGGATCGCCGGGGCCAATCTCCACCGTGCGGGTGGCGATCGTCAGGCGCCCCCCATCCGGCATGGCGTCGCGGGCGTTGATGGCGAGGTTCAGCACCGCCAGTTCGAGCTGGGTGCGGTCGGAGAGCACGGCCGCGCCGCTCTCGTCGAGGTCGAACACGAGGTCGATCTCCGACCCGAGGCTACGGGTGATCAGCTCCCGCATCTCGTCGATCAGCTCGGCCACCACGAAGGGGCGGAGCTCCAGCTTCTGCGCCCGGGAGAAGGCGAGGAGCTGCCGGGTGAGGCTGGCGCCGCGCTCGGCCGCCTGCAGGCCGTTCTCGGCCCAGGCCTGCACGCGGGCCGTTTCGCCCGGCTTGCGGCGGATCAGCTCGAAGGCGCCCTGGACAACCTGAAGCAGGTTGTTGAAGTCGTGGGCGATGCCGCCGGTGAGCTGGCCCAGCGCCTCCATCTTCTGGCTCTGGCGCAGCGCCTCCTCGGCCCGGGCGCGCTCGCGCATCTCGATCGTGAGCCGCTGGTTAGCGTCGGCGAGCTCGCCCGCCCGGCGCTGGAGCTGGGCCGCGGCGCGGGTGATGACCCCCAGCATCAGGAAGGCCATGACGCTGAGCAGGGCGAGCGCGCTGTGGCGGCCCAGGAAATCGCCGAACGGTTCGCGGGCGGTGCGCAGGTAGACGGCGCCCAGGGCCACCCCCTGTTCGGAGACCGGCACGCTGACCTCCACCGCGCCGTTGCGGTAGGCGGCGCCCGGCGGGCCGAGCACGCCGGGCGGCGGGGCGGCTGGCGGCCGCGCGTAGGTGACCAGGGCGCGGCCCTCCACGTCATAGACGCCGGCCGCGGCGATGCGGCGGTTGGCCCGCAACGCGTCCACGTACTCGCGCATGGTGGGGCGGTCGTCGAAGGCCAGCGCAGCGGTGACGCTGGCGGCCAGGATCTCGGCCTGAACGCCGGCGGCGCGCGCCGCCTGGGCGCGGTAGGCCGACTCGGCCCGCGCGCCGAGGATCAAGCCGAGCGCGAGCAGGGCCACGGCGCCCACCCAGGCGAGGTTGAGCTGCCGCCGGTCGGAGAGGTCTGGCCCGCGCAGCTTCATCGCTTCACCGACAGGCCGAGCGCCATCAGCTTGGAGCTGATGGCGAGGCCGCTCTGCGAGGCCTGGGTGGCGTCCACGTGGAAGCGGACGCGGTCCTGGAAGATGACGAAGTGGATCATGCCGCGCGCGCCGCCGCGAGCGGCGTCGGTGACGGTGAGGACTGGGGCGCCGCGGACGGCGGCCAGCGCCTGGGGGACGGTCTGGCGGGCGGAGCCGGACGCGTAGAGCACCTGGCAGCCGGAGCTGCGGTCGACCACCGGCATCCGCCGCACGCTGACCTGGCCGGGAGCTGCGCTCTCGAGCGCCGCCCCGAACGGATCCTCGCCGACAACGCAGACGCGCACCGGGCCCCCGGACGCGCCGGGCGGCCAGGTCACGAAGGCCGCGAACTTGGTGAGGAAGGCGGCCTTGACGGCGTACTCCAGCGGCTGCGCGCTGGCCGCGGCGGCCGACAGCAGGCCGCCGGCCGCGCCGAGCGCGGCGGCGGTCAGATGCAGGGCTCGCCGCGCCGAGACCAAGTCAGGGTGTCCAGCGCAGGGTGACGAAGGCGCTGCGCGGGACATCGCTGCGCCGGGTCTCGCTCGCCTCGGCGTGGCGGTCGTGCAGCAGGTCAAGCCCGGTCGCCGAGAGCTCGAGAGAGTCGGTCACTTGCCAGGCGACCCGCACACTGGCCTCAGCGTAGCCCGAGGCGCCCACGTAGCCTGAGGCCGCCAGTCGCGGGATGTCGTCGATCACGCGCAGGCCCAGGTCGAGGGTCAGCCGGTCCGACAAACGCATGTGCGAGCGCGCCTTGGCCCACCAGCCCGGGTCCGCGCCGGCGGCCTCGAAGCCGGCGACGTCGCGGCTGCCCGGCTTCAGCTCGAAATCCTTCCGCAGGATCGAGCCGCCCAGGCTGACGCGCCACCAGTCCGCGAGCTGCGCGTCGCCCCAGGCCTCCAGGCCCCAGGTCTGCCCCTCCATGGTGTTGCCCACGAAGATCGGCGCGGGCAGGCGGCCGGGGATGAACTCGTTGGTCCTGAGCTCGTCGTAATCGTGGAAGTAGGCGGTCACCGAGAGATTGGCCGCATCGGTGATGCGGCCGCGGTAGCCGAGCTCGTAGGCGACGAGCTTCTCGGACCCCATCAGCCCGGGCTCCACGAGCCCGGCGATGGCGAAATCCCGTTCGATACGCGACGGATTGCGGATGGCCCGCGAGACGGCGCCCCAGACGAACTGCCGGTCCGAGATGCGCCAGCCCAGCCGGGCGTTCGGGATCCACTCGCTCTTGGTGTAGTCGTTGGTCTCGAGCTTGAGGCCGAGGGTCAGCAGCAGGTCGGGGCGCAGCGCCACCTCGTCCTGGATGAAGACGTTGCCGATGTCGACGCGCCGCCCGGGAGGCGAGAGAAGCTGCGGCTCGGCGAGGGTGCGGAATTCGTCCTTCGTGATTCGGTAGCCGCCGCCCCAGACCACGGAATGCCGCCGGCCGAGGGTGAAGGCGTGCTGGGCCTCGATGTCCCAGACCCGCAACTCGTCGTGGATCCCGCGGGCCTCCCGCTTGATCGTATCGTAGTAGGCCTGGACCTCCAGGGTCCCGGCTGTCGAGAACCGGCGGGTCCAGCGGCCGAGCACGTTGCCACCGCGAACGAAGCCCGCGTCGAAGCCCAGGCTCTGGTCGATCTCGGCGTCCTGCAGGTCGCCCTGCAGGGTGAGGCTGTTGGCCCCCAGCGCCCAGTCGGTGCGGAAGCCGGCCTGCCATCCGTCCCAGCCGTCGTTGGCGCTGGCCCCGGTGGCGGTCTCCAGGTCGCCGCGCTTGAACGCCGTGCCGTAGATCCGGCCCGCGCCGGAGCCGCCGAGCTGGGCCCCGTAGCGCAGGCGCACGTCGCTATCGAGCGTCCCGAGGTTCGCCACGGCCAGGCCGCCTTGGGTGTCGAAGGCGCTCCGCGAGGTGATGTTGACCACGCCGTTGACCGCGTTCGCGCCCCATAGCGTGCCGCCCGGGCCGCTGATTACCTCGATCCGGTCGATGTCCTCCAGCAGGGCGTGGTGCTGGTCCCAGTCCACGCCCGAGAAGAGGGGGGTGTAGACGCTGCGCCCGTCCATCAGCACGAGCAGCTTGTTGGCCGACTCGAAGCCGGCGAAGCCGCGGGCGCTGATGGAATAGTCGAGGGCGTCGATGCGCATGACCTCGAGATTCGGCGCCAGACGCAGGGTCTCGGGAATCGTCAGGGCGCCCGACTGGCGGATCGCATCGTTGGTGATGACATAGACGGAGGAGGCGGCGTGGCTGATCGCCTCCGGCCGCTTCGACACCGAGGTGATGCTGATCTGCGACAGTTCGTCGATGGAGAGCTCGCCGAGCGCCCGGGCGGTAGGGGCGGCGTCGGCCAGCAGGAAGCTGCCGTCCTGCGCGTGAGCCTGGCCTGTCCAGGCCATGGCGAGCGCGGCCACGGCCGCAGAGCCGCACGAGAGCCGGATGGAGCGGAATGCTCCCCGCTGAGACTTCTTCATGGCCCCCCTTAGGCGCCGCGTCGCAAGCCCCCCGGCTCTGGGCGTGGATTAGCACAACCATTCCGGAAGGTAAGTCCCGTTGCGGGACCTAACGGAAACCGCGGCTTTACGGGGCATCGGTTTATGTAGAACAATGGGTATGCTCCGGCGTCAGACCGGGGGCGACCTCGAGGGGAAACATGCTCGTCAAACGCGCCTTGGCCGCCGTGCTGTCGCTCGGCCTGCTCACCGCCGCCACGACCGGTCAGGCCCAGACCGCGCCTGCCGCGGTTGGGGCCGGAGGGCCGGTTGCGAAGCTCGCGCAGGGGCCGGTCCGCGGCGCCCTCGCCGACGGCGCGGCGACCTTCCTGGGCATTCCCTACGCCGCCGCGCCGGTGGGCGACCTGCGCTGGCGGCCGCCGGCCGCGGCGCCCACCTGGCGGGAGACCCGCGACGCCACCCGGCCGGGCGCCAACTGCACCCAGTCCGAGGACTGCCTGTTCCTGAACGTGACCCGTCCCGCGAACGCCCGGCCGGGGGCCAAGCTGCCGGTCATGGTGTGGATCCACGGCGGCGCTTTCGTCATGGGCAACAGCATCGGCGCCTTTGGGGCCGAGCACGACGGGGCGGAGTTCGCCCGCCAGGGCGTGGTCACGGTGACCCTGAACTACCGCCTGGGCCGGGCCGGCTGGTTCTCGCACCCCGCCCTTCGCCGCGAGGGGCCCACCGGCAACTACGGGCTCATGGACCAGATCGCGGCCCTGAAGTGGGTGCAGGCGAACATCCATGCCTTCGGCGGCGACCCGAAGAACGTGACCATCTTCGGCGAGTCGGGTGGGGCGATCTCGGTCCTCTACCTCATGCTGGCGCCGGACGCGCGCGGGCTGTTCCACAAGGCAATCTCCGAATCGGGCTTCGGCCGCCACCAGCCGGTCCCGCTCGCGGTGGCCGAGGCGACCGCGGTGCAACTCGCCGAAAAAGCCGGGGTCACGGGCGACGGCGCCGAAGCGGCCGCAGCGCTGCGCCGGCTGCCGCTGACCGCCCTGCCGGTGAGCGGGCCGCTGACCGCCCCTGGCCGGCCGGGGCCGATTCTCGACGGGGCGATCATCCAGTCCGGCCTTGCCGAAGGCTTCGCCGCGGGGCGACAGGCCAAGATCCCGCTGGTCCTGGGCGGCAACTCCAACGAGGCCAGCCTCTTCCGGCCACAGCCCGCACAGCTCGACCTCGTGCCGGAGGCCGCGCGGCCTTCGCTGATGGCGGCCTTCGACCCCGAGGGGACGGGCGATCGCAACCGGATCGTCCACCGGCTGGCCACCGCCCAGTTCATCACCGAGCCCGACCGCAACCTCGCCCGGCTGCACGCCAAGGCCGGGGCTCCGGTGTGGCTGTACCACTTCTCCTATGTGACCCCGGCCGAGCGGGCGACCTCGCTTGGCGCAGCGCACACCGCCGAGATCAAGTACGTGTTCGGCGGCGCGAAGCAGAAGTTCGCGCCCGAGGACGTGCCGCTGTCGAAGGCGATGAACGCCTACTGGGCCGCCTTCGCCCGCAAGGGCGACCCCGGCCACGCCGGCGGTACGTCCTGGCCGCGCTTCGCCCCGAAGGAGACCACCCTCGAGTTCGGCGATGAGGGCGTGCAGGTGCGCGAGCGCCACCTGGCCGGCCGGCTCGACTGGGTGGAAACCAGCTTGGCCAAGCGCTGAGGGCAGGGGCCTTGGCCCCGCCAAGCGCCCGTGCCACACAGGTTTTCAAAGGAACGCATACCGGCGCTTCGAAGCCAGACCACTGGCCCGCGCCGCACCAGGGGAACACCGCGCATGACCGCCGCCGCCGCGCCTGCGGGCCGCAAGCCCAGCATGGCCTACAGCTATCTCGTCGTCTGGATCCTGGCGGTCGTCTACACGCTGAACTTCCTCGACCGGCAGATCGTCGCCATCCTGGCCGAGCCGATCCGCAAGGACCTCGGCCTCAGCGACACCCAACTCGGCATGCTGGGCGGTCTCGCCTTCGCCGCGTTCTACACCACGTTCGGGCTGCCGGTGGCCTGGCTGGCCGACCGGGCGCGGCGCGTCTGGATCATCTCCGCGGCGTGCGCGCTCTGGAGCCTGTTCACCGCGCTTTGCGGCACGGCGACGAACTTCCTGCAGCTCGCCCTCTACCGCATGGGCGTGGGCGTGGGGGAGGCGGGCGGCTCGCCGCCCTCCTACTCGCTGATCAGCGACTACTTCCCGCCCGAGAAGCGAGGCACGGCGCTGGCCATCTATTCGCTCGGCGTCCCGGCCGGGTCGATGATCGGCGCCTTCGCGGCCGGCCGGATCGCCGAGGCCTACGGCTGGCGAACCGCCTTCTTCGCCATGGGCGTGCCCGGCCTCGTCATGGCGCTCGTCCTGCTGCTGGTGATCCGTGAGCCGAAGCGCGGCGCCTTCGACGCGCTGGCGGACGGCCAGACCCACGAAGCGGCGCCGCCCATGTTCCAGGCCATCGGCGGCTTCTTCCGCCAGCCGACCCTGATCCTCACGGCGATCTCCAGCGCCATGAGCGCCTTCGTCGGCTACGCCGCCCTGAACTGGAATGCGCCGTTCCTGATCCGGGTGAAGGGCATGACCCTGGTGGAGGTGGCAAACTACTACTCGCTGGTGCTGGGGATCACCGGCATGATCGGCACCTTCGCGGCCGGCTGGCTGGTGGACCGGCTCGGACGCAAGGACCGGCGCTGGTTCGCCTGGGTGCCGGCCATCGCCTTCGCCATCACCATCCCGTTCTGGTTCGGGATCGTCTGGGCGCCCACCTGGCAGCTCGCCCTGGTGTTCATCGCCATCCCGGCGCTGCTGAACAACATGTATCTCGCCCCGGCGCTGACGGTGGTCCAGAACGCCGTGCCGCCTGCCCGACGGACGATCTCGGGCGCGGTGCTGCTGTTCGTGCTGAACCTGGTCGGCCTGGGCGTCGGGCCCGTCTATGTCGGCCGGATCTCGGACTGGGCGAAGCCGCAGTACGGCGACCAGTCGCTGGCCGTGGGCTTCCTCGCGCTGGTGCCGATCATCGTCATCACCATCGGCTGCCACCTCGCCGCGGCCGCCTCGATCAACAGGGACAAGCGGCTCGCCCACAACCTGTGACTTCAGGGACGCAGCGCGCTGGCGCCGGGCGGGTTATGTTGCCGGCGAGGGTCATGTTTTCGAGTCGGGTTCAACTGTGAGTGACGTGAGTGAGACGCCGTGGATCCGCAGCTATGCGCTGGCGCCGCGGCGCCTGAGCGAGGGCGGCTGGGTGTGGCTGCGCCCCTACGAGTGGCGCTGGCAGCGGCCGGAGAGCTCGTTGCCGGCGGCGGTGAACCCGCCGCGCGTGTACAGCCGGAAGGCTCCAAGCAAGCGCTGAACGGCGGGCCGAAAACGGCCCACCGGGCATTGCGGCGACCTATGACACCGGTTACCAAGCTCTCCGCAAGGGAGTGAGCCGATGTTCGACAAGGTCTATCACGCGACACATCCGGACATGATGGCCGGGGTGGACAACGAGACGCTGCGCGACCGCTACTTGGTCGGCGGGCTCTTCCAGCCGGGCCGCATCAGCCTCAACTATTCGCACAACGAGCGCTTCGTGATCGGCGGCGCGGCCCCCACGACGGCGCCGCTGACGCTGCCGGTGCAGAGCGAGCCGGAATCGGCCAAGGGTCACCCGTTCCTGGAGCGCCGCGAGCTAGGCGTGGTGAACGTCGGCGGCGCCGGCCGCATCAGCGTGGATGGCCAGGCCTACGAGCTCGCGCCCCGCGACGGCCTCTACGTGCCCATGGGCTCGGAGACGGTCACCTTCGAGAGCGCGGACGCCGGCGCGCCGGCCCTGTTCTACCTGGTCTCCCTGCCGTGCCACGTGCGGCTGGAAGCCCAGCACATCTCCATCGACAAGGCCAATCCGCTGGAGCGCGGCACGCCCGAGCAGTCGAACGAGCGGACCATCTACCAGTACATCATCCCGGGCGTGTGCAAGTCGGCGCAACTGCTGCTGGGGGTGACGATCCTGAAGCCGGGCAGCGTGTGGAACACCATGCCGCCGCACCTGCACGACCGCCGCTCGGAGATCTACTTCTACTTCGGGCTCGAGGGCGACAATCGGGTTTTCCACTTCATGGGCGAGCCGGACTCCATGCGCCATGTGGTGATGAGCAACAACGAGGCGGTGATCTCGCCGCCGTGGTCGATCCACATGGGCGCGGGCACCAGCGCCTACGGCTTCATCTGGGCCATGGGCGGGGAGAACCTCGACTACACGGACATGAACGTCCTCGACATCTGCCAGCTCAAGTAGGCCCGGCCGAGATGAGCACCGAACTCTTCAGCCTGGCCGGCAAGGTGGCGGTGGTCACCGGGGCGAACACCGGCCTGGGCCAGGCCATCGCGGTGGCGCTGGCGCAGGCCGGCGCGGACGTGGCGGCGGTTGGCCGCTCGGCCATGGACGAGACCCAGGCCGCCGTCGAGGCGACCGGCCGCCGGTTCCTCGGGATCTCGGCCGACCTCGGCTCCACCGAGCCGGTGGAACGGATCGTCAAGGAGACGGTGGACGGCCTGGGCGGGCTCGACATCCTGGTGAACAACGCCGGGATCATCCGCCGCGCCGACGCGATCGACTTCACCGAGGCCGACTGGGACGCGGTGATGGACGTGAACCTGAAGTCGGCCTTCTTCCTCAGCCAGGCCTGCGCCCGGGTGATGCTCGAGCGCGGCTACGGGAAGATCATCAACATCGCCTCGATGCTGAGCTTCCAGGGCGGCATCCGGGTGGCGTCCTACACCGCCTCGAAGAGCGGCATCGCGGGGCTCACCAAGCTGCTGGCCAACGAATGGGCCGGCAGGGGGATCAACGTCAACGCCATCGCGCCCGGCTATTTCGCCACCAACAACACCGAGGCGCTGCGCGCCGACGAGAGCCGCAACAAGGACATCCTGGCACGCATCCCGGCGGGACGCTGGGGCCGCCCGGAGGACCTGGGCGGGGCGGCCGTGTTCCTGGCGAGCGCCGCGGCCGACTACATGCACGGGGCGGTGGTGCCGGTGGACGGCGGCTGGCTGGCCCGGTGAGCTGGCGGCCCTTTCTCGCTTGAGCGAGGGGGGCAGCCGGTAGGCGGTCGCGCCGCCCGAGGCTGACGGAGCGTCGCGGCGCCACGTCTCGAGCCGCCGGCGAAGGTTTTTCTTTCTCTCCACCTTCCTTCCGCCGAAGCATCACGGATGGTCGGCGGAAGGCCGGCTGTGACGCGCAGGCGTGGCCAAACGGAGAGGCGCCCCCAACGAAGACGGCGGCCCGGCTTTTCGCCGGACCGCCGCTTGCAGAGCGTGCTGGCCGGCTCCGTCTCAGTCGACTTTTGCGGGCGCCATCCGCGGACTGAGGATGTGCACCACCAGCAGGGCGAGGAGGTAGGCCGAGGCCGCCACCACGAAGATCGGCGTGTAGCTGCCGATCTTCTCCAGCACCCAGCCGGCGTACTTGGACATGGCCATGCCGCCGATGCCGCCGACCATGCCGCCGATGCCGATCACCGAGCCCACGGCGGCGCGCGGGAAGACGTCGGACGGAAGGGTGTAGAGGTTCGCCGAGAAGCCCTGGTGGGCGGCGGTCGCGAGGCCGATGATGCCCACGGCCAGCCAGACGTTGTCGGCGTACATGGCGAAGGCGATCGGCGTCACGCACAGCGCGCAGACCAGCATAGTGAGCTTGCGGGCCGCGTTGTGGCTCATGCCGCGGTGCATGAAGCGCGAGGAAAGCCATCCGCCGCCGACGCTGCCCACGTCGGACAGCAGGTAGATGGCGATCAGCGGCGGCCCGAACGTCTTCAGGTCCAGGCCGTAGCGCTTGGACAGGAAGTCCGGCAGCCAGAACAGGTACATCCACCAGATCGGGTCGATCAGGAACTTGCCGAGCGCATAGGCCCAGGTCTCCTTCACGCGGATCAGCTTCGTCCAAGGCACGTGCTGCACCGGGTCGGGCGGATCCTGCTCGATGTAGGCAAGCTCGGCGGCCGACAGCTTCGACTGCTCGCGCGGGCGCTTGTAGACCAGCCACCAGACCGGCAGCCACACGAGGCTGACCAGGCCGGTGATGATGAAGGCCGCCTGCCAGCCCATGGTCAGGGTGATCACCGGCACGACGAGCGGGGTGACGATGGCGCCGATGTTGGTGCCGGCGTTGAACACGCCGGTGGCGAAGGCGCGCTCCTTCTTGGGGAACCACTCGGTCACGGCCTTGATGCCGGCCGGGAAGCCGCCGCCCTCGCCGACGCCCAGCACCACCCGGGCGGCGATGAAGCCGCCGGCCGACTTGGCGAAGGCGCAGCCGATGTGGCCGATGGTCCAGATGACGAAGGCCGCGGCGAAGCCCATCCGGGCGCCGATGCGGTCCACGATCCGGCCGAAGAACAGGTAGCTCAGCGCGTAGGCGGCCTGGAACCAGAAGACGATGTCGGCGTAGGTGGTCTCGCTCCAGCCCAGCTCCTTCTCGAGCGTCGGCTTGAGCAGGCCCAGCATCTGCCGGTCAACGTAGTTGATCACCATCGCCGTGAAGAGCAGCGCGACGATGATCCAGCGGTAGTTGCCGACCTTGACGGCGATCGGCTGCGCCCCTTGCGCCTCTGCGGTCACGGGCTCCCTCCCTGGTTATTCTTACTTAGCCTGCGCGATGGTAGCGGTACAACGGACCTGCCCCAGCGCGCCGAAGTCGATGATCGCCTCGTCGCCCGGTCTCACATCGTGGATGCCGGTGAGCTGGCCGGTGGTGACGAGGTCGCCCGCCCGCAGCGGCCGGCCGCGCCGCGCGGTGTGGCCGAGGATCCAGGCCAGGCAGCCGGCGGGGCCGCCCTCGAGGTTGGCGGCCGAGCCCGTTCCAACCTCGACACCGTTGACGAGCGTGCGGCAGGTGAGGGCGGAGGGATCGGCGTCGCGCCAGCCGGGGATCGCCGGCCCGAGGATCAGGCCGGCGTTGTTGCCGAAGTCCGAGACCACGACCCTAGGGCCGAGCTCGTTGATGGTGGCCAGCGGCGAACCGGCCGCCTCGCAGCCGATCAGGAAGGCGTCGACGAGGTCCAGGGCCTCCTCGGGTGTCCAGTCGAGCTTGTCGGGCGGCGCGTCCTTGGCCAGCCGTATCACCACCTCGGCCTCCACGGCCGAGAAGCCGCCGGGGATGGTCGCAAAGACGCCGGGCTCGCCGGCGGCCGGCCGCTGCACGTTGCCGGCGAAGATCGGGCCCACCAGGCGGGTCTCGCCGACCTCCGCCTGCACCGCGGGCGGCACCTTGCCGATCTTCCAGCCCACCACCTTGGCGGGCCACAGGCCGATAGCAGCCTCCTGGATCCGGTAGCCCTCGTCCAGGCTCCGCGGCAGCGGGCCGGGGAAGCCCGGCAGCGCGCGCGCCTGCTGACGCGCGTCGACGAAGCTGCGCGCGATCTCGGTCGCGCCTTCGCGCGCAGTGGTGGCCGCCGGCTCCGTCAAAAGCTCACTCCTCCCGCCGTCCGGCCCGTCTTCAGCTCTGTCAGCAGGGGTATAGGAAACCGGTGTCATTCTCAAATCAAGGCCAGGTTGAACAAGGAAGGTCAGGCGGACAGGACCGCCGCGGGATCTGCGTCGAGGCCGGCGTAGGCGGCTTCGACCGCCGCGCGGAAGGCGGAAGCCTCGGCCACCGCGCGCGGGAATACGGCGCGGAGCGCCAGCAGGCCGGCCACGTCCGCGGCCGGCTCGCCGGTCATCCGGCGGCCGATGTCGAGCAGGGTGTCGGCCATGGGATCGGTTATCGATTCGCCGGCTTGGGCGCGGCCGCGCACGAAATGGGCCCAGGCGGCGATCGGAACGGCGAGCCGGGTGACCGGCCGCCCGGCGGCCAGGGCCTCGGCCGTGGCCTCCAGGACCCGGAACGGCAGCTTCTGGGAGCCGTCCCAGGCGATCTGCGCCAGCTTGTGGGCGATGGCCGGGTTGCGGAAGCGCGCCATGACGGCGCCGATGTAGCCGGCAACATCGAGGCCCGGCGTCGGCGGCAGGCTGGCGGCGATGTCCAGGCGCATCATGCGCTCCACGAAGCCTGCGAGGCGGTCATCCTGCATGGCCTCGGCGACCGTCTCGTGCCCGAGCTTCAGGCCCGCGTAGGCTAGGGTGGAGTGCGGCCCGTTGAGCAGCCGCAGCTTGGCCTTCTCGAAGGCCGCCACATCGTGGGTCAGGGTGACGCCGGCGGCCGCAAAGGCCCCCGAGCAGTCGCCGAGCTCGTCCTCGACCACCCACTGCACGAAGCGCTCGCGCTGGATCGGCCAGGCGTCCTCCAGCCCGAGCACGCCCATGACCTTCTCGCGCAGCTCGTCGTCCGTCGCCGGCGTGATGCTGTCGACCATGGTGGAGGGGAAGCGGACCTCGGAGGCGATCCAGCCGGCGAGCTCGGCGTCCCCCTTGGCTTCCGCGAACTGGACCACGGCTCGGCGCAGGCGATCGCCGTTGTCGGAAAGGTTGTCGCAGCTCACCACCACGAAAGGCGCGAGCCGCGCCGCCCGGCGAGCCGCGAGGCCCTCGGCCAGCCAGCGCGGAAAGCTCACCGGCGTGGCGCCGCCTTCCAGGTCGCGGCGGATGTCCGGGTGGTCGAGGTCGAGGTCGCCGGCGGGCGTCAGGCAGTAGCCCTTCTCGGTCACCGTGGAGGTGACGATCCGCACGGCAGGATCGGCTAAGCGGGCGAGCACCCGGGCCGGGTCGCGGGGCGCGGTCAGCACCTCCTTGATGGCGCCGATCACCCGGAACCGCGGCTCGGCCTCGCGCTCGGCCAGCACGTAGAGACCGTCCTGCGGCGTCAGCGCGTCGGCCACGTCCGAGGAGCGGACCGCGACGGCGCACACCGCGAAGTCGCCCCCGGCCTTGAGCATTTCGTCGAAATACCAGGCCTGGTGCGCACGGTGGAACGCGCCTGGGCCGAAGTGGACCACGCCGATCCTGGCCGCCGCGCGGTCGTAGGCGGGGAGCTCCACGCCGCTGGCCGCCAGATGGAGCGTATGGTTGGAGAGACGTTGCATCAGGTCCCAGAAGCCCCGCAGGCCCTGGCGAAAGCCGGCGAACCTACCGAGGCGCCGCACGGATCCCGGCTTTCGCCGCAAGACAAGGAGGAGATCAAAGCGTCACGCCTCGCTTCCAGAGCGCGATCTCGCGTTCGCCGTTCTCTTCGGCCCGGGTCTCGCAGCCGGAGGCGGTGGCGAGCACCAGGTCCATAAGGGCGTCGGCGGCCGAATCCAGCGGCTCGCCCATGGCGACCCGGCCGGCGTCGAAGTCGATCCAGTGCGGCTTGCGCTGCGCGAGGCTGGAGTTGGTGGCGATCTTCAGCGTCGGCGCCGGGAAGCCCAGCGGAGTCCCGCGGCCGGTGGCGAAGAGGATCACGGTTGCGCCGGCCGCCGTGAGCGCCGTGGACGAGATCGCATCGTTTCCAGGAGCTTCCAGAAGGGCCACGCCCGGCTTGCCGTGGATCTGCTCGCCGTAGCGCACCACCTCGGTGACAGGCGCCCGGCCGGCTTTCTGGACGGCGCCCAGGGACTTCTCCTCGAGGGTGGTGATGCCGCCGGCGATATTGCCGGGGGAGGGATTCTCCGAGACCGGCTCGCCGTGGGCCAGGAAATAGCCCTTGAAGTCGTTCACGACGCGGACGACGTCCTCGTAGACGGCCTCGCTCTCGGCGCGGGCCATCAACAACCGCTCGGCGCCGAAGATCTCCGGGATCTCGGTCAGGATGGCCGAGCCGCCGGCGGCGCAGACCCTGTCGGCGATCCTCCCGACCAGCGGGTTGGCGGTCAGGCCCGAGAGGCCGTCAGAGCCGCCGCACTTCAGGCCGATTACCAACTCGGACACCGGGCAGGGCTCGCGGCGGTCCTGCTCGGCGACCTGCACGAGCTGCTCCACCGCCTCGAGACCCGCCTCGATCTCGTCCTCCAGCATCTGCGTCGTGAACGACCGCAGGCGCTCGGGGTCGAGCTGGGGCGCGCTCTCGAGGACGGCGGCGAGCTGGTTGTTCTCGCAACCCAGGCCGATGATCAGCACGCCGCCGGCATTGGGATGGCCGGCCAGGGCTGCGGTCATCCGGCGCGTGGCGTCGAGGTCGCCCCCGAGTTGCGAGCAGCCGAAGGGGTGGGTCAGCGCGTGCACGCCGTCCAGGCGACCTTTGAACAGACGGTTGGCCTGATCGGCGATCTTCTGAGCGGTGCGGGCGACGCAACCGACGGTGGACAGGATCCAGATCTCGTTCCGGGTGCCTACCCGGCCATCCTTGCGCCGGTAGCCCATGAAGGTCTGCTCGGGCTCCGCGCGCAGGGCCTCGGCCGGGGCCGGCGTCCAGGCGTACTCGTCCAGGCCGGACAGGGCGGTGGCGACGTTGTGCACGTGGACGTGGTCGCCGGGATGAATGTCGAGCTTGGCGCGTCCGATCGGCCAGCCGTACTTGCGCACCGGCTCCCCTGCGGCGACGGCGCGGATCGCCACCTTGTGCCCAGCCGGAATGTCGGCGCGGGCGAAGACGCCGTCCGTCACCGCCTCACCGGCCGGGAGCCCTCCAGGGGCGACGGCCACGTCGTCGCGGGGATCGATCCGCAGGAGGGAGGCTGCTAAGCTCATCGGCTCCATGGTAACCGGTGTCATGCGCGCGGCAAGCCCGCGCTGGCGCAGAGCGAGACGTGCGGAGAGGAAACGACATGGCCAGGCCGCTGACCCTTCATGAAGACCGGCTGTTCCCTGTCGAGCCCGCGGCGCGTGGCGTCGCCCGCCGGCTGTACGGCGCGGTCAAGGACCTGCCGATCATCAGCCCGCACGGCCATACCGACCCCTCTTGGTTCGCGCTGAACGAGCCGTTCTCCAACGCCACCGAGTTGTTCCTCGCGCCGGACCACTACCTCTACCGCATGCTCTACTCGCAAGGGATTCCCCTTGAGGCCCTGGGCGTTCCCAGCCGGGCCGGCATGTCGAGCGCCGATCCCCGCAAGGCCTGGCGCATCTTCGCGGAGAACCAGCACCTGTTCCGCGGCACGCCGTCCTCCATGTGGCTGGCCCACGTGTTCGGGGCGGTGTTCGGCTTCACCGAGGCGCTCTCGGCCGAGACGGCGGA
Organism: Phenylobacterium sp.; assembly: GCF_041913825.1. Lineage (GTDB taxonomy): Bacteria > Pseudomonadota > Alphaproteobacteria > Caulobacterales > Caulobacteraceae > Phenylobacterium. The sequence continues at coordinate 94,956 of NZ_JAYSEO010000003.1, forward strand.
CGACTACTACGATGCTATCAACGAGAAGCTGGCCAGCGACGCCTTCCGGCCCCGCGCGCTGTTCGACCGCTTCAAGATTGAGGCCCTGGCCACCACCGAGGGCCCGCAGGAGAGCCTCGACCATCACGCCGCCATCCGCAGGAGCGGCTGGGGCGGGAAGGTTATCACTGCCTATCGTCCCGACCCGGTGATCGACTGCGAGCACGAGCAGTTCCAGGACGCCCTGGCCCGGTTCGGTGAGATCACCGGCAAGGATGTGATGAGCTGGGACGGCTATCTCGACGCCCACCGCGTGCGCCGCCAGCAGTTCATGGAGGCGGGCGCCACCTCCACCGACCACGGGCACCCGACCGCCCGCACCGCCGACCTGCCGCGCGCCGAGGCCGAACGGCTGTTCCAGACGGTGATCTCGGGCAAGGCCAGCGCCGCTGAGGCCGAGATGTTCCGCGCCCAGATGCTCACCGAAATGGCGCGGATGAGCCTGGACGACGGGCTGGTGATGCAGATCCACCCCGGGTCGTTCCGCAACCACAACAAACTGATCTTCGACCGCTACGGCCGCGACAAGGGCGCCGACATTCCGACCCAGACCGAGTACGTGCACGCGCTGAAGCCGCTGCTCGACCGGTTCGGGAACGAGCGGAACCTGACGGTGATCCTCTTCACGCTGGACGAGACCAGCTATTCCCGTGAGCTTGCCCCGCTGGCCGGGCACTACCCCATCCTGCGGCTGGGCCCCTCCTGGTGGTTCCACGACAGCCCCGAGGGCATGCGCCGGTTCCGCGAGCAGACCACCGAGACGGCGGGCTTCTACAACACCGTGGGCTTCAACGACGACACCCGCGCCTTCCTGTCGATCCCGGCCCGGCACGATGTGGCCCGGCGCATCGACTGCGGCTTCCTGGCCAGGCTCGTGACCGAGCATCGGCTGGACGAGGAGGAGGCCCGCGAACTGGCGGTCGACCTTGCCTACAACCTGCCACGGCGCGCCTACAAACTCGACCGGCCCGCCACGGCGCCCTTGGCGGAAGCCGTCTGACGGTGCAGCCTGTGGCGCGCGCCGGCCTCCGGCGCTAGAGGTGGCGTGGCAGGAGGCCGGACGGCAGTTGACCGAAGCTTCGAAAGCAACGCGCCCGGCGTTGGTGTGGGACGCCGCCAAGCGCCCCACCATCAACGATATCGCCCGACTGGCCCAGGTCTCGAAGAAGACCGTCTCGCGCGTCATCAACCAGTCGCCGTTCGTGAAGGCCGACACCCGCGAGCGGGTCAACGCGATCATCTCCGAGCTGGGGTACGCGCCCGACCCGCAGGCGCGCGGCCTGGCGTTCCGCCGCTCGTTCCTGATCGGCCTCGTCTACGACAACCCGAGCCCGCAGTACGTCATCGACATGCAGCAGGGCATCCTGGACGCGGTGCGCGGGTCGGGGCTCGAGCTGCTGGTCCACCCCTGCGACCGGGCGAGCCCGACGTTCCTCTCCGAAGTGCGCGGCTTCGTGGAGCGCCAGAAGCTGTTCGGCGTGGTTCTGCCGCCGTCGGTGTCCGAGGACGACCGCGTCGCCGACCTGCTGACCGAGCTCGACTGTCCTTATGTGCGGATCGCCGGCATCCCGTTGGACGAGCCGGACTCCAGCCTCGTCACCCACGACCGGCGCGGCGGCTACCAGGCGGCGAAACACCTGGTCGGCCTGGGGCACAAGGTGGTGGCGCACATCTCGGGGCCGAACACCTTCCGCTCGGCGCACGAGCGGCGGGCGGGCTTCGAGGAGGGGCTCGCCGAAGGCGGCGTCACCCTGCAGGACGCCTATTCGCTGGAAGGGCGCTACACCTACGACTCCGGGGCCGAGTGCGCGCGTCGGCTGTTCGCGCTCGACCCCCGGCCGACCGCGATCTTCACCGGCAACGACGAGATGGCCGCGGGGGTCTACCAGGCCGCGCGGGAGGCCGGGCTGTCGATTCCGAGGGACCTGTCGGTGGTCAGCTACGACGACAGCCCGACGGCGCCGCGGCTCTTCCCGCCGCTGACCAGCGTCCGTTTGCCGATCCGCGAGATCGGCAAGGTGGCCGCCCAGATGCTGCTGCGCGATCCCGAGGCGGAGCCGCGGACCCGGCCGTCGGAGTTCGAGCCCACCTTGATCGTCCGCGAGTCGGCTGCGCCGCCGGCCTGAGCTCGACCGGACGTTGCTATTCCTGACAGTTCGGCCATACCGCCCGCAGAAGAACCGTGGAAGCGGACATGGAACGAGGGGGGAGCGGATTGCCGCCGGCTGAGCCGTCCCGGGAGCGCGACGGGGACGACCCGTTGCTGAGCGCCTTCCTGGAACGGCGCGAGGCGCTGCTGCTGTTCCTGGCGGCCCGCACCCGCTCGATGGTCATGGCCGAGGACCTGGTCCAGGACCTCTACGTCAAGCTGCGCACGGCGGAGGTGAGGGGCGAGGTGAAGTCGCCCGCGGCTCTGCTCTACAAGATGGCCGCCAACCTGCTGACGGACCAGGTGCGCAGCCGCCAGCGCGCGGCCCGGCGGGACGGCCAGTGGCGCCAGGAGACCCACATTTCGCTTGGCGGGGAGGACGTGGTCGGCGAGCCGGCGGCCGACGAGGTCTTGGTGTCGAAGGAGCGGGTGCGCCTGCTCACCGAGGCCGTCGCAGACCTGCCGCCGCAGCAGCAGAAGGCGTTCCGGCTGCACAAGCTGGAGGGGCGCAGCCAGGCCGAGACGGCCGACGCCATGGGGGTCTCCCGCAAGATGGTGGAGCAGCACATCCAGGCCGCCGTCCGCAACCTCGCCCAGAGGCTGCGCACATGAGCGGCATGGAATTTGCGGCTGGACCTAGGGATACGGCGGAACGGCGCCGTCTTGGGGATTGTCCAGCGCTGAAGGCGCAGAGCGGGCAGGCGAGGCGATGAGCAGCATGACGGCGCAGGAGGAGCGGGCGACGGCGGAAGCCGGCGCTTGGCTTGCGCGCCTGCAGCGGCCCGACCTGACCGGGGAGGACGGCATGGCCTTCGAGGCCTGGCTCGCCGAGACTCCCGCCAACCGCGCCGCCTACCGCCAGGCGCTGGACGTCTGGCACCAGTACGAGGCCGCCGCCGCCGAGGTGCTGGCCGAACTCGAGGCGCCGGCCCCGCGGAGGCCTGCCGCGGCCCGGTCCATGGCCACGCGTCGCTGGATGGTGGGCGCGGGCGGCTTTGCCGCCGCCGCCGCCGTGGCCCTGGCCGTCCTGCCGCCGATGATCACCCAGGCGCCGACCGAGCTCTACCAGACGGGCCGCAGCCAGCATCGCAGCCTGACGCTCGCCGACGGCTCCACCCTGCACCTCAACGCCGAGACCCGGCTGAGCGTCACCCTGGCCCGCAACGAGCGGCGTGTGGTGCTGGAGGACGGGGAGGCGATCTTCCAGGTGTCCGCCGACAAGGACCGTCCGTTCACCGTCGCCGCCGCCGACCACCAGGTTCGGGTGGTGGGCACCCAGTTCGACGTCCGCCACCGCGAGGGCGCCGTCTCGGTCACCGTGGCCGAGGGCAAGGTGCAGGTGCGGCCCGCCGGCCGGGCCGCCGCCCGCCCGGTGCTGCTGGTTCCGGGTCAGCAACTGGCCATCGCCGCCTCTGGCGTCGCCAAGCTCAGCTCGGTGGACCCGCAGGAGGCGTTTAGCTGGCGCTCGGGCCGTCTCGTCTACCGCGACGAGCCCCTGTCGCGCGTCGTGGCCGACCTCAACCGGCAGTTCGACCAGCAGATCGAGATCGGTGATCCCGAGCTGGCGGACATCCCGATAACCGGGGTCATCGTCCTCGACGATGCGGGCGCCGTGACGCAGCGTCTTTCCTTGATGCTGCCCGTAAGATCAGTACCTTCCGAGCGGGGGTTGCGGCTTCTCAAGAAGTAGCGCCGAGCGGTTAGGGCGGACGGACCATCTCCAGACGACGGGAATTTGCCGCCGCGTTGACGGGTGTCGGCGTGGCCCTCGGCTTGGCTGATTCCAGCCATGCGGCGACCGCCCCTGTCCGCTTCCGTATCGAGCCCAAGCCCTATTCCGAGGCCCTGATCGACCTCGCCCAGCAGGCCAACATCACCCTTGTGGGCGCCCGCGTCTGCGACGGCGCCGCCGCGCCGGGCCTGACCGGGCGCTACACCTTCGAACAGGCGCTTGACCGGCTCCTCGCGACGGCGCCGTGCGGCTGGCGGCTGGTGGCCCCGCGGACGGTGGAAATCGTCGCGCGGCCGAAGGCTCAGCCCGCTGTGCCGCCTCCGCCGGCCGTGGTGTCGGAGCTGGTGGTCACCGCCACGAAGCGGGCGCGCAACCCGCGCGAGCTCGCCGTCGCCGTTTCGGCCGCATCGGGCGGAGCGCTGGAGGAAGCCGGCGCCACCGACATCGCCGACGCCGCGCCGCAGCTCGCGGGCGTGCTCGCCACCAACCTCGGTCCGGGGCGCAACAAGCTGCTGCTGCGTGGGCTGTCGGACGGCGCCTTCACCGGTCGGACCCGATCGACCGTGGTCACCTACCTCGACGATGTGCCCCTCAACTACAACGCTCCGGATCCCGACCTCAGGCTCGTGGACGTGGAGCGACTGGAGGTGGCGCGCGGGCCGCAGGGGGCGCTCTACGGCGCGGGCTCTCTGGCCGGCGTCTACCGCATCGTCTCGCGCAAGCCGGACCTCTACGCGCTGCAGGGCGAGGTGCGGGCCTCCGCCGCCGACACCCAGGGCGGCGACCCGAGCTACGCCGTGCAGGGCTACGCCAGCGCGCCGCTTTGGCGCGGCGTGGCGGGCCTGCGGGTCGCAGGCTACAGCGAGGTGCAGGGCGGCCAGCTCGACGACATCAACCTCGGTCGCGAGAATGTCGACCGGACGGAGCGCAGGGGCGGGCGCGCCAGCCTGCGGGTGGAGCCCACCGACAGCTTCTCGCTGACGATCACCGGGGCGGGGCAGCACCTCCGGTCGGACGACACCCACTACACCAACCCCGGCATGGGCCTGAAGCGGGCCAACCGGATTCCCGAGCCGCACGTCAACGACATCGCCCTGGGCGCGGTGACGCTGAAGGGGACCTGGCGCGGCCTCGACTTCACTTCGTCGTCCGGGTTCGTGCGTCACGCCTACGGCAGCTTCTACGACGCCACTCTGGTGCAGAACACCTACACGGACTTCGCCCAGACCTCGGCGTACTCCGAGCGAAGCCGCACCCGGCTGTTCGTGCAGGACATGTTCGTAGCCTACGACGGGCCCAGGTTCGAATGGCTGCTCGGGCTCTACGGCTCGGCTACGGCGGCGCATACCCCGACAGAGCTGCTGGCGCAGAGCACGGTGGGCGGCACGCTTGTGGAGTCGATGGTGTACGCCGACGACCGGCGCGACCGGATCCGCGAGTATGCGGCCTACGGCGAACTGGCCTACCGGCCGGCCCCCGGCTGGACGGTGGCGCTGGGTGGACGGGTGTTCACGACGCGCACCCGGACGAAGTCGGACGTGGTGTCGGAGCGGTTCGAGGCGCGCACCCTGGACGCCCAGCAGACCTTCACGGGCGTCTCGCCGAAGCTGTCGGTGCAGTACGAGCTGTCGCCCGGCGACCTGCTCTACGGCGTGATCTCGGAGGGTCACCGGGCCGGGGGCTTCAACTCCGGGGGGGCCGAGCCGATCCGGCCCGCCGTGCTGGCCGACTACCATCCCGACCGGCTGCGGCATTTGGAGCTGGGCGCAAAGCTGACCTTCATGCAGGGCCGGTTGGGCGTGAACTCGGCGGTCTTCTACGACGACTGGCACAACATCCAGACGGACCAGTTCCGGATGGACTCGATCGGGATCCCGTTCACCACGAACGCCGGCGACGCGCGGATCCTTGGCGTGGAGGGCGAGCTCGCGTTCCGCTGGACCGAGAACCTGCTGGTGCAGGCCAACGCCCGCTACGCGCGGACCCGCACGCGCGACCCGAATGTCGACGCCTATCCGCTGCTGAGCGATGACCTGCCGGGCGCCCCGGCCTTCTCCGGCGCAGCCATGGTGACCTACCAGAAGCGGCTGGCCGGCGACTGGTTGCTGCGGCTGACCGGCGAAACCGCCTACGTGGGCCGCTCGCGCCTGGAGTGGCAGGCGACCAGCCGCCAGGAGATGGGCGGCTACGCCCGCACGCGGCTGCTGGCCGAGATTTCCAACCGGCGGGTGGGCCTGCAGGCGTTCGTCACCAACCCCACCAATGCCTATGGGGACACCTTCGCCTTCGGCAATCCGTTCAACCCGAACCAGACCCGTCAGGTCACGCCGCAGCGGCCGCGGACCTTCGGCGTGACCCTGTTCGCCAGCTACTGATTTTTTTCTGGAGCGACCTAGGGAGGGCGGCGCCCGGCGCCGTCATCACCGCGATCCCGGCCTAACTGGAGAGGTCGGTATCCGGACCCCGCTGACCACGAGGCCCGAAAAAATCGACACGGCGCGGTCCGAGCCCAAAACCCGCGCCGTTTCGGACGAGCGCGGCCCCGACGAGGAGAGCGTCCGGGGCCGCGCCTTGTCGCATGCCTCACAGCTCAGTTGGCCGAACCGCAAGGCGGTGCTACCCTTGTCGGGTTGATCGCGGCTGGCTCGGGTCGCGTCGGCGCTTGCGCCGATCAGATCAATACGCGCCGGTTCTCTCCAGTCGCCGGCGTGGGATACTGCCCCGGCTCGAGGACGTCACACTTCGGCCGGGGCCTCTCCCGCTCCAAAAGTACGATGCGTCTGCGGCGGCGCTTCAATGCTTGCACCGCCTGACACCGGTGTCAGAATGACGGCATGAGTGCTTTGCCGACCCGCCGCGCCGCGTTGCTCTCCGGCGCCGCCGCCAGTTTCGCCGGGCTCGCCGGCTCCGCCTTGGCCCAGACAGCGCCTGGCCGTGACCAGGTGCTCGCCGCCATGCGGCGGGCGACCCGCTTCATGACCGACAAGGTGGCGTTCAACGGCGGCTACGTGTGGAGCTACCTGCCGGACTTCTCCCGGCGGTGGGGCGAACTGGAAGCCAAGCCGACCATGGTCTGGGTGCAGCCGCCCGGAACGGCGACCATGGGTCACCTCTACCTGGACGCCTATCACGCCACCGGAGAGGCCCAGTACTATGACGCCGCCGAACAGGTGGCCGGCGCGCTGATCTTTGGCCAGCACGCCTCGGGCGGCTGGAACTACCTGATCGATTTCGGCGGCGAGGGCTCGATCCGCGACTGGTACGAGACCTATGGCCAGAACGCCTGGCGCATGGAGGAATTCCACCACTACCTCGGCAACGCCACCTTCGACGACGCCGGGACCTCCGAGGCCATGCAGTTCCTGCTGCGGCTCTACCTGGAGAAGCGCGATCCGAAGTACCGGCCGGCGCTGGACCGGGCGATCGCCTTCGTCCTCGAGAGCCAGTACCCCATGGGCGGCTGGCCTCAGCGGCACCCGCACGCGGAGCACGGGCCGGACTACGCGCGCTACGTCACCTTCAACGACGACGTCGCCGGCGAGAATCTGAAGTTCCTGATCATGGTCTACCAGACGCTCGGCGACGCCCGGGTGCTGGACCCGATCCGCCGCGCCATGGACAGCTTCGTGGTCACGCAGCAGGGCCAGCCGCAGCCGGGCTGGGGCCTGCAGCACACGCTGGACCTGAAGCCCGCCGCCGCGCGGAGCTACGAGCCGTTGGCGCTCGCCACCCACACGACCGCCAACAACCTCGAGCAGCTCATGAACTTCTACGAGCTGACGGGGGAGACGCGGTTCCTCGCCCGGGTTGGCGAGGGGCTGGACTGGCTGGACAAGGTGAAGCTAGACCGGCCGCGGCCGGACGGGCGAACGCACCCGACGTTCATCGAGATCGGGACCAACCGGCCGCTCTACGTGCACCGCACGGGCTCCAACGTGGTCAACGGCCGCTACTTCGCCGACCACAGCGACCAGAAGCTGCTCGGCCACTACGGCGCCTACCGCAAGATCGACGTGGCCAGAATGCGCCGGCGGCTGGAGAAGCTGAAGGCGACGCCGCCGTCCGAGGCGGCACGGAACTCGCCGCTGCTGGCCCGCACCGCGATCACCCTGCCCAGGTACTTCGCCAATCAGGACATTTCGACCTCCGACCTGAACGCGGTGAAGGCGCCGCCCTCCGACGACAAGGGCCAGGCCGCCGCGCGGCTCATCGCGGAGCTCAACGCCGAGGGCTGGTGGCCGTCGCGGCTGGCGGCCCTGAGCAACCCGTACCGCGGTCCGGGTCCGAAGACGCCGACGCCAGGGGACTACGCCTCGACGCATGTGGGCGACGCCTGGGACACCTCGCCGTACCCCGTGAAGGAGGGGCCGGTGGGCATCTCCATCGCCCATTACATCGGCGCCATGAGCACCCTTATCGCCTATCTGGACCAGACGCGCTGACCGCCGAGAGGCGGCCGTCGAAACGCTGGCCGCCGATCGTCAGGTTGTGGAGCTTCAGGTCGCGGACGTTCTCCAGCACGAAGTTGGTCTTGGCCGAGGCGACGGAAACGTCCTTGATGAGCACGCCGTCGAGCGGGGCCGCCGCCGGCGCATGGCCCTCGAAGACCACGCCGACATTCTGGACCTTGAAGTCCTCGAAGACGATGTCGCGGTAGGTCGATGGGAAGGCGCCGCCCAGCTCCCCCGGATAGTTGAGCTGGAACCAGAAGAGGGTCCCGAAATCCTCGACGGTGAAGTTGCGCACGCGCACGTGCTCCACCGTGCCGCCCCGGTCGAGATTGGCCTTGAAGCGGATCGCGGAGGCGCCCTTTCGCAGCACGTTGTCGGTGAAGAAGACGTGGCGGATGCCGCCCGACATCTCCGATCCCAGCGCGATGCCGTCCTCGCCGCCCATGTCGTTGTCGCGGACCACCACGTGGGTGGAGGGGCGCCCGATGGCGCGTCCGTCGAGGTCGCGGCCTGACTTCACGACCACGGAATCGTCGCCGGTGCGGAAGACGGACTTCTCGATGAGCACATGGGTGGAGGAATCCACGTCCACCCCGTCGTTGTTGGGGAACATGGAGTCCACCCGGATGCCGCGGACGACGGCATGGTCGACGTAGACCAGGTGGTTCACCCAGAAGGGCGAGTTCTTGACCGTATAGCCTTCTAGCCGGACGCGCCGGGCGCCAAGGAATTGGATGATGCTCGGGCGCAGGTAGGAGCCCTTGGCGAAGACCCGCTGGCGGAGCGGCACGCCGTCGAAGCCCATCTTCCGCAGGCGCTGGAAGTCCGGCTCGGCCCGCTCGTACCAGGCGTGGAAGCCGCTCTGCGCGTTCCCGTCGATGATCCCCGGGCCGGTGATCGCCACGTCCTCGACGTCCGCGGCGTAGATGAGCGGCGAGTAGCTCATCACCTCGGTGCCTTCCCAGCGGGTCTTCACCACCGGCAGGTAGTCATCGGGATTGGGGGAGAAGAGCAGGGTGGCGCCCGCCTCGAGGTGCAGGTCGATCCGGCTCTTCAGGTGGATCGGGCCCTTGGAGAACCAGACGCCGGGGCCCAGCACCACCCGCCCGCCGCCGACGCGGCTGGCGCGCTGGATCGCAGCCAGGATCGCCGGACGCGCGTCCGCCCTGCCGTCGGAGCGGCCCTCGACCCGGAAGCTCCGGGCGGGGATCCGGGGGGCCTGGATGTTGGCGACGATCGCGTCGGCCATCCGCCAGTCAGCGTCCGTGGACTGCGCCTGGGCGGGGAGGGCGAGGGCGGCCGCCGCGACAACGGCGAGGAGCGTGCGCATGAAACCCTAGGCGAGGCTCTGGGCCGGGCGGCCGTTGATGGTGACGTTCTGGAGCTTCAGGCCCTTCACGTTCCTGACGATCGAAGGTTCGGCGACGCCGTCGAAGGCACAGTCGCGGATGGTCAGGTCGTAGATCGGCGCGGTCTTAAAGCCCTGCAGGTCGGCGACACGGGCGGACTTGCCGCTCTGCACCCGCTCCACCACGACGTTGCGCAGCACCGGGGTGAAGCGGCCGTTGCGGCCTTCCTCGTAGTTGAAGTCCACGGTGACCACGGCCTTGCGCACCTGGCCGATCTCGAGGTCGCGGAAGAAGCAGTTCTCCACGAGGCCTCCCCGCAGGGCGTTGTTCTTGAAGCGGATGGCGTGGTCGAGGTCGGGGCTGTCCAGCCGGCATTTCTCGGCGAAGATGTTGCGCGCCCCGCCGCTGATCTGGCTGCCCACCGTCAGCCCACCGTGGCCGTCGGCCATGCGGCAGTTCCGAATGACGATATTCTCGGACGGGACCTTCAGCCGCCGGCCGTCCTCGTTGCGGCCGGAGTTCACCGCGATGCAGTCGTCCCCCGTGGAGAAGGAGCAGTCCTCGATCAGCACGTCCCGGCAGCTCTCCGGGTCGCAGCCGTCGTTGTTGGGCCCGTGGCTGTTCACGTCCACGCCCCGGATGGTGAGGTTGGTGCAGAGCACCGGATGAATCTGCCAGAAGGGCGAGCGGCGAAGCTTCACGCCCTCGATCAGCACATTCCGGCAGCGGTAGGGCTGGATGAACGGCGGGCGCAGGTAGGAGCCTTCGCCAAACACCCGCTCGAGCACGGGCACGCGGTCCTCGGCCATCTGGAAGAGCTTGGCGCGGGCCGGGCGCTGGTCGGGCATGCCCTCCACCCAGCCGTGCTGGTTCTGCTTCCACTTGCCCTTCCAGGTCCACCAGTGCTCGCGGCTGCACTGGCCGTCCAGCACGCCCTTGCCGGTGATGGCGATGTTCTCGCACTCGAAGGCGTAGACGAACGGCGAGTAGTTCATCAGCTCGATGCCCTCCCAGCGGGTGAACACCACCGGCAGGTAGGCCTTTGGATCGGTCTTGAAACGCAGCGTCGCGCCTTCGGAGACGTGCAGGTTCACGTTGCTCTTCAGGTGGATCGGCCCGGTCAGCCAGTCGCCTGGGGGCACGACCACCCGGCCGCCGCCGGCCGCGTGGCAAGCGGCGATAGCCTGGGCGATCGCCGCGGTGGAGTCGCCGACCGCCTCGGCGTCCGCGCCGTAGCGGTCGATGGGGAAGTCGCGTTCGGGGAAGGTGGGCGGCCTGATCCGCGCCACGATGGCGGCGGCCTCGGCCCAGGGATCGGGCGGCGTGGCGCGGGCGCGGGACGCGAAGAGGGCGGCCGCGGACGAGAGCAGCAGGTCTCGGCGGGCGAGCATGGGGGAACTCCGTACCGGCAAAGAAAAAGGCGGGCGCCCGGGGAGGAGAGGGCGCCCGCCTTGGGTCAGCTCGTCAGAAGCTGTACCGGAGGCCGAAGTAGTACTGCCGGCCGTAGTGGTGGTTGGTCCAGATCCGCTGGGCCTCGGTGTCGTTGTACTGCTTGAATGGCTCGTCGGTCAGGTTGATCGCCTCCAGGCTCAGCCGCAGGTTCTCCGTGAGCTGGTAGCCGATGTTGGCGTCGATCGTGGTGGTGCCGGGCACCCAGTCCGCGTCCTGGTAGTCCTGGCGGCGGCCGGTGGTCAGGTTGCCCTGGTTGCCCGACGGCACGGCGAACACGTAGCTCGACCGGTGCGAGAGCGAGACCCGGGCCGAGAACTTGGCGTCCTCGTAGTAGGCCGTGACGTTGTAGGCGTTCTTCGAGACGTTCGTCGGCCTGTTCTCGAGCTCGAGGCCCGCGGGGCAGACGCCGTTCACCGGGGTGCCGGCGCAGAACACCTGGGTGCCCTTCACGTAGGTGTAGTTGAACAGGGCGCCGAAGTTGCCGACCCATTCGGGCAGGCCGAACAGGTCCACCAGCGGCGTGGCGGGCTGCTGGATGTTCAGCTCGAAGCCGCGGTAGGGATCGCCGCCCTTGGTATTGATGGTGGTGGTGTACTGGAACGTCGAATCCGGCGTCGCCGTCGTGCCCTCGATGAGGGAGTTCGGGAAGCCGAAGGACGAGTAGGGACCCGTCAGGCGGACGCTGGTGAAGTCCGTCTTGAAGTCCTTCACGAAGAAGCCCAGCGCCACCAGCGACTTCCCGCCCGGGTACCACTCGAACGACAGGTCGTAGGTGTTGGCCTCCTGCGGCTTCAGCAGCGGGTTGCCCGCAGTGATCGCGAAGTTGCCGGAGGTGCTGATCGTGCCGCCCGGGTTGAGGGCGTTCAGGCCCGGACGCACCATCACCTTGGCGGCGGCGGCCCGCACCAGGAACTCGGGCGTGATCTCGGCCACCACGTTCGCTGCCGGCAGCCAGTTGTCGTAGGTGTTGTCGACCACCAGTCGCACCGGCGCGCCCCCGGCGAAGGTGTAGCCCTGGGAGGTCACATCGGTGTCCACGTATCGGACGCCGATGTCGCCGCGCACGCGCCAGGGGAGGATGTCGGTGTCGAAGTCGAGCTGCACGTAGCCGGCCGTGCTCTCCTCGGTCACCGTCCGGAAGCTGCCGCGGGCGTTGGTGTTCTCAAGCCCGACCAGGGTGAAGGCGCCCGTGCCCGAGTAGATCCCGTAGGCGTCGGCCACGGCCTGGAAGTTGGGGACCACCCAGGCCGTCGGGGTGTCGCCGCCGAAGCCCTTGCCGAAGCCGGTGAGTTGCTCGGACAGGGAGGCCATGGTCACCCCGGCCGGCATGGCCGGAATCGCGAACTCGCTGACCCGGCGGTACTCCTGGCCGTCGTTGCGGTACTTCTTCCACTCCGCGCCGGCGCGGAGCTTGAAGGTGTCGTTCAGCTCCCACTCAACGTCGCCGTAGGCGATGTCGAAGCTGTTCTGGACGAACTGCGGGCGCAGCCGGACCTCGCTCGGGCGGACCGTGCCGTTGGCGTTGGCGTTGGTGAAGGTGAAGGCGTTCGGGTCGGTGACGTCGAAGCCCCAGCCGATGGTCGGAATTTCCGCGTTGTCACGCGCGTCGTAGATCCATCCGTCCTGGTTGGCGCGATCGAAGGTGATCGTGGTCTGGATCGGGTTCTTGAAGCTGGACTTGGAGGTGCCCAGGAGGCCGCTGACGCGGAGCCGGTCCGTCAGTTCATGGCTGCCGGAGAGGGTGTACTGGCTGAAGATGGTCTCCAGCCGGTCCTCGCGGCTTTCGATCCGGATGTCGACGTTGTCGAACTCGCCGTACTGCAGGGTGCCGTACTGGTCGGTCTCGAAGACCCGCGGGATCATGTAGGGCTTGCCGAACTCGGGCGAGGTCGCAGCGCGGCTGAAGGAGATCGCTTCCAGGTAGTTCTCGCGCCGGTGCGACTTGTAGTCGGAGTACAGATAGTCGAGCGAGATCTTGGTCCGGCTGCTGGGCTGCCACTGGATCGAGCCGGTGACGCCCAGGCGCTCCTGGTCGTAGTCGAGCCGCGCGAAGCGCGGGATGCGGGGCGACCAGCTCCCCGGGTCGGACGCGCGTTGGTAGGCGGCGATGTTCGCGGGCGTGCCGGGCAGGCGCGGGTTGCCCGCGAAGCAGTTCGCCGCGTCGCTTCCCACCGCGGCGCTGGCGCCCGGGTTGAACTGCTGCCCCGCCGTCGCGGCGTTGGTGTCATAGCCCAGCGGGCTGCACCAGCCGCCGTTGGACGTGCCTTCCGCCCAGCGGACGGTGTTGAACCCCTCTTCGCGCACCCCGCGCTCGGAGTAGGCGGCCGAGATCAGCACCCCCAGCGTGCCGTCCAGAAAAGTCTTGGAGGCGAGGCCAGCGAAGCGCGGGTCCCAGCTCTTCGACAGGTCGTTGTAACCGTACTGGGCCGACAGGCTGAGCACCTGGTCGCGCTTGAAGTCGAGCGGGCGGGCGGTGGTCAGGTCGACGGTCGCGCCGAGCGAGCCCTCCTCGATCATCGCCGAGGCGGTCTTGCGCACCGCGAGCTGGTTGAAGAGCTCGGACGCGAACACGTTGAAGTCGAAGCTGCGCGCGCGGTTCGCGCCGCCGTCTGCGTCGGAACCCCCGGTGGTGGTGAGGGCCTCCATGCCGTTGATCCGGACGCGGGTGGAGCCCGGGCCGAGGCCGCGCACGGTGATGTTGCGGCCTTCGCCGGCCGAGCGGGTGATGGCGACCCCGGGAATGCGCTGGAGCGATTCGGCCAGGTTGTTGTCCGGGAACTTGGCGATGTCCTCGGCCTTGATCGCGTCGACGACGCCGGCCTCCTCGCGCTTCAGCGCGATGGCGCTTTCGACCGAGGCGCGGAAGCCGGTGACCACGACCTCCTCGACCTCGCCCGACTCTTGCGCATGGGCCACGCCGCCGATCGAGAGGGCGAGCGCGGCGATGGATGCGCCGCAGGCGAGAGTCCGCAGGCGAGATCCGGCTTTGAGATTCATCTTCTTCCCTCCGTGGCCGGGGCGTTCCCGGTCCTGCGCATCCCGCGCTTGGTTCTGACACCGGTGTCTATTTCGCACCTGCGAAGCTGACACCGGTGTCAACGGAGCTTAGAGGCGCAGCCTGGAAAATCAAGCGGGCGGGCGGCGCAGCCTCGTGGCCGCCGCCGCACAGCGCTGTTCTGCGGCGCCTAGAACACAGGTGGGCTTGGCCCGAACGCCGACCGGACAGGCTCAGGCGTGGCCGGTCGGATCGGCTGCGGCGGCTTCCTCGTCCTCGGTGTCGCCGCGCCAGTCGGAGGCCTCGTGAGCGAGCTTCCGGGCCATGGCCTCGGCCTCGGCGCTCTCGGCCAGCTCCAACTGCTCGGCGATCGGGCGCTGCTCGGGGCCGACGCTGTCGTCCGGCACGCCGGGCCCGGTCTCCGCCACGGTGTCGTCCAGCGGGCGGCTGTTGGCGCCGCCGCCCAAGGGGTGCCCATGCGTTTCGGACATCGTCGGCTCCCGTTGCGAGCGGCCGTGGCCGCTTCCTGGCCGCTCAACCCTGGCCGCAGCCGCGGCGTTCCGCGCCGCTGTTTGATAAGCGCCGGAACCGCCGTCACGGCCGGCGGTTCGCCCCGCGTGGAGAAGACGATGAGCAAGAGCGCCGCCCCGGCGGCCGGCCTGCCGCGGCGGAAGACAAGGACCGCGGGGTGAACTCCGACCTCGACAGCCTGGCCGACACGGTCCGGCAGCGTCGCGCCATCCTCTTCGCGGGCGCGGGCCTTTCGATGAGCGTGGGCCTGCCGTCCTGGCGCGAACTGATCGGCCACATGTGTCGCGAGCTCGACCTCGACGTGGCCGCGCTGGGGCACGAGCTGAGCTACCAGACGCTGGCCGAGTACTACCGGCTGCAGAAGGGCTCCATCGGCCCGCTGCGGAGCTGGATGGACCGGACCTGGAGCGTGTCCGAGGAGAAGGTCCGCCGCTCGCGGATTCACCGCCTGATCGTCGAGCTGGATTTCCCGATCATCTACACGACGAACTACGACAACAATCTCGAGGTCGCCCACCGCCTCTTCGGGCGCCCATTCGTGAAGGTGGCGAGCCCGCGCGACATCGCCGAGGCGCACGGCGACACCACCCAGATCGTGAAGTTCCACGGCGACTTCGAGGACGACGCCTCGCTGGTGATCGCCGAGACGGACTACTTCAACCGCCTGAACTTCGCCTCGCCGCTGGACATCAAGTTCCGCGCCGACGCCCTGGGCCGCACGATCCTGTTCGTCGGCTACTCCATGTCGGACCTGAACATCCGGCTGCTGCTCCACCGGTTGTGGCTGACCTGGCGCGACTCCGGCCAGCAGAAGGACCGCCCGCCGTCCTACGTGTTCATGCCCCAGCCGAACCCGGTGCAGGAGGCGGTGCTCGGCCAGTGGGGCATCCGCGTGCTCTCGGGCGACAGCGAGGATCCGGAGCAGGCGCTGCTGGGCTTCCTCGGAAGGTTGTCGGAGGAGGTTGGACGGAGGGGGCGGGCTGCCTAGCTAAGCAGCTTCACATCGAAGGAGCCGTCCATGGCCGCGCAGCAGAGACCCACCTTCCAGGTCGTCGACCCGGCCACGGGCAAGCCCGGGCGGACCTACGAGGGCGTCACGGGCGAGGAGGCGCTGGCCATCGCCGGTCGGGTGCGCGAGCGGTTCGAGAGCTGGCGGCGCACCTCGTTCGCCGAGCGGACCGCGCTCATGCGGGAGGCGGCCGCGGTCCTGCGCCGCCGGAGCGACGACTTCGCCGAGCTGATGTGCGGGGAGATGGGCAAGACCCTCGCCGATGGCCGCGCCGAGATCGAGAAGTGCGCCGTAGGTTGCGAGTTCTACGCCGAACATGCGGAGGCCTTCCTCAAGGCGGAGCCGGTGGACATGGACGGGCCCAAGGCCAAGGTGGTCTACCGGCCGATCGGGACGGTCCTGGCGGTCATGCCCTGGAACTTCCCGTTCTGGCAGGCCTTCCGCTTCGCCGCGCCGACCCTTATGGGCGGCAACACCGCGGTGCTGAAGCACGCCTCCAACGTGCCTGGCTCGGCGCTGGCCATCGAGCAGGTGTTCCGCGAGGCTGGCTTCCCCGAGGACGTATTTCGCACCGTCCTTGTCCCCAGCCGGGACGTGAAGGCCCTGATCGAGGACCCGGCGATCGCCGCGGTGAGCCTGACCGGCAGCGTGGAGGCCGGCAAGGCGGTGGCCGCCCAGGCGGGCGCGGTGCTCAAGAAGTGCGTCCTCGAGCTCGGCGGCAGCGACGCCTACGTTGTGCTCGACGACGTGGACCCCGCGAAAGCCGCGAAGGTGGCCGCCGCGGCGCGGCTGGTGAACGCCGGGCAGAGCTGCATCGCCGGCAAGCGCTTCATCGTGCTGGCCAGCGTGCGCGAGGCCTTCGAAGACGCCCTGGTGAAGGAGATGGAGAGCTATGCCCTGGGCGACCCGCGCGCCGAGGGGACCAAGCTCGGGCCGCTGCAGGCGGTGAACGCGCGCGACGATGTCCACGAGCAGGTGACCCGTGCGATCTCCGCCGGGGCCCGGCGGCTGACGGGCGGGGAAGTCCCCGACCGACCGGGCGCCTGGTATCCGCCGACCGTGCTCACCGACGTGCGGCCCGGCAATCCGGCCTTCGACGAGGAGGTGTTCGGGCCGGTGGCGGCGGTGGTCGAGGCCAGGGACGAGGAAGAGGCGATCGCGCTCGCCAATGACTCCGAGTTCGGCCTGGGCTCCGGCGTGCTGACCGGCGACCTCGCCCGCGGCGAGCGGATCGCCACGGACGGCCTCGACGCCGGGATGAGCTTCGTGAACCAGAACGTCCGCTCGGACGCCCGCCTGCCGTTCGGCGGGGTGAAGCACTCCGGCTACGGTCGCGAACTCGCCGCCTTCGGCATCCGCGAGTTCGTCAACATCAAGAGCGTCCTTGTGGCCGAGGAGGCGCTCGCCTACGGCGGGCCCGAGTGATCAGGCCGACGGCCGGGTGACCACGTAGGAGCCCACGGCGACCAGCAGCAGCCCGACGCCGCCGACGACGAGCAGGCTATGGGTGGTGGCCACCAGCAGGGTCCAGCTCCCGGCCATGGTGACTACGGCCAGGGCCTTGGCGCGGCGCGGGATGGCGCGCCGCGCTTCCCAGTCGCGGATGTAGGGGCCGAGCCGCGGGTGCGCCCGGATGCGGTCGGCCCACTCCGGCGAGCCGCGGGCGAAGGCCCAGACGGCGACGATCAGGAAGACGGTGGTCGGCAGCAGGGGCAGGAAGACGCCGGCCGTCGCCAGGGCCACGGCCACCACGCCCAGCGCCCGGTAGGCCAGAACCGCCGCCGGGCCGCGGCGGCGCTTGGCGGGTGGAGGCTCGGGCGGGGGCGCGGTCACGGCCGCATCTGCCCAGATCGCCCGACGCGGGGCAAGCCGCTCACGCCGCCTGCACGGCCTCCAGGATGCGGGCCCGCTGGGCGGCGTCGGGCAGGGGGCCACGAGCGGCGCCCAGATTGTCGGCGATGTGACGCGGGTTGCGGGTGCCGGGGATGGCGCAGGTCACGGCTGGATGGGCCAGGACGTACTTCAGCAGCACCTGCGCCCAGCTCGTGCAGCCGATCTCCGCCGCCCAGCCCGGCAGCGGCAGGCGTCGCACGCGGGCGAAGACGTCACCGCCGGCGAACGGCCGGTTGACGATCACAGCCATGCCGCGCTCCTGCGCCAGCGGCAGGATGCGCCGTTCCGCCTCGCGCTCGGCCACCGAGGCGTTGACCTGCACGAAGTCCAGCCGGTGACGTCGCATGGCGGCCTCAAGGCCCGGATAGGCGCTCTCCGTGTAGTGCGTGGCCCCTACGTAGCGAACGCGACCACGCGACTTCCAGTCGGCGAGCGTCGCCAGGTGGGTCTCCAGGTCCACCAGGTTGTGCACCTGCATGAGGTCGATGACCTCCGTCCGGAGCTTGCGGAACGAGGCCTCCATCTGCGCGACGCCGGCCTCCCGGCCAGTCGTCCACACCTTGGTGGCGAGGAACAGACGGGGCCGGAGTCTGAGCTCGGCGGCGATGTCGCCCACCACGCCTTCCGCGGGCCCGTACATCGGCGAGGAGTCCACCAGCCGGCCGCCGCCGTCGGCAAAGGCCTGGAGGCCCTGACGCGCCTCGTCCCACTCCGTCCCGCGGCTCACGTGGAACGCCTGCCAGGTGCCGAGCCCGACCATCGGCATGACCTCGCCGGTGGCGGGAATGCTGCGCGTCGCAAGCGGGCCGGCGTCTGTCATGGTTCTCTCCGGAATAGAGGCGGAGGCGGCGGGCGCGGGCTCTGACGAGCATCCGGCCAGGGCGGCGGCGCCGATCAGCATCCCGCGGCGAGTCAACGGCATGGGTCCAGCCTCCGTTTCCGGCTGCCCTCAGGGCGCCACGTTTGGCAGGACATCTCAACGTGCATTTCCGCAGGAGGTCTCCCGTTGAAAGTTCTGCTGGCGGGCGCGCTCGCCCTGGCCGCCGCCTCGCTCACCGGCCCCGCCGCCGCCGAACCCGCCCAGGAGGCGGCGTCGGCCATGCGCGCCTGTCTGGACGCGGTGATCGAGGGCGCGCCGGTGGATTCCATCCGCGCCGGCGAGATCGAGATCACCCGCGAGAGAGACCCGAACGCCTGCACCGTCGCCGTCTCCGAAGGCGAGCCGGCGGTGGTGCGGGAAGCTGTGCTGAAGGCGGTGGCCGACCGCCGCGAGCGGTTCACGCCTGCCAAGACCCGCTGGGACCCGGGCCAGTTCGCCACCCGCGAAACCTGGTGCAACGTCGCCGGCCGTCGGCACCTGAACGTGGTCATCTCCACCGGCATGCCCGGCCGGCCGCTGAAGCTGATCGCCACGGCTCTAGAGGCTAAGGAACGCGACTCGCGCTGCGATCGCGATGAGGGCGTCCAGAAGCCGCCGCTGGCGCCTGCGGCGGCGCCCGCAGCCTCGCAGTGATCATCGGGTCCTAGGCCCGAGGGCTCAGGCGTTGCGGGCCATCAGCCCGCCGTCGACCGGGATCACCGCGCCGGTGATGTAGGAGGCGGATGGAAGGCAGAGACTGAGCGTCATGTGCGCCACCTCTTCCGGGTCGCCGTAGCGGCGCAGGGCCGTCCGGCGGTTGGCGAAGGCCTGCCGGTCGGCTTCCGGCACCTCCGCCGTCATGCCGGTGAGGATCGGGCCCGGGCAGATGCAGTTCACCGTGATACCTTCCTTGCCGAGCTCGACCGCGAGCGCGCGGGTGAGGCCGGTCACCCCCGCCTTGGCGGCCGCGTAGGGACTGTCGCGGGCGGTGGCTCCCAGCGCCTCGGTCGAGGCGATGTTGACGATCCGCGGGTGCTTCGAGGCGCGCAGGTGCGGCAGGGCGCTGCGCACCAGCCGTTGGTGCGCGGTGAGCAGCACCGCGAAGGCGCGATCCCACACCTGGTCGTAGGTGGGGGAGTCCACCGCGGCGAAGGCCGAGATCCCGGCGTTGTTGACCAGGATGTCGAGGCCGCCGAACCGGGCCACGGCCGCCTGGACCACCGTCTCGATGGCCTGCGGATCGGCGACGTCCAACGCCCAGGCCTCGGCCGGCAAGCCGTCGCGTTGCAGGGCGTCGGCGGTCTGCCAGGCGGCGTCCGCCGACAGGTCGGTGACGGCGACGTTCGCCCCCTCCCGGGCGAAGACCTCTGCGGTGGCGCGGCCCATGCCGGAGCCGGCGCCTGTGATCAGGGCGGTGAGCCCGCGGACCGAGCGTGACAGGGCCATGACGTCCTCCCAACCGAAGGGCGAACGATGCGCCGGACGGGCCATGGGTCAACGGTGACGCCGGGGCAGGCTTGCGCGGCGGGCGGCGCGGGAGAAGCATGACGGCGAGGGAGACGCCCATGCCAGAATTCCGCACGGTCGACGCCGGCGAGGTCCGGATCCGCTGCGCCGTGGAAGGCGAGGGGCCGCTGGTCCTGATGGTCCACGGCTTCCCCGAGAGCTGGTTCTCCTGGCGCCACCAGATCGGACCGATCGCCAAGGCGGGCTACACCGCCTGCGCGATCGATGTGCGCGGCTATGGCGGCTCGGACAAGCCGCACCCGATCGAGGCCTACGCCATGGAGCACCTGACGGCCGACGTCGCCGGGGTGGCGAAGGCGCTGCAGCCGGAGGGGCCCGCGATCCTGATCGGCCACGACTGGGGCGCGCCCATCGTCTGGAACACCGCCCTGACCCGGCCCGGCGCGGTGTCGGCGGTGGCCGGGCTGTCGGTGCCCTACACCGGCGTGCCCGCGCGGCCGTTCACGGAGATCTTCAACGCCCTGTTCACGAAGAAGGACCGCTTCTTCTACCAGGCCTGGTTTCAGAAAGTCGGGCCGCCGGAAGCCGAGGCGGAAGCGGACGTGCGCGGCTTCCTGCGCAAGTTCTACTACGGGATCTCGGGCGACGCGCCGGAGGGCTCGTGGCCGCAGAAGCCGGCGGGCGCCACCTTGCTGGAGGGGATGGTCGATCCCGACCCGTTCCCCGGCTGGCTGACCGAGAACGAGCTCGACTACTACGTCTCGGAGTTCCGCGAGAGCGGCTTCCGCGGCCCCATCAACCGCTACCGCAACCACGAGCGTGACTTCGAGTGGCTGCAGGGCTTCAGGGACCGGCAGATCGAGCAGCCCAGCCTGCTGATCGGCGGCACGAAGGATCCGGCCTTCAATGGCTTCGGCCGTATCCCCGACCCGGGCGCCCTGATGCGCGAGCACGCCACCGACCTGCGCGGCGTGCACGTGCTGGAGGGTTGCGGACACTGGACGCAGCAGGAGCGGCCGGAAGAGGTGACGCCCCTGCTGCTCGACTGGCTGAAGGGGCTGTAGAGCATGGCGGACCTGGAGCTCCGACAGGACGGCGAGGTCGTCTGGGCGACCCTCAACCGGCCCGAGCGGCTGAACGCGCTGTCGCGGAACCTCGTGGAAGACCTGCGGGCCTTTTTCGTCGACCTCTACTGGCGGCGCGACGTGCGGGTGGTGGTGCTGCAGGGAGCAGGCGACGCCTTCTGCGCCGGCCTCGACCTGAAGGAGCGCGCCGAACCGCAGGGAGACCGCTCCATCGGCGCCGGCCTGACCGCACAGCGGAGGATCAGCGAGATCGTCATCGCCATGCGCCGCTGCCCGCAACCGATCGTGGCCTGCGTGAACGGTGCGGCGGCCGGCGGCGGGTTCGCGCTGGCCCTGGCCTCGGACATCCGTATCGCCACGCCCACGACGCGCATGAACGCGGCCTTCATCCGCATCGGCCTGTCGGCGTGCGACATCGGGGTGAGCTATTTCCTGCCGCGCATGGTGGGGAGTTCGGTCGCCGCCGAATACATGCTGACCGGCCGCTTCATCACGGCCGAACGGGCGCACGAGCTGGGCCTGGTCAGCCAGATCGTGCCGGCGCAGGAGCTGGCGGGGACGGCGCAGGGCTTCGTGGACGACATGCTGCACGCGACGCCGCTGGGCCTGCGGCTCACCAAGGAGGCGCTGAACCACGCCATCGACGCCGGCGGCCTCGAGGCCGCCATCGCCATGGAGGACCGGAACCAGATCCTGGCCAGCGCCGACGGCGACTTCGGCGAAGGGGTGAAGGCGTTCTTGGAAAAGCGCCGGCCGGTCTATTCGCGGCGCGAGGGGTGAGGATGATCGAACTTTGGCACTGCCCGGACGCGCGCTCGTTCCGGCCGCTGTGGGCGCTGGAGGAGCTGGGACTCGACTACGAGCTGCACCTGCTGCCGTTCCCGCCCAGGGCGCGGGCCCCGGAGTACCTGGAGGTGAACCCGCTGGGCACCATCCCGGCGATGCGCGACGGCGAGACCTTCATGACCGAGAGCGCAGCCATCGTGCAGTATCTGGTCACCCGCTACGGCCCGAACGAACTGGCCCTCGCAGCGGACGATACGGCCTTTGGCGCGTGGCTGAACTGGCTGCACTTCGGGGAGGCGACCCTGACCTTCCCGCAGACGCTCGTGCTCCGTTACGGGACCTTCGAAAAGGGGCGGGCGGACGCGGCGGCCGAGGACTATGCGCGCTGGTTCCTGAGCCGGTTGCGACATGTGGACCGTGCCCTGGAGCAAGGGGACTGGCTGTGCGCGGGCCGGTTCACGGCGGCCGATATTTCCGTAGGTTACGCCCTGCTGCTGGCGCGGCACCTGAAGCTGTCCGAACACTTCTCGCCAGCGGTGGCGGACTATTGGGAGCGCCTCTCCGCCCGGCCCGCCTTCCTGGCCGCGAAGGCGGCGCAGAAGATGGACCTGGCGGAGGCGCTCCGCGCCTGAGGGCTATTCGCTGGTCTTGCCGTCGAAGTGCTCTTCCTTCTCGTCGGCTTCCTTCTTGGTGGCGCGGACCACGCCGTCCCGGTGCTCGGGCGGGCCATAGAGGGTGTAGAGCTTCAGCGGGCGGTCGCCGGTGTTGACCACGTTGTGGCGCGCGCCGGCCGGCACGATCACGGCGTCGTCGTCCTCGATGTCCGTGGGCTGGCCATCGATGAAGACCTGGCCCCTGCCGTCCTCGATCCGGAAGAACTGGTCGTGATCCTCGTGCACCTCCTCGCCGATCTCCTCGCCGGGCTTCAGTGTCATCAGGACGAGCTGCAGGTACTTGCCCGTGTAGAGCACCCGCCGGAAGTCGTCGTTCTCGGTGGTCAGTTTCTCGATGTCGTCGACGAAGCCCTTCATTCCTGTTCTCCGATGCAAAACTGTGGCGCTTGATGTGGTGCCGCCCCCGCGCGCCCGCAACGACGATCCCGTCAAATCGATCCCTTGCCGTCGCGGCAGGTGACGTGGCGGCGTGCTTGCGGGCGGGCGCCAAAGGCCTAGGGTTTCGGCAAAGCCCGGACGACACGGGGAGGAAACCATGAGCCTTGTGGAAGACGCCGCGCCGCCGGTGCGCGCCGAGCCGCCGCCGTTCAAGCCCCTGCCGCAGAAGGCGCCGGACGTCTCGGTGGAGCGCCGGGCCGACGGGACGGTGCTGATCCGTTCGAACCACGCGCCTGGCGACGGACCCCGCTCCATCGCCCACCTGCTGGCCGAGCGCGCCGCGCAGCATCCCGACAGGCCCTACATCCTGCAACGCGCTCCAGGCCACGGGCCCTGGCAGGGCGTCACCTACGGCGAGGCCAAGCGGGCGGCGGACGGCATCGCGCAGTGGCTGCTGGACCGTGGCCTGACCGGCGCCGACAGCGTGATGGTCCTGTCCGCCAACTCTGTGGAGCACGCCCTCATCATGCTGGGCTGCTACACGGCCGGCGTCCCGGTGGCGCCGATCAGTCCGGCCTACAGCCTGATCTCTTCGGACCACGCCAAGCTGAAGCACTGCTTCGCCACCGTCCGGCCGAAGGCGGTGTTCGTGCAGTCGAGCGAGATGTTCGCCCGCGCCATCGAAACCCTGAAGGCGCAGGATCCGGAGCTCTTCTTCATCAGCGTTGATGGTGGGAGCGGAACCATCCCACTCGCCGAGCTCACCCGGACCGAGCCCACGCCGGCGGTGGAGGCCGCGCGCGAGCGGCTGAACCACGAAACAGTGGCCAAGTACCTGTTCACCTCCGGCTCCACCGGCATGCCCAAGGGTGTGCCGCAGACCCACGGCATGTTCGCCGGCGTCATCGCGGGACAGGAGGGGCTGCGCGCGGAGGAGGCCGATCCGGACGTGGTCCCGCAGGCGCTGGACTGGATGCCCTGGAGCCACATCTCGGCCGGAAACATCGCCTTCAACGGCAATCTCTGGGGCGGCGGGACCCTGCACCTGGATGAGGGCAAGCCGGTCCCGGGGATGTTCGAGACCACCATCAAGAACCTCTACGAGGTCTCGCCCATGGTGTTCGGCTCCGCGCCGGTGGCGTTCGGCATGCTGGCCGAAGCCATGGAGCGCGATGCGGCGCTCCGGCGCAGCTTCTTCAGGAACCTGCGCTACATGGGCTACGGCGGGGCGACCCTCTCCAACGACATCTACGAGCGGATGCAGGCGCTCGCCATCGCCGAGACCGGCCACCGGATCCCGCTGACCACCATGTACGGCGCCACCGAGACGCAGGGGATCACGGTGGTGCACTGGATCACCGAGCGGGTGGGCCTGATCGGGCTGCCGCTGCCCGGCATCACGCTCAAGCTCGTGCCGAACGGCTCCAAGCTGGAGGTGCGGGTGAAGGGGCCGACGGTCACCAGCGGCTACCACAACGATCCGGAGAAGACGGCGGCCGCCTTCGACGAGGAGGGCTTCTACAAACTGGGCGACGCCTGCCGCTTCCTCGATCCCGAGGATCCCACGCAGGGCCTGGTGTTCGACGGCCGGGTGACCGAGGACTTCAAGCTGGATTCCGGCACCTGGGTTTCGGTCGGCACGCTGCGCCCCGACCTGGTGGCCGCGTGCAGTCCGTATGTGTTCGACATGGTGCTGACCGGCCAGGACAAGCCGTTCGCCGGCGCCCTGATCTGGCCCTCGCCGGCCGGGCTCGCCACGCTCGGCGACGATCCACTGCCCAAGCTGGTGGCCGTGCTGCGCGAGCGGATCGCCGCGTTCAACGCCGGCTCGGGCGGCTCGTCCCGGCGGATCGGCCGGTTCACCGTCATGGCCGAGCCGCCTTCGATCGACGCCGGCGAGATCACCGACAAGGGCTATGTGAATCAGCGCGCGACGCTCGAGCGCCGCCACGCGCTGGTTGACGCGCTCTACGCCGAGCCGCCGGGGCCGGGCGTCGTGGTCGTCTGATGGCCGAGCTGATCCTGCACCACTACGACACCTCGCCCTTCTCGGAGAAGGTGCGGGCGATGCTGGGGGTGAAGAGCCTGGCGTGGCGTTCGGTGATCCAGCCGGTGATCATGCCCAAGCCCGAGCTGATCCCGCTGACCGGCGGCTATCGCCGCATTCCGGTGCTGCAGGTCGGCGCGGACGTGTTCTGCGACAGCCAGGCCATCCTGGAGGAGATCGAGGCGCGCTGCCCCGCCCCCAGGATGATCCAGGGCGCGGACTGGGCCGTGAACATGTTCGCCGACCGCCAGTGGTTCCAGGCGAGCGTGGCGGTGGTCTTCGCCCGGATCGGCGACGCCGTCCCGCGCGCCTTCATCGAGGACCGGGAGAAGCTGTCGGGACGCCCCTTTGACGTGCAGGCGATGCGCGCCGCCGAACCGTTCGCGCGGGCGCAGTGGCTGGCCTACGCCGCCTGGGTGGACCAGGCGCTGACCGCAGCGCCGTTCCTGGGCGGCGAGCGGCCCTCGCTGGCCGACGTCGCCGCCTGGATGCCTGTGTGGTGGGCGGGGGGCGCCGCGCCCGACCTGCTGGAGGGGCTGGAGCGGCTGGGCGCCTGGCGCGAGCGGATGCTGGCGTTCGGCCATGGTCGCCGCGAGGAGATGACGACCGCCGAAGCGCTGGAGGTCGCCCGTGGCGCTCAGCCGCGGCCGGCCGCGGTCGCAGCCGACGACCCGTCCCGCCTGCGGGCCGGAGACCACGTGACCGTCCAGGCCGACGACTACGGCCGCGACCCGGTCTCGGGGCGTCTCGCGGGGCTCACGCCGACGCGGGTGACCCTGGCCCGAGAGGCCGGCGACCTCGGCCTGATCCATGTGCATTTCCCGCGCGCCGGCTATGTGCTGGCCCGGACCTAGGAGGCTCTGATGAACGACCGCGTGACCGTGGACATCCAGGACGGCGTCGCCGACGTCCGCCTGGTACGCGCCGACAAGATGAACGCCCTCGACAACGCCATGTTCGAGGCTCTCGTGCAGACCGGCGAGCGGCTGAAGTCGCAGGCGGACGTTCGCGCGGTGGTGCTGTCGGGCGAGGGCCGGGCGTTCTGCGCCGGCCTCGACATGGGCAACTTCGCCCAGATGGCGTCCGGCGAGCGCAAGGGGGGCGAGCGCAGCGTCGACGAGCTTGTGAAGGGCCGCACGTCGGCCGGAGCCAACCGCGCGCAGCAGGCCTGCTACGTCTGGCGCGAGATCCCCGTGCCGGTGATCGCAGCGGTGCACGGGGTGGCGTTCGGCGGCGGCTTCCAGCTCGCGCTGGGCGCAGACCTGCGGTTCGTCACCGCCGACGCCAAGCTGGCGGTGCTGGAGATCAAGTGGGGCCTGGTGCCCGACATGGCGGGCATCGTGCTGATGCGCGGGCTGATCCGCGACGACGTCGCCCGCGAGCTGACCTGGAGCGGCCGCATCTTCTCGGGCGAGGAGGCCCTGCAGATGGGGCTGGCCACCCGCGTCTGCGCCGACCCGCGCGAGGAAGCCCTGGCCCTGGCGCGCGAGATCGCGGCCAAGAACCCACACGCCATACGCGCCGGCAAGCGCCTGCTGAACCTCGCCCAGTCGGACGCCGACATCTCCGAGATTTTCCTGGAGGAGACCCGCGAGCAGGTGGCGCTGATCGGCTCGGCGAACCAGGTGGAGGCGGTGATGGCCAACATGCAGAAGCGCGTGCCGGCCTTCGCCGACTAGCCCCGCCACTTTCCCGGCCGCCTGCGCATGGCTAGGCTTGCAGGGGCGGAGGGGAAGTCCATGAAGGTGTTGGCGCTCGCCTTGGCGGCGGTCCTGGCGGCGGGCGTCGCCCAGGCGGAGACCGTCTACGTCCGCGCTGGGCGGCTGGTGGAGCCTGAGGCCGGCCGCGTCCTGACGGACCAGCTTATAAAGGTCGTCGACGGGCGCGTGGCGGCGGTCGGGCCGTTCGGGTCGGCGCCTGCGGACGGCAAGGTGATCGACTGGTCAGCCTACACCGTGCTGCCCGGCCTGATCGACATGCACACCCACATCGCCGACGGTTTCGCCGGCAACAGCGATCCGGCCGACGCCCTGAAGCACTCGGCGGCCGAGTCGGTGCTCAAAGGCGCGGAGGCGGCGCGGCTCACCCTGCACGCCGGCTTCACCAGTGTGCGCGACGTGGGCGTCTACCGGGGCCTGAACGACGTCGCCCTGCGTGACGCGATCGCCGCCGGATGGGTCGAGGGGCCGCGGATGAAGGTGGCCGGCGCCTACATCACCGTGCCGGGCGGCGGCGGGGCGGTGACCGGCATGTCCCCGGACGTCGAGGTCCCCCGCGACTTTCGCCTGGGGGAGGTGAGGGGGCCGGAGGAGGCGCGGGAAAAGGTCCGTTACCTCTATCAGCAGGGCGCTGACTTCACCAAGGTGATCGGCACCGGCGCGGTGCTGGCCATGGGCAGCGAGCCCGGACAGCTCGAACTCACCGAGGCCGAGATGAGGGCCGCCTGCGACGAGGCGAAGCTGCGCGGCGGCTACTGCGCGATCCACGCCCACGGGGCCGAGGGCATCAAGGCGGCGATCCGGGCCGGGGCCCGATCCATCGAGCACGCCTCGCTCATCGACGAGGAGGGGATCGCGCTCGCCAAGGCGCGCGGCGTCTTCCTCGACATGGACGTCTACAACGGCGACTACATCGACGAGGTAGGCCGCAAGGACGGCTGGCCGGCCGAGTACCTGCGTAAGAACCTGGAGACCACCGAGATCCAGCGGCGTGGCTTCCGGAAGGCGGTACGGGCCGGTGTGAAGATCAGCTACGGCACCGACGCCGGGGTCTATCCGCACGGCCTGAACGCCCGGCAGTTCGCCTACATGGTCCGGTGGGGCATGACGCCGATGCAGGCGATCCAGTCGGCCACCACCGTGGCCGCCGAGCTGCTGGGCGAGAGCCGCAACGTGGGGGCGCTGAGCCTGGGCCGGTTCGGCGACATGATCGCCGTGCGCGGCGACCCGCTGGCCGACATCCGCGTGCTGGAGCGCGTGGAGGGCGTGATCCAGGGCGGCCGGCTTGTGAAGGCGCCTGGATCGGAGTGACCGCCGCCCGCCCCCCGGAGAGCGGCGGTCTTCGCCGAGCCGCGCTCGCTAGCGCGTGGCGAGTTGGGTGGCGGCCGGCTTCGCCGCCATCTGGCTCAGGGTGCTGGAGACGGTGTGCTTGACGCAGGTGCGGTGCGCGTCGGCCGGGAAGCTCGCGCCGATCGTCTCGCGCAGGCACAGGCTGCGGGCCGCCTTCGTCACTTCCGCCTGCACCTGCTCGACAGACTTGCCGCTGGTGGAGATGCGAATCGACTTGGCGCTGGCCGGCGCCGCGATGGCGAGGGTCGCGGCGGCGGCGAGGGTCAGGATGCGGATCATAGGTTCGGTTCCGGATTGAGGTTGTGTCCAACCCCTTTCGCGGCGTTCCTCGGCAGGCGTGGCCGGAACTGACGTGGCCTTGCGCCTGAGGCCTCCATGCCCCGGCGCGGCTTGATGATCAATGATCACATTGCGCCGCAGCATGAAATTCGTGTGGCGGTGCAGCGCAAGCGGGCAGGGCGCCCAAGGGCTGGGCAGGTCAGCCCCGGCCGACGAACGGCATCTTGGTGGCCATGACCGTCATGGACTGAACGTTCGCCTCCAGCGGCAGGCCCGCCATGTAGAGCACCGCGTCGGCCACGGCCTTCACGTCCATCACCGGCTCCGGCGCGATGGAGCCGTCCGCCTGCGGCACGCCCTTGGCCATCGACCGGGTCATCTCGGTGCCGGCGTTGCCGATGTCGATCTGGCCGCAGGCGATGTCATAGGCGCGGCCGTCGAGGGAGGTGGAGCGGGTCAGGCCGGTGATCGCGTGCTTGGTGGCGGTGTAGGCGACCGAGCGGGGCCGCGGCGCATGCGCCGAGATCGAGCCGTTGTTGATGATCCGGCCGCCGCGTGGGTCCTGGGCCTTCATCAGCCGGAACGCCGCCTGAGTGCAGAGGAAGGCGGCGGTGAGGTTGACCTCCACCACCCGCTTCCACGCCTCCAGCGGCAGGTCCTCGAGTAGAACGGGCGGCGCGCCCGTCCCGGCGTTGTTGAACAACAGGTCGAGCCGGCCGAACCGGGCGCGGGTGGAGTCGAAGAGGCGGCCCACAGCCTCCGGGTCCGTCACGTCGGCGGGGACGGGCATGGCCCAGTCCGCAGCCTCGCCGGCGAGCGAGCGGGTCTCCTCCAGCGCCTCCGCGCGCCGGCCGGCAAGGCTCACCGACCAGCCGGCGTCCAGCAGGGCGAGCGCCACGGCGCGGCCGATACCGGAACCCGCGCCGGTGACGATAGCGACCTTCCCTGTGCCTGTGGCCATGCGCCTCGATAGCCGCGATCCTGGGCCGCCGCTAGAGATGCGGGCGGCAAGGAGTGTCGGCGTGGGGTTCGAGATCGAGGTCAGCGGAGGCCCCGCTGGGGCCAGGACCGTGCGGGTCCGGCGCGACGGCGCCGGAGCGCGTGACTACGTGCTCGCCGGGCCGACCCAGGCCGCCTACCAGGATCTCTTCGCCCGCTTCGCCCAGGACTACGGCTGCCGCCTGCCGCTGGCCCGGCGGCCGGTGGCGTTCGATGGGCCGGACCCGCGGCTCGAGCCGCTGATCACCGAGAACCTGACCCCGGAGATCCTCTACGGCTACGGCGACCCCTCGGTGCTGCGGGACGGCGGCCGGTGGTGGATGGCGGTCACCTCCAACGACGCGCCCCAGAGCTTTCCGCTGCTTACATCGCGCGACCTGCTGGCCTGGGAGCCGGCGGGCTTCGTCTTCCCGGAAGGGCGGAAGCCGGAGTGGGCCGTGGACGGCGTGGGCAGCGACTACTGGGCGCCGGAGATGCACCGGGTCGGCCGCGAAGTCTGGCTGTGCTTCACCGCGCGGCAGACCAACGGCGAGCTAGCGATCGGCCTCGCCAAGGCGACCTCGCCTGCAGGGCCCTTCAGCCTGCCTGAAGCGCCGCTGATCGGCGGGGACGTGATCGACGCCCACATCCTGCCCGATCCGGCCGGTCCGATCCTCTACTGGAAGTCCGACAGCAACGGCCACTGGCCGGGCCCGCTCGGCCGGCTCCTCTACGAACGGCCGGATCTCCTGCCAGCGCTGTTCCCCCGGGCCGAGGACCAGGTGACCGGCGAGATGGCGCGCGCGCTGCATGTCTGGTCCGAGACGCTGGGGCCGATGGAGCAGTTCTGCCTGCGCCAGCTCCTGATCGAGGCGGTGACCGAGGACTTCGCAGGCTTTCGCGAGAGGCTGACGCGACTGCGCAGCCAGGTCGGGCCGTCCGCCGACACGATCCTCGAGGCGCTGACCACCACGGTCTACGCCCAGCGGCTGGCGGCCGACGGCTCGTGCCTGGTCGGCGAGCGGGTGGCGGTGCTGTGCAACGACCTGCCCTGGGAGGCGCACCTCATCGAGGGCATGTGGATCACCGAGGCCAACGGCCACTACTGGATGTTCTATTCGGGCAACGACTTCTCAACCGCGCAGTACGGCGTTGGCGTGGCCGTGGCGCCGACGCCCTTCGGGCCGTTCGTGAAGCAGCGCGAGCCGTTCCTGAGGTCGAGCCGCGACTGGTGGGGCCCTGGGCACGTCTCGGTGGCGCCCGGGCCGGACGGCCGGCCGCGGCTGTTCCTGCACGCGTTCAAGCCCGGGCAGATGGGCTACAAGGTGTTCCGCGCGCTGCTGACCGCCGGCCTGGTGTTCGAGGACGGGACGGTGCGGCTGGAGGCCCGGCCGCTGCGCAGGGTTGCCTAGGGTCGAACACCTGTTTAGCCCTGCGCCCCCATGGCCGAACTCCCCCCTCCGCCGCCGCCCGCCGAAGTCGAAGTCGTCGTCGTCCGCGCCCCGCGGCTGAACCCGCTGGGCGGTGAAGCTGCCTTCAGCGCCGTGCAGATCGGCCCGGAGATCCTCGAGACCACGCCACGGCTGGACGAGGCGCTGAAGCGTGCGCCGGGCGTCTCGCTCTTCCGGCGGACGACCAGTGTGGCGGCGAACCCCACGACGCAGGGGCTGTCGCTGCGCTCGATCGCGCCCTCGGGCGCGGGGCGGGCGCTGGTGACCCTGGACGGGGCGCCGCAGAACGATCCGTTCGGTGGCTGGGTGATCTGGAGCGCGCTGCCGCCCGAGGGCCTCGACGGCGCCACCGTCGTCCGCGGCGCGGGGGCGGGACCCTATGGGGCCGGGGCGCTGACCGGTGTCGTGGCCCTGCAGGAGCGCGGGGCCGGCCCGGGGCTCGCCGCTTTCGACGTTTCGGCCGGGGAGCGGGACAGCTACCGCATCGCCGCGTCCGGCGGCGGGCCGGGTGTGCTGGTGACGGCCAGCGCCGAGAGCACCGACGGCTATGTGCCGGTGCGGGGCGCGGCCAGGGGCGCCGCGGACCGGCCGCTGACGCTGGACGACGTCGCATTCTCCGTTCGCGCGCAGCGGCAGGTGGGTGGGGTGCAGGCGGCAGCGCGGCTGTCGGCCTTCGAGGAGCGGCGCGGGGCGGGGCTCGCAGGCGCGCGATCGATCGCCTCCGGCGGCTCGGCGGCGCTGACCCTCGCCCGGGCGCCCGAGCAGGGCGTCGGCGGCTGGCGGCTGCAGGGCTGGGTGCGGACCAGCGACCTGAAGAACAGCTCGGTGGCCGTGGCTGCCGGGCGGGCGACCACCACGCCAGCAAACGACCAGTATGCGACGCCGGCGGTGGGCTATGGCCTGAACGCCGCTCTGCAGGGGCTGTGGGGTGACATCGCCTGGGAGGCCGGCGCCGACGTCCGCCTCACGGACGGCGAGGCGCGCGAACGCTTCCGCTACATGAACGGCGCCTTCACGCGTGGTCGGCTGGCCGGCGGCAAGACCCTCGTGGGCGGCGCCTATGTCGAGACGGCCCTCGACCGCGGCCCCTGGCTGGTCACCGGCGGGGTGCGGGTGGACGGCTGGAAGTCCTACGACGCCACCCGCCAGGAATGGGACCTCGCGACCAATGCCCTGCTGCTCGACCAGACCACGCCGGACGCGTCGGGGACCACACCCACGGCCCGGCTGGGGGTGCGCTACGAGATCAACCGCGCGGTCTGGGTGCGGGCCGCCGCCTACGGGGGGTTCCGCCCGCCGACGCTGAACGAGCTGCACCGGCCCTTTCGGGTCGGCAATGACATCACCGAAGCCAATCCGGGGCTGAAGCCTGAGACCCTGCAGGGGGTTGAGGCGGGCTTCGGCGGGGACGGCGCGATCCGCTGGAGCACCACCGCCTTCTACAACCGCATCGAGGACCCGATCACCAACGTCACCATCGGGATCGGGCCGGGGACCTTCCCGACGGCGGGCTTCGTGCCGGCCGGGGGCGTGCTTCGCCAGCGGCGCAACGCCGGCGAGATCACGGCCTGGGGCGTGGAGTCCGAGGGCGCAGGCGAGCTCGGGCCGGCGTTCGGCTGGCGGACCGCCTGGTCCTACACCGACGCCGAGGTGGACGGCGGCTCGGCCGCGCCCCAGCTCACCGGCAAGCGTCCCGCCCAGACGCCGAAGCTCACCGCCACCGCCGGCCTGGACTGGCAGCCGACGCAACGGGTCAGCCTCACCGCCGACGTCCGGTACGAGAGCGCCCGCTGGGAGGACGACCTGAACACCCGCAAGCTGGGAGCCGGCGTGCAGGTGGACCTCCGGGCGGGGTTCCGGCTGGGCCGTGACAGCGAGATCTATCTCGCCGCCGAGAACCTCCTGGACGAGGAGCTGGAGGTGGGCGAGACGGCGGACGGCGTGGAGAGCTTCTCCGCGCCGCGCACGGTCCGGGTCGGCTTCTCGCTCCGGCGCTAGGCGCTACTCGCCCTTGCCCGGCGGGGCAGCGCCGGTGATCAACTGGACGATCTCGGGCCGGATGTTCTCGGCGCCCTTCTCCATCATATGCTGGACGATCCGGGCGCCGACCGCGTTGCGCACCTCGGTGGTGAACTCGGCCTTGTTCGCGCCGACCCAGGCCATGGAGGCCTCGCGGTTGACGTTGAGCTGCTGGAACTCGGGGAAGACGTACCGGGCGACGAGCTCGTAGCTGCGCTGCTTGCGCGCCCACGGCGCCCAGTTGTGGTCCATGAACAGAAACGCGCCGAAGCCGCCGCTTTCGTCCACGAGCTGGCGGATGCGGCGGGCCGCGTCCTCGGGCGTGCCGATCACCGCAAGGCCGGTGTCGATCATCGCCTGCACCGGATCGTCGCCCTCCGGCACCACCGGCAGGTTGGCGATCTCCCGGAAGTAGTAGATCCAGCGGTCGAGGCCGAAGCGGACGTCCTCCATCGCCTGCTCGCGCGTCTCGGCCACATGCATCGGCCCCACGAGGCGCCAGGCGTTCCGGTCCATGCTCTGGCCGTGCTCGGCGGCCTGCTCGCAGGCGATAGCCCAGTTGGAGGCGAGGGCGTTGAACCCCGCCGTGGACGTGGCGCCCAGCGACAGCAGGCCGAGGCCATGCCGGCCGGCCGCCCGGGCGCCGGTCGGCGAGACCTGGCTCGCCACCGCCATCTCCACCGAGGGGCGGGAGTAGGGCGTCATCTGCAAGCGGGCGTTCTTCAGCTCGAACCAGTCGGACTGATGGCTCACCTCCTCGCCGCGCATGAGCCGGACGAGGACGTCGAGCGCCTCGTCCATGCGGTCGCGCTGCTTCTGCACGGGGATGCCCATCATGAAGGCATCCGAGACGAGCGCGCCTGGACCGACGCCGAACATCACCCGGCCGCGAGTCATGTGGTCGAGCTGGTTGATCCGGTCGGCCAGCATCATCGGGTGGTGGTAGGGCAGGGACGCGACCCCGGTGCCGAGGCGGATGCGCCGGGTGCGCTCGGCGGCGGCGGCGATGAACACCTCCGGCGAGGCGATCAGCTCGTAGCCCGCCGAGTGGTGCTCGCCGATCCACGCCTCGTCATAACCCAGGCGGTCCAGGTGCTCGACGAGTTCGAGGTCGCGCTGGAGCGCCAGGGTGGGGTTCTCATCCACCGGGTGGAACGGCGCGACGAAGGCGCCGAAGCGCAGGCGCGGCGGCAGCATGGCAGGTCCTCCCGTGGCGCGGTTCATCCGCGTCTGAGTGTCAGGATACCGGCGTTCCGCGGCGGCAGGCTACGCCTTGGCGGCGCCCTTCGCCTGCTCGGCGATCTCCTCCTTCACCTCGTCCCGGGCGGCTTCCAGGAAGCGCAGAACGGCGAGCTCGAAGGCGCGCTCGTCCTTGGCGGGCTTCAGCGGCAGGGCGCCCTGCTGGTAGGTCTCGAGCACCACGGGGTGGATGTAGGCGCTGCGGCACACCGCGGCGGTGTTGCCCAGCACGCCGGCCACCGCCTTCACGCAGGTGTTGATGTTGCGCTTGGCCTCGGTGGCGGTGGAGCACTGCGGCAGCTCGATGAGCCCGCGAGCGGCTGCGAGCGTGCCCGCCCAGGTGCGGAAGTCCTTGGCCGAGAAGTCCTCACCCAGGGTCTCGCGCAGGTAGGCGTTCACGTCGGCCGACTCCACCACCCGCTGCTCGCCGTCCTCGTCGATGTACTGGAAGAGCCGCTGGCCCGGCAGGTCCTGACAGGCCTTCACCACGCGGGCGAGCCTGCGGTCGTTGAAGCCGGTGCGATGTACCTTGCCGCTCTTGCCCCGGAACTCGAAGACCGCGCCCTTGGCGTCGATCTTGGCGTGGCGGTCCCGCAGGGTGGTCAGGCCGAAGCTCTTGTTCTGCTTGGCGTATTCCTCGTTGCCCACGCGGATCAGCGTCATCTCCATCACCCGGATGACGGCGGCCAGCACCTTCTCGCGCGGGAGGCCTCGGCGGCCCAGGTCCTCGTCCACGCGGCGGCGCAGCTTCGGCAGGGCGCGCCCGAAAGCGATCACCCGGTCGTACTTGTGGGTGTCACGCACCTCACGCCAGCGCTCGTGGTACCGGTACTGCTTGCGGCCCTTCTGATCGCGGCCGATCGCCTGGATGTGTCCGTTGGCCTTGGGCGAGATCCAGACGTCGGTCCAGGCTGGGGGGATCGCGAGCTTGCGGATGCGGTCGAGCGTCTTCTCATCGGTGACCGGATCGCCGTTCGGCTTGAAATAGTTGAACCCGTTCGCCCGCGCCTTGCGGCGGGTGATGCCGGGGTCGGAGTCGCTGACGTAGATGAGGCCGGCGGCCTCCACGTCCTCCAGCCCCGGCGGCGAGGGGCTGAGGTCGTCGGGCATGTCCCTGGCCATCTTCGCACACACTCCTACGGCTGAGCGGCAACGTGGTATGCGCAAGGCGGGTTCCTCCCAGACGCCGCCGGAGCAGACTTGAACTACCGCCACGCCTTTCACGCCGGGAACTTCGCGGACCTGGTGAAGCACGCCGCCCTGCTGCAGTTGCTGGCCCGGCTGCAGGCCGACGCTGCGCCGCTCGCCGTCGTCGACACCCACGCGGGGCGCGGGCTCTACGACCTCGCCGGCGCCGAGGCCCGCAAGTCGGGGGAAGCCGAGGCGGGGATCGTCCGGCTGGCGGCCGCGAAGGACGCGCCCGGGAGCTTCGCGCCGCTCACCGCCGCCGTGGAGGCGCTGAACACGGGCGGGGGCGTACGGCGGTATCCGGGCTCGCCGCTGCTGATCGCCGATGCGCTGCGGCCGGGCGACAGCTATCTCGCCTGCGAACTCCGCGCCGAGGAGCACGGCGCGCTCAAGACCCTGTTGAAGGACCGGCCGGGCGTCCGCACGGCCTGCACGGACGGCTACGGCGCGGCGGTGGAGGCGACACCCGAGGCCGGCCGCATCCTGCTGGTGATCGACCCGCCCTTCGAGCGGCCGGACGACTACCCAA
Source organism: Phenylobacterium sp. (assembly GCF_041913825.1). Classification (GTDB taxonomy): domain Bacteria; phylum Pseudomonadota; class Alphaproteobacteria; order Caulobacterales; family Caulobacteraceae; genus Phenylobacterium. The sequence continues at coordinate 130,603 of NZ_JAYSEO010000003.1, forward strand.
GAATCGTGGAGACTTTGCGTGCGGCGCGGCGGCGCAACGGCGCGGCGCAGGCGCTGATCTGGCTGCCGCTCAAGGATCTCGAGACCTTCGACGCCTTCCTCCGGGACCTGGAGGATGAGGTGGCCGCGCCGCTTCTGGTCGCCGAGGCACGGATGCGGCCACTCAGCGACCCGATGAAGATGAACGGCTGCGCCCTTGTCCTGCTGGATCCGCCGGCCGGCCTGGCGCCTGTCCTGGAGGCGATCTGCGGCTGGACCGCCGGGGCGTTGGGCGAAGGTGGCGGGGCCAGGGTCTACACGCTGATGTCATAGCATTTTCGCATCCGCGAGACGCTCTGGCGTGATATGTTGCGACGCACAATCGAGCCTGGAGCAGCCCAATGTCCGTGAGCGAGATGCGTGAGCTTTCCCCAAAGCCCCTGACCCCGGAAGCGCTGATCGGCGCGGCCTCACCGCTGTGGGGCTTCTTCGCCGGCGCGGCGGCCACCGGCGTGGCGTTCTGGTGGTTCGCCCAGTGGAGCCGGCCGACCAACCTCGAAGCGCTGTTCGGGCGGTCGAGCACGGTGGTGTCGCCGGAGCTCGCGCCGGCGCTGCCGGCCTTGAGCGATCCTGAGACGGTCACGGAGCCCGCCACCGCGGTCGCCTTGAAGGCGATGGAGCCGTTCATCGCCGCCGTCGAGGCCGTGGAAGCTCCGGTGGAGGAGCTGGTCGCCGAGGTCAACGCGGTCGTGGAGGCAGGGGGCGAAGCGGCGGTCGAGGCGACGCCCGAGCCCGCCACCTTCATTGCCGAGCCTCCGGAACCTGTGGCGGGGCCCGAGCCGGCAAGCGAGGCGCCGCGGCCCCGCCGGAAGGCGGCGGCGCAACCCTCGAACGGCATGACTATCGGGCCCGTCGCCGACTGACTTGGCGGCCCCGCCCGGCGCGGCCTAGAACGCCCGGGTGAAGCGGCTGATGGACATCGCGGGCGGGATCGTGGGCCTGGTGCTGTTCTTGCCCCTGCTGCTGGGGATCGCGCTGGCCGTGCGGCTGGAAAGCGCCGGTCCGGCCCTCCACTGGTCGAAGCGCGTGGGGCGGGGCAACCGCATCTTCCTGATGCCGAAGTTCCGCACAATGCGGCTGGGCACGCCTGACGTGGCGACCCACCTGTTGGCCGACCCTGGTCAGTGGGTGACGCCTGTCGGCCGGTTCCTGCGCCGCACCAGCCTCGACGAGCTGCCGCAATTCTGGAGCGTGCTCATCGGCCACATGAGCCTGGTGGGGCCCCGGCCGGCGCTGTTCAACCAGGACGACCTGGTGGCCCTGCGGACCGAGGCGGGGGTGCACACCCTGCGGCCCGGGGTCACCGGCTGGGCGCAGGTGAACGGCCGCGACGAGCTGCCGATCCCCGAGAAGGTGCGGCTGGACCGGGAGTATCTGGAGCGCCGTTCGCTGGCCTTCGACCTGGCGATCATCGCCCGGACGGTAGCGGCCGCGTTCAGCGGCCGGGGCGTAAGCCATTAAAGTTTGAGGGGAACTGGATCGCGGCCCTTGTGCGTTTCCACGCCTGGGCCGCTGTAGGAGCCAGTCCCGTGAGCAACGAAGCCTTCCAGAATCCCGAACCCGGCCCGCGCCGGACACCGGGACGGACGAACCGCACGGCCGATGGCCGGCGCAGGCCGCTGCAGCGCGCCGGCGCCTGGACCCGCGAGCACTGGCAGGCGGCCCGCGCCCGCATGGCCGCCACCCGGATCAAGAAGCCCAGCCCCAAGTCGCTGAAGATCGCCGGCGGCGTGCTCGCCGCCATAGCAGTGATGATCGCGATCCTGATCGCCATCTGGGACTGGAACTGGTTCCGCGGCCCGCTCGCCCGCTTCGCCTCGGCGCGGATGCACCGGGAGGTGCAGATCACCGGCGACCTCGACGTCCATCTCTGGTCCTGGCAGCCCAGGGCGACGGTGGAGGGGATCCGGATCGCCAACCCCGACTGGGCGCCCGACAAGCGGCAGATGGCCGAGATCGACCGGATCGTCGTGCAGATCCGGCTGCTCCCGCTCCTGAAGGGCGACGTGGACCTGCGCCTGCTGCAGTTCGACCGGCCCAACGTGCGGCTCTACGCGGACGCCCAGGGGCGCAAGACCTGGGATTTCTCCGACGGCCGCAAACCCGACAAGCCCACGAAGCTGCCGCCGATCCGCAACTTCATCATCAACCAGGGCCAAATCGACTTCCGGGACGTGAAGCGCGGGCTGACCTTCAACGGCACCCTGAACGCCAGCGAGCAGCTCGGCGGGCAGAACCGCGGCTTCAACATGCTGGGACAGGGCTCCTACAACCGCCAGCCGTTCAACCTGCGGATCACCGGCGGGCCGCTGCTGAATATCAACAAGGACACGCCGTACCCGTTCGACGCCTACGTGCGCGCCGGGGACACGGTGATCACCGCGCAGGGCGCGGTGCCCGAGCCGTTCGACCTCGGCCAGTTCCACGTCAACGCCTCGGTACGCGGGCCCGACATGGCCGAGCTCTACGGCCTGACCGGCATCGCCCTGCCCAACACCCCGCCGTATACCGTGCGCGGCCGGCTGAGCCGGGACGAGGGCCTGTACCGGGTGACCGGCCTGAACGGCCGGGTGGGGGACAGCGACCTCTCCGGGACCCTGTCGGTCGACACCGGCCGGGAGCGCCCGTACCTGAAGGCCGACCTCGCCACCCGCAGCCTCGACTTCGACGACCTGGGCGCCCTGTTCGGCGGCGCGCCGTCGACGGCGCCGGGCGAGACCGCCTCGGCCACCCAGAAGGCGGTGGCCCAGAACCTCAACGCCCAGCAGCGGCTGTTCCCCGACTCGACCCTGGCGGTGGAGCGGATCCGGGCCATCGACGCGGACGTGGACTACAAGGTGGCCACCATCCGTGATGCGCCGGTGCACCTGCGGTCGGCCGCCGTCAAGGTGAAGCTGGACGAAGGACTGTTGCGCGCCGACCCGCTGCGGCTCGACCTGCCGCAGGGGCAGATCGCCGGCCACGTCCAGCTCAACGCCCGGCGCGCGACGCCGGTCACCGATCTCGACCTGCGCCTGTCGAACGCCCGGCTGGAGCAGCTCATCCCGATCCGCAGCCCCGGCGGGCCGCTGCCGGTCACCGGCTCGCTGGTCGGCCGCGCGCGCCTGACCGGCGAAGGCAACAGCGTCCACAAGGCGTTCGCCAACGCCGACGGCGAGGTGATGGTGGTGATCCCGAACGGCGAGATCCGCGAGGCCTTCGCCGAGCTTCTCGGCGTCAACGTGGTCAAGGGCCTCGGCCTGCTGCTGAAGAAGGACCAGGACAAGGTGCCGATCCGCTGCGGGGTGGCGCACTTCCAGACCACCGACGGCGTGATGCGCGCGAACCAGATCGTCTTCGACACCGAGCCGGTCGTCGTCACGGGCTCCGGGACGGTGAACCTCGACTCCGAGCGCATGGCCTTCCGCGTGCAGGGCCATCCGAAGGAGTTCCGGCTGCTGCGGCTGATGCTGCCCGTCACGGCCCAGGGGCCGATCCGGGGGCCGAAGCTGGGCGTGGAGCCGGGCAAGGCCATCGCCCAGGGCGGCGTCGCCGTGGCGCTGGGCTCGCTGCTGTCGCCGCTGGCCGCCATCCTTCCGTTCGTCGACCCGGGCCTGGCCAAGGACGCCAACTGCTCGGCGCTGCTGGCCGGCGCCTCGGCCGAGGGCGCGCCGGTGAAGTCCGCCCGCCGTTGAGCCGTTGACGCCGCGGCGGGGCTCGCGGCAACCTCCCGTCGCCGCCGCTTCCGGCGTGCGACAGGGAGTACGGCTATGGGCGGCAGGATCGGCAGGGGCGCGGGCGCCGCGCTGGCGCTGGGCATCGGCATCGCGGTCGCGGCCGGCGGGGCGCTGGCCCACAACGCCGAGGGCGAGACCGCCACCACCCCCGGCGGCAAGGCGGCCCTGGCCCGCCACGAGAACTTCGAGAAGATGGGCGGCGCCTTCAAGCGGCTGAACGACGAGCTGCGCAAGGGCTCGCCGGACAAGGCGGTGCTGGTGCAGAGCGCCACCCAGGTGAAGACCCTGTCCGACCAACTGCCGACCTGGTTCCCCCGCGGCTCCGGCCAGGAAGCCCGTCCGAAGAGCGAGGCCAAGGCGAACATCTGGACCGACGCGGCCGGCTTCACCGCCGCGGCGTCGAACCTGCGGACCCAGAGCGCCAAGCTGCAGCAAGCCGCCGGAGCGGGCGATATCGACGCGCTGAAGGCTCAGGTCCGCGCCACCGGCGGCGCCTGCAAGGGCTGCCACGACAAGTACCGCGTGCAGAAGGATTCCTAGACCGGTGGCGAGGGAGGGCGGCCTTGACGCGCAGGTCCGCGCGCGGCTGTGGGACGGCCCCGTGCGGATCGTCCATTGGTCGCTGGTGCTGCTGATCGCCTTCTCCTGGGGAGCGGCCGAGTTCGACCAGATGCAGCTCCACAGGATCAGCGGCTACCTGGTCATCGGGCTCCTGGTCTTCCGGATCGTGTGGGGTCTGTGGGGGTCGCGCACGGCGCGCTTCGGGAGCTTCGTGAAGGGGCCGGGCCGGACTCTCGCCTATCTGAAGACCCTGCCCAACCGCTCGCCCACCGACGTGCCGGGCCACAACCCGCTGGGAGCCTGGAGTGTGGTGGCGATCCTGCTGGTGCTGCTCGTCCAGGTGGCCACCGGCCTGTTCGCCGTGGACGTGGACGCCTTCGAAGCCGGCCCGCTCTCGGACAGGGTGAGCTTCGAGACCGGTCGGGCGATCGCCGAACTGCACGAGACGAGCTTCGCCGTCCTGCAGGCGCTGGTCGTCCTGCACGTGGCGGCGGTGCTCTACTACCTGATCTGGAAACGTTCGAACCTGATCGGCCCGATGATCACTGGCCGGCGGAGGTTCGCCGCCGACCCGGGCCTGACGTTCGCGCCCTGGTGGCGCGTGGTGGCGACGGCCGTCCTGGCCGCCGCCGTCGCGTGGATCCTGTCGAAGGGCCTGAGGCTCTAGCCGACGTCGGCGGCTTCGCGCAGCGACTTCAGCCAGGCGTCCTCGCGGGCCTTCTCCGCGGCCCGGAGCTTGTCCTCGGCCTCGCGGACCGCGGCGTCGTGCTTGCGCCACTCGAGCACTGCGCCCTCACGCGCCGCGCGGGCGGCTTCCAGGGTCGGGTAGCGGGCGAGCACCGCGCGCACGGAATAGCTGACGGGCGGGCCCACGGTCTCGCGGTCGGGGTAGAAGCCGGTGATCGAATCCGCGGTCTCGCTCTCGATGTGGAAGACGTCCGCCCAGCCGGCATGATGGCGCATCAGGGCCCAGGGCCGTTCCATCCGCTCGCTCACCGTGTTCTCCTCGAATGTGTTGCGCGAATCCGCCCGGGGGCGGTTGGGCCGCAAGCTACTCCGCGGCTCCGCCTGCTCCAACGCCGGGCGAACGATTTTGGGTCTTCCGTTCCGCAACGACGCCGTGGCAAGCCTGGGACATTCCTTAGATCCATTTTCCTGAAGAGCATTCGCGTTTGTCCCAGATCGTGATCGGCCGCCGGTTCTGCGGCCCGCCCAACTCCGGCAACGGCGGCTATGTCTGCGGCGTGCTGGCCAAGGAAATCGACGGCCCGGCCACGGCCGTGCTTCGTGCGCCGGTGCCGCTGGACGCCGGCCTCGACCTCTCCGTCCAGGACGGCCAGGTGGCGCTGACCGGGGAGGGTGGGACGCTGATCGGCCAGGGCCGTCCCTCCGCTGGGGCCGAGCTGCCCAAGGCGCCGGCGCCGATCAGCCTTGACGAGGCCCGCGCCGCCGGCGCCCGCCACATCGGCCTGACCCAGCGGGTGCACCCGATTTGCTTCACCTGCGGGACGGAGCGCGCGGAAGGGGACGGGCTCCGAGTGTTCGCGGGCCAGGTGGCGGGCCGCGAGCCGGGCGTCGTCGCCGACGTCTGGACGCCGCACGAGGCCTTCGCCGACGCCGACGGGGTCGCGCCGCTGGAGGTGGTCTGGGCGGCGCTCGACTGTCCGGGCTACTTCGCCTGGGTGGAGAAGGAGGGCCGCCACGGCGCCCTGCTCGGCACCATGACCGGCGAGGTCCTGCGCCGGCCGAAGGCGGGCGAGGGCTGCGTGATCATGGCCTGGCCGCTCGTCCGTGACGGTCGCAAGGAAACCGCCGGCGTGGCGCTGTTCAGCGCCGCGGGCGAGCTGATGGCCCGGGCCCACCAGGTGTGGATCGTCATGGGCCCCCGGCCCGAGACGGCGCCTGCGGGGAAGGAATCGGCTTCCGCCTGAGGCCGCGCGGCGGCAACCTGCGCCCCGCAACCGGGGAGGAAGCATGCGCGCGGCGTCTGTCTCGGATTATCGGGAGCTCGCCCGCCGGCGTCTGCCGAAGATCTTCTTCGAGTACATCGACGGGGGCTCCTACGCAGAGGAGACCCTTCGGCGGAATGTGGCCGATCTGGAGGCCATCGCGCTTCGCCAGCGGGTGATGCGCGACATGACCGAGCTGGACATGGGCGTCGAGGTGCTCGGCCAGGAGCTGTCGATGCCCGTGGGCCTCTCGCCCGTGGGCATGGCCGGCATGTACGGTCGCCGCGGCGAGGTGCAGGCGGCCCGCGCGGCCGCGGCGGCGGGGGTCCCGTTCTGCCTGTCCACCGTCGGCGTCTGTTCGGTGGAGGAGGTGGCGAAGGGGGCCCAGGCGCCCTGGTTCCAGCTCTACATGCTGAAGGACCGGGGCTACATGCGCGAGCTGCTGGGCCGCGCCAAGGACCTCCACTGCCCGGTGCTGGTGTTCACCGTCGACCTGCCCGTTCCCGGCGCCCGCTACCGGGACGTCCGCTCGGGGTTCACCGGCGCGTCGAAGTTCGAAGCGGCCATGACCCAGCTCTGGGACGGGATCACCCATCCGGGCTGGACCTGGGACGTGTTCGTGAACGGCCGGCCGCACAGCCTCGGGTCCGTCGCCTCTGCGGTTCAGGACAGCCGGCGCGTCACAGACTTCCTGAGCTGGATCGCCCGGAACTTCGACCGCTCGGTGACCTGGAAGGACCTCGACTGGGTGCGCGAGACCTGGGACGGGCCTATCGTCGTCAAGGGCGTGCTGGACCCGGAGGACGCGCGCGACGCGGTCCGCGCAGGCGCGCAGGGGCTGGTGGTCTCGAACCACGGGGGCCGCCAGCTCGATGGCGTGCGTTCGTCGATCTCGGCGCTGCCTCGGATCGCTGACGCGGTGGGGAACGACCTCGAGGTGTTCATGGACGGCGGCGTCCGCTCGGGCCTCGACGTGCTGAAGGCCCTGTCCCTCGGCGCCAGGGCCTGTTTCCTCGGGCGCGCCTGGGCCTATGCGCTCGGCGCTGGCGGCGAGGCGCAGGTGGCGAAGATGCTGGCCACCGTCCGCTCGGAGCTGGCGGTGGCCATGATCCTCACCGGCTGCCGGTCGGCGCAGGAGGCCGGGCCGGAGCTGCTGGACGGGCTGGACCCGCCGCCGGCTTCGCGGCGAGACCTGTCCTGAAGAGGCGCATCAGCGGCTTCTCCACGAGCTGGTAGGTGACCAGTCCAGCGATGACGCCGGCGATGAGGCCGCCCGCCAGGATCAGGGGCGGGGAAGCCAGGCCGGCCATGTCGAGGAGCCGCACCACCGCCGAGATCGCGAGGCCGTGGACGAGGTAGAGCGAGTAGGACGCATCGCCCAGCGCCTGGAGCGGCTTGAGGTTCGGCACCGCGCCCTGGCGCTCGATGGCGACGGCGCCGGCTACGAGCAGCAGCGCGGGGACGCCCCAGATCAGGAACCGCGCGCGCTCCACGTCGACGCCCGAGACACCGGCCACCGCGAAGCCGAGCAGTCCGGCGACCACCAGGGCCCAGCCTGTGCGGACGCCGGGTAGCCGGCCCTCGGCCCACGCCTTGCCGAGCCAGATGCCGGCCCCGAACTCCAGCAGCAGCGGGTTGGTGTAGGTGGCCCAGAGCGGGTTCTGCACGTCGCCCAGCGGCCGGATGGCCACCAGGGCGAGCAGGGCCGCGCTCACCAGCCACGGCCTGAGCCTCACCGGCGCCAGCAGGCCGGCGGCGAACAGGACGTAGAAGAACATCTCGTAGTTCAGCGTCCAGCCGGGGATCACCAGCGGGGCGACCAGGCCGGTGTGGTCCCGATAGGGGACGAAGAACAGCGACTTCACCACCGCCTCGGCCGTCACCTCCATGGCCGGGAAGATCCACGGCGCAGACAGCGCCACCCCGACCACCAGCAGGGTCAGGCCCCAGTAGAGCGGCACGATGCGCTGCGCCCGGCGGATCAGGAACTGGGCGGGCGACGGCGGCCGCCGGCAGGTCACGACCCACATGATGAAGCCGGAGATCACGAAGAAGACGTCCACGCCGGCCGCGCCCAGGCCGAAGTGGCCGCCCGCCCGCTCGGCGGCGTGGAAGACCAGCACCCCGAACGCCGCGAAGCCGCGCAGGTACTGGATCGAGCGGACCTCGGCCGGCGTCTGCCGGGTCTCGCTCTGCGGCGTCAGTTCTACCAAGGACCCCCTCCGGACGCGCGCCCACGCGCCGGAGCGCTCGGGCGGTGAAGCTTTGCGTCCAAACGGGCCGCCGCGCGTTTGGCTCCCGACCGATTGCTCAAGCTCGGGGGTTCGCCTGTGAAGCTCGCCTATTTCGTGCACGACCTTGCCGACCCCGCGGTGACGCGCCGCGTGCGGATGCTGCAGGCGGGCGGGGCGCAGCCGGTGGTGCTGGGCTTCCGTCGCACGGAGACCGCGCCCGAGCAGGTGGCTGGCGCGCCGGCCGTCGACCTCGGGCGCACTTACGACGGACGGATGGGTCATCGCGCCAAGGCCACGGCCATGGCGGCGCTGCAGGCTGGGCGCTGGAAGCGCCTGCTCGCCGGGGCGGAGGTGGTGGTGGGCCGCACGCTGGAAGCCCTGGCGATGGCCGAGGCGGCGCGCCGTCTCTGCGGCTTGGACGCCCGGCTGGTCTACGAGTGCCTGGACATCCACCGGATGATGCTGGGCGAGGGGGCGAAGAGCCGCGCCATGCGGGCGGTGGAGCGGGGGCTGATGCGGCGGGCCGACCTGCTGGTGGTGAGCTCTCCGGCGTTCCTGGAGCACTACTTCGCGCCACGCCAGGGCGTGGGATCGAGCCTGCGCCTCGACACCCTGCTGATCGAGAACAAGCCGCTGGAGCTGGGCGGCGCGCCCGCAGGCAAACGGCCGATGCGGGCTCCCGGCCCGCCGTGGCGGATCGGCTGGATGGGCGCCATCCGCTGCCGCAGGAGCCTGGACATCCTCACCGCGCTCGCCGCCCGGCGGCCCGACCTGATCGAAGTCCGCATCCACGGCCGACCGGCGTACACCGAGTTCGACGACTTCGACGCCCAGGTGGCGCGGGCGCCGAACGTCAGCTTCCTCGGGGGCTACGTCGCCGAGGACCTGCCGCGGATCTACGGCGACGTCCATTTCAGTTGGGCCTTCGACTACATGGAGGAGGGGCTGAATTCGGCCTGGCTGTTGCCCAACCGGATCTATGAGAGCGGCCGCTACGGGGCGGTCCCGATCGCGCTCGCCGGCGTGCAGACCGGCCGCTACCTCGCCGAGCGCGGCTTCGGCGTCCGGCTGGACGATCCGCAGGACCTGGAGGCCTTCCTCGACGCCCTGACGCCGGAGGCCTACGCTCGGCTGCGGGCCGCGCTGGACGCCGTCCCGGGCGAAGCCTTCGTCGCCGACCAGAACGACTGCGAGGCGCTGGTCGCTGCCCTGAGCGGTCGGTCGGGCGGGCTGAACGATCAGTACCCTGACCACTCCAAAGCAACGCGGCTGGTGGCCTGACGGCCAGGACAGACTAGCCTTCGGACGGAATAGAAAACCGGGATCGCACGACTGTAATCCAGGCTGAACTGTGCAGATCGCCGGTATTGAGAAAATGTCTTACGGCCAAGCCGTGCGGGTGCGGAACGTAATCGGGCAGAGGCTGTTTTAGGCCCGACGCCACCGGAGCTTCGCCGGAGCGTCGCTGGTCACAGTGCAGGTCCCGAGACGATGCTTAACCCCAAGCCCATGCCCGAGCGGTCGCAGCGCTCGGATGGCGCGCCCACCGAGGATGGCCGCGCGCGCGCCCCGGCCGAGCCCCGCTCCTTCGCTCCCGCCGAGCGGGCGGCGCGGACCGACGACCCCTTCGACGGCCTCCTGCCGCAGGCCTGGGACCGGATCGACATCCCGTCGTTGATCCGGCTCGCCGAATCCGCCGAGCCGGTGGCCAAGGCGCCCGAGGCGGACGCCTCGCGCCGGGCGCTGGTGGTGATCCCGTGCCTGAACGAGGAGGCGGTCATCGCCCAGGTGATCGCCCAGATCCTTGAGGACGACGGGCTGGTGGACCCCCTGGTGCTGGTGGCCGACGGGGGCTCCAGCGATCGCAGCCGGGAGATCGTCGCCGAGATCGCCGCGCGAGATCCGCGCGTGCGCCTCATGGAGAATCCCGGCCGCTTGCAGAGCGCCGGCATGAACCTAGCGGCTCGCATGATGGGCGGCGACCGGCCGTGGCTGGTGCGCGTGGACGCGCACGCCGACTATCCGAAGAACTACGCCTCGACCCTGATCGAGGAAGCCCGCCGCACCGGTGCGGACTCCGTGGTGGTCTCGATGGACACCCGCGGCGAAGGCTTCTTCCAGCGGGCCGTGGCCGCGGCCCAGAACTCGCTGCTCGGCACCGGCGGCTCGGCCCACCGACTGGCGAGCCATGGCCAGTGGGTGGACCACGGCCATCACGCGCTCTTCAGCCTCGACGCCTACGCTCAGGCCGGCGGCTACGACGAGAGCTTCAGCCATAACGAGGACGCGGAGCTCGACCTGCGGCTGGCGGAGCAGGGCGGCCGCATCTGGCTCACCGACAAGGTCCGCATCGGCTACTACCCGCGCAGCACGCCGCGGGCGCTCGCCAAGCAGTACTACGGCTACGGCCGGGGCCGGGCGCGCACCGTTCTCAAGCACTACACCCCGCTGAAGATCCGCCAGACTCTCCCGTTGGCCGTGGCGCCGGCGGTGGCCGGCCTGGCGCTCGCGCCGCTTTTCTGGGCCTTCGCGATCCCGGCTCTGCTGTGGATCGCCGCAGCGCTCGGTTACGGCGCGCTGCTCGGCGTGAAGAAGCGCGACCCGGCGGCCTTCCTGTCGGGTCCCGCCGCGATGATCATGCACCTGGCCTGGTCCGCCGGCTTCTGGGTCCAGCTCGCCACCTGGCGGCGCGACCGCAAGGCCGCGCCGCCCGTGCGGTTCGCGCCCCAGGCGGCGTCATGACGGACGCGCGTCCGCTCGTCTCGGTCGTCACAGCCAACTACAACGGCGCCAGCTACCTGGCCGAGGCCGTACGCTCGGTGCTGGGCCAAACCCTGGCCGACCTCGAGCTGATCGTGGTCGACGACCGCTCCACCGACGACAGCCTCAGGGTGATCGACGAAGCTGCGGCGGGCGACCCGCGCGTCCGTGTGCTCGTCCAGCCGCAGAACGGTGGCCCGGGCGCGGCGCGCAACAGGGCGCTGGCGGAGGCCCGCGGCCGTTGGATCGCCGTGTTCGACTCTGACGACCTGATGGCCCCCGACCGCCTGGAGCGCCTGGTGGCCCGGGCGGAGGGGGACGGGGCGGACATCGTGGTCGACAACCTCGACGTCTTCCAGGATGGATCGCTCACGCGCGGCAAGCCGTTCCTGGCGGGTCGGGCCTGGACACAACCGCGCTCGATCGGCTTGGCCGAATACGTCCACGCCGCGCGGATGTACGCGAAGACGCCCGGCCTGGGCTATCTGAAGCCGCTGTTCCGGGCCGAGCCGGTCAAGGCCGCGCGCTACCGCGAGGCGCTGCGGATCGGCGAGGATTACGACCTCGTGGTGCGCCTCCTGGCGCAGGGGCTCACCCTGCGCTTCGAGCCGGCTGTCATGTACCGCTATCGCAAGCACGGGACCTCGATCTCGCATGTCATGCGCCGCGAGCACCTCGTGCAGATGGTCGCCGCGGACGCGTCGCTGGAGGGGATCATGATGGGCCAGCCGAAGGAGGTCCGCCGGGCCTTCGCGGCGCGCCGGCGGTCCCTGCACGCGGCGCTCGCCTACGATCACGTAGTCTCGCGGCTGAAGGCGCGCGACGTGGTCGGCGGCGTGACCGCCAGCCTGGCGTCGCCGGAGATCTGGCCGCTGCTCACCCTGCCGGTGAAGGCGCGGCTCAGGCGCCTGGCCGCCAAGCTGGCTCCGGCCCCGGTGGCTGCGGCCGCCGCCTAGCTCTACCGACGGAGATCAGGCGCTGGGCGCGTCGCCCAGCGCCTGGGCTGCCTGGAAGGCGCGAAGATCGGCGATCAGCCGCCGCCGCGCGATCAGCCAGAGCACCGCGCCATAGGCGAGGGCGCCCACCGCCACCATCAGCACGAACTCCACGACCATCGGCGCGTGGACGAGCGCGGCGCGAGCCGCCAGCACCGCTCCGGCCATGACCGCGCAGCCCAGGGCAGCGGGGCCGAACGCCGCCACCAGCCGCCGGCGCGGGGCCTGCAGCTCGCGGGCGAGGGCGTGGACGTAGATGGCGCAGACCAGGGCCATGGCCGCGGCCGCCGCCGCCGACACCGGCTCCAGGCCGAAGCGGACGACGGCCGCCACCGTACCGATGGTCGCCACGCCCAGCAGGATCGAAAGCTTCAGGCGCTGCCCCGTGCGGCCCAGCCCCATGAAGGTGGTGGCCATGATCGAGCACATGCAGAAGAAGAAGCCCGCGCCGGCCAGGAACCGCAGGGGACCGATCGCGTCGTGCCACTTGTCGCCAAGCACCAGCTTTACGGCCAGGTCGGCCACGAGCGCGAGGCCCACGAACAGCGGGGCCAGGAACACGGAGCCCAGCCGCAGGCTCGACGCCGCCAAGTCCTGCATCGCCTCGCGCGAGGCGCCGTGGGCGGTCTTGGCGACCGCGGTGAAGATGTAGAGGTAGAGGGGCCCCGAGATCAGCATGTCGGGCGCGCGGACGATCTGGTAGGCCATGGCGTAGTAGCCGAGCATGGTCGCGCCCAGCACGCCGCCGACGATCAGGCTGTCGAGGTTGCGCGAGACGAAGTCCGCCAGGATCGCGCCGATCGTGTGAGCCCCGAAGGTCAGCAGGGCCTTCGCCTCCTGGAACCGGTAATGCAGGCGGATCGGCGCGCCCGCGCGGGCGCTGACCCAGGCCAGTTTGCAGAGCCACAGGACGAGCTGCTGGGCCACCAGCGCCCAGGCGCCCCAGCCGGCGAGCGCCGCGGCGAGCGCCGTGGCGGCGCTGGCCCCAGTCGAGATCAGGTCCCCGCCGGCGAAGACGGCGAACCGGCCCTCGCGGATGATCCGGCCGTTCGGCACCGTGGTGAGGCTGTTGATCAGCAGGATGGGCGAGAGGGCGGCGATCAGCAGCGGCAGGCGCGGCTGGTTCATCAGCGCGCCCATCGGCCAGGCGGCCGCGGCGCAGGCGAGGCTGAGCGCCAGGCCGATGGCGGCCGAGAGCCAGAAGACGGTCGATTCCTGGTCGCGGCTCACGTCCCGCTGGCGGCCGAGCGCATAGCCCATGCCGCCGTCCGACAGCACGTTGGCCAAGAGGATGAACGGCATGGCGAGCGCGACGAGGCCGTACTCCGAGGGCCCGATCAGCCGCGCCAGGATCGGCAGCATGGCGAACTGCAGGCCGAGCCGCAGCGCGCTCGCGCCGGTCAGCGCCAGGGCGCCGATCGAGGTGCGGTGCAGCCGCCGCCGGCCGCCGGCCGGGGGCGTGTCGGCCACGTCGCCGGCGGCGGTCATCGGTGCGGTTCGATGTCGGAGCGCAGCAGGCGCAGCGAGCCGGCTTCGGGGCGCAGCCGCGGGTTCGCCCAGCCGCTGGGGATCTGCTCCACCGGCCAGACCTGCACCATCCGCGGCTGCTGCGGGCGGTAAGCGGTGCGGGCGATCCTCGGCGAGTCCACCCGCCCGAACGCCGCGCCCAGGGCGCCGAACGCGAGCACCGTCGAGAAGTAGAAGGGCGCGATGCCGATCGTCTCGATGCCGGTCCGCGAGAGCTGGTAGAGCAGCACGCCCACCCAGAAGACCAGCGCCAGGTTCGGGCGGATCACGAACCGCCGGACCAGTGCGAAGACGCCCACCGCCACCGTGATCCCGACCACAATCAGGCCGAGCAGGCCCATGGTCACGAGGATCTCCACGAAGGTGTTGTGGAAGGTGAAGCCGCCGCGGCTGTCGATGCCGAAGTACTTCCACAGGCCCTCGGCGTCGGGATTCCCCTGCAGCCAGAAGGCGTAGTAGCCGCGGCCGAGCAGGGGCTTCTCGTGCATCAGGTCGGCGGCGCGGTACCAGAGGTAGGTGCGCCCGGTGAGCGTCGGGTCCTTGTCGAAGGTCTGCGCGCCCCACTCGATCAGCGCCTGCGAGAGCCAGCGGTAGCTGAGGCCCACGCCCAACAGCACGACGCCGACCATGGCCGTCAGCCAGGCGCGCACCGCGCGGTGCGCCTTCAGCAGCGGCAGCAGGGCCAGCATGGCACCGACGCCCGCCGCCAAGCCCAGCAGGGCGCCGGCCGAGCGGGCGGCGGTCACCGCATGGAAGCCGAGCGCCAGGCCCACCAGCGCCACCGCGGCCCACAGCCAGCTTCGGCTGCGGACGGCCATGAGACCCATGCCGAGGAACACCAGCACGCCGGTGGAGGCGATGTCGGCGAGCAGGTTCTTGCTCTCGGTCAGGCCCGAGAAGGCGCTGCCGCCGGCGCCCACGCCCACCGCCACCGTGCCGCCGCTGACCAGCGAGAAGGCGATGTAGGTGAGGAAGGCGCAGGCCATGGCCCGCAGCGCCGCCTCCTGGTTCCTGGCCGACGAGATCAGCAGGCCTGCGACCACGGTGATCGTGAGTTCGAGGGCGAACTTCAGCGTCTCCTTCGGCGCCTCCGACCAGATGGTCGAGAAAATCGCGAACGCGGGGATGGCGAACAGGAAGCCGCGGACGAACAGCACCCGCTCGAGCTTGCGTCGGCGCACGAAGAGGTAGAGCGGCACGGCCGCCGCGATGATCGCCGCGCCGAGCGTCGCCAGGTTGGCGATGAACAGCAGGGCGATGAACAGGGCGAAGGTGAAGACTGCGTCCAGGTCCACGGTGAGGCGGCCGAGCCGCACGGTCGCGCCCTCGGCCGCGCCGGGGTCGGCGGCGGCCTGCGGGGGCGGTCCGGCGAGCCGCGCCTGCGCCCTGCGCTGTTTGCGCCAGCTCACCGGGTGCGGCGTCGGGATTTCGCCGCCGCGGATGCGGCGGGGGCGGGCGGCGGACGGGCCGAAAGCGTCCCAGGTGGTCATGGCGCGAACCTGTAGGCGCGGATGTAGTCGATCTGCATCCGGGCGGGGAAAGGCGTGGTGGCGTCGGGCTCGCCGGCCCAGCCGCCGCCGAGCGCGATGTTGGCGAGCATGTACATGGGCTTGTGCATGTCGGCGGGCGTGGGCTGGCGCTTCACCTCGCGGCCGTTCACGAACCAGACGATGCGGTCGCGGTCCCAGCTCACGGCGTAGGTGTTGAACCCGTCTGGGTCGACCTTCACCTCCACGCCCTGGCCCTTCACATGGTTCGAGTGGGCCGTGACATAGACGGTGGACGGGTCGCCGACGCTCTCCATGACGTCGATCTCGGGGGGCCAGGAGAGGTCGAGCGGCAGCATCCAGAAGGCCGGCCACACGCCCTTGCCGCGGGGCAGCCTGGCCCGCATCTCGAAGTAGCCGTAGGTCTGCGAGAACGACGGCTGGGTGGTGATCAGGCCCGAGACGTAGCGGAAGCCGCCGAGCTGCTCGGCGAGCCCCGCCGGCGCCCGGTCGGCCCGAATCTCGAGCACGCCGTCGCGCACCGTGAACGGATCCAGACCCAGCGGCCGGTCTGCCGGCTGCCGCCGCGCCCGGCGGCCCTCGTCGCCCGGTGTCTCATGGTCGCCGTGCCGGCCCCGGTGGCCGACCATGTCGGGGTCGACGTAGAGCTGAAGCTCCTTGTTCCACTTCAGGGTGCGCAGGTTGAAGTCGTCGTCGTTGTCGTCCCGTCCGTCGCGGAAGGTGGTCCGCCACACCCCCTGGCCGTTGCGGAACCGGCGGAAGCTGTCGAACTCGTCGGCGAAGGTGAGCTTGAGCGCCCGTCCGTCCGGCGTCCTGGCCAGCGGGGCCGGGGAGGCCGTGGCGGCCTCGGCCCTGGAGCCGCCGCCCTGGCAGGCGGCGAGGCCGGCGGCCATGACGGCCGCGGCCAGCGCCGCCCGCGAGGAAGCTGTCACGCGTTGCAGCATGGTCTGCACCCCCGGTCGGCCTCAGGCCGCGGCGATGTAGTAGTTCTTGAAGTAGCCGTAGTAGTCGCTGCTGTCGCCGTAGCCGTAGCGGGCTTGGCCCTTGACGTTGACCTTCGTCAGCAGCGCGCCGGCCACGTTCGCCCCGCACTCCTGCAGGATGTCGACCGCCGACTGGGCCGCGCGCAGCGGGGTCTTGTTCCACTGCACGAGGTAGAGCACCCGGTCGGCCTTGGCGGCCAGGATGCGGGCGTCGGCGACCCCGAGGATCGGCGGGGCGTCCAGGATCACGTAGTCGAACTGGCTGGAGAGTTCGCGCAGGACCTCGTCGGTGTCGGGGTTCGAGAACAGGTCGTAGGGAACGCTCTTGCCCGCCGCCGGCAGGACGAAGAGGTTGGTCTTGGCGTCGTGCACCAGCGCCTCGGCGAGCGGGACCTTGTCCTGGACCACTTCGACCAGGCCCACGTCGCGGGCGCCGATCAGCTTGGTCACGCCGCGCTGGCGCAGGTCGCAGTCGACGATCACCACCCGCGAGCCGCTCAGCGCCAGGGTGCGCGCCAGGCAGAACGAGGTCAGGCTCTTGCCCTCGCGGGGCACGGCCGAGGTGATCGCGATCAGCTTCGACTCCTCGTGCGGCGCGCTGATCATCAAGAAGGCGCGCAGGTTTCGGAACGCCTCGGCGAAGCCGGAGAACGGATGGCTGACCAGGTACTCCTGCGGCGCCGCCTCCGGACCGCGCAGGCCCTTCGGCTTCACCGAGCGGAAGTCGGGCAGGACGCCGGCGAACGGCACGCCCAGCTCCCGCTCCACGTCGAGGCGCGAGCGCAGGTGCTTGTCCCAGAACTCCGCCACCAGCACCGCCACGCCGGCGGCGACGAGACCGGCCAGGAGGGCGAGCGCCGCGCCGAGCTTCATGTTCGGCGAGGAGGGCGCGGTGGGGACCGCGGCGCGGGCGTTGATCGTCGCGTCGGCCTGCTGGAGGCTGCCCTCGGCGGCCACTTCCTTGGCGCGGTTCAGATAGGCCTCGTAGATCGCCTTGGCGGCGTCGGCGCGCTGCTGCAGGCCCACCAGGCCGACCATGGCCTGGTTGTTCTGGGCGATGCCGCCCTGGGCCGCGCCGCGGCTGCCCATCAGCGAGGCCTGCCGGCCGGCCGCGGCCTGGGCCTCGGCGCGCAGGCTGGACAGGATGCGGTTGATCTCGATTTGGATCTGGCCGCGGATGTCGTTGAGCTGGGCCTGGGTGCGCTTCACTTCGGGGTACTGGTCGGTGAAGTCGGTCTTCAACTGAGCCAGCTTCACGGACAGCTCGGCCTCGCGCTTGCGCATCTCGCGAATGGTCTCGGAGCCCAGCGCCGCGCCCACGTCGGCGCCGCCGCCGCCGCTGCGCAACTGGGACTGCGCCGCGGCGAGCCGGGCGTACTTCTCGGCCGTCTCCGCGCGGGCGATGGCGAGCTGCTGGTTGAGCGTGGAGACTTCCTGCTCGGCCATGGTCGAACCCTGGGCGGACAGCAGGCCGTGCTCGTTCTTGTAGCGCTGGACGTTGGCCTCAGCGATCTCGGCGTCCCGGCGCATCTTCTCGAGGCTCATGCCGAGCTCGCTGTTGGCGCGGGTGACGCGCGCCAGCTTCTCATCGAGCTGCAGGCGCTGATACTCTTCCATGTAGCTGTTGGAGAGCCGGGCGGCCTTCTCCGGCGAGGTGGAGCTGACGCCCACCAGGACCACGTAGGTCAGGCCGGCGCGGCGCACCCAGGTCTTGTCCATCAGGGCGCTGGCGGTGTGCTCCACCAGGCGGGGGCTGGGATTGGCGATCGGCGCGGCCGGGCGCTTCAGGCCGAAGAAGCCGGGCGCCATCTTCGGGTTGAATTCCGGGTCGTTGTAGAGCTGCAGCTTGCGCACCACGCGCTCGGCCACCGCGCGCGAACGGAGCACCTCGACCTGGGTGTCCACGGCGCTGGTGTCGGCCGGCAGACCCGAGGACTGCTGTTCGGCGCGGGCGAGGTTCTTGCCCGTGGGGTCGATCACCACCGAGCCCACCGCCGTGTAGCTGGGGGTCTGCATGGCGAAGGCCGCCAGCACGACGATGAAGACCGCGGCGGCGACGCCGAGGCCGAGCTTCGCCCGCTGCAACAGGATCCCGAACAACTGGCGCAGATGCATGCGCTCGGGCTCGATCGGGCGGAAGGGCGCCGAGGGATGCGCCGGCAGCTCGTGCGTGATCGGGATCAGATTGTTCATGGGCGACCTGCGTTACCACTGACCTTCGGGGGCGGGGCGCCGGGAGACCCTGGCTCCGGCTTCGGAACGCACCCTGGACCCCGCGAGGTCCCTCTCCAGTGCGCGCGTTCCTTGAAAACCCGGGCTCGGAAGCCCCACCCAAACTTCGGAAAAACTAGCTTTGCCAATAACCCCGACCCCTCGGCCGGGTTCCGGCGGAAAAGACGTGCGCCGGCGTCCGCCGCCGCCGCACGCCCAACGGTCACCAGGGGCGGACGAGCATGCCCAGCAGGCCAAAGCCGCCCTGGAAGTTCTGCATGAAGTTCTTGGCCCCGGAGGTGTCGACGACGACGATGTCGTTGCCGTAGACGGTCGGGTCCTCGGCGCGGCCCGAACGGATCGCCGAGAGGTCGAAGAAGGCGGAGTGCCGCTTGCCGGCCACCGTCCGGAAGATCGCCACCCGCTTGATGTTGGCGAGCTTCGGGTCCGGCCCGCGGGCCAGCGAAACCGCCTGCATCAGGGTGGTCGGCCCGGCGAGCGGGTACTGGCCCGGCTGCTGCACGGCGCCGTCCACCGTCACCTTCTGGCTCTGGGCCTCCTTGACGGTGACGATGACCTGCGGGTCCTTCATGTAGCTCTTCTTCAGGAGGCCGGCGATGTCGCCGGAGAGCTCGGCCGGGGTCCGGCCGCCGGCCTGCACCTGGCCGATCAGCGGCAGGATGATCTTGCCGCCGGAGTCCACCTGGACCTCGCGCTTCAGCTCGTCGATGCCGAACACGTTGATCTCGATCTTGTCCTGGGAGCCGATCCGGTAATCGGCGGCTCCGGGGCTCAAGAGCGCGGCGGAATCGGGTGGGGGAAGGCTGCTTGCCGCGAGCGCGGGCGCGGATGCGCCGGCGAACGTGAGGAACGCCGCAGCGGCGAGCGAGGGCAGACGCCTACGCATGACTATCTAGCTCCAGAAATCGCGACCAAACGATTTTGCGGCAATGCAAAAGACACACTGCCGCGCGTCTCAAACCCGCTGGGGCGCCGCGTGTTCCCTACGGCGACGCTTGGATCAGTAGAGCTGCAGTTCCTTCACCCCCGCGAGGCGGGCGACCACGCCGGCGTGCATCGAGCCGCGGACCAGCCATTTGCTCCGCCGCGCCGGTGAAAGGGCGGAGGCGGCGGCGCCGGCCAGGCAGACGCCGCTCTTGGCGCCCGCGACGCCGATCTGGGCGATGCGCGCCGGGCCGTGGTAGCGGCTCTCCAGCCGCGCGCCATGAGTCTGACCAGTGCGGAAGCTGCGCTTGAGCAGCCACTTCAGGGACGCCCGGCCGGCCGGCACGGGCTCATAGGCGAGGGCGTCCGCGGCGAAGCCGATGGTCCCGCCGCTGTCCGTCAGCCGGTAGAAGAAATCGTCGTCCTCGCCGCCCTGGCGGCCGCGCGCCAGGTCGAAACGCAGGCCGCGGGCCTCCACCGACTCGCGGCGGACCAGCACATTGCCGGCGTAGCCCTTGAGGATGCGCCCGCCCACCTCGACCGGGGCCGTGGAGTGGAAGTCGCCGTCGGCGATCCAATCCGGCGCATCGGGCCCGTAGACGGCCTTCACCGGCCCGAGGACCGCGTCCCAGCCGCCGCGGTCCGCCTCGGCCAGCAGGGCGGCCAGCCAGCCGGGCGTGGCCGTTTCGTCGTCGTCGATGAACGCCAGGAACGCGCCACGGCCCGCATCCAGGCAGGCGTTGCGGGCGAGCGAGATGTTGCGGGCCGGCGCGTGCACGTATTCGAGATCCACGCCGGCGTCCTGGGCAGCCGCGCGGATATAGGCCTCCGCCTCGGGCGTCTCGTCGTTGTCGGCGACGATCACCCGCATGGCGACGCCCGGCGGCAGATGCTGCGCGCCCAGCGAGGCGAGGGTGTCGGCCACCGCCGGGCGGCGGAAGGTGCAGACGCCTACGTCGACATTCATGGCGGGACCCCGAGAACCTTGACCGTGCGGAGAAATGACCGGCCCGCCGCTCAGTTCCCGTCCACCGTCGGTCAGGTCCCGAAGATCCAGCCCGCGGCGAGGGCGGTGAGCTGGACGTTGGCGAGGACGAGCTGGCCGCCGCCGCCCACGTCCACCACCACGTCGGCGCCGACCTGGGCGGCGGCGTAGGTTGCGCCCGGCAGGAGCTGCACGCGGTCGCCTTCGGCGGCGTTGAAGTCCGTGACCCGGTCCACGCCGGCGTCTGCGAAGATGTGGAATGTGTCGGCGCCCGCGCCGCCCGAGAGGGTGTCCGCTCCGCGGTCGCCGGCCAGCCAGTCGTTCCCGAGACCGCCGGTGACGACGTCGTCGCCCTGGCCCCCGCGGACGATGTCGGCCCCGTCGCCGCCGTGGACGGTGTCGTGGCCGAGATTGCCGTAGACGATGTCGTCGCCCAGGTCGCCGAACAGCAGGTCGTTGTCCTTGCCGCCGACCACCCAGTCGGGACCGAGCCCGCCCGACGCCGTGTCGTCGCCCATGTTGCCGTTGATGTCGTCGAAGCCCGGTCCGCCGGCCAGCCGATCGCCCCCCTCGTCGCCGCGCAGGTAGTCGTCCCCACCGCCGCCGAACACCACGTCGTCGCCGGCCCCGCCGCTCATCGTCTCGCCGTCGGCGTCGCCCAGGAAGCTGTTCGCGCCGGCGTCTCCCGTCTGGGTGTGCCCGGCATCGACGCTGCGATACACAGTGAACTGCTCGAGCGGCCCGCCGCTGCGCGCCACCACGAGGTCCGTGCGGCCGTCGCCGTCGATGTCCCCCACCGCCAGGCGGTCCAGCACGCCCAGGCTCGGCACGAGCCCAGGCGCGGGCGTGAACCGGCCCATGCCGTCGTTCAGCAGGATGGCGCGGGCCGAGTCCGCACCGCCGCTCAGCACGATGTCCATGGCGCCGTCGCCGTTCAGGTCCACGAGCGGCGCGCGGTAGACCCAACCGCCATCCGCCACGACGCCGCCACGCGGCAGGCGGTGGGCGGTCTCGTCCGCGAAGACGCCGCCGCCCTGGTTGATCAGCACCTGCAGCGAGGCGCGGCTGAAGCCGTCGCCCGCCACGGTCAGCACAATATCCTGGCGCCCGTCGCCGTTCAGGTCGGCGGCCTGGGCGTCGACCACCTGGTGCGGGCCGGCGATCGGGAAGGTCATGCCGCCGGGGATGGCGAAGCGACCGGTCCCGTCGTTCAGCAGCACCTTGGAGTCGCCGTCGCCACCGAGGAACAGGTCCGGCGCGCCGTCACCGTCGGCGTCGAACAGCAGGGCGGTGGCGTAGCGGCCGAACGTCGGGTTCGCGACCAGATCCGGCAGCCGCGTCTGGTCCAGGGTGAACCCGGCGCGGCCGTCGTTGATGAGAAAGTAGGGCCCTCGCTGACCGAGGTCGCCGACGAACAGGTCCACGTCGCCGTCGCGATCGATGTCGGCCCCGGCCGCGGTCGGGGTGTAGTCGCTGTTGGCGGGGAGGCGGCCGCTGGCCTCCGCCCACGTTCCACCGCCCGAGAGCGCCAGCACGTTCGGCGCGCCGGGGTAGGGCGCTGCGCCATAGCCCGCGTCCGCCAGGAACAGGTCCTTGCGCCCGTCGCCGTCGAGGTCGGCGAGCACGTGGGCGCGGCCGTCCACCAGGCGCGGCGCGCCGCCCAGGAACATGCCGGCCGTGCCGTCGCTGAACCCTCCGGCGCCATCCCCAAGCAGGACACGGACCGGGATGGGGCGGTTCTCCAGCGGGAAGAGCTGGTAGGTGAGGACGGCGTCCGTCCGGCCATCGCCGTTCACGTCCGCCAGCAAGAACTCGCGGACCACGGTGTCGCCGCCCTGAGGGCGGCTGAACACGTGGTCCGCTGGGGTGAAGTAGGCAGGCATCTGGCAAGCTCCACGGTACGAAGCGGAGCCAGAACGCCTGCCCGACGGCTCAGGTTTCGCTCACCCCGCGAAGATCCAGCCGGGCGACAGGCTCGCCATCTGCACGTTGGCGAGCACGAGCTGCGCCGATCCCACCTGCACCACGGTGTCGGCGCCCGCCTGGACGACGCTGTACTGCATCCCGGGCAGGAGCTGCACGCGGTCGCCTTCGGCGGCGTTGAAGTCGGTCACCCTGTCCAGCCCGGCCTCGGCGAAAACGTGGAAGATGTCCGCGCCGGCGCCGCCGGAGAGGGTGTCGTCTCCGCGGTCGCCGGACAGCCAGTCGTTGCCGGCGTGCCCGAAGAGCTGGTCGGAGCCCTGGCCACCCCGGACGATGTCGGCGCCCGCGCCGCCCTCGCACCAATCGTCGCCCATGTTGCCGTAGACGATGTCGTCGCCGTCATCGCCCATGAGCTGGTCATTGTCCTTGCCGCCGACCACCCAGTCGGCGCCGCCGCCGCCGATGACCGTGTCGTTGCCCATGTTGCCGTGGACGTCGTCGAAGGCGTCGCCGCCGACGATCCGGTCGTTCCCCTCGTCGCCGCGCAGGTAGTCCTCGCCGGCGGTGCCGGTGACGGTGTCGTCCCCGGCCAGCGCGTGCACAGGCGTGCGGCCAGGAGCCGCCTGCAGGGCGTCGTTGCCATTGGTGGCGGCGCTGGATCCGCCGCTGCCGCCGCCGTTCGGCTGCGACGCGCCCAGGATCCTGTAGAGCTGCTGCAGGCCCGAGCCGTTGGTGGCGATGAGCTCGCCCGACGCGGTGACGCCGGTGAGGTCGCCGGCGATCTCGCGCACCGGCCCGTACCAGCCGGGGACGTCGCCGCCATAGGCCCACTCGTCGTACGCCCGGGCCAGCGTGCGCCCGTCGGGCGTGTCCCAGCTCGCGGCGAAGCCGCCGAAGTCGGTGGCGACGAAGCGGACGTCGCCGCTGACCGGGCCGAGCTCCTGGCGCGTGAAGGTCTGCTTGACCGGGTCGAACACCATTGCCCAGGCCGAGCGGCCGGCGCCGTCAGCCTGGGTGTAGCCGAAGACCACCTTGCCGCTGGAGAGCCAGGTGCCCGTGCCGGTGAACTGCCCGACCGAGCCGGCCATCAGCGTGGTCGGCTGGCCCAGGACCCCGTTGTTCGACACCGCGCCGAACACCGCGCCGGCGTCCTCCCAGATCACGAAGGCCTTGCCGGGCGGGCCGGACGCGGGACGGGCGCCGTGGATGGCGATGGTCGCGGAGGTCACCGGCTGGCCGTCCGCGAAGGTCTCGGGGACGTTCGCCTGCCCGGAGGTCTGGCCGCCCACCGCGCGCACCGTCCCGACAGGGATCTCGGGACTTTCGCGCACAACCTCGGTCTGGCCGCTGGCGAGCGCATAGGCGCGCACGTAGTCCACCTTCATCTGCGTCGGGAACTGTCCGTGGTCAGGTGGCCCGCCCCAGCCGCCGACCGCCAAGTTGACGATCAGGGCCATGGGATAGTCCCAGTTGTCGGGCGTCGGGCCCTGCAGGACGGCGATGCCGTCGTAATAGAAGGTGACCGTCTCAGGGGTCCACAGCATGCCGTAGGTGTGCATGCCGCCCACCTCCAGCTTCAGCGTGTCATCGTACTGGGTCTGGTCGCCGCCCAGCGCGCGGCGGTAGTCGATCTCCGGCGTGATCGCCAGCCCCTCGAAGATGTCGGCCTCGATCCCGCTCACGTAGGGGTGGGTCATCATCCAGAACGCCGGCCACGAGCCCGCGGCGGTGGGCATCTCGGCCCGGATCTCGAAGTAGCCGTACTTCTGCTCGAACATGCCGAAGGTGTTCAGCATTCCCGACGAGTACTCGCGGTTCCAGGCCGCATAGGACTTGCTGTCGGGGATCCGCTCGGCGGTGATCGTCAGGACGCCGTTCGAGATGGAGAAGGGGTTGATGTCGAGGTCGGCCTCACCGCGCCCCTGGAAGCCGGGCTGGGCGTAGACCTGGACCTCGCCGTTGCTGACCAGGGTGTAGGCCCACTGGTCCTTCAGGTTGCCGCCGAAGTCGGCCCGCCAGATGCCCGTGTCGGTCGACGGGTTCCAGAGCTGGAACGCGTTGAACTCGTCCTGGAAGGTGAGGCCGCCCAGCTTCGACGTGTCGAGCGGCAGCAGGAACTGACGGTCCTGGATGGTCGACAGCAGTTCGTCGCGCAGGATCAGCCGCTCGCCGTTGCCGAAGCTGATCACCACGTCATTGCCCTGCTGACTCATCATCGAGCGGAGCTGGGCGGCGCTGGTGACGCCGTAGCCGTGCAGTTGGAGCTGGCTGTTGCCGTTCCAGTTGTAGATGACGTCGGAGCCTTCGCCCGCGCGGACCACGAAGGTGGTCTTCTGGGTCAGGGCGCCGACCAGCACGTCGTCGCCGCCCGCGCCGTAGATCCAGTGCGTGGCGTCGTCGACCGTGATCAGGTTCGCGAGGCCGTTGCCGACCGCGTAGTTGAACTGGCCGTTGACCACGAGGTTCTCGACATTGTCGGCGAGCCTGAGGTCGGTCCAGCCGATCATGGTGTCGACGCCGCCGCCGGGCTGCTCCACCACCCGGTCCCGCGGGTGGGTGATCCAGTGGCGGTTGTCCATGCCGTTGCCGACCAGGACGTCGCCGCCCCCCTCGCCGGACAGGGAGGAATGCCCCGCCGGGGCGTTGATGGTCTCGTTCGCCGCAGCGGTGCCCGCGATGCGCGCCTGTTCGGCCGCGCTCTCCGGCATCGCCTCTCCACGGGCGTTGTAATAGGTCACTCTCGGAAGCCTCCACCGTATGCGGGGTGCACAACACGGAGGCGCCGGAGTTGGTTCTACGGCTCGCGGGAGTGTCATTTCGCAAACGCGAAAATGTGACGGTTCCGCGTGGCAACCGGCCCCTCCGACCGGGTGTTTCTGATCCCGTGTCGTGTGAGGGTAGGGGTATGCAGGAGCCGCGTTCGTTCGCTTATTCGCTGAGCCAGGGCGAGAAGGGCTGGAGCTGGAGCGTCTACGACGAAGAGGGCGTGACCGTCGCCCGAGGCGCCGACCCCAGCCGCGCCGCCGCCCAGGCGGCCGTGGAACGGACGCTCAAACGACCGCCGCGCTACGAGGACGCCGGGCTGTCCGCCCTCTGAACGCCCAACGTCGAGTCTTCCACAGCACGCCGCAGGACAGACGCGCGCCGCCCCCGCGGCGCGCGGCTTCGCATGTGCGGGCGGCCGGAGATCCTCCGCCGGCTTCACAAATCCGAGAGGCCGCCCCACCGCCCTCCGTGGTTTTGAGCACACGGTCGGTCATGCTGAAAAATTCCTTAAGCTTGACCACGGAACCGTCCGCCTTGGCTTTGGGTTGTTGCGCCGTTCCTGGCGGGGACTGGCTTCGCCGGACAGCTTCCGAAGTTCCGATGTCAGAAATTGTCTATGCCAACGAGGTCCTCGGTGGGACCCGTATCAAGGTGCGCAAGGTTCCGGTGGATCAGGCGCTAACCGAGGCCATGAATGTCGTGGTAGCGCTTCTCGCGCTGGTCTTCCTGGCCCCGGTGATGATCGCGGTAGCGATCGCAGTCTATGCGCAAGACGGCGGGCCGATACTCTTCGCTCACCGGCGGCTTGGCCGTAACGGGCGGTATTTCTACTGCCTCAAGTTCCGCAGCATGGCGGTCGACGCCGAGCAGCGACTGAAGACCCTGCTCGAGAACGACCCCCAGGCCCGGGCCGAGTGGGAGAAGGACCACAAGCTGCGTGACGACCCACGCGTCACCAAGCTTGGCAACTTCCTGCGCAAGACCAGCCTCGACGAGCTGCCGCAACTTTTCAACGTGCTGAAGGGCGAGATGAGCCTGGTGGGCCCGCGGCCGATCGTGGAGGCGGAGATCGCCAAGTACGGCCGTCGCTTCCACCACTACTGCGCCGTGAAGCCCGGCATCACCGGCCTGTGGCAGGTGAGCGGCCGCAACGACACCACCTACCGCGCCCGGGTCGCCATGGACTGCGTCTACGCCGCCCGCCGCAACGTGTTCATGGACTTCCGGGTGCTCGCCCTCACGGTGCCCGCGGTGCTTGCCCGGCGTGGCTCGTACTGATTTCCTGAAGACATGATCTCGAAGACCGAGGAGCGGGTCGACCCTAGGCGGCACCCGCTCCTCACCCTCGTCAAGCGGATCGAAAGCCGCGTCCTCCTGGTGCTCCTGGCCGTCGCCGGAGCGCTTTGGCTGTTCCTCGGCCTGGCCGACGAGGTGACCGACGGCGACACCGCCGACCTCGACCGCCGGCTGCTGCTGGCCTTCCGCAACCCCGTCGACATCAACGACCCCGTGGGCCCGCGCACGCTCGAGGAGTCGCTGCGCGACATCACCGCGCTCGGCGGCTTCACGGTGCTCACCATCGTGACGGTGGTGGCGGCGATGGCCTTCCTGTTCCACCGCAAGCGACTGCACGCCGCGGTGCTGGTGGGCGCCGTGGTCCTCGCCCAGGTGTCGAACTCGCTGGCCAAGGCGTTGGTAGACCGGCCGCGGCCGGACCTGGTGAGCCACGGCTCCTACGTCTATTCGGCGAGCTTCCCGAGCGGCCATTCGGCGCTCTCGGCCGCCACCTACCTGACGCTCGCCATGCTGGTGGCGAGCCTTGAGACCCGGCGGCGCGCAAAATTCACCGCCTACGCCCTGGCGGTGCTGATCGTGGTGTCCGTGGGACTGAGCCGCGTCTACCTCGGCGTCCACTGGCCGAGTGACGTGCTCGGCGGCTGGGTCTTCGGCGCGGCCTGGAGCCTGCTCGCCTGGCTGGTGCTGCTGCGGCTGGGCGCGCGGCCGGCGACGCCGACCGACTAGGCCTGGGTCGCCAGCGCCCGGGCAACCACCGGCGCGAGGCCTCGGGCGATCACCTGGACGCCCTGCGCGTTCGGATGGAGGCCGTCCCCCTGGTTCAGCACGCGAACCCCCGCCACGCCGGCCAGCAGATCGGGATAGAGCGCCGCCCGGTGCGCCTTGGCGAGGGCCGGGAAGATGGCGTTGTACTCCCGGGCGTAGTTGCGGCCGATCTCCACCGGCGCCCGCAGGCCGCAGAGCACGATCGACTTGTTGCGCTGCCGGAGCCGCGCCAGGATCCGGTCGAGGTTGGCCTGGACCGCGCGCGGCGGCAGCCCCTGCAGCAGGTCGTTGGCGCCCAGCGCCACCACGCAGACCGCCGTGTCCGGCTGGACGCTGAAGTTCACCCTCGCCAGCCCGCCGGCGGTGGTGTCTCCCGAGACGCCGGCGTTGCGGACGACGGCGGCGGTCCCGCGGCGCTGCAGTTCCGCCTGAAGCTGGGCGGGCAGGGCGGCGCGGGCGGGCAGGCCGTAGCCGGCGGTGATGGAGTCGCCCAGCATGGTCACCACCTTGCCGTGCGCGGCCAGCGCCGCGACGGGCCAGGCGGCGAGGACGCCGGCGATCAGCAGGCGGCGTGTCGGGGTGGATGTCTCGGCCATGCGCCTGTCCTATCTAGTCTCGGATAGCCTTCCGCCAACCGCCCGCAGAGAGGTTTCGTTGCCCGACGCCCCGCCGCTCCTCCTCGAGGACGTCTTCCTGACGCTGCCGTCGGCGGCCGGGCCCGTGGACATCCTCCGCGGCCTCAGCGTGTCCGTCGAGGCGGGCGAGCGCGTGGCGCTGGTCGGGCCTTCGGGATCGGGCAAGTCGTCGCTGATCGCGGTGGCCGCCGGGCTGGAGCGGCCGACGCGCGGCCGGGTCGCGCTGTTCGGCCGCGATCTCGCGCGGCTGGACGAGGATGGACGCGCGCGGCTGCGGCGCGGGCGCGTGTCCCTGGTTTTCCAGGCCTTCCACCTGCTGCCCAACATGACGGCCGAGGAAAACGTCGCCGCCCCGCTGGAGATTGCGGGTGTGGCGGACGCCGGCGCCGCGGCGCGGGCCTGGCTGGACCGGGTCGGGCTTTCGGCCCGGACACGGCACTATCCGCACCAACTCTCGGGCGGCGAGCAGCAGCGGGTGGCGCTGGCGCGCGCTCTGGCGCCTAGGCCGGCGCTGCTGTTCGCGGACGAGCCCACCGGCAACCTCGACGCCGCCAACGCCGCCCACGTGGCCGAGCTGATCTTCGATCTCGCGGCCGAGACCGGAGCGGCGCTGGTGCTGGTCACCCACGACGAGGCGCTGGCGGCGCGCGCCGGCCGGACCGTACGCCTGCGCGACGGCCGCGCCGCATGACGCCGCTCGCCCTGCGGTTCGCGGCCCGGGAGCTGCGCGGCGGAGTCCGCGGGTTCCGCATCTTCCTGGCCTGCCTGGCGCTCGGCGTCGCCGCGATCGCCGCTGCGGGCTCGACGGCGGAGGCGTTCCGGCGCGGCTTGGCGACCGAGGCGCGCGACATCCTGGGCGGGGACCTGGCGATCTCTACCCAAGGGCGGGCGTTCAGCCCCGCCGAGCGGCAGGCCTTCCAGGCCGCCGGCCGGACGGCCTATGCCGTCGCCCACCGCGCCATGGCCGAGGCGCCGTCGGGCGAGCGCTGGCTGGTCGAGCTGCGCGGGGTCAGCGCCGAATATCCGGTGGCGGGCCGGGTCACGCTGGCCGGGGCCGCCGACATCCAGGCCGCCGTCGCGCGGCAGGGCGACGCCTACGGCGCGGCGGTGGAGCAGGGGCTGCTCGACCGGCTGGGCCTCCGGCTCGGCGATCGCTTCCTGGTGGGCAATGTGCCGATGGTCGCCACCGCCGTCCTGCTGGAGGAGCCCGACCGCCTGTCCCGCGGCTTCGCTCTCGGTCCGCGGGTGCTGACCAGCCTCGCGGCCGTCGAGGCGGGCGGAGGGATGCGCCCCGGCTTCCCCTTCGGCTCGACAGCCCGGATCGTGCTGCCGCCCGACGCCGACCCGGCCAGGGCCGAGGCCGCGTTGCGGGCGCGGTTCCCGGGCGAGCCCTTCCGCGTCCGCACGCGCGACGAGGCTGCGCAGGGCTTCGGCCGGATGATCGACCAGCTCGAGTACTTCCTGGCCTTCATCGGCCTGGCCTCGCTGGTGGCCGGCGGGCTCGGCGTCTATGGCGCAGTCAACGCCTACCTGCAGGGGCGCAAGCCGGTCATCGCCACGCTCAAGTCGCTGGGCGCGGAGGGCCGGCTGGTGCGGGACGTCTACCTGGCCCAGATTGCGGTGCTTGCGCTCCTCGGCATCGGGCTCGGCCTCGCCGTCGGGGCAGCGGCGCCCCTGGTGCTCGGGCGACTGGTGGCCGACGAGCTTCCCGTGCCAGCGCTGTTCGCCGTCTATCCCGGGCCGCTCGCCAAGGCCGCGGCGTTCGGCGCGCTCTGCGCTGCCGCGTTCTCGCTGGCGCCGCTTGCCCGCGCCCGCCAGACCCCGCCGGCCAGCCTGTTCCGCAGCGACCTCGCCGGGCGGCTGAGGTTCGGCCCGGAAGTAGTGGGCGCGCTCGCCGCGGCGGCCGGGCTCGCGGCGCTCGCCATCGTGACGGCGCCCACCCTGGCCACGGCGGCGATCATGATCGCCGGCGTCTGCGCGGCCTTCGTCCTGCTTTGGTTGATGGGCGCGGCCTCGGCGCGGCTTGCGGGACGGCTGCGGACCGGCGCCCGCGGCCCCTTGCGGATCGGCCTCGCCAATCTCGCGGGCCCAGGCTCCGCCGCCCGCACCGCGGCGCCGGCCATCGGCCTGGGTGTCGCGCTCCTGGCTGCGGTGGTGCTGATCCAGTCGAGCCTCCTTCGGCAGGTGTCCGAGATCGCGCCGCGCTCGGCCCCGGCGATTGTCTTCACAGAGGTGCCGCAGGCGCGGGCGCAGGCCTTCGACGCGGAGGTGGCCCGCGCCTTCGGCCGCCGGCTGACGCCCGAAGACTACTATCGCGCTCCGCTGCTGAACGGCCGCATCACCCACGTGCGCGGCCAGCCCGTGGACCGCGACCGCATCGCGCCCGGCGCGCGCTGGGCTTACGACTCCTCGGTCACCCTGTCGGCCATCGGGCCCGAGCCGCCGAACGCCATGATCCGTCAGGGTCGCTGGTGGCCGGCGGATTACCGCGGGCCGCCGCTCCTGGCGATGAGCGAGGAGGTGGCCGCCGGCGCGGGCCTGAAGCTCGGCGACGCCGTCACCGTCCAGTTGCTCGGCCGGGACATCGAGGCCCGCATCGCCGTCCTGCGCGAGGTGGAGTTTGGCGGGTTCGGAGCGAGCTTCCCGCTGGTCCTGACGCCCAACGCCATCGAGGGCGCCGAGCCGCAGCACGTGGCCATCGCCAAGGCCACCCGCGCGCAGGAGGCGGCGGTGATCCGGGCGCTGGGCCGCGACTTCCCGGAGGTGAACGTCATCTCCGTGCGCGAGCAACTGGAGGCGGCCACCGCCCTCTTCGACCGACTGGCGCTGGCCGTCCGCGGGGCCGCGGCGGTGGCGGCTCTGGCCGGGCTGCTGGTGCTCGCCGGCGCCATCGCGGCCCGCGCCCGGGAGCGCACCCGCGAGGCCGCGACCCTGAAGGTGCTCGGCGCCTCGCGCGGCCAGATCCTGGCCGCCTATGTCCTGGAGTACGGGGCGGTGGGGCTGATCGCCGGGACGGCGGGCGTGGCGCTGGGCTACGCCGCGGCCTGGCCGGTGGTGGTGAAGGTGTTCGAGACCGACTGGAGCGTCGACTGGGGCGGCGTGCTGGCGCTGCTGGCCGGCGCGGCAGCGATAACCGGCGCCGGCGGCCTGCTCGCCGCCTTCCAGGCCCTGTCGAAGCGGCCCGCGCCGGCGCTGCGCGCCGACTAGGCGTCGAACCCCGCGAGGTCGGGCGTGCGCCCGTTCCAGCCGGACACCCGCTCGAACGCCGCGCCGACGGCGACCACCGTGCTCTCGTCCTGGGGCCGGCCGATCACCTGCAGCCCCACCGGCAGCCCCTGGTCCGTCAGCCCACAGGGGACGCTGATCCCCGGCAGGTCGAGGTAGTTGGCCGCGCGCGTGAGGCGGCTGAGCGGCGAGACTGTCTCGTCCACCTCGTCCATCGGCGGGGCGGGGATGGGGCAGGTGGGGCTGAGCAGGCCGTCGTAGCCCGCGAGCCACGCGTGAAAGGCCGCCTGCTGGGCGGCGCGATCGGCGTGCGCCTGTTCGAGCTTGGCCTCGTCGATCTCCCGCCCGGCCTCGAAGCGGCGGACGATCCAGGGATCCATGACCGCGCGATGCTGTGCGATCCGGTCGCCCCAGATGCGCCAGCCTTCGCCGGCCATCAGCAGGCCGTTCGGCCCGAAGGACTCGTCCAGCGAGCGCGCCGGCGCGACCACCTCCACCTTCACGCCCGCCCCGCGCAGCCGCTCCAGCGCCTCGTGATAGAGACGGGCCACCTCCGTATCCACCTCCCCCAACTGGTCTAGGGGGATGGCCGCCAGTCGCAGGCCCGACACGTCGCGGGCGAGGGCGGTCTCGGCGTCGAACGGGCCGCGCACCGCCGCGGCCTCGTCGGGCCCCGAGATCACCGCCAGCATCCGAGCCGCGGTCGGCACGTCTCGCGCGAGCGCGCCCACGGTGTCGAGCGCTGGGCTCAGCGGGTGGACGCCGCGCAGGCTGACGAGCCCGCGACCGGGCTTCAGGCCCACCACGCCGCAGACCGCCGCCGGGATGCGCACCGAGCCGCCGGTGTCGGAGCCCAGCGCTCCGTCGCAGAGGCCCGCCGCCACCGCCACCGCCGAGCCGGAGGAGGAGCCGCCAGGCGCCCGGTGGACTTTGGCGTCCCAGGGATTCCACGGCGCGCCCACCGCCCGGTTGGTCCCCCAGCCGCCGTAGGCCAGCTCGACGGTGTGGGTCTTGCCGACCGCGCTCCAGCCGGCCTGAAGCAGGCGCTCCACGACGCGGGCATGGCGGGGGGGATCGGCCTCCAGAGGCACGACCGCGCCGCCGCCGGTCGGCACGCCTTCCACGTCGAAGAGGTCCTTGATCGCGAAGACCGGCCCGTCCGCGTCCTCGCCCATCAGCGGCGGGTCGAACACCCGCACGAACGCCTTCAGCCGTCCGTCGTAGCGGCGGATCCGGTCGAGGGCCTCGTCGGGCGTCATGGTGTGCTCCTTGCGCGAACGCGGACTATCGCCGAGCAGGGCAGGGGAAACCAGATGACGCGCCGATGCCCTTGCGTCATTCCTTCGCGCCGATGACCCAGTCGCTCCCCGACCAGCTCCGCGCCACCGTCCGCTTCCTCGGCCGCATCCTGGGCGACGTGATCCGCGCCGAAGACGGCGAGGCTGTGTTCAGCCAGATCGAGGAGATCCGCCAGGCCTCAGTCGCCTTCCACCGCGAGGGCACGCCCGAGGCGGCCCGGGTGATGGCCGACCGGTTGGCCGGGTTGTCGCTGCCGGACACCGTCCGCTTCGCGCACTCCTTCGCGGTCTTCCTGCAGATCACCAACATCGCCGAGGACCAGATCCAGCGCCGCCGCGGCCGCGCGGGCGACGCTCGGGCCGACACCCTGGCCGGCGCGCTGCGGGCGCTGAAGGCTGATGGCGTCGGTACGGAAGCGGTGGCCGAGCTGCTCCGGACCGCGCTGATCGCCCCCGTCATCACCGCCCACCCGAGCGAGGTGCGCCGCAAGAGCGTGCTCGACCGCCAGAGCGCCATCGCCTACGACCTGGATCTGTTCGACCACGCCCGCAGCGACGTGGAGCGGGCGGGAATCGAGCGCGAGCTCGTCCGCCAGGTTTCGATCTTCTGGCGCACCCGCCTGCTGCGCAGCGTGCGGATCGCGGTGTCCGACGAGATCGAGAACGCGGTCTCCTACTTCGACCGCAGCTTCCTGGCCGAGCTGCCGAGGCTTTACGCCCACTGGCGAGACGTTATGGGCGGCGAGGACCTGCCGAGCTTCCTGAGGGTGGGGTCCTGGGTCGGCGGCGATCGCGACGGCAACCCCTATGTCACGGCCCAGGTGATGCGGCAGGCGCTGATGCGCCAGTCGCGGGCAGCGCTGCGCATGTATCTCGAGCGGATCCATGCCCTCGGGGCGGAACTCTCCATGTCCGTCCGCCTGGCCGACGTGACGCCGGGCCTGCAGGCGCTGGCCGACCACAGCCACGACGAGTCGCCGCATCGCTCGGACGAGCCCTACCGCCGCGCGCTCACAGGGATCTACGCGCGCCTCGCGGCGACCTATCCCGGCCTCACCGGCGAGGCGCCGCCCAGGCCCTCATCCAAGGCGGCCGAGCCGTACGACAGTCCGCAGGCTCTGAAGGCGGATCTGCAGACGGTGCTGGACTCGCTGCTCCAGAAGCACGGCCCCGCGTTCGCGGCCGGCCCGCTGCCGGACCTCATCCGCGCGGTGGACGTGTTCGGCTTCCACCTCGCCACCCTGGACATGCGGCAGAACTCGTCGGTCCACGCTCGCGTCGTGGCCGAGCTGCTGAAGACCGCCGGCGTCTGTGACGACTACGAGGCTTTGGACGAGCCGGCCCGCTGCGAGCTGCTGACGAAGGAGCTTGGCCACGGCCGGCTGCTGGCTACGCCGTTCGCCAACTATTCCGAGGAGACCGCCCGCGAGCTCGAGACGCTCGCCATGGCCGCCGACGTCAAGCGCCGCTACGGACCGGAGGCGATCCGCGCCTACATCGTCTCAAACACCCAGTCGGTCTCCGACCTGCTGGAGGTCTATCTGCTGCTGAAGGAAGTGGGGCTCTACCGGCCGGGCGACGCGCCCAGCGCCGAGATCTTCGCTGAGCCGCTGTTCGAGACCATCGAGGACCTGCGCGCCGCGTCCAAGACCATGGCGCGCTACCTGTCGCTGCCGCTCATCCGGAAGCTGCTGGTCCAGCCGGGCCTGCAGGAGGTGATGATCGGCTACTCCGACTCCAACAAGGACGGCAGCTATCTCACTTCCACTTGGGAGCTGCACAAGGCGTCGCGCGCGCTCTGCGCCGTCGTCGGCGGGGAGGGGCTCCGACTCCAGCTCTTCCATGGCCGCGGCGGCGCGGTGGGCCGCGGCGGCGGCTCGAGCTTCGAGGCCCTGCTGGCGCAGCCGCAGGGAACGGTCCACGGCCGCATCCGCATCACCGAGCAGGGCGAGGTCGTGGCGAACAAGTACGCCGACCCGGAGATCGCGCGGCAGAGCCTGGAGACGCTCACCGCCGGCGTGGTGCTGGCCTCGCTCCGCCGTCAGGCGGCGGACGAGCTGGCGGCCCCGCACTCCAAGGCCATGGACGCGCTCGCTCGGACCGCCATGGGGGCCTACCGGGCGCTGGTCTACGAGACGCCGGGCTTCGTGGACTACTTCTACGCGGCCACCCCGATCAGCGAGATCGCCGACCTCAACATCGGCAGCCGGCCGACTTCGCGCCAGGCGACCCGCAGCATTCAAGGCCTGCGCGCCATTCCGTGGGTGTTCTCCTGGTCGCAGTCGCGGGCTATGGCGCCCGGCTGGTTCGGCTTCGGCTCTGCGGTAGAGAAGGGCGGCGTCTCCATGGCGCAGCTCCGCGAGCTGAACGAGGTCTGGCCGTTCTTCCAGTCGATGCTGGCGAACATGGAGATGGTGCTGGCGAAGTCCGACCTCGCCATCGCCGGCCGCTACGCCGGCCTGGTGGAGGACCGCGCGCTGGCCGACCACGTGTTCGGCGAGATCCGCGCCGAGTGGGAGCGGACCCATGCCGCGCTGCTGGAGATCACCGGCCAGTCGCAACTCCTCGAGAAGAACCCTGATCTCGCCGCGGTCATCCGCTCCCGGCTGCCCTACATCGACCCTCTGAACCACCTGCAGATCGAGCTGATCCGCCGGCGGCGCCGGGGCGACGAGGACGAGGCGGTGCGCGAAGGCATCCACCTGACCATCAACGGCGTGGCCGCCGGCCTCAGGAATACCGGCTGATGTCGGAGAACCTCTACGACCGCCTGGCGGCCGGCTTCCCGGCCGACCGGACGAAGCCCTGCTTCCTGCTCTCCGACGGCTCGGCGGTGAGCTACGGCGAACTGGAAGAGCAGGTGGGCCGCGTCGCCGGCCGGCTTGTCGCCGAGGGCGTGCAGCCCGGCGACCGCGTGGCCCTGCAGGCCGAGAAGAGCGTGGCCGGCGTGATCGTCTATCTGGCCGCGCTGAAGGCCGGCGCGGTCTACCTGCCGCTGAACGCCGCCTACACGCCGGCGGAGGTGGACTACTTCCTCAAGGATGCGGAGCCGGCGGTCTTCATCACCGACGACGTGGCCTATGTCCGCGAGGCGGCAAACCACAGGCGGCTCGCCCGGGCCGTCCCGCGAACGGCGGCCGACCTCGCCGCCATCATCTACACCTCGGGCACCACCGGCCGCTCCAAGGGCGCCATGCTGAGCCACGGGGCGCTCGCCGCCAACGCTGTGGCTCTCCACCAAGCCTGGGGCATCACGCCCGACGACGTCCTGCTGCACGCCCTGCCGATCTTCCACGTGCACGGCCTCTTCGTGGCCCTGCACTGCGCCTTCCTGTCCGGCTGCCCCATGGTCTGGCTGGCGAAGTTCTCGGACGGAGAGGTGCTGGCCGGTCTCTCGCGCGCCACCGTGATGATGGGTGTGCCGACCTTCTACACGCGCCTGCTGGCCAACCCGGCCTTCGGAGCCGAGGCGGCGGCCGGCGTGCGGCTGTTCATTTCCGGCTCCGCGCCGCTGCTGCCGTCCACCTTCGCCGAGTTCGAGGCGCGCACCGGCCAACGCATCCTCGAGCGCTACGGCATGAGCGAGGCGGTGATCATCACCACCAATCCGCTGCACGGGGAGCGGATCGCGGGCTCGGTGGGCTTTCCTCTGCCGGGGGTCGAGCTGCGGATCGGCGGGGGCGAGGAGACCGGGGTCATCGAGATACGCGGGCCGAGCGTGTTCGGCGGCTACTGGCGGATGCCGGAGAAGACCGCGGAGGAGTTCACGGCCGATGGCTTCTTCGTCACCGGCGACGTCGGCCGGCAGGACGCCGACGGACGCGTGTGGATTTCCGGCCGGGCCAAGGACCTGATCATCTCGGGCGGCTACAACGTCTATCCCAAGGAGGTCGAGCTGGTGCTCGACGAGACCTCGGGCGTCGTGGAGAGCGCCGTGATCGGCGTGCCCCACCCGGATTTCGGCGAAGCGGTTGTGGCGGTGGTGATCGGCCGGGGCGAGGAGGCGGCGCTGATCGCCGAGGCCCGGCGCCAGCTCGCCGCCTACAAGGCGCCAAAGCGGGTGGTGTTCGTCGACGAGCTGCCGCGCAACGCGATGGGCAAGGTGCAGAAGAACCTGCTGCGCGACCGCTACGCGGGGCTGTTCGCGGGGTCCTGAGGCGGGTCGTCCCGGCGCGCCGGCGGATCGGCCTCGGCCCGTGGCGGGACGGAGGACAGCTCGCCGCCCACGTCCTGCATCAGAACGTCCACCTCGTAGCCCTGACGCCGCGCCTGCTCCGCCAGCCGCTGGGCGGCGGCGAGCGCGCTCTCGCGCGAGGCGTAGCGGTTGTACCGAACGCCCGGGGCGAGCAGCGTCCACCGCCCGCCGTACCAGATCACCGCAAACTGCAGCGTCATTGCGCCGCCGCCTCCACCATCACCGGCTCAGCAGGCCACGGGTGGGGCAGGGACGCAATGTCCCTTGTTAAGGTGGGCCTAGGCGCTCGCCAGTCGGATGCCCGTGGGCGCCGCCGGGCGGGTGGCGAGCATCGGGCGGAAGTCGGAGATGCTGACCAGCAGGTCCCGCTGCAGCAGGATCGCCACGCCGGAGCGCAGTTCGATCAGCTTCTCGCGGCGGAGCTGCTGAAGCGTGCGGTTCACGTGCACGATGGAAAGCCCGAGCACGTCGGCCATGATCTCCTGCGTCAGGGGCAGGGGGAAACGCTGCTGGTCGCCGAGGCCGGCGATCTGAAGCCTATTCTGCAGCTCCAGAAGAAAGTGCGCGACGCGTTCGTAGGCCGTCTGGCGGCCGAGCCGCACCATGTGGTCGAGCAGGAGCGCCTGTTCCAGGAACTGGCTCTGCTGCAGGGCCCGCGCGAGGCCGGGCGCCCGGCCCGCGAGCGCGGCTTCCACCACCGGCTCGGCGTCCACCGTCTCCAGCGCCGTCAGCGCCACCGTGCTCCCCAGGGCGGGTGTCGGAGGGCGTTCGCCGACGCCGATCGCCTCACCGGGCACTGCGAAGCCGAAGATCTGCCGGCGCCCGTCGGGCAGCACCCGCTGGCGGCAGGCCCAGCCGGAGACCACGAAGCGCGCGCGGCGGCTGGCCTGGCCTTCGGCGATGAGCTCCTCGCCCGGCGCATGCCGCTCGCGGCGCTCGCCGAGCTGGCGCACGAGCTCCTGCTCGGCGTCGGTCAGGGGTGAGAGCAGCCGAAGCCGCCGAAGCACCGCGTCCAGAGGCCGCGGTGCGAGATGAGGTCTGAACCGGCCCGTCATCCGGTGTCCCCTTGTCTGCTGGATGGGACGTCCCGGAAGTCGGAACGGTCCGCCAATTTGGAACCCAACCGGGAGGGAAAGGTTCCGTTTGCATCCTCAACCATTGAGCGAACAACGTTTCATCTGCGCGATGGGCGCGACGGGTTGTTCCTGCCATCGGCGCAGTCGTGTCGGATAGTCGA
Organism: Phenylobacterium sp.; assembly: GCF_041913825.1. Taxonomy (GTDB): domain Bacteria; phylum Pseudomonadota; class Alphaproteobacteria; order Caulobacterales; family Caulobacteraceae; genus Phenylobacterium. The sequence continues at coordinate 168,355 of NZ_JAYSEO010000003.1, forward strand.
CCTAAGAGCTGAGGCGCCGCACCATTGATCAGTCGGAGTGTCCACGAGCTTTCGTTTCGTGCAATTCCGGGTTGATGGGTAGGAACGAAGCCTCGCATACGCCGTTCTGCGGAACCAGTACTTCAGAGCGCAGGCATCAAATGAGAGACGACGCGAGTTTCGGTTACCGCATCAGCAAGGACGAGGCGGGCTGGACCTGGACGACCTTCGACCTCGCCGGGCAGATCCTCGTGGAGGGCCGCGCCCCGACCAAGGCCGTCGCCGCCGCCTGCGTGATCCGCGCCCTCGCGCGCTCCGCGATCCCGGAGACCGCCGCGCAGGCGGCCTGAGCGTCGTCAGACGGCGGGCGCGGCGACCGCCGGCACGCCGTAGGCCTTCAGTAACGCCTGGACGTCCGCCGCACGCCTGACGAGCGCCTCGTCGATGCGGTCGCGCAGCTCGAGGTCGTCCTTGCGCACGCCCATGGAGATGTCGAACACCATCGGCCACTGTGGCCCGTCCAGCCAGGGCGTCACCGGCGTCAGCGTCAGGAGATGCTCGGCGCGGGCGGCGAAGTAGCCGGCGAGGGGGCCCCAGACCACCGCCACATCCACATCCCCCCGGTCGACGGCTCGGACGATCTCGGCCGGCGGGTTGGGCTGGGCGTAGTCACCATAGAGCATGTAGCCGCGCACGTTCTGCACGATCCCGCGGCGGGCGAGCGCGTGGGTGGGAGGGGTGTTCGAGCTGTCGTCGCCGATCATCTGCACCCCGATGCGGAGCGTGCGAAGTTGCGGATCGTCCAGGGAGGCGAGCTGCAGATGGCGGTCGGCGCGGGTCAGGAAGACGTAGGTCGAGCGGTAGTAGGGCTGGGTGGTGGCCAGCATCTCCACCTGGGTGGCGACGCCAGGCCAGACGTCGCACTGGCCCTCCTTGAGCGTGTTGCGGACATAGCCGCGCCGCTGGGCCCACCAGGTGTACTCGACCGTCATGCCGAGTTCGTCGGCGACCAGCTCGGCGAGCTTGTTCTCGAAGCCTTCGCCCCGCGCGTCGGAGAAGGGAAGGTTGTTGGGATCGGCGCAGACCCGCAGCACCTTCGGCTTTGGCGAACAGCCGGCGGCGAGCGCCAGGAGGAGGAGGGCCGCGAGCCTCATGACGCCACCACCCCCCACGGCCGGCCGCCGAGCTTCAGGCGCTTGAAGGTGCGGCCGCTCTTCAGGTCCACGATCGAGAGGTCGCCGGACAAGCCGCTCGCGCCGTAGAGCCGGGTCTCGTCGGGCGAGAGCGCCACGCCCCAGTTGCGGAAGCCGGTCTTGAACCGCCGCGTGACCTCGAAGGTCCTGGCGTCCACCTCCGCCGCCTCGTTCCCCCGGCCTAGCGCCACATAGACGCGATCGGCCGCCCGGGTCATGGTGAGGCCCACGGCCTGGATCGCCGGCGGCGCGTCCTTGCTTTTGAAATCGATGGTCTCGATGGGCCGGTGGGTGGTCATGTCGAACACCGCCACCGAGGCTCGGATCTCGGAGCTGACCCAGAGCCGCCGCCCGTCCGGCGTGAACACGGCGTCGCGGGGCCGGGTGCCGACGAGCACGCTGTCCTTCAGTTCACCGGTGGCCGCGTCGATGAAATGGACGAGGCTCAGCACCTCCGAGGTGCAGATCACCCAGCGCCCATCAGGGCTGACCGCCATACCCTCGGGCTCGGCGCCCACCTCTGTCTCCCGGGTGATCCGGTTGCTGGCGATATCGAGGAAGCTGACCTTGGCGTCGTCCTCGTTGGCCACGTAGAGCATCCGCCCGTCGGGGCTGACCGCGAAGCGCTCGGGGTCGGGCCCGGAGTCCAGGTAGCGGATCACGCGGCGGGCCGCCGTGTCGACCACCGCGATGCGGTTGTCGTCGCTCACCGCCACATAGAGAGTCCGGCCGTCCGGCGAGAGACCCATGCCCCGGGGCCGCGCGCCCACGGGGATCCGGCCCACCTCCGCGGCGGTGACCCCGTCAATCACGTGGACGACGTTCGACTGCTCGTTGGAGACGTAGACGGTGTGGGGCGCCGCCCTGGGCGGGCTGCACGCCGCCAGCAGGGCCGCGGCGGCCAGCGCGATCGAGGCTCTCATCGGCGCCTCAGCTCTTCGGCAGGGCGAAGACGTAGAGGGCGCCGCCGGCGGTGGTCTTGTCCTTCAGGTCCGGGACCGCGCCCACGTAGCCCAGGGCTGCGGTTGGGTCGCGGGGGTCGAGGTCGCCGGCCACGATGGCGCCGGCCCAGCCGCCGACGCCCGCCAGGATTGCCACGTACTGCCGCCCGTCCGGGCCGCGATAGGTCACCGGCTGGCCGATGATCCCGGAGGAGGTCTTGAACCGCCACAGCTCCTGGCCGGTGCGAGCGTGAATGGCTTTGAACCACCCGTCCATGGTGCCGTAAAAGACCACGTCGCCTGCCGTCGCTAGGGCGCCGGACCATAGCGGCAGGTCCTCCTTGATCGTCCACACCGCGGCGCGGCGGACCGGGTCCCAGGCCGTGAAGACGCCGCGATGCCCGCCGGGCCCCGGCTTCATCCGCACCTCGGCGCCCACGTAGGGCGTTCCGGAGATGTAGTTCGCCTGCAGGTTCTCCCAGTCCATGCAGACGTTCACGTGCGGGATGTAGATCAGGCCCGTCTGCGGCGAGAAGGCCGACGGGTTCCAGTCCTTGGCCCCGGAGGCGGTGGGGCAGATGTCGCGCACGACCTTGCCCATGCGCGGGGTCTTCTCCTCGTTGACCCGGATCCGGCCGGTCTTCAGGTCGACCCCGAAGCTGGAGTTCACCACGGAAAACGGATCGGCCGACAGCACCTCGCCGGTGGCCCGATCGAGCAGGTAGAGGTAGCCGTTGCGCTCGGGCCTCGCGAGGACCTTGCGCATCCGCCCGTTCACCGGGACTTCCAGCAGCAGGTTCTCGTTGATCCCGTCGTAGTCGTGCACGTCGTGCGGCGAGAGCTGGTAGAACCACTTCGCTTGGCCGGTGTCGGGATCGCGGGCGAAGATGCCCGACGTCCACTTGTTGTCGCCCGGCCGCTGCTCGGCGTTCCAGGGGCCCGGGTTGCCGGTGCCGTAGTAGATCAGATCGAGCTCTGGATCGTAGGAGATCCAGCCCCAGACCGTGCCGCCGCCGATCCGCCAGGCGTCCGGCGGCCAGCTCGTCATGCCGAGATCCTTGCCCCGGTCCATGGCGTAGAATGGCTTGAACTCCGGCCCGATCAGGACGTCCGTGTCGGGCCCGGTGTGGAACGCCTTCCAGGCGACCTTGCCGGTCTCGGCGTCCACCGCCGTGATCCAGCCGCGCACCCCGAACTCGCCGCCCGAGTTGCCGACCAGTACCTTACCCTTCACCACCAGGGGGGCCATGGTGATGGTCTCGCCCTTGTTGATGTCGCCGAGCTTGGTCTTCCAGAGCTCCCGGCCGTCGGCCGCGCTGACCGCCACGGTGTAGCCGTCCAACGTGTTGATGATCACCTTGCCGTTCCAGAAGACGGCGCCGCGGTTCACCACGTCGCAGCAGGCGACGCCCTGGCTCGAGGGGGCGGGCTTCGGCGAGTACTTCCACTTCACCGGAGCGCCCGGCTTGGTCAGGTCCAGGGCGAAGAGGTCGTTGGGGTAGGGGGTCACGATGTACATCGTGTTCCCCACCACGATCGGCGCGGCCTCGTGGCCCTTGTTCACCCCTGTGGAGAAGGTGAAGGCGACCTGCAGCTTGCCGACATTGCCGGCGTTGATCTCCGAAAGCGTCGAGTAGCGGGTGGAGGCGTAGTCCTTCGCCGGCATGGCCCACTGGCCGTCGTCGGCCGGCAGGATCGCGGTGGCGCCGGTGGAGCCCTGCGGCGGCGGCACGAGCTTGGCCTGCGCCGGTGGCGGCGGCTTGCCCTCGCATCCGGCGAGCGCCAGCGCGGCGAGCGCCGCCACGGCGGCGAGTCCCGCGCCTCTCCGTACTCCTCCCATCTGTGCTCCACCCCTGAAGACCTTCTGCTCTCAACGCTCGGGGCGGGCGTTCGGGTCAAACTGGCGCGCGCCGGGCGTCTGGGGCAGGGTCGCACCCCAACCAGGAGGAAGACGCATGGACCTGCAGCTCAAGGGCAAGACGGCGGTGGTGACCGGCGGCTCGCGCGGTATCGGCCGCAGCATCGCCGAGCTGTTCGCCGACGAGGGCGCGAACGTCGCCATCTGCGCCCGCAACGCCGAGCAGGTGGCCGAGGCGGTGGAGAGCCTGAAGCGTCGCGGGGGCGAGGCCTGGGGTCGGGCGGTGGACATCGCCGATGGCGCGGCGCTCAAGAGGTTCGTCGGCGAGGCGGGTGAGCGCCTGGGCGGCATCGACGTCATGGTCTCCAACGCCAGCGCCCTGGTGAACGGCGCCGCCGAGGCCGACTGGCAGGCGATGTTCGACATCGACATGCTCGGCGCGGTGCGCACCTTCGACGCCGCCTTCCCGTTCCTGGAGAAGGCGGCCGAGGCGAACGGCGACGCCGCCTTCGTCATCGTCTCGTCTGTGTCGGCGGCCGAGACCAACGGCGGCTCGGCCTATGGCCCGATGAAGGCGGCCCTAATCCACTACGCCAAGGGCCTCGCGCGGCAGCATGCGGCGAAGAAGGTCCGCGCCAATGTGGTCTCCCCTGGCACGGTGCTCTTCGACGGCGGCGTATGGGGCAACGTTCGCGACCAGATGCCGGGCTACTTCGAGCGGATGCTCAAGCGGAACCCCACCGGCCGGATGGCGACGCCCGAGGAGATCGCCGCCGCCGTCGTGTTCCTGGCGAGCCCGCGCTCGGCCTTCACAACGGGCTCGAACCTGCTCGTGGACGGCGCGATCTCGGCCCGCGTGAACTTCTGAGCGAAGCAGGGCAGTTTGGCCCCGTTGAGTTGACGGGGGCGTGACATGGCGAGGGACATCGAGACGGACGCCTGGGCGGCGCACGAGATGTTCCAGTCGTACGGCGGCATGGAAGGTCTCCCCGACGTGGCCGTCCGTCCGCGGCTGTCGGCGCGGGAGTTCGCGCGGCGGATCTACCCCGGCGTCCTGGTCGCCCTGACGATCGCGCTCGCCGCCTCGTGGCTGTCGCAGCACTACGCCGCCCCGGTGATGCTGTTCGCCCTGTTGTTCGGCATGACGTTCCACTTCCTGCACGAGGAAGGCCGCTGCGTTCCGGGGATCGAGTTCACCTCCAAGGCCGTGCTGCGGACCGGTGTCGCCCTCCTGGGCGCGCGGATCACGGTGGAGCAGGTGGCGAGCCTGGGCTGGGTCCCGGTGGCCATGGTGGTAGCGGGCGTCGCCTCCACGGTCCTCATGGGCGTCGCCCTCGCGCGACTGCTCGGCCTGTCGCGGAGCTTCGGCCTGCTGTCCGGCGGGTCGGTGGGGATCTGCGGCGCCTCGGCGGCGCTGGCCATCGCTTCGGCCCTGCCGAAGACCCGCGAGACGGAGCGCGACGTGATCCTGGCGGTGGTGGTGGTCACCACGCTCTCGACCATCGCCATGGTTGTCTATCCGATGCTGGTGACGGCCGTCGGGCTTGACCATCAGCGGGCAGGCCTGTTCCTCGGCGGCACCATCCATGACGTGGCCCAGGTGGTTGGCGCGGGCTTCATGATCTCGCCGCAGACCGGCGACGTGGCCACCTACGTCAAGCTGCTCCGGGTGGCCATGCTGCTGCCGGTGGTGCTCGCCATCGGGCTGGTGATGCGGGGCGGCGGCGGCCAGGCGGGCCGCGCGCCGTTCCCCTGGTTCCTGGCCGGCTTCGCGGCCCTGGTGGCGCTGAACAGCCTGCGGCTCCTGCCGCAGGCCGTTTCGGACGCGGCGGGAGAGGTCTCCCGCTGGTGCCTGGTCGCCGCCATCGCCGCGCTCGGCATGAAGACCTCGTTCAAGGCCCTCATCGACGCGGGCTGGCGCCCCGTGGCCGTCATGGTCGCGGAGACCGTCTGGATCGGGGCGCTGGTCCTGGCGGTGGTGCTGCTGGCGACCTAGGCCTCCTGAATCGCCGAGAGCTGCCAGGCCCCGTAGGCCTGGCGGACAAAGGTCCAGAGCTCGGTGGTCTCCGTGGGACGCTCGGCGTCCCCGGAGACCACCTGGCCGGTAGCCCGGTCGCGCATCACGTCGCGGGACTCGTAGCGCAGGGCGGCGGTGACGTACTCGCGGTCGCCCTCGCGCCAGGCTTCGGCGATGTCGGCCTCGAGCAGCTTCACGTCCGTGACCTCGTTGCGGCGGCCCTGGGTGGCGTTCTGGCTGAGCTCCTCGGAGAGGTAGCTCATCACCTCCGGCGTGGTGAGCTCGCGCAGGCGGCCGTAGTCCTCCCGCCCGAAGGCGGTCTGCACCTCGCCCAGCACGCGCTCGAAGTCGCGCCGGTCCTCGGCGGTCACGGCGATCTCCATGGAAGGGCCGGTGCTCGCCGGGGTGGCCGGCGTGTACATGCCGCCGCCCATCGGACGTGCGCCCGAGCGGGCCTCCGGCGCCTCGAAGCGCGAGGTCGCGCCGGGCCAGCCGGCCCCGCCGGCCGCCGCCGCGGCGGGTTGCTGGCGGCGGCGGAACAGCTTCATCAGCAGCCAGACGCCAAGGCCGATGAGCGCGATCTGGAACAGCAGGGCGCCGAAGCCGGCCATGCCGGCGCCGAAGCCGTGACCCAGCATGGCGCCGATCAGGCCGCCCATGAGGAGGCCGCCCAGCAGGCCGCCGCCGAGGCCGCCCAGGAAGCCGCCCCGGCGGGGCTGCTGGACCGGGGCGCCGGCCGTGGCCGGGCGCGCGCCCGGCTGCTGCGCCGTGGGCTGGCGCGGCGTCATGGACCGTTCGATGGGCGCGGTCTGCGTGGGGGCCGTCTGGGTGCGCGGCGGCGGCGTGTAGGTGCGCGCGCCACGGCTGCCGAAGCTGCCGCCCCGGCGGGCGTCGGCGGGGGCGGCCACCAACAGCGAGGCGGCGAGCGCGATGCCGAACGCGGCGGCGAACTTCGACCTGTGAGTGCTCATCTTCGAAAAATCTCCCTTCGCCCCATGATGTATGCGCGCCCGGGGCTGGCGGTTAGGGGTGGTCCTGGCGAAATCGGACGGCCGTCAGGCGGCGGTGACGTTCTCGAACAGGCCCGCGTTGTAGTCGCGGATGGCGTCCATGATCTCCTCGCGCGTGTTCATCACGAACGGGCCGTGGGCCACCACCGGTTCGCCGATGGGCTCGGCATGGCCGAACAGGACGAGCGCGTCCTCCTTGGCCGAGAGTTCGACGGTGTCGCCGGCGAGGTCCAGCTCGGCGAGCGTCCAGGCGGGCGTGGACTTGCCGTTCACCGAGACGGCGCCCCGGACCACGTAGAGGAAGACGTTACGGCCTGCGAGCGAGCCGAAGCCCACCTTGCCCCCCGCCTTCAGCTCCACCGTCGTCATGAAGACGCCGGTGATCGACTCCACCGGACCCGACTGGCCGCCCCAGGTCCCGGAGATCAGGTTGACCGTCGCGCGGCCCTGGTCCGCGGTGAGGGCCGGGATGCGGTCCTGCTGCACGCCGGTGTAGCGCGGACGGGTCATCTTCAGCCGTGACGGAAGGT
>NZ_JAYSEO010000003.1:175892-236508 GCF_041913825.1 Phenylobacterium sp.
CCCAGAGCTGCAGGATCTCCAGCGATCCGCCCTGGCGCAGGAACCCCTCGGGCGAGACCTCGGCGTGGACCAGGCCGGAGCCGGCCGTCATCCACTGCACGCCTCCGGCTTTGATGACGCTTTCGTGCCCGGCCGAGTCCCGGTGCGCCAACTCGCCCTCGAGGATGAAGGTGACCGTCTCGAACCCGCGGTGCGGATGCGGTCCGAACGGCAGGCCGCGGTTGTTCGGCGGATAGACCTGTGGGCCGTGGTGGTTGAGAAACAGGAACGGGTCCACCTGCGCCACCCGTGCGCCCGGCACCGGACGGCGCGTCACGAGGTCGCCGATGTCGTCGCGGGCGGCGGCGTGCTGGGCGATGACGGTCTTGGCGGGCATGACGGCTCCTCTTCGGGGGCGTAACGCATATAGAGGCGTTCGGCCTCTTGCGAAGCTGTCGCCTTGGCCCGAAGAACGGCGGCGATGGACGCTTCCTTCTTCGACCTGCGGGCCACCCATAACCCGCATCGCTGGTACATGCCGCTCAGCCCCGCCGTCTGCGTAGGCCCGCCGGACAACCTCTTCATGTTCGGCGGCGTGGGGCTGGCCTCGGCGGTGAGCGCCATGGAGCGCACCACCGGGCGGCCGGTGATCTGGGCGACGGCGCAGTACCTCTCCTACGCCCGGCCGCCGAGCGTGGTGGACCTGGACGTCTGGGTGCCGGCGGCGGGCAAGTACAACAGCCAGGCGCGCGTCACCGGACATGTGGACGACCGGGAGATCTTCACGGTCAACGCGGCGCTCGGCAGCCGGCCGAGCGAGCTGTCCGAGCAGTGGCTGCAGATGCCCGAGGCGCCGCGCCCGGAGGACTGCGAGCCGGCAGACCACTGGCGCGGCGGCGGACATGGCCTGCACAGCCGGATCGAGGTGCGGGTGGCGAAGGGGCGCTACGGCGCCGACCGCGTGGGCAACCCCGAGAGGGACGGGCGCTCGCTGCTGTGGGTCCGGCCGCGGGAGCGCTTTGCCATCGACGCGCCGATGCTGGCGATCATGGCCGACTTCGTGCCCTCGGGCATCGGCAATGCGCTGGGCCAGAACGCCGGCGGCAACAGCCTCGACAACACGCTTCGGGTCCGCCGGATCGTACCCACCGAGTGGGTGCTCTGCGACATCCGCATCCACGGGGTCCACGGCGGCTTCGGCCACGGCGCCATGTACCTGTTCGCGCAGGACGGCGAGCTCATGGCCACGGCCAGCCAGAGCCTGATCGTGCGCGTGCGCGAGACGGCGAAGGACCGCTAGGCGAGGGCGCTAGAACGGCGTCGCCACGACGCCCGAGCGCTCGTTGTCCCAGATCATCGAGATGATCTTCCAGGCGCCGTCCGGGCCCTTGTAGAGCTGGATGGAGTTGATCCCCCGACGCTCAGGCTCTGGGTCGGCTGGGTCGTTCCGGGCCTCGTAGAGGCTCCAGACGTGGGCCATGGCGCCCATCACGTCGATCCGCCGGGCAATCTCCACCTCGAAGAAGCCCGTTGTGTCGAAGAACGGCTGCACGTTCGCCCGGTAGTCCGCCGGGCCCATGATGGTGATCGTCGAGCGGCCGGCCTCGTCCACGCCGGTGCGCATCTGGCGCGAGTCCGGGTGGAAGAGGTCGGCTTGCCTGGCCCAGTCGCGGGGCCCGGCGGGCCCCGAGATCATGGCGTACATGCCGTCGATGACGGCTTCGATCGCGGTCCTGTCGTCCATGGCGGCCTTTGTCGCCGCAAACGACGCGCCAGGTCTAGAGGCGGCGGGGGATGACCACCGGAAGGTGTTCGTAGCCCTTGACGAAGGTCGAGTAGACCCGCTTCGGCTCGCCGACCACGACGATCTCGGGGAAGCGCTTCATGATCTCTTCCCAGATGATCTTGAGTTGCAGCTCGGCCAGGCGGTTGCCCACGCAGCGGTGGATTCCGAAGCCGAACGAGATGTGGTTCCGCGGCCGCTCGCGGTCGATGATGTAGTCGTTCGGGCGCTCGATCACCTCGTCGTCGCGATTGCCCGAGACGTACCACATGACGACCTTGTCGCCCTTGCGGATCTGCTTGCCGCCGAACTCGATGTCGGCCAGCGCGCGGCGGCGCATGTGGGCGAGCGGGGTCTGCCAGCGGATGGTCTCGGAGACCATTGACGGAATCAGGTCCGGGTTGGCCCGCAGCTTGTCGTACTGATCCGGGTTCTGGTTCAGCGCCAGGATCGAGCCCGAGATGGTGTTGCGGGTGGTGTCGTTGCCGCCAACGGTCAGCAGCACGATGTTCCCGAAGTACTCGCGCGGCTCCATGTTCCGGGTGGCCTCGCCGTGCGCCAGCATGGAGACGAGATCCCCGGTCGGCTCGGCGTTCACCCGCTCGTTCCAGAGCTTGGTGAAGTAGGCGTGGTACTCCACGAAGATCTGCATCTTCTGCTCGACGCTCTCCACGAGGCCGCCGGGCATCGGGATCGCGGTGACCACGTCCGACCAGTAGATGAGCTGGCGGCGGTCCTCCTGGGGCATGCCGAAGAGCGTCGCCAGCGTCATGCCGGTCAGCTCCTTCGACACGTTGTCGACCCAGTCGAACTCCTCGCCGATCGGCAGCTCGTCCAGGATCTTGGCGGCGCGCTCGCGGATCAGCGGCTCGAGACGCTGCAGGTTCATCGGCGACACGGCGGGCGACACCGTCTTGCGCTGCACGTCGTGCTTGGGCGGGTCCATGGCGATGAACATCGGCAGCGGGCCGTCGCCCTGTGTCTGCTCGGCGATGGTGATGCCGCCCTCGGACGAGAACACCTGATGGTTCGTGTCCACCGCCATGATGTCGTTGTACTTGGTGATCGACCAGTACGGTCCGTGCTCGCTCTCGGCGGTGTAGTGGACCGGGTCTTCCTTCCGCAGGCGTTCGAACATCGGCCAGTGGGCGTCGGCCGCGAACAGCGCCGGCTGGGCCGGATCGAGCTGATCGAGCGGGGTCGAATAAACCTCGTCCCGCGCCTTGTTGAGGGTCAGCAGATTGCCGTCGGCCATTCTATTTCCTCCGCCTGTTCCGCAATGGGTACAGGGAAGGTGACGCTGGCGTCAACTTTGTGGCGGGGCTAACGCGGTTTCGTGATCGTGCAGCCCACGACCGCGATCCGCTCCACGTCGGCGTAAGCCGGCGTGTCGAGCTCCTCGCCGAACACATCGGGATCGAGCTCGCGGTAGGCGAGGGCGCAGCCCGCCGCCTCGGCCATGGCGTAGAGTTCGCCCTTCAGGCGGTCGCGGCCGCCGCGGACGATGGCCGAGCCGGTGTAGAGCAGGAACCGGCCGCCGCCGGCGAGCTTGTCGATCGCCTGGCGCGCCCAGTCCAGCGAGATCTGGCCGCCCTGCAGGTCGCCGCCGTCCCGGTAGGCCCGGCCGGCCGGATCGACGATGTAGGGCGGGTTGGCGAGGACCAGGTCGCAGTCTGCGGGCGCGTCCTCCAGCCCCGAGGTAAGGCGGGTGGCGAGCGGCAGGCCGGCCTGACGGGCGTTGATGCGGGCGAACCGCAGGGCCTGCGGGTTCACGTCGGTCAGCAGCACCTCGCGCACCCAGCACCGGGCCGCCACGGTGAGCGCGCCCGCGCCCGCGCCGCCACCCACGTCCACGACCCGCTGCAGCCGGCAGTCGTGGCCCATCTCGGCGGCGACGAAGTCGGCGAACCGGTAGCTGTCGGGCCCGAGGAAGACCGAATTCTCGTCCTCGGTCGGGAAGGCCGAATGCAGGAACAGAAGGCCGTGCACCCGGGAGACCCGCACGGTGCTCTTCCACAGGTCGCCAGCCGGCTCGAGCACGCCGCCGGCCTGCAGCGCCTCGAACAGATCCCGCGGCAGCGCGGAGGGCTCGAACGGCAGGCTCCAGCCCAGCACGTCGCGCACGCTTCGCGCCAGGCGCATCCCGGGTCGCCGGACCACCCGCTGATGGGTCAGCGGCGTCGGGGTGACGAAGTCGTAGCCGAGCTCGTCCAGGCGCCGCAGCAGGGCGTGGAGGGCGTCGTCGGTGGAGGTGAGGGCGGCGGTGTCGGGCATCGCCAGTGAAAAGCGCGACCATGCCTGCGGGTTCACCGCATCCGATCGGCGAGGCTGGCGTTCCTGTCCCCGGTGTCCTCTTGAAGGAAGGAGCGCGCGTGGCGTCACGTTGGCCCGAGCGGCTGTGGATCGTCCGGCATGGCGAAAGCGCCGGCAATGTCGCCCGCAACCTGGCGGAAGCCGGCGGGCAGGGCCGTATCGACATCGCCGACCGCGACGTGGACGTGCCGCTCTCGCCGCTGGGCGAGGCCCAGGCCTGCGCGCTCGGCCGCTGGTTCGGCGACATGCCGGAGAGCGAGCGGCCAGAGGTGGTGCTGAGCTCGCCCTATGTACGGGCCCTGCGCACCGCCGACATTGTCCGCGACTGCGGCGGATTCTCGCCGGAGGCCCACCGGCCGACGCCGGACGAGCGGCTGCGGGAGAAGGAGTTCGGCATCCTCGACCGGCTGACCCGCCACGGCATCAAGGAGCTGCATCCCGAGCAGTCCGAGTTCCGGCGACTGCTCGGGAAGTTCTACCACCGTCCGCCGGGCGGCGAGAGCTGGTGCGACGTGATCCTGCGGCTTCGCAGCGCGCTCGACACCCTGTCGCTGCACCACGCGGACCGTCGCGTCCTGATCGTCACCCACCAGGTGGTGGTGCTTTGCCTGCGCTATCTGCTGGAGAACCTGACGGAGGCGGAGATCCTGGCCATCGACCGCGAGCAGGACGTGGCCAACTGCTCAGTGACCGAGTACCGCCTCGACCGCACCTGCGGTCCGAACGGGGAGCTGAAGCTCGCGCGCTACAACTTCACCGCGCCGCTGGAGCGGGAGGGCGCGCCGGTCACCCGCGAGCCGGACGCGGCGGTGGCGGCCCGATGAGCGGTGTGGAAGCGGTCACCGACGAGCTGCTGAGGTCTTGGCCGCCGCCCCAGATCAGCGACGACAGCGACAAGGAGAGCCGCGGGCGGGTGCTGGTGCTGGCCGGCGGCGCGCAGGTGGCGGGAGCGACCCTGCTCACGGCCGTGGCCGCCATGCGGGGTGGGGCCGGCAAGTTGCAGATCGCCGCGCCGCGCAGCCTGGCGCAGGGCCTTGCGCTGGCCATGCCCGAGGCCCGGGTGATCGCCGCGCCCGAAACGCCTGGCGGCGAGCTCTCGCCTGACGCGGTGGCGGTGCTCCAGTCGGCGCTCGGCCGCTGCCAGGCGGCGGTGATCGGTCCCGGCATGATCGAGGACGAGCCCGCCGGCGAACTCGCCCTGCGTCTGGTGGAGGCTGGCGGCCCGCCGATGGTCGTCGACGCCGCCGCCATGCGCGGCCTGACCGAGTCGCCGGAGCGCGCCGCCGCGCGCCGAGGCGAACTGGTCCTCACGCCCCATGCCGGCGAGATGGCGGGCCTGATGGGCTGCTCCAAGGACGATGTGATCCGCGACCCGCTCAGCCTCGCCCGGCAGGCGGCGGCCCGCTGGAAGGCGGTGGTGGTTTTGAAGGGCGCTCATTCCCTGATCGTCAGCCCGGACGGCAAGGCCTGGCGCAATGAGGGTGGCCACGTGGGTCTCGCCACCTCCGGCTCCGGCGACGTGCTGGCTGGGATCATAGCCGGCCTGATCGCCCGCGGCGCGCCGCCGGCCCAGGCGGCGGTGTGGGGCGTGGCCGCCCATGCGCGGGCCGGCGGGCGGCTCAGCGAGCGGATCGGCCGGGTCGGCTTCCTCGCCCGGGAGCTGCTGGACGAGGTGGCCCCGGTGATCGCTGGCCTCGGCGGCGCATGACAAAGCCGTAAGGCGCGGCGGCCGAAATCCGGTGTAGGAAGCCCCAAAGCGCGCGGGCCAAGACCCGCGCCCAGGGAGTTTCCATCCGCATGACCCTTCGCAAGTCCTGGCTCGCCGCGGCCTCCGCCGCCGCCCTCCTGAGCGCCTGCGCCACGCCCGTCGAGCCGCCCGCGCCCGTCGCCCAGGGACCCGCCCAGCCGGCGCCGGTGCGGCCGAAGCCGACGTTCGGAACCTTCGGGTTCGACACCGCCGGCATGGACCGGTCGGTGGCCCCGGGCGAGGACTTCTTCGAGTACGCCAACGGGACCTGGGTCCGCACGACCGAGATCCCGGCCGACCGGTCGAGCTTCAACAGCTTCACCGCGATCGCCGAGACCGCCGCCCAGCGTACCCGCGAGATCATCGAGCAGTCGGCGCAGTCGAACCAGGGCGGCGAGGCCCGCAAGATCGGCGACTTCTATGCGAGCTTCATGGACGAGGCTCGCATCGAGCAACTGGGCGCCGCCCCGCTGAAGCCGGCGCTGGACCGGATCGCCGCCATCCGCACCCGCACCGACCTGTCGCGCGCGCTTGGCGGGTCGATCCGCGCCGACGTCGACGCGCTGAACGCCACCGACTTCTACACGCCCAACCTGTTCGGCCTGTGGGTGGCCGAGGACCTGGACGACACCAGCAAGTACCGGCCCTACCTGATGCAGGGCGGCCTCGGCATGCCGGACCGCGAGTACTACCTGGGCTCCGGCGCGCGCTACGCCGAGCTGCGCAAGGCCTACCAGACCCATGTGGCCCGGATGCTGACGCTGGCCGGCTATCCGAATCCGGAGGCGGCGGCCGCCCGCGTGCTGGCGCTCGAGACCGCGATCGCGCGGACCCACTGGACCGTCGACCAGACGGCCGACATCACCAAGGCCAACAACGTGTGGACGCGGGCCGAACTGGCCCGCAAGGCGCCCGGGATCGACTGGGACGCCTTCCTGCAGGCCGCCGGCCTCGCCGATCAGCCGCGCTTCGGCGCCTGGCAGGACTCCGCCATCGCCGGCGCCGCCCGGCTGGTGGGCAGCCAGCCGGTGCAGGCTTGGCGGGACTACCTGGCCTTCCGCACGGTCGAGGACGCCGCGCCCTTCCTGTCCAAGGCGTTCGACGACGAGCACTTCGCCTTCAACGGCACGGCGCTCTCCGGCACGCCCCAGCAGCGTGAACGGTGGAAGCGGGGCGTGGACGTCACCTCGGTCGCCCTCGGCGAGGCCGTGGGCCGGATCTACGTCGAGCGGCACTTCCCCGCCGAGCGCAAGGCGCAGGTGGAGGCGATGGCGAAGAACGTGCTGACCGCCTTCGGCCAGCGGATCGACCGCATCGATTGGATGACCCCGGAGACAAAGGCGCGGGCCAAGGCGAAGCTCGCCAACTTCCGCGTCTACGTGGGCTATCCGAACCGGTGGCGCGACTACTCGGGCCTGGAGGTCGTGCGCGGCGACGCCTACGGCAACCATGTCCGGGCCGATCTCTTCGAGTACCGCCGGAACCTCGCCAAGCTCGGCGGGCCGGTGGATCGCGAGGAGTGGTTCATGACGCCACAGACGGTGAACGCCCTGTTCGCGCCGTCGCAGAACTCGATCATCTTTCCGGCGGCGATCCTCGAGCCGACCTTCTTCGACCCGGCCGCCGACCCGGCGGTGAACTACGGCGCCATCGGCGGGGTGATCGGCCACGAGGTCAGCCACGGCTTCGACGACCTGGGCGCCCAGTTCGACGAGCAGGGCAACCTCAAGAACTGGTGGACCCCGCAGGATCTCGCCCAGTTCAAGGCGCGCACGAAGAAGCTCGCCGAGCAGTACAGCGCCTACCAGGTGTTCCCGGACCTCAAGCTGAACGGCGAGCAGGTGCTGGGCGAGAACATCGCCGACGTGGCCGGCCTCGCCGCCGCCTACGACGCCTGGAAGCTCTCGCTGGGCGGCCAGGAAGCCCCGGTGCTCGACGGCTTCACAGGCGATCAGCGCTTCTTCCTGGGCTGGGCGCAGAACTACCGCTCCAAGTTCCGCGAGGCGTCGCTGCGTCGCGCAGTGGTGACCGGCGTCCACTCGCCGGGCCAGTGGCGGGCCTACACGGTGCGCAACCAGGACCCCTGGTACGGAGCGTTCGACGTGCAGCCGGGGCAGGGGCTCTACCTCGCGCCGGCGGACCGGGTGCGCATCTGGTAGCCGTCGTCCGCATCGAGGCTCCCGACGATCCGCGCATCGAGCCCTACCGCTCGGTGCGCGAACGGGACCTGGTTGGCCGCGAGGGGCTGTTCATCGCAGAGGGGCGCGTGGTGATCGAGAAGGCGGTCGCCGCCGGCCGCCACCCGCTCGCCTCGGTGCTGGTGGCCGAGCACCGGTTGTCGTCCCTCGGCGAGGTGCTGGACACCCTGCCGGCGGAGACCCCGGTGTACGCGGCCGGCCAGGCGGTGATGGACGCCGTCGTGGGCTTCCCCATCCATCGCGGCCTGCTTGCGCTCGGCCGGCGGGCGGAGCCCCTGGCCACGGACCTGCTCGCGGGGCTGCCCGCGGAGGCGCTGCTGGTGGCCCTTTCAGGCATCGCCAACCACGACAACATGGGCGGCCTGTTTCGCAACGCCGCAGCCTTCGGCGCCGACGCGGTGCTGCTGGACGCCGCGTGCTGTGATCCGCTCTACCGCAAGGCCATCCGGGTCTCGGTGGGCGCGGCGCTCACGGTCCGGTTCGCGCGGTTGGCCGCGGGCGAGGACCTAGCCGACACGCTGGCGGCGGCGGGGTTCGAGGTTGTGGCGCTGTCGCCGCGCGGCGAGGTCGAGATCGACGAGATCGAGCCAGGCGCCCGCACGGCGGCCCTGTTCGGCGCGGAGGGGCCGGGGCTCTCGCCCGAGGTGCTGGCGCGGACGCGCACGGTGCGGATCGCTATGGCCGGCGATTTCGATAGCCTGAACGTGGCCACGACCAGCGGGATCGTCCTGCACCGCCTGGCGGCGGCGCGCCGCTGACCTCAGCCGAAGCGGAAGGCGGAGACCACCACGTCCATCACCTGGTCGCGGAAGGCGACCTTGCCGGGCTCCCCGGAGGCCGCGCCTGCGGCCACGAAGAGGGGCGCGAGATGCTCCTCCCGCGGGTGGGCTTCGCGGGCGTGCGGGGCCTCCTCCCAGCGGGCGATGGCGGCGTTGCGCGCCGCCGGCTCGGCGATCGCCTGTTCGAGCCAGGCGTCGAAGGCGGCCGAGCGGGCGGTGAACGCCGGGCTGAAGCCGCGCATGTTGTGCCAGCTCATCCCGGAGCCGACGATCAGCACGCCCTCGTCGCGCAACGGGGCGAGCGCCCGGCCGGCGGCCAGGTGCGCCTCGGGGTCGAGGTCGCGGCGGAGCGAGAGCTGCACGACGGGGATGTCGGCCTCCGGCGTCACCAGCTTCAGCGGCACGAAGACGCCGTGGTCGTAGCCCCGCGCCGGGTCCTCGGCGGTGGGGAAGCCCGCGCAGCCCAGCAGGTCGCGCACCCGCCGCGCGAGCGCCGGCGCGCCGGGCGCGTCGAAGGTCAGCCGGTAGGTGTGTTCCGGGAAGCCGTAGTAGTCGAACAGCATCGGCGGCCGCTCCGCCGTCTGCACGGTGAAGGCCTCGGCCTCCCAGTGGCCGGAGACCACCAGGATGGCCTTTGGCCGCTCGGGGAGGTCGGCCACGAGGCCGGACAGCCAGGCGGCCGTCCGGTCCCAGGTGTCGGCGGGGCCGCGGGTCCATTCCATGAAGAAGCAGGGGCCCGCCCCGTGGGGGATGAAGAAGGTCGGGAGCGTCATGGGCAGGTCTCCGCGGCGCCCAGCGTTAGGCCGCCTCGCGGCGGACGGCCGGAGCGTTGCGCTCCACGAAGCCGGCGAAGGCCTCGGAGACGGTGCGCAGGAACTCGGCGGTGGTCTCGCTCACCAGCGTGCCCGCCTCGTCGAACAGCGACAGGGAGTTGCCGATGTAGACCTCGGGTTGGCCGAGGATCGGCATGTTGAAGAAGCTCACCATCTGGCGGAGCTGGTGGTTCGCGCCGAAGCCGCCCAGCGCGCCCGCCGAGGTGGACACGATCAGCGTCGGCTTGTCCGTCCAGACGGCCTTGCCCCAGGGGCGCGAGCCCACGTCGATGGCGTTCTTCAGGAAGCCAGGGACCGAGCGGTTGTACTCGGGCGTGACGAACAGCACCGCGTCGGCGGAAGCCACCTCCTGACGGAAGCGCGTCCAGCTCTCCGGCGGGGTGTCGGTCTCCAGGTCCGGGTCGTAGTGCGGCAGGTCGCCGATTTCGACGAAGCGGAACTCAAGGGAGTCCGGCGCCTGGTCGGCGAACGCCTTGGCGATCTTGCGGCTGGCGGAATCTTGGCGGAGCGAGCCGACCAGGACGGCGACGGTGCGGGTGTGCGACATGAGATCCTTCTCCCGTTCTCGGGTGTGCCCGCCCTAGATGGATGTATGCGTGGCTGTTGATAATCGAGCGGCGAGGCATAAGTTTCCTGCTGGAAGGGAAACAATCGCATGGACCGCTTCGACGAGATCGCCGCCTTCGCCGCCGTGGCGGACGCCCGCAGCTTCACCCACGGCGCACGCCGGCTCGGCGTTTCCAGCGCCCAGGCGTCCAAGCTGGTGGCGCGTCTGGAGAACCGACTGGGCGCGCGGCTGCTCAATCGCACCACGCGCGACGTCTCTCTCACCGACACCGGTCGGGCCTATCTGGAACGGGCGCGCCAGCTCATCGAGGACTTCGAGGCCCTGGAGGGCTCGGTCCGCGATCAGGACGGGTGTCCGCGTGGGACGCTGAAGATCTCGGCGCCCGTGTCGTTCGGCGCAAGCCAGCTCATCCCGGCGCTGCTCGACTTCGCCCGGGCCCATCCGGACGTGTCGCTCGACGTCTCGTCCACCGACCGGATGGTCAACCTCGTGGAGGAGGGGTTCGACGTGGCCGTTCGGATCGGCTCACTGAGCGATTCCTCGCTGGTGGCGCGCAAGCTGGCGGCGGTGCGGATGGTGACCTGCGCCTCGCCCGAGTACCTGGCCCGGTCCGGCACGCCGAAGAGCCTCGAGGAGCTGGCGGCGCACGAGGCGATCATCGACACCAACGCCAAGGATCCCACCGTCTGGCGCTTCGGCGGCCAGGGGGAGCGGCACGACGTGCGCGTCCGCGGTCGGCTGAGCTTCTCCGGCGCCGAGCCCTGCGTCGCCGCCGCCCGGCAGGGCTTCGGTATCACCCGCACGCCGGCCTTCGCGGCCGCCGAGGACCTGCGGGCGGGTCGCCTGCAGCCGGTGCTGTGCGCCTTCGAGCCCGAGTTGATCCACGTGCACGCGGTCTATCCGCACGCCCGGCATCTGGCGCCCAAGGTCCGCTTCTTCGTGGATTTCCTGGCCAAGCGCTACGCCGGCGAGCCCGAGTGGCACAAGGGCTGGGGCTCGGCGCATCCCGTGCCGGCTGAGCTCGCCGCCGTCTAATCTCCGGGCGGGCCGAGATACCCCGCGCCGTACACCGCCTCACGGAAGTCGCGGTGGAGCGTCCCGTCGAACGGCATCTTCTGGACGAAGAAGACCGCCGTCAGTCGATTGGCGGGATCCACCCAGAAGAGGGTCGAGGCCGCGCCGTCCCAGAAGAATTCGCCGGCCGCGCCCCTGTTCTCGGTCGCGCTGAGCGGCGGGCCCACCCGCACGGCGAAGTCGAAGCCGAAGCCGACGTTGCCCTTGCTGGGCAGGAAGTGGCGCTTGGTGACCGCCGGGTCGAGCTGGTCCGAGGCCACCAGCCGGATCGTCGAGGCCTTCAGCACCCGCGCGCCGTCCAGCTCCCCGCCGTTGAGCAGCATGCGGGCGAAGCGCATGTAGTCGTCGAGCGAGGAGACGAGGCCCGCCCCGCCCATGGTCAGCCGGTGCGGCGCGAAGTTCCGCGCCAGCATCTCCGCCTCAGGTTGGCGCGTCAGCGCGCCGTCGGGACCGACCAGGTAGGTGGCGGCGAGCCGGGGCAGAGCCGCCTGCGGCTGGGTCCAGGCGGTGTCGCGCATCCGCAGCGGCTCCAGGATCTGCGTCCGCACATAGGTTTCGAACGGGACTCCGGCCAGCTTCTCCACGAGCAGGGCCTGCACGTCCACGGAGGCGCTGTAGCTCCACTCCTGGCCGGGGTCGAAGTGCAGCGGGACCTCCGCGAGCCTGCGGCCCATCTCCGGCAGGTCGTTGCTCAGCGCCAGGGGGTCGAGGCGGCGGTACTCGGCGTCCGGCTGTTCGCCGCGCATGCCGTAGGAGAGGCCGGCGGTGTGGCGCAGCAGGTCACGGATGGTGATCGGGCGCGCGGGGGCCTTCAGCAAAGGACGGCCCGAGGAATCGAGCCCTGCGTCCACCCGCACCTGGCCGAACTCCGGCAGGTAGGCGGACACCGGGTCGTCGAGACGGAAGCGGCCCTGCTCCCAGAGCTGCATCAGCGCCACGCCGGTGACGGGCTTGGTCATGGACCAGATCTGCACGAGGGTGTCGCGGCGCATCGGTCGCTGCGCCTCGCGGTCGGCGGCGCCCACCGCGCCGAAATACCGCTCCCGGCCATCCTGCCAGATCAGCGCCGAGACACCGGCGGCCCGGCCGCTCGCCACCATCTGGCCGAGCGCCGCGTCGAGCCGACCCTTGTCGATCCTAACCGGCTGCGCCTGTGCTGCGCCGCCCGCAGCCAGCCACAGCGCCGCGGCCAGCGCCGACACCACTCGCCACATGTCTCCCCCCGTTACCGCTCACATTCTGCGGTTACTTTCGGCTGCGCAGACGGGTTTGGCCAGACGGCTCAGGCGGCGTCGGCGTCGAGAGCAGCAGCAAGCTGGTCGCGCATCATGCCGAGCGCCGTCTCGAGCGCCCGGATGCGCACCTCGGCGCGGCCGACGTCGCCATACCGCAGCTCCTGGTGCACGGTCGCGCCGCCCTGCCGGGCGCAGGCGAAGTGGACGAGGCCGGCGGGCTGGCCTGGCCCGCCTTCGGCGAAGCCGGTGATCGAGACCGCCACGTCCGCCCGGCTGTGGGCGAGGGCGCCCTCGGCCATGGCGCGTGCGGCCCGCTCGGAGACCGCACCGTCGTTGTCGAGGATCTCCATCGAAACGCCGAGCATCTCGTGCTTGGCCTCGTTGGTGTAGGTTACGAAGCCGCGCTCGAAGGCGTGGGACTGGCCGGGGATGTCGGTGAGCAGGGAGGCCAGCAGGCCGCCGGTGCAGGACTCGGCGGCCGCCAGCTTCAGGTCGCCGTCGCAGGCCCGGGCGAGGACCAGCTTCGCGAGCTCGTCCACCTGGGTCGGCAGGGCGGGGTCGAGGGCTTCGGCCATGCGATCCCTAGTGGGTGGCGCGGCTGCCCGGGCCGGCCATCTCGCCCATCAGCTCTTCCTTCCGCGCGAGGATGCGTTCGCCGACCGCCTTCGTGTCCATCTCGGACTTCAGGCACTCGGGGAAGTACTCCTTCTCCTCCTCCTCGACGTGGTGCTCGACCATCTCCTTGAGGACCGTGACCTTGGCGTCGTAGTACTCGTCGGAAGGCTCCATCTGCTCGAGCTGAGCGATCAGGTCCTTGGCTGAGGCGTGCTCGACCTCGGCCTCGTTCACCGTGTCCTGGTCCTTCACGTACTCGCGGGATTCCGGGTAGAAGATCTCTTCCTCGACCTGGGTGTGGACCTTCAGCTCCAGCGCGATCTGCTGGAAGATCTCCTGCTTACGGGCGTCGTCCTCCTTGGCCTGTTCGTACTGCTTGAAGAGGCGCTCGACTTCGCGGTGGTCGCGCTTCAGGACGGCCACGGCGTCGTTCCCGCGCGCGACGGGCGTCGTGCTCTTCTTCGCGGTGGACTTGCTCTTGCTGGCCGAGGACTTGGCGGACTTGCCGCTGCTGGACGTGCCGGTGGTGGCCATGGATCCCTCCAAACGAGGCTCCTCCGGGAGCCTTCGACTTGCCTGAACCCCGAGACCGGGCGCCGGTTCCGCTTGCATTTGGCGAGTCGAGCGGCTGGTAAGGGACCATGAGCCGGGGCGCGACAGTGACGGTGGCGGGTGCGGGCGCGCTCGGCCTGAGCGCGGCTCTGGCGCTGGCGGACGCGGGCTGCCGGGTGACGGTGTTCGACCCCGCCGCACCGCTCGCCAGCGCCTCAGGGGTCGCCGCGGGGATGCTGGCGCCGGTCTTCGAGGCCGTGCTCGATCCTGAGGCGCGGCCGCACTTCGACCTCCTGATGGCCGCGCGGAACCTGTGGCCGGCGCTGGAGGCGCGCGTTGGGCTGACGCTCGACCGCTCCGGCGCGCTGGCGGTGGGCTCACCGGGCTGGCTGGGCGCGATCGACGCCGAGCTCGCCCGCCTGGGCGAGCATGCCGCGGAGCTGCCGAGGGCGGCCCTCGAGGAGCTTGCTCCGGGACTCTCACCCGTGTTCGGCCGCGCGCTCTGGACCCGCGAGGACTGGCGCCTCGACGCCGCGGCGGCGCTCTCCGCCCTCCGCCGCGCCTGCGACGCCGCCGGCGTGGCGTTCCGCCAGGAGGCGGCGACGGGCTTCATGGACGCCGAGCGGCTGGTCGTGGCTACCGGCGCGGGGCAGGGCCTCGCTGATCTCGCGCCCGAACTCGCGGCGCTGACGCCGATCAAGGGGCACATCTTGCGCGTCGGGATGTCGCCGACGCCGGCCATGACCGTGCGCGGCGAGGGAGTCTATGTGGCCGGCGCGGACCGCGAGGCGGCGGTCGGCGCCACCATGGAGGCGGGAGTGGACGATCCCACGCCCGACCCTGCCCAGGCGGAGCCGCTGCTGCTTCGCGGCGCACGGCTGTTCCCGGAGCTGAGGGGAGCCGGCCACGTCCTGGCGGCCGGAGTGCGTGCCGCGACGCCCGACAGCCTGCCGCTGGTCGGGCCCGGCCGCACGCCCGGCGTGGTCCTGGCGGTCGGCGCGCGGCGCAACGGCTGGTTGCTCGCGCCCATGGCCGCCGGAATCGTGGCGGCTTGCGTGACGGAGCGGGACCCCGGGCCCCATGCCCACCGCCTGGCGCCGGGCAGGTTCGAGGCGGAGGGGGCATGACGGGCTTCTGGCTCAGCGACGAACAGCAGGCGATCCGCGAGGGGGTGCTGCGGCTCTGCGCCCGCTTCGACGCGGAGTACTGGCGCCGCACGGACGAGAGCGGCGAGTTCCCGGAGGCCTTCGTCGCCGCCATGGCCGAGGCCGGCTGGCTGGGCGCGGCCATGCCCCAGGACCTGGGTGGCTCGGGCCTCGGCCTCACCGAAGCTGCGATCGCTATGCAGGCGGTGACGGAGAGCGGGGCCGGCTTCACCGGCGCCAGCGCCCTGCACCTGAACATCTTCGGCCCCATGCCGCTCGCGAAGTTCGGCAGCGAGGAGCAGAAGCGCCGGCTGATCCCGCGCCTGATCTCTGGGGCGGACAAGCTCTGCATCGGCATCACGGAGCCGGACGCGGGGCTCGACACCACCAGCCTCACGACCCGCGCCGAGCGCACCAATGACGGCTGGAAAATCTCCGGTCGTAAGGTGTGGACGACCTCGGCCCAGCGGGCGAACAAGATCCTGATCGTCGCCCGCACGACCCCGAGGGATCAGGTCCAGAAGGCGACCCAGGGCATCAGCCTGTTCTATGCGGACTTCGACCGGACGCGCATCCACGCCACGCCCATTCCCAAGATGGGCCGCAAGGCTGTCGAGTCGAACTCGGTCTTCATCGACGACCTGCACGTTCCGGCCGACGCCCTGGTGGGCGAGGAGGGACGGGGGTTCTACTACCTCCTGGAGGGGCTGAACCCCGAGCGAGTGCTGTTCGCGGCAGAGGCGGTGGGGCTGGGCCGGGCTGCGCTCGCCCGGGCGGCGGACTACGCGAAGACCCGCGTGGTCTTCGGCCGCCCGATCGGCCAGAACCAGGGCGTGGCCCACCCGCTCGCCAAGGCCTGGGCCGAGCTGGAGGCGGCGAACCTGATGGCCTTCAAGGCCGCCGCCCTCTACGACGCCGGCCGCGAGTGCGGAGCAGAGGCCAACGCCGCCAAGTACCTGGGCGGCGAGGCGGGCTTCCGGGCCTGCGAGGCGGCGGTCCTCGCCCACGGGGGCATGGGCTACGCCAAGGAGTTCGACGTGGAGCGCTACTTCCGCGAGTCCATGATCGCCCGCCTCGCTCCGATCAGCCGGGAGATGGTGTTCAACTTCCTGGCCGAACGGGTGCTGGGCCTGCCGCGCAGCTACTGAGGCAGGCGGAACGCGATGGGGATCACCACGTGGGCGCCGTCCACAGGCCGGCCGTCCACCGTCTGCGGGCTCATCCGGAAGTAGCGCGACAGCTTGAGCGCCGCCTCGCCGAAGCCCGCGTCGGCCGGAGTCTCGGAGACCACGGCGCAGCCGGTCAGGCTCCCGTTGGCGGTCACCGAACAGCCAATGGAGGCCCGGCCGTCGAGCCCCAGCCGCTGCGCCCGCT
This sequence comes from Phenylobacterium sp., assembly GCF_041913825.1. Lineage (GTDB taxonomy): Bacteria > Pseudomonadota > Alphaproteobacteria > Caulobacterales > Caulobacteraceae > Phenylobacterium. Next base: position 192,088 of record NZ_JAYSEO010000003.1, read on the forward strand.
CGGGATAGAACCGCGCCAGCTCGTTGGCGCCGGGTCGTTTCAGCCAGGTGGGCGAGCGGATCACCGGGTCGGCGCGGACCGGCTCCGGGGCCACTACGGGTTCCGGGGGAAGGGGCGCCGGCTTGAACGGCTCAGCCGGGCCGGGCGTAGGCTGCACGGGCGTCGGCGCGACGTCGATGGGGCCGGGAATCGGCGCGGGTGGCCTGACCTTCACCGGCGGCTTGTCGAGCTTTGGCGGATCGAGCGGCTTCGGCTTCTCCAGCGTCACCCAGGGGGCCTCGATGACCACCTCGTCGGGCAGGTCGGCGGGCGCCGCAGAGAATTTCATGTATGCAACATAGGCGCCGACCACCACATGTACGCCGAGGGAGGCGGCGATGGCGACGGTGAGGTGCTTGGGACGCCCCGTCCCTCGGGAATCGAAGGTAAGCGGGACGAACTGGCGGGCTATCACGGCGTGTCCTCCTGTGTTTTGCAACATTGCAACAATGTTGCAATGTGGAGAGAACGCGCGAACCTGCACGCCGTCAACATGCTCCGTAGGCGTGACGGTGTAAGAAATGCCGCAGGGGGCGCGAGCGGGGCGTGGCGGGTATGGTTAGCGGCGCGTTAACCATGCCGGCCGCAGGACTCGGCCATGGCGATCCAGGGAATCCGCGGCGCGGTGGAAGGGGCGATCCAGCGCGCCTCCAAGGCGACCGGTGTCGACTTCTCGTTCCTGATGCGCACCGCCAACCGCGAGAGCGGCTTCAACCCGCACGCCAGGGCGTCGGGCTCCTCGGCCACCGGCCTGTTCCAGTTCGTCGAACAGACGTGGCTGCAGACACTCAAGAACCACGGTTCCAAGCATGGGTACGCCCGTTACGCTGAGCTGATCTCCAAGGGCTCAGACGGCAAGTACCGGGTGGACGGCCCGGAGGCCCGCCGCGCGGTCATGGACCTGCGCCTCGACCCGCACGCCGCCTCGCTCATGGCCGGCGAGCTGGCCTCGGACCACGCCGCCTATCTCAAGGGCCGGGTGGGGCGGAACCCGACGGCCGGCGAGCTCTACGCCGCCCACTTCCTTGGCCCGCAGGGGTCGGCCAAGCTGATCCGGGCCATGGAGCAGCGTCCCGACGCCAGCGCCGCGAGCCTGTTCCCCGACGCCGCCCGCGCGAACAAGGCGATCTTCTACCGCGACGGTCGCGCGGCCTCGGTGGCGGAGGTCTATGCGAACCTCACGCGGACGGGCGGCGCGGGCCAGGCGACGGAACTGGCCGAGGCGACCCCGCCGCCCGAGGACGAGTTCATCCAGTACGCCTCGGCCCGTCGGGACGACCGCGTCCGGCAACAGGACGCCCTCGTGGCGCTGATCCTCAGGGGCTCGCAGCCGGCCGACCAACTGGGGGTCGGCTCGCGCCTGACCGGCTCGATCTTCACCACCGAGATGCTGAAGATCCTGGCCGACGCCCGGGACGAGAGCTGACGGCCGCCGTCAGCCGGCCTCCGCGGCCCCGTTCTTCAGCAGCGCCTCGATCTCCGCCTCACCGTAGCCGATCTCCGCAAGCACCTCGCGGGTATGTTCGCCGAGCTTCGGGCTCGCCGGCCGCACGCCCGTCTCGACGCCCGGGAAGACCGCCGGGGCCGCGGGCTGGGGATAGGTCCCGCCCTCGCCGTCGGCGACCTGCAGGATCGCGCCCGCGGCGGCCACCTGCGGATCGGCCACGACCTCGGCCGGGGTCTGCACGGGGGCCCAGACGAGGTCCGCCTCGTCCAGCCGCCGGGCGATCTCGGCCATGGGGAGCGTGGCGAAGGCCCTGTCGAACTCGGCGGTGATCTCGACCGTGTTCTCGCGGCGTAGACGCCCGGTGGCGGCGCGCGGGTCCTCGATCAGGTCCGGGCGGCCGGCCACCCGGCAGAAGGCCTCCCAGCCACCGGACGCGCCGCGGGGGTTGTGCACGAACCAGTGGCCGTCGGCGCTCTGGAACACGTTGGCCAGCGGGTTCATCGGCTGGCTGCGCGGCTTCAGCGAGGCGAGCCGGCCGAACTTCATCTGGATCGCCAGGTCCGAGCTCAGGGCATAGACGCCGGTCGCAAGCAGCGAGGTCTGCACCAGCCGCCCCTTGCCGGTCCGCTCGCGCTCGTAGAGGGCGGCCAGGATCGCCGAGACGGTGGCGAGCGACGTGGTGTGGTCGCCGACCCCGGTGCGCAGCATGAAGGGCTCGGTCCCCTTCGGCGGAATCATGTTGGCGACGCCGGCGCGGGCCCAGAAGGCGGTGACGTCGAACCCGGGCTTGTGGGCATCCGGCCCCTCCAGCCCGTAGCCGGTGATCACCGCGTAGACCAGCCTCGGATTGGCGGCGAGCAGCGCCTTGTCGTCGAGGCCCGCGCGCTTGAGCGACGCCGGGCGCACGTTGGTCAGGAACACGTCGGCCTGGCCGGCGAGCCTGGCCAGCGCCTCGCGGCCCTCCGGCTTGGCGATGTCCAGCACCACGCCGCGCTTGCCCCGGTTATCGAGGTCGAAGACGGGGTTGCCCGAGAGCTGGCTCTTGGTGTCGGCCAGGGTGTGGCGCATGGCGTCGCCGCCCGGCCGCTCCACCTTGATGACGTCCGCGCCCCAGTCGCAGAGGATGCCCGCGGCGCCCGGTCCGGCGATGTAGGCGGAGAAATCGACGACCTTCAGGCCCTGCAGCAGCACGGCGTCCCCCAGGCTTCTTGTGCGTTTGGGGGCAGTCTAGAACAGGTTGCGGTTTACGCCACGACGCGGTCGTTCGCGGCCGGGTCGGCGGCCAGCGCCTCGGCGATGGCGCGGGCCACCGCCGCCGGGGTCACGGGCTTGCGCAGCAGGGCCTCTGCGCCGGCCCCTAGGCAGTCGCGCGCCTCGTCGGGCCCGCCGATCACCGCCACGATGGGCGTGAGCGACGCGCGTCCGTCCAGCGACCGCACCGCGGCCATGGTGGCCGGCCCGTCCAGGCCCGGCATGCGGGCGTCGATCATCATCAGGTCGAGGTCGCAGACCCGTGCCAGCTCCACTGCGCGTTCGCCGCTGGCGGCGTGCACCACCTGGTGTCCGAGCTGTTCGAGCTGGGCGCGCAGCATGGCCGCGTTCAGCGCCTCGTCGTCGGCCAGCAGGATCCGCAGGCGGCGGGCCTCGGCCTTGGGCTCGGGCGTGGCGGCGGGCAGGGGACGGGCGTGCCGATCGTAGGGCATCTCCAGGGTGAAGCAGCTCCCGACGCCCAGGGTGCTGTGCGCCCTGAGCTCGCCGCCCATGAGCCGGGCGAGCTGGCGGGCGAGCGTCAGGCCGAGGCCAGCGCCGGGCGCGCCGGCGCTGGTACGGGCGACACGCTGGAAGGGCTCGAAGGCCACGGCCAGCTCGTCGGCGGTGAGGCCTGGACCGGTGTCGGCGATCTCGATGACCAGCCGGCCGTCGATGACGGCCAGCCGCGCCTCGACGGCGCCGCGGACGGTGAACTTCAGGGCGTTGCCGAGCAGGGCGTTCAGCACCTGCCGCAGGCGCACCGGGTCGGCGATGGCCGCTCCCGAGCCGGCCGCGAGATCCGGCTGCACCTGCACCTTGAGCTCGAGCCCCTTGGCCGAAGCCTGGGGCCGGCTCAGCAGCACGAGGTCGCGGACAAGGGCGATGGCGTCGACCGGCTGCGGCCGGACGGTTAGTCGACCGGCCTCCGCCGTCTCGGCGTCGAGGGTGGTATCCAGCACCTGCAGCAGGTCGTTGGCCGCGTCGAGCGCCGCGGAGAGCTGGCTGCGGGAAGGCGCGGTGCGTCCGCCGCGCCCGGCGGCGGCGGCCAGCACGTGGGCCACACCGGTCAGGCCGTTGCGGATCTCGTCGCCCAGAGTCGCCACGAGGTCGGACTTCGAGCGGGCGAGCCGGCGGGCGGCCTCGGCCTGGCTGGCGCGCTCGGCGATCAACATCTCGCGTTCGGCCGCGAGCGCAAACTGCCGGCGTAGGATGCGGTTGACCACCAGGCTGAGCGCCAGCGCGAGCGCCACCGCGCCCCAGGCGATCTGCGCCGCCTCTCGCGCCCCCTCGGTCGTGAAGAGGCCGATGAGCGGCCCGGCGAGGGCGACGGGGGCGACGATCAGCAGGCTGGGCAGCCAGGGCGCGGTGAAGACCACGCAGACGATCGCCGCCGCGAGGGCCGCCAGCAGCAGCAGTTCGCGGTAGGGACCTGCCCCCATGGCGAAGGCGGCGATCTGGGCGATGGCGCCGGCCCAGATAAGCCCGCCGAGGATCTGCACCCGGGCGCGCCGCCGCGGGTCGGCGGCCTGCGGCTCCTTGAGCCAGTTCACCACGGCATAGAACGCGCCCCAGCCGATCGCGAAGATCACGAAACTGACGCTCATCCAGGCGGCGTTGGGGGCATGGCTGCCCGCCCAGACGTAGGCCGGCAGGCAGACGCCGAAGGCGGCCAGCGCCCACGGCAGCAGCGCGCATTGGGCCTGCAGCGCCTGTTCGCCGAGGGAGAGGCCGCCGCGGAGCGGCTCGCTGGCGATGGGCTGACGCACTCTTCACACGACCCTGGCTGTTCGTGAGCAGGCTATGGGAAGCGCGGTTGGCGGCGGGTTACGGGAAGAAGTTAATCAACAGATTCGCCCGGCAAGGCCCCGTTAAGCATGGCCGTGGCAGGGTCGACTCGTGGGACTAAAATGGTCTCACGAGGGACCAGAAGGGGCCATGGCGACGACGCGCGCAGCGTTGACGGAGGAGGATATCCGCACGCTCGTGAAGGGGGCGACGCCCGACGAGCGGGCGGCGGCCGCGCACAAGCTGTGCCGGAACCTCGACCGCCTGCCCCTGACCGACGACGATCGCACGCTGGCCGCCGAGATCCTGCGGATCATGGCCGCCGACGCCGCCGAGCTCGTCCGCCGGGCGCTGGCCGTCACCCTTCGTGAGTCCAGCCTGGTGCCGCGCGACGTGGCGCTGCGGCTCGCGCGCGACGTCGAGAGCGTCGCCCTGCCGATGCTGGCGTTCTCGCCGGCCTTCACCGACGAGGACCTGGCCGAGATCGTCCGCCTGGGCGGGCCGGTCCGTCAGCTCGCCATCGCGAAGCGGCCCAGGCTCGGCCGCAAGGTGACGGAAGCCATCGCCGAGCACGGCGCGCAGCGCGCGGTCTCCACCGCCTGCGCCAACGACGAGGCCGACTTCAGCGAGCGCTCCCTGCAGCGGGTCGTCGACCGCTTCGAACAATCCGAGAAGGTGCTGGCCGCCGTCGCCTTCCGCCAGGCCCTGCCGCTGTCGGTCACCGAACGGCTGATCGGCCTCGTCTCGGACCAGGTGCGCGAGCACCTCGTGACCCATCATGCGCTTTCCCCGCAGACCGCGCTGGAGCTGGCGGTTGCGTCCGGTGAGCGGGCCACCGTCGACCTGGTGGACCAGGCCGGCCGCGCCGCCGACATCAAGAGCTTCGTGGCGCACCTGGCCAAGGGCGGCCGGCTCACGCCCTCGCTGCTGCTCCGTGGCTTGGCGCAGGGGCACATGACCTTCTTCGAGTGGGGCCTGGCCGAGCTGGCCGGCGTGCCGCACCACCGCACCTGGCTGATGATCCACGACGCCGGGCCGCTGGGCCTACGCGCCATCTACGAGCGCGCCGGGCTGCCGGCCCGCCTGTTCCCGGCCTTCCGGGCGGCGGTGGACACCTTCCACTCGATGGAGTTCGACGGCGGCGCCCGCGACCGCGAGCGCTTCCAGGAGCGGATGATGCAGCGTTTCCTCACTCAGCCGCAGGCGGCGGCCCGGGAGGACGTGGACTACCTGATCGAGAAGATGGACCAGCTCTCCCGCAGCGCCCGCAAGGAGGCGGAGAAGGTCACCGCCTGACGCTTGCTTGACCCGGGGGCGCCGGCCCAAGCTGGCGCCATGTCAGAGTCCGCTTCCTCCGCCGAGATCAAGCCCGCCGCCACCATCCTGTTGCTGCGCGACCAGCCGGCTTTCGAGGTGCTGATGGTGCGGCGGCACCACCAGATCGACTTCGCCTCGGGCGCGCTAGTCTTCCCGGGCGGCAAGAGCCACGCGGGCGATCACGACCCGGCCTGGGCCGATCACGTTCTTGGCTGGGACGCACACGACGCCGAGCAGCGGGCGCTGCGCATCGCCGCGATCCGCGAGGTGTTCGAGGAGGCAGGCCTGCTGCTCGCCCGTCGCCGCGACGGCTCGACCATCGGCGGCGAGGCCTGTCCGATGGAGGTGCGCCAGGCGGTGGACGCCGGCCGCACGGCCTTCCTGGACGTGGTCCGCGACCTCGACGCCCGGCTGGAGCTGGACGCCCTGACGGTCTTCGCGCGCTGGATCACCCCGCCGCTCACGCCCAAGCGGTTCGACACCTGGTTCTATGCCGTGCGTGCGCCCGAGGACCAGCTCGCCGCGTGCGACGGGCGCGAGACGGTGGACGCCGAATGGATCCCGCCGTCGGAGGCCCTGCGGCTCGGTGAACTGGGCGAGCGGAAGATCATCTTCCCCACGCGCATGAACCTGAAGCTGCTGGCCGAGGCGGAGAGCGCCGCCGACGCCGTCGAACGGGCGGGGGCGCGGACGCTGGTCACCGTCCGGCCGCAGATCGAGAGCCGCGGGGCGGGCAAGGTGCTCGTGCTGCCGCCCGACGCCGGCTACGGCGCGGTGGAGGAGCCCCTCGAGCGCGTGATGTAGCCGCTCAGGCGCCGGCTTCGGTGACGGCGGCCTCGAGTTCCTTCACGAGCACGGCGCCCACCGGGTGGGTGTCTTCCTTGATGTCGTCCCGCACGGCCGCCTTGATGGCGTCGATGTGCGCGTCCACCAGCGGCATCGGCGCGGAGGTGCGCTTGGACTTGTCGTCGGTCAGGCGGCACAGCGAGGCGGCGATGCGGGTGATGATCGGGAATCCGTAGGTGGCGCCCAGCCCCTTCAGGTCGTGGGCGCGCAGGTAGAGCGCCTCCATGGTCTCGGTCGTGGCGCCTTGGGCGCGGACCTGCTGGCGGGCGGCGTCGAGCTTGTTGATCTCGTCGTGCAGCCATTGGGCGAAGTTGCCGGACAGGCTCTTCAGAGCGGCCTCGGCCTTGGCGATCGCCGCCGGATCGATGGCGCCCAGACGGCCCAGTCCGCCGCCAACCTTGGCCCCGAGCTTGTTGGGGACCTGGATCATCTGGCCCGAATTCTGCTGGCTCACGCGGTAGCCTCCTGCCACTCGGGGGGAAACGCTAAAGGTAAGCCGTTAACAAAGGGATGACGCGCAACCCACGGTTTTCTATGAAGAAAACTGTTCCGCCAGCACCCGTTCCTCGAGGCTGCGGCCGGCGTCGAACAGCATGGTCAGGCTGACCTCGCGGTCTTCGCAGACGTTCACCTGGCGCACGTCGCGCACCTCGTAGTTGTCCGCCACGGCGCTGACCGGCCGCTTGTCAGCCTCCAGCACCTCGAATTGCACCGTGGCGGTGTGTGAGAGCAGGGCGCCCCGCCAACGCCGGGGCCGGAAGGCGCTGATCGGGGTCAGCGCCAGCACGCGCGCGTCGAGCGGGATGATGGGGCCGTGGGCCGACAGGTTGTAGGCGGTGGAGCCGGCGGGCGTCGCCACCAGGGCGCCGTCGCAGGACAGCTCCGGGAGGCGCACCTTGCCGTCGACCGTGATCCGAAGCTTGGCGGTCTGCCGGGTCTGGCGCAGCAGCGAGACCTCGTTGATGGCCAGCGCGCGGTGGGTCGCGCCGTCGACCCCGACAGCGGTCATGCGCAGCGGATGGATGATCGCGGTCTCGGCGGCGTTGATCCGCTCCAGCAGCCCGTCCTCGCTGTACTCGTTCATGAGGAAGCCCACCGAGCCGCGGTTCATGCCGTAGATCGGCTTGCCGCTCTCCAGGTGCCGGTGGAGCGTCTCCAGCATGAAGCCGTCGCCGCCGAGTGCGACCACCACCTGGGCCTCGCTCTCGGGTGTGTCGCCATAGCGGGCGGCGAGCGCGTCGCGCGCCTCCTCGGCTTCCGGCCGGTCGCTGGCCACGAAGGCCAGGCGGGTCACCATGGGCTGGGCGTTGAACATCGGACGGCCAAAAGCGGCCAAGCCGGTCGGCTTGTCAAACCGCCTCAGCGGGCGCCGACCGCCTGACGGAAGGCGTTGCCGGCGAGGTCCTGCGGCACCGGGCCGAGCACGCCCGTGGCGCGGCCGGCGATCCCGCCCGAGGGACGGCCGTTGTTCAGGCGTCGGACCATGTCGAGGATCGTCGGGAAGACGCTGCGGTCGATGCCGACGGCCGCGCAGGCCAGCGCCAGCAGCTCGGGGCGTTCGGAGTCGAGCGCCCGGTGGATGTGGTCTTCCTCGAAGCCGCCGAGCCGCGCCAGCGCGGTGGCGAACAGCGACAGGCGCCGTTCCCGGAGCGCCCGCACCAGGTAGCCGGGGCGGAGCTGGCCGGCGGCGTGCAGCTTGTCGATGAGCTTGCGCTCCATCTCCTCCCGCTCGCCCTCGCGGGCGACGACCAGCAGGCCTTCGGCCTCGGAGGGGGCGTTGGCGTGGGCGTCACGGACCGAGTCGGCGATCGCCTGCTGAACGGCGGCGCCGTCGAGGCTGAACCGGTCGGCCAGGGCCGCGCGCAGCGACTGGCCGACCCAGACGTAGAGCTGCAGGGCGAGGTCGGCGGTCAGGCGCGGGTGGCGCGACAGGGGCGTGCGGAGCGCTGCCACCTTGCGGGCGGCGGCCACCAACTGGCGCATGTCCTCGTCGCTGAGGTCCGCGGTCGGGTTGTTGGCCAGCGCGGTGAGCACGGCGGGCTCGGCCTGGCGCAGGATGGCGGCCACCACCACGCCGCCCAGGTGCGGTCGGCGGGCCACCTCGATCTGGTGCTCGATGGTGGCTTCCACCAGCAGGCGCACGAGGTCGTGGTCCTTGAGCAGCGGGCTGGCGGCGATGATCGGCCGGGCGATCTCGATCTCGTCCAGGGCCAGGACGTTGATCAGGCCGGCTGGCGCCCAGTCGGCGCGCGACAGGCGCTCGGCGAGGCGGCGGCGGATATCCCGCTCGGCCTCGACCACCAGGGTCATGAAGATGGACGACAGCAGGCCCTGGACGGCGGGCGCGGACACCACGGCTGTCCCCCCGCCGCCGGTCGCACACAGATCCACGAGGCCCAGCAACAACCGCTCCCGGTCTCCCGGCGCGCGGCTCCTGGCCAGCTCAAGCAGACTTTCGCTGCTCAGCGCGAGACCCACAGCCTTAAACCCCCATACCCCGGGCCCGTTCTGAGCCCTCGGGCCCGAATCTGCTGAGTCCGGATGAAAACATGCTTAAAGGGCATAGACCAAAGACGGGGGAGGAAACCGCCAGATGGCCGAACCGCTGATCCTGGCGCTCGACCAGGGCACCACAAGCACCCGCGCCATCCTGTTCGACCGCCAGGGCCGGGCGCTGGCCGAGGCCGGCCGGCCACTGGAGCAGCACTATCCCGCCGACGGCTGGGTCGAGCACGACCCGGACGAGATCTTCCGCGCCTCAGTGGAGGTCCTGGGAGAGGCGGTGCGCAAGGCGGCGCGCGCGATGGACGAGGTGGCGGCCATCGGCATCACCAACCAGCGCGAGACGGTGGTGGTCTGGGAAAAGGCCACCGGGCGACCGATCCATCCGGCCATCGTCTGGCAGGACCGCCGCACGGCCGACCTCTGCGAGAGATTGCGCGAGGCGGGGCGGGAGGGGGAGGCCACCGAGATCACCGGTCTGCTGCTCGACCCCTACTTCTCCGGGACCAAGATCCGCTGGCTGCTGGACAGGGTGACCGGCGCCCGGGCGCGCGCCGAGGCCGGCGAGCTGCTGGCCGGCACCATCGACACCTGGCTGATCTGGAAGCTCACGGGCGGACGGGTGCACGCCACCGACGCCACCAACGCCTCGCGGACCCTGCTGTACGACATCCGCAAGGGCGCCTGGTCGGCGGCCATGGGCGAGATGCTGGGCGTCCCGCTCGGCCTGCTGCCGGAGGTGCGGGACTGCGCGGGCGACTTCGGCGAGACCGAACCCGGCCTGCTCGGCCGCGCCATCCCAATCCGGGGCGTGGCCGGGGACCAGCAGGCGGCGCTGATGGGCCAGGGCTGCATCCGGCCGGGCGAGATGAAGGCCACCTACGGCACCGGCTGCTTCATGCTGATCAACACGGGCGAGGCGGCGCCGGTGTCGCGGGCGCGGCTGCTCACCACCGTCGCCGCGCGGGTGGACGGCCGCACGACCTACGCCCTGGAAGGCGCGATCTTCATCGCCGGCGCCGCCGTGCAATGGGTCAACGAGGGTCTAGGCGTGTCGGGCGGCCCCACCGCCGTGGAGAGCCTGGCGGCCCGCGCCCGCGAGGACCACGGCGTGGTGCTGGTGCCGGCCTTCACAGGGCTCGGCGCGCCCTGGTGGGACGCCAACGCCCGCGGCGCGATCTTCGGCCTGACCCGCGACGCCGGCCTCGCCGAGATCGCCCAGGCGACGCTGGACGCCTCCGCGCTGCAGACCCGGGACCTGATCGAGGCCATGCGTTCGGACGCGCCGCACGCGTTCGAGGGCTCGGTGGAGCTGCGCATCGACGGCGGCATGTCGCGCAGCCTGTGGTTCAGCCAGCGACTGGCCGACCTCACCGGCGTGTCGGTTTGCCGGGCCACCTACCAGGAGACCACGGCGCTCGGCGCGGCGCTGTTCGCGGGCCTGGGGGCGGGGATCTACGCCTCGCTGGAGGAGGCGGCGTCAGCCCGGCCACGCACCGAGGGCTTCCAGCCCGGCATGGCCGCGCATCGGCGCGAGGCGGCGTACGCCCGCTGGCTGGACGCGGTGACCCGGGTGCGCACCTGATCCTGGTTCCGGCCAGGGTCGAACGCAGCGCACGCGCCTTGGGCGGCGCGGCGGAGGCGTGGCTGGCGACGCTGCCCGCGACCATCGCCGATCTGGCCCAAGGCTGGGGGCTGCGCCTGGGCGCGACGCTGGAAGGCGGGTCCAGCGCCTATGTGGCGGAAGCCGTCACCGCGGCCGGGGCGGCAGCCGTCCTGAAGATCACCATGCCCGGGGACGAGCCCGTGGAGAGCGAGATACGCGCCCTGGCGCTGGCGGACGGCCACGGATATGCGCGGCTGCTCGCCGCCGATCCCGCGCGCCGCGCCCTGCTCGTGGAACGCCTCGGCGCGCCCCTGGCGGACCTCGGTTGGCCGCGCGAGCGGGCGCTGGAGGCTTTGGCCGCCACCTTGATGGCCTCATGGCGTCCCTTGCCGCACGCCGACGGGCTGCTGAGCCTGCCCGACAAGGCCGCCTGGCTGGCGCGTTTCATCCCGCAGACCTGGGAGGCGCTCCGCCGGCCGTGCCGTGCGGCGGTGGTGGAGCGGGCGGTCGCCTACGCGGAGCAGCGGGGCCGGGTCCACGATCCCGCGAAGGCGGTCCTGCTGCACGGCGATCCCCATATCCACAACGCCCTGGCCGATCCTCATGAGCCGGGCCGGTTCCGGCTGATCGATCCAGACGGGATCTGGGGCGAACCGGCCTACGACATCGGGGCCCTGTTGCGGGGCGGCAGCGAGGCCTTGCTCGCCGGCGACCCCGCGACGCTCGGCCGCGCCCGCTGCGCCAGGATGGCCGCGCTCACCGGTCAGCCGGAGGACGCGATCTGGGCCTGGGCGTTCGTGGAGCGGGTCTCCACCGCGCTGTACGCGTGGAAGCTAGGGGCCGCAGATGATGGCCGCCGCATGCTGGAGGTTGCGGAGGCGTGGACGGCGGCTGCCGCTTGACGCTGGGTCCGTGCGGGAGGACTTTGCGCCGAACGATCGTATGAACGGGAGACGCCCCATGGCCGATGGTTTCGCCAATCTGCCCTCGCTCAAGGACCGGGTCAGCGCCGAGGAGTGGCAGGCCCGGGTGGACCTGGCGGCGCTCTACCGGCTGGTGGCGCTCTACGGGTGGGACGACCTGATCTACACCCACATCTCGGCCCGGATCCCCGGGCCGGAGCACCATTTCCTCATCAATCCCTACGGCATGCTGTTCGAGGAGATCACCGCGTCGTCGCTGGTGAAGATCGACCTCGACGGCAACGTGCTGCAGGAGACGCCGTACTTCATCAATCCGGCGGGCTTCACCATCCACTCGGCCATCCACGCGGCGCGCGAGGACGCCCGCTTCGTGATGCACCTGCACTCCGACGACGGGGTGGCTGTGGCCGCCCAGTCGGAAGGCCTGCTGCCGCTCAGCCAGCACGCCCTGATCGTGATGCCGCGGCTCGCCTATCACGATTACGAGGGCATCGCCCTGAACCTCGACGAGCGCGAGCGGCTGGTGGCCGACATCGGCGACAAGACCCTGATGCTGCTGCGCAACCACGGCACGCTGTCGGTGGGCGACACGGCCGCGAACTGCTGGATCGGCATGTACTACCTCGAGCGCGCCTGCTCCATGCAGGTGAAGGCGCTGTCGGGCGGCCGGGACAAGGTCCTGTTCGCGCCCGAGGCGTCGCAGACCGAGGTGCGGAATCAGGTGGCCCGCGGCATCGGCGGCGGCCTCGCCTGGCCGGGCTGCCTGCGCAAGCTCGACCGCGAGCTGCCCGGCTACGACACCTGAGTCCACCTACCACTTTCGTCTAAGCAACGGGCGCCCGGTCCCCGGGCGCCCGTCAGTATTTGAGCGCCTGTTTCACGGACGCAACGCAGAGCCATCCTTCTGTCACTGGACGGCGTGTATCGGGTCACCCTAAGAGCCTCATTCTTTTCGACGATCAGCCCGCGGGACGGCGGGCGCGGAGCCCATCCATCTTGCTGAGACGCCACTTCTTCCTCGTCGCCGCCATCGTGATCCTGGCCGTCATGCTCATCGTCGGCGGGGTGAAGGTGCTCGGCCGCAACGCCGAGGCGGGCCCCGGCGGCGGCGCGGCCGGCGGCGGCGCGGCCGCAATGAAGGGCGGTCCGGGCATGAAGGGCGGCCGCGGTTTCGGCGGTCCCACCCTGGTCTCCGTGGCCGTGGTCCAGCCCCGCGCGTTCGCCGACACCCTGGAAGTTCTCGGCGTCGCCAAGGGGCGGCAGTCGGTGACCCTGACGGCGGCGGCCACCCAGCTCGTCGAGCGGGTGCGCTTCACGGACGGCCAGTCGGTCGCCAAGGGCGCGGTGCTGGTGGAGCTCCGCGCCACCGAACAGAACGCCGGCATCGCCCAGGCCGAGGCCCGCCTCGTCGAGGCGCGTCGCGCCTACGACCGCTATCGTGAACTTGGGCAGCGGGGCTTCGCCTCGCGCGCCCAGATCGACCAGTACGAAGCCGCCTGGCGCACGGCCCAGGCCGACGTGGCCGCGGCCCGGGCGCGCGAGGCGGACCGCATCATCCGCGCGCCGTTCGCCGGCGTGGTCGGGCTGTCGGACGTGGCGCCCGGCGCCTTGGTGAACCCCGGCGCGCCCATCGTGACGTTGGACGACGTCTCGGCCATCCGCGTCGACTTCCAGGTGCCCGAGCGCTTTCTGAGCCAGCTCTCCGAGGGCCAGACGATCCTCGCCAGGGTCGACGCCCTTCCGGGCGAGACCATCACCGGCCGCATCGCCCGTCTCGACACCCGCGTGGACGAGCGAACCCGGGCGATCACCGCCCGGGCCGAGTTCCCCAATCCGGGCCGGCGGCTGAAGCCCGGCATGCTGGTGCGGGTGGGCGTCTCCCGCGGCGACCGCCAGAACCTGAGCGCGCCGGAATCGGCGGTGTCCGTGCAGGGCGAGAACGCCTTCGTCTACGTGATCCGCCAGGCCGGAGAGCGCACCGTGGCTGAACAACGGCCGGTGCTGACCGGCGTGCGCCAGCAGGGCTTCGTGGAGATCCGCGACGGCGTGCAGCCCGGCGAGCGGATCGTCGCCGACGGCCTCAACAAGGTGCAGCCCGGCCAGCCGATCCGGATCGCCGGCGCCCGCCAGCCGGGCGCCCGGCCCAACGGAGCGCCGGCGCAAGCCGCGCGGTCGCCCGCATGATGATCTCCGACATCTCCGTCCGGCGCCCCGTCTTCGCGGCCGTGGCGGCCATCATCCTGTGCGTCGTCGGCTTTGCCTCGTTCAGCGCGCTTACGGTGCGCGAGCTGCCCAGTGTCGACCCGCCCGTGGTGTCGGTCTCCACCACCTACCGCGGGGCCTCGGCGGAGGTCATCGAGGAGCGGATCACCGAAGTCATCGAGCGGCAGATCGCCGGGATCGAGGGCATCGACAGGATCAACTCCGCCTCCCGTGACGGCTCCTCGCGGATCAGCATCTCCTTCACCCTCGACCGCGACCTCGACGACGCGGCCAACGACGTGCGCGACGCCGTCAGCCGCGTGACGGCGCAGCTCCCTGAACAGGCTGACCCGCCGCAGATCCAGAAGGCGAACGCCGACGCCTCGCCGATCATGTTCCTGAGCTTCACGTCGACGACGCTCAACCGGCTGCAGCTCTCGGACTACGCCCAGCGCTACCTGGTGGAGCGGTTCTCCACCGTGCCAGGGGTCGCCAACGTGGGCGTCGGCGGCGCGCAGTTCTACTCGATGCGCATCTGGCTCGACCCCAACGCCATGGCCGCCCGCGGCGTGACCGTCGAGGACGTGGAGAGCGCGCTCAACTCGCAGAACCTGGAGCTCCCGGCCGGCTCGCTGGAAGCGCCCGCCAAGGACTTCACCATCCGGGTGGCCCGCGGCTACTCGACCCCCGAGCAGTTCGCCCAGCTCCCGGTCGTGCCGCAACGGGCGACCACCCAGGCGCAGGCCTCCGCCGCGGTCGGCGGCACGGCGTCGGTCGCCGGCGCGCCGCAGGGCGTCACCCGCGACGTGACCACGCCGACCGCGGGCCAGACCTACATCACCCGGCTGGGCGACATCGCCCGCGTGGAGGAGGGGCCGGACGAGTACCGCCGCAGCTTCCGCTCGAACGGCCGCGACCAGGTGGGCATCGCCATCTTCCGGCAGAGCCTGGCCAACGACCTCGAGATCTCAGACGGCGTCCGCCAGATGATCACCGAGATCAAGCCGGGCCTGCCCAAGGGGACCGACCTGCAGGTGGCGGTGGACTACACCGAGTTCACCCGCCACGCGATCGAGGAGGTGTGGATCACCATGGCCATCGCCCTCGGCTGCGTGGCCCTGGTGAACTTCCTGTTCCTCGGCACCTGGCGCGCGGCGCTGATCCCGTCGATCGTCGCGCCGATCTGCATCCTGTCGACCTTCATCGTGCTCGCCCCGCTGGGCTTCTCGATCAACCTGCTGACCCTGCTGGCCCTGGTGCTGGCCATCGGGCTGGTGGTCGACGACGCCATCGTGGTGGTGGAGAACATCCAGCGCCGGATCGACGAGGGCGAGCCGCCGGTGGTCGCCGCCCAGCGCGGCGCCCGCCAGGTGTTCTTCGCCGTGGTCGCCACCACCATCGTGCTGATCTCCGTCTTCGCGCCTCTGATGTTCATGCCGGGCTTTACCGGTCGGCTGTTCGTGGAGCTGGCGGTGGCTGTGGCCGCCGCGGTGGCCTTCTCGGCCCTGCTGGCGCTGTCCCTGTCGCCGATGCTCGCCTCGAAGCTGCTGCGTCCCGCCAAGGGCGAGGGCCGCCTGGCGCAGGCCATCGACAAGTCCATGGAGCGGCTGAAGACCTCGTACCACGCGTCGCTGGAGGCGGTGCTCGGCAAGCGCTCGGCCTCGTTCGGCGCCGGTGCGCTCGTGCTGGTGCTGGCCGGCCTCGCCGTCGTTGTGTTCAACGTCCTGCCCAAGGAGCTCACCCCCGAGGAGGACCGCCGCCGCGCCCAGGTGATGATCACCGGGCCCGAGGGCGCGGGCTTCGACTACACCCGCCAGGCGGCCCAGCAGCTCGAGCAGATCCTGATGCGTCACGTGCGCGAGGGCACCCTCGACCGCTACGTGCTGTCGATGCCGCGCTTCGGCGGGGCGTCCAGCTTCAACAGCGCCGGCGGCAACACCATGCTGTCCGAGAAGGCCGACATCACGACCCAGGAGTTCGCGGCCCAGCTCAACCGCGAGCTCGCCAGCATCACCTCCGTGCGCGCCATCGTTTCGCCCGAGGGCGGCCTGCAGCGCGGCGGCCCCGGCGGAGGGGGCGGCGGCTCCAGCGTCCAGCTCATCATCACCGGCAACGACTACCCCGAGATCGAGCGCGCGATCCGCCCGATCCTGACCGCCGCCGAGCAGAACCCGGGCCTGGCCCGTCCGCGTCTCGACTACGAGCCCACGAGCCCGCGCGTGGTGGTGGACATCGACCGCGACAAGGCTGCCGCCCTCGGCGTGTCGGCCCAGTCCGTCGGCCGGGCGCTGGAAACCATGTTCGGTTCGCGCCGGGTGACGACCTACATCAAGGCAGGCCAGGAATACGATGTCCTGCTCCAGACCCAGCGCTCTCAGCGCCAGACGGAGGAGGACCTGAAGAACGTCTACGTTCGGGCGAGCTCGGGCGAGCCGATCCCGCTGTCCACCCTGGTCACCACCCGGGTGCGCGGCGACACCCCCGACCGGGCCCGCGTCGACCGCCTGCGTTCCATCACGCTCACCGCGCAGCTCAACCCGGGCTACTCCATGGGAGAGGCTATCGATTTCCTGCAGGCCGAGGCCAATCGCCAGCCGGGCGGCCTGGGCGTGAAGTGGGGCGGCGGGGCCCGCGACTACCTGGAAAGCTCGGGCGCCGTGGGCGTCGCCTTCGGCATGGCGCTGCTGCTGGTCTTCCTCGTGCTGGCGGCGCAGTTCGAGAGCTGGATCCACCCCAGCGTGATCATGCTCACTGTGCCCGTGGCGGCGCTCGGCGGGCTGTTCGGGCTGCTGGTTGCCGACTCCTCGATCAACACCTACAGCCAGATCGGCCTGATCATCCTGGTGGGCATCGCCGCCAAGAACGGCATCCTGATCGTCGAGTTCGCCAACCAGTTGCGCGACGAGGGGCTCTCGGTGCGCGAGGCGGTGATCGAGAGCGCGTCGCTGCGCCTGCGACCGATCATCATGACCTCGATCTCGGCAGCGGCCGGCGCCATCCCGCTGATCGTCTGGGGCGGCATGGGGGGCGAGGCGCGCAAGACCATCGGCGTGACCATCTTCTTCGGGGCGATCTTCTCGACCATGGTCACGCTGTTCATCGTGCCGGTGTTCTACAACCTGCTCGGCCGGTTCACGAAGTCGCCGCAGGCCACCGCCCGGCGTATCGAGGCCTTCGAGGAGGCCGAGAAGGCGCGCGTCGCCAACGCCGCCGAGTAGGGGCTCCGCCCGAAAGCAAAATGGCCTTCCCCGGCAGTCGGGGAAGGCCAGGATGCGGGACGCGCATCGACCGCGCGGGGGACGCGACCGGCGCGCTCCGCGCCCTCGCTTGGGGTTCGAAGGCGCGGAGAGATGTCGACCGGACAGCAGGCTCGACAGGGACGAGCATGCGCCCGCCGCCGCTGCGCGTCAAGGTTGTCGGAGGCGTTTTGATCGCCTGTGGGAAGAGTTCCCCCGACCTCTTACGGATGGTAGCCGGTCTCCACCATCAGGAAGGCGATCAGGTCGCGTCGGTCGTCGGCGTTCTTCAGGCCGGCGAAGGTCATCTTGGTGCCGGGCAGGTAGTTCTTCGGGTCGGCCAGCCACTGATCCAGGTGCGTGGCGTCCCAGGTGATGTTCGCCTGCTTGATGGCGTCGGAATAGTTGTAGTTCGGCTTCGACGCCGCCTTGGTCCCGAACACACCGTGCAGGTTCGGGCCGGTCATGTTGGCGCCGCCGGGCGTGATGGTGTGGCACGAGCGGCAGAGGCCGAACTTGGTCTGGCCGTTCGCGAGGTCAGCCTGGTTGTAGGGCGCCGGGTAGGAGGCCAGCAGCGCCTGCTTGTCGGCGTCGCTCATGGCTGGCGCCGCCTCGACCTGGCCGGCCGCGCCGGACTGGGCGGAGGAGGCCGCCTGGCTGTTCTCCGCGTCCTGCCCGGTCTGCGACTGGCCGCAGGCGGTGAGGATGGCGGCCACGGCCGCGACGGCGAACATCGAACCCACTTTGCGCATGGAGGTCTCCTGAGGCGAAAGGCGCGGCAAGCTAGCGCAGGGCCAAGCCGATGCAAGCCGCGGGTGCTCGACGGTCAGCGCCGCTTGCGGCGTTCGCGGTTCACCGCCTCGTCGAGGGCCTGCAAAAAGCGTGATCGGGCGTTGCGATCGAAAGGCTTCGGCCCGCCGGTCATCTCGCCCAGGCTGCGCAGGTGCTCGCCGATGGCGCGCTGCGCCAGGGCCTGGCCGATCGAGTCCGGCGTGAAGACCCGGCCGTTAGGCGCGATGGCCGCCCCGCCTGCCTTCAGGACCCGCTCGGCCAGGGGAATGTCGTTGGTGACCACGATGTCGCCCGGCCCGGTCCGCTCGGCGATCCAGTCGTCGGCGACGTCCGGCCCCGCGTCGACGATCATGCGCTCGATCCGGGGCGAAACGGGAATCTGGATGAAGCTGTTCGACACCACCGTGGTGGTCAGGCCGTAGCGCGCGGCAACCTTGTAGACTTCGTCCTTCACCGGACAGGCGTCGGCGTCGATGAAGATCCGCATCCATGCGGGTTAGCGGGCGGTGTAGCCGCCGTCCACCACCAGCTCCGTGCCCGTGACGAACTTCGCCTCGTCCGACGCGAGATAGACGCAGGCCCAGGCGATGTCGTCCGGCTCGCCGACGTGCCCGAGGGGGTGCAGGGCCTCGAGCCCATGCCGCGCCTGCGCCTGGTCCGCCTGCCCGGAGAGGTAGCCCTCGACCATGGGCGTCCAGATGAACCCCGGATGGATCGAATTCACCCGGATCCGGTCCGACGCGTAGATCAGGGCGTCGGTCTTGCTCATCAGCCGCACGGCGCCTTTCGAAGCATGGTAGGGCGGCACGTCGGCCGCGCTCACCAGGCCGTAGATGGACGACAGGTTGACGATGCTGCCGCCGCCCGCCGCCTTCAGGTGCGGGATGGCGTGCTTGGTCCCGAAGAAGACGCCCTTGACGTTCACCGCCTGCACCCGGTCCCACTCGGCCTCGGTGAGTTCGTGCGTGGGCTTGTTCGCGCCGGCGATGCCGGCGTTGTTCACCAGAATGTCCAGCCGACCGAAGTGCTTGGCGGCCGCGTCGACGGCCGCCTTGACCTCGGCCTCCGAGCTGACGTCGCAGCGCCAGAAGCGCGCCTGCAGCCCTCGATCGGCCAGCTCCCGCGCGAGCGCCTCGCCGCGGTCCTGGTCGGTGTCGAGAATGGCGACGGCGCAGCCTTCCTCCGCCATCCGGATGACGGTCGCCCTGCCGATTCCCACCGCGCCGCCGGTGACCACGGCGGCCTTGCCCTTCAGACGATCCATGGCCGGCTCCTGCTGAAAGCTCGTATGATCCTCCGCCCACGGGCGCGCGGCCGCCTTGCCCCAGATCAAGGGCGCGGAAGCCAAAGCCCGCTTTGAGGGTAGCATGTCCACCGCCGACGCTCATCCGGGCCTGAGCCAGGCCGAGGCCGAACGGCGGCTGGCGGCGGTCGGCCCCAACGAGCTTCCGCGTCCGGTCGCCCGCAGCGTGCCGCGGATTGTCCTGGAGACCCTGCGCGAGCCCATGTTCCTGCTGCTGCTCGGCGCGGCGGGGCTCTACCTTGCCCTGGGCGACCTCTCAGAAGGCCTGTTCCTGACGGCCGGCGCGGCCGTGGCCATCGGGCTCGTCATCCTGCAGGAGGCGCGGAGCGAGCGTGCCCTCTCCGCCCTGCGCGAACTCGCCCAGCCGTTGGCGCGCGTGATCCGCGACGGGGCCGAGCAACGCCTGCCGGCCCGGGAATTGGTCCCCGGCGACCTCCTGCTCGTCGGCGAGGGGGAGCGGCTGCCGGCCGATGCGCTCCTGGTGGCGGGCGACGTGCTCCGCGTCGACGAGTCCGCCCTGACCGGCGAGTCCGCGCCGGTGGCCAAGCGGCTGGCCCTGGCGGAGGAGGGCGGCGGCGACCCGGCGCCGGGGGAGGCGCTCTCACCCCACCTGTTCGCCGGGACACTCGTGGTGGCCGGGCAGGGGGTGGCGGAGGTCCGCCGCACCGGCGCCGGCTCGGCGATCGGCCGCATCGGGCGCTCCTTGGCCGACATTCCCTCCGAGCCCACGCCCCTGCAGCGGACCGCCGGGCGACTGGCCGGGATCCTCGGCGTCCTGGCCCTCGTATTCTGCGCCGGCGTCGCCGTGGCCTACGGTCTCGTGCGGAGCGATTGGATCGACGGGGCGCTGGCGGGGATCACCTTCGCCATCGCGCTCATCCCTGAAGAATTCCCGATGGTGCTGGCGGTCTTCCTGGCGCTGGGCGCCTGGCGGCTGGCGACGCGCCAGGTGCTGGTGCGGCGCTCGGCGGTGATCGAGACGCTGGGCGCGGCGACCGTGCTCTGCGTCGACAAGACAGGCACCCTGACCGAGAACCGCATGGAGGTGGCGAGGCTCTGGACGCGGGTGGGGGAGAGCGACCCCCGCGCCGGGCCTCCCGCGGCCGACGCCCTGGCCCTGCTGGACCTCGCCGCGCTCGCCTCGGCGGTCCGTCCGACCGATCCCATGGACCGGGCGGTGCGCCGCCTGGCGCAGGGCCGTCCGGGAGAGCCGGAGCGTACCTGGCCGCTCACGGCCGGACGGATGGCGGTGATCCAGGTTTGGGGCGAGGCCGGCGGCGCACGGCTCGCCGCCGCGAAAGGCGCTCCGGAGGCGATCTTCACGTTGTGTCGCCTCGACCCCAACGAGACCGAGGCGCTCCAAGCGGCGGTGTCGCGGCTTGCCGTCGAGGGCCTGCGCGTGCTCGCGGTCGCTTCGGCGCGCACGCAGGGCGGCTTCCCGGACGAGCCCGCCCAGGCGGACTTCGCCTTCGCCGGCCTCGTCGGCTTCCTCGATCCGCTGCGCCCCGAGGCGGCCGCCGCCCTCGCCGAGGCGCGGGGGGCGGGGATCCGCGTGGTGATGATCACCGGCGACCACCCCGCCACGGCGCTGGCCATCGCCCGGGCCGCCGGCCTGGACGTGGGGGCCGGCGTGCTGACCGGCGCCGAGGTGGCGGCCATGCCGCTGGACGCGCTCGCCCGCAGGCTCGCCCACGCGCAGGTCTTCGCCCGTGTCGTCCCCGAGCAGAAGCTGCGGATCGTCGAGGCGCTGAAGGCGGACGGCGAAGTGGTGGCCATGACCGGCGACGGGGTCAACGACGCCCCGGCCCTGGAGGCCGCCCACATCGGCATCGCCATGGGCCGCAAGGGAACGGACGTGGCCCGTGAGGCGGCCGACCTCGTGCTGCTGGACGACAGCTTCCCGGCCATCGTCGGGGGCGTGCGGATGGGGCGGCGGATCTTCGCGAACCTGCGCCGGGCGCTCACCTACATCACCGCCATCCACGTGCCGATCGCCGGTCTCGCCCTCGCACCGATCTTGCTTGGCCTGCCGCCGATGCTGTTCCCCATGCACGTGGTCCTGCTGGAACTGGCGGTGGACCCCACCTGCGCCCTGGTCTTCGAGGCGGCCCGCAGCGACGCCCGCGCCATGCGCCGGCCTCCAAGGCCGCGTGACGAGCCGCTGTTCGGGCCGGCGCAGGTCGGCGTCGCCCTGATCCAGGGGCTGGGAGTGCTGACCGGCGTGCTCGCCGTCTACATGCTGGCCTTGCAGGACCATCCCGAGGCGCAGGCCCGCGGGGCGGCCTTCCTGGCGCTGGTGCTGGGCAACCTGGTGCTCGCTCTGGCCGACTCGAGCGGCGGCGGTCGGCTGTTCTCCCGCGACCGGGTGGCCTACTGGCTGATCGCCGCGGCGGTCCTGGCGGTGCTGGCTGCGGTCCTCGCCCTGCCGGCGCTCGCCGCCGTCTTCCGGGTGGCCTTGCCTTCGGCCGATCTCCTGGCGCTGGCCGTCGCCGCCGCGCTCGCGGCGGGCGGCTGGCCCGCCGTCGTGAACCGCTTGCGCCTCGCCCGCGCACGGTGAGGCTGGTGCCGGATGCAGGGCTCGAACCCGCGACCTTCGGTTTACAAAACCGCTGCTCTACCAGCTGAGCTAATCCGGCCCGCCTAGCGGGCGGACGCAATGCACGATGGCCGCCGCTCCGACAAGCCGCAAGTGCGTCAGCCGCGCGCGACGAAGCGGACCAGGATCACCGAGACCGGGCGGCCGGCGCGAAGCGTCAGCGGCTCGTCTTGGACGAGCGCCGCGTCCCATGGCCCGAGCGTCAGGACATCGCCTGCCGCCTCCACCTCCACGCCGCCTTGGGGCGCGAGGGCGATCACGGCCGACGCGGGCGGCGCCGTCGTCGCGCCCGTGAGCACGAAACGCTCCACCGTGTGTGCGTAGGCGTCGCGGCGGCTCATCACGTTCAGGTCGCGGATCGGCCCCTCGTGCAAGACGGCGGAGGTGGCGGCCTCGCCGCCGAACCGGCACGCCGGCTGGTCCGGCGTGAGGGGCGCCTCCGTGCCGGCGATGGCCAGCGTCATCCCGGCGCCCTCCAGCAGCGTCAGAGTCCGCTCGACGCCCGGGAAGGCCGAGAACGGGCCGTCCGTAGCGACGTCCGCCACGCTGACGCGCCAGCCGAAGTCGGAGAGCCCCGTGCCCGGCGGGTGGGCGGCGATCTCGGTCGTAACGCCGCCGCCGTTCTTCCAGGCGCTGGGCCGCCGGTCGGCCGCCGACAGCAGGCGCATGGCTAGCCCAGGCTCGGCAGGTCGAGGCCGTGCTCGCGGGCGCACGCCACGGCGTCCTCGTAGCCGGCGTCGGCGTGACGCATCACCCCGCTCGCCGGGTCGTTCCACAGGACGCGCTCCAGCCGGGCCGCCGCCTCCGCCGTGCCGTCGCAGACGATGACCATGCCCGCATGCTGCGAGAAGCCCATGCCGACCCCGCCGCCGTGGTGCAGCGACACCCAGGTGGCCCCCGAGGCGCAGTTCAGCAGGGCGTTCAGCAGCGGCCAGTCGGAGACCGCGTCGGAGCCGTCCCGCATCGCCTCGGTCTCGCGGTTGGGGGAGGCGACGGAGCCGGAGTCCAGGTGATCGCGGCCGATCACCACGGGCGCGGAGAGCTCGCCCTTCGCCACCATCTCGTTGAACGCCAGACCCAGGCGGTGCCGGTCGCCCAGGCCTACCCAGCAGATCCGGGCCGGCAGCCCCTGGAACTGGATCCGCTCGCTGGCCATGTCGAGCCAGTTGTGAAGGTGCGGGTTGTCGGGGATCAGCTCCTTCACCTTAGCGTCGGTCTTGCGGATGTCCTCCGGATCGCCCGATAGCGCCGCCCACCGGAAGGGCCCGATCCCGCGGCAGAACAGCGGGCGGATGTAGGCCGGCACGAAGCCCGGGAAGTCGAAGGCGTTCGCCACGCCGGCCTCCTTGGCCATCTGGCGGATGTTGTTGCCGTAGTCGAAGGTCGGCACGCCGGCGGCGTGGAAGGCCAGCATGGCTTGCACGTGCTCGGCCATGGAGGCCTTGGCGGCGGCTTCGACGCCCTTCGGGTCCGAGGCCCGCCGCTCGGCCCACTGCTCGAGCGTCCAGCCCTTCGGCAGGTAGCCGTTCACCGGGTCGTGCGCCGAGGTCTGGTCTGTGACCGCGTCGGGGCGCATGCCGCGACGCACCAGCTCCGGATAGATGTCGGCCGCATTGCCCAGCAGGCCGACGGAGACGGCGCGTCCGTCGGCCTTCGCCTCGTCCAGCATCCGCAGCGCCTCGTCCAGGTCGCGCGCCTGGACGTCCAGGTAGCGCGTCTTCAGCCGCATCTCGATTCGCGACGGCTGGCACTCGACGGCAAGGCAGGAGGCGCCGGCCATGGTCGCCGCCAGCGGCTGGGCGCCGCCCATGCCGCCGAGGCCCGCGGTGAGGATCCAGCGGCCGGCCAGGTCGCCCGCGTAGTGCTGGCGGCCCATCTCCACGAAGGTCTCGTAGGTGCCCTGAACGATCCCCTGGCTGCCGATGTAGATCCAGCTCCCGGCGGTCATCTGGCCGTACATCATGAGCCCCTTGCGATCGAGCTCGTGGAAGTGGTCCCAGGTGGCCCAATGCGGCACCAGGTTGGAGTTGGCGATCAACACGCGCGGTGCGTCCGGGTGCGTGCGGAACACGCCGACCGGCTTGCCCGACTGGACCAGCAGGGTCTCGTCGTCGGCCAGCCGCTTCAGGGTCTCGACGATCCGATCGAAGCTCGCCCAGTCGCGGGCCGCCCGGCCGATGCCGCCGTAGACCACCAGGCTCGCCGGATCCTCGGCCACCTCGGCGTCGAGGTTGTTCATCAGCATCCGCAGCGGCGCCTCGGTCAGCCAGCTCCTGGCGTTGAGCTGGTCGCCGCGCGGGGCCCGGACGCTGCGGATGTTGGGGATCACGGTCATTTCGGGTCTCGCGTGGCTTGGGCGAAGGCGATGCAGGCTTCCAGCGCCCCGCGCAGGATCGCGCGGGTCGGCCCGGCGCGGGCGGGGTCGAGGGGCGTCGGCCAGTTCTGCGGGGTGGGCGGCTCGGGCTCGGCCATGTAGCCGCGGCAGGCGAGCTCCATCTGGATCGCGTGCACCCCGTCGTCCGGCCGCCCGTAGTGGCGGGTCGTGTGGCCGCCGCGGAAGCGGCCGTTGACCACCTGGGTGTAGCCTGGCGCCTCGCAGGCGGCGGCGACCGCCGCCTCCAGCGCCGGATCGCAGGTCGCCCCGTTGTTGGTGCCGATGTTGAAGTTGGGCAGCGCGCCATCGAACAGCCGCGGGATCACCGAGCGGATCGAATGGGCGTCGTAGAGCACCACGCGCGGGTGGATCGTGCGCAGCCGGGCGATCTCGCCCGTCAGCGCGGCGTGGTAGGGCTGGAAGTAGGCCGCGCGCCGTCGGGCGATCTCGGCCGCGTCCGGCTCGGCGTCCGGCCGGTACAACGGCTCGCCGTCGAAGGTGGTGGTCGGGCAGAGTTCGGTCGTCGCCTGGCCGGGGTAGAGCGAAGCGCCGGAGGGGTCGCGGTTGGCGTCGATCACCGTGCGCGAGATGCGTGTCCGCACCACCGTGGCGCCCAGCTCCGAGGCGAAGTCGTAGAGGCTTTCGATCCACCAGTCGGCGTCGCGCCGGGCGAGCCAGGGCGACACCAGGCCGGCCTCGATCTCCGGCGGGATCTCAGTTCCGGTGTGGGGCATGCCGACCACCAGCGGCGCCTCGCCCTGGCGGACCTCCAGCCAGTCCGGGCCGCTCATCGCACCGACCCGGCGACCGCGGGCAGGGGGATGTCGGCCGCCGCGGCCAGCAGCGCCTCGCCGCGGACGAGAGCCAGCGCCGCCTGCAGGTCCGGCTGCATGTGCCGGTCGTCGGCGAGGTGTGGGACGAGGGCGCGAACCAGACCCCGCACCGCCTCGAGCGGCGTGCTGGAGGTCAGCGGCGCATGGAAGTCGCAGCCCTGGGCCGCCGCCAGCAGCTCGATGGCCAGCACGCCCGCCAGGTTCTCGGTCATGGCTAGCAGCCGGCGCGCGCCGTGCGCCGCCATGGACACATGATCTTCCTGGTTGGCGGAGGTCGGGATGGAGTCGACGCTGGCCGGATAGGCCTTCTGCTTGTTCTCGGAGACCAGGGCCGCGGCGGTCACCTGCGGGATCATGAAGCCGGAGTTCAGTCCGGGCTTCGGCGTCAGGAAGGCGGGCAGGCCGCTGAGCGCCGGGTCCACCAGCATGGCGATGCGACGCTCGGCCAGCGAGCCGATTTCGCAGACCGCGAGCGCGATCATGTCCGCGGCGAAGGCTACCGGCTCGGCGTGGAAGTTGCCGCCCGACAGCGCCACGTCGTCCTCGGCGAAGATCAGCGGGTTGTCCGAGACGCCGTTCGCCTCGCGCTCAAGGGTGGCGGCGGCTTGGCGCAGCACATCGAGGGCCGCGCCCATCACCTGCGGCTGGCAGCGAAGGCAGTAGGGGTCCTGCACCCGCTCGTCCTCCTTCAGGTGGGAGGCGCGGATCGCCGAGCCGGCCATCAGCTTGCGAAGCGCGTCAGCCACCTCGATCTGCCCCGGCTGGCGGCGCAGCACATGGATACGGTGGTCGAAGGGCGTATCCGAACCCTTGGCGGCCTCGGTGGCGAGCGCCCCGGTGACGAGCGCGGTCTGCAGCAACCGCTCGGCCTCGAACAGGCCGGCGAGCGCATAGGCGCTGGAGAACTGGGTGCCGTTGATCAGCGCCAGCCCTTCCTTGGGCCCGAGCGTCAGCGGCGTGAGCCCGGCGTCGGCGAGCGCCTGGCCGGCGCCCCCGCGGGTCCCGTCCACGAACACCTCACCGACGCCGATCATGGCGCAGGCCATGTGCGCCAGCGGCGCGAGGTCGCCCGAGGCGCCGACCGACCCCTGGGCCGGGACCACCGGCGTGATCCCATGCGCCAGCATGGCCGCGATCAGGGCCACCGTCTGCGGCTGCACGCCCGACGCGCCCTGGGCCAGGCTGGCGAGCTTCAGGGCCATCATCAGCCGCACCACGGGAACGGGCGTCGGCTCTCCCACGCCGGCGGCGTGCGAGAGGATGATGTTCCGCTGCAGCGTGGCGAGATCGTCGGCCTCGATGCGGATGCTGGCGAGCTTCCCGAAGCCGGTGTTGATCCCGTAGACCGGCTCACCCTTCGCCAGGATCCGGCCCACGGCCTCGGCCGAGCGTTGCACCGCGGCCATGGCGCCGTCGGCCAGCGCCGGCGTCTCGCCCGCCCAGATCGCCCGCCAGTCGGCCAGCGGCGTCTCGCCCGGTCGGATCGTAATCGTCACGCACCCCTCCACACGCGGGCATGGAGCGGGTTGAACCCCATGCGGTAGACCAGTTCGGCCGGTGTCTCGATGTCCCAGATCGCGAGGTCGCAGGACTTGCCCGCTTCCAGCGAGCCGACCTCGCCGGCGAGGCCCAGCGCATGCGCCGCGTTCAGCGTCACGCCGCGCAGGCACTCCTCCACCGTCAGTCGGAAGAGGGTCGCCCCCATGTTCATGGCCAGCAGCAGCGAGGTGAGCGGCGAGGTGCCGGGATTGCAGTCGGTGGCCAGCGCCATCCTCACCCCGTGCGTACGCAGCAGGTCGAGCGGCGGCCGCTTGGTCTCGCGGGTGAAGTAAAAGGCGCCCGGCAGCAGCACCGCCGTAACGCCGGCCCGCGCCATGGCCGCGACGCCGGCCTCGTCGGCGTGCTCCAGGTGGTCGGCGGAGAGCGCGCCGAACCGCGCGGCGAGCGCCGCTCCGCCCAGGTCCGAGAGCTGGTCGGCGTGCAGCTTCACCCTGATGCGATGCGCGGCCGCGGCCTCGAACACCTGCGCCACCTCGTCCGGCGTGAAGGCGATCCCCTCGCAGAACGCGTCCACCGCATCCGCCAGACGGTCGCGGGCCGCCGCTGGGATCATCTCGTCGGTCACGCTGCGCAGGTATCCGGCGCGGTCTTGGCGCCGCTCGGGCGGAAGGGCGTGGGCGCCCAGAAGCGTGGTGGTGACGCGCACCGGCCGCGCCTCGCCGAGCGCGCGGGCGGTCCGCAGCAGCTTCAGCTCGTCGGCGGTGGTGAGGCCGTAGCCGGACTTCACCTCGATCGTCGTCACGCCTTCGCCGATCAGCGCGTCGAGCCTTGGCAGGGACTGAGCGAGCAGGGCGGCCTCGTCCGCCGCCCGGGTCGCCTTCATCGTCGACAGGATGCCTCCGCCGGCCCGGGCGATCTCCTCGTAGGTGGCGCCCTCCAGGCGCAGCTCGAACTCGTGAGCCCGGTGGCCGCCGAACACCAGGTGGGTGTGCGGATCGATCAGGCCGGGCGTGACCCAGCGATTATCGAGGTCGATGACCTCCAGGGCATCGAGGCCGGGCGCCTCCGCCGCCGGTCCGGCGAAGACGATCCGCCCGTCGCGCGCTGCGATGACGCCGTCCTCCACCAGGCCCAGGCCCTCCCGGCGGGACGCCAGCGTGGCCAGTCGGCCATTCCGCCATATACGATCGCAGAGCATCGGGAATCCGGGGCCGGAGCGGCTTAATGTCTAGACATAAGCAAGCGGCCGGACCACTGTCCAGCCTCGATGACGGGGGTGATCCCATGAGCCGCGAACGCCTGTGGTTCCGCTCGGCGCTGCTGCCGGACGGCCCGGCCGAGCGCGTGCGCGTCGAGATCGCGGCCGGCCGGATCGCATCGGTCGAGGCGGGGGTCGATCCGGCGACCGGCGAAGCCTGTGGCGGCTTCGCCCTGCCGGGCCTGCCCAACCTCCACAGCCACGCCTTTCAGCGCGCCATGGCCGGTCTCGCCGAGGTGCGCGGTCCGGCCGGCGACAGCTTTTGGACCTGGCGCGAGCTGATGTACCGCTTCCTCGACCGCTTGGATCCGGAGGCGCTCGAGGCGGTCGCCGCCCAGGCTTTCCTGGAGATGCTGGAGGCCGGCTTCACGCGCGTCGGTGAGTTCCACTACGTCCACCACGACGCCGCCGGCGCGCCGTACGCCGACCCGGGCGAGATGGCCGCGCGCATTGCCGCGGCGGCCGAGGCGGCCGGCATCGGCCTGACCCTGCTGCCGGTGTTCTACGCCCACGGGGGCTTCGGGGGCGCGCCGCCGGCTCCGGCCCAGCGCCGCTTTCTGAACGACCTCGACGGCTACGCGCGTCTGCTGGAAGCCAGCCGCCGGGCGGTCACGGACCTGCCGGGCGCGGTGGTCGGCGTCGCCCCGCACAGCCTGCGCGCCGTGGCGCCGGACGAGCTCGGCCCCGTCGCCGCCTTGGCGGATGGCGGACCGATCCACATCCACATCGCGGAGCAGGTGAAGGAGGTGGAGGACTGCCTGGCCTGGTCCGGCCGCCGGCCGGTGGAGTGGCTGCTCGACACCGCCGCCCTCGACCGCCGCTGGTGCCTGGTGCACGCGACCCACATGACGCCGGAGGAGACGACCGCGCTCGCGCGGTCCGGCGCGGTCGCCGGCCTCTGTCCGGTCACCGAGGCGAACCTCGGCGATGGGGTCTTCCCCGCCCGCGAGTTCCTGGACGCCGGCGGCGCCTTCGGCGTGGGCTCGGATTCCAACGTGCTGATCGACGCCGCCGAGGAGCTGCGCGTCCTGGAGTATTCCCAGCGGCTCACCCGCAGGGCGCGCAACGTGCTGGCCCAGGGGGCGGGCCGATCCACCGGCCGCGACCTGTTCGAAACCGCCGCGCGGGGCGGAGGCCAGGCGCTGGGCGCGGAAGCTGCGGGGCTCGCCCCCGGCGCGCCGGCCGATCTCGTCAGCCTCGACCTCGATGCGCCGGAGCTGGCCGGCCGCAGCGCCGAGGCGGTGCTCGACGGCTGGGTGTTCGCCGGCTCCAAGCGGCTCGTCGACGGCGTCTGGCGCGCGGGCCGGAAGGTGGTGAGCGGCGGCCGCCACCACCGGCGCGACGAGATCGCGGCCCGTTACGTGCGCACACTCGAGGGCCTGCTCCGATGAGCGACGGCGACGCGGCCCCGACGCTGCACCAGCGCATCCGCGGCGACATCGAGGGCCGCATCCTGACGGGCGCCTGGCGGCCCGGGCACCGGGTGCCCTCCGAGCACGAGCTGATGGCCGAGTATGGCTGCTCGCGGATGACGGTGAACAAGGCGCTGTCGTCCCTCGCCGAGGCCGGGCTGATCGTCCGGCGCCGCCGCGCCGGCTCCTTCGTCGCCCGCCCGCACCTGCAGTCGGTGGTGCTGGAGATCCCCGACATCCAGGCCGAGGTCTCGCGCCGGGGCCTCGCCTACGGCTACCGCCTGCTCGGCCGGCGGGGCAGGGCGCCCCGGCGCGGCGACGCCGACGAGGCGGCGCTGGCCGGCGGCGGACGGTTGCTGGAGCTGGACTGCCTGCACCTTGCGGGCGGGCGGCCTTTCGCCCTGGAGCACCGGCTGATCGCTGTGGCCGCCGCGCCGGAAGCCGCGGAGGCGGATTTCTCGGAGATTTCGCCCGGCGCCTGGCTCTTGGGACACGTGCCCTGGACCGAAGCCGAGCATCGGATCACGGCGGTCAACGCGACAGAGGCTGAGGCCGAGCTGCTGGGCCTCGACCCCGCGGCCGCATGCCTTGTCCTCGAGCGCCGGACCTGGCGGGGCGGCGAGCGGATCACCAACGTCCGCCAGCTCTTCCCCGGCGACGCCTACGACCTCGTCGCCAGGTTCGCGCCGGCGCACGGCTGAGGGTGGCGCGCCGGCGCGCCCCGTGCTTGCCTGCGGGCAACCAAGAAGGGGAGGACAGCCGATGGACTTCGCGGACTACCGCCGCCACGACGCCGTGGGCCTGGCGGAACTGGTCGCTCGCCGGGAGGTGAGCCCGGGCGAGCTGCTCGACGCCGCGGCGGCGCGGATGGCCGAGGTGAATCCGAAGATCAACGCCGTCACAGCCGACCTGACCGCGCGGGCCCGCACCGAGCCGGCGGGGGAGGGGCCGCTGTCGGGCGTACCGTTCCTGCTCAAGGATCTCGGCGCCACGCTCGCCGGCACGCCGACCACCGGCGGCTCGCGCCTGTTCGCCGACGAAGTCGCCGACGCCGACAGCGCCATCGTTCGGCTCTACCGCCAGGCCGGAGTCTCGATCTTTGGCAAGACCAACACGCCGGAATTCGGCCTGTGGCCGTTCACCGAAGGCGACTTCCTGGGCGTCTGCCGCAATCCCTGGGACCTGTCGCGCACGCCGGGCGGCTCGTCGGGCGGGGCGGCGGCGGCCGTCGCCGCGGGCATCGCCCCCGCCGCCCACGCCAGCGACGGCGGCGGCTCGATCCGCACGCCCGCCGCCTGCTGCGGCCTGTTCGGCCTGAAGCCCTCGCGCGGCCGCGTCTCCTTCGCGCCGCAGGGGGAGGGATGGGCGGGCGCCTCGATCCAGCATGCCGTCACCCGCTCGGTGCGAGATAGCGCGGTCCTGCTCGACGCCACCTGCGCGCCCCAGGTGGGCGATCCTTACTTCCTCAGTTCCCCGGCCCGGCCGTTCGCCGATGAGGTCCGCCGCGATCCCGGCCGCCTGCGCGTCGCCTTCACCACGGACGCCCTGCAGTCGGCCGCCCTCGATCCCGAGTGCGCCGAGGCCGTCCGGGACACCGCCCGCCTGCTGGAGTCCCTCGGCCACGATGTGGAGGAGGCGAGGGTCCCCGGCGACTTCGCGGCCATGCAGGCCGCCGCCGGCCTGGTGATCGCCGCGAGCGTGGCGGCCACGCTTGACGCCGAGGCGGAGCGCCGCGGCCGGCCGATCGCCGACGGCGAGGTGGAGCCGCTGACCTTCGCCACCTATCGCCGAGGTCAAGGCGTCACCGCGTCGGCCTACGTCCAGGCGATCCAGACCCTGCACGCCTTCGGCCGCGCCTGTTCGTCGCTGTTCGAGACCTACGATGTCCTGCTGCTGTCGACTCTCGGCAGCCCGCCGATTCCCATCGGCCACATTCTGGAGGACACAGGTCAGATCGCCGAGCGGCTGTTCGCCTTCATGCCGAACACCCAGCCCTTCAACAACACGGGCCAGCCGGCCATGACCGTGCCGCTCGCCTGGAGCGCGTCGGGCCTGCCCATCGGGATGCAATTCGTCGGCAGGATGGGCGACGAGGCGACGCTGTTCCGGCTGGCCGGCCAGCTCGAGCAAGCCCGGCCCTGGTTCGACCGCACGCCTCCGCTTTAGCGGGCGCCGCGCCGCCGCTGCACCAGCCAGACGGCGAGCACCCCCGTCGCCACCGCCCCGATCAGCAGGGTGGAGACGGCGTTGATCTCCGGGTTCACTCCCAGCCGGACCTGGCTGTAGAGCCGCATGGGCAGGGTGGTGGCGCCCGGTCCGGAGGTGAAGCTGGCGATCACCAGATCGTCCAGCGAGAGGGTGAAGGCCAGCATCCAGGCCGCGGCCACGGCCGGCGCGATGTTCGGCAGGGTCACCTTCAGGAAGGCCTCGGCCGGGCCGCAGCCGAGGTCGCGGGCCGCCTCCTCAAGGCTGAGGTCGAAGTCCTGCAGTCGCGCCTGGATGACTACGGTGGCGTAGCAGAGGGTCACGGTGGCGTGGCTCAGGGTCACCGTCCAGAAGCCTCGGGGCAAGCCAAGCCCTACGAACAGCAGCAGCAGCGACAGGCCGAGGATCACCTCCGGCATCACCAGCGGGGCGTAGATCATGCCTGAGAACGGCAGCCGCCCGCGGAATTGACCGCCGCGCACCAGGGCTACGGCGGCGAGGATCCCCAGCACCGTCGCGATGGTCGCCGAGATCACGCCCACCCGCAGCGTGACCCAGACGGCGTCCAGCATCTGCTCGTTGCGGAACAGGCTCTCGTACCAGCGCGTGGAGAACCCGCCCCACACCGTCACCAGCCGGCTGGCGTTGAACGAGTAGAGCACCAGCAGCGCGATGGGTGCGTAGAGAAAGGCGAGCCCCAGGCCGACCGCCGCTATGTTGAAGGCCGACGGCCGCCTCATCGCAGCACCTTCTGTTGCTGGCGCTGGAACAGCAGGATCGGGATCACCAGGGTGGCCAGCAGCACGATCGCCACGGCGGAGGCCGCCGGCCAGTCGCGGTTCGCGAAGAACTCCGTCCAGATGACCCGGCCCAGCATCAGGGTCTCCGAGCCGCCGAGCAGGTCCGGGATCACGAACTCGCCCACCATGGGGATGAAGCAGAGCAGGGCGCCGGCCACCACGCCCGGCAGGGAGAGCGGGAAGGTCACCCGCCAGAAGGCCTGCGCCTTGGTCGCGCCAAGATCGCGGGCGGCCTCGATCAGGCTGTCGTCCTGCTTCTCCAGCACCGCGTAGAGCGGCAGAACCATGAACGGCAGGTAGGCGTAGACGAGGCCGATAACCACGCCCGTCTCGCTGTTCAGCAGGTTCACCGGGGGCAGGCCGAGCGCCGCCAGCCCGGTGTTGAGCAGGCCGGCCGGCTTGAGAATGGCGATCCAGGCGTAGATGCGGATCAGGAAACTGGTCCAGAACGGCAGGATCACCGCCATCACCAGCGCCCGACGCGCGGCCGGCGGGAAGCGGCTCATCCCGTAGGCGATAGGATAGCCGATCACGAGCAGAATGCCCGTGGCGACCCCGGCGAACCTGAGGCTCGAGCCGTAGGCGTCCAGATAGAGCCGGTCGGCCCCCAACCTGGCGTAGGTCTCCAGGTCCAGCGCCCGCAGGAAGGCGCCGAGGCCGTCCGCGCCGGCTGACCAGTGGAGCCGGGGCGTGTAGGGCGGGATGGCCAGCGCCGTGTCGGACAGCGACAGCTTCGCCACCAGCACGAACGGAAAGGCGAAGAAGACGACCAGCCAGATGTAGGGGAGGAGGGAGGCCAGCCCCGCGCCCGGCCGCCTCACGAGGTCAGCACCACGGCCGCGTCGGGGGCGAAGGTCAGCCAGACCTCGTCGTCCCAGCCCACCGGCCGCTCGGCCATTCGGGTGGCGTTGGCCCGCGCCGCACGCACCATCCGGCCGGGCGCGATCTCCACCACGTAGGTCGTCCAGTCGCCCAGATAGGCGATGTCGTGGACCTTGCCGGACAGGCGGTTCGGTCCCGCCGGGGGCGGCTCGGTGTGCACCACCATCTTCTCCGGCCGCACGGCCAGCCAGACGGCCGCCTGATGTGCGAGCCCGTCGTCGGTGGCGGCCGCGAGTCCGTGGTCCGCCTCCGCCGAGCCGACCCGCGCCAGCCCGCCGGAGACGCTGTCCACCCGCCCTTCGAACAGGTTCACGTCGCCGATGAACTCCGCCACGTCGCGGTTGGCGGGGGCTTCGTAGACTTCCGCCGGCCGGCCTACCTGCACGACGCGGCCCTCGCGCATCACCGCGATCCGGTCGGCGACCACCATCGCCTCCTCCTGGTCGTGGGTCACGATCATGAAGGTCATGGCGAGATCGTGCTGCAGGCGCATCAGCTCGAACTGGGTCTCGTCGCGAAGCTTCTTGTCGAGGGCCGCCAGCGGCTCGTCGAGCAGCAGGATGCGCGGCCGGGGTGCGATGGCGCGGGCCAGGGCCACCCGCTGCCGCTGGCCGCCCGAGAGCTGGTCGGGTTTGCGGCCGCCCATCCCCTCCAGCTTCACCAGCGCCAGCATCTCCTCGACGCGCGCGGCGATCTCCCGCTTGGGCAGGCGCTGCTGCCTCAGGCCGAAGGCGATGTTCTGGGCCGCGGACAGGTGCGGGAACAGCGCGTAGGACTGGAACATCATGTTGGTCGGCCGGGCGTGCGGCGGCAGGCCGGCGATGTCGCGGCCCTCCAGCAGGATCCGCCCCTCGTCGGGAGCCTCGAAACCGGCCAGCATCCGCATCAGGGTGGTCTTGCCGCAGCCGGAGGGACCCAGCAGGGCGAAAAACTCGCGCTCGTAGATGTCAAGCGTCACGCCATCCACGGCGGTGACCTCGCCGAACCGCTTGCGCACGCCCTCAAACCGCACGAGCGGCCGGGCGGCCGGGTCGTCCCAGGGCGCGAAGGTCGAGCGGACCGCGCCTATTACCGGCCGGCCGCTCACCGGCCGGTCAGCACGCGCGTCCACTGGCGGTTCACCTCGCGCAGCAGGGCCTGGTCCTTGGTGGTGGTGACGAACAGGCGTTGCGCCACATCCGCCGGCGGATAGACGCTCGGATCGTCGCGCACGTCGGGGTCAAGCAGCGCCGTCGCCTGGGCGTTGCCGTTGGCGTAGTGGGTGTAGTTGGACGCCCGCGCGATGACCTGCGGCCGCAGCATGAAGTCCAGGAAACGGTAGGCCGCCGCCGGGTTCGGGGCGTCGGCCGGGAGCGCGAACACGTCGAACCAGACCTGGGTGCCTTCCTTGGGAATGACGTAGGCGATGGTCACGCCGTTCTTCGCCTCCTCGGCCCGGTCCGCGGCCTGCAGCACGTCGCCCGAGTAGCCGATGGCCACGCAGATGTCGCCGTTGGCGAGCGCATCGATGTATTCCGACGAATGGAACTTGCGCACGTAGGGGCGCGCCTTCAGCAGCATGTCGGTGGCCGCCGCATAGTCCGCCGGATTGGCCGAGTTCGGGTCCTTGCCGAGATAGTGCAGGGCGACCGCGTACATGTCCTCCGACGCGTCGAGGAAGTAGACGCCGCAGTCCTGCAGCTTGGCGAGATTCGCGGGGTCGAAGACCGCCTTCCAGCTATCCATGGACACCCCGCGCTTGGCGACGGCGTCGGCGTTGTAGCCGATGCCGATGGTGCCCTGCATGTAGGGCACGGTGTAGGCCTGACCCGGATCGAAGGGCTGCATGTGCCGCAGGGTGTCGGGCGACAGCGCGGCGAGCCCGGTCAGCCTGGACTTGTCCAGCTTCTGGAGCGCGCCGGCCTGGATGTAGCGCGGCACGTTGTGGTTCGAGGGGACCACCAGGTCGTAGCCCGTGGCGCCCTGCAGGACCTTGGTCTCCAGCACCTCGTTGGAGTCGAAGGTGTCGTAGCGGACCTTGATGCCGGTCTCGCGCGTGAACTCGGCCAGCAACTCGGGGTCGATGTAGTCCGACCAGTTGTAGATCCGCAGCTCGCCGCCCTCGGCGTCCGCCGCGCCCCCCTGGCCGCAGGCCGCCAGCGCCAGAGCCGCCGCCACCGCGCCCAGCGCGCCGATCCATCTGCGCATCGTTATTCCCCCTCGCAGCCGCGCACGGTTATAGGCGGCGGAGCGCCGCCCTCAAATCCCCGCCTTGCACCGGAGATCAAGAGCTTGAACCCTGCCGTGACCCTGATCGCCCCGGTCCTGCTGCTGGTCGCCTCCAACGTGTTCATGACCTTCGCCTGGTACGGGCACCTCAAGGTCGACAAGGGGCCGCTCTGGGCGATCGTGCTGGTGAGCTGGGGGATCGCCTTCTTCGAGTACTGGCTGGCGGTGCCGGCCAATCGCATCGGCCGCCTGGTCTACGAGCCGGCCGAGCTGAAGGCCATGCAGGAGGTGATCACGCTCGCCGTCTTCGCGGTCTTCTCGGTGACCTTCCTCGGCGAGAAGCTGACTCTGAACCACGGCGTCGGCTTCGCCTTCATCGCGCTCGGCGCCTGGTTCGTCTTCAAGGGGCCGTTCTAGCCGTCCGTCAAAGGTTCGCCGCCAGGAAGTCGACGAACACCCGAACCCGCGCCGGGACGTTCGGCCCGCCGACGAACACGGCGTGGATGGTCTCGATGTCGCCCGGGTTGAACGCCTCCAGGAGCGGGACCAATTCGCCCCGCTCGATCTCGCGGGCGACACTGAACACCCCCACGCGGCCGATCCCCAGCCCCTGGGCCGCGAGCTGCCCCAGGGTTTCGCCGTTGTTCGCCTCCACGCCGCCGGTCACCGAGAGGGAGAAGTCCCGGCCATCGCGGCGGAACGGCCAAACCGGTTCGGCGCGCCGGAAGCTGAAGTTCAGGCAGTTGTGCCGATGCAGGTCCTCCGGGACGGCCGGAGTTCCGCGTCGGGCGAGGTAGTCGGGGGAGGCCACCACCACCCGCCGTGTCTCGCCGAGCTTGCGGGCGGTCAGCGTGCTGTCGGCCAGTGGTCCGAAGCGGATGGCCACGTCGGCCTCGCCCGCGGCCACGTCGGACAGGGCGTCGGTCAGGGCGATGTCCACCAAGATGTGCGGATAGAGCGCTGCGAAGCGACCGAGCAGGGGCACGACACACAGCCGCCCGTGGGAGAGGGCGGCGCTCACGCGCAGCCGACCCCGGGGCGCCCCTTGATCGGCGATCTGCTGCTCCACGTCGTCCAGGTCGGCGAGGATCCTGCGGGCCGCCTGCAGATAGGCCTGGCCCTCGGTCGTCAGCGTCAGCACCCGCGTCGACCGCAGCAGCAGGCGCACGCCCAGCCGCGCCTCGATGCGGTCGATGGCCCGCGCCACCGCCGATGGGCTGAGGTCCAGGACACGGCCGGCGGCCGAGAAGCTGCCCTCCTGGACGACCGCGGCGAACAGCGCGAGCGCCCGCGCCCGGTCTGCGCCGGCGGCGACCTTTGCGTCCATCGCATAAATCCTCTGTGCCGATGCGGGGTAATCCCGCGCCGGAGCGCCGCTATCTATGCGCACACTTCGCAACAGAAGGGTGGGTCATGGACGTGTCGTCAACCGTGGAGCAGGCGGGAAGCCGCGCCGGCGCCCTCAACCCGGGCCTGCTGGCGCTGGCGGTGGGGGCGTTCGGGATCGGGGTGACGGAGTTCGCGCCCATGGGCCTGCTGCCCGGCATCGCCGAGGACCTCGGGGCCAGCATTCCGCAGGCGGGCCTGCTGATCAGCGGCTACGCGCTTGGCGTGATGGCCGGCGCGCCGCTGATGATCTTGGCCACGGGCCGCGTGCCGCGCCGGACGCTGCTGATCGGCCTCGCGGCGATCTTCACGGTGGGTAATCTGCTGGCGGCGGTCTCCAGCTCCTACGGCATGCTGCTGGCCGCCCGCGTGCTCACGTCGCTCAACCACGGCGCCTTCTTCGGCGTCGGCTCCATCGTGGCGGCGGGGCTCGTCCGTCCCGATCGGCGGGCCAGCGCGGTGGCGATGATGTTCATGGGGCTCACCATCGCCAACATCGTGGGCGTCCCCCTTGCCACCTTCGCTGGCGACCACCTGGGCTGGCGAGCCTCATTCTGGGGCATCGCGGGGCTGGGCGTCGCGACCATGATCGCGCTCCGCCTGGCGCTGCCCGCCTTGCCGGCCCCCAAAGCCGGCGATCCGCTGGCCGAACTGCGGGTCCTGAAGCGGGGCGAGGTGCTGGGGGCGCTGGCGCTCACGGTCATCGGCTCGAGCGCCATGTTCACCGTCTTCACCTACATCGCGCCGATCCTGCGCGACGAGACTCAGGCCTCGCTCGGCTTCCTCACCGCGATGCTGGTGGTCTACGGCTTCGGCCTGACCGTCGGTAACTGGCTGGGCGGCAAGTCCGCCGACCGCTCTGTGGACCGTACCCTCGTGGTCACCCTGGCCGCGCTCGCCGCGATCCTGGTGGCTTTCGCCCTGCTGATGAGCCACGCCCTGGCCTCGGCCCTGCTCATCTTCCTCTGGGGCGCCGCGAGCTTCGCCCTGGTCCCTCCGCTGCAGGTCCGCGTCATGCGGGCGGCGGCGGACGCCCCGAACCTCGCCTCTGCGGTCAACATCGGCGCGTTCAACCTCGGCAACGCGTTCGGCGCGGCGCTCGGCGGCGGGGTCATCGCCGCGGGGCTGGGCTACCCGGCCGTCGCGCTCGCAGGCGCCGCCACAGCGGTCGCGGGACTGGGACTGGTCCTGCTGTCAGTGAGCCGCGGCAAGGCGACGGCCCAGGCAACCGCCTAGGCCGCCGCCGCTCACGCAAGGCGGGATCAGCCGCCGAAGCGGATCCGCATCCCGCCGTTGGCGGTGAACCCTTCGGTGGGCGCCCAGGCGTCGACGGTCCAGCGGCCGTCCGGCGCCCGCCGCGGGCGAACCAGCGGGTCGTGTTTCGTCTGCCGGACGTTCAGCAGGTTCTCGAGATTGAGGAAGACGCTGACCGGTCCGAACCGCCGCTCGGCCATGAAGCCCAGTTCGAAGTAGGGCTTCGACCGCCGGCGATAGGGGTTCTCCTCCAGCGCCTGCCGGCCGGTGTAGTAGGCCTCGAAGCCGATGCGGCCGATGTCGTGCTCCTCCCACATCGCGACGAACCCGGCCGTGTGGCGGGGCGTGAGCGGGACCGTGCGGCGGCCGGCGCCGGACGGGTCCGGTTCGCTGGCGTCGACGTACATGTAGCTGCCCGTCACGGTGAAGGCGTCCCGGCGGTAGCGGACCAGCACTTCGGCGCCCGCGGTGCGGGTCTCGCCGGCGACGTTGACGAGCCGGACCCGATCGGGCGTTGCCGCGGGGATTGGCTGGACCGCGTCATGGATGTGCGAGGCGAACAGCGTGACCGTGGCTTCCAGAGGCCCGGACGCATAGCCGCCCTCCAGCGAAGCGTTCTCGGCCACCTCCGCCTTAAGGCCGGACAGCGGTTCGAGGCGCGAGAGCCCGGTCGCCTCGATCTCCTCCACGAACGGCGTCGGCGCATAGAACCCTCGGCCGACCGAGGCCCGGACGGTCCAGGGCCCCGGGCGGTAGAGCATCGACAGGCGCGGGCTGAGGCGCGTGCCGTACTCGTCGTGGACGTCCACGCGGCCGCTCGCCGCCAGCGTCAGCTCCTCCCGGAGGTCGTGCTCCACCTGGGCGAACAGGGCCGGGACGGTGTGCGTGTAGTCGAAGCCTGGGAAAGTCTGCGAGCGATAGGCGTCGCGCTGGACGGCGATGCCCCCCAGCCAAGACGTGCCCCCAACGTCGGCCGACAGCGCCGCCTCCGCGAAGGCGGTGTCGTGGCGGTCGTCCTCCAACACCTCGCCGAACCGATGGTCGTGATTCTGCCGCATGGCCGAGGCGCGGAGGTGGAGCCTGCCCAATCCCTGCACCGGATGCTCCACGACCATGCCCGCGTCGAAGCGGCGGCTGTCCTGCGCCTCCGGGAAGGCCGCGCCGTCGGGAGCGGTGCGGCCGGGGAGGGAGCCGCCCCTGCGCGCCTCGCCCATGGCGCCGAGGGTGAACAGGGCCGTGCCCCCGCTCTCGCTCTCCCAGAAGAGGCGCGGACGCAGCGTCCAGCGGTCGTAGCCCGGCATGTCGGCCCAGCCGTCGCCATCCAGGTCCTGCCGCGACTGGTGGTGAAGGCCGCCCACCAGGGAGGCGCCCCAGCCCGCCGACAGGGGCGAGGCCCCGTAGGCAGTGAGGTCCTGTCCCTTGCGGCTGGTGACGTTCAGCAGGGTCTCGACCGCCGGCGCCGCGCCCGGCCGGCGCGAGACCAGGTTGATCACGCCCCCCAGCGCGGAGGGGCCGTAGAGCGCCGACGCGGCGCCCTTGATCACCTCCACCTGGCCGAGGTCGGTGGGCGGGATCTGCAGCAGGCCGATGGACGAGGCCTGGCCGCCGTACAGCGGCAGGCCGTCGGTGAGCAACTGTGTGTAGCGGCCGCGCATGCCCTGGACGCGGACGTTGGAGGCGCCGAGCGCAGGGGAGGTGACCTGCACGCGCAGGCCGCCGGTCTCGCTCAGCAGCATCGCCACGTTGCCGGGACGCATGGCGATCTTCTCCTCGATCTCCTCGCGCCCGATCACCTCGACGCGGATCGGCTCGTCCTGGACGCGACGGCCGGAGCGGGTCGCCTGGACGATGACCTCCTCGACTTCGGCCTCCTCTTCCGAGCGAGGTTCCGCCGCCTGGGCGGCGTGGGCGAGGTTCGGTGCGGATGCGCCGGCCAGGACGAGGGCGAGGGCGGCGACGGGCAGGTCCGCGCGGAGCGGCCTGCGGTGGGCTTGATTCATGATTGCCTCTTCAGAGCTTGACGGGGAGCGAAGGCGCGCGCCGGCGCGCCGGGCGCCGTCAGGCTCTGGGCGGTCTCATCAGGCCGTACTGGGGATCCGAGGTCGGCACGCGCTGGCGTGCGAAGCCGCCCGGGCGTCCGGCGGACAGTCCAGGACCCTCCGCATCCGCGAGCCGCGGCGGCGCATGGCCGCCGCCGTGGTGGCAATGTCCGTGCACGCATGCGTCGAGACCGCCGCCGGCCGGAGCGGCGTCGTCGGCGTCGCCCACCTGGCCGATCTCCTGGTGCGCCGCGGCCGCGGCTCCGGCGTCGTCGCGGCAGACGAGGGCGTCCAGGCTGGGGCCCAAGGCGACGAGGACGAGGGCGAACGCGGCGAGCGCCGCGCCCAGTCTCCGCCACCATCGCAGGCCCTGAACCATGTCCGGCCCTATAGCCGGGCAGGGGGCGGGCGGGAACGTGTTACAAAATCACGTTCGGCGCCCTGCGGCTCTCGCGCTTGCCAAGCCGGCGTCGGCAGGCCATCTGGCGCGGCCTAGGCGCGCCTCGCGCCCCTGCGACCAGACCCCGAAGAGCCATGTCCCGCATCCTGATCACGTCCGCGCTGCCCTACATCAACGGGATCAAGCACCTGGGGACGCTGGCGGGCTCGATGCTGCCGGCCGACGTCTACGCCCGGTTCCAGCGCGCCCGCGGCCGCGAGACGCTCTACATCTGCGCCACCGACGAGCACGGCACGCCGACCGAGCTGGCCGCCGCCGAGCTCGGCCAGGACCCGGCGAGCTTCTGCGCCGAGCAGCACCGCATCCAGCACGACCTCGGCCGCCGCTTCGGGCTGTCGTGGGACCACTTCGGGCGCTCGTCATCGCCGCAGAACCACCGCCTGACGCAGCGCTTCGCACAGACGCTTTGGGAGGCCGGCTTCATCGAGGAGCGGGTCACGCAGCAGGTCTACTCCAACGCCGACCGCCGGTTCCTGCCGGACCGCTACGTCATCGGCACCTGCCCGCATTGCGGCTACGAGGCCGCCCGTGGCGACCAGTGCGAGAACTGCACCCGCGTCCTCGACCCGGCCGACCTCTTGAAGCCGCGCTCGGCGGTGTCGGGCTCGGAGGACATCGAGATCCGCGGCTCCAAGCACCTGTTCCTCCGCCAGAGCCTGTTCGCCGGCAAGCTGCGCCACTGGATCGAGGGCAAGCGCTCGTCCTGGCCGAACCTTGTCACCTCCATCGCGCTCAAGTGGCTGGACGAGGGGCTGCAGGACCGCGGCATCACCCGCGACCTCGAGTGGGGCGTGCCGGTGAACGCCTTCGAGTGGGGGCCGAACCCCGAGGGCCAGCTCCCCGATGTGGAGGGCCTGGCTGGCAAGGTGTTCTACGTCTGGTTCGACGCACCGATCGAGTACATCGGCGCCACCTGGGAGTGGGCCGACGCGCGCGCCATCGAGCGCGGGCTGCCGGGCGCCGAGGACGCCGACTGGGAACGGTGGTGGCGGGGCGAAGCCGCCGCTGACGTCACCTACGTGGAGTTCATGGGCAAGGACAACGTGCCCTTCCACACCGTGGGCTTCCCCTGCACCCTGATCGGGGTGAACGAGCGGCTCTCCGCCGACGGAACCTGGACGGTGGTCGAGGACCAGCCCTGGAAGCTGGTCGACCAGCTCAAGGGCTTCAACTGGCTGGACTATTACGGCGGCAAGTTCTCCACCTCGCAGAAGCGCGGCGTCTTCATGGACCACGCTCTCGAGCTTCTGCCGGCCGACTACTGGCGCTGGTGGATCACCGCCAATACCCCCGAGACCTCCGACGCGACCTTCACCTGGGAGCAGTTCCGCGACCAGGTGAACGCCGACCTGGCCGACGTGCTGGGCAACTTCGTCAACCGCATCTGCAAGTTCACCGAGAGCCGCTTCGAGGGTGTCGTCCCGGACGGCGGGGCCCCCGGTCCGCTGGAGGACCGTCTGGAGGACGAGGTGCTGGGCAAGCTGCGCGAGCTGACCGGCCACATGGAGGAGCGCGAGTTCCGCAAGGCCGCCACCGCGCTCCGCCAGCTCTGGGTGCTGGGAAACCAGTACCTCACCGAGGCCGCGCCCTGGACCGCCATTAAGACTGACCGCGACCGCGCCGCCGTCGCCGTCCGCTACGGCCTCAACCTCGTGGCGCTGTTCGCCAAGGTGTCGGAGCCCTTCATCCCGTTCGCCGCCGAGAAGATTGCGCTGGCGGTGGGCGAGGACTTCCCCGGCCGCTGGCCGGCCCTCGACGGGCTCGGCCTGCTGCGCACGCTCGAGCCTGGCCGGCCGATCCAGGCCCCCGAGGTGCTGTTCCGCAAGGTCGAGGAGACCCAGGTCGCCGAGTGGATCGAACGCTTCGGCGGGGCCGGGGCGGAGTAGGCGCTTCCGTCCTTGTCGCCGCCCTCCCGGCGCTCGGCGGGATGAGCGGGCGGCTCAGTGCGCCCGATGCTTGGCTTCTTCCTCGGGCCCGATGTCCATGAAGTCGGGGACGGCGGCGTTGTAGGCGGCGGTCCGGTTCAGATCGACGACGACGGTGCGGTGGCCCTCCCACATCATGTGCAGGGCGACGTAGAGCACGATCAGAAGGCCGACGTAGCCGATCCAGCGGTAGCGGTGCAGCAGCTTGGCGATGTAGGTCGCGGCGACGCCCATCAGCGCGATCGACAACAACAGCCCGAACACCAGGATCGCCGGGTGCTCGCGCGCCGCGCCGGCCACGGCCAGCACGTTGTCCAGCGACATGGACACGTCGGCGATCAGGATCTGCAGGAAGGCGTCTCTGAAGCTCTTCGGCTGGCGCCGGGCCACCGCGCCGGAAGGCTCGGTGGTGGGGTCCGCGTCGAGCACCGCGCCGGCCGCCGCTTCTTCGGGTTCGGCCTGGTGGCGCAGCTCCCGCCACATCTTCCAGCAGACCCAGAGCAGCAGCAGGCCGCCCGCGAACAGCAGGCCGACGATGCCCAGGAGCTGGGTGGTGATCAGGGCGAAGCCGATCCGCAGCACCACCGCCGCGATCAGACCGTAGAGGATCGCCTTCCGGCGCTGTTCCTGGGGCAATCCGCCCGCGGCAAG
The DNA here is from genome assembly GCF_041913825.1 of Phenylobacterium sp. Lineage (GTDB taxonomy): Bacteria > Pseudomonadota > Alphaproteobacteria > Caulobacterales > Caulobacteraceae > Phenylobacterium. The sequence continues at coordinate 235,120 of NZ_JAYSEO010000003.1, forward strand.
GCCCACGGCGACGGCGTTGTCGCCCGCGAGCACGAGGTCGATCATCAGGACCTGGAGGAGGGCGGATAGCGCGCCGGCGCTGAACAGCTCTTCGAACATCGCGCCCTCAATGCGTCAGCCGTGCGTGGGCTGCAACCGTTCAGGTGCGCGGCCGCGACGCCTCGTAAAGCGCGACCGCCGCGGCGGCCGACACATTCAGGCTCTCGAAGCCGCCCGGCATTGGGATTCGGGCGAGCTCATCGCAGTGCTCCGCCACCAGGCGGCGCAGGCCTTCGCCTTCGGAGCCCAGCACCAGGACCGTAGGCGCCCCGTCGAGCGCGGCGTGCAGGTCCGTCTCTGTATGACCGGTGAGGCCGACGGCGCGCCACCCGAGGTCGGAAAGCTCCTCCAGCGCCCGGGAGAGGTTGACCACCCGCGCCACGGGCACTCGCTCCACCGCACCCGCGGCGGCCTTGGCCAGCGCCCCGGTGAACCGCGGCGCATGACGGTCCTGCAGAATCACCCCGGCGGCGCCAAACGCGGCCGCCGAGCGGAGAATCGCCCCGACGTTCTGCGGGTCGGTCACCTGGTCCAGCATCAGCAGCACCGCGCCGGGGCGGGGCTCGAAGTCCGCGAGGTCGGCGGGCTCCGGCGGCGGGCTGCGGAGCGCCACGCCCTGGTGGACGGCGCCCTGCGGCAGGTTCTGGGCGATCAGTTGGTTGTCGGCGGTCTCAAGGGCGGGCAGGCGGCCGAATCGCTGCTCGATCTGGCGGGCGCGCTCGGTGGTGGCCAGCAGTCGCAGCGGCGCGCCACGCGCCGGATTGGCGAGCGCCGCCTCCACGGCGTGCCACCCCCAGATCCAGTCGTCGGACGCCGTGTCAGGACGTCTCTGGAAGCGCTGCTGGGGCGGTCGTTTTTTCCCTTTGCGGGCGTCGTTGCGTTCGGGATGCGAGGCCACTATAAGACGCGCTCCAAATTGGGGCCCCGGACGGGAAGCCGCCCCCAGGACCGTACGTTGGGCGCTCTTAAGCGCCTCGCGTGCTCCGGCGGAAGGCTTTTGTTCGAGGCGCCCGATGTGGCTCCGAGCGCGCTGGGGGAATGTCCCGAGTGGCAAAGGGGGCGGACTGTAAATCCGCTGCTGTAATGGCTTCGTAGGTTCGAGTCCTACTTCCCCCACCACGCGCCGGACCAGACGAGGAGAGTTTGGGCGACCCCGCTCAGTCCTTGGCGGGTATAGCACAATGGTAGTGCAGCAGCCTTCCAAGCTGAGGATGCGGGTTCGATTCCCGCTACCCGCTCCAAGTTTCCGTTTCAGTTGAACAACGCCCGGCAGGACCCTGATGGCCAAAGAGAAATTCGAACGTAACAAGCCGCACTGCAACATCGGCACGATCGGCCACGTTGACCACG
>NZ_JAYSEO010000004.1:0-231083 GCF_041913825.1 Phenylobacterium sp.
GGCCGGCGGAGGCGGCTATCTAGGGAACCACCTCAGAACTGTCAACCGGCCTTTTGAGCCTTTCTTCGGATCGTTCCGGCGGACCGGAGGGAGACCAGAAGACCGTCCAAACCCGCCTCCGGAAGAGCTCCGGCGGTGGCCGAGGACGGTGTCGGTTGAGGCCCGGGTACTTAAGGCATTCGATCAGGAAATCAAGACCTTAGTCCGTCTCTCCGTCTTCGGATCGCCCCGCCCCCGAGCGGGAGGCGCTATCTATTCGCGCCCCCGGCCGGCGTCAACCGGCCGGTCCGAACTTTATTGAAACCGGCGGATTCCGAAGATACCGCCAGGCCTCTCGCCCGGACGCCTCCCCAGATGGGCGCCGCGCGCGGATCGGCAAGCGCCTGCGACAGTCTGGCGCCCCGCCGCCTCGCTATGGGCCGCCCGGCGCCTTAAGAAGGAAAGGGGGAGGCGGTAAGTCGAAGCATGTTGTCCCAGAAGGCCCGTTACGCGCTGCGCGCGCTCGTGGAACTCGCCCGCGCCGGCGCGCCCCAGGTCACCTCCGGCGAGCTGGCGCTCCGGGCCGACGCGCCGCGCAAGTTCCTGGAAGCCATCCTGCTCGAGCTGTCCCGCAACCACCTGGTGGTCAGCCGCCGGGGCAAGTTCGGCGGCTACACCCTCGCCCGCCCCGCCCGCGAGATCAGCTTCGCCGAGGTGATCCGGGTGATCGACGGCCCACTGGCGCTGGCGCCATGCGTCAGCCCGCGGCTGAACTACCGCAAGTGCGACGACTGCCCCGACCGCGAGGCCTGCTCCCTGCGCGAGGCGCTGATGCGGGCGCGGGACGCCACGGCCTCGGTCCTGGAAGGCTACACCCTGGCCGACGCCGCCCGCGGCGGGGCCGGCGCGGACCTGCTCCGCCCCGCGAGCTGACGCCCGCATGAAGCGGGCGGAGGACGCCTGGTCCTCCGCCCTCGCCGACGCACCGCCGGCTTTCAGCCCTCCTTCGGAGGGGATCCCGATCAGCTCGCCGCGATATAGGCCTTGAGACCGTCGGCCTCGGCCTCGACCTCACTGATCTTGGCCTTGACGAGGTCGCCGATGGAGACGATGCCCACCAGGCGCTCGTTGCGGCAGACCGGCAGGTGGCGGAAGCGGCGGTCGGTCATGCGAGAGAGGAGATGGTCCACGGTCTCGCCCGGCTCGGCGTAGACCACATCCTTGGTCATGCAGGCGGAGACCGGCCGCTCGAGCGCGTCGGCGCCCGCCTCGGCCATCATGCGCACCACATCCCGTTCGGAGACGATGCCCACCACCCGGTCGGCGTCGAGCACCACGAGCGCCCCCACCCGCAGGTCGTTCAGCAGCCGCGCCACCTGGGCCACGGTGTCGTCCGGCTTGGCGGTGAACACCAGGTCGCCCTTGGACCTCAGGATCTGCGACACCAGCATCCGGCGTCCTCCCGTTAAGTTGGAGAACACCGTCACCCGAAAGAGCGAGGAGATCAATGCACGCGCGCGTGAGGCGGCCCTACCCGCGCCGCGCGAGCCAGCCGAACGGTCCGATCACCAGCACGCCGGCGGCGAAGCCGGCGAGGTGCGCCTCCCAGCCCACCGCCGCGTCGCCCGCGCCCGGCACCAGGGCCGCGCCGACCACCGCCATGATCAGGTTCACGATCAGCCAGGCCGCGCCCATGCCGATCACCGGCCGGGACAGGATCGGCCCGACGCGGCCGTAGCCGGCGATCAGCCGGGCCGCCGCGCCCATCAGCCCGGAGGCCGCGCCGGACGCGCCGATCAGCGCGACCGCCTGGCCCGGATGGACGGCGGCGAACCCCAGGGCCGCCAGGGCCCCGCAGGTCAGATAGAAGGCGTAGAACAAGAGCGCGCCCGGGAGCCCCAGGCCGAAGAACCGCGCGACCGGCGTGCCGAAGGCGAGGATGAAGGCGGCGTTCATCAGGGCGTGCGACCAGCCGCCGTGCAGGAACTGGGACGAGAACAGGGTCCACCAGCGGCCGGTCGCCAGGGAATCCGGCGTGAAGGCGAAGGCGGCGGCGACCGTATCGACGTCCACGCGGCTCTGCAGGGCGTAGCCGCCGACGATCGCGCCGACGAGCGCCAGCACGGGCCAGGCGCCGCGATTGAACACCGGCTCTCGCATCCGCCGCTCGTCGTCCGGCCCTGGCGTGAAACGCGGCCCGTCTGCCGATTCCTGGAAGTGGGACATGGTCATCGCCTCCCCATTTAGGCGTTCTCGGGCGCGGGCGCGATGGCGCCTTGTTCCGGCCTTGCCCCTGCCGCCCCCTTCCCCGAAGGTGCCGCATCCGCACATACGCCGTCAGGACCTCTAGATGATCCGTCCCCTGCGCGCGGGCCTCGCGCTCGCCGCCGTTCTGGCCTTCTGCCTGCCCGCCTCCGCCCAGAGCCCCCGCCCCGCCCTGGCCCCCGGCCAGTGGCCGCAGGCGAAATCCGACCTCAAGGCCGATCCCGACATCCGCTTCGGCGCCCTGCCGAACGGCATGCGCTACGCCGTCCGCAAGCAGTCGATCCCGCCGAACCAGGCGGCCATCCGGCTGTGGTTCGACACGGGGTCGCTGAACGAGACCGACGCCCAGCAGGGCCTCGCCCACTTCCTCGAGCATATGGCCTTCAACGGCTCGAAGGGGGTGAAGGAAGGCGAGATGGTGAAGATCCTGGAGCGGCTGGGCCTCGCCTTCGGCGCCGACACCAACGCCTCCACCGGCTTCGACGAGACCATCTACAAGCTGGACCTGCCGCGCACCGACGCCGAGACCATCGACACCTCGCTGATGCTGATGCGGGAGGCGGCGGGCGAGCTGACCATCGATCAGGCCGCGGTCGACCGGGAGCGCGGCATCGTGCTGTCGGAGGAGCGGGCCCGCGACACCCCGGGCTACCGCCTGCTGAAGGAGCGGTTCGCCTTCCTGATGCCGGGCCAGCGCGTGCCCACCCGCTATCCCATCGGCCAGGTGGAGGTGCTGAAGACCGCACCCGCGAGCCAGGTGCGGGACTATTACCAGCGCTGGTACCGCCCGGAGCGCGCGGTGCTGGTGGTGGTCGGCGACTTCGACGTGGCCGGCATGGAGGCGAAGATCCGCGCGCGCTTCGCCGACTGGACGGCGGAGGGGCCGGCGGGGGTGGAGCCGGACCTGGGCCCCGTGCGGCCGCGCAGGACCGAGGCCAAGGTGGTGGTCGAGCCCGGCGCGCCGCTCAACATGCAGATCTCCTGGATCGCGCCGCCGGAACACCGGGCCGACAACGCCGCCACCCGCCGCGAGGACCTGGTGGAGCGGCTGGGCTTCGCGGTGCTGAACCGCCGCTTCTCCGCCCTGGCGCGCTCGGCCGAGCCGCCGTTCATCGCTGCGGGGGCCTATGCCGGCGACACCCTGGACAGCCAGGAGACCACCACCATCGCGGTCAACGCCGAGCCGGCCCGTTGGCGCGACGCCCTGGCGGCCGTCGAGCGGGAGCAGCGGCGGGCGGTGCGCTACGGCGTGCTTCAGGGCGAGCTCGATCGCGAGATCGAGGAGATGCGGGCTCTGCTGAAGGCCGCCGTGGCCGGCGCCGCCACCCGCCGCCCGGCCGACCTGGCCGGCGAGATCGTGGGCTCGCTCGGCGAGGACCTGGTGGTCACCAGCCCGGCCTACGACCTCGAGCTCTTCGAGGCGCAGGTGAAGGGGCTGAGGGCCGAGGAGGTCTCGGCGGCGCTGAAGAAGGCGTTCGACCGCAGCGGCCCGCTGGTCTTCGTGGCCACGCCGCAGCCGATCGAAGGCGCGGAGACGACGGTGCTGGCCGCGCTGGAAAGCTCGCGGCAGGTGGCGGTCACCCCGCCTGCGGCCCCGGCGCAGGTCGCCTGGCCGTACGAGAGCTTCGGCCAGCCCGGCCAGGTGGCGGAGCGGCGAGAGGTGGCGGACCTCGGAACGACACTGGTCCGCTTCGCGAACGGCGTGCGCCTGACGGTGAAGCCCACGAGCTTCCGCGACGACGAGGTGCTGGTCCGGGTGAACGTCGGCCACGGGATGCTGGACCTGCCGAAGGATCGGCAGAGCATGAGCTGGGCGGCGAGCGCCTTCCTCGAGGGCGGCCTGAAGAAGATCAGCAACGAGGACATGGAGCGTGTGCTGGCCTCGAAGGTCTACGGGACCGGCTTCTCCATCGGCGACGAGTCCTTCGTGCTGTCGGGCGGCACGCGCACCGACGACCTGCCGACCCAGCTCCAGGTGCTGGCCGCCTATGTGGCCGAGCCCGGCTGGCGGCCGGAGGCCTTCCAGCGCCTGAAGGCGGCGGGCCGCACGATCCACGACCAGTACGAGGCCACGACCTCGGGCGTGCTGTCGCGAGACCTGGGCGGGCTGCTGCACAGCGGCGATCCCCGCTGGACCTTCCCGACCCGCGAGGAGATCGCCGGCGCCCAGCTCCAGGAGCTGCAGGCGCAGATCGCCCCCCACCTCGCCGCCGGGGCGGTGGAGGTGGTGATCGTCGGCGACACCACCGTCGACAAGGCCGTGGAGGCGGTGGCCCGCACCTTCGGCGCCCTGCCGCGCCGGCCGGATGTAAAGCCGGCGGCCGACAGCCAGCGCCAGGTCCGCTTCCCCGCGCCCGTGAGCGAGCCCGTGGTGCTGACCCACAAGGGGCGGCCCGACCAGTCGGTCGGCTACATCGGCTGGCCGACCACCGACTTCTGGGAGAACCCGCAGCGGGCGCGCGAGACGGCGGTGCTGGGCGAGGTCATGCGGCTGCGCCTGACCGAGGAGCTGCGCGAGGCGCAGGGCTCCACCTACTCGCCCTCGCTCGGCTACAACCACAGCCTGGTCTGGACCGGCTGGGGCTACATCGCCGCCTCGGTGGAGGTGCCGCCCGAGAAGCTGCCGGAGTTCTTCGCCGACGTGCAGAAGATCGCCGCCGACCTGAAGGCGAAGCCGATCAGCGACGACGAGCTCGCCCGCGCCAAGAAGCCCCGGATCGAGGGCTTCCAGCGGGCCCGGGTGACCAACCAGTACTGGCTGGGTCAGCTCTCCGGCGCGCAGGACGATCCGCGGCGGCTGGACGTCATCCGCGAGCTGATCCCCGGCACCGAGAAGGTCACCGCCGCCGACGTGCAGCGCGCCGCCCAGACCTTCCTGAAGCCGGACGGCGCCTACCGGCTGGTGGTGCGCCCCCAATCGCAGGTGGCGCGGGCCGGGACGGCGGCGAAGTAAGACCGTAGGCGGACTGTCCCATCGCGGGACAGTCCGCCGCTGGCGCCGGGATTTCCTGCAAGCGGTGTGCGGCCGCGTCCGGCCGCGACGAGCGCCAGACCATGTTCCATTCCAATACGGAACGGATGATCGCCTACTGGACCGCCCGCGCCGCGAACGGCCGCGCGCCGTCGCGGGCGAGCGTGCAGCCCGCCGACTTCCGGCACCTGATGCCGCAGGTGTTCATCCTGGGCCGCGAGTCGCGGGGCCAGTACGCCGTGCGCCTGTCCGGCGGCTTCGTGGGCGACCTGCACCGGCAGGACCTGCGGGGCGTCAACGCGCTGACGCTGTGGTCCGGGCCGGACCGCCTGCGCCTGCAGACCGCGCTGGAGGAGATCCGCCTGCGGCCGGAGCCGCTGGTCGCCACGGCCGAGGTGGTGACGGACGGCGCCAGCCTGCCCATGGAGGTGCTGTTCGCGCCGCTGACGGCGCACGACGGCGGCCCGGACCGGTTCCTCGGCCTCTACCAGCCGCTGTCCATGGTGGCCCGCCTGATGGGCCGCCCCGCGCTGGAGCTCTCGATGCGCCGCCTGCGCCGTCCAGGCGCGGCCAACGAGGAGGCCCCCCGCGTGCGGCTCGCCGCCGTCGGCGGCCGGCAGGTGGCCTGACCTCGAGCGGCCGCCTCAGGCCGCCCGAGCCTCGTCGCCATAGACCGGCGCGTCCTCGGCCGGCAGGTAGGCGCGGCCGCGGATGGCGTCGGAGATCTTCTCCGCGATCATGATCGTCGGGGCGTTGGTGTTGCCGCCCACCAGCGTCGGCATCACCGAGGCGTCGATCACCCGCAGGCCCTCGATCCCCTGCACGCGGCACTCGGCGTCGACCACCGCCATGCGGTCCCCCACGGCCCCCATCCGGCAGGTGCCCACCGGGTGGTAGATCGTCTCGGCCGACCGGCGGACCCAGGCGTCGATCTCGGCATCGGTCTTCACGTCGGCGCCGGGGGAATATTCGGCTCCCCGGTAGGGATCCAGCGCGGCCTGGGCGGCCACCTCGCGCATCATCTTCACGCCTTCGCGGATCGCGCGGCGATCCTCCTCGGCCGAGAGGTAGTTGGCGAAGATCGCCGGATCCGCCAGCGGGTCGGCGCTCTTCAGGCCCACCCGGCCACGGCTCTCGGGCCTGAGCTGGCAGACGTGGAAGGTGAAGCCGTCCTTCGGCACCGACACCTTGCCGTGGTCCTGCATGATCGCGAGCACGGTGTGGATCTGCAGGTCCGGCCGGTCGAGATCGGGCCGCGAGCTCAGGAAGGCGCCGCTCTCCAGGAAGTTCTGCCGGCCGATCCCCTTGCCGAACAGCATGTAGGAGAGGCCGACGCCCAGCGTCTTCACCAGGCCCTTGCGCATGGAATAGACGGTGATCGGCTGAGGGCACTCCCAGCTCAGGCAGACGTCCAGGTGGTCCTGCAGGTTGGCGCCGACGCCCGGCAGCTCGTGGACCACCTTGATTCCGTGGCGCGACAGCTCCTCGCCGTCGCCAATGCCGGAGAGCTGCAGGATGTGCGGCGACTGCACGGCCCCGGCGCTGAGCAGCACCTCGGCGTTCGCGTGGATGATCCGCGCCGGCTTCTTGCCCTCGATAACCTCGACGCCGACGGCGCGGCCGTTCTCGATGACGATGCGGGTGGTGCGGGTGTTGGTCAGGCAGGTGAGGTTCGGCCGGGCCAGCGCCGGGTGGAGGTATCCGCGGGCCGCGCTCCAGCGCTGGCCGTCGTGGATGGTGAGCTGGTAGGGCCCGAAGCCCTCCTGCTGGAAGCCGTTGAAGTCGCTGGTCAGCGGATAGCCCGCCTGCCGGCCGGCCTCGATGCTGGCCTTGTAGATCGGGTTCGGCGAGGCGGCCTTGGAAACCCTCAGCGGCCCCTCGCCCCCGTGCCAGGGGTCGGCCCCGCCCTCGTAGGTCTCGGAGCGCTTGAAGTAGGGCAGCACGTCGGCGTAGCCCCAGCCCGGCAGGCCCATCTGCCGCCACTGGTCGTAGTCGCGGGCGTGGCCGCGGATGTAGATCATGCCGTTAATCGAGGACGAGCCGCCCCAGCCCTTGCCGCGCGGCCACCAGAGGCGGCGGTCGTCGAGGTGCGGCTCGGGCTCGGTCCAGAAGCCCCAGTTGAACGGGCCCTGCTTGCCGATCAACTGTCCGACGCCGGCCGGCATCTTGACCAGGATCGAGGCGTCCTTGCCGCCGGCCTCGATGAGCAGCACCCGGGTGGACGGATCCTCCGTCAGCCGGTTGGCGAGCACGCAGCCGGCCGAGCCGGCGCCGATGATGATGTAGTCGTACCGTTCCACGGCGCTTCCCCGATGTTGTTGGCGCGAACGTGACGCAGGCGTCACTTTCTGGCAAGCGCCGCCATCACATCATGCCGAGGTAGAGGATCGCCAGCGCGAAGAGGGTCAGCGCGAAGGTGCAGAACCACAAGAGGAACCAGGTCCGCCAGGCGGCGGAGAACCACGACAGCCCGTAGGCCCCCTTCAACTGGAAATACATGTGCGCCGGCACCGCGAACGGCGCGACGGTCCAGGCCAGCACCGCCGCCACGCCGCCCAGCCGGGTGGCCAACACCAGGGCCATGGTCAGGATCGACATGAAGGTCAGCGAGTAGAGAACGAAAACCCCGTGGTCGTAGAGCGTGAAGCCACGCTTCCACAGGAACAGCAGGGCCACGAACGGGATCGAGATGGGCACCAGCAGGAACGAGAATTTGTAGAACGACTGCTGCAGCTTGTAGAGCGCCAGCTCCGGGTTCTGGAGCTTCTTGATCAGCTTCTTCTCGAGCTTGTCGTTGCCGAGGTTGAGGTCGAGCTTCCCGGTGCGGGCGTCCTCCGCGATGTCTTCCTTCCAGTCGCCGTCGCCGGCGCCGCCTTTGCGGATCACCGTCTCGGGTGTGGCGACGCGCACCTCGCCGACGGTCTCGCTGACTGCCTCGAGCCGGGCGTTGGCTTCATCCAGCCGCGCCTGGGCGGCCGGGCGCTCGGCCGGCGGAGCCGCCTCTAGCGCCTGTTCGGCCAGGGACACGGCGGCGGAGCGGCGCGCCAGTTCGGCGCTCGCGTTGATCTGCTGGCCGGCGAACGAGTTCTCCGGCGCGCCCGGCAGGTAGCTCAGCCCCATGAACATGACGAAGACGGTGAACAGGAAGATCGCCAGCGGCGAGACGTAGCGCGCGCGCTTGCCCTCCACCCACTCCCGCGTCAGGCGCCCCGGCCGGAACATCAGCAGAGGCAGGGTCCGCCAGACCCGGCCGTCGAAGTGCATCACCCCGTGGAGGATCTCCTCGCCCAGGTGCAGCAGGCTGCGGTGGACGTGGGCCGGCTGGCCGCAGTTGGCGCAGAAGCGGCCGGTGACCTCGGCCCCGCAGTCCGCGCAGTGATGATGCCGCTCGCCGGCATGGCCGGCCGGGCGCTCGATGGCGCTCGCCACCAGGCCCGCGGTCGCCGCATCGCCCACCGTTCCCATATCGACCATGCGAACGCCCCCGTCACATCCGGGGCTATGTGACCAGATTGGCGGGCGCGGACAAGCAGGGCGTCAGCGTCCCTTCCACTCCGGCTTGCGCTTTTGCGAGAACGCCCGCGGACCTTCCACGAAGTCTTCCGACTTGAACAGGGCGGCGACCGCCGGATAGCGGTTCTGGCCGCGGATGGCGGCCTCGAGGCTCGCCTCGTCCAGGCCCCTGTAGACCGCCTCCTTCGACGCGCGGACCGACATGGGGGACAGTTCGGCGATCATCGCGGCCCATTCGCGGGCGGTGCGCATCAGGTCCTGCGGCGCGGTCACCTCGTTCACGAAGCCTAGTTCCTTGCCCTCGGCGGCGGACACGCGGCGGCCGGTGAGGATCATGCCCATGGCCCGCTTGGTCCCGATGGCCCGCGGCAGGCGGTGCAGGCCGCCGGCGAGCGCCGCCAGTCCAACCCGCGGCTCCGGCAGGGCGAAAGTGGCCGCCTCCGAGGCGATGACGATGTCGCAGGCGAGCGCGATCTCGAAGCCGCCGCCCATGGCCACGCCGTTCACCGCCGCGATCAGCGGCTTGGTCAGGTCGAAGCGCGAGGTCAGGCCCGCGAAGCCGGACGGCGGGCTCTTCATCTCCCCGCCCCCGGCCTGGTGCTTCAGGTCGTTACCGGCCGAGAAGGCGCGGTCGCCGGCGCCGGTGACGATGCCCACCCACTGCTCGGGGTCGGCGGCGAACGCGTCGAAGGCCTCGTGCAGCTCGAAGTGCGCCGGCGAGTGCAGCGCGTTCAGCACCTCGGGGCGGTTGAGGATGAAGGTGGTGACCGGCCCGTCCCGCTCCACCTGGATGAACTGATAGGCCATGACGCCCTCCCTCTCTCTTTATAAGGAGAGGCTCGGCGGGCGCCGTTGCGTCCGTCAACCGTGCAGGAGCCCCGCCATGCGCGACGATCCCGACGACTTCGAAGGCGGCGGCTACGACGTGGAGGATTGGGCGCGCCTGCCGGCCTTCGCCGGCCGGGTGGCGACGCTGGAGGACGTGCAGGCGGGCGCGGCGGTGTTCGCGCTGGGCGACACTAAGGCCCCTGCCCCGATCGACATGGACCTACCGCAGCCGGTGATCTGGTGGAGCGAGGACGGCGAGCAGGCCGCCGTCGCCGTCCAGGCCGAGGCGCACGGCACCGAGGACGGCGAGACCATGGAGGTGCTGGGCCTGATCCTGCCCGACGGCGCCGGCGTGGTCGCCCTGCTGGACGACGTGGACCTCGTGGACGACGCCGACCCCGTCTGGCGCAAGCTGGTCACCGAGGCGGTCGGCGACGAGATCGGGGACGAGGACTAGGCGGGGAGTCCCTCCCCCATCGGGGAGGGGGACCGCTGAGCGGTGGAGGGGGGCCGCTCGGAACCCGGTTCCGACCCTCCGTGGCGCTGGCGCGCCGATCCACCTCCGCCGACGGGCGAGGAACTAGGTCTCGATCAGCTCGCGCTTGTAGCGCTTCCAGTTCTCCACGTAGTGGGCGGAGCCGAGGGCGATCATGGCGGCCTGCTGGTCGGTGAGCTCGCGGATCACCTTGCCGGGCGCACCCATGACCAGCGAGTTGTCGGGGATCTCCTTGCCCTCGGTGATCAAGCAGTTGGCGCCGATCAGGCAGTTCTTCCCGATCCTTGCGCCGTTCAGCACGATCGAGCCGATGCCGACGAGCGAGTTGTCGCCGATCGTGCAGCCGTGGAGCATGACAAGGTGGCCGACGGTGACGTTGGCGCCGAGCGTGAGCGGCGACCCGGTGTCGGTGTGCAGCACCGAGCCGTCCTGCACGTTGGAGCCCTCGCCGATGACGATGGGATCGTTGTCGCCACGCAGGGTTGCGCCCCACCAGACAGACGCGTTCTTCTTGAGAATCACATTGCCGATCACGGCGGCGTTCGGCGCAATCCAGTATTCGTCATCGTTCGGTAATTCGGGCGTCACATTGCCCAAGTTGTACACAGCCATCACCTCACCCTTCTTCTTTGGCCAATGGGTTCGTTTAACCGTTAGGAAACCACGCTAGCATCATTCTAGTCGGGCGATTCGAGGGGGCGATAGCCATCTCGGAACCGCCGCGGGCCGAGCATCGGTCCCGTGTCTCGCGCTGGACGGAGTTGATGGCGCTGAGTTGGTCTTTCCTCTGGGCGACACCGCCCGGATCCGAGCCGGACAGCGGGCCCCCTGGCCCCGCGCGACGCCGCCGCTTCCGTCTGCATTCCTCCATGTCCAAGGGCGCTCCCACGCGGGACGCCCTTTTTTCTTGCCCTATCGGGAGGCCCTCATGAGCAAGCGAGCCCTGAAGCGACAACTGCGCGAAGGCGCGTTCGACGCCGGTCAGTTCGAGGGCGACGATAAGGTGCGCCGCTTGCCCATCGACCGCGGGTGGACGCCGCTGGGCCACAGCCATGGCCACGGGCATGGTCATTCGAACGACGACCGCGAGCAGGGCTACCTGAAGACCATCAAGGCCAAGTCGCCCGGCCAGGAACAGTTGCTGAAGGCCATCGACGAGAAGAACCTGGTCATGGCGCTGGGGCCGGCCGGCACCGGCAAGACCTACCTGGCCATCGCCAAGGCCGTGGAGGCGCTGGAGAGCGGCCGGGTCGGCCGGATCGTGCTGTCCCGCCCCGCGGTGGAGGCCGGCGAGTCGATCGGCTTCCTGCCCGGCGACGCCGAGGACAAGCTCGCCCCCTACCTGCGCCCGCTCTACGACGCCCTGTCGGACCGGCTGTCGATGAAGCGGGTCCGCGCCCTGATGGCCGAGGGCGCCATCGAGATCGCGCCGGTGGGCTTCATGCGCGGCCGGACACTGAACAACGCCTTCGTGGTCATCGACGAGGCGCAGAACTGCACCTACGTGCAGCTCAAGATGCTGCTGACCCGGCTGGGCTGGCACTCCACCATGGTCGTGACGGGCGATCCCAACCAGTCGGACCTGCTGCCGGAGCTCTCCGGCCTTGGCCCGGTCGCCACGAAACTGGAGGAGGTGGGCAACATCGCCGTGGTCCGTCTGGCCGAGCGCGACATCGTCCGCCACCCGCTGGTGGCCGAGATGCTGGGCGTCCTCTAGCTCCCCGGAACCTCGCCCCGCCCCGGCCGCTTGTCGGGGCGGAGGCGAGCATGAGCACCGACAAAACCCCCGAGAAGAACATCCAGGCCGGCGTCGAGCTTTCCGGCGACTCCACCGAGAGCGGCCAGGTCGCCCATGGCAGCCGCCGGGACGAGACCCACTACGAGCCGTCCCCAGACCACCTGGTCAGCGTCCGTCACAACGAGAAGCCCGACCACCCGCTGGCGCCGGAGCTGGCCGAGCCCCGCACCTACGACGGCCCCGCCGAGGCCGGGCCGCCGATCGAGGACGTGGCCGTGCCGGTGCAGAGCCCGTCGGTCTGGGACGCGCGCCCGCCGGAGGACGACGAGAGCCGGAGCGGCAATCCCACCGGCCACTGAACCGCGCCGGCCATCGTCAGGCGCAGGGCGCCGTCTCGCCGGTGACGAGGTCGATCCGGAAGCACTGACGCTCGCCCGTCTCGCAGTCCTCCACCAGCAACGCGACCTCGTCGTCAGCATCGGCGGCCGGGTGGCAGTCGGCCACGTAGTGCAGCGCGGCGTCCTCGAAGCTTGCGCCTTCCACCAGATGGCCGCGGGAGGGCGCCTCGTCCACGCCGTGGACGGTGAAGCGGCGCTGGAGCGTGGTCTCAAGGGTCATGCGGAGCCTCCTCGCCGGGAACAACGCGGCAGCGCGCGAAAGGATTCCACGCCCTGTCGGCCCCGAGGGTCGATGCGCGAGGGGCGCAACAACACACGAGGCGGCGCGCAAGTTCCAGACAGATGTGAATTTAGAAGAGTCTGACCCGATTCAGTCTCTTCGGCAAACTCCGAGCAACGCGAGAGACGAAGCTAAGCCGCTCCATGGTGGAGCTGCAGAAATGTCGCATGACATACGTGTTGTTCAAATCCGTACGGCGCCGCTGAACCCGCCGCCTCATTTGCGTGTTCTCACGCGCGGATCAGTGGAGCTAGCTTATGACCTACTACAACTCGCGCGGCGTCGCGATGCCGGAGAGCGCGCCCGAACAGGCGCGGGTCGCGGGCACGTCTGCGGGTAACGAGACGATCAACGCGCCGGCCGGCCACTCCTCGCTCTCGGGCGAAGGCGGCGGCGACGTGCTCATCGGCAACAACCTCGACAACCGGCACTGGATCACCGACCCGAAGGACCGGGTGGTGGAGCAGCCGGGCGGCGGCGTCGACACCATGATCGGCTGGACCTCGCTGAAGCTCGCCCCGAACGTCGAGAACCTGCAGGTCAACGGGCAGCTCAACTACGCGATCGGCAACGACCTCGGGAACCTGATCATCGTCGACGACAACACCCACTTCATGTGGGGCGGCGCGGGCGACGACGTGCTGGTGGGCGCCGCCACGCAGAAGACCACCTTCATGGTCCGCGCCGGCGAGGGCTCGGACGTCATCTACAACTGGAACGGCAACAGCCAGCTCCAGCTCTGGGGCTACGGCTTCAAGACCGCCCAGGAGATCCGCGGCGCCATGAGCCAGCAGGGCTCCGACGTCGTGCTGCGGCTCAGCGCGAACGAGACGCTGACGTTCCGGGACGAGACGCTGTCGACGTTCCAGGACCGGCAGTTCCTGCTGCCGCTGGACACCTCCAAGCTCGGCGCGCTCACCTTCCACGACGAGTTCGACAGCCTGCAGGTCTACGACCACTCGCTGCAGACCGGCCAGTGGCGCTCGGACTTCGGCGGCAACCTGCGCGACGAGTGGGCCTACACCCTCACCTCCAACGGCGAGCGGCAGGTCTATACGACCCAGGCCTTCTACGGGCAGGGCGAGCGGCAGTTCGACAACTACACGCCGCTGTCTGTGAACAACGGCGTGCTGACCATCAAGGCCGAGCGGCTGGCCGACTCCGACCGGGAGGCGGCCTGGGGCCGCGAGTACTCGTCGGGGATGCTCAACACCTACGGCATCTTCGAGCAGAAGTACGGCTACTTCGAGATGCGCGCCGAGCTGCCTACGGCGCTGGGCGCCTGGCCGGCGTTCTGGATGATCCCCTTCCCCTATGTGGCCCAGGTCGAGGCCGACATCATGGAGGGCCTGGCCGCCACGCCGAACGTGGACTACCGGCGCGCCTGGGGCGGGTCGGAGAACCTCTACGACAACGGCTACAAGGTCGATCCGTCGGGCATGCACACCTACGGCATGCTTTGGACCCCGACCCAGGTGACCTTCTACTACGACGGCGTGGCGGTGATGCAGACGGCCACCCCCGCCAACTGGACCGAGCCCATGGCGATGATCGTCAACCTCGCCGTGGGCGGCTGGGGCGGCGAGCCGAACTCGCTCCAGTACCCGGCCGAGATGAAGATCGACTACGTCCGGGCCTACAATCTGGCGGACAACTCGGCGGTGATCGAGCGCGGCGCGCCGGAGGTCCCAGCCGCCACCATGCGGGCCGACGGCGGGCTGACCAGCGGGGCGGTGAACGCGCCCGTCGCCTTCGAAGGCTCGGGCCAGGCGGTGACCACCGCCAAGATCGCCGTCTATGACGCCAAGCCGGGCTCCCTGCCGCCCGGCCAGACCTTCGTCATCTGGGAGGACGCCGGCGCGGTGTTCGGCGCGGTCTCCAACGGCTCGACGCTCGGCAAGGCGACGGCCCTGATGGCCGGCGACTCGCGCGCGTTCACCGGCTCCGGGACCTGGCTCACCGACGGCAAGGTGGCGCTCGGCTACATGCAGCCCGGCGATTCCGGACAGGACGCCTGGGTCATGGTGTTCGACCCGGCGACCAACACCTTCACCAAGCACGAGCTCGGCCGCTCCACCGGCGACATCGACATCGTGGCCCTGAAGAACGGCGGCTTCGCCGCCTCCTGGGACGGGGTGGACGGCAAGGTCTACGGCCGGGCCTTCGACGCCTTCGCCTACGACGGCGAGGGCTGGTATGGCCCGACGCGGCAGGTGGCGGGCGACTTCACCGGCGTCACGGCGAACGGCGAGGTGATCTCCACCACCGCCGGCGGGCAGCAGCAGCTCTACGACGTGATCAACCCGCCGCGCGGGATCAACGCCGTGGTGTCGGTGGGCCCCATGGCCGGCGTCAGCCATCCGGAAGGCAATTCGGGCGCGACGCTCTACACCTTCACGGTGATCCGCGACTGGGATCAGAGCGAGAAGGTCACGGTCGGCTGGCAGATCCGCGGCCAGGGGGCGAACCCGGCCGACGCGCTCGACTTCCAGGGCGGCGCCCTGCCCTCCGGTACAGTCACCTTCGAGATCAACCAGACCACCGCCTACATCCAGGTCTGGGTGCAGGGCGACAGCTTCCAGGAAGCGAACGAGGAGTTCCTCGTCACGCTGGTGAACCCGGTGGGCGCCAAGCTCGGCCAGGCCACGGCGACCGGCTTCATCACCAACGACGACACGGGCGGCCAGCCGCCGCCCACCTCGCCGCAGGTCTCGTTCTCGACCAGCACGGTCACGCTGGCCGAGGGGAACAGCGGCGCCACCACCTTCAGCTACATCCTCACCCGCACGGGCTCGACCAGCGGGACCTCGACGGTGAACTGGTCGGTGACGGGGTCGGGGGCGAACCCGGCCAGCGCGGCGGACTTCGTGGGCGGGACCCTGCCCTCGGGCGCCATCACCTTCGCGGCCGGCGAGACGACCAAGACGATCACCGTCCAGGTGGCGGGCGACACCACGGCGGAGAGCGACGAGGGATTCACCCTGACGCTCAGCGGGGCGAACGGCGCGACGCTCGGCACGGCGACGGCTTCCGGCGTGATCACCAACGACGACGGCGGCGGCCAGCCGGGCGGGTCGGGGCAGGTCTACACCTCGCCGGGCCCGGGCTCGACGGTCACCGCGGGCTCCGGCGACGACACGATCAACGCCAGCCAGGGGGCCGACGTGCTGACCGGCGGGGCGGGCGCCGACAAGTTCGCCTTCGCCGCCCTGCCCTGGAGCGCCGGCAAGATCACCGACTTCGTGGTCGGCACGGACAAGCTGGACCTCTCCGGCATCTTCCAGGCCAGCGGCTATTCGGGCTCCGACCCGATCGCCGACGGCCGCATGAAGCTGGAGAGCGACGGGGCCGGCGGCACGCGCGTGCTGTTCGACCGCGACGCGCCGAACACCGGCGACTGGCCGTTCCACGTGACCACCCTGCAGGGCGTCTCGCCCGCAGGGCTGACCTGGGCGCAGCTCTCCGGAAGCGGCGGCGGGACGACCAACCCGCCCCCGCCGACCGGCTCCCAGCTCGGCTTCACCACCACGGCCCTCAGCCTCACCGAGGGCGACTCCGGCTCGACGACCTTCAGCTTCACGGTCACCCGAACCGGCGCCAGCAGCGGAACCTCCACGGCGAACTGGACGGTCACAGGGTCGGGGAGCAATCCGGCGGCCGCGGCCGACTTCGCCGGGGGCGTGCTGCCCTCCGGCGCCGTGACCTTCGCGGCGGGCGAGACCTCCAAGACGATCACCGTCAACGTGGCCGGGGACACGGCCGTGGAGCCGGCGGAGACCTTTACGGTCACCCTGTCCGGCGCCTCGTCGGGCACGACGCTCGGGACCGCCACGGCCACAGGCACGATCGTCAACGACGACAGCGCGAGCGAGCCGCCGCCGACCGGCTCGGGCCAGGTCTACACCTCGCCCGGCCCGGGCTCGACGGTCACCGCGGGAGCCGGGGACGACACCATCAACGCCAGCCAGGGGCCGGACGTGCTCACCGGCGGCGCGGGCGCCGACACCTTCAAATGGGCGAAGGAGCCGTGGTCGCCGGCGACGGTGAACGACTTCGTGGTCGGCACGGACCGGATCGACCTGTCGGCCCTGCTGCATGCCTCCGGCTACGCGGGCTCGGACCCGGTGGGCGCGAAGTACATCTCCCTGCTGCAGGACTCCCAAGGGACCAAGATCCTGTTCGACCGGGACGGCGCGGCGACCGGCCAGCAGTGGCCCAACTACGTGATCCTGCTGAAGGGCGTGACCCAGCCGGTGACCTGGAGCCAGCTCGCGGGCGGCGGGGGCGGCACGACCAATCCGCCGCCGGCCACCGGCTCGCAGCTCGCGTTCTCCACGACGACGCTGAGCCTGGCGGAGGGGAACAGCGGCTCGACCGCGTTCAGCTTCACCGTCACGCGCACGGGCGACACCGGCGGGACCTCGACCGCGAACTGGTCGGTGAGCGGCTCGGAATCCAACCCGGCGGGCGCGGCCGACTTCGCTGGCGGCGCCCTGCCCTCGGGGACGCTGACCTTCGCGGCCGGCGAGACCTCGAAGACGATCGTCGTCAACGTGGCCGGCGACAGCACCGCGGAGCCCAGCGAGACCTTCACCGTCACGCTGTCGGGCGCCTCGTCGGGGACCACGCTCGGCGCGGCGACGGCCACCGGCACGATCACCAACGACGACGGCGCGAGCGAGCCGCCGCCGACCGGTTCGGGCCAGGTGCTGACCTCGAAGGCCTGGGGCGACACGCTCACAGGCGGCGCGGGGGCGGACACGCTGAACGCCGGCCAGGGACCGGACCAGCTCACCGGCGCCGGCGGCGCCGACCGCTTCGTCTTCGCCAACCCGGTCTGGAACGCCGGCAAGATCACCGACTTCACGCCGGGGACCGACAAGATCGACCTGCGCGGGCTCTTCGACCAGGCGGGCTACACCGGGAGCGATCCGATCCGCGACGGGTGGATGACCCTGCAGCCCGGCGGCGGCGGGACGCAGGTGATCGTCGACATGGACGGGCCGAACGCCAGCGGCCAGTGGCCGGTGACGATCACCAACATCGTCGGCGTGACGCCCAGCCAGCTCAGCGCGAGCGACTGGATCTTCCAGTAGGCCTCAGGCGGCCGCGTAGATCCGCGGCCGCATGGGCTGGACCCGCACGGGCTGGCCCGGCGTCACGCCGGTCGGCAGGGTCGGGCCGTGCGCCTCGAGTTCGAAGACCTGGCCCTGGATGACGCACTCGATGCGGACGTCCGGCCCACGCTGGGCGACGGCGCGGACGTCGGCCTGCAGGCCCGCTCCGCCCGGCGGGGCGAAGGCCACCTCGTCGGGGCGGAAGAAGACCTCGACGGGACCCTGGCCGGCGCCCTTCGGGGCGTCGGTCTGCCAGTCCCCGATCCTCAAGCGGCCGCCGCTCACCTCGCCGAGCAACCGGCAGGCGGCCCCCAGGAAGTCGTACACGAAGGGCGTCGCCGGATCCTCGTAGACCTCGTTGGGCGTGCCAAGCTGGACGAGTTCGCCGTCCTTGAGGATCGCCACCCGGTCGGCGAGGTCGAGCGCCTCCTCCTGGTCGTGGGTGACGAAGACGGTGGTGACGCCGGTCCGCTCGTGCAGCTCGCGCAGCCAGCGGCGCAGCTCGCGCCGCACCTGGGCGTCGAGGGCGCCGAACGGCTCGTCGAGCAGCAGCATGCGCGGCTCGATGGCCAGGGCCCGGGCGAGCGCCACGCGCTGTCGCTGGCCGCCCGAGAGCTGGGTCGGATAGCGCTTCTCCAGTCCCTCGAGCTGGACGAGGGACAGCAGCTCGCGCACCCGCTCGGTCACCTGCGCCTTGGACGGCCGCTCGGCGCGCGGCCGCACCGTCAGGCCGAAGGCGATGTTCTGGGCCACGGTCATGTGGCGGAACAGGGCGTAGTGCTGGAACACCATGCCGACGCGGCGCTTGCGCACCGGCAGCGCCAGGAAGTCCTCGCCGCCGAAGCGGACCTCTCCGGCGTCGGGAAGCTCGAGGCCGGCCAGCACCCGCAGCAGGGTGGTCTTGCCCGAGCCCGAGGGCCCGAGCAGCGCCAGGAACTCCTTGTCGCGGGCCTGCAGGGACACGTCCTTCAGCGCCGGGAAGCGGCCGAAGGACTTGGAGATCCCGCGGATCTCGAGCGACAGCGCGTTAGTGTCGGCGGCTGGCTGAAAGTTCACCGGAATGACGCCATTCGAGAGCGGTCTTGAGGATGAGGGTGACGAGGCCGAGGCCGGCGAGGACGGACGCCGCAGCGAAGGCGCCGACGCTTTCGTAGTCATTGTAGAGCACCTCGACGTGGAGCGGCAGGGTGTTGGTCGCGCCACGGATATGGCCGCTGACCACGGAGACCGCCCCGAACTCGCCCATGGCGCGGGCGTTGCAGAGCAGGACGCCGTAGAGCAGGGCCCAGCGGATGTTGGGCAGGGTGACCTTCCAGAAGGTGGTCAGGCCACCGGCGCCCAGCGTGAGCGCCGCGGCCTCCTCGTCGGCCGACTGGTCCTGCATCAGCGGGATCAGCTCGCGGGCCACGAAGGGGAAGGTCACCAGGATGGTGGCGAGCACCAGCCCGGGCAGGGCGAAGATGATCTTCAGGTCGCGCTCCATCAGCCAGTCGCCGAAGAAGCCCTGGGCCCCGAAGAGCAGCACCCAGACGAGGCCGGAGACGACCGGCGAGACGGAGAACGGCAGGTCGATGAGCGTCAGCAGCACGCTCTTGCCGCGGAACTCGAACCTGGCGATGCACCACGCGGCGGCGACGCCGAAGACGGCGTTCAGCGGCACGGCGATGGCGGCGACGATCAGGGTGAGGCGGATCGCGGCGACGGCGTCCGGCTCCTCCAGCGCCCTGACGAATGCGCCGAAGCCCTGGGCCAGCGCCTCCTTGAAAACGATCCCGAGCGGCAGGACCACCAGGGCGAACATGGCGGCCACGGACGCGAGCACCATGACGGGCGCGAGGCCCGGCAGGTGGACCCGGAAGGCGGGGGACGAGCCTTGACTCATCGGCGGCCCCGCCCGGCGAGGAAGATCTGCGCCGCATTGATCAGGATGAGCGCGCCGAACGAGATCAGCACCATGGCCAGGCCGATGGCGGCGGCGCCCGCGTAGTCGTACTGCTCGAGCTTGATGACGATCAGCAGGGGCGCGATCTCGGTCTTCAGCGGCATGTTGCCGGCGATGAAGATCACCGAGCCATACTCGCCCACGGCCCGGGCGAAGGCCAGGGTGACGCCGCTGATCAGGGCCGGCAGCAGGCCGGGCAGGACCACGCGGACGATGCGCTGGAGGTCGCTGGCGCCGAGGGTGCGGGCCGCCTCCTCCACCTCGCGGTCGAAGTCCTGCAGCACCGGCTGGATCGACCGCACCACGAACGGCAGGCCGATGAAGACGAGGGCGATGAAGATGCCGAGCGGCGAATAGGCGGTCTTGATTCCGACCTTCTCGGCCAGCGCGCCCAGCAGGCCGGTGGGCGCGTAGAGGGTGGTGAGCGCGATGCCGGCCACCGCCGTCGGGAGGGCGAACGGCAGGTCCACGAGCGCATCCAGCAGGCGACGGCCGGGGAACTCGTAGCGGGTGAGCGTCCAGGCGATCAGCAGGCCGAGCGGCGCGTTCACCAGGGCGGCGAACAGCGACAGGCTGAAGCTGAGCCGAAGCGCCGCGGCCACGCGCGGGTCGGTGAGCGTGCGGATCACCCCGTCCAGCCCGATCTCCCAGGGCCGGAGCGCCAGCGCCGCCAGCGGGATGATGACGATCAGCCCGAGGTAGATCAGCACGAACCCGAAGGAGAGCCCGAAACCCGGCAGAATCGACGGCTGCACGAAGCCGCGCCGGCGCGCAGGCGCCGCCGGCGTCGGCCGGATCACCGGGGCTGCGTAGTAGCGGGCTTCCATGCTCACGCGGGCTTGTAGATCTGGTCGAACACCGCGCCCTCGGCGAAGTGGTCGGCGGGCGCCTTGGTCCAGCCGCCGAACGGCTGGTCCACGGTGACTAGCGGGATCTGCCGGAAGCTGGCGCCATGCCGCGCGAGGGCGGCGGAGTCGCGCGGCCGGAAATGGTGCTTGCCGATGATGTCCTGCGCCGTCGGGGTGTAGAGGAACTCGAGGTAGGCCTGGGCGGCGGCGCGCGTGCCCTTCTTGTCGACGTTCGTGTCGATCAGGGCCACCGGCGGCTCCGCGAGGATCGAGCTCGACGGATAGACGATGTCGAAGTTCGGCCCGAACTCGTCGAGCGTCAGGAAGGCCTCGTTCTCCCAGGACAGCAGCACGTCGCCGATGCCGCGCTGGGCGAAGGTGGTGGTGGAGCCGCGCGCGCCGGTGTCGAGCACGGGCACGTTGCGGTACAGCCGGCCGACATAGTCGCGAGCCGCGGCGTCGCCGCCCTGCTTCAGGCCGTAGGCGTAGGCCGCCAGATAGGCCCAGCGGGCCCCGCCGGAGGTCTTGGGGTTGGAGGCGATGACTCCGACGCCCGGCTTGATGAGGTCCGGCCAGTCGCGGATCTGCTTCGGATTGCCCTTCCGGACCAGGAAGACGATCGTCGAGGTGTAGGGCGCGGAGTTGTTCGGCAGGCGCGTCTGCCAGTTGGCCGGCAGCAGCTTCGCCCGGTTGGCGATCTCGTCGATGTCGCCGCCCAGCGCCAGGGTGACCACGTCGGCCTGCAGGCCGTCGATCACGGCGCGGGCCTGCTTGCCGGAGCCGCCGTGGCTCTGCTCGACCTCGACCTTCTGGCCGCCGTGCTTGCCCGCCCAGTCGGCGGCGAAGGCGGCGTTGATCTCCTTGTAGAGCTCGCGCGTCGGATCGTAGCTGACGTTGAGCAGCCGGATCGCGCCGGCGCCGCCGGAGCCGGCCCCCGGCGAGCAGGCGGCGGCGGCGAAGCCCGCCGCGCCGGCGGCCAGCAGGGCGCGTCTGGTGAAGGGGCTGGTCATGGTCCTGTCCTCCGCCTCGCTTCTACCCGCAATCCCAAGTCATACCCTAGGAATAAGCGTGGAAGCGGGCAGAGTTTTTCTAAGCCCCCGGCTGACGGCCGTCGCTTCGCGAACGCGCGATCAGGCCGGCTTGTAGATCCGGTCGAACACGCCGCCGTCGGCGAAGTGCGTGGCCTGCGCCTTCTTCCAGCCGCCGAAGGTGTCGTCGATGGTGACCAGCGGCAAGGGTTTGAACTTCGACCGGTACTTGGCCAGGGCCTGGGCGTTGCGCGGCCGGAAGTGGTGCTTGCCGATCAGGTCCTGGGCCAGCGGGCTGTAGAGAAAATTCAGGTAGCCCTCGGCCTGCACCCGGGTCTTGTGCCGGTCGACGTTGCGGTCGACCACCGCCACCGGCGGCTCGGCCAGGATCGAGACGGACGGGTAGACGATCTCGAAGTTCGGCCCGAACTCCTCGAGCGTCAGGTAGGCCTCGTTCTCCCACGCCAGCAGCACGTCGCCGAGGCGGCGCTGGGCGAAGGTGGTGGTGGCGCCGCGAGCGCCGGTGTCGAGCACGGGCACGTTGCGGAACAGCCGCTGCAGGAAGGCCTGGGCCGTGGCCGGCGAGCCGCCCGGCTGGCGCAGCGCCCAGGCCCAGGCCGCCAGGTAGTTCCAGCGGGCGCCACCCGAGGTCTTCGGGTTCGGCGTGATCACCTGGATACCCGGCTTTACCAGGTCGCCCCAGTCGCGGATCTTCCAGGGGTTGCCCTTGCGGGTCAGGAACACGATCGTCGAGGTGTAGGGCGTCGAGTTGTTCGGCAGGCGGCTCTGCCAGTTGGCCGGCAGCAGCTTGGCGCGGGTGGCGATCTCGTCGATGTCGGCCGCGAGCGCCAGGGTGACCACGTCGGCCTGCAGGCCGTCGATCACCGAGCGGGCCTGCTTGCCGGAGCCGCCGTGGCTCTGCTGGATGTCCAGCGTCTGGCCGGTGCGGCCCTGCCAGTACTTCCCGAACTCGGGATTGATCGCCTTGTAGAGCTCCCGCGTCGGATCGTAGCTGACGTTCAGCAGCTTGATCGGCCTGGCCTGGGCCTGGGCCCCACCTCCCCACGCGAGGGAGGACGCGGCGACGCCCCCGGCTGCTGCGATGAGGGTGCGCCTGGAGAGGTGGGGTTGGCTCATGGTCGGTCCTTGAGGGTTAGAAGGCGTACTGCGTCCGCAGCGACCAGATGTTCAGGTCCTGGCCGATCTGGGCGCCGGCGGGCGGCGTGAGGGCGCCCGCGCCGAAGGCCGTGCCGCCGGGCGAGATCCGGTCGACTTCCACGCGCTGGTAGTCGGCGAGGAAGCGCACCACGCTGTTCGGGTACCAGTTGATCCCGAGCGTGAGGATCTTCTGCTCGCCGCCGCGGATGGTGGAGGCGGCCGCGTCGGCCACGTAGTCGAGATCCAGCACCGAATAGCGGGCCGCCAGCTCCCAGACGCCCCAGTCGCCGGTCTTCAGATTGAAGGGCTTCTCGACGCGCGGCGCGTCGAAGCCGCCGTTCGTCGTGTTGTAGCGACGCGGCTGGCCGGTGAGCGTCCAGGCCCCCTGCACGTACCAACCCGAGAAGTCCGGGTTTTCCAGCGGGCTCGCGCGGCGGTCCACGTCGATCCAGAAGTGCTCGCCCTGAAGGGTGAAGGCGCGGTGCTGCAGGCCGAGCTCGAGGCCGAGGGCCGTGACGCCGTCGGCGTCGATGTTTCCGGTGTCCACGAGCCGCGTGGGATCCACGCGCAGCTCCGGCCGCTCGCGCAGGCGGATGGTGGTGGCCGCCCCGGCGGGCTCCACGTCCGGGCCCGCCGCCGCCGGGTTGAGGATCAGGTTGGCGTTGGCGCCCACGTGCAGCAGCGAGTTCTCCGACTTGAACGGCAGGAACGAGACCCGGCCGACGAAGCCGAGCTGCTCGTCGTAGGTCTGGCTCCCCACGAGGTTGCCGGTGATCGAGGCGAGCGCCGTCCAGCGCTCCCCGCCGGTGTAAAGGGCCGCGGCGGCGCGGCCGTCGCCCCCCGCCAGGCCGCGCACGAGCTCGGCCACGGCCGCCCGCTCGAGGAACAGCGAGGCCGTGTTGGAGGTGGCGTCCTCGAAGCCGGTGGTGGGCGGGAAGGCGCCGATCCGGAGTCGGTAGGGCTTCAGCCCGGCGTACTCGACGTAGAGCGCGCTGATCCGCCCGGCCTCCTCCGTGCCCGAGCCGCCGAAGTCGAACAGGAAGTTGTAGTTCCAGTCGCCGAAGGCCTTGCCCTCGATCCCCAGGCGGGCGCGGCGGAAGTTGGCCCCGTCGGACAGGTCCCGGGCCCGGTCCGCCTCCGTGGCGTCGCCGAACGAGCCGCGGCGGAAGTCGGCGCCCAACGGTCCGGCGCTGCGCTGGTCGTAGTGGGCGGCGTCGAGCTGGGCGACGCCGCGGAAGGCGGCGGTGAAGCGGCCGTCGGCGCTGGTGAAGGTCGGCCGGCCATTTGCCAGCGACACCTTGGGCTCGGCCTCCACCTGCTCGCGGATCGCCTGGTCCCCGGCGGCGGACTGGGCCTTCAGGTCCTCGATCTGGGCCTGGAGGTCGCGGTTCTGTTGCTCCAGCGCGTCAAGGCGCGCGGTCAGCGAAAGCGCCTGTTCCTGGCTGATGCCGCCGCCCTGGGTGGGGGCGGTGGAGACCGCCTGGGCCAGGGCGGCCGGGGCGGCGCTGCTGAGCAGGACGGCCACGGCGGCCGCTCGGATGTGTCGCTTGGTCATGAGTGTCCCTTGGCAGCAGCAGGAGTGACGCTACTCCCGCTATTCCTATCTGGTAAGTAGGTTTAGGCTGAGGCCGCCCGGAGATTTTCTAAAGCCGCGCTTCAGCCCGTTGATTCAGTTCGGGAACGTGCGGGATCGCCGTCCCGATGACGGTTCTAGATCGCTTCGATGACGCTTCTGCGAAGGCGCGATGACGGAACGGCCACACACCCGGCCGCCGCGCAGGCACGAAAAAGGGCGCCGCCTGACCGGCGGCGCCCTGAACGGTCCGGAAGCTTTGCGGCTACTCTGCGGCGAGCAGCGCCCGGCCGGCGGTGAGCGAGGTCTTGGCGGCCAGCTCGGCCTTGGCCTCCTCGTACTCCGCAGCCAGGCGGGCGACGAGCTCACCCGCGGTGGGCACCTCCTTCACGGCCCCGATGCCCTGGCCGCAGCCCCAGATGTCGCGCCAGGCCTTGGCCTTCTGGTTGCCGCCCGAGCCGAAGTTCATCCGCGAGGGGTCGGACTGGGGCAGATCGTTCGGATCGAGGCCCGCGGCCTCGATGGACGGCTTCAGGTAGTTGCCGTGAACGCCGGTGAAGAGGTTGGTGTAGACGATGTCGTCGCCCGAGGACTGGACGATCATGTCCTTGTAGGCGGCGTCGGCCCGGGCCTCCTCCGTGGCGATGAACGCCGAGCCGATGTAGGCGAGGTCCGCCCCCATGGCCTGGGCGCCCAGGATGGCCCGGCCGTTGGCGATCGAGCCCGACAGGCCGATCGGCCCGTCGAACCACGCCCGCACCTCCTGCACGAGCGCGAAGGGCGAGAGCTGGCCCGCGTGGCCGCCGGCCCCGGCCGCGACGGTGATCAGGCCGTCGGCCCCCTTCTCCACCGCCTTCTGGGCGAAGCGGTTGTTGATCACGTCGTGCAGCACCACGCCGCCGTAGGCGTGCACCGCGGCGTTCACGTCCTCCCGCGCGCCGAGCGAGGTGATGACGATGGGCGCCTTC
Organism: Phenylobacterium sp.; assembly: GCF_041913825.1. GTDB lineage: Bacteria > Pseudomonadota > Alphaproteobacteria > Caulobacterales > Caulobacteraceae > Phenylobacterium. The sequence continues at coordinate 25,103 of NZ_JAYSEO010000004.1, forward strand.
CACTTGCTGGACATCTCGATGTCGTGCTCGAGGCGGTCGTTGGTCTTGTGAACGATGTGGTTCACCGCGAACGGCGCCGAGGGGGTGTCCGGATGGGCCCTGTCCCAGGCGGCCAGCTCCTCGGTGATCTGGTGCAGCCACTCGTCCAGCAGGGAGGCCGGCCGGGCGTTCAGCGCCGGGAAAGAGCCCACCACGCCGGCCTTGCACTGGGCGATCACCAGCTCCGGCCCCGAGATGATGAACAGCGGCGAGCCGATCACCGGCAGGCGCAGGCGGTCACGGAGCACGGGCGGCAGGGCCATGGGCGGATCCTTGTGGCGGCGTTGGATTTACAACGTACAGACAAATGTCGTCGGCCTGCAAGCCTCCAGGCCTGCCGCCACGTCCGGCAAGTCAGATCTTGGGGGTGCGGGGCGGCGGGCGGACCTGCGGGCGGCGGGTCGGCGGCGGCGGGCGCATGGGCCGGTCCTCGACCCGACGGGTCCACTTCTCCAGCAGCCGGCCGGCGGTGTCGCGGCCGCCGATCCCGAAGGCCAACGCCGCGGCCACGGCGGCCGAGCCCAGGACCAGGCCGAAGGCGAGGATCACGATCTCGTCGGCGATGCCCATGAACTGCAGGCCCATGGCGGTGGCGAGCGCGATGGTGGCCCAGCGCACGATGGTCGAGGCGAAGTGGTCGGCGCCGTTGGTGGAGCGGTCCAGCAGGTTGGCAAGGAAGTTGCCGATCAGGACGCCCACCGTGATGATCACCCCGCCGAACAGCACGTGGCCGGCGAGCTCCAGCACCTCGGCGAGCATCACCGCCACGGCGGCGAAGGCCAGCAGGCGCGCGGCCTCGACGGCCGAGAACAGCATGATCGCCACGAGGGCCAGACGGGCGACGACCTTGGACGGCGTGATGCCGCCGGGCGCCGGGGCCTCGGGCGCATCGGCGGGGTCGGCGGCCGAGGGGCCGCCGATGCCGAGCGCCTGCAGGCTGCGGTCGAAGCCGAGCGACGGCAGCACCTGCTCGATGAGGCCGGCGACCCAGCGGCCGATCAGGAAGGCGATGGCCAGCACGATGGCCGCGGCGATCAGCCGGGGCAGCGCGTCGAGGACGGTGGCGAGCACCGCCACCGCCGGCTCGGAGATCGCCCGGATGCCGAGCTGCTGCAGGGCGGCGATGGTCACCGGGATGATGATCAGCACGTAGACGAGCGTGCCGAAGGTCCGCGCCAGGCCGGACGCGCCGGTGAGCTTGGCGAGCCCCGCCCGCTCCAGCCAACTGTCCACGTGAGCGACGTTCAGCGCCGCCTCCACGACCCGGCGGGCGAGCGTCGCCACCACCAGGCCGACCACGAAGATGACGATGGCGCCGATCAGGTTGGGCACGAAGGCCATGACCTCCACCAGCAGGCCGTTCAGCGGCATGACGATCTCGGTGAGGCCGAGGATCGACAGGGCGCCCACGACCCCGATCAGCAGCACCAGCCAGTAGCCGAGCTGGCCGAGCTGGTAGCCCGTGGTCTCGCGCGGGGCGGCGCCCTCGTTGTGCTTCTTCATGCCCGGCGCGCGGTCGATGATCCGCGCCACGCCCCACTGCACGCCCTTGGCGATGAAGTGCGACACCACCAGGACGGCGATGGCGGCCAGCAGCGCCGGGCCCCAGTCCCAGGCCAGGTTGCGGAAGTAGGTGTAGTCCATGGTGGGCATGGCGGTCCTCGGGCGTCCTCCAGGAACTTAACCAATAGCAGCCGATTCCGTTTGCTCCGGCGCCCTTGCGTGAACTTGACGCCCCATCGGCTTCCGGCCCATCTCCCGCCATGGCCGACACCAGCCTTTTCCCGCCCGCCACGGAGGACGCCTGGCGCGCCCTGGTCGCCAAGACGCTGGGCGAGGCGCCCTTCTCCAGCCTGGAGAAGACCACCGCCGAGGGGCTGCCGATCGCGCCGCTCTACCCTCAGGCCGAGGCGCCGGCGCGCTTCCCGACGCGGCCTGTCAGCGCCGAGCGCGCCTGGGACCTGCGCGCCCTCACCACCCATCCCGAACCCGGCCGCGCCAACGCCGAGATCCTGGCCGATCTCGAAGGCGGGGCGGCGTCGGCGCTGGTGCGGATCGATCCCACCGGCCAGGCGGGCGTCGCGGTGGGCTCGGCCGACGGGCTGGCGCGGGTGCTGGGCGGGGTGATCCTCGAACTCGCCCCGGTGGCCCTGGACGCCGGCTACCTCGGCCCCAAGGCCGCCGACTGGCTGGGCAGCGTCGCCAAGGCCTCGCCGGGCGCGAAGCTGCGCTTCCACATGGACCCGCTGTCGAGCTTCGCCGAGACGGGCCACAGCCCCGGCCCGATCGAGAGCCACATGGTCAGCGCCGCCACCGTCGGCGTGCGGCTGGCCGAGACCTATCCGCAGGCGCAGCTCTTCCTGGCCTCGGGGCGCGCGGTTCACGAGGCCGGCGGCGGCGAAGCGCTGGAGGTGGCGTTCGCGGCTGCCTCGGCCATCGCCTACGCCAAGGCCCTGGTTCGCGCCGGCCTGCCCGTGGGCGAGGCGTTCGCGCGGATCACGCTCGGGCTCTCGGCCGACGCCGAATACCTGCTGACCATCGCCAAGCTGCGCGCCGCCCGCGCCGTCTTCGCCCGCGTCGCCACCGCCTGCGGCGCCGAGCCCGCGGCGCGCATCGAGGCGCGCTCCTCGCGGCGCATGCTGGCCGTCCGCGACGCCTGGACGAACATGATCCGCCTGACCGCCGCCGGGTTCGGCGCGGCCGTGGGCGGGGCGGACGCCGTGGTGCTGGGCAATTTCACGGACTCCATCGGCCTGCCGACAGCGTTCGCGCGGCGGCAGAGCCGCAACACCCAGCTCGTGCTGATGGAAGAGGCCCACGTGGGCCGGGTCGCCGACCCGGCGGCGGGCTCCGGCTACATCGAGGCCATGACCGACCGGATCGCCCGGGCGGCCTGGGAGAGCCTGCAGGCCATCGAGGCGGCGGGCGGCGTCCCGCGCGCCCTGGCGAACGGCAGCATCGCGCGCGAGGTGGCGGCGGCCAGGGCCGCGCGGCCGGAGCCGCGGCTGGTGGGCGTCAACGCCTTCCCGCCGGACAAGGAGAGCCCGGTGGAGGTGGAACGGGCCGAGCCGAGGGCCGTGGAGGCCCCCTCCCCGGCCCTGCCGGGACCCGACGGCGACGCCGTCCCGCTGCGGCCGATCCGGCTGGCGGAGGCCTTCGAGGCATGATCTGCGACTTCCTCGCCTCTTTCTCGTCCTGCGGGAGACGGCGCACCGCGCAAGCCGGCCGGGCGCGGGGGCGCGCCGACGTCTCCGCCCCGGTCGGCGACCGACATCAGAGAGACCCCTCATCCGCCGGGCGTTCGCCCGACACCTTCTCCCGAAAAGGCAGAAGGGAGGAGACCGCATGACCGCCTTCCCCGACTTCACCACCCTGCCGTTCGACGCCGACCTGCCGGCGGCGGCCGCGCCCGCCGGCGAAGCCTGGGCGACGCCGGAAGGGATCGCCGTGAAGGCCGCCTACGGCCGCGAGGACACCGCCGGCCTCGAGGCCATCGGCGGCTATCCGGGGCTCGCGCCGTTCCTGCGCGGTCCGTACCCGACCATGTACCTCACGAACCCGTGGACCATCCGCCAGTACGCCGGCTTCTCCACGGCCGAGGACTCCAACGCCTTCTACCGCCGCAACCTGGCGGCCGGTCAGATGGGCCTGTCGGTGGCCTTCGACCTCGCCACCCACCGCGGCTACGACAGCGATCATCCGCGGGTGAAGGGCGACGTGGGCATGGCCGGCGTGGCCATCGACTCGATCCTGGACATGCGCACGCTGTTCGACGGCATCCCGCTCGACAAGATGAGCGTGTCGATGACGATGAACGGTGCGGTGCTGCCGATCATGGCGCTCTACATCGTGGCCGGCGAGGAGCAGGGCGTGCCGCACAAGGCGCTCTCGGGCACGATCCAGAACGACATCCTGAAGGAGTTCCTGGTCCGGAACACCTACATCTACCCGCCCGCGCCCTCGATGCGGATCATCTCGGACATCTTCGCCTACACCAGCGCCGAGATGCCGAGGTTCAACTCGATCTCGATCAGCGGCTACCACATCCAGGAAGCCGGAGCGACGCTCGACCTGGAGCTCGCCTACACCCTGGCCGACGGCATCGAGTACGTGCGGGCCGGCGTGGCCGCCGGCATGACGGTGGACAAGTTCGCGCCGCGGCTGTCGTTCTTCTGGAACGCCGGGATGAACGTCTTCATGGAGATCGCCAAGCAGCGGGCCGGCCGCCTGCTCTGGGCGAAGCTGATGAAGGAGAACTTCGACCCGAAGGACTCCCGCTCGCTGTCGCTGCGGGCCCACACTCAAACCTCGGGCTGGTCCCTGGCGGCGCACGACGTGTTCAACAACGTGCCCCGCACGGTCGTCGAGGCGCTGGCGGCCACCGGCGGCCAGACCCAGAGCCTGCACACCAACAGCCTGGATGAGGCGCTGGCGCTGCCCACCGACTTCTCGGCGCGGATCGCGCGCAACACCCAGCTTTTCATCCAGCTCGAGAGCGGCCAGACCCGGGTGATCGACCCCTGGGGCGGCAGCTACTACGTGGAGCGGCTGACGGCGGACCTCGCCGAGCGGGCGCTGGCCCACATCGCCGAGGTGGAAGCCCTGGGCGGCATGACCCGGGCGATCGAGGACGGCCTGCCCAAGCGCCGCATCGAGGAGGCGTCGGCCCGCACCCAGGCGCGCATCGATTCCGGCCTGCAGTCGGTGGTGGGCGTGAACCGCTACAAGCCGGAAACCGCCGACGAGATCCCGGTGCTGAAGGTCGACAACACCGCCGTGCGCGAGCGGCAGCTCGAGAAGCTGAAGCGGCTGCGCGCCGAGCGGGACCCGGAGGCCGTACGCCAGGCGCTGGAGGCCCTGACCAACGGGGCGGCGGCGAACGCCAACCTGCTGGAGCTGTCGGTGAACGCCGCACGCGCCAAGGCCACGGTGGGCGAGATCTCCGACGCGCTGGAGAAGGTGTTCAACCGGCACAAGGCGCACGCGGACGCGGTGAAGGGCGTCTACCTGCGCGAGTCCGGCGAGACCCCGGCCGCCCGGCGGGCCAAGGCGATGGTCGAGGGCTTCACCCAGGCCGATGGGCGCAAGCCGCGCATCCTGGTGGCCAAGATGGGCCAGGACGGCCACGACCGTGGCCAGAAGGTGATCGCCTCGGGCTTCGCGGACCTCGGCTTCGACGTGGACATCGGCGACCTCTTCCAGACCCCGGCCGAGACCGCCGCCCAGGCCGTGCGCGACAACGTCCATGCGGTGGGCGCGAGCTCGCTGGCCGCCGGCCACCTGACCCTGGTGCCGGAGCTGAAGGCGGAGCTCGCCAAGCTCGGCCGTCCGGACATCCTGGTGGTGGTGGGCGGGGTGATTCCGCCCGAGGACTTCAAGGCGCTGGAGGAGCTGGGCGTGGCCGCCGTCTTCACGCCGGGAACCGTGGTGCCGGAGGCGGCGGTGACCGTGCTCGAGCGCCTGAACGAGCTGCTCGGCTACGCGCAGGAGGCGGCGCAGTAGGACGTCCCCTCTCCCCGCGTTGCGAGGAGAGGAGAGCGTGCGGCGCCCTACCCGAGCGGCGTGTTCTCGTTCGGGCCGTCGCTGGCCTGGCGGCGGCGTTGCGGGAGCAGGGCCTGGGCGGCCTTGAGCTCAGCCCGTTCGATGGTCCCGTTCTTCGAGGTGTCGATGCGCTCGAAGAAGGTGGCGATCATCTTGCCCATCTGACCGCGCAGCTCGGCCTTCTGCAGCACGCCGTCGAGGTTGTCGTCCATCATCCCGAAGAGGCGGGTCTCGGCGAAGCGGGCCTCGCTGTCGATCTGCTTCTCGGCGGTCTCATCCAGCCAGCGGAAGCTCACCGAGGTGAACAGCATCTCCTCGTGGCTCTGCTCGCCCCAGGTCACCTTGATCGTGGGATCGGGGTTCGCCGGGTTCCGCTTGGAGTTGTCGTAGACGTAGTTGGCGATCAGCTTCGAGCCGGCGGGGATCTTCACCGGCTGGGCGAAGTCGTAGCTCCGCTGCCAGTTGAAGTCGTAGCGCGGCAGGCTGAGCAGCAGGGTCTTCTTGCCGTCCGGCGTCTGCAGCCACAGGTCCGAGGAATAGGCCCGGTAGTGGGCGTGCGGGAAGGCCGAGTAGAGCAGCGCGTCCTTGGGGAACTCGACGTAGGCGACTTCCTTGTGGCGGGCGCTGTTGGGGGCGATCTCGATGGTGGGGTCGATCACCACCACGCTGCGCATGATGTACTTCGGGGCGTCCTTCCGGAAGTAGACGCCGATCTGCGAGTTATCGACCGTCTCCTTGCCATAGGGCGTGTAGTGCATCTGGTAGCCGACGGCGCCGCCGGCCGGCAGGTAGGTGCCCACGTCGCCGCCGAACACGTTGGACTCCGCGCCCACCGCATAGCCGCCCACCGAGCCGCGCCAGTTGGTCTCCGAGGCCACGCCGTTGGCCGGCGCCTCCTTCATCCAGCCGGTGAGCACGTGGTGCACCGCGCGCCGGTCGCCCGGCTTCACCGTGGTGGCGCGGATCCACTTGCCCTCGGCGAGCGTGTTGACCGTGAAGGGCCGCTGGTAGTCGACGATGCCCGAGGCCGGCACCTTGTAGGCCGGGATGTTGAGGATCAGGTCCGGCTTGCCGAGCGGCCACTCGGCGGCCACGTGGCGATGCTTGGCGAGCGGGTCGTCGCCCTCGCCGCGCGGCGCGCCGGCTTCGATCCAGTGGACCAGCGTCTTGATCTCCTCGGGGCTCATGTTCTTCGAGCCCGAGAATTTCCCGACGTGCGGATCGGCGTTGTAGGGCGGCATCCGGTCCGTGCGGATGACCTCGCGGATCATCGGGGAGAAGCCCTTCACCATCTCGTAGTTGCTCATGGCGAAGGGGCCGATGCCGCCTTCCGAGTGGCAGGCGACGCAGTTCTTCTCGAGGATCGGGGCCACGTCCCGGGCGTAGGAGATCTTGGCGAACTCGGCCTGGCGGGCGCGCTCGGGGAAGGCGACAGCGAGGCCCTTGCTGGCCCCGGCCGCCGGCGGCGCCTGGCCGGCCAGCACGGCGGCGAGCGCGGCTTCGGCGTCGGCGGCGGCGCCGCGGTAAGTCACCGTCCAGGTCTTCGGGTCCACGATGTAGAGCTCGGCCGAGCGGGCGACGCCGAGCTGCTCGCCGACGAGCTGGTGGACGTCCATCAGGACGGGAACCTGGAGGTCCTGGGCGAGGATCGCCTCGCGGCCGTCCTTGAGGCTGGAGTTCAGGAGCAGCAGTTCGACGCCCTGGGCCGCGTAGCGCTGCCGGAGCGCGGCGAGCTGCGGCGCGAGACGGCGGATCTCGGGGTCGCCGGCGGCGTGGGTGACGATGGCGATCGCCCGAGCGTCGGCCAGGCGGTAGAGCTCGTGGGCCTCCAGGTTCTGGTCGACCAGCATGAAGTTGTCGACCCGGGCCGGCGCGGCGGCGGCCACCGGGGAGCCCTGCGCGAGCGCGTTCGGCGCGGCCGGATTGTCGGTCGTGCAACTGGCGAGGACCGCGGTGGAGGCGAGGAGGCCGAGCACGCCGGCGCGGGCGCTGATCATCTTGGAAGTTCCCTCAATATGTCCGCGGGCGCGGTTCTTGAACGCCGCCTCCGCCGTCTGAAAATGCGGTATGCTTGTTACACGAAAATTGCGGATCAGTCGCGGCTGAGCTCGAAAAGGCCAAGGTCGACCTGGTCGTCCAGGTTCTGCGCGAGGAGGACCCGGCCGTCGGGTGACAGCCCGATCGAGCCGGCCGAGGTCGGCGCATCGGCGAGCTTCCGAGCCGGCCCGCGCCAGGGGTGCAGCCAGACCGCCGGCGGCTGCTCGCGCCGCGCCGTGAGCACATAGACGCCGGCCCGGCCCACCGCCCAGACGTCGCCCTGCTCGATGCGCACGCCGGGCGCCGCGCCGTCCAGGGCGACCACAGGCACGCCCGCCTGCAGCAGGCCGAAGAGTCGCCCGTCCGGCGAGGCCCGCAGGTTGCGCCATCCCTGCCCGCCGGGCACGGGCCGCGGCTTGCCGTCGCCCGCCAGAAGCAGCTCCATCAGCCGGTAGCCCGCCGCGGTGCGCTCCAGATAGTAGAGCCGGTCGCCGCGCGGGCCCCACACGGGTTCCAGCTTGTCGAGGCCGTCCCAGGTGACGCTGCGCAACCGCGATCCGTCGCGGCCCACGGTGTAGATGTCAGACCGCCGCCCCTTCACGGCCACGAAGGCGAGGCTCTGGCCGTCGGGCGACCAGGCGGGCGCGGTCAGGTAGCTGCCGACGATCGAGGTCAGCCGCACCGACTGGCCGTCCGGGTGGGTCACCCAGAGCTCGGGCGCGCCGCTGCGGCTCGAGACATAGGCCACGGCGCCGTCGGCGGCGGCCTCCGGGTCCCAGTCGATGCCCGCCTCGGTGGTCACCGGCGAGAGGCGGCCGTCCGACTGCAGCCAGGCGATGTTGGTGCGCCCGCGCGGCGCCTCCACCGCCAGGCGGTTGCGCCGGTCGATGGACATCCGGCTGAAGCTGATCTGGCCGAGCCCGAGGCTGATCCGCCTGGGCGCGGCGCCGGTGCGGGTGTCGACGGTCCAGAGCCCGAATTCGCCGCCGCGGTTGGAGGAATAGAAGATGTGGCGGCTGTCGGCCGACCACACATAGCCCGCCGCCTTCCAGCCGTCGTCGGTGAGGGCGCGTTCGCGGCCGGTGCGCAGGTCCTTGAGGAAGAGGTCGTCGGCGCCGTGCATCAGGCTTCGGCGGAAGACGACGAGGCGGCCGTCGGGGGAGACCGCCGGATCGCTGTCGCCCAGGGTGGCCGGGTCGGGCGAGGTCAGGTCGCGGGCGCGCCCGGTGCGCACGTCGATGGCGCGCAGGCGCCAGAGGTCGTTGCTCCCGGGGCGATCGCCGATCACCACGGTCTGGTCGTCCAGCCAGCTCACCCGCGTGTAGGTCGCCTGCTGGCAGCGCGCCACGGCCCGCTCCGGCCCCACCGGCACGGGCGCGATCATGACCGTGCAGGGCCCGCGCGCGGGAATGCGGATGAAGGCCAGCCGGTCGCCGCGCGGCGACCAGACGGCGCTGACGTCGTCGTCGGGATGCCGGGTGATCCGGATCGGCGTCCCCTGCTCCAGGCTGCGGATGTAGAGGTCGCGCGGGGCGGTGATGTCGGGCCTGCGGCTGTAGACGATCTGTTCGCCGTCGGGCGCAAGCGCAGGATGGGTCTCCAGCCCCTGTTCGGCGGTGATCGGGCGATAGCCGGTCGCGGTCCAGCCCACCGGCTTGGGCAGGGCGAACCAGATGCCGGCGGCCGCGGCCACGACCGCGGCCGCGGCGCTGAGCACGACGCCGCGGGAGATCCGCCTGGGGAGCCGACCGGCCGGCAGCGCCTCGGGCATGGGCGCTGCGGGGGCGGCGACGCGATGCGCCTCGGCGCTCGCCTGCAGGCGGTAGCCGACGGTCGGAATGGTGTCGAGCCGGACGCGGGGATTGGCGCACAGCGCCTTGCGGAGTTGGGCGACGCAGCGGTTGAGCGCGCCCTCGGTGACGATGCGGCCGCTCCAGCACAGGTCGATCAGCTCGTCCCGGCTCACCGGCTGACCGCGGGCCCGATGCAGGGCCACCAGCACCTTCATCACCCGCGGCTCGAGCTGGGTGACGACGCCGGCGGTCTCCACCTCCAGGGCGGCGGGGCGGACGTGGGTGCCGGCCAGGCTGAACGGGGTCTCACGGGCGAGGTTGAGGGTGGGCCACGCAAGGGCGACGTGCTCGTTCATCGCGAAACCATCACGAATAAATCACGCCCGCTGCCGCGCCGCTCCCCAAGCAATCTCCGACAGATCGCCCCGTCTGAATAGCCGCGTTCTCCGGGGATTACAGAGATGTCACGTTACAGGTCCGCACTGCTCCTCTCGGTTCTGGCGGGCACGCCCGCCGCGGCGCAGGAAAGCGCCGTTCGCTCGGCCGCCGACGCCTTCGGCGAGCGCGTGGGGATCGAACAGTTGGGCCTCTACTCCGAAGGCCAGGTGCGGGGTTTCGACCTGCAGTCGTCCGGCGCCTACCGCATCGACGACGCCTACTTCGCCCGGGCGGCGCCGCTGAACGACCCGGTGCTGGCCGGCGTGGGCGTGCGGGTGGGCGTCAACGCCGCGCGGCTCGCCTACCCCGCGCCGTCGGGGGTGGTGAACTACCGGCTGCGGGAGCCCACGCCGCGCAACAGCCTGACGCTCGGCGGGGGCTTGCGCGACTACGGCACCCAGACGCTGGAGGCGAACGGCTCCTGGTCGAGCGAGGACGGCCGGCTCGGGCTGGCCGGCGGCGCCGTCTGGCGGCCCGAGGCCTACTGGGGCGTGGGAACCCACGGCGAGGCGATCGACGCCGGCGTGGTGGCGCGCTGGCGGATCTCCGAGGGGCAGACCCTGCGCGGCTTCGTGGCCGTGTACGACCGGAGCTACGACGGCGACTACGCCATGAAGGCCTCCGAGTCGCGCGTGCCGCCGGCGCCGCGCCGCTTCCACAACTATTCGCCCGACTGGGCGCAGGTGGCGGCGACCAACACCAACCTCGGCCTGCTCTACCAGGCCGACCTGGCGGGCTGGTCGCTGGGCGTCTCGGCCTTCCGCTCGATCTACGACGCCGACCGGCAGGACTTCACCCTGGTGACCTCCGACGGAGACGGGAACGCGGCGGCCACGCTCTACCTCAGCCCCGGCAAGACCAACGTCTCCGACTCCGGGGAGGTGAAGGTGAGCCGGGTGCTCTCCGCGGGCGGCGTCGACCACCTGCTGAGCGCCTCCCTCCGCGCCCGGCGGAGCGAAGTGGATCTGGCGACCACGGTGGCCGTGCCGCTGGGCTCCTTCCGCCTCGACGGCGACCTGCCGCCCTCCGCGGAGCCAGCCTGGTCGGGGGTCCGCGGGCTGGACCGGGTGGAGCAGGTCACCGCCTCGGTGGGCTATGGCCTCGCCTGGGGCGACCGGCTGCAGTTGCGGCTGGGCGCCCACCGCACCCGCTACGAGAAGGCGGTGCGCACCCTGAGCGGGCCGCAGACCTCCGGGACAGAAGAGACCACGCTGTGGAACGCTTCCGTGGTCTGGAGCCTGACGCCGCGCACCAGCCTGTTCGGGAGCTGGGTGACCGGGCTCGAGGAGAACGGGCTCGCGCCCAACACGGCCACCAATCGCAACGAGGTGCTGCCGCCGGTGGAGGCCGAGCAGTTCGAAGTCGGCGTTCGACACGCCCTCACCGACCGCCTGACCTTCATCGGCGCGGCCTTCGAGGTCTCCAAGCCGACCATGGGCTTCCGGGCCGACGGCGCGTACGGCCTCGTGGGCGAGGTGGCGCACCGGGGCGTGGAGGCCTCGCTGGCGGGAGCGCTCGACGACCGCACGAGCGTCGTGCTGGGAGCGGTCGTCTTCGAGCCGAAGGTCAGCGGCGCGCTGGTGGACGCCGGCGTGGTCGGCCCGCGCGCGCCCGGGCTCTCGGACGTGGTGGTGAACGCCAGCGTCGAGCGCCAGCTCGCCCACGGCTGGAGCGCGGACGCCCAGCTCACCTGGTATTCCGGACGCTGGGCCGACACGCGCAACACCTTCCAGACGCCGGACGTCACCCAGCTCAACCTCGGCGCCCGGCGGCGATTCACCGTGGCCGGGAGGCCGGCGCAGTTCCGGGTGCTGGCGTCCAACGTCACCGACGACCAGGGCTACTGGGCCTCGCCGTCGAACCAGCTCTGGGTGGTCTCGGAGCGCACCGTGCGCGCGCTGTTCAGCGTCACCTTCGGCGGCTAGGCGGCGACGGCCTCGGCAGCGGCGGCGCCCACCTGCACTTCCACCTCCATGCCGAGGAAGTCGTCGGCGTGACCGGTCCAGGCGCCCTGCAGCGGCAGGGCGTGAGCGGGATTGGCCACCACCGCCACGCGGATCAGGTCGGCGGCGCCGACGGTCCCGTTGGTCGGGTCGAAGTCCACCCAGCCGCAGCCCGGCACGTGGGCGCGCACCCAGGCGTGGGTGTGGCCTGCCGCCGCCGGCTCGCGCGCGGCGGCGCTATAGAGGTAGCCGGAGACGAAGCGGGCCGGCACGCCCAGGCTGCGCGCGGCGGCCATCATCAGCACGGCGAAGTCGCGGCAACTGCCGCCGCGGGCCTCGAGCGTCTCCTCCGGCGCGCGGGGGCCGCCGTCGAGCCGGACGCCGTAGTCGAACTCCTCGCGGATCGCGCGGCTCATCTCAGTGAGCACCGGCAGCAGCAGCGGGCGGCCGCGGCCGAGGAAGCGGGTCGCCCACTGGGCGGCGGCTCCGTCCACCCGCCGGGCGGAGGGATCGACGATGGCGTCGCTGATCAGCTTGGCCGCGGGGGTGGGGCGATGGTCCACCAGCACGCGGCTGTCGAACACCAGCTCGTCGGCCAGGGCGCCGAACTGCGCCACGCCGACGTAGGCGCCGTGCAGGTCCTTGTCGTCGGCGAGCGAATGCGGCTCGGGCGTGATGGAAAGCTCCGCCGAGAGCACCCGCTGGTCGGGCGCCTCCAGGGGGCGGAACATCATCCTGTGCTCGCCGAACGCCACCGGGCGGCGGTAGCGGTAGGCGGTCCTGTGGCGGATCGAGACGACCGGCATCCGGCTAGGGTTCGGGCGATTCCGCCGCCCCGTCCACGACAGCGGGGCTGTGACGACGCCGCAGGATCGGCTATTGCCTGCGCCCTCTTCGGAGGGGGAACCGCCCATGGCCCGCGTCGTCCACGTCCTCAACGGCCCGAACCTGAACCTGCTCGGCCAGCGCGAGCCCGAGGTCTATGGCCGCGACACCCTGGCCGACGTCGAGGCGCGCTGCCGCAAGATCGCCGAGCGCGAGGGCTTCGAGCTGGTCTTCCGCCAGACCAACGCCGAGCACGAGATGGTCGGCTGGATCCAGGAGGCCCGGCAGTCGGCCGGCGTGGTGATCAACCCGGCGGGCCTCAGCTACAATTCCGTCCCCGTGCTCGATGCACTGAAGATGTGCGAGTGCCCGGTGGTCGAGGTGCACATCTCCAACATCCACAAGCGGGCCGAGACCGAGGCGCGCTGGCGCGGCGAGAGCCTGATGAGCCCGGCGGCCACCGGCGTCATCGCCGGCCTGGGCGTCGCCGGCTACGAGCTGGCGCTCGAGTACGTGGCCCGCCGCCTGAAAGCCTGATGATCCTCACCCTCTCCTGCCCCGACCGCACGGGCATCGTCGCCCGCGTGGCCGCCCTGCTCTACGAGCGCGGCGCCAACATCGTCGACGCCCAGCAGTACGACGACGCCGAGACCGGCCGCTTCTTCATGCGCGTGGTGTTCGACCTCGCCGAGGGCGACGCGCTGGAGCCGCTGCGGGGGGCGTTCGGCGAACTGGCCGCCCAGCTCGCCATGGACTGGACCCTGCGGGACCCCAGGCAGAAGCGCCGGGTGATGATCCTGGCGTCGCAGACCGACCACTGCCTGGCCGACCTGATCTGGCGCTGGCGCCAGGGCGAGCTGCCCATGGACATTTCGGCCGTGGTCTCAAACCACGCCGCGTCCACCTTCCCGCACACCGATCTCAAGGGCATCGCCTTCCACCACCTGCCGGTGACGCCTGAGAGCAAGGCCCAGCAGGAGGCCCAGCTCTGGAAGCTGGTGCAGGAGACCCGCACCGACCTCGTCATCCTCGCCCGCTACATGCAGGTCCTCTCGGACGACCTGGCCGGCAAGCTGGAAGGCCGCTGCATCAACATCCACCACTCGTTCCTGCCGGGCTTCAAGGGCGCGCGGCCCTACCACCAGGCCCACGCCCGAGGCGTGAAGCTGATCGGGGCGACGGCCCACTTCGTCACCGCCGACCTGGACGAGGGCCCGATCATCGAACAGGACGTGGAGCGGATCAGCCACCGCGACACCCCGGCCGCCCTGGTCCGCAAGGGCCGCGACATCGAGCGCCGGGTGCTGGCCCGGGCCGTCCGCTGGTTCCTGGAGGACCGGGTGCTGCTGAACGGGCGCAAGACGGTGGTGTTCACCGACTGACGGCCGCGCTGCGCCGCGAAGCCGCCACCTTCGCCCCCTAGGGGCTCGCGCAGCAAAAGGAAGCCCACGGATGACGACCTGGAAGCTGGGCGCCGCAGCCGCCCTGGCCCTCGCGGCGGCCGCCCCGGCCGGGGCGCAGCCGGTCATCGCGCCCGAACCCCTGGCGGAGGGACGCCCCTGCGGCTTCGCCGACATCGTGGGGCTGTGGGACAGCCAGGTGGTGACCGCCAAGGAGACCGGCGCCGAGCAGCACTACGCCGCCCTGCCGCACGACTACCTGCGATTCCGGGCCGACGGCGGCATGATGTACTACGGCACGAACCAGCGGGAGACCGACGTCCCGGGGATCCACGCCCGCCTGGACGAGCTGGACCGCACCGACGGGGTGACCTACCGCGCCGAGATCACGTCCAACGGCGTGCTGCTGATCCGCCGCGACGGCGCGCCCTTCCAGGGTTTCACCTGCACCATGAGCGGCGAGCGGAACGGCAAGCCGGTGATGATCTGGACGCAGCTCAAGGGCTTCCCCGAGTTGCGCCGCGTCCAGACCCGCCTCGACTAGGACGCCACACCGGCGGCGGCCTGGCGGCGCACGAAGGCGGCGAACGCCTCCAGCCAGCGGACCAGGTACTTCGCCGTCGTCTCGTCGGTGAGCCGCCCTTCGGCGTCGAACTTCTCGTGCGCCCGGGCGACGAGCAGCTCGGGCTGCGCCATGCAGGGCGAGTTAGTGAATTCGAAGGCCTGGCGAAGCTGGCTCTGCCCGCGAGCCGAGCCGGTCATGCCGGGCGAGGCGCCGATCAGGCCCACGGGCTTGCCGTCCAGCGGCGCCCCGCGCGGCGGCCGCGAGGCCCAGTCGACCGCGTTCTTCATCACGCCGGGGACGCCATGGTTGTACTCGGGCGTCACCATGATCACCCCGTCGGCCTCGGCGATCGCGCGCTTGAACGCCGCCACGCCCTCCGGATCGCCCTCGGCCTCAACGTCCCCGTCGTAGAGGGGCACGGCGCGCAGGTCGAACACCGCGATGGCCATGCCCTCGGGGGCCAGCGCCTGGGCGGCGCGCAGCAGGGCGCGGTTGAGCGAGCCCTGCCGCAGGCTGCCCGCGAAGCCCAGGATGTTCAGCCGGTCCGCCATGGTCCCTTCTCCCTCGTGACGAGCCGCCACTGAAGCCGGATGCGGCGCAAACGAAAAGCCCCCGGCCTATGGCGGGACCGGGGGACTTCCTGCGGGCGACCCGGGGGACTCGTAACGGTCGCCTGCGACCTTCACAGACTGTCGGCGGCGGACATGACGGATCCGCCGCGACGGTGGAACGGCGCAGCTTCCACGAGGTTCCCGGTGTTCAAAACTGCGGCGCCGCTGCTCAAAACGAGCCCGACCGGCCCTTCAAGCCCGGCGTGGTGGGCTGGTGGGGACACCGGGGGTCGAACCCGGACGGATTGCTCCGAGCGATTTTAAGTCGCTTGCGTCTACCAGTTTCGCCATGTCCCCGGCGTCCGGAGGCTTAGCGGCAAAGGCCCCGGCGGTCGAGGCGGCGGGCGCTCAGCCGAAGACCACGTCGAGGAACATCATGCTGACGAGGCCGACCATCAGGGCGGCGGTGCTGAGGCCCTGGCGGTTCTCGCGGTGGGTCTCGGGGATGATCTCGCTGCTCACCACCCAGATCATGGCCCCGGCGGCGAAGCCCAGGCCCCAGGGCAGCAGGCCGGTGGCGAGGGAGACGGCGCCCAGGCCCAGCGCGGCGGCCACCGGCTCCACGAGGCCGGTGGCCAGCGCGAGGCCGACGGCGAACCGCCGCGGGTAGAAGGCGGCGAGCGAGGCGGCGACCGCCAGCCCCTCGGGCATGTTCTGCAGGCCGATGCCCAGGGCGACGGGACCGCCCTTCTCCGCCCCCACCCCGTAGCTCACGCCCACGGCCAGCCCCTCGGGGATGTTGTGCAGGGTGATGGCGATCACGAACAGCCACACGCGTCCGAGCGCCGGGGCGTCGGCGCCGTGGTGACCGGCCAGGAAGTGCTCGTGCGGGGCGAAGGCGTTCAGCAGGTGCAGGGCCGCCGCGCCCAGCAGCACCGCCGCGACGACGATCAGGGCGGCGGTCGTCTCGCTGCCGGTGGCGATCTCCGCCGCGTCGAGGGCCGGGATCAGCAGGGAGAAGAAGGCGGCGGCGAGCATCACGCCCGCCGCGAAGCCCAGGAAGATGTTCTGGGCGTCGTCCGACAGCTTGCGGACCATCAGCAGCGGGAGCGCGCCCACGCCGGTGGCGACGCCCGCGGCCAGGCTCGCCAGAACGCCCAGTGCGAAAAGGCTCACACGCCCTCCCTGAAGCCTCGCCAGGCCTCAGGGACGCGCGCGGCGGCGGGAAGTTCCGCCGAGGCTAGACCCGCTCGACGATGATCGCCGGCGCCATGCCGCCCGCGGCGCACATGGTGACGAGGCCGCGCTTCAGGTCGCGGCGCTCCAGCTCATCGACGATGGTGCCGATCAGGATCGAGCCGGTGGCGCCGATGGGATGGCCGAGCGCCATGGCCCCGCCGTTCACATTGACCTTCTCCCGGTCGAGGTCGAGGTCGCGGATGAACTTCTCGGCCACCACCGCGAAGGCCTCGTTGATCTCCCACAGGTCGATGTCGTCGGGGGTGAGGCCCGCCTTCTTAAGCACCTTCTTCGCCGCCGGCACCGGGGCGTTCAGCATCAGGGTCGGGCTGTCGCCGACATTGGCCATGGCCACCACCCGGGCGCGCGCCTTCAAGCCGTTCTTCCGCGCGTAGTCCGGGGAGGCGAGCAGGACCGCGGCGGCGCCGTCGACCACGCCCGAGGAGTTCCCCGCGTGGTGGAAGTGCTGGATCTTCAGGTCCGGATAGACCCGGTTGATCAGGCCGGCGAGCGTGGTGCCGTGGTTGTCCAGCGGCACGTTCGCCATGGCCTCGAACGACGGCTTCAGCGCCGCCAGCCCCTCGCGGGTGGTCTGCGGGCGCGGGAACTCCTCGCGGTCGAGGGCCACCGTGCCGTCATCGCGATAGACCGGCACCACCGAGCGGTCGAAACGGCCCTCGCGGATCGCCTGGTCGGCGCGCTGCTGGCTGAGGTAGGCCAGCTCGTCCAGCGCCTCGCGGGAGATCCCCTCCATCGTCGCGATGGCGTCGGCGCAGACCCCCTGGTGCGACTGGGGATGCTTGGCGCGCAGCCGCGTGTTGCCGCTGTCGATCAAAGCGGGGCCGCCGTCCGGCCCCTGCCCGGTGGCGGTGGCGGCGGTGTAGCTCATCATCTCCGTGCCGCCGGCGATCACCAGATCTTCCATGCCCGACATGATCTGGGCGGCGGCCAGGTTCACCGCGGTGATCCCCGAGCCGCAGAACCGGTCGAGGGTGACGCCGCTGGCGCGGGTGTCGAAGCCCGCGTCCAGCGCCGCCATGCGGCCCATGTCGCCGCCCTGCTTGCCCCGCTGGGACGAGGTCCCCCAGATAATGTCGTCCACCTCCTCGGTCTTGAGCTGGTTGCGCTCGGCGATGGCCTTGAGAACGGTGGCCGCCAGGTGCTGCGGGTGGAAGTCGGCGAGCGCCCCCTTGCCGACCTTGCCGATGCCCCGGGGGGTGCGGGCGGCGTCGATGATCAGGGCTTCGGGCATGGCGGTTCCTCGGGATGCGTTGGTGTCGTTGGAGGCAGCCTTGGGCGCCGGACGCAACGTCAGTCCAGCGCCGCGGGCGGGGCGACCGCAGGCCGGCGCAGGAACATCGCCGCCGGCCCTTGACCCTCCCATCATGGGAAGGTCCATCTGAGGCGGGCCTCACCGCAGGAGGTGGAGACCGACCATGTCCAAGAGCTGCTGCCACGGCCCCGCGCACGACCATGCCCACCACGGGCCTGCGCACCACGACCACGACCACGACCACGCCGACGCCGCGCACGCCGTGAAGGATCCGGTCTGCGGCATGACCGTCGATCCGCACAAGACGCCCTACCGGGCCGAGCACGCCGGCCATCCCTACTACTTCTGCTCCGCCGGCTGCCGGACCAAGTTCGAGGCGGATCCCCAGCGTTACCTGTCGCCGCAGGCGGCCGAGGCGCCCGCCGCTCCGCCCGGGACCATCTACACCTGCCCGATGCATCCGGACGTCCGGCAGGTGGGCCCGGGCTCCTGCCCGATCTGCGGCATGGCGCTGGAGCCGGAGCTGGTCACCGCTGACGCGGGGCCGAACCCGGAGCTCGTGGACTTCACCCGCCGGTTCTGGGTCGGCCTCGTGCTGACCCTGCCGGTCTTCGCGCTGGAGATGGGCGGCCACCTCACCGGGCTGACCATGGCGCTGGGCGGGCGGCTCTCGAATGGAATCCAGTTCGCCCTGGCCACGCCGGTTGTGCTGTGGAGCGGCTGGCCGTTCTTCGAGCGCGGCTGGCGCTCGCTGGTCACCCGCAACCTCAACATGTTCACCCTGATCGCCATGGGGACCGGCGTGGCCTGGCTCTACAGCGTGGTGGCGACGCTCGCGCCCGGGATCTTCCCCGACGCCTTCCGGCGGCACGACGGCACGGTGGCCATCTACTTCGAGGCCGCGGCGGTGATCACCGTCCTGGTGCTGCTGGGCCAGCTCCTCGAGCTGCGCGCCCGCGAGCGCACGTCCGGCGCGATCCGCGCCCTGCTCGACCTCGCGCCGAAGACCGCCCGGCGCGTGCGCGACGACGGCTCCGACGAGGAGGTGACGCTGGACCTGATCCGGGTCGGGGACCGCCTGCGCGTTCGCCCCGGCGAGAAGGTCCCGGTGGACGGCGAGGTGCTCGAGGGGCGCGTCGCGATCGACGAGTCCATGGTCACCGGCGAATCCATGCCGGTCACCAAACAGGCCGGCGACAGTGTGGTGGGCGGCTCGATCAACAAGACCGGCTCGTTCGTCATGCGCGCCGAGAAGGTCGGCGCCGACACCCTGCTCTCGCAGATCGTCCAGATGGTCGCCCAGGCGCAGCGCAGCCGGGCGCCGATCCAGCGGATGGCGGACCGGGTCTCCGGCTGGTTCGTGCCGGCGGTGATCGCGGTCGCCGTGGCCGCCTTCGTGGCCTGGGCCCTGCTGGGCGCGGAGTCGCCCTACGCCACCGGCCTGGTGGCGGCGGTATCCGTGCTGATCATCGCCTGCCCCTGCGCGCTGGGCCTCGCCACGCCGATCTCGATCATGGTGGGGGTGGGCCGCGGCGCCCAGGCGGGTGTGCTGATCAAGAACGCCGAAGCCCTCGAGCGCTTCGAGACCATCGACACCCTGGTGGTCGACAAGACCGGCACCCTGACCGAGGGACGCCCGGCGGTCACGGACGTGCGGCCCGTGGGCGCCTTCGACGAAGCCGGCGTCCTGCGGCTCGCCGCGAGCCTCGAACGCGGCAGCGAGCACCCGCTGGCCGACGCCATCGCCCGCGCCGCCGCCGAGCGCGGCCTGGCCCTGGCGGAACCTGTGGGCTTCGACTCCCCGGTCGGGAAGGGCGTGCTGGGCGAGGTGGACGGCCGGCGGATCGTCCTGGGCTCCGGGCGTTTCCTGGCCGAGCAGGGCGTCGACGCCGCCGACCTGTCGGCCGAGGCCGACGCGCTGCGCGCCGACGGCGCCACGGCCATCCTGATGGCGGTCGACGGCGCGCCGGCAGCGACGATCGCCATCGCCGACCCGGTGAAGGTCACCACGCCAGAGGCGGTGCGCGCGCTGAAGGCCGAGGGCGTGCGGCTGGTGATGATGACCGGCGACAACCGCACCACCGCGCTCGCCGTCGCCCGCCGGCTGGGCATCGACGAGGTGGAGGCCGAGGTCCTGCCCCAGGACAAGGCCGCGGTGGTCGAGAAGCTGCGCGCCCAGGGCCGCCGGGTCGCCATGGCCGGCGACGGGGTCAACGATGCGCCGGCGCTGGCCGCCGCCGAGGTGGGCGTCGCCATGGGCGCGGGCGCGGACGTGGCCATCGAGAGCGCCGGGGTCACCCTGCTGCAGGGCGACCTGCAGGGCATCGTCAAGGCCAGGCGGCTGTCTCGGGCGGTGATGCGCAACATCCGCCAGAACCTGTTCTTCGCCTTCGTCTACAACGCCGCCGGTGTGCCGATCGCGGCGGGGATCCTCTACCCTGTGTTCGGCTGGATGCTGTCGCCGCCGCTGGCTGCGGCCGCCATGGCGCTCTCCAGCGTCAGTGTCGTCGGCAACGCGCTACGCCTGCGCGCCGTGAAGCTCTAGGAGCCCGACCATGAACATCGGCCAGGCGGCCCGCGCCTCCGGCGTCACCGCCAAGATGATCCGCTACTACGACGAGATCGGCCTGGTGCGGCCCTCGGCGCGGACGGAGGCCAACTACCGAGAGTACGACGCCCGGCAGATCAACGAGCTGAAGTTCATCCGCCGCGCGCGGAGCCTGGGCTTCTCCATGGAGGAGATCACCCGGCTGCTCTCGCTGTGGCGCGACCGCGATCGGCCGAGCCGGGAGGTGAAGGCCATCGCCGACAAGCACATCGCCGACCTCGACGCCCGCATCGCCGAGATGCAGGCCATGGCCGACACCCTGCGCCACCTGTCGCACTGCTGCGCCGGCGACGACCGCCCGGACTGCCCGATCCTCGCCGACCTGACCGAGGGCAGCACGCCTAGCGATCCCGCTCCGAAAACCAGGCGCGCCTGACCGCCCGCATGGCGGCCTCGACCGCCTCCGGCCCGTGCTCGTCCTCGATGTGCAGCAGGCGGTCGAGCACGCGCAGCAGCAGCGCGGCCTCCGCCTCGCTCGCCCCGCCGTTCTCAAGCACAAGCTCGCGGATCCCCCGCTGCGCTATCGAAGGCTCGTCGCTGTCTTCCCCACCCATCGGGCGGGGGTATAGCGGAGACTCACCCTAGGGATGCAAGCTCACAACCCAAGATGGGGTGAAATCGTCAGCTCGCCGACAGTTCGAGGCCCGTCAGCCCGCCCTCGGCCCGCCAGGCCTCCAGGACCTTGGTGAAGGCCACCGGACCCGCGCCATAGGAGCTGTTCTTGGCGGTCATCGCCTCGGGCATACCCTCGTTGTTGTAGTAGCCGGGGGTGCATTCCTTCAGGAACTGCTCGCGCAGGACCGCGAGTTTCACGATCGTGTCGACCCAGGCGTCCTCGGCCTCCTGGCTCGGCTCCACCGTTCGGGCCTGCCGCTCGGTGGCCGCCTTCACGATGTAGGCAGCGTGCTTCACCTGCTCGTTGATCATGTGCGGGAAGTTGGCCGAGAAGCCGGACTGCACGTTCGAGACGATGAAGCAGTTTGGGAAGCCGCGCGTGGTCAGGCCGTGCAGGGTCTCCGCGCCGTTCCGCCACTTCTCCGTCAGGGTGACGCCGCCCCGGCCGTAGAGCTCATAGCCCGAGCGGCGGGTGTAGTCGGTGCCGACCTCGAATCCCGTGGCGTAGACAAGGCAGTCCAACGGATACTCCCGCCCGTCGACCACCACACCGCGCTCGGTGATCCGCTCCACGCCGCGGCCCCTGGTGTCCACCAGGGTGACGTTCTCGCGGTTGAAGGTCGGCAGGTATTCGTCGTGGAAGCAGGGCCGCTTGCAGAACTGGTTGTACCAGGGCTTCAGCGCCTCGGCGGTGGCGCGGTCCTTGACCACCTGGTCCACCCGGGCGCGCACCTGCTCCATCTTCTTGAAGTCCGCGAGCTGCATCAGGCTGGCCGGGTCCTCCACCGGCTCGCCGGCGGCGGCCTTGCGCCGGGCCAGCAACAGAATGTTGCCGATGATGTCGGTCCAGCCGTCGTTGACCAGGTCCTCGTCGGCGAAGCCGCCGGACACAAGGACGTTGAAGTTGTCCATCCGGTGCTGCTGCCAGCCGGGCTGCAGGCTCCCGGCCCAGCTCGGGTCGGTCGGCCGGTTGTTGCGCACGTCGATGGAGGACGGCGTCCGCTGGAAGACGTAGAGGTGCTTCGACCATTCCCCGAGGTGCGGGATGCACTGTACGGCGGTCGCGCCCGTGCCGATGATGCCGACGACCTTGTCCTTGAGCCCGGTGAGCCCGCCCTCGGACGTTCCGCCGGTGTAGTCGTAGTCCCAGCGGCTCGTGTGGAAGGAATGGCCCTGGAAGCTCTCGACGCCCGGGATGCCGGGCAGCTTCGGCCGGTGCAGCGGACCGTTGGCCATGATCACGAACCGGGCCCGCATGGCGTCGCCCCGGTTGGTCTTCACGATCCAGCGGGCGGCGTCCTCGTCCCACCGCATCTCGGTGACTTCGGTCTGGAAGCAGGCGTTGTCGTAGAGGCCGAAGTGGCGCCCGATGGCGCGGCTGTGCTCCAGGATCTCCGGCGCACGCGAGTACTTCTCGCGGGGGACGTAGCCGATCTCCTCCAGCAGCGGCAGGTAGATGTAGCTCTCGATGTCGCAGGCCGCGCCGGGGTAGCGGTTCCAGTACCAGGTCCCGCCGAAGTCACCGCCCTTCTCGACGATGCGGATGTCCCTGATCCCGGCCTCGCGCAGCCGCGCGCCGGCGAGCAGGCCGCCGAAGCCGCCGCCCACCACCAGCACCTCGACCTCGTCGGTCAGGGGCGCGCGGGAGAAGCCCGGCTCCACATAGGGATCGTCCAGGTAGTGGGCAAAGCGGCCGGCGATCTCGACGTACTGTTCGTTGCCGTCGGCGCGCAGCCGCCGGTCGCGCTCGGCGCGGTAGCGGGCCTTCAGTTCGTCCGGGTCGAAGCCCAGCTCATCCCCAGGCCGCTGCAGCGTTTCCGACATGGCGTTCTCCCGGGGCCGTCTCCGGCGCGGCCCTCGGGCGCATCAGGCGCGATTTCCCCCGCGGGAGGCAAGGCCCGAGGGGCGCGCCGGCGTCAGTTGCCGCGCGGCGCCTGGGCGGCGCGCTGGGTCGCCTCGAGATTGTCGCGGGCCTCCTGCTTGCGGGCATCCCAGACGCTCTTCAGCGCGCAGACCCGCTTGGGCATCCGGGAGCCGATCACCGCCTCGTTCTTGCAGACCATCGGGTCCTTTTCCTCGGCCGCAGCCTTGGTCGGCGCGGCCTTGGCGGCCTCCGCGGCCGCGGCGTCGGCGGGCGCGGCCTGGGCGAGCAGCACGGTCGCGGCCAGCAGCGATGCGAACATGGGGTACAGTTCCTATTAGACGAGTCCGATTGCGCGACCGACGATAGCCGAACACGGTCGCAGCGCAACCTAGGCGGCGGGGCCCGCCGCCACCTCCGCCGCGCCGGGCACCCCGGCCGCCTCGAGCGCGGCGATCAGCTCGGCCACGGCCTGTTCCAGCGCCTCGGGATCACGCCCGCGCAGCACCAGGTTCGAGCCGTAGCCCTCGGGCGTGAAGAAGGGATAGCTGCCAAGCGACATGTCTGGGTGCGCCTTGGCGACCGCCTCCAGCGGGGCGGCGATCTGGCCCTCGCCCGAGCCCTCCACGCGGACGGTGCGCGACAGCGTCACCTTCCCGCCCTTGAGACGGGGGCCCACGTCCTCCAGCATGCCGCGCATGATCGCCGGCACGCCGGCCAGGACGAAGACGTTGCCGATGGCGAAGCCGGGCGGCCCCTGCACCGGGTTCTTCACCAGCTCGCCGCCCACCGGAACGCGCGCCATCCGCCGCCTCGCGGCGTTGAGCTGGTCGCCCCAGCGGGCCTCCATCATCGCCAGGATCTCGGGATGCTCCACGAGCTCGACGCCGAACGCCGCGGCCACCGCATCGGCGGTGATGTCGTCGTGGGTGGGTCCGATGCCGCCGGTGGTGATGACGTAGTCGTAGCGCGACCGCAGCGCGTCCAGCGCCGCCACGATCTCCTCCAGCACGTCGGGCACGGTGCGCGCCTCGGCGAGGTCGACCCCGTGGACGCCGAGGTAGCGGGCGATGTCGCGGAGATTGGTGTCCTGGGTCCGCCCCGAGAGGATCTCGTCGCCGATGATCAGCACGCCGGCGGTGACGCGGCCCTCGCGGTCGGACATGGAGGCTCCCTTGGATCTTCGGCGGCAGTAATGGCGGGTACGTCCTTAAGCGCAAGCCCGCGAGCGGCTATCTAGGGCCTCCCATGCAGTTCCCCTCCCCGCTCCTCCGCGGAACCCTCGTGTCCCGCTACAAGCGCTTCTTCGCCGACGTGGTGCTGGAGGACGGCACGCCGGTGACCGCCCACTGCCCGAATCCCGGCGCCATGCTCGGCCTGAACACCCCCGGTTTGCCGTGCTTCCTGTCCACCTCGGACGACCCGAAGCGGAAGCTGCGCCACACCCTCGAGCTGGTGGAGGCCGATGGCGGGCTGGTGGGCATCAACACCTTCAAGGTCCCCTCTTCAAACCCTGTACTTGTCGATGTGAATACGATGAGGCCAAACGCCCTGGTCGCGGAGGCTCTGACGGCCAAAGCCATTCCGGAGCTAGGCCGCTACCCTTCCTTCAGAAAGGAAGTTCGCTTTGGCGGGGCGAGCCGCGTCGATTTCCTCCTAGAAGACCCGTCTGATCCTGATTGCTACGTCGAGGTGAAAGGCGTCACCCTCTCGCGCCAGACCGGCCTGGCGGAGTGGCCCGATTGCGTGTCAGCCCGTGGCGCTCGCCACCTGAGAGAGCTTGCTGAGGTGGTTCGCGATGGCCATCGCGCCGTGGTGCTGTTCGTCATCCAGCGGACCGCCTGCGAGCGGTTCGAGATCGCGGCGGACCTGGACCCGACCTTCGCGAAGGCACTGGAAGAGGTCACCGAGGCTGGCGTCGAAGTGCTTGTCTACGCCTGCAACGTGACGCTCGATGGCGTGAGGCTCAGCCATCGTCTTCGCTCAACGATCCGCGAAGCGGACGTTCTGAACGTCAGCTAGGGGTGGAAAGCGGGCGTTGTCTTCCGACACGACAGCGGAACTTCAGATACCCCTCGTAGGACGCATCCTAGCGGGGGCCAACGCCGCCCACACGGGCGCGCACCGCGCAACCACAAGTCGCCGGCGCATCCACGCCTTGCTGATGACGCATGCGCTGGGTGCGAATCTTCACGGGCGATCCCGGCGCTCAAGCGGCTAGCCGAAGTCGCTGCCATCTATGCGCTTGCCGCTGGCGGGCGTCGGAGCCCCTCCAGAAATACCGACGTTCTGCAATAATCCGGTAGAATTACGGGTTATGCCTGCGCCTCTGGGTTGAGGGGGTCAGGATGGCGACGTTCACAGTTACGAACACCAATGACGCGGGCGCGGGCAGCTTTCGCCAGGCGTTGCTGGATGCATTCAACAGCGCCGGCGCGGATACGATCACCTTCGACCCGTCGCTGGCCAGTGGGTCCATCAACCTGCTGAGCGTCCCATCGGAGATCAACGGCCTCCTTACCTTGCGGCTCCAGCCGGGTCTTGCGATCGGCTACCTCGCGGGGACCCCGCTGGACGTGGGGGCCAACGGGGCCTTGCAGTTCGACGGCGACGCCATCTTCGACGTCCCTCTTCGACTGAACGGCACGGGCGTGGCCGATGGCGGCGCCATCCGGCATCTGACGGGCACCTCCATCCTGCCGGAGCACATCACCCTTGCGGCCGACAGCCGGATCAATTCCGACGCCGGCCTGATCAGCATCAACGGCGCCGTGTCGGGCGCCGGCCACAGCCTGACCCTCGGCGGCGCGGGGACCGTCCGCGCCTCCTCCTTCCTGTCGGGTCTCGTTGACCTCACGAAGGACGGCTCCGGCACGCTCGAACTGCGGGGCGTCAACGCGTTCACGGGCACGGTCAATGTCGAGGAGGGCGTGGTCCAGGTCTACGAGAACGTCGCGCTCGGCGGCTCGGCCGGCGGCGGCACGATCGTCAGCGACGGCGCCGCGCTCGAGCTCCACGGCAATCGCACCATCAACGGCGAAGCCCTGATCCTCAACGGCGACGGGGTCAGCGGCGCGGGGGCCCTTCGACACGTCTCGGGCTCCACCGACTGGAACGGCGCGACCACGCTCGGCTCCGACGCCAAGATCACGGCGGACGCCGGCGTGCTCTTCCTGCTGCAGGGCATCAGCAGCGCGGGCCATGACCTGACGGTGGGCGGCGCCGGAACGATCCAGGCCTTGGACGCCGTGAACCTCGGCACGGGCGGCATCACGAAGGTGGGCTCGGGCGAGCTCTTCCTCGCCGACGCGAACACCTATTCCGGCGTCACGACGATTCTGGGAGGCACGGTCAGGCTGGGCAACGGCGGAGCCATGACGGCGGCCAACGACGTGGTGATCGCCGATGTGGCCGGTGCGAGGCTCGTCCTGGACGGCCCGAGCCAGACGATCGGGTCGCTGTCGGGCGGGGGATCGACGGGCGGCGCGGTCGAGTTCACGTCCGCCGACCTGACTATCGACCAGGACACCGACACGACCTTCGCGGGCGTGATCTCCAGCACCAGCGCCGGCCTGATTAAGGCTGGCACGGGCGAGCTCACGCTGACCGGCGCCAACACCTACTCGGGCCTCACCACCGTCGCAGGCGGCCGGCTGCAGATCGACGGGTCGCTGGCGGGCGGCGCCACGGTCCAGGCCGGCGGCGAGCTCGGCGGGACGGGTGACGTCTTGGGCACGGTGACCGTGCAGGCTGGCGGCCGCGTCGCCGCAGGCGAAAGCCCAGGCTTGCTTTCGACGGGCAACCTCACGCTCGCCTCGGGCGGGACGCTAGAGCAGGAGATCGACGGCGCCTCGACCGGCCAGTTCGACGTCGTCGACGTCACCGGGACGGTCACGCTGGGCGGGGCCATTCTCGACGTCCAGCTCGGCGCCTTCACGCCGACCGTGGGTGCGAGCTTCGTCATCATCGACAACGACGGCGCCGACGGCGTCGTGGGGACCTTCGCGGGCCTGGCCGAGGGCGCCAACTTCGCCGCGGACGGGTTCAATTTCGTGATCAGCTACGCCGGCGGCGATGGCAACGACGTCGAACTCACGGTCGCCGCGGCCCCCGACAGCAGCCCGCCCACACTCTCCGCGGCCACGGTCAACGGCGCGGCCCTGGTGCTCACCTGGTCCGAGAGCCTGGCGGTTGCGGGCCCGCCCGCGGCCGGCGCTTTCACGGTGATGGTCGCCGGCTCGGCCATGGCCGTCACCGGCGTAACCGTCAACGGTGCGGCTAGGACGGTGACCCTGACCCTTGCCACGCCCGTCGCTCAGGGCCAGGCGGTGACCCTCGCCTACGCCGATCCCACGGGCGGCAACGACGCCAACGCCGTCCAGGACATCGCCGGCAATGACGCCGCCAGCTTCGGCGCCACTGCGGTGACCAACAACACGCCGCCGCCGCCGACGCCGGCCCCGTCCGAGCCGCTCCCGCCCCCGCCGCCGCCCGCGATCGGCACCTCCGGCGACGACGTGGTGATCCTTGACACCACCCAGCGCAGCTATGACGGCGGCGCGGGCGACGACCACGTCACCGGCAGCTACGTGCCCGACACCCTCTCCGGCGGCGAAGGCAACGATAGCCTGTTCGGCGGCGCAGACGATGATGTCCTCTCCGGCGGACCGGGCGCGAACGTCCTGCGCGGCGGCGACGGACGAGACGACCTGACGGGCGGCGACGCCTTCGACGACCTGCACGGGAACATCGGCGACGACACTGTCCGGGGCGGCGGGGGCGGCGACTGGGTGGTCGGCGGACAGGGTCAGGACGCCCTTTTCGGCGACGACGGCGAAGATGTGCTCCTCGGCAACCTCGGCCACGACATCCTCACCGCCGGCGACGGCGACGATGTGGCCCGCGGCGGTCAGGGCGACGACAGCGTCTCCGGCGGTTCTGGGAACGACTGGCTTGCCGGCGACCGCGGTTCGGACACGCTTTCGGGCGGCGCAGGCGCGGACATCTTCCACGCCTGGGGCGATGCCGGCCTCGACCTCGTCACCGACTTCAGCGCCGCCGATGGGGATCGCGTTCACCTGCTTGCGGGAACGCAATACGCCTTGGCCCAGGTCGGCGCCGACGCGGTCATCACCATGAACGGCGGCGGCCAGTTGGTGCTCCGGGGCGTCCAGCTCGCCGGCCTACCCGAGGGGTGGATCGTTTAGGCCAGCCAGCGGCCCGGCTGGTTGCGGCTGAGCTTCCCCACCTCGCCCAGCGCCAGGCCCAGCGTCGTCGTCCATCAGGCTGAGCGGCTTCAGCGCCTGGACTGGCTCCAGCCTCCCGATCGGGCTCGTCGCCACTCGGCCGCTCATCTCTGCGCGGTCGAAAGGGACGTGCCGCCTCGCCCGCGAAACTTGCGTTCAGGCGACGTGCGGCAGCCAACTCCGCTGCGACGAACGGACCGCCCGATAGCCGCCCAAATGTGCTAGTAGTGGAATAGAATAATATGCCGGGCGAACACGTCTCGGCGAGGCGTGCTCCGGCTTCAGGAGCACTGATGCCCCACTACTTCCTTCACCTACGCGACGGCGCCGATGAGGTGCTCGATCCCGAGGGTTCGACCTTTCCGACGTTTGCGAAACTCGTGGAGGCAGTGCGGGCCGCCGCGCGCGAGTTGATCGCCCACGGCGCGCTATGCGGTGAGATCGACTTCGGCTACCGGATCGACGCCGAGAGCGAAGGCGGGATCGTCGTTCACACCCTCAGCTTCCGCGATGCAGTGCGGATGGCGAACCTCTAAAGGCGCATCGCAGCCAGCGGCGCACTGCCGTCAGGCGCGTGCGCGGCGCGTAGGTCTGCGACGGGTCGTTTGCGCACGTTGGCTGCGATGCCCAAAGCGGACGAAGCCCCCCACTCTACTAGGTCAGGCGGTTGGGGTGTCGGTTCTCACACCCTGCATCCCAACCGGCTGGTGGCGGAGGCGCTGGCGGACGATGCGATCCCGGAGCTCACCGGCTACGCCGCCCACCGGCGCGAGGTTCGCTACGGCGAGAACTCGCGGGTGGACTTCCTGCTGGAGCACCCCGAGCGGCCGCGCGCCTGGGTCGAGGTGAAGAACGTCCACCTGCGGCGCCAGCCGGGCCTCGCGGAGTTCCCCGACTGCGTGGCCGCCCGCTCGACCAAGCACCTGCGCGAGCTCGCGAACGTGGTGACCGAGGGGGACCGGGCCGTGATCCTGTTCGTCGTCCAGCGCACGGACTGCGAGCGCTTCAGCCCCGCCGCCGACTGCGACCCGAAGTTCGCCGCGGCCCTGGCCGAGGTCGCGCAGGCCGGCGTCGAGGTGCTGGTCTATGGCTGCGACATCGCTGAGACCGGCGTCGCGATCGGCCGGCGGATGCCCTGGGCCGGAGATCCCCGCACGAGAGCGTGATCGGCCGCTGACGGATCGCTGTTCGCCTCGGCGGTGTTTGCCCGCGCGGAGGTTCTCAGATGCAGCGTGTTCTCCGGGCGCTCGCCCTTTCCACCCTGATCCTGTCCCCCGCGGCCGGCGCGGCCGCGGCCGCCCAGGCCCCCGCCCCCGACGCCGCCGAGGCCGAGGACCTGCAGGGCACCGTGGGCGTCTGCGTGCGCTGGGGCGCCGATCCCACCCGGCTGGCCGAGGTGGTGGTGGTGCGCCCCTCGGGCGACGCCCGCGTCGACGCGCTGGCCGCCTCCACCCTTCGCAACATGCCGTTCCCGAAGCCGGCGGGCGACGCCGGCGGCTGGCGGGCGATCAGCATGGGCGTCGGCGGGTCGGAGCCGCTGGAGGAGGCCCCGGACTGCGGCGGCCTCTCCTCGTCGGTGGCCGACGAGGAGCCGCTGTTCACTCGTCCGCTGCCGAAGCAGACCGCGGCGTGACGGCGGGCTCGACACCCAGCCGCGCCAGCGCGAAGGCGTAGAACTCGGCGATCTCGGCGTAGCGGCGGAAGCGCCCCGACTTGCCGCCGTGCCCGGCCTCCATGCCGACGCGAAAGACCAACGGATTGGCGTCGGTTTTGCGGGCCCGCAGCCGCGCCACCCACTTGGCCGGCTCGAAGTACTGCACCTGGCTGTCCCAGAGGCCTGTGTAGACGTAGAGCGACGGATAGGCCTTCGCCGCCACGTTGTCGTAGGGCGAGTAGCTCAGCATGTAGGCGTAGTAGGCCGGGTCCTTCGGATTGCCCCACTCGTCGAACTCGTTGGTGGTCAGCGGAATGCTCTCGTCGAGCATGGTCGTGACCACGTCCACGAACGGCACGCGGGCGACGATCACTCGGTAGTCCTGGGGCGCCATGTTGGCGACGGCGCCCATCAGCAGCCCGCCGGCGCTCGCGCCTTCCGCGGCCATCCGGCTAGGCGCGGCGTACTTCTCGGCCACCAGGTGGCGGGTGACGTCGATGAAGTCGGTGAAGCTGTTCTTCTTGGCGAGCAGCCGGCCCTGGTCATACCAGGCGCGCCCCATGTCCTGGCCGCCGCGGATGTGGGCCACCGCAAAGACGACGCCGCGGTCCAGCAGGCTGACCGCCGGCATCTGGAACTCCGCGTCCCACGACGAGCCGTAGCTGCCGTAGCCGACCTGGTAGAGGGCCGCCGTGCCGTCGCGCTTGAACCCCTTGCGATAGACCAGCGAGACTGGGATTCGCGTGCCGTCCCGGGCCGGGGCCCAGACCCGCTCGGTCACGTACTGCGCCGGATCGTAGCCCGGCACCGGGTGCCGCTTCAGCAGCGTGCGGGCCCCGGTCCCCACCTCCACGTCGTAGGTGGTGAGCGGGGTGGTCAGCGAGGTGTAGGTGTAGCGGAGCGCCGTCGCCTGCGGCTCGGCGTTGGTTCCGAAACCCATGGTGTAGGCCGGTTCGTCCGAGGCCACGAGCGCGCTCGAGCCGTCGGCCTTCAGCATCCGCAGCCGCTTCACCCCGCCCGCCCGCTCCTCGATGGCGGTGAAGCCGTCGAAGAGCTGGAACTCCTCGATGAAGACCTCCCGGTCGTGGGGCACGAAGGCCTGCCAGCGGCCGCGGTCGCCGAGCGGGGCGCCGGCCGGCAGCGTCATCAGCCGGTAGTTCGGCGCGTCCCAGTTCGTGCGGATCACCCACCGACTGCCCAGGTGATCGGCGCGGTAGAGGTGGTCGCGGCTGCGCGGGGCCACCACCTGAAAGGCCCCCGGATCCTCGGCGCTGGTGCAGCGCTGCTCGGTCTGGGTGGTGCTGGTCGCCAGGATGCAGATGAAGGCGTCGGAGCGGGTCCGGGCGAGGCTCAGGTAGAAGGAGTCGTCCGGCTCCTCGTAGAGCAGGCGGTCGGCGCTGGCCGGCGTTCCCAGGACGTGCAGCTTCACCCGCTTCGACAGCAGGGTCACCGGATCCTTCTCGATGTAGAGCACGCTGCGTCCATCGCGCGACCAGACCACGTCCGGCTCGATGTTCGAGACGGTGTCCGGCAGCATCCGGCCGCTGGCGATGTCCTTGATCCGCAGGGCGAACTGGTAGCGGCCGACCGTGTCCTCGGACCATGCGAGCCGGGCGTTGTCGTCGCTCACCGCCCACTGGCCGACGGTGTAGTAGCCCTGGCCCTCGGCGCGGGCGTTCTGGTCGATCAGCACCTGCTCGGGCGCCTGCATCGAGCCGGCCCGCCGGGCGACCACGGCGTAGTCCTTCCCGGTCTCGAAACGGGTGTAATACCAGTGGCCCCGCAGCCGGAACGGCACGGAGGCGTCGTCCTGCTTGATGCGGCCGACGAACTCCGCGTTCAGCATCTCCTTCACCGGCCGCTGCGGCGCGAGGACCGCGTCGGCGTAGGCGTTCTCGGCGGCCAGGTAGGCCAGCATCTCCGGGTTCTTCCGGGTGTCGTCGCGCAGCCAGTAGTACTCGTCGTTCCGCGTCCCGGCGGGCGCCTGCACGGCGTGCGGCCGCTGGGCGGCGACGGGCGGCTTCGGCGTTCCCTGGGCCCAGGCGGAAGGCGCCGCCAGAGCGGCGGCCAGCAGGAACGGAACGAGACGCATGGACGAGCCCCCTCGAAACGGCGTGCGCGACGCTGGCACGGCGCACGGCGGGCCACAAGCCGCGGGTCTGGCACGTTGAACTTCCGGCTCGGGGTTGTCACATAGGCGTCCTGGGCCGCCCCCGCGGGTTGCCGCAACCGAGCTTCCCCATGACCGACACCCTCGACGGCGAATACCGCACCGGCCAGATCAAGATCCATTCGCCCGACGACTTCGAGGGCATGCGCCGCGCCGGCCGGCTCGCCGCCGAGTGCTTAGACATGCTGACGCCGCACGTCGTGCCGGGCGTGGTCACCGAGAAGCTGGACGACCTGGCGCGCGAGTTCATCCTCGACCACGGCGCCATCCCGGCCTGCCTGGGCTACCGCGGCTACACCAAGACCACCTGCATCAGCCCGAACCACATCGTCTGCCACGGCATCCCGGGCGAGCGGGTGCTGCGCGACGGCGACATCGCCAACATCGACGTCACCGTCATCGTGGACGGCTGGCACGGCGACACCAGCCGGATGTACGGCGTGGGCGAGGTGGCGCCGCGCGCCCGCCGCCTGATCGACGTCACCTACGAGGCGCTGGAGCGGGGCCTGGCGGCCGTGAAGCCCGGCGCGCGCACCGGCGACATCGGCCACGCCATCCAGCAGTACGTGGAGAGCATGCGCTGCTCGGTCGTCCGCGACTTCTGCGGCCACGGCCTGGGCAAGGTTTTCCACGACGCGCCGAACATCCTGCACTTCGGCCAGAAGGGCACCGGCGAGCTGCTGCGGCCGGGCATGTTCTTCACCATCGAGCCGATGGTGAACCTTGGCAAACACTCGGTGAAGCTGCTCTCCGACGGCTGGACGGCGGTGACCCGCGACAAGTCGCTGTCGGCTCAGTGCGAGCACTCGGTGGGCGTGACGGAGACGGGCGTGGAGATCTTCACCGGCTCGCCGGCGGGCATCTTCAAGCCGCCGGTCCAGGGCGCCTGACGTCCCCGCTCGAGCGGGAGCCGACGTAACACCCCTGCTGGCAAACGTTACGCATCCCTAACTTGCGCCGCCGCGCGGCCACGGTGCAGCCTCCCCGCAACGAGGGGTGGTGAAACCGATGCTTTCCATCAAGAACCTGACGCACGTCTACGGCAACGGCACGCGGGCGCTGGACGGCGTGGACCTGGAGGTCCCGCGCGGCATGTTCGGCCTGCTGGGGCCCAACGGGGCCGGCAAGTCGACCCTGATGCGCTCGATCGCGACGCTGCAGACGCCGTCGTCCGGCGAGATCCGCTTCGGGGACATCGACGTGATCGCCGAGCCCGAGAAGCTGCGCCGCACCCTCGGCTACCTGCCGCAGGACTTCGGCGTCTATCCGCGGGTGAACGCCTACGACATGCTCGACCACATGGCGGTGCTGAAGGGGATCGCCCACGCCCGCGAGCGCAAGGAGACCGTCGAGGCCCTGCTGCATCAGGTGAACCTGTGGGACGTGCGCGAGAAGGCGGTGGCCGGGTACTCCGGAGGCATGCGCCAGCGGTTCGGCATCGCCCAGGCGCTGATCGGCCAGCCGCAACTGATCATCGTCGACGAGCCCACCGCCGGCCTCGACCCCGAGGAGCGCAACCGCTTCCTGAACCTGCTGGCCGAGATCGGCGAGAACGTGGTGGTGATCCTCTCGACGCACATCGTCGAGGACGTGGCCGACCTCTGCCCCAGGATGGCGATCCTGGCCGGCGGCAGGATCCTGAAGGAAGGCGCGCCGAGCCAGCTCATGGCCGACCTCGCCGGCCGCATCTGGACCAAGACCATCGACCGCCACGAGCTGGAGGCGGTCGCCGCGCAGCACCAGGTGATCTCCACCCGGCTGTCGGCCGGCCGCACCGTGGTCCACGTGCTCGCCGACAGCCCGCCGGACGCCGGCTACGCCCCGGTCGCGGGCGGTCTCGAGGATGTCTACTTCTCCACGCTTGCCGCCTCGCGGCGCGCCGCCTGATCCCGGAGCGCCCTCCATGTTCGGCAAGATCGCGGCCTTCGAGCTGCGCTACCAGACCCGGCAGCCGATCTTCTGGATCGCCGGCCTGATCTTCTTCCTGCTGGTCTTCGGCTCGATGACCATCGACCAGATCCAGATCGGCTCAGGCGGCAACATCCACAAGAACGCGCCGGTCGCCATCGTCGCCGTGGTCCTGAACATGGCGATCTTCTTCATGTTCGCCTCGACCGCCTTCGTGGCCAATGTGATCGTCCGCGACGACGAGACCGGCTACGGCCCGATCATCCGATCCACGCGGGTCCGGAAGTTCGACTACCTTTTCGGGCGCTTCACCGGCGCCTTCCTGGCCGTGGCGCTCGCCTTCCTGTTCGTCCCCGCCGGCATGTTCGTGGGCTCGCTGATGTTCTGGGTGGACCCGGAGACGCTCGGGCCCAACCGCCTGGCCGACTACGCCTACGCCTACGTCGCCTTCGCCCTGCCGGCGCTGTTCCTGGTCTCGGCGATCTTCTTCTCGCTGGCCACGGCCACCCGCTCGATGATGGCCACCTACGTCGGCGTCGCCGCCTTCCTGGTGCTTTACATCGTCATGATGGCGGCGCTCCGGGACCCCGAGCGGCGGGAGATCGCCGCGCTGGTGGAGCCGTTCGGCCTCGCGGCCTTCGGCAACGCGGTGCGCTACTACACGGCCGCCGAATCCAACACCATGCTGCCGCCGATCGCCGGGGCGCTGCTGACCAACCGGCTGATCTGGCTGGGCGTCGCATGCGCGTTCCTGGCGCTCGCCTATGGGCTCTTCCGGTTCGAGACCAAGGGCAAGACGGCGCGGCGGCTGGAGAAGCTGCGGGCCCAGGCCGAAGCCGAACCGCCGACGCCGCGCACCGGCCCCCTGCCCGCCCCCAGCTTCGGCGCGGCCGCCGCCTGGGCGCAGCTCGTCAAGCGCACGCGCTTCGAGATGGGCCAGGTGTTCAAGAGCCCGGCCTTCGTGGTGCTGCTGCTGCTCGGCCTGTTCAACGCCGTGGGCGGCCTGGTACTGGGCGCCGAGCGCGGCGGGGCCGACATCTATCCGGTGACGAGCTGGGTGATCGAGACGCTGAACGGCGCCTTCACCTTCATGGTGATGATCATCGCCATCTACTACGCCGGCGAGCTCGTGTGGCGCGAGCGCGAGCGCAAGACGCACGAGATCGTCGACGCCACGGCCGTGCCGGACTGGGCCTTCGTCGCGCCCAAGACCCTGGCGCTCGCGCTGGTGCTGCTGGCGACCCTGCTGGTCAGCGTGCTGGCCGGCGTCGCGGTCCAGCTCTCCAAGGGCTTCACCGACATCCAGCTCGGCAAGTACCTGCTGTGGTACGTGGTTCCGAACGCCGTGGACTGGATCCTGCTGGCCGTGCTGGCGGTGTTCCTGCAAGCCATCGCGCCCCACAAGTTCATCGGCTGGGGCCTGATGCTGCTCTACGTGATCGCCCAGATCACCCTCGCCAACATCGGGCTGGAGCATAACCTCTACAACTACGGCGGCACGCCCCAGCAGCCGTTGTCGGACCTGAACGGCCAGGGTGACTTCGCCGCGTTCGCGGCCTGGTTCCGGGCCTACTGGACGGCCTTCGCTCTGATCCTGCTCGTCCTCTCCTACGGCCTCTGGCGACGGGGGACGGAAACCCGGCTCCTGCCGCGCCTGAAGCGGCTGCCCCGGCGGCTGAAGGGCCCGGCGGGCGCGCTGGCCGCCGTCTCGGCCGTGGCCTTCGTCGGCCTCGGCGGCTTCATCTACCTGAACACCAACGTCTGGAATCCGTACCGGACCCGCATCGACGGCGAGAAGTGGCTCGCCGCCTACGAGAAGCAGTTCCTGAAGTACGAGAAGGTCCCCCAGCCCTCGATCACCGACGTGAAGCTGGACCTCGACCTCTATCCGCACGAGCCCCGGCTGGTGACGCGCGGCAGCTATCGGCTGGTCAATGACGGGCAGGTCCCGCTGCGCGAGCTGCACCTGCGGCTGGACCGCGACACGCGCCTGACCAAGGCCAGCCTGTCGGTCCCCGCGAAGCTCAGGACCTTCGACGACTTCAACTACCGCATCTTCACCTTCGAGCGGCCGCTGCAGCCGGGCGAGACCGCCCTGCTCACCTTCGAGACCCTGATGCAGCAGCGGGGCTTCAAGAACAGCGGCAACACCACCCGGCTGGTGGATAACGGGACCTTCGTCGACAACTTCGAGTTCGCGCCGGTGATCGGCATGGACCGCGGCCGCGTGCTGCAGGACCGGGCCAAGCGCCGCAAGTACGGCCTGCCGGCCGAGCTCCGGCCGCCGAAGCTCGAGGACCGCTCGGCCCAGGCGCGCAACTACCTGGCCAACGCCGACTGGGTGAACGCCGACATCACGGTGACCACCGTGGCCGATCAGACGCCGGTGGCGCCCGGCTACCGGACCAGCGACGTGACCCGCAACGGCCGTCGGACGGTGCGCTACGTAACCGACGCGCCGGTGCTGAACTTCTTCTCGGTGCAGTCGGCGCGCTACGCGGTGAAGACCGTCGACCACAAGGGCGTGGAGCTGGCGATCTACTACGACCCGCAGCACCCCTGGAACGTCGATCGGATGATCCGCGCGCTGCAGGTGGGGCTGGACTACTACCAGCCGAACTTCGGGCCCTACCAGTTCCGCCAGGCGCGGATCCTGGAGTTCCCCGGCTACGCCACCTTCGCCCAGGCCTTCGCCAACACCATGCCCTACTCCGAGGCGATCGGCTTCATCTCGGACAACCGCGATCCGGAGAAGGTGGACTTCGTCACCTACGCCACCGCCCACGAGCTCGGCCACCAGTGGTGGGCCCACCAGGTGATCAGCGCCGAGATGCAGGGCGGCACCATGCTGACCGAAACCCTGGCCAGTTACTCGGCGCTCAAGGTCATGGAGGAGATCCACGGTCCCGACGGCATCCGCCGGTTCCTGAAGCGGGAGCTGGACGGCTACCTGCGCCGGCGCGGCGGCGAGGCCGTGGAGGAGCTGCCGCTGATCCGGGTCGAGAACCAGGACTACATCCACTACCAGAAGGGCGGCATCGTGATGTACCTGCTCGCCGACCGCATCGGCGAGGCCAAGGTCAACGCGGCGCTGCGCCAGCTCGTCCAGCAGTACGCCTTCGAGGGCGCGCCCTACCCCCGATCCCAGGACCTGGTGGACCTGCTGCGCGCCCAGGCCGGGGCCGACCCCGTCGCCCAGCAACTGATCACCGACCTCTTCGAGAAGATCACGGTCTACGACCTGAAGACCAAGACGGCGGCGGTGAAGAAGCGCGCCGACGGCCGCTACGACGTCACCCTGACCGTCGAGGCCAGGAAGATGTACGCCGACGGCCAGGGCAAGGAGACGCCCGCGCCGATGTCCGGCGAGGTGTTCGACGTGGGCGTCTTCACCGACGAGCCCGGCAAGGCGGGCTTCACGTCCAAGTCGGTGGCCTACTTCCGCACCCATCCGTTCCGCACGGGGTCTCAGACCCTGACACTGACGGTGGACCGGGAGCCGAAGTTCGCCGGCGTCGATCCCTACAACAAGCAGATCGACCGCAACTCCGATGACAATGCGATCAAGGTGACCGCGGGCTGAGCCCAGTCCCTCCCCGTCGTGGGAGGGACCCCCTTGCCACGCCGGAACATTTGCGGAACATTGTTTGATTATGGACCGCCGGACCGCCGTCGAAGATGCAAGCCCGCTCGCCGAACTCTGGACGGCGGCGCCGGCGCCCGCGCCGAAGCCGCACTACCACGGACATCGCGAGCGGCTGCGCGAGCGGGCGCTGGCCGGCGGGCTCGCCGCCCTGCCCGACTACGAGGTGCTGGAGCTCTTCCTCTTCCGCTCGATCCCCAAGCGGGACGTAAAACCGTTGGCCAAGCAGTTGCTCGCCCGCTTCGGCTCCCTGGCGGCGGTGCTGGGAGCCACGGCCGAGGAACTCAAGACCGTGAAGGGCGTGGGCGACGGCGTGGCCCTCGACCTCAAGCTGCTGCACGAGGCGGCGCTCAGGGCCGGGCGCGACCAGATTGGCCGGCGGCCGGTGATCTCCTCCTGGTCGGCCCTGCTGGCTTATGTGAAGACCGCCCTCGCCCACGAGACGCGCGAGCAATTCCGTGTCCTGTTCCTGGACAAGAAGAACCAGCTCATCGCCGACGAGGTGATGAACCGCGGCACGGTCGACCACGCGCCGGTCTATCCCCGCGAGGTGGTGCGCCGGGCGCTCGAGCTCTCCGCCAGCGCGCTCATCCTGGTGCACAACCATCCCTCGGGCGACCCGACGCCCTCGTCGGCCGACGTGGACATGACACGTCAGGTGATCGACGCGGCGCGGCCGCTGCGGGTGAGCGTGCACGATCACCTGGTCGTCGGCCGCCACGGCGTGGCCAGCTTCCGGGCGCTCGGCCTGATGTGATCGCGGAATCGGGGCGCTTGCCCCACGGCCAAGCTCGCGTATCCTTGTTCACCAATTTTGAGGGCCGAAAGTTGTGCATCGCACAAGGCTCGCGCGGGTGGGTTGCAAAGCCTGGCCCGGAAGTTGCTCACGGCGCAGGTGTGGAGTAGGCGCGTCCCACGGCGACGGGGGACGCTGTTCGGAACAGGGAAGCCAGTGACCATCCGCCGTCATCTGCTCGGGATCGCGATCGCCGCCGCGGCCTTGGCCGCCGCTGGCCAGGCCTGCGCTCAGACGAGCCAGTCGGCCACGGGCAGCATCACGGTGATGCAGCCGGTGCTGAACGTGACGAAGACCTCCGACCTGTCGTTCGGCTCGGTGTTCCGGCCGTCCAGCGGCTCGGGCTCGATCAGCATCGACGCCAACACCGGTGCGGTGAACGCCTCGAACCTCTCTCAGTTGAATGGCAACACCACCAGCCGCGCCGGCTTCACGGTGGAAGGCCAGCCGAACGCCAACATCTACGTCACCTACCCCAACAGCGTGAACCTGACGCGCTCGGGCGGCTCGGAAACCCTGACTGTCTACCTCACCTCCAGCATGGGCGGCGGCCAGATCAGCGGCGGCGGGACGGTCACCTTCAACATCGGCGGCCAGGTGACGCTGTCGTCCAGCACGGTGCTCGGAGCCTACTCCAACAGCTTCACCGTCACGGTCGCCTACAACTAGCCGGACAGCCGCGGCCGCCCTACGGTCCCGCTTGAACGCCACCTGCCGGGACACGCCATGCGCCTCGACCGCCGCGATCTCCTCCTCTCCGCCGGGGCCGCCGGCCTGACCGCACTGGCCGGACGCGCCGCCGCCCAGGTGACGCCGGCCGATCCCCTGCCGCCCGAGACGCCCGACCAGGCGCTCGGCCGGCTGCTCGACGACCTCGCCGAGCGCATGCTGATCCGCAATCCCGAGCAGGCCACCAGCCTGGGCCTCGACCGCGACGCCCGCGCCGGGCTGAAGGGGCAGCTCGCCGACGCCGCCTGGGCCTCGGTGATCGACGACCGCGCCTTCTGCCGCGATGGCCTGCGGGCGCTGGCCGCCGTCCCGGACCCGAGCCTCTCGCCGCAGGCGCGGATCCACAAGCAGGTCACCGCCTACGCCCTGCAGCTCGGCGCCGACGCCGAACCGTTCGCGTACGGCGACAACACGCTGGCCTCGGCGATGAGCGAGAGCTCCACCCCCTACGTGGTCAGCCAGCAGGACGGCGCCTACGCCGTCACGCCCGAGTTCCTCGACAGCCAGCACGCGGTGGAGACCGAGGACGACGCCGACGACTACCTCTCGCGCCTGCACGAGATGGCCAAGGTGGTGGGCGACGAGACGGCCCGGATCGAGAAGGACGCCGGCCTGGGCGTGGTCCCGCCGGACTTCATCCTCGCCAACATCCTCGCCCAGCAGCAGGGCCTGCTGGGCGTGCCGCCGGCCCGCTCGCGGCTGGTGGCCTCGCTCGCCCGCCGGGCGCGCGAGAAGGGACTCTCGGGAGACCTCGAGGCCCGCGCCACGCGGATGGTCGAGGCCGAGATCTACCCGGCGCTCGCCCGCCAGCATGCGGCGCTCACCGCCCTGACGCCGAAGGCCGGTCACGAGGCCGGGGTCTGGCGGCTGCCCGAGGGCGAGGCCTACTACCGCTGGTGCCTCCGCGAGGGGACCTCCACGGCCCTCACCGCCGAGCAGGTGCACCAGATCGGCCTGGAGCAGAACCGCGCCATCGAGGCGCGCATGGACGCCCTGCTGAAGGCCCACGGGCTGACGAAGGGCACGGTGGGCGAGCGGGTGACGGCGCTCGGCCGGGATCCGAAACACCTGTTCCCCGATACCGACGCCGGCCGCGCCGAGCTGCTGGACTACCTGAACGGGATCATCGCGGGCGCGCGGCCGAGGCTCGCCAAGGCGTTCACTCTGCAGATGAAGGCGCCTGTGCAGGTGAAGCGGGTGCCGCCGGAGATCCAGGACGGCGCCGGTCAGGGCTACATGAACTTCGGCTCGCTCGATGGCTCGCGGCCGTCGATCTACTACATCAACCTGAAGAGCACCTCGAACTGGCCCAAGTTCACCCTGCCTACCCTCACCTATCACGAGGCGGTGCCGGGCCACGCCTGGCAGGGGGCCTATCTCACGGAGACCGGCAAGCTGCCGCTGATCCGCATCCTGCTGTCGGGGATCAACGCCTACGTCGAGGGCTATGCGCTCTACGCCGAGCAGCTCGCCGACGAGACCGGCGCCTACGACGCCGACTGGGCGGGGCAGCTCGGCTACCTGCAGGCGCAGCGGTTCCGCGCCGTCCGCCTGGTGGTCGACACCGGGCTGCACGCCAAGCGCTGGGGCCGCGAGCAAGCCGTCCGGTGGGCGGTCGAGAACACCGGCCGCACCGAGGCGGCGATGACCAGCGAGATCGACCGCTACTGCGCCACCCCGGGCCAGGCGTGCGGCTACAAGATCGGCCACACCGAGATCAACCGCATGCGCGACAAGGCCCGCGCCGCGCTCGGCCCGCGCTTCGATGTCCGTCGCTTCAATGACCTGCTGATCCAAACCGGCGCGGTCCCCATGAGCGTGCTGGACGGCGTCGTGGACGGCTGGGTCCGCACCGGCGGCGCCTAACCTTTCGGCGGGTCGCCCCCTTGGGGCAGCGACCGGGGGATCAAGGCATCGCGGTCTTCGGGATGATCGCGCCTGGATGGCCGACGACCACGCCGGCAAGGCGGCGGCCGGCCTCGACAGCCTCGCGGGCCGAAGCGCCGGCCAGCCGGGCGGCGAGGTAGCCGCCGTTGAAGCTGTCGCCCGCCCCTGTGGTGTCCACCACCTTCGCGGCGCCGGGCCCCGGCGGCAGGATGTCCGCCGCCCCATCGGCGTGGATCGCCACCGTGCGGTCTTCCTCGCGGCGGATCACCTCGGCCCCGTGAGCAGACCAGGCCTGCGCCACCGCCTCCGCGGAGACGCCGCACAGAGCCTCGGCGTCGGGGCCGCTCACCGAGACGTGGGTGCACGACGGGATCACCGCCTCGGCCGCCGCCTTCGCCTGGGCCGCATCGGTCCAGAGCCTGGGCCGGTAGTTCGGGTCGAAGCCCACCGCCACTCCGGCCGCCCGGGCGTCCGCCAGCAGTTCGCTGAGAACGGCGCGGCCGCGCTCCCCGGCCACCGCCAGGCTGATGCCCGACAGGAACACCATGTCGGCCCCGAGAAAGGCCGCCCGAAGGCCGTCCACGTCCACACGGTCGAAGTAGTCGCGGACCGCCGCCTCGTTGCGCCAGTAGAAGAACCGCCGCTCGCCGGACGCATCGCGCTCGATGGCGTAGAGGCCGGGCAGCCGGCCGTCGATGCGGAGCGCCAGGTCGTCAGCGATCGACTCCTCCGCCATCAGGGCCAGGATCGCCCGGCTGAACGGATCGTCCGCCCCCACCGCAGTCGCATAGGCCACGTCGTGGCCCAGCCGCGAGAGGTAGACGGCGGTGTTGAAGGTGTCCCCGGCGTAGGCGATGCGGCCCGCGCCGCCCTCGCCCAGGGAGAGTTCCACCATGCATTCGCCCAGGGCGATGATCCGGCTCATGCGGCCCCGCTTCCCACAAACTGGCGAACGCCGCTAGCCTCCGGGGCATGTCGGTGGAAATCGGTGTCATCGAAGGCTTCTTCGGCCGTCCCTGGACCTGGGCCGAGCGGACGGCGAACGTCAGCTTCCTGGGGCCACGCGGCTACGGCTTCTGGCTCTACGCGCCCAAGGCGGACCCCTGGCTGCGCCGCCGCTGGCGGGAACCCTACCCCGACGCCGAGCTGGCGGCGCTCAAGGCCTTCGGCGCCGCGTGCCGCGAGGCCGACGTGCGGTTCGGCGTCGGGCTCACCCCCTTCGAGCTGCACTTCGGGTTCGACACCGCCGCCAAGGTGGCGCTGACCGCCAAGCTCGCCCAGTTGGACGACGCCGGGATCGACGACCTCGCCATCCTGTTCGACGATATGCGCGGCGACCTGCCCGACCTGGCCGCCCGACAGGCCGAGATCGTCCACTGGATCGGCCCGCGGACCAAGGCGTCGCGGCTGATCATGTGCCCCAGCTACTACAGCGACGATCCGGTGCTCGACCGGGTGTTCGGCCAGCGGCCCGCCACCTACCTCGAGGAGCTCGGCATCGCGCTCGAGCCCGTGGTCCACGTCATGTGGACCGGCGAGGAGGTCTGCAGCCTCGAATACACGCCCGGCCACCTCGAACGGGTGGGTCAGCAACTCCGCCGGCGGCCGTTCCTGTGGGACAACTACCCGGTCAACGACGGGCCGCGGATGAGCCAGCACCTGCACCTGCGGGCGTTCACCGGCCGGCCGGGGTCGCTGGCGGACCACCTCTCGGCGCACGCGGTGAACCCGGCCTCGCAGCCGGTGCTGTCGCGCATTCCCCTGCTGACCCTGGCGGAGAGCTACGCCCGCGGAGACGGCTATCAGTACCTGGCCGCGTTCCGGCGGGCCGCCGCCGAGGTGCTGGGCGAGACCCTCGCGCGCCAGGTGACCGCCGACCTGCCCACGCTGCAGGACACCGGCCTCGACCGCCTGTCGGACGAGCGGAAGGCGCGGCTTGTTGAGCGCTACGCGGCCACCGACCATCCGGCGGCGCGCGAGATCGTGGACTGGCTGCAGGGCGGCTACGCCATCACCGGCGAGGCCCTGCAGACGCAGTAGGCGTCAGGTCCAGCGGAGCGCCTTGCGCACGTCGTCGATGCTCTCGCGCCGGCCCTGCCGGGCCGCGGCGTCGCGGGTCAGTTCGTCTAGCCGCCGCTCGGCGTCGGGGCCGTAGCGCCGGCGAAGCTGGCGGGCCTCTTCCTCCGCGGCTTCCGCCGCCGCGAGGGCCTTCAGCCAGTACTCACTCATGGCGTCACCTCCATGGCGTCAGGCGGAAAGATTAACGCGAAGCTTTCCGCTGCGCAGCCCGTCGAGGGGCCATGGATTGTCAAACGGTCGTGAGCCTGAGCGGCCCTTCACGACGGCAGCATTCGGGGGTTGCGCGCCGCTGAGATTCGACTACAGTAAATACGCAACTAGTTAGTTTGCAGCGATCCTCGTCGCCCGGC
Organism: Phenylobacterium sp.; assembly: GCF_041913825.1. GTDB lineage: Bacteria > Pseudomonadota > Alphaproteobacteria > Caulobacterales > Caulobacteraceae > Phenylobacterium. The sequence continues at coordinate 68,293 of NZ_JAYSEO010000004.1, forward strand.
CTCGCGGCCGCGGGCACCTAGCCCCAGCCCCGCGGCCTCCCCCACTCCCCCAAGTGCGCGTGGCCGGGCGGCGAGGACTTCCTTCGAGTGACGCCATGACCGACACCCCGTTCCGCGACTCCCCCCGGCCAGCCGTCCGCTACGAGATCCGCTGGAGCCGGGTCCTCGAGCTCGCTGCGGTCTCCGCCTCGCTGTTCGCCCTGGTCCGGCTGCTTTTCTAGCTCTTCGGCGGCCGCCAGCCCCAGTCCTCGTGCGGCATGCCGCCCTTGGGCCGGCGGCTCTTCAGGTCGAACTCGTCACCCTCGGTCAGCACGTGCAGGCGCACGTCGTGCATCGACAGCGCATAGTCGGCCTCGGCCTCCGCCACGTTGGAGTGACCCACCTCGGCGCCGTCGACGATGTAGACGGCCGCCCGGCCCAGCACCGTCAGCCGGCCCTTCTCGATGACGGCCGCGGTGTCCTCGTCGATGCCCACCCCCAGCACCCGCGGATTGTGCGCCACCGCGCCGAGCAGCCGGCCGATGCGACCGCGCTCGGCGAAATGCTGGTCGATGATCATGTCGCGCACCAGCCCCATGCCCGGCGCCATGTGCAGGTCGCCGATCCGGTAGGATTCGGCGCTGGGTCCGCGAACCAGCATGGTCTCGCTCATCATCGAGGCGCCTGCGGACGTCCCGGCGACCACGCCCCCGCGATCCAGGATCTCCCGGACGCGGGCCTCGATGGGCGTGTCGCCGATCTGGCTAGAGATGCGAAGCTGGTCCCCGCCCGTGAAGAACACGCCCGCGGCGCCGTCGAACAGCGCGAGCTTCTCCGGGTCGCCCGTCTCGCGCCGCTCGTTGACGTAGAGCTCGCGCAGCTCGATGCCTCGGTCGCGGAAGGCCTCCTCGTACATCTCGAAGTAGCCTTCGGGCTGGTGGCTGGCGACCGTGGCCAGCACCAGCACTCCGCCCTGCAGGCGCTCGGCCACGTACTTGAGGATGAGGCGGTCGCCCTCCTTGTCCTCGTGACCGCCGATGGCGATCAGCACACCATTCTCAGGCATGCGGCCCCGCGAAGCTGCGTTCGCCCGGGTAGTAGCGCCACGACGCGCGATCCTCGTCCTGCGCCTGGCCATGGTCGCCTGTCTCGAAGGAAGCGGCCGCGCGCCGCGGCGGACGGAAGTTCAGCACGTGGGTCCACATGTCCTCGACCTCGGTGGGGGTGAGCACCACGAGGTCGCCTGGCCGGGCCATGGACATGCAGTGCTCCGCCGCCTTGAACTCGTCGGGAACGCGATGGATGCGTGCGTCCGACGCCCCGGCGCGTCGCGCGCCCTCGACCAGCAACTGGATGATCTCGCCCTCGGCGCGCCCACGCCGGCTTGGGTCCTCCCGGAACACCAGCTCGTCGAAGGTCATGGCCGCCACCTCGCCCATCTCGCGAATGTCCTCGTCCCGCCGGTCGCCCGGCACGGTGACCATGCCGATCTGCCGCCCGTAGTTCGGCCGCAGCTTCACCAGGAGGTCGCGGAGCGCGATCAGGCTGGCCGGGTTGTGAGCGTAGTCGACGATCACCCGGAAGCCGTGGCCGTCGAAGATGTTCAGCCGACCGGGGTTCTGCTCGAAGGCGGTGCCGAAGGTGGCGAGCGCCAGGCGGACCGTGTCCATCTTCATCCCGTGGCCCAGCGCCATGGCCGCGGCGCACAGCGCGTTGGCGACGTTGAACTCGGCGAGCCCGCCGAGCGTCGCCGGGATCTCCGCCGCGCGCATCAGCAGCCGACGGCGGCCGTCCTGGTGGACGACCAGCTCGCCGCCAGCGCCATCGGCTTCGCGCACCACCGCCAGGCCGCCGTCCTCGATGTGACGCCGCAGGAACGGCGGCATCTCGCGCCCGCCGCGCAGCGAGAAGAAGCCCACCTGGCCGCCGGCGCGGCGGCGCATCCGGGCGGTCAGCACGTCGTCCGCGTTGAGGATGGAGACGCCGTGGTCGGCCACGTTCTCCACCACCACCGACTTCACCCAGGCGAGGTCCTGCAGGGTGTCGACGCCCTTCAGGCCCAGGTGGTCCGGCTGGACGTTGGTCACGCAGCCCACGTCGCATCGGTCGAAGGCCAGCCCCTCGCGCAGCAGCCCGCCCCGCGCGACTTCGAACACGGCGGCGTCGACCATCGGGTCGTGCAGCACCATGCGTGCGCTCTTCGGCCCGGAGGCGTCGGCCTTCAGCACCTGCTCGGAATTCACATAGACGCCCGAGGTGTTGGTGAGCCCGACCGTCAGCCCCGACTGGCGCAGGATGTGCGCCAGCATCCGCGAGGTGGTGGACTTCCCGTTGGTGCCGGTGACCGCGAAGGTTGGGATGCGGCCGGTCTCGCCGGGCGGGAACAGCATCCGCACCACGGCCGGGGCCACGGGCCGCGGACGGCCGACGGTCGGCTGCAGGTGCATGCGGAAGCCCGGCGCGGCGTTGACCTCGACAATGCCGCCGCCGGTCTGACGGACGGACTTCGAGATGTCCTCGCAGATGAAGTCGATCCCGCAGATGTCGAGGCCGAGCGTCATGGCCGCGCGCACGGCGATGCAGGCGTTGTCCGGATGAATCTCGTCGGTGCGGTCCACCGCGGTGCCGCCGGTGGAGAGGTTCGCGGTGTAGCGCAGGTGGACCGCCTCGCCCGCCTTCGGCGTGCTGTCGACCGTCAGGCCACGGGAGGCCAGCAGGGCGTCCACCTGCTCGTCCAGCTTGATGCGGGTGAGGAACTGCTCGTGGCCTTCCCCCCGGCGCGGATCCTTGTTCACCTCGGCCACCAGCTCGCGGATCGTGTGCTCGCCATCCCCGATGACGTGGGCCGGCACGCGCTCGGCCACCGCCACCAGCTCGCCGCCCACCACCAGCAGGCGGTGGTCGTTGCCGCGGAAGAACTGTTCCACCACGATCCGCCGGCTGTGCTCGACGGCGACCTCGAAGGCGCGGCGGATCTCGGCCTCCTCGGTGAGGTTGGTGGTGACGCCCCGGCCGTGGTTGCCGTCGAGCGGCTTGACCACCACGGGCCCGCCCAACCGCCGCGCCTCGCGCACCGCCTCGTCGGCGGTGCGCACCACCACCCCACGCGGCACGGGCACGCCGCTGCGCGCCAGCAGGGTCTTGGTCAGGTCCTTGTCGGACGCGGTGTCGACGCCGATGAAGCTGGTCCTGCCGGTGATGCTGGCGCGCAGGCGCTGCTGCTTCCGGCCCCAGCCGAGCTGCACCAGGCTCTTCTCGTCCAGCCGCATGACCGGGATGCCCCGGCGGCGGGCCTCCGCCACGATCGAGCCGGTGGTGGGCCCAAGGCCCGTCCGGCGCTCCAGGCGCTTCAACTGCTCCACCGCGCGCGCCACATCGACGGGCGACGGGCCGCGATCGCCGTGCAGCGCGTCGAGCCCGCGCACCCCGGCCAGCTCATCCGGCAACAGCGAGTCCACCAGCTCCAGCGCCAGGCGGCCGGCCAGCAGCCCCGGCTCCTCCTCGAGGTACTCGTAGAGCACGTTGTAGACGCCCGGCCGGTTCTTCACCGATCGGGTCTTGCCCTTGGTGACGGGGATGCCGGCCAGCGACTGCAGCTCGATGGCCACGTGCTCGGCGACGTGGCCGAGCCAGGTGCCCTCCCGCAGCCGCTGCACGAAGCCGCCCGCGTGCCCCAGGCTGCAGGCATGGTTCTGGAGCGTGGGCAGCCGCGCCAGCAGCCCGTCGGCGAAGCCCTCGATCATGTTCGACGGGAACGCCTCCAGCGCGCCGAGGTCGAGCTGGAAGCGGATCATGGGGATGTCGCCGAAGAGATGCGGCCCGCGATAGACCGCGCGTTCAAGCACCCGCATGGCGCCTGCGGGCCGGGTGTCAGCGCCGGACGTGCTCAAGAAAACCCCCGAACTGTTCATCTACTTGCCAGAAGCCGTCGGCTGTCGGGGCGTTCCTGTTGATATCAAAGGATATTCCTTGAACAGCCGGTCGGTCGCGGGAACCGCAGGGCCGGCTGGCGGTTGTCTCGCCTGGGCCGCGACGGCGCGCCCCACGGCTTTGGACGTGCAAGGCTCCCGCGGCCCCACACGCGGGAGCCTGTTTCCACGCCGGCCGGAACCAAGCTCCGCCGCTCGGGTTTCAGCACCAACGTCAAACGGGAGACGCCGACCAATGAAACGTGGAATCTACATGGCCGCCGCTGCGGTCGCCGCCCTGTCGCTGGCCGCCTGCCAGAAGAGCAACGAAGGCGCCGAGAACGCCGCGGCCGCCGCGGGCGGCCAGACCCCGGCGGTGAACGCCGCGCAGGACACCGTCGGCGCCGCCGTCGGCCAGGTCTCCGCCGCCACCGCCGGCGCGAACACCCTCCAGGGCTACGTCATGAACGCCGGCATGGGCGACATGTACGAGATCGAAGCCGCCAAGATCGCCCAGCAGAAGGGCAAGTCGGCGGACGTCAAGTCGCTGGCCAAGATGATCCAGACGGACCACACCGCGGCCATGAACGAGATGAAGCCGATGGTCACCGCCGCCGGCCAGACCCCGCCGGCCAACCTCGACCAGCGCCGCCAGGGCATGATCGACAATCTCAACGCCGCCCCGGCCGACCAGTTCGACAAGGTCTACCTGACCCAGCAGGTCGCGGCGCACGAAGAGGCGCTGACCCTGCACCGCGGCTACGCCGACAATGGCGACAACGCCGACCTGAAGGCCCACGCCGCCAAGGTGACGCCGAAGATCCAGGCCCACCTCGACCAGGCCAAGCAGCTCGCTCAGCAGATGGGCGCCGCCAACTAGGCCTCCTCCCGTTCAGGGATCGACGGCCGCCCCGCGAGGGGCGGCCGTTTTCTTTTGGCGCCGCACGAAGAAACCCCCGGCCAGCGAGGGCTGGCCAGGGGCGACCGATCCTTGATGGCGTTAGGTCGGCGGCCCGACCGGGCCGTCGCTGGCGGCGCCTATCGGCCGCCGCCGTTGCCGTAGCCGGCCTGGGACGGGCCAGTGGAGGGCTCGCCGCCCGAGCTCATGCCCTGGTTGTTGTCGGCCGCCGTCTGCTGGTCGCCGGCGGCCGTGCCGCCGGTCCCCGCCGAGCCCAGGTGCGCGTCGCCGCCGCCGCCTTCGCCCGCCGAGGACGCGCCGGTGGAGCCGGAGGAGCCCGAGGCCCCGCCGGTGTCGCCGCTCGCCAGCGGCCCCGTCTCCTGACCGTATCCCGTCTCGTCACGCTCGGCGCCGAAGCTGCGGTTCTCTCCGCCCGATCCGGGCAAGGAGCCGCCGTCGGTGAGGCTGCCCTCCACCGCGTCGCCGCTCGGCCGGTCCGTCTGGTCTTGGCCCCGTTGCTGATTCATCGCGTCCTCCTGGTCTGGTCCCGAGGCCAACCCGCCCCGGGACCGCCAGGTTCCGCGGCCCTACTGCTGCTTGAGCTGCGGGTTCTCGGTGGACGGCGCGCCGACCACCCCTGGCGAGGCGCCGGCGGTGCCCACGTTGGGCGTCGGCGAGACGGTGGGGGCCGAGCCGTCGGCCGGCACGCGGCCGGTGGCGCCGGCGTCGGGGGCGCTCAGGGCCATGTTGTCGCTCTTGGCGGCCTCGGTGTCGGGCATGGCCGCGGCCACCGACGAATCCTGCGGCGCGGTGCCGGTCGGGCGGTTGCAGGCGGCGAGCGAAAGCGCGGCGAGCGCCGCGGCGGCGAACATCATCCTCATGGAACGGTCTCTCCCTGGAGTTGGCTCGCCGGCGTCAACGCCCGAACCGGCCCCAAGGCTCCGCCTGTCAGGCGGTGAGGTCCCTCAGCTTGCCCACGGTGTTCCAGTTGCGGGCCGTGCCGCGCCCCGCCGCCGTGCCGCGGGCGTTGGCCAGCTTCGAGCGCCCCGCGCCGTCCGGATAGGCGATATAGAGGCAGCGCGGGCCGCGCGCGATGCGCTCCCCGAACACCGCCAGCCGCTCCAGGGCCGAGAGGTCCTGCGGCGGCTCGCCGTCCAGGAACACCGCCATCAGACGGCTGGGCTGGTCGCGGGCGAAGTCCGCGAACGGATTGCCGGCCATCACCTCCGCGAATTCGGCGTGCTCGCGCACGAAGACGTCGGTGGAGACGCCGAGCCGGTCCGCGAGCGCCGCCTTCAGCTCGGCCTCAACCTCGGCCGCCGGTCGATCCGTGCCGAACACCGCGTTGCCGCTCGCGAGCAGGGTCTGGGGCTCGGCGTAGCCCAGCGCGTCCAGCAGTCGGCGCAGGTCCGCCATGGACAGCTTGCCCGTGCCGCCGACGTTCACCGCCCGCAGCAGCGCCGCAACCCGCCTCACGCGCGGGAATCCCGCTCCCAGTCCAGGAACTCCGGCTGGGCGAGGAGGCGGGCGGCGTACTCCCCGCAGCGGCCGTCGTCTCCGAAGTCCGACAACCGCACGCCATAGGTGCGGAAGCGGGTCGCCACGGGAGTGTAGAAGGCGTCTACGATGCCCCACTCGGGTCCGCCCAGGAACGGGCCGCCGAACCGGCCCAGCAGGTCGCTCCACAGGGCGACGATCCGGCGGATGTCCTTGTGGGTGGCCTCGGAGAGCTCCACGTCGCGGGGCTCGGCGCTGAGGTCCATGGGGCACTCCCCGCGCAGGGACGAGAAGCCGGCGTGCATCTCGCAGGCGGCCGAGCGGGCGAGCGCCCGAGCGGCCGGATCGGCCGGCCACAGCCCCTTGCCCGGGAAGCGCTCGGCCAGGAACTCGCAGATCGCCAGGCTGTCGACGATGACCAGGCCGTCGACCTTCAGGGCCGGCACCAGGCCGCTGGGGGAGTGCGGCCTGATCTCGGCTTCGGTCTGGTTGTCCGCCTGCCGCAGGGCGATCAGCGTCTCGGTGAACGGCGCCCCGGCGCGCCTGGCGACCAGCCATGGCCGCAGCGACCACGTGGACCACTTCTTCGTCCCGATCACCAGTTCCATGGCCGCGCTCCCGTACCCGTGTTCCGAAGGCCCCTATTGCCGAACCCGGCGGGCTCCCGTCTAGTGGTCCGCAAGAACGACAAGACCAGGGTAGGAACTTGCAGGATGCCGGACGAGGACTCTGGCCCCCGACGAAGCCGCGCGCGCCGTGCATTTCCGGGCGTCCGCGACCCGCGCCATCCCCGCGCCTGTCCCCTTGCCGCTTGAAGCCATTTTCAGACCAGCCGGAGCCCATTAGGCCATGACCAGCACCGCCACGCCGGATGTCGAGCCGCACGCCGCCCCCGCAGCCGCCACGACCGTCCCGTTCAGCCGCGGCTACACCCGCTACGCCATGTGGCTGCTCCTGGGCATCTATGTGATCAACTTCCTCGACCGGCAGGTGATCAACATCCTGGCCGAGCCGATCAAGGAGGACCTGAAGCTCGCCGACTGGCAGCTCGGCCTGATGAGCGGCCTGGCGTTCGCGGTCTTCTACACCTTCCTTGGCATCCCCCTGGCGCGGCTCGCCGAGCGCAAGAACCGGGCGATCATCATCGGCTCGTCCGTGGCGGTGTGGAGCGGCTTCACGGCGCTCTGCGCCACGGCCGGCAACTTCACCCAGCTCGTGCTCTACCGGATCGGCGTGGGCGTGGGCGAGGCCGGCTGCACGCCGCCGGCTCACTCGCTGATCGTCGACTACGTGCCGAAGGAGAAGCGCGCCTCGGCGCTGGCCTTCTATTCCATGGGCACGCCCATCGGCTCCCTGCTCGGGCTGATCATGGGCGGGATGATCGCCGACGCCTACGGCTGGCGGACCGCCTTCCTGATCGCCGGCGTCCCCGGGCTGATCTTCGCGGCGCTGGCCATCTTCACCCTGAAGGAACCCCGGCGGCTGATGGCCCAGCACGCGGCCCAGGTGACCGCCAACATGGCCTCGTTCGGCGACACGGTCCGCTACCTCGCCAAGCGCAACACCTTCTGGTTCATCGCCTTCGCCGCCGCCATCAAGGCCTTCATCGGCTACGGCCACGCGCCATTCACCGCCTCCTTCTTCCTCCGCAACCACAGCGCCGAGATCGCCCAGCTCGCCGACTTCTGGGGGAATGTCCTGGGCATCGAGCTCGGACCCATCGGCTTCATCGGCCTGGCGCTCGGCGTCATCAGCGGCGCGGCCGGCACGCTCGGCGCCTGGCTGGGCGGCGTGATCGCCGACAAGTACGGCAAGACCGACCTGCGCGCCTACATGGTCACCCCGGCGATCGCGAGCCTGATCACCATCCCCGTCTACATCACCGCCGTGACCATCGATTCGGCGGCCATCGCCCTGCTGATCCTGGCGGTGAACGCCTTCCTGGGCACCCTGTGGTACGGCCCGGTCTACGGCACCGGCCAGTCGGTGGTGCCGCCGCACATGCGCGCCACAGCCGCCGCCCTCCTGCTGTTCATCATCAACCTGATCGGCCTGGGCCTCGGCCCGCTGGCGGTCGGCGTTCTGTCCGACCTGATGGCCAACAGCTTCCTCGGGCCGGACGGCCTGAGCGTCGGCGCCTGCAAGACCGCCGTGGGGGCCGCCAAGGCCACCTGCGCGGCCGGCGTGGCGGAAGGCGTCCGCTGGGCGCTGATCATCTCCGCCGGGTTCGGTCTGGCCGCCTTCGCCTGCTTCTGGCTCGCCCGCCGGACCATTCGCGAAGACACGGTGAGCTGAGGCGTTTCCGCCGCCGCGACCCACCGTCCCGGTGCGGCGCGGCGGCGGCGCCGCTAGAAGGCGCCGATGTTGCGCGTACCCGATGCCGAGCTTCCCCAGCTCCACCCGGACCGCGCCCGGCTCGCGGCGATCACGGCGCGGCTGGGCGTGCCGGCCGGCGCGCTGCGGCTGCTGGGCTCGATGTCCGACTACGTCGCCTACGGCCAGGCGACGCGGCCGCAGGTGCGCGATGCGAAGCGGCAGCAGGCGCTGACCGATCGCTTCCTGGCGCCGGTGCTCGGAGGGCTCGAGGCCCTGTTCCTGCACGTACGCGCCGAGCTCGACCCGGCCCTGCGCGCCGCCCAGCCCTTCCGCGGGGAGGCGGCCTACCCGCTCGGCCAGTGCCTGGAGATCACCGTGGCGGTGCAGCGCCGCCTGGCCGGACTCGATCCCGCCGCTCTTCCCGCTGCGGCCGCCACGGCTCTGGCCGCGCTGCGCGCCTTCACGATGGCGGGCGGCGAGGTGCGCCGCGCCTGGGGCGACCTGCGCGGCCGCTACTTCCAGAACGCCCTGCTCGTCGGAGTCCTCTACGTGGACGTGGCCAACGATACCGTGGTGGTCACCAAGCCCAAGGTCGAGATCCTGCCGCTCGCGGCGGCGGACTTCCGGCCCATCGCCGACTACGGCCACTACGCCCGCATCGCCGGCGCCTACTGGCGCCGCCGCAGCCTGCCCAACCACGTCGTGCCGGGGCTCGCCCCCTACCTGCCGCTGATCGAGGTCGCCGCCAACGGCGGCCTGCGACTCGGCCCGGTCGATCCCTACATGCTCAGCCTGACCGTGGGCGGCGGCTTCGCGCCCAGCGCCCGGGCTCTCGAGGCGGCGCCTCTGCCGGACGAGGTCTTCTCGGGCCTCCGCGCCATGCTCCGGGACGGCCCCTTCGACGTGGCCGCCGATCCGGCGACAGGCCGGCTGGCCGCGCTCGCCGCCTGCGGCCAGGCCGACCCCGACTGCGGCGATGCCTTCAACCGCGCCCTGGCCCTGGTCGGCGAGGCCAACCGCCGGCTCGCCCGCGGCCGCCTCGTGGAGCGGCAGGTCGGCGCACCCGCGGAAGTCGGCTAGGCCGCCTCCGCCAGCACCAGCGAGCGGTGGGCCGCCACCCCGGCCATCACGCCCGCGGCCGAGGCCAGCGTCGCGTTGTGCATCGGCTGGGCGGCGTCGCCCGCCGCGAACACGCCGGGCACGCTGGTCTGCTTCATGGGATCGACGACGATGTGTGGGCCGGTCATGCCGTCCTCGAAGGCGCAGCCGAGCTGTTCGGCAAGCGGGCTCGCCATACGGGTCCGGGGCGCGGTGAACACCGCCTCGGCCGGGACGACGCGCCCATCAGCCAGGCGCAGGGCCTCGGTCCGGGGGCCCTCGCCCAGCAGCTCCACCACCGGCGTGCGCTCGATGGCCACGCCGCGGGCGGCGAGCTGCGCCGCCTCCTCGGGCGAGGGCTCGAACCAGCCCTGCGTGAAGTAGGTCGTGGGGCCCCAGTCCGGCAGCAGCAGGGCCTGGTGGGCGGCCATGGGGTGGTTGGCGATCGCCGCCAGCGGCCGATCGCGGACCTCGTAGCCGTGGCAGTAGGGGCAGTGCAGCACGCTGACGCCCCAGCGCGCCTGCATGGACGGCAGCGGCAGGTCGTCCGCGACCCCGGTGGCCAGCACCACGCGTCGGCTCTCCGCCTCCCCGCCTTCGGCCAGCGTCACGCGGAACCCGTCGCCGGCGCGACGCGCCGACTGCGCCACGTCCTGGGCCAGGTCCACCGTCGGATAGGCGCCGACCTGCTTCAGGCCCAGCCGGCGAATGTGGGCCGGGGCCGAGCCGTCCTGGCCGAGGAAGCCGTGCGAGGCCTCCGCGAACCGGTTGCGCGGTTGCCCGGCGTCCACCAGCAGCACGCGGCGTTGGGCGCGCGCCAGCTGCATCGCCGCGGAAAGGCCGGCGAAGCTGCCGCCGACGACGATCACGTCGTAACGCATGGAATGCTCCTTCATGCAATCTCACGAGTTACATGATCGCGCCAAGCACTCTTTTACGCAACTTCTTTTGTTCCGTGACCTCCTGAGCTAGGGTCCGCGGATGCGCAGCGACAGCCGCCTCTCCCGGATGCTGCACGTGCTGATCCACATGGACCGGCACGACGGCCCCGTGACCTCCGAGCTCATCGCGCGGATGCTCAACACCAATCCGGTGGTCGTGCGACGGACCCTCGCGGGTCTGCGGGAGCGCGGCTACGTGGCGTCCGAGAAGGGACACGGCGGCGGTTGGGTCCTCACCCGTCCGCTGGACGAGATCACCCTGCGCGATGTCCACGAGGCGCTGGGCGAGCCCGCCGTCTTCGCCATCGGCATCGCCAACGACGATCCGGCCTGCCTGGTGGAGCAGGCGGTGAACGACGCGGTCTGCGAAACGCTGCGCGAGGCGGAGGAGCGCCTTCTGGCCCGCTTCGGCGAGATCACCATCGGCCAGCTCGCCCGCGACTTTGAGCGCCGCTTCGCCGCGGCGAAGTCGGCTCAGCCGGTATAGATCCAGCCGTCGGTCAGGCTGGACATCTGCACGCCGGCCAGCCGCATCTGAGCGCCGCCGCTCAGCGAGATCACCACGTCCGCCCCGGACTGCGCCACGGTGTAGGTGAAGCCGGGCTCCACCTTCACCCGGTCGCCCTCGGCCCGGTTGAAGTCGGTGACCAGGTCGGTCCCGGCCTCGCCGAAGATGTTGAAGATGTCGGCCCCGGTCCCGCCGGTGAGCGTGTCGTCGTGGCGGTCGCCGCTCATCCAGTCGTCGCCCGCGCCCCCCGTCAGCACGTCGTTCCCCTGGCCCCCGCGCACCCAGTCGGCGCCGGCCCCGCCCTCCTGGGTGTCGTCTCCGAGGTTGCCGTAGACCACGTCGTCGCCGTCCTCGCCGAACAGCCGGTCATTGTCCTTGCCGCCGACCACCCAGTCGGGCCCACGCCCGCCGGAGACCGTGTCGTCGCCCATGTTGCCGTGGACGTCGTCGAAGCCGTCGCCGCCGGCGATGCGGTCATTGCCTTCGTCGCCGCGCAGGTAGTCGTCACCGGCGCCGCCGACGATGACGTCGTCGCCCGCGCCCGCATTGACGGTGGTCGCCCGCGCGCCGGCCATGAAGCTCTCCGCCACAGCGGCGCCCGCCTGGTTGGTCGGCAGGGCGCCCGCGATGTCCACCCGGAACTGCTCCTGGCCGTCCCACTTGCCCCGCACGGCGACGAAGTCCGTGCGGCCGTCGCCGTTCACGTCCAGAGGTGTGATCTGGTCGAACTCGTTGCCCGGCAGCAGGCCGGGCATGGCGACGAAGTGGCCGGCGCCGTCATTGAGGTGCACCGGGGCGGTCGACCGGTCGGAGAGCACGATGTCGGTGAGGCCGTCCCCGTTCACGTCGGTCAGGTGGAAGCGCCGCACCCAGGTCCCGGAGAGCATCGCCGCGGGCAGGGTGGCCGCCGTGCCCTCGGTGAAGCCACCCTGCCCGTCGTTCAGCAGCACCTGAAACTGCCGCTGAATATCGCCGCCGGTGGGCACGGTATAGCCGACCAGCAGGTCCGGGCGGCCGTCACGGTTGACGTCCATCACCACCGCCTCGACGCCGTCGGCGTTGGCCGCGCCTCGCGGCAGATTCCGGCCGGACTCGGTGAACACGCCCTGGCCGTTGTTCAGCAGCAGCCGCGAGCCGCTGTTGAGGCTGGAGCCGAGGAACAGGTCGAGGTCTCCGTCGCCCTCGACGTCCACGAAGGCCTCCGTCCAGTGGTTCGCCCCGTTGAGCACCGTGGCCGGCAGTTGGGCGTCCGAGCGGGTGAAGCCGCCCTGGCCGTTGTTGATGAGGAAGAACGGCTTCGTATAGCCCGTCCCGCCGCCGCCGTTGCCAACGTAGATGTCGAGGTCACCGTCACGGTCGATGTCCGCCGCCTCCGCGGAGTGGGAGTAGTCGGCGATCGCGGGAAGCTGACCGGTGGCGTTCACCAGCCCGGTCGCTCCCGACGAGAGCACCAGGGCGTTCTGTGCGCCGGGGAACGGCTGGGCGTCATAGCCGTGGTCGGCGATGAACAGGTCCGCTCGGCCATCCCGGTTGAAGTCCCCCACCACGGCCTCGCGCGCATGCACGGTGCGCGGCGCGGCGGCGCCGAACAACGTGGCCGTCTGGTCGGTGAAGCCGCCCTGCCCGTCGCCCACCATGACGCGGACCGGCACGCTGCGGTCCTCCAGCGGGTAGAGAAAGTAGCTGACCACGAAGTCGACCTTGCCGTCGCCCGTGAAGTCGCCCACCGCGATCTCGTGGTGCGAGGCGTTCTCGAAGCCGGCGCGCAACGGCGCCCGGAACTCGGTGGAGCTGAAATAGGTCGGCATGGTCCCCCCGGACTGGCGCGCATCGTTCGGCGACCCATGTCTTAGGCGCTTCGCGATCGTCGGTCTACGGACGGGTCCGACGGCGAGCTCGCGGCCGGTCGGGCGAATGGCCGGAAACCCGCCGGCTCTGGAGGGCGACGCCCCCCTTAGCCCGAGGTTCCCGTCGAGCCCCGCCCGGCGTTCCACGCCGCCCGCTGAGCGAAGACCCGGCTGACCTCGGCCATGTTCTCCGTGCCCCAGGTGCAGAGCGGGACCAGGGCTTCGGCGAGGCTGACCCCGAGCGGAGTGAGGCTGTAGTCCACGCGCGGCGGGACTTCCTTGTAGTCGGTCCGCTTCACGAGTTCGTCCGCCTCCAGCTCCTTGAGCTGCTGGATCAGCATCTTGTCGCTGACGTCCCGAATGGCCCGGCGCAGCTCGCCGTAGCGCGTCGGGCCGCCCTGGGCGAGGAAGTAGAGGATCAGCGGCTTCCACTTCCCGGCGATGACCCGCAGCGTGGCGTCCAGGCCGCAGGTGAAGCCGGGCAGGTTGGCCGTGCAGCTCGCCACCAGCGGGGCCGGGCTCGAGGCGACGGGATCGGCAGGATCTGACATTCCTAGGTACTTACCAAAAGGTGCATACTTGTCGATAGGTGTGTGCGCCGCCAGCTGATGGCAACCTCAACCAGGAGCACATCATGAAACGGCTGGATGGAAAGACCGCGGTGATCACGGGCGGCGGAACGGGGATCGGTCTCGGCGCCGCCAAGCGGTTCGTCGACGAAGGCGCCTTCGTCTACATCTTCGGCCGGCGGCAGGAACCGCTGGACGCAGCGCTGGCCCAGCTCGGCCCCAACGCCCGGGCGGTGCGCGGCTCGGTGACCGACCTCGCAGACCTCGACCGGCTCTACGGGCAGGTGAAGGCGGAGCGCGGCGGTCTCGACATCCTGTTCGCCAATGCCGGCACCGGGTCGTTCGCCCCGCTCGGCGAGATCACGCCCGAGCAGTACGACCAGACCTTCGACATCAACGTGAAGGGCGTGCTGTTCACCGTGCAGAGGGGCCTGCCGCTGATGGGGCCCGGGGGCTCGATCATCCTCACCGGCTCCACCACCGGCGTGATGGGCACCCCGCAGTTCAGCGTCTACAGCGCCAGCAAGGCGGCGATCCGCAACCTCGCCCGCACCTGGGCGCTGGACCTGCAGGGCACGGGCATCCGGGTGAACGTCCTGTCCCCGGGACCGACCCTGACCGAGCTCGCCCTCGAGGTCGTGGGCGAGGAAGGACTCGCCGCGCTCGGCGCCACCACACCCATCGGCCGCATGGGGGATCCCAGCGAGACCGGCGCCGTGGCGGCCTTCCTGGCCTCTTCAGACAGCAGCTTCATGACCGGCGGCGAGGTCTTCGTCGACGGCGGCCTGGCGCAGGTCTGAGGCGCGCGAAGCGCCGCGGGGCGCCGGCGGTGGCGGGCGGTTCGCTGAACCGTCCGCCCCGTTGCGGTGTTCACGCGCCATGCGTACCCCCAGCCTGCTTTCCTCCGCCCTGATCGGCGCCGTGGCCAGCGCCCGCGCGATGACGCCGATGGCCGCGCTCGCCGCCGCACGTTTGGCCGGACGCCGGACGCCGGGGCGGCTGGTGCTGCTGGACCAGCCCCTGTTCCGGTTCGGCGCGCTGGCGATGGGCGCTGGCGAGCTGGCCGGCGACAAGCTGAAGTCGGCCCCGGACCGCACCGCCTTCCTCGGCCTGCTGGCGCGGGCGATGAGCGCCGGGGTCGCCGGGGCCGCCCTGGCCCCGCGCGGGCGCGAGAAGGCGGGCGCCGCGCTGGCGGTCGCCGCCGCCATCCCGCTCGCCTACCTCACCCTGGCCGGCCGCAAGCGCGCCATGGCCCGCTTCGGACAGACCCGCAGCGGCCTTGTGGAGGACGCCCTGGTGGCCGCCGCCGGGGCCGGCGTGGTCGCCCTCGCCGCCCGGCGCGGCTAGGCCCGCGCGGCCGCGCCCTCGCCGGCATAGGCCCGCGAGAGCTGCCGGAAGTAGCGCGAGTTCCAGGCGGCGATCGTCGCCACGACCCCCAACACCCCCGAGAGCGTGAACACGAGCGCGATCCCCCGCTCGGGTCCGCGGCCGAACCAGTCGCCGATGGCCTCGGCCCCGGCGCCCGTGGTCATCAGCGGGATGAACACGAACTGGGTGAGCGGCCCCATGAGGAAGGCGGTCAGCGGCGAGGCGGCCTGCTCCACCGACTGGGCGAAGCCGAACACCCGGCCCTGTCGCTCCAGGGGCACCACCTTCTGCAGTGTGGTGTGCTCGGCGGCCTCGGCATAGGGGCCGAGCAGCATCCAGACGAAGCAGCCGGCGGCGAGCATCGGGATCGAGGACTGCAGGGTGAAGACGCAGCAGACGCCCCAGCTCACCAGATTGACCAGCATCAGGGTGCGCAGCGGGTTCTTCCCGAGCCCCGTGCGGGCGATCACCACCCCGCTCAGGATGAAGGCGATGGAGATGAAGCCCCAGAGCAGGCCCCAGGCCTGCACCGGCATCAGCGACAGGCCGTAGGCGTCCATCAGGGCCATGAAGACGCCACCCAGGAAGTTGTTGAAGGCGGCGAACAGGATCAGGGCGAAGAGGCCGGGGACGGCGCCGACCACGCGGATGGTGCCGGCGATGTCCACCCGCTTCGGACCGGCCGGCGCATCCGCCTGGGCCGTCGCCGGTCGACCTTCGTCCACCCGCACGGGGGCGAGATGGGCGAAGGCCAGCGCCGTCAGTCCGAGCGCGAAGCCGAGCACCGCGCCCATTCCGCCCCAGGCCACCAGGAAACCGCTGATCACCGAGGTGGTGAGAAAGCCCACGCCGGTGACCATGCCGACGAGACCGTTCGCCCGGTCCCGGCGGTCCTCCGGGATCAGGATGGTGACGAGGGTGGGCAGCGCGATGGAGCGGATGTTGCCGGCGATCACCGCCAGCATGACCACGAAGATGAACAGCCAGAGCCACACGCCCGCGACCTCGGCCAGTGCGCCCGGCGGAGCCAGCAGGTAGACCGCCAGCGACACGGCATAGAGCGCGAACGACGCCACGCTCGAGCTCAGCATGACCAGCTTCTTGCGGTGGTGGTCCACCAGGCTGCCGAACCAGATGGCGAACCCCGCGGTGAAGACCAGGTAGACGCCCGCGATCATCCCGGTGGCGAACACCGAGCGGGTCTCCAGATAGACCCAGAAGGTCAGGGCGAACCACACCGTGAAGTTGGTGATGTTGGCGACGAGGTTGTTGGCCAGCAGGTGGTGGAACGCGGTCATCGGGCGCCGGCGCACGGCTCGGCCGCGCCGCTCCAGGTTGTGGGGCCGCCGAGCTTAGCAGAGCCCCCGGCCCCGTTGTCACGCGCGCAAGGGGTGGTCAGCGGGCCGCCGCCGGGCGAAGCTCCCCGCAAGCGGAGGAGAGCTGCATGGCCGGCCTAAAGGACAAGCGTGGTTTCATCGACAAGGAGCGGCTCGACCTCTCCGAGCGCCAGGCCGTCGAGTACTGGATGAAGCGCTGGGGCGTCACACGCGAGCAGCTCACCGCCGCCCACCGCAAGGTCGGCCGCCTCACCAAGGATATCGCCGCCGAGCTGGGCAAGAAGCGGTAAGGGGCCGCCGCGCGGCGCGGGCCTGGGCCCTCGACAGGTTCTCCATCATGCAGATCCGCCCGGAGCGTCCTGCAGACGCCGCCGTCATCCACGCCCTGACCGAGGCCGCGTTCGAGGGTCTGCCGTTCAGCGGGCAGACCGAGGCCCGGGTGATCGAGGCCCTGAGGGCGGCCGGCGCGCTGGCCATCTCGCTGGTGGCCGCGGACGGTGACGAAGTGCTGGGCCACGTGGCCTTCTCCCCCGTCAGCGCGGCCGGCTGGTTCGCGCTGGGCCCGGTCTCAGTGTGGCCGGCGCGCCAGCGCAGCGGCGTCGGCCAGGCCCTGATCCGCGAGGGGCTGCAGCGGCTCCGGGCGCAGGGCGCCGGCGGGTGCGTCCTGCTCGGGAACCCCGCCTACTACCGGCGCTTCGGCTTCGAGCCCGACCCCGACCTCTACGCCGGCCGCGCCCCGCCCGGCGCCTTCCAGCGCCTGACGCTCGCCGGCCCCCGCCCCGCGGCCAAGGTCAGCTTCCATCCGGCGTTCGAAGTGGCCTAGCCGCCCGTTGCCGCGCCCGCGCCTGCTCCCCACCTTCACCGTCAATGCGTGGCCGCCGCCGCGCCGAACCGGAGCGCCGCCCATGGCCCACGCCTTTTCCAGGCTGATGTTCACGCCACGAGTGAAGGCGGAGCAGGCGAGGCTGGGTTCGCGGGGGGCCTATGCGCGGTTCGAGGCGCCGGAGTTCGAGGCCCGGGATCGGCTCGGGCCGCAGGAGATCGCCTTCATCGCGGCGCGCGACAGCTTCTACATGGCGACGGTGACGGAGACCGGCTGGCCCTATGTCCAGCACCGCGGCGGGCCTGCGGGCTTCCTGACGCCGCTGGACGATCGGACCCTGGCCTTCGCCGACTTCCGCGGCAACCGCCAGTACGTCAGCCTGGGCGCCCTGAAGGGCGACGACCGGGTGTCGCTGATCCTCATGGACTACCCGAACCAGGCCCGGCTCAAGCTGCTCGGCCGGGTGCGGGTGGTGGAGGCCGAGGAAGATCCCGCGCTGATGGCCGCCCTGCAGGCGCCGGGCTATCGGGCCCACGTCGAGAGGGCCTTCGTGATCGCGCTGGAGGCGTTCGACTGGAACTGCCCGCAGCACATCACGCCGCGCTTCACCCTCGAGCAGGTGGAGGCGCTGACCGCACCGCTCCGCGCCCGGGTGGCCGAGCTGGAGGCCCGCCTGCCCGGCGGGCCGGAGGCCTGAACGGCCGTTCCCTTCCGCAAGGGCCCCTTCCCCTCGGCGCCGTTCTCCCCCTAACCTGCCGGCAACGACAACCCCGCCGCCCCGAAGCGGCAGGGGACCGCACCAGGGAGCCTGCCGCCGATGAGCGCCGCATCCGACCGGGCTTCCACGCCCGCGCCCGCCTACACCGACGGCTACAAGGGGACGGTCCTGGCGCTCCTGGTGGTCGCCTACACCTTCAACTTCATCGACCGCACGATCATCTCGACCATCGGCCAGGCCATCAAGGTGGACCTGAAGCTCACCGACGCCCAGCTCGGCTGGCTCGGCGGCCTGTCCTTCGCCCTGCTCTACACCGCGCTGGGCATCCCGATCGCCCGGCTGGCGGAGCGGAAGAGCCGGGTGACCATCATCTCCATCGCCATCGTCATCTGGTCGGCGTTCACGGCGCTCTGCGGCACGGCGACCAGCTACCTTCAGCTCCTGCTCTACCGGGTGGGCGTGGGCGTGGGCGAGGCGGGGCTCAGCCCGCCGGCCCACAGCCTGATCAGCGATTATTTCGAGCCCAAGAAGCGCGCCTCGGCGCTCTCGATCTACTCGTTGGGCATTCCGTTCGGGACCATGTTCGGGGCCATCGCCGGCGGCTGGATCGCCCAGAACGTCTCCTGGCAGGCGGCATTCATGCTGGTGGGCCTGCCCGGCGTGCTGGTGGCCATCGCCATCAAGCTGTTCATCAAGGAGCCGCCCCGGGGCTGGAGCGACCGCCAGCTCGCCGCCGCCGAGACGGGCGTGGCGCTTGACGAGACGCCCGGCGCGCTCGGCCGCGAGGCGTCCGAAGCCGGCGCGCCGGACGCGGCTCCCGCAGCGATCTCCGCCGCGCCGACGCCTACTATGGAGAAGCCGCCCGGCATGCTGGTGGTGGCCAAGCGCCTGTTCGGCTCCTGGGGCATGTTCCACATGGCCGCCGGCATCACCATGGCGAGCTTCGCCGGCTACGGCACGGGCCAGTACGCCCCGCCCTACTTCATCCGCGAGTTCGGCCTGGGGCTGGCCACCGTGGGCCTCGCCATCGGCCTCATCGCCGGCGTGTCCAACGGTCTCGGCACGCTGCTGGGTGGGGTGCTCACCGACTGGGCTTCCAAGCGCAGCGTCCGCTGGTACGCGCTCGTGCCGGCCATCGGCCTGATCGCCGCCACGCCGCTCTACATCCTGGCCTACACGCGGGAGAGCTATCAGCTCGCCTGGGCGATCCTGCTGCTGCCGGGGATCCTGCACTACACCTACCTCGGCCCGACCTTCGGGGTGGTGCAGAACGCCATGGACGTACGGATGCGGGCGACGGCGGTGGCCCTGCTCTTCTTCGTGCTGAACCTGATCGCCCTCGGCTTCGGCCCGCCGTTCACCGGCTGGTGCATCGATCTCTTCGCCCAGCAGGCCTGGGCGAACGCGGGCGGGCTGGGCAGCTTCAACGCCGCCTGCCCGGGCGGGATCGGGCCGGAAGGCGGGCCAGCCGCCCTGGACGCCGCCTGCAAGGCGGCCATGGCCCAGGGCACGCGCTACGGCATCGTCTCGAACCTGCTGATCTACGCCTGGGCCGGGGTCCACTACCTGCTGGCCGCCATCACCCTGCCCCGCGACATCGCCCGCGCGAAGGCCGCCCAGGCGGCGGCCTGACGCTCGAACAGGCGCGACGCCTCGCCAAAACTGCTGAGGCGCCGCCGCCACAGGCGATCAGCCGCGAGTTGCCACACCTCTGCCGCTCGCTTGACGCGCGAGCGCGCCCCCTCCGTATCCTCGTTCCATGAACGGCGAGTCTCGCGGCGTGGGGCCGGACAGGGGCATCGCCGGGTTCCTGAGGGGGAACATCATGCATCGTCACCTGAGGGGCGCCGCCCTTCTGGCCGCAACGGCGCTCGCCGCCGGCGGCTCGTTCGGCGTCGCCCACGCGCAGGACACCTCCGTCGAGGAGGTGGTCGTCACCGGCTCGCGCATCCGCACCAGCCCGCTGGAGCGCGACCAGCCGGTGGTCCAGATCGACCAGGAGGTGATCGCCAAGTCCGGCCTCACCTCCACCGCGGACGTGCTGCAGCGGATCCCGTCGGCCGGCGGCGGCCTGAACGCCCGGTTCAACAACTCCGGCAACTTCGGCAACCCGCCCGACGGGGGCGGCGTGGGCGCGGGCTCGGCCGAGATCGACCTGCGCTACCTGTCCTCGCGGCGCGTGCTGGTGCTGGTGGACGGGCTGCGCTGGGTGCCGGGGGCGGCGGCCTCGGGCGTGCCGGGCTCGGTGGACCTCAACACCATCCCCGCCGCCATGATCGCACGCATGGAAGTGCTGCAGGAAGGCGCCTCCCCGATCTACGGCTCGGACGCCATCGCCGGGGTGGTAAACATCATCACCCGCCAGGACCAGGACGGCCTGCAGGCCAGCGCCCAGATCGGCCAGACCGGCGACGACGAGGGCTTCACCCAGGACTACAACGTCTCCTGGGGCGTCAGCGCCGACCGGACCCAGGTCGTCGTCGGCGGCGGCTGGTTCAAGCAGGACCCGATCTACGCCGCCGACCGGTCCATCTCGCGCTTCCCGTCGCCCTACGCCACCGAGTGCGACACGAGCTGCTCGTCGGGCACGCCGCTGGGCAGGTTCATCATCTCGGACCCGAACACCGGCACGGACTTCGACGTCACCCTGCGCCAGGCGCTCGGCGTGGGGCAGCGGGCCACCTACATCCCCGGCGATCCGACCAGCGCGGCCGGCAGCTACAAGGCCTTCACCACGGCGGACCGGTTCAACTTCCAGCCCTACAACTACATCCTGACGCCGCTGGAGCGGACCAGCGTGTTCGGCTCGCTGCGCCACGACTTCTCGGACGATGTGCGGCTGCGCGTGCGGGCCAGCTACGTGGAGCGCCGCTCCGCCAACCAGGCCGCGCCCCTGCCGCTGTTCGTGGGCCCGGACGCCGGCAACGGCAACCTGCTGGACACGGTCGTGATCGACGCCACCCAGCGCTACAATCCGTTCGGCTTCACCCTCGGCCCCGGCACCTACGCCTTCATCGGCCGCCGCCTCGTGGAGGCCGGCCCCCGCCACTACGAGCAGCGCGTCGACACCTGGAACGTCACCGCCACCCTTGAGGGCGACTGGGACGTGGGCGGCCGCAACTGGCACTGGGACGTGAACGGGGTGATCTCCCGCAACCACGCCGAACAGACCTTCACCGGCAACGTCAACGCGCAGCGGGTGCAGCAGGCGCTCGGCCCGGCGGCGGCCTGCACGGGCTCCTGCGTGCCGCTGAACATCTTCGGCGGCGCCGGCACGATCACGCCCGAAATGCTCGCCTTCATCGGCTTCACCCAGCAGGACACCTCGCAGCAGGAGCTGCGTGACGTCTCCGCCAACCTCACCGGCGACCTGTTCGACCTGCCGGCCGGGCCGCTGGCCTTCGCGGTCGGCGTGGAGCGGCGGGAGACCGAGGGCTACTTCCAGCCCGACGCCATCGTCGCTGCGGGCCTCTCGTCGGACATCCCGGCCCAGCCGGCCCGCGGCTCGATCACCATCAAGGAGGCCTATGGCGAACTGCGGATCCCGCTGGTCGCCGACATGCCGTTCATCCAGCGGCTGGAGGCCTCGGTGGCGGCGCGGTTCTTCGACTACTCCACCAGCGGCTCGGACGAGACCTTCAAGGCGGGCCTCTCCTGGCGACCAACGGAGGACGTTCTGGTCCGCGGCTCGTGGGGCGAGGGCTTCCGCGCGCCGTCCATCGGCGAGCTGTTCGGCTCGGCCTCGCGCTTCGACCAGGAGGTCGTCGACCCCTGCTCGGGCTTCAGCGCCGCCACGCCGGCCAACGTCCGCGCCAACTGCATCGCCGCGGGCGTGCCGGCCAACGGCAGCTACGTGCAGCTCAATCCGCAGATCTCGGTGATCACCTCGGGCAACGCGGCGCTGCGGCCCGAGACCAGCGAGAGCTGGAACGCCTCGGTCGTCTATGAACCCCGCTGGCTGCGCGACACGAGCTGGGCGAGCGGCGGCTCGGTGGAGCTCGCCTATTCGAAGATCGAGCTCAACGACGCCATCCAGGCTCAGAACGGGCAGGCCCTGCTCGACCGCTGCGCCCAGACGGGCGATGCGCTGGCCTGCGCCACCATCACCCGCACGGCGTCGGGCCAGGTGGTCGGCATCGCCAACCCGCTGATCAACATCGGCGGCATCGACACCGAGGCGCTGGACCTGAACGTCATCTGGCGCTCGCCGGACTGGGCCGCGGGGTCGTTCGGCCTGCGCTGGTACACCACCTGGCTGCTGGACTTCACCGAGTTCGTCCCCACCGCCGCCGGGCTCGCCCCGGTGTCGCGCGAAGGCACCGAACGCGGCAGCCCGGACCAGGCCTATCCGGAGGTGAAGTCCAACTTCATGGCGGACTGGGACCGCGCCGACTGGGGGGCGACGCTCGGCCTGCGCTACATCTCCTCGGTGGACGAGACCGGCGCGGACAACAAGCTGGAGTCCCGGCTCTACGCCGACGCCCAGCTTCGCTGGACCCCCACCTTCCTCAGCGAGGACGTGCGCGTCGCCGTCGGCGTCAACAACCTCTTCGACAAGGATCCGCCCGGTTGCATCACCTGCGGCTTGAACAACTACGACCCGAACGCCTATGACGCGCCGGGCCAGTTCTTCTATCTCCGGTTGAGCTATCGCCAGTAGCTCGGCCAGAGCGAGGGCGGCGGCGGCCGGGCCGCCGCCCTCAACTTTTCCACGCTCAGAATTTGACTTTCCGTCCCCCCGCCGGGATATGCGGCGTCCATGATCCCCCGCTACGCCCGCCCCGAGGCCGCCCGCATCTGGGACCCCCAGACGCGCTTCAAGATCATGTTCGAGATCGAGGCCCATGCCGCCGACAAGATGGCCGAGCTCGGCGTCATCCCGGCCGAGGCTGCGCGGGTCATCTGGGAGAAGGGCCGCGACGCGGTCTGGAACGCCGACCGGATCGACGAGATCGAGCGCGAGGTGAAGCACGACGTGATCGCCTTCCTCACCCACGTCACCGAGATCGTGGGGCCTGAGGCGCGCTTCCTGCACCAGGGGATGACCTCGTCGGACGTCAACGACACCACCCTGGCCGTCCAGCTCAGCCGCGCCACCGACCTGCTGATCGAGGACGTGGACCTGGTGCTGGCCGCCCTCAAGCGCCGGGCGTTCGAGCACAAGCTCACCCCCACCGTCGGCCGCAGCCACGGCATCCACGCCGAGCCCACCACCTTCGGCCTGAAGCTCGCCGGCCACTACGCCGAGTTCCAGCGCGCCAAGGAGCGGCTGGCGATGGCGAAGTTCGAGATCGCCACCTGCGCCATCTCCGGCGCGGTGGGCACCTTCGCCAACGTCGCCCCCGAGGTGGAGGAGTACGTGGCGGAGAAGATGGGCCTGGCCGTCGAGCCGGTGTCCACCCAGGTGATTCCGCGCGACCGGCACGCGGCCTATTTCGCGGCGCTGGCGGTGGTGGCCTCGTCGATCGAGCGCCTGGCCGTCGAGATCCGTCACCTGCAGCGCACCGAGGTGCTGGAGGCCGAGGAGTTCTTCGACGTCGGCCAGAAGGGCTCGTCGGCGATGCCCCACAAGCGCAACCCGATCCTGACCGAGAACCTGACGGGCCTCGCTCGCCTGGTCCGCTCCGCGGTGACGCCGGCCATGGAGAACGTGGCCCTGTGGCACGAGCGGGACATCAGCCACTCCTCCGTCGAGCGCGGCATCTGCCCGGACGCCACCGTCCACCTCGACTTCGCGCTTCGCCGGCTGGCGAACGTGGTCGAACGCCTCGTGGTCTACCCGGAGAACATGGCGAAGAACCTCGATCGGCTGGGCGGCCTGGTGCACTCCCAACGGGTCCTGCTCGCCCTCACCCAGAAGGGCCTGAGCCGCGAGGCGAGCTACGCCGCGGTCCAGCGCAACGCCATGCGGGTCTGGCGCGGCGAGGGCGCCTTCCTCGACTTCCTGGACGCCGACCCCGAAGTGACCCTCAGCCGCGGGGAGCTGTCCGAGCTGTTCGACCCCGGTTATCACTTCAAGAACGTCGACCGGATCTTCGCCCGGGTCTTCGGCCAGCAACCCTAGCGCGCCCCGGCGGTTTCCGCTTAGCTGGCGCGGGGGCGTTCGGCGCAAACGACCGAAGGCGGAGTGGGACGCTGAACGAACAGGTGCGGCCACGGCACGGATTCCTGCTGGGCGGCGGCGAGATGGGCGAGCGCCTGCGCGCCCACGACTGGTCGACCTCGCCCCTGGGCCCGCCCGAGACCTGGCCGCAGTCGCTGCGGACCTCGGTCTCCATCCTGCTGAACTCCGGCCATCCGATGTTCGTGGCCTGGGGCCCCGAGCTCGGCTTCATCTACAACGACGCCTACGCCACCATCCTCGGCGACAAGCATCCGGCCGCCCTCGGCCGCCGCTTTCACGACATCTGGAGCGAGATCTGGGACGACATCTGGCCGCTGATCCAGTCCGCGCTGGCCGGCGAGGCCACCTGGTCCGAGGACCTGCTGCTCAGGATGTTCCGCCACGGCTACTGGGAAGACACCTGGTGGACCTTCTCCTACAGCCCGGTGCGCGACGAGAGCGGCGGCGTGGGGGGCATGTTCTGCGCCTGCACGGAAACCACCTCGAAGGTGCTGGGCGAGCGGAGGCTGAAGTTCCAGCTCGCCATCGCCGAGCGCCTGCGCCCTCTCACCGAGCCCCGTGAAATCAAGCACGCCGCCGCGAGCCTGCTGGGCCAGGCCCTGGCCGCCGGGCGCGTGGGTTTCGCCGAGATGGAGGCGGACCAGAACTGGATCATCATCGAGGACGACTGGGCCGAGGGCGACATGCCGAACTTCGGCGGACGCTACAGGCTCGAGGACTTCGGGCCGGAGTTGGCGGGGCGGCTTCGCGCCGGCCAGCCGGTGCGCATCGACGACGTCGCCGCGGACCCCATCACCGCAGGCAACGCAGCCAGTTTCCGGGCCATCGGCATCGGCGCGGTCCTCGCCATCCCGCTGGTGAAGGCGGACCGCCTCGTGGCGCTCCTGTCGGTGCACATGGGCGAACCGCGGGTGTGGAGCGACGATGATCAGGCCATGGCCCAGGAGCTGGTGGAGCGGACCTGGGGCGCGGTCCAGCGGGCGCGGGCCGAGAACCGGCTGCGCGAGAACGAGGAACGGCTGCGGCTCGTCCAGGCGGCCGGCGCCGTGGGCTCCTTCGACTGGGACATGGTCTCCGGCCGCATCCACCGCTCGCCGGAATACCTGCAGCTCCAGGGTCTGCCGCCGGAGTCCGGCCAGGGCGGAACCTATTCCGAGGACTGGCTGACGCGGGTCCATCCGGAGGACCGCGAGCGCGTCCGCCAGGGCTTCCTCGAGGACCAGGCGCGCGGCGGCCCCTTCGACCGCGAGTACCGCATCGTGCGCCCGTCCGACGGCGAGGTGCGCTGGATCCACAACCGCGGACGGATCGAGCAGGACGCGCGCGGGCGACCCGTCCGGCTCCTGTCGGTGCAGACCGACATCTCGGAGCGCAAGCGTGACGAGGCGCGCCAGCGGCTGCTGATCAACGAGCTGAACCACCGGGTGAAGAACACCCTGGCCACCATCCAGTCGATCGCCTCCCAGACGCTGCGCAACGCCCCATCGCTCGCCCAGGCGCAGGCGGATTTCGAGAACCGGCTCCTCGCGCTCTCGCGGGCGCACGACATCCTCACGCGGCGGACCTGGGAAGGCGCGGGCGTGGCCGAGATCGTGGCCAGCGCCATCCAGCCCTACGGGGACTCGCGGTTCCAGGTGGATGGTCCGCCCCGGACGCTGCCGCCGCAGACCGCGCTGTCGGTGGCTATGGCCCTGCACGAGCTCGGCACCAACGCGGCCAAGTACGGGGCGCTGTCCTCGCCGGCAGGCCAGGTCGAGATACGCTGGGCGCTGGAGGACCGGTCGCTGCGGCTCGTCTGGCGCGAGCGGGACGGCCCGGCCGTCACGCCGCCGACGCGGCAGGGCTTCGGAAGCCGGCTGATCGAGCGTGGGCTGGCCCGGGAGCTGAACGGCGAGGTACGGCTCGAGTTCGCGCGCACCGGCGTCGTCTGCGAGATCCTGGCCCCGCTGCCGGATGACGGCGACGACGGCGGAGGCTAGCCTCGGCGCATGGCCACCTTCGACGACCTGCGTCGGATCGCGCTCAGCCTGCCCGGGGCCGAGGAGCTCACCCAGTGGGACGAGCCGTGGTTCAACGTGGGCAAGAAGACCTTCGCGCTTCAGTCGCGTGGCCGGGCGGTCCTGAAGCTGGACAAGAACCACCAGCACTTCCTGTTCGAGGTGCGGCCGGAGACCTTCCAGCCCTGCCGGGTGGCGACCGGCGCCTGGAGCTACGTCAAGCTGGAGGACCTCGACGCGGCCGAGCTGGCGCTGCTGGTCCGCGAGGCCTGGTCCATGGTGGTCCCCAAGCGGGTCAGCCGGCCCTACCTGGCCGCCTTCACGGCCCCAGCGTAACGCGCGTCTGCTCCCGGACCAGGGAGGACGTCACACCATGGACATGCAAGCGATCCTGGCGGCCCAGAAGGCCGCCCACCTGCGCGACGGCGCGCCGAGCGCCGAGAAGCGCATCGAGCGGATCGACCGCTGCATCCAGCTCCTCGTGGACAACCGCAAGGCCATCGAGGACGCCCTGGACGCGGACTTCGGCTCCCGCTCCCGCGACGCCACCGCCTTCACCGACGTGGCGGGCTCCATCGGCCCGCTGCGCCACGCCAAGGCCCACCTGCGCCGCTGGATGAAGCCGGAGAAGCGCAAGACCACGCCGCCGATCCTGGGTCTGTTCGGCGCCAAGGCCGAAGTCCGCTACCAGCCGAAGGGCGTGGTCGGCGTGATCAGCCCGTGGAACTTCCCGGTGAACCTGACCTTCGCGCCGCTGGCCGGCATCCTGGCGGCGGGCAACCGGGCCATGATCAAGCCCTCGGAGTATACCCCCGCCACCTCGGACCTGATGAAGGCGATGTTCGCCCGCGCCTTCTCCGAGGAGGAGATCGCCGTGGTCACCGGCGGCCCGGAGGTGGGCGAGGCGTTCGCCCGCCTGCCCTTCGACCACATGATCTTCACCGGCGCGACCAGCATCGCCCGGCACGTGATGCGGGCCGCGGCCGAGAACCTCGTGCCGCTCACCCTGGAGCTCGGCGGCAAGAGCCCGGTGATCCTCGGCCGCTCGGCCGACCTCGAGGTCGCGGCGGCCCGGGTGATGAACGGCAAGACGCTGAACGCCGGCCAGATCTGCCTCGCCCCCGACTACGTGCTGGCCCCGCAGGACAAGGTCGAGGACTTCGTGCAGGCCGCCCGCGCCTCGGCAGCCCGGATGTTCCCGACCATCAAGGACAACCCGGACTACACCTCGATCGTCGCCCAGCGGCACTACGACCGGATCATGGGCTATGTGGAGGACGCCCGCGCCAAGGGGGCCAAGGTGGTGGAGCTGAAGCCCGAGCACGAGGACCTCAGCCAGCAGGAGCACCGCAAGATCGCGCCCACCCTGATCCTCGATCCCACCGACGACATGAAGGTGATGCAGGAGGAGATCTTCGGGCCGGTCCTGCCCGTGAAGAGCTACCGGACCGTGGACGAGGCGATCGCCTATGTGAACGGGCGCGACCGGCCGCTCGGCCTCTACTACTTCGGCGCCGATGCGGCGGAGCAGGAGAAGGTCCTGTCGTCCACCACGCCCGGCGGGGTCACCATCAACGACGTGATCATGCACGTGGCCCAGGAGGAGCTGCCGTTCGGCGGCGTCGGGCCGTCCGGCATGGGCAGCTACCACGGCCAGGACGGCTTCCGCGAGTTCAGCCACCGCAAGGCGGTGTTCAGCCAGATCAAGAAGGACATCGGCCCGCTGCAGGCCTTGCGGCCGCCGTTCGGCCCCGGGATCCGCAAGTACCTGGATAGCCAGATCAAGGCCTGAGGCGCAAACGACAAGGGCGCGCCGCACGGGCGCGCCCTGATCGATCTCCGCAAAGGCTGCGGCGGCCTCAGCCTTCGCCGCGAACGCTCTCGCGCGCCTGGGCCAGCAGCTCGGCCATCTTCATCCGGACCTCGCCCTCGGTGACGGTGACGCCGGCGCCCTTCAGGTCCTCGAAGACCTTGCGCAGCACGTCGTCGTCGCCCGGCTGCTCGAAGTCCGACTTCACCACCGCGGCGGCGTACTCGTCCACGCGGCTCTCCTGCAGGCCCATCAGGCCCGCGGCCCACTGTCCGAGCAGGCGGTTACGGCGGGCCGTGGCCTTGAATTCCTGCTCCTGATCGAGCGCGAACTTCTTCTCGAAACCCCGTTCACGGTCGTCGAAGGTGGTCATGTGGTCCCCGGGCGCGGCGCGAAAAGCGGGCGACCACATATCCCGTGAGGCGCCGGGCCGCAATCGAAAGCGGCGGTGTGTCCCCACGTTTGCGCGCGGCTTCCGCATCCGCTAATTTCCGCGGGCCTTATATTGAGCGAGAGGCCGAGTCGGACCCGCGCGCGCACTGGATCAGACGCGCGCGTTTTTCGTTCCGCCGACCGGTAAGCGCCTCGCTTGGGAGAAGGCTTGAGAATGACCCGCCGTAAGAAGATCTACGAGGGCAAGGCCAAGATCCTCTACGAAGGTCCCGAGCCCGGCACTCTGATCCAGTACTTCAAGGACGACACCACTGCGTTCGACGCGACCAAGAAGGCCGTGCTCGAGGGCAAGGGCGTCATCAACAACCGCATCAGCGAGTACATCATGACGCGGTTGAACTCGATCGGGGTTCAGAACCACTTCATCAAGCGGCTGAACCTGCGCGAGCAGCTCATCCGCGAGGTGGAGATCATCCCGCTGGAAGTGGTTTGCCGGAACGTGGCCGCAGGCTCGCTGTCGAAGCGCTTCGGCCTGCCCGAGGGCCAGGCCCTGCCCCGCTCGATCATCGAGTTCTACCTGAAGGACGACAAGCTCCACGACCCGATGGTGGCCGAGGAGCACATCACCGCCTTCAACTGGGCCTCGACCCAGGAGATCGACGACATGATGGCGCTCACCCTGCGGGTGAACGACTTCCTGACCGGCATGTTCGGCGCCGTCGGCATCACGCTCGTGGACTTCAAGATCGAGTTCGGCCGCATCTGGGAGAACGACTTCTCCCGGATCATCCTGGCCGACGAGATCAGCCCCGATAGCTGCCGGCTGTGGGACACCGCGACCAACGAGAAGCTCGACAAGGACCGCTTCCGGCGCGACCTCGGGAACGTCATCGAGAGCTACACCGAGGTTGCGCGCCGGCTCGGGATCATGAAGGAGATGCCCACCGTGATTCAGGGGGGCCTCCACTAGTGAAAGCCAAGGTGCACGTGTTCCTGAAGCCCGGCGTCCTCGACGTGCAGGGCAAGGCGGTCGAGCAGGCGCTGCACGGCCTGGGCTGGGGCGGCGTCGAGCACGTCCGCGTCGGCAAGACCATCGAGTTCGACCTGCAGGGCTCGGACCCCGCGGCGGCCGAGGCCGAGGTCAAGGCGATGTGCGAGAAGCTGCTCGCCAACACGGTGATCGAAAGCTATCGCGTGGAGGTGGCGTGAGGGCCCTGCCCCTCGCGCTCCTTCCCATCCTCACCCTCAGTGCGTGCGCCAAGCGCGAGCCGCCGTCGGCCGCGCCGCTGGCGCTCGACTGCGCCCAGACATTCGAGGCGCTCTCGGCCGCGGTCACCGCCCAGCCGCTCAACAAGGCCCCGGGCGACCCCGCCGAGCCCTACGACTACTACTCCACCCACGACGGCAAGGCGTCGTACCTGATCACCCGCGCCGGTGCGCCCGGGCATCCGGCGATCATGATGCAGCAGGTGAAGGGCTCCGACGTGGTCACCACCGGCTGCCCCTACGGCGATCGGGCCGGCTACGACCAGTTGCACGCCTATCTGGACAGCCTGAAGAGCTGGCGACGCCAGTGACGCACCTGCTGACGCTTGACCTTCGCCCCTTCCACCGCCACGTGAGCCCCCCATGAAAGCCGCCGTCGTCGTCTTCCCCGGATCCAACTGCGACCGTGACTGCAAGGTCGCCATCGAGCGCTCCACCGGCGCCGAGGTGTCCATGGTCTGGCACGGCGACAGCGAGCTGCCGAAGGGCCTGGACCTCATCGTGCTGCCCGGCGGCTTCTCCTACGGCGACTACCTGCGCTGCGGCGCCATGGCGGCGCTCTCGCCGGTGATGGCCGAGGTGAAGGCGGCCGCCGAGCGCGGCGTCGCCACCGTCGGCATCTGCAACGGTTTCCAGATCCTCTGCGAGGTGGGCCTGCTGCCCGGCGCCCTGCTGCGCAACGAGGGGCTGAAGTACGTCTGCAAGCCCGTCGAGCTGGAGGTCACCAACGCCCAGACCCGTTTCACCGCGGGGTACCAAGGCCGCCGCGAGGTGACGATGACCGTGGGCAACGGCGAGGGGAACTTCTTCGCCGACGACGCTACCCTCGACCGGCTGGAGGGCGAGGGCCAGGTGGTCTTCCGCTACCTCGACAACCCCAACGGCTCGGCGCGCAAGATCGCGGGGATCGTCAACGGCCGCGGCAACGTGCTCGGCCTGATGCCGCACCCGGACCGCGCCTTCGAGGCCGAGCTCGGCAGCGCCGACGGCGCCATCCTCTTCCAGAGCGCCCTGGCCAGCGCCTGATACGACGCGCCTGCGCTTGAGCTTGTGCCCGCGACCCCGCTAGGGTCGCGGTCCATGAAGCGCACCCTCCTCGCCGCCGCCGCGGCCGTCCTCGCCCTCGCCACCGCCGCCACGGCCCAGACGCCGCCGATGACGCCGGACATCACCGGCAGCTTCAAGGCGCCCACCGACCGCTACGACTACGAGCGGCGCGAGGTGATGATCCCCATGCGCGACGGGGTGAAGCTCTACACGGTGATGATCGTGCCCAAGGGCGCGAAAGACGCGCCGATCCTGCTCACCCGCACGCCCTACAACGCCAAGCGGGCCAGCCAGCGGAACGTCTCGCCCTACGCGGCGGCCACCGGCGGCCAGATGGACGAGCCCTTCCTCGCCGACGGCTACATCCGGGTCTACCAGGACGTCCGCGGCAAGTACGGGTCGGAAGGCGACTACGTGCTCACCCGGCCCGTTCGGGGGCCGCTCAACGGCACCCCGGTCGACCACGTCACCGACGCCTACGACACCATCGAGTGGCTGACGAAGAACGTGAAGGAATCCAATGGCCGCGTCGGCATGATCGGCTCGTCCTATCCGGGCTTCACGACGGCGATGGCCCTGGTGGATCCCCATCCGGCGCTGAAGGCGGCCGTACCGCAGAGCCCGATGATCGATGGCTGGATGGGCGACGACTGGTTCCAGAACGGCGCCTTCCGCCAGACCATGTTCGACTGGTTCCTCAACCAGATGACCGTCCGCGGCCAGGGGGACGGCGTCCCGCGCGAGGCGCTGGACGACTACGACAACTTCCTTCGGGCGGGCTCGGTGGGCGAGTTCGCCAGGCGGGCCGGGATCGACCAGCTCCCGGCCTTCCGCAAGATGACCGAGCATCCGGCCTATGACTCCTTCTGGCAGGAGCAGGCGCTGGACAAGATCCTCGCCAAGCGGCCGCTGAAGGTGCCGACGCTGTGGGTGGGCGCCCTCTTCGACCAGGAGGACATATACGGCGCGCTGCACGCCTACGAGGCGACCGAGCCGAAGGACACCAACAACGACATGAACTTCCTGGCGCTGGGGCCGTGGCGGCACTCCGGCGTCAACTACGAGCAGCGGCAGCTCGGCGCGATCAAGCTGCCCGGAGACACGGCCACCGAGTTCCGCCGCAAGGTGCTGAAGCCGTTCCTCGACCAGCACCTGAAGACCGGCGCCCCCAAGGCCGACATCGCGCCGGTGACCATCTTCCAGACCGGAACGATGGAGTGGCGCAGCTATCCGAAATGGCCGCTGGCCTGCGAAAACGGCTGCGAGGCGAAGATGCGCCCGCTCTACCTGCAGCCCGGCCTGAAGGTCGGCTTCGAGCGGCCGGCGGGCGGCCCGGCCTTCGACGAGTACGTCTCCGACCCCGCCAAGCCCGTGCCCTACATCCCCCGGCCGGTCCGCGCGGACCAGTCGGACCAGTGGCGTTTCTGGCTGGTGTCCGACCAGCGGCACGCCGCCAGCCGGCCCGACGTCCTGACCTATGTCTCCGAGCCGCTCACGGAGCCGCTGCAGATCTCGGGCGAGCCGGTGGTGAACCTGTTCGCCTCCACCAGCGGGACCGACTCCGACTGGGTGGTGAAGCTGATCGACGTGCAGCCCGACTTCGTGCCCTCGGACCTCGACATGAGCGGCTATCAGCTCCCGGTGGCGCTGGAGATCTTCCGCGGCCGCTATCGCGACAGCCTGGAGAAGCCGACGGCCATCCCGGCCGGCAAGGTCCAGAAGTACCGCTTCGAGCTGCCGACCACGAACCACGTGTTCCAGCCGGGCCACCGGATCATGGTGCAGGTGCAGTCGAGTCTCTTCCCGCTCTACGACCGCAACCCGCAGACCTTCGTGCCGAACATCTTCTTCGCCAGGCCGCAGGACTACCGGAAGGCTACCCAGCGGGTGTTCCACACCGGTGCCCAGGCCAGCATGATCGAGCTGCCGGTGGTGGCCGGAAAATAGCCGCGCTCGCCGAAGGGGCGGGTTTCTGCTAGGAGCCCGCTCCGTTTCGCCTACGCCACGTTCTATCGAGGCGCTCTCAAGGACCGCCCGATGCCGTTTCCGACGCCCCACCCTGCCCTGGCGCGCGCGCTCGAAGCCCAGGGCTACGCCGAGCCTACCCCCGTCCAGGCGGCCGTCCTCGACGCGCCCACCGACCGCGACCTGCTGGTCTCGGCCCAGACGGGCTCGGGCAAGACCGTGGCCTTCGGCCTGGCGGCGGCGCACCAGCTTCTCGGAGAGGCCGACGCGTTCGGCCCCGCCGAGGAGCCCTTCGGCCTGGTGATCGCGCCCACCCGCGAGCTCGCCCTGCAGGTCGCCCGCGAGCTCGGCTGGCTCTACGGCGCCGCCGGGGCGAAGATCGTCACCTGCGTGGGCGGCATGGACGCGCGGCGCGAGCAGCGGGCGCTCGCCGCCGGCAGCCATATCGTGGTCGGCACCCCGGGCCGCCTTCGCGACCACCTCGAGCGCGGCAACCTGATCCTCAAGGACCTGCGTGTCGCCGTCCTCGACGAGGCGGACGAGATGCTCGACATGGGCTTCCGGGAGGACCTCGAGGAGATCCTCGACTCCACGCCGGTGGAGCGGCGGACTTTGCTGTTCTCCGCCACCCTGCCCAAGGACATCGTCGCGCTCGCCCGCCGCTACCAGCGCGAGGCGCACCGGATCGACACCATCCGGCGCGACGAGGCGCACGGCGACATCGAGTACCGCGCGGTGCGCGTCGCCCCCACCGAGGTGGAGAACGCCATCGTCAACCTGCTGCGCTGGTTCGAGGCGCCGGGCGCACTGATCTTCTGCTCGACGCGGGAGTCGGTCCGGCACCTCTACGGCGCGCTGCGCGAGCGCGGCTTTGCGGCGGTCCAGCTCTCGGGCGAGCTGTCGCAGAAGGAGCGCGCTGACGCGCTGCAGGCGCTTCGCGACGGCCATGCGCGAGCCTGCGTCGCCACCGACGTGGCCGCCCGCGGGCTCGACCTGCCGGACCTCGGCCTCGTGATCCACGCCGAGCTGCCGATCAACAAGGCCGCCCTCCTCCACCGTTCGGGCCGAACCGGCCGGGCCGGCAAGAAGGGGACCTCGGTCCTGCTCGTGCCGCACAACCGGCGGCGCAAGGCCGAGCAGTTGCTGGATTCCGCCGGCGTCCAGGCCGAGTGGTCCGGCCCGCCCACCGCCGACGAGGTGCGCGCGCGGGACCAGGAGCGCCTGCTGGCCGACCCGGCGCTGTCCGAAGCGCCGGCGCCCGAGGACCTCGACCTCGTCCGGCGCCTGATCGAGGAACGTGGCGCGGAAGCCGTCGCCGCGGCCCTGCTGCGGGTGTACCGCGCCCGCCTGCCGGACCCGGAGGAGATCCTCGACGCGCCCCCCGAGCGCGAGCGGCCGGTCCGCGGGGAGCGTCCGCCGCGCAGCGAAGATTCCAGCTACGAGGTCGCCGACGCGGCCTGGTTCCGCGTGTCGCTCGGCCGGCGCAACAACGCCGACCCGAAGTGGCTGGTGCCGCTGATCTGCCGCCTGGGCCACGTCACCAAGCAGGACATCGGCCAGATCCGCATCTTCGACCGCGAGACCAAGTTCCAGATCTCGCGCGCCGCGGAAGGCCGCTTCCGCGAGGCGGTGCAGAAGGCCACCGACGACCGCGACCTGAGGATCGAGCCGGCCGGCGAGCCCGGCCCGCAGGAGCGCCGTCCGGCCGGTCCCCGCCGCGGCCCGCCGCGCAAGCCCGGCGGCCGGCCGAACGGCCCGCCGGCGGGCGCGCCGCCCCGGGACAAGCGTCCGCGGCGCTAGCTGGGCCGGCCCGGGCGGCAGGCCTCAGCGCGGCTGGGCCTGCGCCGCGATCCAGGCGTTCACATGGGCGTCCACCACATCCAGCGGGGCCGCGCCGTTCTCCAGCAGGACATCGTGGAAGGTCCGCAGGTCGAACCTGGGGCCGAGGGCCGTCTCCGCCTTCTCGCGCAGCTCGCGGAACTTCAGCTCGCCGGTCTTGTAGGCCAGCGCCTGGCCGCTATCGACCATGTAGCGGTGAACTTCCGCCTCGATGTTGGCACGGGACAGGGCGGTGTTCTCGACCATGAACTCGATGGCCTGCTCGCGGGTCCAGCCCTTCGAGTGCAGGCCTGTGTCGACCACCAGGCGGCAGGCCCGCCACATCTCGTAGGACAGCCGGCCGAAGTCCTTCGCCGGCGTGTCGTAGAGACCCATGTCGATGCCGAGCCGCTCGGAATAGAGACCCCAGCCTTCCGAGAAGGCGGTGAACGAGGCGGCGTGCTGCCGGAACTCCGGCAGGTCCAGCTCCTGCTGAATGCTGCG
Source organism: Phenylobacterium sp. (assembly GCF_041913825.1). Taxonomy (GTDB): domain Bacteria; phylum Pseudomonadota; class Alphaproteobacteria; order Caulobacterales; family Caulobacteraceae; genus Phenylobacterium. Next base: position 103,024 of record NZ_JAYSEO010000004.1, read on the forward strand.
CTGCTGGTGGTGGCCCGGCACCGCCTCGTGCACCGTCAGCGCCGGCATCTCGAACAGCGGCCGCTGGTCGAGCTTGGTGGTGTTGACCCAGTAGACGCCGGGGAGCGCCGAGGCCTCGCTGCCGCGCGTGTAGTAGGCCGTGGTCGTGCCCGCGGCGATCGAGGCCGGCACCTCCTTCACGGTGTAGGGCAGCCGCGGCAGTCGGCCAAACAGCTTGGGCATCTCGCCGTCGATCTTCTTGGCCAGGAACGAGGCCTCGCGCATCAGCTCGTCAGCGGTCTTCGGATAGTATCGCGAATCGGTCCGCAGGTGCTCGGCGTAGGCCCTGCGATCGCCGGCGAAGCCGGAGCGCTTCACCACCTCGTCCATCTCGCCGCGAATGCGGGCGACCTGGGAGAGACCGAGCCGGTGGATCTCGTCCGGCGTGCGGTTGGTGGTGGTCATCAGCCGGACCTTGAAGGCGTACCATTCCGCCCCGCCCGGCATGCCCGCGTCGCCGAAGTCCTTGCGGCAGCGGGGCTGGTATTCCTTCACGTAGAAGTCGCGGAACTCACGATAGGCTGGGACCACCTGGGCGGAGATCAGCGTGCGGGCCCGGGCCGACATGTCGGACCAGTCGGCCTCGGCGATGGTCGTCGGCCGCGGCTTGCGGAACGGCGCGTAGAAGTCCGAGGTGGTGGGATCGTCCACGATGTGGGTGGTGATCGACCGCTCGAAGCCGCCCATGGCGGCGCAGGGGTGGGTGGCGCCGGCTTTCACCAGGCTGCGGGTGGTCTCGATGGCCTTGCGGTTGAACGCCGGATAGGCGGCGAGCCGGGCGAGGTAGTCCTCGTGGTCGGCCTTGTTGAACAGCGGCGTGTCGGTGGCGTCGCGGGCGAACGACAGGTGCCAGCCGCGGCGGTTGGAGAAGAGCTGGGCCCGCTGCACGTGCCGGTTCCGCTCCACCTGGTTGGCGAGATCGAGCCGCAGGATGCTGTGGCTAACCCGGTCGGTGGGCGAGAGCTGCGCCACGGGGATGGCGTCCAGCCGGCGGATGAAGGCGGCCGCGTCGGCGGCCTCCCGGTCCATGGCGGCGAGCGAGGGGTCGCCGAGATCGCGGGCGTAGGCCTTGTGACCCAGTACGGTCGCGTGCTGCGGGTTGTTCTTCAGGTACCAGGCCCAGTGCTCGTCGAGCAGCCTGTGGAACGCCGCCGAGGGCGCCTCCTGCGCCTGAACCGCCGGCGCCGCCGCCAGCACGATGGCCGCTGCCCAGACTCCTCGCCCGCCAATCATCCGAAATCCCCTCCCCAAGACGCGGCGGGAGGAGACGATGCGCCGGGGCGAGGGTCAAGGCGGCGGGAGCGCGGCGCCCGGACGGCCCTGCCCGCGACGCCCGGTCGCAGCGCCCAAATGTCAGCCCCTCGGCCGACACTTAGCGCGCTAATGGATCGCCTCGCGACCAAGGAGGCTCCGTGGACCGCACGCCCCAATCCCCCTTCTCCAGCTTCTTCATGGGCGGCTTCGACTGCGCCACGCACCGGCGGCGCGACGGCGCGCGCGTCGATTCGCTGATCGCCCAGGGCCACGACCGCTTCACCGCGCAGGACTATGCGGCGATCGCCTCGAATGGCCTGGCGACCGCGCGCGACGGCCTGCGCTGGCACCTGATCGAGCCCGCGCGGGGGCAGTACGACTGGTCGAGCTGGCGGCCCATGCTGCGCGCCGCGGCCGAGGCCGGCGTCCAGGTGGTGTGGGACCTCTGGCACTACGGCCACCCGGACTGGCTCGACATCTGGTCGCCCGACTTCGTGGAACGTATGGCGGCCTTCGCCGAAGCCGCCGCCCGGGTCCACGCCGAGCACACCGACGCGGTCCCGCTGTGGTGCCCGATGAACGAGATCTCCTATTTCGCCTACATGGCCGGCGACCAGGGGGAGTGGGCGCCGTACGGACAGGGTCAGGGTCCCGAGCTGAAGCGCCAGCTCGTGCGTGCGGCGGTGGCCGCGACCAACGCGGTCCGCCGGGTCGATCCACGCGCCCGCATCCTGTGGTGCGAGCCCTGCGTGCACATCGTTCCGCAGTCGATGCACCCGGACGACGTCACGGCGGCGCGCCGCATGGCGGACGCCCAGTGGGAGGCGTTCGACATGCTCGCCGGCCGGCGCGACCCGGACCTCGGCGGCCACGCCGAAGTGCTCGATATCGTCGGCCTGAACTTCTACTCCCACAACCAGTGGACGCCCGCCGGCAACTTCGTGCCCCTCGGCCACCACTCCTGGCGGCCGTTCTCGACCATGCTGACCGACATCGCCAGCCGCTACGGCCGGCCGATCATCGTGGCGGAGACAGGCGCCGAAGGCTCCGCCCGCTCGGCCTGGATCCACTATGTGGCCTCGGAGGTGGAGCAGGCCCGCGACAGCGGCGTGCCCGTGCAGGGGATCTGCCTCTATCCCATCTGCAACTATCCGGGCTGGAACGACGCCCGGCTCTGCCCGACGGGGCTCCTGGGCGCGCCGGAGGCCGACGGTCGCCGCCCGGTGCACGCGCCGCTGGCCCGCGAGCTCGCCCGGCTGCAGCGCGACATGGAAGAGGCGCGCCGCCCGCCGGTGATGCTGGCCGCCGAATAGGCGGCCAGCCAGGACCTCAGAACTCTTCCCAGTTGTCCTCCGCCGCGGCGGGGGACGTGGCCGGCGACGGCGCGGGCTTGCGAACCGCGGCGGGGCCGCTCCCGACCGTCTTCATCATGGGGACAGACCGCTGGGCCGGGGTCGACGCGGGGGCCGGGGCCGGGGCCGCGGCAGGCTGGCCGGTCACCTTGAAGCGGGCGACCGAGCGGTCCAGCACGTCGGCCTCCTGGCTCAGCGCGTGGCTGGCGGCGGTGGATTCCTCCACCATGGCGGCGTTCTGCTGGGTGAGCTGGTCCATCTGGTTCACCGCATTGTTCACCTCGGCGATCCCCTTGGACTGTTCCTGGGCGCCCGCGGCGATCTCGGTGACCAGGCCGTCGATCTGAGCCACCCGCTCGACGATACGCTCGATGAACGAGCCCGTGCGGTCCACCAGCTCCACGCCGCGGCCGACGTGGTCGGTGGAGGCCGAGATCAGGCCCTTGATCTCCTTGGCGGCCTCGGCGGACCGCTGGGCGAGCGCTCGGACTTCCATCGCCACCACCGCGAAGCCCTTGCCGGCCTCGCCGGCCCGGGCCGCCTCCACGCCGGCGTTCAGCGCCAGCAGGTTGGTCTGGAAGGCGATCTCGTCGATCACGCCGATGATGCTGCCGATCTCGCCGGCCGACTTCTCGATCTCGCCCATGGCGGCGACCGCTTCGGCGACGACGGTGCCGCTCGACTGCGCGTCGGAGCGGGCCTCCTGCACCACCTTGGCGCATTCCGTGGCGCCCTCGGCCGACTTGCGGACGGTGGCGGTGATCTCGTCGAGCGCCGCGGCGGTCTCCTCGAGGTTGGCCGCCTGCTGCTCGGTGCGGCGCGACAGGTGGTCGGCGGCGGTGGCGATCTCGCTCGAGCCTGAGCGGATGCCGCGCACATTGCCCAGCACCACGGCCATGGCGTTCTCGAGCTGGCTCATGGCCTCGTTGAAGTCGGCCTTCAGCTTCTCGTACTGGTCGGGGAAGGCGCGGTCGATGCGGTGCGTCAGGTCGCCCACCGACAGGCGCTCCAGGCCCGTGCCCAGCGCGGCGACCACGTCCGCCAGCTCCTGGGCGGCGCGCGCCTTGGCGGCCTCGTTGCGGGCGCGCTCTTCGTCGGCGGCCTTGCGCTGTTCGGCCGTGAGGCCCTCCAGGCGCAGCTTCTCGATGCCGGCGTCCTTGAACACCGTGACCGCGTCGGACATCAGGCCGACTTCGTCGCGGCGGCCCTGGGCGGGGACCTCGACGGTGTAGTCCCCGGCGGCCAGCTTGCGCATGGCCTCGGTGAGCTGGGTCACCGGCCGGGCGATGGCGCGGGTCAGCAGCATGCCCAGGCCGGCGGCGATCAGCGCGGCCAGCACGATGCAGCCGGCGAGCGTCAGGTACGCGTTGCGAGTCACCTCCGCCTGGCGGGCCTCCAGGGCTTCGCCTTCCTTGCTCTTGGCCTCGAACAGGGCCTCGATGCCGTCCTCGGCCGGGGCGATCAGGCCGTCGGCGGCGCCGTCCGGCCCGACCATGTCCACCGCCTGCTGACGGGTGATCGGGTCTGCGGCCAGGACCTGGCCGGCCTCGACGATCTGCGCGTGCCAGTTGTCGGCCGCCGCGCCCACGTCGCGCAGCGTCTTCACCGCCTCGGGCTCGTTCTTCACGAGCTCGCTGGCCGCCGCCAGGCGCTTCTTGAAGTTGCCGCGGTGCTTGGCGATCCGCTCCAGATAGTAGGGGTTCGCCGACAGCAGGTAGCCGCGGTAGCTGTTTTCCTGGCGGGCGAGGTAGAACTTCGCCTCCTCCAGCCGCGCCGTCACCTCGCCGGCCTGGGCCGCTTCGGCGCGGGCCTGCCCGAGCGCGTTGAGCGTGTAGAAGGTCCAGCCGCCCATGCCGATGAGCGTCAGGACCACGGCGGCGAAGCCGAGAGCCAGCTTGCGCGAGATGCGGAGATCGTCCAGGAACATAGCGCCCTAAGTATTCTTGGCTAAGTTGACGTTAGCCAAACGAATACTGTGCAATTGACGAACAAGTTGTTACCCCCGTGAAATATCCTCGAAGGAGACCGCGGCGAGAGAACGCGGGTCACAAGTCTACTTACGGTTGATCCAAAGGTTTAGAACTCGAACCAGCCGTTCAGCACGCAGGCCGCCCGTCCCCCTCGCACGGTCACGGTGATGTTGCGACCGGCGCCTGGCTGGAACCGCCACGTCCCGGCGTCTGTGGTCACCGCAAGTCCGGCCGGCGCATTGAACTGGCAGACGGTGTAGAGGCGCCGCTCGAAGGCCCCCCCCTCGTCGAGCGCCACGCAGCTCGCATGGCCGGACTGGCGGGCGAAGCGCGCCCCGCGGTAGCTGAACACCTTCGCCGGCCGCGTCCCCACCACCTTGGGATCGAGCATCGCGGGCTGCGGGCACGGCGGCCCGTCGATGGTCCAGGCGCGGATTTCGGCCCGACGTTCCAGCCAGCCGCTGAGCAGGATGTAGCCGGGGATCGTCAGCAGCATCGCCAGCAGGCCGATCATCCCCGCGGCGTGGAACGAGCCGCCGAAGTCCGAACCCGAGATCCGCGCGCCTGCCATGTCCCGGTCTCTCCGCCCCGACGGGAGTAGACCGCAGGCGCTGCAAATTCGCAACTACATCTGTAATTTGCCGGTCCCGGCTGATCCGGGTCCGGATTGACCCGGGCATGCTGCGTGGCCGAAGCTTCAACCCACACAACGGGAGCGGGCACTTGCGTCTCAATCTTCTCCACCGGCTCGCCTCGGCGAGCGTCCTCGTGCTGGCTGCCGCCGGGGCGGCGCAGGCCGCGCCGCAGATCCTCCAGCAGCCGGCGCTGAGCCGCGACCTGATCGCCTTCACCTACGGCGGCGACATCTGGACCGTCCCGCGGGCCGGCGGGCGAGCCACCCGGCTCACCACCGGCGTCGGGTCCGAGAGCGGGCCGATGTTCTCGCCCGACGGGGCGACCATCGCCTTCACCGGCGACTACGACGGCAACATCGACGTCTTCACCGTGCCGGTGACCGGCGGCGTGCCCAAGCGGCTGACCTGGCACCCCGGCGCCGACGTGGCCACGGGCTGGTCGCCGGACGGCGCAAAGGTGCTGTTCCGCTCGGACCGCACGGCCGCCAGCCGCTACACCCAGATGTTCCAGGCACCCGCGGCCGGCGGCCAGGCGACGCCGCTCCCCCTGCCCATGGCCTATGCGGGCCAGCTTTCGGCCGACGGCGGGATGATCGCCTACAACCCACTGGCGCCGGCGAGCGGCTTCGAGCTGAACCGCTACGTCTCCTGGGGCAACTATCGCGGCGGCCGGGCGAGCACCATCTGGCTGACCTCGCTGCCGGGCCTCGACTCCGTGCAGGTGCCGCATGCCGAGGCGGCGGACTTCTCGCCGGTGTTCCTGGCCGGCAAGGTCTACTTCCTGTCCAACCGCAACGGCCCGGCCTCGGTGTTCAGCTATGACCCTGCCAATCGCCAAGTGGCCGAGGTCTACCGCAACACGGGTCCCGAGATCCGCACGCTGGCCACCGATGGCCAGGCGCTGATCTTCGATCGCCTGGGCGAGCTCTTCCTGCTGGAGCCCGGCGGCGGCGAGCCGCGGCCGGTCTCGGTCACCGTGGCGGGCGACATGCCGGACGTTCGCCCCCGGATTCTCAACGTCGCCGGCGAGGTCCAGAAGGTGGCCGTCTCCCCGACCGGCCTGCGGGTGGCGGTCGAGGCGCACGGCGAGATCCTTACCGCGCCGGCCAAGAACGGCCCCGTCCGCAACCTGACCAACACGCCCGGGGTGATGGAGCGCGAGCCGGCCTGGAGCCCCGACGGCCAGTCGATCGCCTACTTCTCGGACGAGTCCGGCCGCTACGCCCTGCACGTGGCGCCCCAGGCCGGCGAGGGGCAGGTGCGCAAGTTCCCGCTGGTGGCGGAGCCCGCCTACTTCTTCGATCCGCTCTGGTCCCCGGACTCCCGGAAGATCGCCTTCTACGACAACCGGCTGCGCAGCTATGTGCTCGACCTCGCCACCGGCAAGCTGACCACGGTGGGGGAGCCGGGGACCTACGGCGGGTTCTCAAACACCAGCAGCTCCATGGCCTGGTCGCCGGACAGCCGGTGGCTCGCCTTCCCGCGCTCGATGCCGAACCGGCTGAACGCGCTGTTCCTGTGGTCGGCGGACCGCGGCACGGTCACCCAGGTGACCGACCCCATGGCCGACGCGCGGCAGCCCGCCTTCGACCGCAGCGGCAAGCAGCTTTACTTCCTGGGCAGCAACAACGCCGGGCCGACCGTCTACGGCCTGGACATGACCAGCAACCTCTACACGCCGACGCGGTCGATCTACGCGCTTACGCTGAAGGGCGACACGCTCTCGCCCGTCGCTCCGCAGATTGACGACGAGAAGAGCCCGGCCGAGGCCAAGGCGGCGGACGAGGCTGACGCCGACGCCACCCCGGCCGGCCAGGCGGGCGAAGCCAAGGCGGCCCGCAAGGCGCGACCGAAGGGCGCCGCGAGGCCGGTGGCCGCCAAGGCCATCGAGGTCGACCTGGAAGGCCGGCCGCTCGCCGAGATCACCAAGCGGACGGTGGCCCTGCCCATCCCGGCGCGGGCCTATTCCGTGCTGTCGGCCGGCAAGCCGGGGGTCATCTACTTCCAGGAGCAGGTCGGCGAAGGCGAGAACGGCGCGCCGCCGGACCTGGTGCTGAACCGCTTCACGCTGGAGGACCGCAAGGTCGAGAAGCTGGCCGAGCGGGTGGCGAGCTATGAGCTGACGGCGGACGGCGAGAAGATCCTGCTCGGCACGCGGGCTCCGGCCCCGCCCGGCGGCGCTGCGCCCGGCGCGCCGCGCAAGCCGCCGAGCTATGCGATCGTCGCCGCCAACGCCCCGCCCAAGGCCGGCGACGGCGCCCTGTCGTTGGACGCCCTCGAGGTCCGCGTCGACCCGCCAGCCGAGTGGGCGCAGATGTACCGCGAGGTCTGGCGCATCCAGCGCGCCTACTTCTACGACCCGGGCTTCCACGGCCTCGACATCGACGCGGCCGAGAAGCGCCTCGCCCCCTATGCCGCCGGCGTGCTGTCGCGCTCCGACCTGAACTACGTCTTCCAGGAAGGGCTCACCGGCCTCTCGGTCGGCCACCTGCGCGGGTTCGGCGGGGCCGTGCCGTCGGCGCGCCGCGTCCCCGGCGGCCTGCTCGGCGCCGACTACGTGATCCGGGACGGCCGCTGGTGCGTCTCGAAGATCTACACCGGCGGCGCCTGGTCGCCGGACGCGGTGGCCCCGCTGGCCCAGCCTGGCCTCAACGTCCGCGAGGGCGAGTGCATCCTGGCCATCGACGGCAAACCGCTCCCCGCCGCCACGGACATCCAGCTCCCGCTGGAGGGCACGGCCGGCCGGGTGATCACGCTGCGCGTTGGGCCCGCGAACGGCCAGGGCGCGCGCAACGTCAACGTCGTGCCGGTGGCCAGCGAATACCGCCTGCGCAACCTCGATTGGATCGACAGCAACCGCCGCAAGGTCGACCAGCTCTCGGGCGGCAAGCTCGCCTACGTCTACCTGCCCGACACCGGCGAGGGCGGCTTCACCGCCTTCAACCGCTACTACTTCGCCCAGACCGACAAGCAGGGGGCGGTGATCGACGAGCGCTTCAACGGCGGCGGCCAGATGGCCGATTACATCGTCGAGGTGCTGGGCCGCCGGCTGCAGAGCTGGTGGGCGCCCCGCTACGGCGCCATCGAACGGACGCCGGCCCACGCCATCCTTGGGCCCAAGGTGATGATCGCCAACGAGGTCTCGGGATCCGGCGGCGACGCCCTGCCCTGGATGTTCAAGCAAAACCGCATCGGCCCGCTGGTCGGCAAGCGCACCTGGGGCGGCCTGGTAGGCATCGGCCAGACGCCGGTGCTGATGGACGGCGCCCAGGTCACCTCGCCGAGCGTCGGCTTCTTCAACCCCAAGGGCGAGTGGGAGGTGGAGAACTACGGCGTCGCGCCCGACCACGTGGTCGAGCAGGACCCGAAGGCTGTCGCCCAGGGCCACGACCCGCAGCTCGAGGCGGCCGTGGCGCTCGCCATGGAGGCCCTCAAGAAGGAGCCGGCGCCCACGCCGAGGCGGCCGGCCTACCCGGTCTATCCGCTGAAGCCGGCGGCGCCCTGAGCCCCGCAGGGCCGGCGCGCCGCGTGCGCCCGCCGGCCCTGCGCCGTTCCCCCTATCGCGCGCGCCGGAGAGTCCGGTTAGAAGGCGCCCCATGAGCGCCGCCCCGCAGAAATCCCTCGTCGAGACCGCCGCCGAGTTCGGCCTGAAGCGCGAGGAGTACGACCTCATCGTCCGCCGCCTGAACCGCGAGCCCAACCTCGTCGAGCTCGGCGTCTTCTCGGTCATGTGGTCGGAGCACTGCTCCTACAAGTCGAGCCGCAAGCACCTGGGCAAATTCCCCACCAAAGGTCCGGCGGTGATCCAGGGTCCCGGCGAGAACGCCGGCGTGATCGACATCGGCGATGGCCAGGCCTGCATCTTCAAGATGGAGAGCCACAATCACCCGTCCTACATCGAGCCCTACCAGGGTGCGGCCACCGGCGTCGGCGGCATCATGCGCGACGTCTTCACCATGGGCGCTCGCCCGATCGCGCTCCTGAACGCGCTGCGGTTCGGCTCACCCGAGCATCCGAAGACGAAGCGGCTGGTGGCCGGCGTCGTCGCCGGCATCGGCGGCTACGGCAACTGCGTGGGTGTGCCCACCGTCGCGGGTGAGACCAACTTCCACCGCGGCTACGACGGCAACATTCTGGTCAACGCCATGTGCGTCGGCCTGGCCGACGCCGACAAGATCTTCTACTCGGCCGCGCCTGCGCCCGGGCTGTCGGTCGTCTACTTCGGCTCCAAGACCGGCCGCGACGGCATCCACGGGGCGACCATGGCCTCCGCGGAGTTCGACGACGCCTCCGAGGAGAAGCGCCCGACGGTGCAGGTCGGCGACCCCTTCGCCGAGAAGCTGCTGATCGAGGCGACGCTTGAGCTGATGGCCTCCGGAGCCGTCGCCGCCATCCAGGACATGGGCGCGGCCGGCCTCACCTCCTCGTCGGTGGAGATGGCCGGTAAGGGCGGGGTCGGCATCGAGCTCGACCTCGACCAGGTGCCTCAGCGCGAAGAGGGCATGACCGCCTACGAGATGATGCTGTCGGAGAGCCAGGAGCGCATGCTCGCGATCCTGAAGCCCGGCCGCGAGGCGGACGGCCACCGCATCTTCCAGAAGTGGGGCCTGGACGCCGCCGTCATCGGCAAGACCACCGAGACCGGCCGCTTGGTCCTGAAGCACCACGGCGACGTGGTCTGCGACGTGCCGCTCGCGCCGCTGTTCGACGACGCCCCCCTTTACGACCGCCCGTGGGTCGCGCCCCAGCCGCAGCCGAAGCTGACCGCCGGCGACGTGCCCGCCCCCAGCGACTGGGCCGGCGCCGTGCTGCAGCTCATGGGCAGCCCGGACATGGCGTCCAAGCGCTGGATCTGGGAGCAGTACGACCGCCACGTCATGGCCGACACCCTGGAGGACAGCGCCACCGGCGCCGACGCCGGCATCGTGCGCGTGCACGGCACGGGCAAGGCGCTGGCGGTGACTTCCGACGTCACGCCCCGCTACGTGCAGGCCGACCCCTACGAGGGCGGCAAGCAGGCGGTGGCCGAGGCCTGGCGCAACCTCACGGCCGTGGGCGCCGCGCCCATCGCCATCACCGACAACCTGAACTTCGGCAATCCCGAACGGCCCGAGATCATGGGCCAGATCGTACGCGCCATCGAGGGCATGGCCGAGGCCTGCCGCGAGCTGGAGTTCCCCGTGGTCTCGGGCAACGTCAGCCTCTACAACGAGACCAACGGCCAGGCCATTCCGCCGACCCCTACCGTGGGCGGCGTGGGCCTGCTGAAGGACAGCCGTCGACGGGCCGAGTTCGGCAACCTCAAGGGCGGCGAGCACCTGGTGCTGGTGGGCGCCACCGAGGGCTGGCTGGGCGCATCGATGTACCTGCGCGAGGTGCAGGGGCGCGAGGAGGGCGCGCCGCCGCCGGTCGACCTCGCGGTCGAGCGCCGCAACGGCGACTTCGTCCGCAGCCTCGTGCAGAGCGGCCAGGCCGCGACCGTCCACGATCTGGCCGACGGCGGATTGCTCGCCGCCGCCGCCGAGATGGCGATGGCGTCCGGCGTGGGCGTCCAGCTCACCCCGGACGAGAGCCTGCCGGCGCACGCCTTCCTATTCGGTGAGGACCAGGCCCGCTACCTGATCGCCACGCCCGCCGCCGACGCCCTGCTGGCGGCGGCGGAAGCGTGCGGGGTCCCGGCCCGGATCGTCGGCGAGGCCGGCGGCGACGTGCTGGCCGTCCCCGGCCTCTTCAGCCTGTCGCTGGCGCAAGTGCGCGCGGCGCACGAGGGCTGGATGCCGCGGTTCATGGAAGGCTGATGGCCGGGCGGCCGCACCTCGCCGCCGCCGAGGCCCTGATCGGGCGGCCGGGCTCGCGCCAGGCCATCCCGACGCCGGCCGCCGTCCTCGACCTCGACGCCCTGGAAGCCAACCTGGCGCGGATGGCCGGGCGCGCGCGGGCGGCCGGTCTCGACCTGCGGCCGCACGCGAAGTCGCACAAGTCGTCCTGGGTGGCGAAGCGCCAGTTGGAAGCGGGCGCGGTCGGGATCTGCTGCGCCAAGCTGGCCGAGGCCGAGGCGCTGGCGGCCGCGGGGATCGACACGATCCTCGTCACCTCCCCCATCGCCGGGGCAGCGAACGCCGAGCGCGCCGCACGCCTGGCCCGCGACCTTGCCGACTTCCGCATCGTCGTGGACCACGTGGACGGCGTGGGCGAGCTCGCCGCCGCCGGCGCGCCGATCCAGGTGCTGATCGACGTGGACGTGGGCCTCGGGCGGACCGGCGTGGCGGGCCCCGACCATGCCGCCGACGTGGCGCGCGCGATCCTGCGCCACCCGGATCTGCGCCTGCTCGGCGTCCAGGGCTACGGCGGCCACTGGCAGCACATGGCCGGCGCCGACGCCCGGGCCGGCGCCGTGGCCGACGGCATGGCCCGGCTCACCAACGCCATCGCCGCGGTCCGCGAGGTCGGCGGGACGGTGGAGGTGGTCACCGGCGGCGGCACCGGCACCTTCGAGGCCGATGCGGCTCAGGGCGTGCTCACCGAGGTGCAGCCCGGCTCCTACGCCTTCATGGACCGCGAGTACCGCGACGCGCTGGGCGCGGACCCCGACGGCGCCTTCCGCCAGGCCCTGTTCGTCGCGGCCACCGTGATCAGCGCCAATCACCCGCAGTGGGTGACGGTGGACGCCGGCCTGAAGGCGCTGTCCACCGACGGCCCCCTCCCCGTCCCGGCCACGCCGGGCTTCGAGACCGCCGCCTTCCGGTTCTTCGGCGACGAGCACGGCCTCCTGATGCGGCCGCAAGCGCACGCGGCGCATCGCGGCGACCGCATCGACCTGGTCCCCGGCCACATCGACCCCACCATCGACCGCCACGAGGTCCTGTGGCTGGTCCGGGGCGACGTCCTGGAGGCGATCATCCCGGTGGAAGGCCGCGGCGCGAGCCAGTAGCCGGTCTGCGCGACAATCCGGGCGCAAACGGTCCCGCATTGAAGGCGGCGCAAGCTTGGCCTTAGGCTGCGCCGGCGTCGGCGTGAGCCACGCTCAGCCGGAGGCCTGCCGTGGCGACCTACGAGTTCCTGACGATCGCCAGCGAGGAGGCCAACAGGTACGCCGCGGGGCGGGACGAGCTGCGGTTCACGGGCCTCGCCGAGCCGACGGCGCAGAATTTCGCCGTGGAGATCTTCGGCGGCGGCGGCATGTTTGCGCTGAGGTACAAGCCGACGGGGTCGAGCGTGACCTTCGGCCCCTATTCCGGCGGCGCCTCGGTGAGGCTGCCGGACGGCTCCATCCTCGTCTTCCCGTCGCTGGAGTTCTACGACCGGAGCGGCGGCGCGGGCGCCGACAACCTCTACGGCGGCGCGGGGCCGGACACCCTTTCGGGCCTTGACGGTGGCGACCGCGTCGACGGCGGCGACGGACCCGACTGGCTGAGCGGAGGCCCCGGCGCCGACACCCTGACCGGCGGGGCGGCCATCGACTTCTTCATCTGGTCGGCCTGGGAGAGCGGCACGGCCGAAGGCGGGATCGACGTCGTCGCCGACTGGGAGGCGTCAGACCGCATCCGTCTGCCGCTGACCGGCGGCGGGGCGGGCTATGCGGAGTTCGCCGCCGCGAACTACGCCTCCGCCCTCACCACCGCAAACCAGCAGATCGCCTCCGGCGCCGCCGACGTCGTAGCCGTGGCGGTCGGCGGCGACGTCGTGGTGTTCGCCGACACCCGCAACGACAATGGCCAGGCGGACGACGCCTTCCTCCTGCGCGGCCGCAACCTCGACTGGGTGGACGCCTTCAACTTCTTCGGCCTCTCCGCCGGCCCGGCGCCGCAACCGCCGCCGCCGCTGATCCACCCCGTCCCCACGGCGGGGACCCTACAGTTCAGCTTCATCACCGAGGGGGAGGCGCTCGGCTACGACGCGACCGCCAACGACCTCAGCCTGCAGGCCAACGCCTCGGATCCCGAAGCCCTGAAGGTCAGTTTCAACGCCGACGGCACGGTCACCTTCACCGCCGCGCGCGCCGGCCAGGAGCGGACGCTGCTGTTCGGCGCCGGCATCCAGGGCGAGACCGGCTTCATCTTCGCCGACGGCGCGCGGATGGCGCTCGGGACGTCAGGCGCCGACATCTTCCTCGGCTCGCGTACGGAGGACTTCCTGTTCGGCGGACCGGGCGCGGACACCCTGAACGGCGGCGGCAAGCCCGATCAGCTCTTCGGTGGCTCGGGGGCTGATCTCTTCGTCGTCGCGCCCGCGGAGTCCTCGGGCGTGGCCTACGACGTGATCCGGGACTGGGAGACCGGGGACCGCCTGACGTTCGGCGGTCCGGTCGCGACGGCCTCGAACTACGTCGAGCTCACGGGATCGCTCAGCCTGTCCGACGCCCAGGCGCAGGCCCGGGCGCAAATCGCCGCCGGGTCGGCGTCCTATGTCGCGGCCCAGGTGGGGGATTCGGTGTTCGTCTTCACCGGGCAGACCGCGCTCGTGCAGCTTCGCGGCGGGGTCCTGGGCGCCATCGACCACAACAGCATCGTGGCGATCCCGAGGCTCGCGTTTCCGGCCCTGAGCCCGCTGCCCGACACCGCCACCAGCGCCCTGGCCGGCCCGATCACCTACGTCGGCGGGGCGCCGCAGGTCGGCGCCTCGATCCGGATCGAGGGCAACGTCGACACCGCACGCATCGGGAGCCTGTTCCCGCCGGACGACATCGCCTTCGACGCCACCAGCTTCTCGTCCTCCAACAACCTGGCCGGCTTCCAGGCCACCGGCTCGGGCTTCACCTACCTCGAGGTCGGCGACATGGTCTATGTGACGGGGGGCATGGCGACGAGCCTGACCCTTCGGGTTCCGGGCTTCCTGGCCTCCTACTCCGGCCCCGCCATCTCGCTGCCCCAACTCGTCGGATGGGCGGAGGACAACGCCACCGGCGAAGCCCTCTCGGCGCTGCTGTCGGGGTCGGACTCCGTCACAGGCCGAAGCGGCGCCGACCTCATCCGCGGCTTCACGGGCGACGACACCCTCGGCGGCGGTGGGGGCGCCGACACTGTGTGGGGCGGCATCGGAGACGACGTGATCTACGCCGGCAGCCCGCAGACCCTCGCCTTCGGCGCCGGGGTCACCTACCTGCGCGGCGAGGAAGGCGACGACTGGATCCTGGGCGGCGCCGAGTTCGACGACATCCACGGCAACATGGGCGCCGACAGCGCCGGCGGCGCGGCCGGCAACGACTGGGTCGTGGGCGGCAAGGACAACGACCTGCTCTACGGCGACGCCGGCGACGACATCGTCTACGGCAACATGGGCGCGGACACCTGCGAGGGCGGGGACGGGAACGACGTCGTGCGCGGCGGCCAGGACAACGACGTCGTCCGCGGCGGCGCGGGCGCCGACTACGTCTCCGGCGACAAGGGCGACGACACGGTGACCGGCGGGACCGGGGCCGACCTCTTCCACACGTTCGGCGACGCCGGGATCGACCGCGTGACGGACTTCAAGGTGACCGAGGGCGACCGGGTGCTGCTCGATCCGGGCACGCAGTACGCCGTGGCCCAGGTCGGCGCCGACACCGTCATCAGCATGACTGGCGGCGGCCAGATGGTCCTGGTGGGCGTCAGCCTCTCCACCCTGAGCGGGAGCTGGATCCTCGGCGCGTAGGCGCTCACCAGGCGCTGACGGCGCCGTACGGATGCTCGAACTGCAGGGCGACGAAGCGGGCGGTGGTCTCGCCGTAGGCGCGCCCGACCTGGGCGAAGGTGCGCAGCATGACGTCGGGCCCGGGCAGCCGGACAGTGCGGTCGGATCGACGGGGGGGCGTGCGGCTGCGGTAGACCACGAGCCCGTGGCGCGAGCGGGTGGCCGGCGCCCCCGTAGCCCAGGCCGTGGAGCGGTAGGTCCGCGACCAGGCGTCAAGCGCCGTGCCGAAGGCGATCTCGTCGAACCCGGTCTCCAGCGGGATCGCCACCGTCTCGTGGCTCCAGAAGGCCGCCCGATTGGCCACCACCAGCCCCGCGCCCTTCAGCGTCAGGCGGTAGTCTGCGCCGGCGTGCCGCCGGTCGGGCGGCGGCAGCGAGAGACGGTGCGCGGTCGCGCGCATCACCTCTTCGCCGGCGAGTTCGCGCAGGAGCTGGAGCGTGGCGGGCTCGGAGGCGCTGATCCCTGCCGTGGTGGTGATCGGCCCGTCGGTGATCCAGCGGACGTCCTGCCGCCACCGCACCTTCGGATGCTGCTCGGCCATGCGCTTGCGGCTGTACCAGTGGACGGTGGCCTGCCGCCCGTCGAGCAGGCCGGCCGACGCCAGCGCCTGGGCGCCGTTGCAGACCGACATCACCCGGGCGCCGCGGCGGACCTGCTCGCGCAGCCAGGCGGCTCGGGCGGCGTCGTCCACCACCTCCAGTGCCGGGACGATCACCACATCCGGCCGACGGCTCCGTAGCTCCGCCAGGGTGGCCTGCGGCGCGAGCCAGGCGTAGCCGGGCGTGAGCCGCACCGGATCGGCCGTCGCGGCGACCACCTTCACGTCCACGGCCCCGCTCTCGGCGAGCACCGCATAGGGGGCGAGCAAGTCGGTGGCGACGGTCCCCCGCGCGTCGGCGAGGATGACCACCATCGGCCGGGCGGCGGCTCCGGTGGCGAGGATCAGCGCGGCGGCGAGGCCGGCGACAAGGCGGCTCAACATCGGCGAGACTCCCGGTCGGGGTGTGGGGAGAGCCTGCGCCCGGCCCTCTCCGGCCGAAACGACAGATATCCCGCCAATCCTGCCAGCCCGGGCGGCTAGCCCAAGGCGCGCTTCAGGAGCTCCAGGACGGCGGCGGCGAAGGCCCGCATGTTCGCCGAACGGTCGCCGCTGCCCGTCTCGATGGTGAGCACGTGCTCGACCGGACCGGAGACCGCCACGCAGGTGTGGCCGGGCGCATCGCCGTAGGGATTGCCCGTGGGCCCCGCCGCGCCCGTCTCGCTGATCCCCCAGGTGGCGCCGAACCGCTCGCGCGCCGTGCGGGCGAGCAGCAGGGCGTAGGGCTCGCTCGCCGAGCGCATGCCCGTCAGCGCCGCCTTGGGGATCTCCATGAGCATCACCCGCGCCTTGGGCGTGTAGACCACGGCGCCGCCCAGGAAGTACTTCGAGGCGCCGGGCACGGCGAGCAGGGCCGCCGAGACGAGACCGCCCGACGAGCT
Source organism: Phenylobacterium sp. (assembly GCF_041913825.1). Taxonomy (GTDB): domain Bacteria; phylum Pseudomonadota; class Alphaproteobacteria; order Caulobacterales; family Caulobacteraceae; genus Phenylobacterium. Next base: position 119,422 of record NZ_JAYSEO010000004.1, read on the forward strand.
CTCCGCCACGGCCACCGTCTGACCCGCCGCCTTCAGGGCCTCGCCCACCTCGGCGGCCAGCGCCTCCAGTTCGTCCATCCCTGCCCCCTTGGCGCGCGTCGCGTTCGGCGCCCATGATGGCGGCCGATTTCAAGAAGAGCATTTTCAGGGAGGAATTACGATGGACGCCCAATCGCAGTGGACGGGTCTCGACGCCGGCCGGCTCGAGCGGATCACCGATCACCTGGAGCGCAACTACATCGCCCCGGGCAAGATCGCCGGCTGCCAGGTGACCGTCGCGCGACACGGGCACATCGCCTATGCGCGGAACTTCGGCCTGATGGACCGCGAGCGCGGCAAGCCGATGACCGACGACACCATCTTCCGCATCTATTCCATGACCAAGCCCATCGTCTCGGTGGCGCTGATGACGCTGTACGAACGCGGCTATTTCCAGCTCAACGATCCGGTGAGCCGCTACGTCCCGTCCTGGAAGAACCACCGTGTGTGGGTCTCGGGCTCCGGGGAGGACATGGTCACCGAGGCGCCGGACCGGCCGGTCAGCTTCCGCGACGTGCTCTCCCACACGGCCGGCTTCACCTACGGCGGCGGCCTGCCGGGGGTCGGCGTCCAGCACCCCATCGACCATGTCTACCGGGCGCTGAAGATCCGCTCCTTCGACGCCCGGGATTCCATGCAGGAGTTCCTGGACAAGCTCGGCCAGGTGCCGCTCCGCTACCAGCCCGGCACGGCCTGGATGTACTCGCTGGCCACCGACGTCTGCGGCGCGCTCGTGGAGGTGATCTCCGGCAAGCCGCTGGCCCAGTACCTGGACGAGGTGATCTTCCAGCCGCTCGGCATGAAGGACACCGCCTTCTGGGTCCCGGCGGAGAAGGCCGAACGGCTGGCCGCCAACTACCAGCGCGGCGCGGACAAGCAGCTCAAGCTCATGGACGATCCGGCCGACAGCAACTTCACCCGCGAGCCGGCCTTCAAGTCCGGCGGCGGCGGGCTGGTGGGCACGAGCGCCGACTACCTGCGGTTCTGCGAGATGCTCCGCCGCGGCGGCGAGCTGGACGGGGCCCGCATCCTCGGGCCGCGCACCCTCGAGCTCATGCGGATGAACCACCTGCCGGGCGGCAAGGAGCTGACCGAGCTCGCCATCGGCGGCTTCTCGGAGACCGCCTACGACGGCGTCGGCTTCGGCCTCGGATTCGCCTCCACCCTGGACCAGGTGCGTGCGGCGGGGCTCGGCGTCGGCGACTTCTACTGGGGCGGCGCGGCCTCGACGATCTTCTGGGTGGACCCGAAGGAGGAGCTGTCCGTCGTCTTCATGACCCAGCTCATGCCGTCGGGGACCTTCAACTTCCGCGGCCAACTGAAGAGCCTGATCTACTCGGCGATCATCGACTGAGGGATGAAGGGCCCGGCGGCGGGCGGATGCTGACAGACCTTGGCAACAGGCTTGGCCTATCCAGCCGCCATGGACCAGCACCTGCTCGCCCTCGGATCCCTGTTCGCCGTCTCCCTGGCGACCTCGCTCATCCCTGGGCCCACGAACTTCCTCATCGTCCGGATCGCCATGCGGCGTGGCCGGCCGGCGGCGGTGGCCGCGGCGCTCGGCACCACCGTCGGCTGCCTGGTCTGGTGCGCCGCCGCGCTGATCGGCCTGGCCGCCCTGCTGGCCGCCGTGCCCTGGCTCTACAAGGCCCTGCGGATCGCCGGCGGCCTGTACCTGCTCTGGTTCGCGGTCGGGCTATGGCGGGCGAAGGCGGAGCCCGCGCCGCCAGCCGACGCGCCGGACCGGCCGGGCGGCGCCTTCTGGAGCGGCTTCGCCATCTGCCTGACCAACCCGAAGTCGGTGCTGTTCTTCGCGTCCATCTTCTCCGCCTATGTCGGTCCCGACATGCCCGACTGGATGCACGCCGCCGCCGCCGCGGTGGTCACCGCCACCTGCCTCGGCTGGTGCGTCGCGCTCGCCTGGCTGTTCTCGGCGCCGGCGGCCGTGCAGGCCTACGCCCGCGCCCAGCGCCCGCTCGACCGCATCGCCGCGGCGGTGATGGCGGTGTTCGGCGTGAGCCTGCTCTGGACCTTCGGCTGAGGCGGACTTAAGTCAGCGCCATGCCGATGAGCCAGACCGACCTGGAAGCCGCCCTGAAGGCAGGCTTTCCCGACGCCGAGATCGAGGTCACCGACCTGGCCGGGGACGGCGACCACTACCGCGCCCGCATCGTCTCCCAGGCCTTCGCGGGCCTGCCGCGGGTGAGGCAGCACCAGCTCGTCTACGCCGCCCTGAAGGGCCGGATGGGCGGCGAGCTGCACGCGCTCGCCCTCGAGACCTCCGCGCCGGCCTGAAGCCGGCCGGGCGGCGCTTGACCCAGGGGCCGCCCGTCCCTAGCTCTTGAGCCCTGATTTTCCTCGCCGAAAGGGCGACCGATGACCGACGCCGCCACCGCCCCCAATCCTGTCCACGACTGGATCGCCAACGCCGTGGCCGAGAACCCGGTGATCCTGTTCATGAAGGGCGAGCCCGAGCAGCCGCGCTGCGGCTTCTCCGCCGTCGTGGTGCAGATCCTCGACCACCTCGGCGTGGACTTCGTCGGCGTCGACGTGCTGCAGAGCGAGCCGCTCCGCGAGGGCATCAAGACCTTCTCGGACTGGCCGACCATCCCGCAGCTCTATGTGAAGGGCGAGTTCGTCGGCGGCGCCGACATCGTCCGCGAGATGTTCCAGACCGGCGAGCTGAAGGGCTTCCTCGAAGCGCAAGGCGTGCTCGCCGCGTGACCCGGCTGCTCGAGCCGCCCGAGGGCCGGCAGGTCTTCGTCCGCGACTTCGAGCCCCGCCGCGAACACATCGACGCCAACGGCCACGTGAACAACGTGGTCTACCTGGGCTGGGCCCAGGATCTCGCCATCGCCCACTGGGAGAGCCGCGCGCCGGACGAGGCGCAGCGGCAATGGGCCTGGATCGCCCTGCGCCACGAGATCGACTACCGCCGCGCCCTGCTGCCCGGCGAGACCGCCCGCGGCCGCACCTGGGTCGCCGACACGGCGGACGGCCCGCGGTTCGACCGCTACGTCCGCATCGACGGCCCCGACGGGGCGATGTGCGCGCAGGTGGTCACCACCTGGGTGCTGATCGAGCAGGCCACCGGCCGCCCGCGCCGCGTCCAGCCCTGGATGCTCGAGATGTTTGCCCGCGGCTAGGAGGCGGTCTCCTCCTCCTTGGCCACCTCGTCCTCGGTGCGCCCCTCCAGCAGGGCGCGGGCGCGAACCGCCTGCGCGCCGCCGTGCGGGTTGTTGATCACCGGCCCCAGCACCTTCTCCGCCTCCTCCCGCCGCCCCTTCTTGAGCAGGGCGACCCCGGCCCGGAAGCTGCTTTCCTGGACGGGCGGCGCGAGCGCCCGGGCCTCCAGCAGCACGCCGATGTCGTTGTCCGTGGGGAAGGTGGGTTCGAGGGTGCGGGTGACGGCATAGCCGTAGAGCGGCCGGAAGTCGGTTTTATTGACGGCATGGACCTTGGCGAACAGCGGCCGGGCCGCACGCCACCGCGCCTCCCGCATCGCCGGCTCGCGCAGGCCGGCCAGCCACTGGCCGGTCGGCTCCAGCAGCATCACCTCGTAGTCGTCGGGGTGGGCGGCGCGCAGCCGCCGCACGAGGGCCTCGCCCGCCGCGACGTCGCCCATCACGAACTCGGCGCGGGCCAGGGTCGACTGGGCGAAAACGTCGTCGGGGTGGCGCGCCGCGCGGGCGCGCACCTGCGCCAGGAACGCCGGGTCGGTCTTGCCGGTCTCGCTCAGCAACAGGCGGACGTGGTCGAAGAACAGGTCGTCCGCGCTGTCCGGCATCCGGGTGACCGTGACCTTGGGGGTCGGCAGCTTCGACCTCGGCACCAGCAGGCGATTGAGCTTGCGGTACGCGCGCAGCTCGCGCGTCAGGGTCTGCTGGTCGAGCCCTGTGGCGGTCCAGAACGCCTTCGCCGGCTCCATGCCGCCCGCGGTGTCGCGGATCGCCTTGTCCAGCTTCTCGTTGCGGTCCCCGTTGTGCATGTAGTGGGTCAATAGCCAGGCCTGGGCGTAGAAGGCGAAGCGCTGCCGGCGGGGGATCTCGAAAGTCCGCTTCCGGAACACCTCGTCCCAGGGCATCCAGGTGTCGGTGAAGATCGACACCGCCCGGGCGGGGTTGTAGCCGCCTACCTTCACGCCTTCACGGTCGATCTCGGCGGTCATGAAGTACTCCGCGAAACCCTCCACGAACCAGGCGGGATAGGCGACCGGGAAGTTCTCCAACAGGAAGTGGTGCGCGTACTCGTGGAACAGGGTGTCGTCGGCGCCCAGCGAGCCGTCGGCGAGGGCGATGGCGAAAATGCCCTCGTTGCTCGCAGCGTAGAAGCCGGCCACCTCGCGCGGCAGGTCGGGGCGGATGCGGCGCAGGTCCGAGCGCTCCCCGACCATCACGACCTGGGTCTTCGTGTAGGACGGCCGGTTGGCGGCCGGGTAGAAGGCGCGCAGGGTCGCGTCGAACGTGGTGAGCTTCTCCGCGTATTCGCGGACCTTGGCCTCGCTGCCCTCGCCGTAGATGACGAAGCGCTCCGTCTCGGCGCGGCGCCAGGCGGCCTCGGCGGGGGCGGCGATCGTCCAGGCGGCCGCAGCCACGGCCAGCAATCTTGGCAGCACGCGCAGGTCTCCACTCTACCCCCGCGCGCAACGTTAGGTGGCCGGGCCGGCGCCGTCGAGCCTCAGGTGAGCGCCCGCAGCACCGTGACGCGGGCCAGGTCCTTGGGCCGGCCGAACCGTTCCAGGATCTCGATCTGCTCGGAGAGGTCGGGGGTGAAGAGGCCGCCCACGGCCACCCGCGTGCGGGGCCGGACCGCCGCCCAGCCCTGCGGCGTCATCACCTGGAAGCCGGCCATCACGTCCACCGGGACCGGCGGCTCGGGCCACTGGAAATAGACCTCCGAGCGGAACAGCGGACTGGGCGCGGAGGGCTGCAGCGCGATCCCCCAGGCCTGCGCCAGCCGGCGCGCATCGCTCGGGCTCGCCAGCAGGTCCACGTCGGCGACAGTGATCGGCGCCGCCCCGTGCAGCGCCATGGCCGCACTGCCGATCAGCCACCAGGGGTCGCGCATCAGCGGCGTCGCCGCCGACAGCCGGGCGAGCGTCTCGGCCAGCTCCGGCGCGATCATCGCGCCACCGGGTTCAGCAGGGTCAGGCGGGGGCCAGGCCGCAGGCCGAGCTCGCGCCAGGTGAAGAGGATCTCGGTACGGCCGGCGGCAAGGCTGCGGCAGGGGTCGAGCCGGCGCCTGGCGAAGGCCACCGCCTGGCGGCCGCCGCGATCCTCCACGTAGGACACCCAGTCGCCTCGCCCCGTGCAGCCGCGCGACGCCACCGACACACGCAGGCCCCCGCGGCCCGCGACCACGCCGAACACCGGCTCTAGCTCCGGCAGGACCTCGCCCTCGGCCGGTGCGACCAGCACGGGCGGAAGGGTGGCGCACCCGGCCAGGGCCACCCCGGCCAGGACGAACAGCCGGCGATTCATGCCCGCCAATGGGCCACAGCCGTCGCCAAAGCAAAAGGCCCCGGATTGCTCCGGGGCCTTCGCATGTCTCGGTTCGAGGTCCGCGTCTTAGGACGCGTAGAATTCGACCACGAGGTTCGGCTCCATCTTCACCGGGTACGGCACTTCGGCCAGTTCCGGCGCCCGCACGAAGGTGGCGCTCATGCTCTTGCCTTCGACGGTGATGTAGTCCGGCGTGTCGCGTTCCGACGACTGCAGGGCCTCCAGCACCAGGGCCATGTTGCGCGAACGCTCGCGCACGGTGACCACGTCACCCGGCTTCAGGCGATAGGACGGGATGTTCACGCGCTTGCCGTTCACCAGCACGTGGCCGTGGTTGACGAACTGGCGGGCGGCGAACGGGGTCGGCACGAACTTGGCGCGGTAGACCACCGCGTCCAGGCGGCTTTCCAGCAGCGCGATCAGGTTCTCGGAGGTGTTGCCCTTCCGGCGCGCGGCTTCCTGGTAGATGCGCGAGAACTGCTTCTCGGTCAGGTTGCCGTAGTAGCCCTTCAGCTTCTGCTTAGCGCGGAGCTGCAGGCCGAAGTCCGAGACCTTGGACTTGCGACGCTGGCCGTGCTGGCCGGGGCCGTAGGCGCGGGTATTGATGGGAGACTTCGGGCGACCCCAGATGTTTTCGCCCATCCGGCGGTCGAGCTTGTACTTGGCGCTATGGCGCTTGGACATAGATCACTCTTCATCTGACCCGAGCCGGCGCTCCCGAGATGAGAGCGCGATTGCAACGGCGGCTTCGCGTCGACCCGTCATAGGTTCCCGGCCCGTCCGGGCGAGCCCGGCGGCTGGAAGGGCGCGTATATGCTGGCCGGCCGCCGGAGAGTCAAGGCGAGCCCGTCTCAGCCGGCGAGCGCGCCCTCGAAGTCCCGCCAGATGTCGGCGACCGCCTCCAAGCCCACGGAGATCCGCACCAGACCGTCGGAGATGCCGTGCCGGGCCCGCTCCTCGGGCGTGTAGGTGGAATGGGTCATCGAGGCCGGGTGCTGCACCAGGGTCTCGGCGTCGCCCAGGCTGACAGCGCAGCGCGCGAGAGTCAGGCTGTTCAGGAAGCGGATCGCAGACGCCTGCCCTCCCGTCAGCTCGAGTGCGATCATGCCGCCGAAGCCGCCCTGGAACTGCCGCCTTGCGAGCTCGTGCTGGGGGTGTTCCTGCAGGCCGGGATAGAGGACGCGGGTGACGGCGGGATGGACGGCCAGGCGCCGGGCGATCTCCAGCGCGCTCTCGCTATGGCGGGCGACCCGCAGTTGCAGGGTCTTCATGCCCCGCAGCACCAGCATGGCGTCCATGGGCGAAATCACCGCGCCCGTGGCGTCCTTCACCCCGGACATGCGGATGGCGCCGATGAGGTCCGCGCGGCCCACCACCGCGCCCGCCACCAGGTCGCCGTGCCCGCCCAGGTACTTGGTGGCGGAGTGCACGACGAGGTCGGCGCCGAGGCCGAGCGGCCGCTGCAGGAGCGGCGTGGCGTAGGTGTTGTCGACCACCACCACCGCCCCGGCGCCGCGCGCGGCCTCCGCGACCGCGGCGATGTCCACCAGACGCATGTTGGGGTTAGCGGGCGTCTCGAAGAATACCGCCCGCGCCGGCCGCGACAGGGCCTCGCCCACCGCCGCGAGGTCGGTCATGTCCACGTGCTCGACGACGATGCCGAAATCGGCCAGCGCGTGCCGGAAGAAGGCGAAGGTGCACCCGTAGAGGGTCATGTCGGTGACCAGCCGGTCTCCCGGCCGAAGCAGGGTCCACAGGGTGGAGGCGATGGCCCCCATGCCCGAGGCCGTCGCCGCGGCCGCCTCGCCGCCCTCGAGGGAGGCCAGTCTCCGCTCCAGCAGGTCGATCGTGGGGTTGCCGAGGCGGGTGTAGATGTAGCCCGCCTCCTCACCGGCGAACCGCCGGCCCCCGGACTCCGCCGTTTCGAAGCAGAAGGTGGAGGTCATGTAGACGGGCGGCGCGAGCGCGCCGTGATGGTCGGCGGGGTCATAACCCTCGTGAATCGCCCGCGTCTCGAAGGCCCAGTCGCCACCGCTCTTCATACGCAACTCCACTTGACCCTTGGCAGGATAAGCCGCCCACGGGTCGCACGTCCTTGCGTTCTCCGCTGTCTCAACGAAGCTGCTTGGCGCCATCCATCAGAATGGGAGCTGTTCGTGGCAGAGTCTGACCTGGACGCCCTCGACCGCCGCATCCTCGCCGAGCTCGAGCGCGACGGACGCCTGCCGAACAGCGAACTGGCCCAGCGGGTCGGTCTCTCGGAGTCCCCTTGCCTGCGGCGGGTCCGGCGGCTGGAGCAGGCCGGCTACATCACCGGCTACCACGCGCACCTTGACCCGCGCCGCAACGGCCGCGGCCTCACCGTCTTCGTCGGCGTGAAGGTGCGCCGCCACGCCAGCGAGGAGGTCCTGCCGTTCGAGGACTGGACGCGCGGCCGGCCGGAGGTCGCCGCGTGCTTCCTGATCTCCGGCGAGTTCGACTACCTGCTGCACGTGGCGGTGGAGGACCTCGCCGCCTATGAGGCCTTCCTGACCGGCCACCTGCTGCGCAATCCGGCGATCGCCGATATCCGCTCGATGATCGCGGTGCGCAACGTCAAGGCGCCCTTCGGGCTCGCCGCCGCGCAGGGGTGAGGATGGCTGGCGTCAGCCCAGCGGGTCCGGCTCGAACAGCGTGCCGCCGTGCCAGATGTCCGGCGGCGGCTCCCATCCCTCATGCGGCGGCGTCCAGTCCGGGAAGATCGCCGGGTGGTTCCAGGGATCCTCGGCCGGGTCATGGCCCTCCAGCGGCGGCAGCGGCGGCGGCTCGTATCCGACAGGGGTCTCGCCGGGCTCGCCCGACGGTCTCTGGGAATAGCCCTCCTTCCGGCCGTGGGCCACGTACCAGTACTTGGCGTAGTCCTCGACCGTCTCGCCGCCCACCCGGTCCACCCAGGCGGACGACTTCCGGTCGTTGTTCGGCCCGTAGAACGCCTCGTAGTAGCCCCGGAACACGTCCGGCCGTTCGGCCAGGAGGCGCTGGATGTCGATGGCCTCGGCCGCGGCCTTGTCACTCTGGGAATAGCCCTCCCAGCGGCCGTACTTCTCGTACCAGTATTTGGCGTAGGCCTCGGGCGTGTCGCCGCCCACCCGCTTCAGCCAGGCATCCGAGTTGCGGTCGTTCCCCGGTCCATAGAAGGCCTCGTAGAAGCCGCGCAGCACGTCGGGCCGCTCGATGAGGATGCGCTCCAGCGAGACCGTGTCCTGCGCCGTCGTCGGCCCCTGGGCGTAGCCCTCGAAGCGGCCGTGCTCGGCGTACCAGTAGCGGGCGTAGGCCTCCGGCGTCGCCGCGCCCACGCGCTCCGACCAGGCCGTCGAGGCGCGGTCGTTTCCGGGGCCGTAGTAGCTCTCGTAGAAGCCGCGCAGGACGTCGGGCCGGTCGACCAGGAGCTGCGCGTAGTCGATCTCGGACGGGTCGTGGACCGGCGCCGCGGGAATGGCCGCTGGCTCGGGCTCAGGCGTGGAGACAGGTTCCGGCGGCGGCTCTTCCGGAACGAGGGCGGCGCCGGCGGCGCGCATCTCCTCCTCAGGCCACAGCAGCCAGGCGGGATTGGATCTGTCACGCATGCACGCCCCCTTCGAACACAGTGGAGGCGTGGAACATGTCACCCGGCCGCGGCCGGACAACCATAAGGAAATTATAAGCTTAGGCGGCGGCCGAGCCCTGCGGGTCGCCCAGGAACTTGAGGTTCTCCTGCCGCACCTGCGCGGCGGCCTCGTCGTAGAGGAATGGCAGGTAGGCGTAGCGCCGCCCGCGGGTGACCGGCGTCGCCTCGTGCAGCAGCGAGCAGGAGAACACCACCGCCCCGCCGGTCGGCGGCCGGTAGGTGCGCGGTCCGAATTCCGGGAAGCGCAGGTCGCCACCCTCGTGCGCCTCGGCGTCCAGGTTGATCGACACGGCGAACCGGCGGTGCGCGGTGCCCTTGGTGGTGTTGTCGCGGTGCGGCCGGAAGTAGCCGCCGTCCGCGGCGTCGTAGCAGGCGACGATGTGCCGCTCGATGCGGGTGGCGGCGAACTGGAACGCCTTGCGGATCTCCGGGACGAGCCGGCGGCTGATCCGGTCGGTGAGTCCGGCGCAGAGCGTGGCGTCGCCGATCAGGGCGTCGCGCCGCTTCTTGAAGTCATCGAGCACCGGCACGGTGCGCCCTTCCCGCTCCCGCATCACGCCGGACGGCGCGCCGCCGTGCCGCTCGTAGACGCCGATCAGCTCGCGGCAGATCTCGGGCTCGAACACCCGCGGGACAATGAGCACCGGTGCGTTCAGGCTGGCCCCGGCGTGGTCGGCCGGCGCGGGCAGGCTGCGCAGCGCGTCCAAGACCCGCCCGTCCATCCCCGGCGCGGTGGCCCAGATCCGCAGCGAGGGGTCCACCAGCACCCAGAGACCCGCCGCCCGGCCGTCCTCGCCCTGGGCGCCGTAGCCGGCGGCCACGCGGCCGGCCTCGTCCAGGAACCAGCGCAGGCCGCGCGCCTCAGCCTGGGCGCTCCACACCCGCCGGTCCCGCTCCACGAAGAAGCCGATCAGCCGGTCCACGTCGAACTGGTCCCGGCGCGCGGCGACGCCGTCCAGCATGGCGGTGCGCTCCGGCCCCTCCGGCGGCAGGAAGGCCAGGAGGATCCAGCGGCCGCCGAGCGAGGCGAAGTGGTAGTTCGGATTGCCGTGGGTGGGCAGGTCGAACCAGGGCGCCGGATCGCCCGGCGTGCGCACCGCGCTCATCGGCCGCCGCCGCCGCCGCGGCGGGCGGCCGTGGCGTCGAGCATCCGGAAGAACATCGCCAGCCGCCAGGCGAAGCCGGCGGCGATCAGCGCGACGAGGAGAAGCAGGCCAAGGATCGGAAGGTCAGGCATCGGGGCGCTCCAGGTGACCCGGGCGCCGCTCCGAGGTGCTTGGGGCGGCTGGTTCTCAGCCGGAGGATGTCCGAGGGCGCCCGGGTCACCGCGAGTTCGCGCCGCGGCCCGCGCAGGCGCAAGCATAAGGAACTTATAAGCTTTCCCGCCATCGCCAGCATAAGCGGTGCATAATTGACCCCGCCCCGCGGGCTCGCGATGGTGGCTCCGCGCTCCCGGCGGCGCCTCTCGCAAGGACCGATGACCCCCAACCCGCAGAAAGCCTGGTGGCGCTACGCCGCGTCGCTCGCCGTGGTCGCCCTGTCGACGGCCGCCGCCGAGATCCTGTTCCGGGTGACGGGCACGACGCGGCTGTCGATGGTGTTCCTGGCCGGGGTCCTGGTGGTGGCCTTCCTGTACGGCTCGGGGCCCGCCTATCTGGCCGCGGGCGTCGCCTTCCTGGTCTACAACTTCTACCTGGTCGAGCCGCGCTTCAGCATCTCCTTCGAGGCCGAGGACGCCCTCAACCTGGCCGTCTTCCTGGCGGTGGCCATGCTGACCGGCGTGCTCACCGGGCGGATCCGCGACGCGGCCAAGCGGGCGGAGGCGCGGGCCCACGCGACCCGCGTGCTGTTCGACGCGACGCGCGAGTTCTCCGCCTCGTCGGACGAGGCCCACATCCGCGAGCGGCTGGCCCACCATCTCGCCGAGGCGGCCCGCGGTCCGGCGCGGGTGGGAGACCGCGGCGACCCGCTGCCGGCCGAGGCGGCGCCTCTCGCCGGCGAGCTCGCGGAGGCGCTCGAGGCGGCGAGCCCGCGGACCCTCAGGCGCGGCGCGTGGCGGGTGCGGCCGCTGCGGGCCGACGACGGGGCGCTCGGCTTCGCGGCCTGGGCGCCGTCGGCTGAGGCCGGCGCCGCCGCCGCGCAGGAGCAGGAACAGCTCATCGAAATCCTGGCCGACGCGGGGGCCACCGCCATCTCCCGCGCCCACCTGGCGGCGGGCAAGTCCGACGCCGAGACCCGGGCGCGCACCGAGGTGCTGCGCAACGCCCTCCTCTCCTCGATCTCCCACGACCTGCGCACGCCGCTCGCGGCCATCATGGCCTCGGCGAGCAGCCTGCAGGAGTACGGCCACGCCTTCGAGGACGCGGTGCGCAAGGATCTCGCCGCGACCATCCAGGAGGAGGCGGTCCGACTGGACTCGTTCGTGGCCAACCTGCTGAACATGACGCGGCTGGAGGCCGGCGAGCTCGCCGTACACCGCAACGCCTTCAGCCTGCAGGAGTCGGTCGAGCGCGTGCTGGCCCGGCGGGGGAGTCCGCGGCCCGTGCAGGTGGCCTTCCCGCCGCTGCTGCCGGACGGGCTCGGCGACCCGGTGCTGTTCGAGCAGGCGCTGGGGAATGTGGTCGAGAACGCCGCCCGCTACTCGCCCCCTGAGGGCGCGATCACCGTCCAGGCGGTGTCCGACGGGCCGCAGGTGCGGGTCGAGGTCTGCGACGAGGGTCCCGGGGTCCCGGAGGCCGAGCTCGAGCGCATCTTCGAGAAGTTCTACCGCTGCAGCCAGACGGCGCGCACCGCCGGCACCGGCCTCGGCCTCGCCATCGCCCGCGGGCTGATGGAAGGCATGGGTGGCGGGGTGGAGGCGCGCAACCGCCCCGGCGCCGGCGGCCTTTCCGTCACCCTCACCCTGCCGGCCGCCCTATGACCGCTCCTCCGCTCCGCCTCCTTCTGGTCGACGACGAGCCGCAGATCCTGCGCGCGCTGAAGCCCGCGCTCGCCGCCGCCGGCTACGGCGTGGAGGCGGTGGAGAGCGGCGAGGCGGCGCTGGCGCTGATGGCGGCCGACCCGTGCGACGCGGTGATCCTCGACCTCGGCCTGCCCGACATGGACGGCAAGCAGGTGATCGAGCGGCTGCGCGAGTGGAGCGACGCTCCGGTGATCGTGCTGTCGGCCCGCGACCTGGAGGACGAGAAGATCGCCGCGCTCGACCTGGGCGCCGACGACTTCGTCAACAAGCCCGTGGGCGTCGGCGAGCTGCTGGCCCGGGTGCGGGCGAGCCTGCGGGGCCGGGAGCGGCGGTTCGCGGCCCAGGCGGTGTTCCGCTCGGGCGACCTCGAGCTCGACTTCGCGCTGCGGCGGGTGCGGATTATGGGCGAGGAGGTGAAGCTGACGCCGCGGGAATACGACCTGCTGCGCACCCTCGCCCGCCACGCCGGCCGCGTGGTCACCCACCGGCAGGTGATCACCGCCGTCTGGGGCGCCGGCGCCCAGGTGGACACCCAGTTCGTCCGGGTGCTCGTGGGCCAGCTCCGCCAGAAGCTGGAACGCGAGCCGTCCAGCCCGCGGCTGGTGCTGACCGAGCCCGGCGTCGGCTATCGGCTGAAGACGGAGGACTAGCCCCTCCGCCTTGGCGCGGAACCCCTGCTACAGAAGTTAAGCCAGAGCAGGAGGTCCCCGCCCGGATGCACGTCTTCGAGTCCCTGCTGGCGCTGCTGCTCGGCGCCACCGCGCTCTCCGCCGTCGCCCGACGGGTGAACATCCCCTACCCGACCCTGCTGGCGGTGGGCGGCGCCTTCCTGGCCTTCGTGCCGGGCGCGCCGGCGCTGGAGCTGCCGCCGGACCTGATCCTCGCCCTGTTCGTCGCCCCGGTGCTGCTGGACGCCGCCTACGACGCCTCGTTCCGCGACCTGCGCCGCAACTGGATCCCGGTGACCTCGCTGGTGCTGGGCGCGGTGGCCGTGACCACGCTGGCGGTGGCGTTCGCCGCCCGGGCCCTGGTGCCGGACCTGCCCTGGGCGGCGGCGGTGGCGCTGGGCGCGCTCGTCGCGCCGCCGGACGCCGTGGCGGCGCTGGCCGTGCTGCGCCACGTCAACCCGCCCCACCGGATCCGCATGGTGCTGGAGGGCGAGAGCCTGCTCAACGACGCCTCGTCGCTGCTGATCTACCGGCTGGCGGTGGCGGCGATGGCGGCGGGCGGGTTCAGCCTGACGCGGGCCGCGCCGACCTTCGCCCTGGTGTTCGTGGGCAGCGTGGCGGTGGGCTGGCTGCTCGCCCGGCCGATGCGCTGGCTGACCCAGCAGATCCACGACGCGCCGTCCTCGGTCATCCTGCAGTTCGTCTCCACCTTCGCGGTCTGGCTGATGGCCGAGCGGCTCGGCCTCTCGGGCGTCGTGACCATCGTGGTGTTCGGCCTGACGCTCGCCCGCGACGGCTCGGCGCCGATGCCGGCGAACCTGCGGGTGCCGTCCTTCGCCATCTGGGAGACGGCGACGGTGGTGCTCAACGTGCTGGCCTTCACCCTGGTGGGCCTGCAGCTCGGCCCGATCCTGGAAGGCCTGAGCCCTGCCGAGCGGCTGACCTACCTGGGCGCGGCCCTGGCGATCCTGGGCGTGGTGATCGTGGTCCGGATCGGCTGGGTCGCGGCCCACCACCTCGCCGTGGTCGCCGCCCACCGGCTGAGCGGCGGCCGCACCGCGCCGGGCGACGCCCGGGCCATGGCGGTGGTCGGCTGGTCGGGCATGCGCGGCATCGTCAGCCTGGCCGCCGCGCTCGCCCTGCCGGAGGGCTTCCCCTACCGCGACTTCATCCGCTTCGCCGCCTTCGTGGTGGTGCTGGGCACGCTGCTGCTGCAGGGCCTGACGCTCGGGCCGCTGCTGCGGCTGCTGCGGCTGCCCCGCGACACGGTCGTGGAGAGCGAGCTGCGCATCGCCCGAAAGGTGGCGCTGAAGGCGGCCATGACCGAACTCGACGGCGACGACAGCCCGGCCGCCGACCGCCTGCGCCAGGAGTACGCCGAGGCGCTCGGCCAGGCGAAGGACGGTGGCAGCCCGCAGGACTGGCCCGAGAACGTGCTGCGCCGGCGTCTCGTCGCGGCCTCGCGGCGGGCGATCGCCGAGCTCCGGACCCGTGGCGACATCGGAGACGACGCCTACCGCCGGGCCGAGGAGGAGCTCGACCGGCTGGAGCTGAGCGCCGGCGCGGCGGCCGGCGGCTAGCCGGCGCGGCCCTAGCGGCGGCGCCCGCCGTTCAGCTCGCGGACCAGGCCGTTCAGGCCATAGACCTTGGCCAGCGCCTCGGTCGCCGCGGCGGTGGAGACCACCACCGTGCGGTTGATGGTCCCGTCGTAGCCGTAGGCGCCGCCCAGCGAGTGGATGTTGCCGTCGAAGGCGGCGCCCAGCACCTCGCCCCTCGCGTTCACGACCGGCGAGCCGGAGTTGCCGCCGATGATGTCGTTGGTGGTGACGAAGTTGTAGACCACCGACTTGTCCAGCTTGGCCTCGGCCTGCGCCCAGCGCGGCGCGAGCGCGAAGGGCTCGGCGCCGGTGGCCCGCTCGTAGAGGCCGCCGATGGTGGTGAAGTGGGGGATCGTCTGGCCGCGGTAGGTCCAGCCGGCGACCTTCCCGTAGGAGAGCCGCAGGGTGAAGGTGGCGTCCGGATAGACCTGGTCGCCATAGACCGCGAACCGGGCGCGGGCGATGCGCTCGGCGGCGCGGTCGGTGGGACCGGCGACCTCGGAGTCCCAGCTCTGGCGGACCGCCCGCGCGGGCGGGTCGAGGCGCAGGGCGAGCTGGATCATCGGGTCGTCCGACGCCTGGATGGCGGCCATCCCGCCCTCCCAAAGGCGGCGGCGCTCACCCGGGTCGCCCAGCGTCGAGGCCTTCACCACCCGTGCGGCCAGGCCCTCGGGGCTCTCGCGGCCCAGCAGCATCTTCACCGCCGGATCGTCGACGGTCAGGTACTCGCGGGTCTTGAGCAGCCAGTGCTCCAGGTAGACCTGCTCCAGCGCCGGGTCGACGGGCCGGGCGTCCAGCAGCGTCTTCTCCAGCAGCGGCAGCCGGGTGTCGGCGTAGGACGGCAGGCGCTCGGCCGAGGGCTTGGCCCGCTCCTGGGCGGCGCGGACCAGGTCGCGGGCGTAGTTGAACAGCAGCGAGCCGCCGCCCGCCGCCTGCTCGAGCTGGCGGTAGCGGACGAAGTGCGTGGCCGCGGCGGCCTGGGCCTTGGCGATCTCGCCCCAGGGGTCGCCGATCTCGGCGGCGAGCTGCGGGTTGGCCGCCACCTTGCTGCGCAGCTCGGCCTCCCCCGCGCGCTTGGCCTGCATGAAGGCGGCGTCGTTCAGCGCGAACTGGCGGCCGAAGAACACCTTGTAGGAGTTCTCCAGGCCGGTGAGCGGGTCGGTGGCGATCCGCTTGTGCTCCGGGCTCTCCGACGAGAACTGCAGCAGCCGGCCGCGCAGCTCGGAGCGCTGGAGCTGGGCCACCGGGATCATCAGGTCGCGCTGGGTCTCCAGTTGGGCGACGGTGAGCATCCGGTCCGTGGAGCCGGGGTTGCCGGAGACGAAGGTCACCTCGCCTTCCTTGGGCGCACGGGACACCCAGGTCAGGTGCTGGGGCGTGGCGACCGGGCGGCCGTTCTCGTACAGGCGCAGGAAGCCCATATCGAGGTTGAAGCGCGGGAAGTTGAAGTTGTCGGGGTCGCCGCCGAAGAAGGCCGTGGCGTACTCCGGCGAGAACACCAGGCGGACGTCGGCGTACTTGCGATACTTGTAGAGCTTGAACTGGCCGCCCCGGTAGAGGCTGACCACCTGGCAGCGCAGGGCCTTGTCGTCGCCGCAGCCGGCCTTCTCGGCCTGGGCCATGGCCGCGTCGCGGGCGCGCACGAAGTCCTGGCCCGCCTTGCCGGCGGTGGCGGCGCGGACCTGGTCGGTGACGTCGGTGATCTGGGTCAGGATCTCGGCCTGCATCCCCGGGCAGGTGCGCTCCTCCTCCCGGGTGGCGGTGAGGAAGCCGTCCTTCACATAGTCCTTCTGCGGCGAGGACAGGTCCTGCACGCATTCGATGACGCAGTGGGCGTTGGTGAGCACCAGGCCTTGCGGCGAGACGACCGAGGACGAGCAGCCGGTGGTCAGGCGTACGGACGCGCCGCGCACCCGGTCGAGCCAGGCCTGGTCGACATTCACGCCATAGGCCTCGCGGACCTTGGCCGAGGGGAAGTTGTCGTAGGTCCACATGCCCTCGTCGGCGAGGGCGGGGGCGGCGACGAGGCCGGACGTGGCGAGCGCGGCGACGCAGGCCGCGGTGACGAAACGCATGCGAGGGCTTCCCTGTACGGGCCTTCGGACGGGCCCCGAGCGGTTTTAGCGCACGCGGCGGGCCGGGCAACGGCGCCGGTCTCTCCCATCCTTCCGGTGTCATCCCGGTTTGCCGCAGGCGAAGACCGGGCCCCATAGACACGAGTGCGGATTTCGAGGCGCAGGCGGAGAGGCCGGCGCCTTCGGGGGAGGACGTCGTGTTCATGGGGCCCGGTCTTTGGCTGCGCCCAAACCGGGATGACAGGGGTGTGTGGTCGGGCTGCCGCCTGAGCGCCGGACGGTCAGCTCGAATCGGCGGCGGCCGGTTCGGCGGTGGTCTCCGCCGGCCTTCGGCCGGGGATGGCGTAGATCAGGGTGGGGTCGGCGCCGATGGCGTCGCACGCCTCGATGACGAGGCGGTGGACGTCGCGGGTGAGGAAGTCCTCGCGCGTTCGGGCCTCATCGAGGAAGGCGTCCAGCCGGTCCCAGATCGGGTCGCCCTCAGGCGGGCGGAGCGGCAGCTCGCGGCCGGTCTCGGTGATGCGCCAGTCGGGCGGCTCGTGCTCGGACCAGAAGGTGTCGCCGACCCGGGCGCGGACGGCGTCGGCGCGCTGCTCGACGGCCTGGTCGTGGGCGTCGGCCTCCGCCCGGCGGGCGGTTTCGGCGAGGCCGGCGGCTTGCTGCGTCTCGCGCGCCGCCTCGTCCTTGTAGCGGATGACCTTGAGCTCCAGCGCCAGGGTCTGGCGAAGGCCGCGGGCCACGCGGTGGAAGGCGGCGGCGAGGCGGACCGCGTCCTCGGCGCTCTCGGCGGCGAGCGCCCGTTGCTGCAGGTCCTGGGCGAGTTCCAGGCTCATGCCCGCGAGCGCCCGGAGCGTCACCGTGTGGCGGTCTTCAGCGAGATGGGTGGGCTCGGGCGACATAGAACAAAAAGAGAACACGCGGAGACCGTGTTGTCAAGGTTTTGCAGCCTGACGGAGGATGCGCGGCTTCCCCACCTCCCCCCGAGCCGCAGGCCGGGGGGAGAGGAGGCTTGCGCTACTTGGTCTCGGGCGGCCGCTCCAGGGTCGGCCACTTGACGCCGAGCTGGTCGAGGTAGGTCGGGTGCTTGGCGGGGTCGTAGTAGTAGGCCTTCATGGCCGGCCGGAAGCGGGCCATGACGTCCGCGTTCATCTCCACCGCCGGCTTGTCCGCGGCCTCGATCATCGGGACGTAGCGCTCGGTCTTGGTCTGGACGTTGGTGAAGTAGTCCTTCGCCGCCGCCCGCAGCTTCGGCTGGGTGAGCAGGTCCAGCGTGGTCATGGCCACCACCTTGGAGCCGGCCACCACGCCCTTGTGCGCGATCGGCGTGGCCATGGAGATGGCGTTGGCCCAATTGTGGCCCGGCAGGCCGGGGATGTTCGACGGATAGCGGACGGTGATGGTCGGCACGACCCAGGAGATGTCACCGATGTCGTCCGACCCGCCGCTCTCCGGGTTCTCCTTCGGCGGCTCCAGCTTCTCGAGCTCGGTGGCGAGGCCGTCGCTCTTCTCGGCCTTCACCTCCTTCTGCACGGCCTTGGCGAAGGCCTGGTCGTCGGCGGTCCACTTCGGCAGGCCCACGGCCTTGATGTTGGCGTAGGCGGCTTCGGCCATGGGCTTGTTGAAGTGCCGCGGCGCGGCCGTGCCCAGCACCCGACGCTCGACCGTGGTGTCGGTCATGGTGGCGGCGCCGTCGGCGATCTTGTTGCCGATGGCGTAGAGGTCCTTGATCCGCTGGAAGTCCTGCTCGCGGAAATAGTACCAGACGCTCGCCCGCTCGGGGACGACGTTGGGCTGGTCGCCGCCGTCGCGGATCACGTAGTGCGAGCGCTGCGCCGGGCGGATGTGCTCGCGCCGGAACTCCCAGCCGGCGTTCATGAGGCTGACCGCGTCGAGCGCCGAGCGGCCCATCCACGGCTTGCCGGCCGAGTGCGCGGTCCCGCCCTTGAACGTATACTCCACCGAGACGAGGCCGGTGCCCGACGGCTTGCCCCAGTTGGTGCCGAGGTTGTCGCCCACGTGGGTGAAGATCACCGCGTCCACGTCCTTGAAGACGCCGTCGCGCACCATGTAGGCCTTGCCGGCCACCAGCTCCTCGGCGACGCCCGGCCAGAGCATCAGCGTCCCGGCGATGCCCTCCTTCTGCATGATGTCCTTCACCGCGAGCGCGGCGACGACGTTCAGCGCCTGGCCGGAGTTGTGGCCCTCGCCGTGGCCCGGGCCGCCCTCGACCAGCGGCTTGCGCCAGGGGATGCCCGGCGTCTGCGAGGCCTTGGGGATGCCGTCGATGTCGGAGCCCAGGGCGATCACCGGGCCGCCGGTCTTGTTGGTCCAGGTGGCCACCCAGCCGGTGGGCATGCCCGAGACCCCGCGGGTGACCTTGAAGCCGTTCTTCTCCAGCACCTCGGTGATGTAGCGGGAGGTCTCCACCTCCTGGAACCCGAGCTCCCCGAAGGAGAAGATCTGATCGTTCATCTCCTGGGCGAGCTTGGCGCGGGCGTCGACGCCGGCGATCGCCTGCTTCTTCAGGGCCGGCAGCGAGGCGCCGTGGGCGGCGGTGGCGAACAGCGCCGCGGCGAGCGCGAGCGAGATGGACTTGGACACGGTGAGACTCCCCCCAACTGAAGGCGCGACGCTGGACGAGGAGCGTGGCGGTTGTCCAGAGGAGGGCGCCGATTCCGCCCCAGCCGCCGGCGCGTTTGCACGTTGCGGGGGCGGAGACATCCCTAAGTCGCTCCCCCCGCCGGGGAGCTGTCGGCGAAGCCGGCTGAGGGGGTCGGAAGCGGCGTCCGAGCGGACCCCCTCCGGCCCTTGGGGCCACCTCCCCCGGCGGGGGAGGGACTGAAGGTCAGCGGTTGCCGCCGATCAGGTCGCCGAGGCCGCCGAGGATCGAGCCTTCGCCGGCGTTCTGGCCCGTGCCGCCGGCGGCGGCCAGCATCCGGCCCGCGAGCCTGGAGAAGGGCAGCGACTGGATCCACACCTTGCCCGGTCCGGTGAGCCTGGCGAAGAACAGGCCCTCGCCGCCGAAGAAGACGCTCTTCACCCCGCCGGCCATGACGAGGTCGAAGTCCACCGAGGGCGTGAAGGCGGCCAGGCAGCCGGTGTCCACGTGGATCTGCTCGCCGGGCGCGAGCGTGCGCTCGACGACGGTCCCGCCCATCTGGACGAACACCCAGCCGTCGCCCTCCAGGCGCTGCATGATGAAGCCCTCCCCGCCGAACAGGCCGGTCATCATCCGCCGCTGGAAGTGGATGCCGATGGAGACCCCGCGCGCGGCGGCGAGGAAGCTGTCCTTCTGGCAGATCAGCGTGCCGCCGAGCTCGGCCAGGTGCAGCGGCAGGATGGCGCCGGGCGTCGGCGAGGCGAAGGCCACCTTGGCCTTGCCGGAGCCGTTGTGGGTGAAGACGGTGGTGAACAGGCTCTCGCCGGTGACCAGCCGCTTGCCGGCCCCGAGCAGCTTGCCCATGAATCCCTGGCCCTGGCCGCCCGAGCCGTCGCCGAAGACGGTGGTCATGCCCACGACGGCGTCCTTCCAGACCAGCGCGCCGGCCTCGGCGATAGCGCTCTCGCCGGGGTCGAGCTCGATCTCGACGAACTGCAGCTCCTGGCCCTTGATCTCGAAGTCGATGTCGTCGGCCAGGGCGGCGCTGCGGTGGTGGCTCCAGGGACCTTGGCTCATGGGATGCTCCTAGCGGTCAGGCGGGTTCCGAGCCGTGGAAGAGGCGCCACTTCCACTGGCCGTGCGAGAGTTCGAAGACGCCGGTGAGGCGATAAGGGCGGCGCTGCTCGGCGCCGGCCTCGCGGACCACCGCGTGGCCCTCGGCGTGCAGCCAGGCGATCGGGCCGTGGACCGAGACCTCGACCTCGCGCCAGTCGTAGGACAGGGTCTCGGTGCGCCCGTAGAGGGTGCGGAAGTGGGCCTCGAGGCCGGCCCGGCCGCGGGCGACCTCGCCCAGCTCCGAGCCCACCAGCAGGGTGTCCTCGTCAGGCATGAACTCGTCGACGACGGCGGGGTCGCGCTTGGAAAGCCGCTGGTTCAGGCGCACCAGCGCCTGGCGGACGCCGCGCTCGGCCCCCTTGCGCGGGGGCGCCGCGGCGCGCGGGCCGAACCCCAGCACCAGCAGCAGCGCGGCGCCTGCGGCGAGCAGTCGGGTCACGGCGGCCATGGCTCAATCTCCTGATCCGGCGGGGCGGCGATACTTCCCTCGCCCGGCCGGGAGGGCAAGCCTCAGCCCTCGTCCTTCCGCCTGGAGAGCTTCTCCAGCACCTTGCCCCGACCGCGCGAAAGCGCGGTGACCACGCCGCGCAGGGTGCGGACCTCCTGGTCGGTGAACCGCGCCCGGCCAAGCGCCGCGCGGAGGTTCTGGACCATGGACGGCGTCTTCTCCGGCGGGTGGAAGAAGCCCGATTCGGTCAGCTCCCGCTCCAGGTGCTCGTAGAGGCCCATCAGCGCCGCGCCGTCGGCGGGCGGCGCGCCCTCGCGGAACTTCGGCGGCGGGGCGTCGGCCACGGTGGTGCGCCACTCGTAGGCGTTGATGGCCACGGCCTGGGCGAGGTTCAGCGAGTGGAAGCGCGGGTCGATGGGGATGGTCACCACCGCCTGGCAGAGCGCGATGTCCTGGGTCTCGAGGCCGGCCCGCTCGCCGCCGAACAGCAGGCCCACGCGCTGGCCCTCCGCGGCCGCGTCGGCGAGCTGCCGCGCCGCCTGCCGGGGCGTGATCACCGGGAGCTGCAGCTCGCGGGGACGGGCGGTGGTGGCGAACACGAGCTGCAGGTCGGCGATGGCGCCGGCCACGTCGTCGTAGACGCGGGCGGCGTTCAGCGGCCAGTCGGCGCCGGAGGCCGAGGCCCAGGCCCGCTCCTGCGGCCAGCCGTCCCTGGGGTTGACCAGGCGAAGGTCCTTGAGGCCGAAGTTGGCCATCACGCGGGCCGTCGCGCCGATGTTCTCCGCAAGCTGCGGGGCGTTCAGGATCACGACAGGTTCGGGGATCGACGTTTCACTCATCGCGCGCGTTGTCGTTTCAGGAGGTCCCCCTGGCAACCCTTCCCCGCCGCCATTTCCTGAGCCTCGGCCTCGCCTTCGGCGTCGCGGCCTGCGAGCAGGACATGCCGCTGACGGCCTCGACCACCCCGCAGCTCGACATGCGCCGGCTGGACGCGGGCGCCGCGGCGCTGGCCGCCCGCGCGGCGCCGGCCGCCCTGGGCTTCGGCCTGATGAACCTGGAGAGCGGCGAGCACTACACGATGAACGGCGACCGCCGTTTCCCCATGCAGAGCGTCTTCAAGGCGCCGCTGGGCGCCGCGGCGCTGGCCGAGGTGGACGCCGGCCGGCTGGCGCTGGACGAGGCGGTGATCGTGGAGGCGCAAGACCTGTCGCCCGCCTGGTCGCCGATCGCCGACGCCTGGCCCGCGCGGCGCGACTACACGGTGGGCGAGATCCTGGCGGCGGCGGTGACGGACAGCGACAACACCGCCGCCGACCTGCTGATGAAGCGGATCGGGGGGCCGGGGGCGGTTTCAGCCTGGCTGGGCGCCGAGCGGCTGAACGAGATCCGCGTGGACCGCTACGAGCGCGAGCTGCAGACCGAGATCTACGGCATGTCGTCCTTCCGCCCGGACTGGAAGGGCCCCGGCTTCGAGCAGGCCCGCGCCACCGTGCCCGAGGCGACCCGCCGCGCGGCCATGGCCGCCTACATGCGCGACCCGCGCGACACCGCCACGCCCAGGGCCACGCTGGACTTCCTGCTGCGGCTGGACCGGTACGAGCTGCTCTCGCCGGCGTCGACGCGGCGCCTGCTGCAACTGATGCTGGCGACGCCCCGGGGGCGCGACCGGCTGCTGGCCGGCTTCCCGGCGGGGTCGCGGTTCGCGCACAAGCCGGGCACCTCGGGGACGCACCTCGGGATCACCACGGCCTTCAACGACGTGGGCCTGGTCACCCTGCCCGACCGGCGGAGCTATGCGGTGGCCGCCTTCCTGTCGGGCTCGACGCTGTCTCCGGAGGGGCAGGCCGGCCTGCTCGCCGAGCTCGGCCGGCTGGTGAGCGCCAGCGTGGGCTGATCTACCGCCCCCTTGGCCTTTGCGTCGGGGGCCGGGGCGGTTATACGGCCCCCCACACTGGAAGTTCCCCCCCTCGGAGCGCCCCGCCACATGGCCAAGATCAAAGTCGCCAACCCCGTCGTCGACCTGGACGGCGACGAGATGACCCGCATCATCTGGAAGCTGATCAAGGACAAGCTGATCTTCCCCTTCCTCGACCTGCCGATCGAGTACTACGACCTCGGCATGGAGCACCGCGACGCCACCGACGACAAGGTGACGGTCGAGGCCGCCGAGGCGATCAAGAAGCACGGCGTGGGCATCAAGTGCGCGACCATCACCCCCGACGAGGCGCGGGTGAAGGAATTCAACCTCAAGAAGATGTGGAAGTCGCCGAACGGCACGATCCGCAACATCCTGGGCGGCGTGGTCTTCCGTGAGCCGATTATCTGCCGCAACGTGCCGCGGCTGATCCCGGGCTGGACCCAGCCGATCATCGTCGGCCGCCACGCCTTCGGCGACCAGTACAAGGCCACCGACTTCCGCGTGCCCGGCAAGGGCAAGCTGACCATCAAGTGGGACGGCGAGAACGGCGAGACCATCGAGCACGAGGTGTTCGACTTCCCGGGCGGCGGCGTCGCCATGGGCATGTACAACCTCGACGACTCGATCCGCGAGTTCGCCCACGCCTGCTTCGCCTACGGCCTGAACCGCCAGTATCCGGTCTACCTGTCGACGAAGAACACCATCCTCAAGGCCTATGACGGGCGCTTCAAGGACATCTTCGCCGAGGTCTTCGAGGCCGAGTACGCCGAGCAGTACAAGGCCGCCGGCCTGACCTACGAGCACCGCCTGATCGACGACATGGTGGCGTCCGCGCTGAAGTGGTCGGGCGCCTTCATCTGGGCGTGCAAGAACTACGACGGCGACGTGCAGTCGGACCAGGTGGCCCAGGGCTTCGGCTCGCTGGGGCTGATGACCTCGGTGCTGGTGACGCCGGACGGCAAGACCCTGGAGGCCGAGGCCGCGCACGGCACCGTCACCCGCCACTATCGCCAGCATCAGCGGGGTGAGAGCACCTCGACCAACTCGATCGCCTCGATCTTCGCCTGGACGCGGGGCCTGGAGCACCGCGCCAAGCTGGACGGCAACGAGGAGCTGTCGCGCTTCGCCCGCACGCTGGAGCAGGTCTGCGTCTCGACCGTCGAGAGCGGCTCGATGACCAAGGACCTGGCGCTGCTGGTCGGCGACACCCAGGGCTGGCTGACCACCGAGGGCTTCATCGACAAGGTGGCGGCCAACCTCGAGAAGGCGCTCGGCGAAGCCGCCTGAGCGCCCCGCCAGGGCTGACATGAAGACGGCGGCCGGGGCGACCCGGCCGCCGTTTTCGTCGGCGGACGCTGAGGCGGCGGTGGCTTACGCGCCCGCCAGCGCCTTCTTCACGGCGGAGAGGCCCTCGGCGGCCTTGGAGCCGTCGGGCGCGCCGCCCTGGGCGAAGTCCGGCCGGCCGCCGGCGCCCTGGCCGCCCATGGCCTGCACCGCGGCCTTGGCGAGCTCCACGGCGTTGAAGCGGCCCTGGGCCTGGCCGGTGACGGCGACGGTCACCGCCGCCTTGCCCTCGGCCGAGCCGACGAGCGCGATGACGCCGTCGGGGAGCTGCTTCTTGAACTCCTCGGCGATGGGCCGCAGGTCCTTGCCGCCGACGCCTTCCATGACCCGGGCCATGACCTTCACGCCGCCGATCTCCTCGGGCCCCGCCGCCGCGCCGCCGCCGCCGCCGCCCATGGCGAGCTGGCGCTTGGCCTCGGCGAGGTCCTTCTCGAGCTTGCGGGCCTGGGCCTGCAGGGCGTCGACGCGGGCGGCCACCTGGTCCACCGGCACCTTGAACTGCTCCGCCAGCGACTTGGACACCTGCGCCTGCTCCAGCAGGTAGCGGCGGGCCGCCTCGCCGGTGAGCGCCTCGATCCGGCGGACGCCGGCGGCGATGCCCTGCTCCGAGACGATCTTGAACAGCGCGATGTCGCCGGTGCGCGAGACGTGGGTGCCGCCGCACAGCTCCACCGAGTAGTCGCCCTGCCCGTCCAGCGCGCGGCCCAGCGTCAGCACGCGCACGGTGTCGCCGTACTTCTCGCCGAACAGGGCCATGGCCCCGGCCTCGATGGCCTCCTGGGCGCGCATGTTCTTGGTCTGCGCCGGCAGGTTCTGGCGGACCACCGCGTTCACCTCGGCCTCGATGCGGTCGATCTCCTCGGGCGTCAGCGGCTGGCCGTGACTGAAGTCGAAGCGGATGCGCTCGCCGTCGACCATCTGCCCCTTCTGGGTGACGTGGCGGCCGAGCACGTTGCGCAGGGCCGCGTGCAGCAGGTGGGTCGCGGAGTGGTTCGAGCGGGTCGAGGCGCGGCCCTCGGCGTCGACCGCCAGGCGCACGCGCGCGCCGGCCGCCAGCGCGCCCTCGAGGATCTCGAGATCGTGCACGTGGAGGTCGCCGGCCTGCTTCTGGACGTCGAGGACGCGGCCGCGGCCGCCGTCCCACTCGGCCTCGCCCTTGTCGCCCGCCTGGCCGCCGCTCTCGGCGTAGAAGGGCGTGCGGTCGAACAGCGCCTGAACGGTCTGACCGGCGCCGGCCTGGTCGACTTCCTTGCCGTCGGCGACGAGGACCAGCAGCTCGCCGGTGGCCTCGGTGGTGTCGTAGCCGATGAACTCGGTGGGCCCCAGCCGATCGCGGATCGCGAACCACTCGGCCGCCGCGGCCACCTGGCCGGAGCCCGCCCAGTTCTCGCGGGCCTGCTCGCGCTGGCGCGCCATGGCGGCGTCGAAGCCTTCCAGGTCGACGGTCAGGCCCTTGGCCCGCACCGCGTCCTGGGTGAGGTCCAGCGGGAAGCCGTAGGTGTCGTAGAGCTTGAAGGCGGTCTCGCCCGGCAGGACGTCGCCCTCGTTCAGGCCCGCGGTCGCCTCGTCGAGCAGCACCATGCCGCGGCCGAGCGTGCGGCGGAACCGCTCCTCCTCCTGGCGCAGGGTGTCGACGATGGCCGGCTCCGCGCGGCGCAGCTCGGGATAGGCGTCGCCCATCAGTTGCACGAGGGTCGGCGCGACGCGGTGCATCAGCGGCTCGTCCGCGCCCAGCAGGTGGGCGTGGCGCATGGCGCGCCGCATGATCCGGCGCAGCACGTAACCGCGGCCCTCGTTCGAGGGCGTGACGCCGTCGGCGATCAGGAAGCTGGTGGAGCGCAGGTGATCGGCGATCACCCGGTGCGACGGGGTGGTCTCAGCGCCCTCGGCCCGCAGCTCGCGCTTGGCGGCCGCGATCAGATCCTTGAACAGGTCGACGTCGTAGTTGTCGTGCACGCCCTGCAGCACGGCCGCGACGCGTTCGAGGCCGGCGCCCGTGTCGATGGACGGCTTGGGCAGGTTCGTCCGCGTGCCGTCGGCGAACTGCTCGAACTGCATGAAGACGAGGTTCCAGATCTCGACGAACCGGTCGCCGTCCTCGTCCGGGCTGCCCGGGGGACCGCCGGGGATGTGGGCGCCGTGGTCGTAGAAGATCTCGGAGCACGGGCCGCAGGGGCCGGTGTCGCCCATGGACCAGAAGTTGTCCGAGGTGGCGATGCGGATGATCTTCTCGTCCGGCAGGCCGGCGATCTTCTTCCAAAGGCCGAACGCCTCGTCGTCCTCGTGGTAGACGGTGACCAGCAGCTTCTCGACCGGGAGCTGGAACTCCTTGGTCAGCAGCTCCCAGGCGTGGCTGATCGCCTGCTCCTTGAAGTAGTCGCCGAAGGAGAAATTCCCCAGCATCTCGAAGAAGGTGTGGTGGCGCGCGGTGTAGCCGACGTTGTCGAGGTCGTTGTGCTTGCCGCCGGCGCGGACCGACTTCTGCGAGGAGGCCGCCCGCGGCCAGGGCGCGGTTTCGGCGCCGGTGAAGTAGTTCTTGAACGGCACCATGCCGGCGTTGACGAACAGCAGGGTCGGGTCGTTCTGCGGCACCAGGGGAGCCGAGGCGACGACCTGGTGATCCTTCCGACCGAAGAAGTCGAGGAAGTGGGTCCGGATCTCGTTCGGGGTCGCCATTGGAATTCCGATAACGGGTGTGGTCGCGATGTTCCCCTAAGTGGGGGCGGGCGAGGGTTTACGAAACTAAGCCGCGACCGCAAAGAAAAAGGACGCCTGAGGGGGCGGTCCCTCAGGCGTCCGGTCTCGCCCGGCGTCATGCCCCGCGTGGGGTGGCCGGGATCGGCGTGGGTTGGCGGGCGCCGCCCTGGCCGCGGAGCCGCCGGGCGAGAAGCCTTATTCCTCCCCGTCCTCGGGGCCGCCCACGAGGAGCTCTTCCTCGATGGTCGACTTGGCGCCGCGGACGGCGCGCTCGATCTCGTTGGCCATGTCCGGGTTCTGCTTGAGGAACTCGCGGACGTTGTCGCGGCCCTGGCCGATCCGGGTGGAGTTGTAGGAGAACCAGGAGCCGGACTTCTCGATCACGCCGGCCTTCACGCCGAGGTCGATGATTTCGCCGAGCTTGGAGATCCCCTCGCCGTACATGATGTCGAACTCGACCTCGCGGAACGGCGGGGCCACCTTGTTCTTCACCACCTTCACGCGGACGTTGTTGCCGACGATCTCGTCGCGGACCTTCACCGAGCCCGTGCGGCGGATGTCGAGGCGCACCGAGGCGTAGAACTTCAGCGCGTTGCCGCCCGTGGTGGTCTCGGGCGAACCGTACATGACGCCGATCTTCATCCGGATCTGGTTGATGAAGATGACCAGGGTCTTGGCCTTGGAGATCGAGGCGGTGAGCTTGCGCAGCGCCTGGCTCATCAGGCGGGCCTGAAGGCCGGGCAGGCTGTCGCCCATCTCGCCTTCGATCTCGGCCCGCGGCGTCAGCGCCGCCACCGAGTCGACGACGATGACGTCCACGGCGTTGGAGCGCACCAGGGTGTCGGTGATCTCAAGCGCCTGTTCGCCGGTGTCGGGCTGGGCGACCAGCAGGTCGTCCAGATTCACCCCCAGCTTATGGGCGTAGGACGGGTCGAGCGCGTGCTCGGCGTCCACGAAGGCGGCGGTGCCGCCGGCCTTCTGGACCTCGGCGAC
Source organism: Phenylobacterium sp. (assembly GCF_041913825.1). Classification (GTDB taxonomy): domain Bacteria; phylum Pseudomonadota; class Alphaproteobacteria; order Caulobacterales; family Caulobacteraceae; genus Phenylobacterium. Next base: position 147,026 of record NZ_JAYSEO010000004.1, read on the forward strand.
CACGTGCAGGGCGAGCGTCGTCTTGCCCGACGATTCCGGCCCGTAGATCTCGATGATGCGGCCCTTGGGCAGGCCGCCGATGCCCAGCGCCAGGTCCAGGCCGAGCGAGCCGGTCGACACCGACTCGATCTCCACGACCTTGCCCTTGTCGCCCAGCTTCATGACCGAGCCCTTGCCGAAGGCCCGATCGATCTGCGTCAGCGCGGCCTCGAGCGCGCGCTGCTTATCTCCGTCTTCTTTCGCCACGAGTTTCAACGCCGATTGAGCCATGTCCAACCCCTTCTATCCCACGATTCCGCCAACCCGGCTGGCGTTCGACTCGCGGTCGAGGACGAGAGCTGTACCGCCTTCGTTCTCTGTTCGCAAGATGTTCCGGCCCATCGTCCCGATGGGAGCGGTCCTGCGCCGCGGCCGCAGGACCATCCCGCGGCCTGGGTGTTGTGGGGCCAGGCTGCGTCAGAACCGGACGTAGGTTCTTCGCGGCCGCCTCAGGCGCGCCTGCTACCCGCCGCCACGGCGCAGCAGAGCCGGCAGGACGGCGAGCGCGGCCAACGCCGCCGCCGCGGCGGCGGCGACCTGGTAGGCGCTGGCGTAGTGAGCCCCGGCGGCGGGGAAGGCGGCGATGCGCGACAGATTCAGCAGGGCGTGGAACAACACGACGGCGAACAGGCTGCCCGAGCCCAGGTAGAGCCAGCCCATCACCAGACGAAGGGCGACGGCGCCCAGCGCCCAGGCGGCGACGTCCAGCCGCGTGGCCCCGATCTGGGCCATCGACGGCAGATGCCCAGCCCACCAGGGCGCGGCCAGGACCAGGGCCGCGCCCACCGCGCCGAAACGGGCGCGCAAGGGATCATAGGCATAGCCCATCCAGCCCACCTCCTCGCCAGCCGCGAGGACGAGGAACAGCGGCAGCAGCGCCGCGAGCCGCAGGAGGTCGAGGGCCGGGGCGGGCTCGGCCATGCCCGTCATCCGCACCGCGAGGGCGGCGCCGAGATAGATGGCGGGCGGCAGGAACAGAGTCGCGGCCAGCCAGCGGGGCCGGCGCAGCACCGCGAGGTCGACCGTCCGCCGCAGGAGGGCGAACGCCACGCCCGAGCCCTCGCGGACGGCGCAGAGCAGCAGGGCCGCGGCCATCGGGGCGAAGGCCAGCAGCAGGTCGGTGGTCGGGATGCGCAGCGAGCCGATCACCCCGAAGCGGTCGCTGGCCAGCCACAGGGGAACGGCGAGGCCGGCCAGGACGAGGAAGAAGGCGAGCGGCGAGGCGGGGCGCGCCGCCGACAGGCCGGCGGGCGGCCGGATACGGGAGCGGGATCGGGTCGGCGACGGCACGGGCGCTTCCGGGCTGGGAAGACAACAGCCTGAACCGTGGCGCCGCCGGCCGCCTTGATCCATGTCACGTGAGGAGATGCTAGGCTTCGGCATGGGCGCGGCCGGAGCATGGGACGAAGCGCGTGGGCGGCGACCGCTGGCCGCCGGGCTGCTGCTCGGGGCCGTGCTGCTGCACAACCTCGAGGAAGGCCTGACGTACCCGGCCGTGCGCTCCGAGGCGGCCGCCCTGCTGGCGCGGCTGGGGGCGCCGCTCGCCCTGCCGGGCGCCGCGGCGTTCCAGGCCGCCCTGCTGGCGGTGAGCGTGGCGGCTGGCGGGCTGCTCCTGTGGGCGGCGCGAACCGCCCGAGCGGACGCGGGCTGGTGGGCGCTGCGGGCCACCGCTGCGGTGCTGCTGGCCAACGTGCTCGCGCCGCACGTCCCCGCCGCGATCGCGCTCGGCGGCTATGCGCCAGGCGTGCTCACGGCGGTGGCGGTCAACCTGCCGCTCGGCGTGTGGGTGCTGACCCGGAAGCGGCCGCGACGACCGACGGCCGCGGCCTCCTAGGCCCGACGCCAGTCGAAGACCAGTTCCTCGCGGAAGGCGAAGCGGACGAGGTGGCGGACGACCACGTCCTTCAGGGCCTCGAGCTCGTCGGCAGCGGCCGGCGTCACGGTGATCCGCAGGCCGTCGCCGTCGGCGGCGAGGTCGCAGACGCCGATCGGGAATTCGATCCGCCCCACCCCCTCGGCGTGGCTGGCCGGAATCCGGTGGGCGAAGTGCTTGCAGAGCTGGACGAGATATCTGGCGGCGTGAGCCGTCGCCACCTCGGCCACGCTGCGGACGGGCGCCTCGCCCATCAGCTCCGCTCCACCGTGCGGGCGGCCTCGTCGAGGGTGGCGGCGATGGCCTCTGCAGCCTCGGGGGTCAACCCGCCCTGACGCAGGCGCAGGCGCAGCGCGAGCTTCAGGTTCTCCATGGCGCGCACCACCTGGGCCGGGACCTCGCGCCGGCCGCCGCCGCCGGCTTCGCGGCCGCGGGCCCTCAGACCGTCCACCGCCGCCCGGTTGGCCGCCAGGAAGGCCTCGCCCTCCTCCGTGACCCGGTAGCGCTTGCGGCCGCCCTCCTCCGCCTCGGCGGCGGCGTAACCCATGTCGTCGAGCCAGGAGAGCGTCGGATAGATCACCCCCGGGCTCGGGCTGTAAGCCCCGCCGAAGGTCTCCTCCACGTCCTTGATCAGCTCGTATCCGTGGCGCGGGCGCTCGGCGAGCATGGACAGGATCAGCAGGCGGAGCTCGCCATAGTCGAAGAAGCGTCCGGCCCGGCCGCCGCGATGGCGCCCGCCGTGGCGGCCCCAGGAATGATGATGTCGGCCAGCCTCGTCGGTGGCGGTGAAGCGGCTCTGACAGCCGTAGCGATGCATGTGCCTCATGAGAGCCGATATAGTCCGCGATATATCGGACTGCAAGATATATCGCGATCTATTCGCCATGGGCGCGATCGGCGTGGAGATCTGTCGCTGGACGGCGCGCCGTCTGGCCGACCGCCTTCCCGCCGCCGCCCCGGGAGTTGGCGGCGGGCGGCGCAGACCAGGCCGGCCGCCTCGGGAACGGTTCGTTAGTCGCCGTGTGGTGGAATAGCGGGTTCCGGATGGAGATGCGCCAGATGCGGGCCGGCCGCGACTTTGCCCTGATCGCCCAGGCGCGGGCCCGCGAGCGGTTCACCCGCATGGGGGCGGCGACCGTCGTGGCCGGCATCAGCTACGCGCTGGCCCCGTCGATGTGGCCGTGGCTGTGGCTGGCCGCCGTCTCGCTGGCCCAGATCCCCGACGGCCTGGCGTTCGGCCCGTTCCTGAAGTCCGAGGACGTGCAGCCCACGCAGGGCCAGCGGCTGTTCTGCGCCTTCGCCACGGCGCTCAGCACCGGCCTCTACGCGAGCATCTCCACCTACCTGTGGCTCAACGGCGGGTCCGCAGGGCTGGCCGTCACCATCATCCTGCTGGCCGCCAGCCTGGTGCACGTGGGCGTCCACATGCATCACGACCGGACGATCCTGGCGGTGGCGATCACGCCCTTCCTGCTGCACTGGTTCGCCCTGCCGCTGGCGAGCAGCGCCACCCTGGGACCCGCCGGGGTGATCTCCATCGTGCTCGCCGGCGCCCTGTTCCTGGCCCACATCTGGATCGCCATCCGCAACGGCTGGATGAACACCGAGGCGCTGCGCGAGGCCCGGGACGAGGCGGACGCCGCGAACCTGGCCAAGAGCCGGTTCCTGGCCACGATGACACACGAGATCCGCACGCCGCTGAACGGCATCCTGGGCATGGCCCAGGCGATGGACGCCGATCCCCTGCCGGGCCCACAGGCGCAGCGGCTGACGGTGATCCGCCAGTCGGGGGCCGCCCTGCTGGCGATCCTCAACGACGTGCTGGACCTGTCGAAGATCGAGGCCGGCAAGCTGGAGATCGAGACCGTGCCGTTCGACCTGGCGGACGTGGTCACCCACGCCGCCCAGGCCTACGCCGGGACGGCCGAGGCCAAGGGGCTGCGGCTGTCGCTGGACATCGACCCGGCGGCGGACGGCCGCTACCTGGGCGACCCGACCCGCATCCGGCAGATCTGCTACAACCTGCTGTCGAACGCCGTGAAGTTCACCGAGGCGGGCGGCGTGCGGGTGGCCGTCCGCCGGGCCGGCGAGGCCCTGGAGGTGAGCGTCGCCGACACCGGCCCGGGGCTCGCGCCCGATCAGCTCGCCCGGCTGTTCGAACGCTATGTCCAGGCCCAGCCGTCCGATTTCCGCACCCACGGCGGCACCGGGCTCGGCCTCGCCATCTGCCGGGAGCTGGCCGGGCTGATGGGCGGCGAGATCCGCGCCGAAAGCACGCCCGGCGAGGGCTCGACCTTCGTCCTTGCGCTGCCCCTCGCCGCGGCGCCGGCCGACGAGGCCGGCGAGGCCGCGGTCGCCGCCGCGCCCTTGATGTCGGGCGCAATCCGCGTGCTGGCGGCGGACGACAACGCCACCAACCGGCTGGTGCTCCAGACCCTGCTCGCCCAGGCGGGGATCGAGCCCGTCCTGGTCGACGACGGCGCCCAGGCGCTCGAGGCCTGGCGGGCGCAGGACTGGGACGTGATCCTGCTGGACGCGCAGATGCCGGTGATGGACGGGCTGGAGGCCACGCGGCGGATCCGCGCGGAGGAGGCCCGGACCGGCCGCCCGCGCACGCCGATCCTGGCGCTGACCGCCAACGTCATGACCCATCAGTTGGCCGAGTACCGCGCCGCCGGGATGGACGACTGCGTGGCCAAGCCGATCGAGGTCCAGCGCCTCTACGCCGCGATCTCCGAGGCGCTGGCGGCGGAACCCGACCAGGCCGCGCGGCGGGCGGCGGCGGGCTGACCGAACGCCGGCGCCCGTTGCGGAGGGGCCCGGGGAGTGGCAGGTCTCGGCGGATGACGACCGCCGCCCCGCTGAAGCTCGCGCGCCTGGCCCGGGACCTGCCCGGCCAGTGGGGCCGCGCCGTGCTGGGCGACGTCGGCGGCGTGAGGCTGAAGCTGTTCCGCACCGAGGGCGAGGGCCTGGCGCCGGAAGCCCACGCCTGGGCCGAGGCGCTGCTGATGGTCGAGGGGGAGCTGACCCTCGTCCTGGACGGCGAGGACGTCCGGCTGGCGGCCGGCGACCTGCAGCTCATCCCCGCCGGCTGCGTGCACGCCATCCGGCCGGGCGCGACCGCCGCCTTCCTGCTGTTCGATCCGGAGCCCTGAGCGGCGGAACCGTCCGCCGGCTGGAGCGTAAGCAGGCCTATCGCAACCGGGATAGGGAACCATGCAGGACGACAACGTCTACCGGCTCATGGAGATCGTGGGCTCCTCCACGACCTCGATCGAGGACGCCATCCAGACCGCCATCGGCCGAGCCAACGAGAGCCTCCGGCACATCCGCTGGTTCCAGGTGGTCGAGACCCGGGGCCATGTGGAGGACGGGCGCGTCGCCCACTACCAGGTGACCCTGAAGGTCGGCTTCACCGTCGAGGACTGACCGACCGTGGCGCGGCCGGCGCGCGAGCAGGCGCTGGGCGAGTTCCTCGCGGACCTCGCCGCCGACCGGCCGGCGCCGGGCTCCGGCGCGGCCGCCGCCGTCGCGCTCTCTCTGGCCTGCGCCTGCGCCGCCAAGGCGTTCGCGATCACCGCCCGCCGGCGCGGGGGCGATCCCGCACTGGCGGCCGCGGCGGACGCCGCCCGGCGCCTCGCCGAACAGGCCCTGAGCGCCGGGGACCGCGACGCCGAGGGCTTCGAGGCCTTCGTCGCCGCCTCCGGCGCGGATCGGGCCGCGGCGGCCGAAGACCTGGCCGACACCTCCGCCGGTCTCGCGGGCCTGGCCGAGGCGCTGGCCGCGCTCTGCCGGGCGCCGGGGCTGTCGGTGCGCGGCGCGCTCAAGGCGGACATCGACGCGGCGCTCAGCCTCGCCGCCGCGGCGGCGGCGATCGCGCAGGCGAACCGCGCCCAGGCCGAGGACGCCGGCTGACGCCGCCGCTTGCGCCGGCCCGCCGGACCGCTAGGACAGCGGCATGAGCGACCCCGTCAGCATCCTCGTCACCGGCGCCACCCGCGGGATCGGCGCCGCCATCCTGGACGCGGTCCAGGCGAAGGGCGCGCGCGCCGTCGGCCACGGCAGCCGCGAGGCGCCGGGCGTGCTGGGCGCCGACCTCTCCGACCCCGCCGCCGCCGATATCCTGTGGGAGCGCGCGCTGGCGGCGCTGGGCGGGCGCATCGACGTGCTGGTGAACAACGCCGGGGTCTTCGAGCCCGTGGCCGTGGACGCGCCCCTGGCCGAGTGGCAGGCGGGCTGGGCGCGGACGATGCAGATCAACCTTCAGGCCGCCGCGGACCTCTGCCGCCGCGCGGTGCTGCACTTCCGCGAGACAGGCGGCGGCCGGATCGTCAACGTGGCGAGCCGGGCGGCCTATCGCGGCGACAGCCCGGAGCACTGGCACTACGCCGCCTCCAAGGCCGGGATGGTCGGGATGACCAAGTCCATCGCCCGCGGCTACGCCCACGAGCAGATCCTGGCCTTCGCGGTCTGCCCCGGCTTCGTTCGCACCGGCATGGCCGAGGACTACCTGGCGGCGCGGGACGCCGCCCAGCTCTCCGCCGACATTCCGCTGGGCCGGGTCGCGAGCCCGCAGGAGGTGGCCGGCGCCTGCGCCTACCTCGCCCTGGAGGCTCCGGCGTCGATGACCGGGGCGGTCCTGGACATCAACGGCGCGAGCTACGTCCGCTGAGCGGCCTCAGGAGGTGAGCGCGGCCTCGGTGGCCTCGATCTCATCCCGGATCCAGTCGTGGCCGTTGGTCACCAGCACGCCCTCGATCGCCGAGATGTGGCCGCGCAGCCGTTCTCGGATCTCCGGCGCCACATCGGGCTGGGTGGCGACCCAGCGGGCGATCTGATGCACCGCGAACGCCGAGTGCAGGGCGAGCCGGTCGCGGTCCTCGTCGGAGAGCTTCATCCGGGGTCTCCTCCAATGCCTTCGAAGAGGATAACACGCCGGGAGCCCGATCGGTGTCAGCGCTCCGAGCGTTCCAGCAGCGCGGCCAGTTCGTCCTTCCACAGCGCCGCCCAGGTGTGGGTGCCGTGGCCGCGGGTCAACGGGCCGGCCGGGATCAGCAGGTAGCGGCCGTTGCGCAGGCGCTTGGCCTCCCGCTCGGCGATGCCGAGCTCGGGCGGGTTGATCAGGTCGTCGGCGGAGTTGATCCAGGTGACCGGCGCGGTGATCTTCTCCAGGTCCTTCGAGGGATCGTAGGTGCGCGAGGCCTCGAGCTGGTAGATCAGGTCGTTGGCGTCGCCCCGGGCGATCCGGGCGGGAACCTCCTTCTCCGCCCAGGCGTCCACGGCGGCCCGGGTCGGCAGGGTCTCCTGCATGTTGATGGGCGCGGCGCCCGCCAGGATCAGCAGCGACTGGGCGGTCCTGAGGCCCTGCTCCGGCTGGGCCCGGTAGTCGCCGCCGCGCCAGGCGGGATCGGCCTGGATGCCGTCCACGGCCATCTTGCGCCACAGGCGGTTGCGGCCGGCGATCTCCACCGGCAGGCAGGCGAGCGGCATCAGGGCCTTGGCGCCGTCGGGCCACATCTCCCCCCACATGAAGGCGTGCATGCAGCCCATGGAGGTGCCCATGATCAGCCGCAGGCGCTTCACGCCGAGGCCCTCGGTGACCAGGCGGTGCTGGGCCTCCACCATGTCGGCGTAGTCGTACTTCGGAAAGCGCATCCGCAGCCCGTCGCTGGGCTTGGACGAGGCGCCGTGGCCGATGTTGTCCGGCAGGATGACGTAGTACTTGGCCGGGTCGAGCAGGCCGCCGGGGGCGAACAGCACGTCGGCGAACTGCGCGCTCAGGAACTGCCGCCCCGAGCCGCCGGTGCCGTGCAGCACCATCACCGCATTGACGATCTCGCCCGAGGCGTCGCGGCGCGGCTGGCCGAGGGTGTAGTAGCGCAGCTTGAGCTCGGGCAGGCGCTCGCCGGTGCGGAACCGGAAGTCGCGGATCGCGAAATCGTGCGCCTGGGGCTCGGGCGCGGCGAGCGCCTGGGAGCCGAACGAGAACGCGAGGGCGAGCGCAAGCGCGAGACGCCGGAACATGCGGGAAGGTCCTCCTGACTGGGCCGCGGGACCTTAGCGGCGCGGCGGCCGGCGCCAAGCGTCTGCGGTAGCGCTGGCATATCCCACACCGCTCCCCATATAGGAGTCACGCGCCGTCGGGCGTGCGCCGCCAGGCAAGCGGTCGAGCAAGTCCGGCGCGGCGCCTCTTCGAGACAGCAATGTCCGTCCTTTTCGCCGGCTCCGCCCTCTGCGTCGTGGCCGCGCTCCTGCTCCCCGTGGCCTTCTCCCTGCACCGCGCGAGCCGCGGCGCGTGAGCGCCACCCTCCTGCTGAGGGATCAGCATCGCACCTGCGTCTTCCGCGTCCGCAGCCGCGGCGGGGTCTGGGAAGTCACGCGCGACCACGTCTTCCATGGCGACTACCTGACCCGCGGGGCGGCGCTGGCCAGCGCCTGTTCGGCGGCCCGCTCGTTCGAGGCGGCGGGCGGCACCCCCCGGGTGCTGCTGACGCCGCAGGACAGGCTCATCGACCATCAGGGCCTGGCCCCCAGGTCCTGAAACCCCGGCGGAGGCCGCACCATGCCCGAACTCCCCAAGACCCCCTTCTTCTCGCCGCGGAACGTGCCGCTGTGGGCCGGCCTCGCGCTCGTCGCGGCCGCCGTCGCCATGATCGGGTGGTTGTGATGGGCGACGACCTCGCCCGCGAGAACGCCTACCTGCGCCTGCGGGTCGAACAGCTCACCGCCGACGTGGTGGACCTGACCGCCGAGAACGCGCGGCTGCGGCAGGAGCGGGAGCGGCTGCACGGCCGGATGGCCGCGGCGCGCCCCAATCCGCTGGCCGGCGGGCAGTAGGTTGGACGTGCTCCTGCCGCTCCTGGCGCTCGGCGCGCCGCTGGCGGCGTTCGCCGCCTGGCTGCTCGTGCAGCGCCTGCGGACGAACCGTCGCCTGCAGCCGGAAGCGCCGCCGGAAGCCTAGTAGCGCTGCTCCACCGGCGCGCGGTTCCACTTGGGCGGCGGCGGCACGTAGGCGCGGAAGGCGTCCAGGGCTGCGGCGGTGGTGTCGGCGTAGACCAGCATGTCGGCGTACTGCTGGGTGGTGAAGCCGTGGTCGGCCATGTTCTGCACCAGCGCCCGCATCGGCTCGTAATAGCCGTTCACGTTGACGAAGCCGCAAGGCTTGGCGTGGAAGCCGAGCAGGGCCCAGGTCCACTGCTCGAAGATCTCCTCGAAGGTGCCGGGGCCGCCCGGCAGGCAGAGGAAGCCGTCGGCCAGCTCGGCCATCTTCCACTTCCGCTCGTGCATGGAGTTGACCACGTGCAGCTCGGTGAGGCCGGTGTGGCCGATCTCCTGGCTGACCAGGTCGGCCGGCATGACGCCCACCACCTTGCCGCCGGCCGCCAGCGCGGCGTCGGCGACCGTTCCCATGAGCCCGACGCGCCCGCCGCCGTACACCAGGGTCAGTCCCTGCTCGGCGATGAGCGTTCCCGCGCGCACCGCCTCGTCGAGGAAGGCGGGATCCGTTCCGGCGGCCGAACCGCAATAGATACAAATGCTTTGCACGATCAGGATCCGTCCAAGGGCGTTCGGGAGGGCCGACGCTGATAAGCCGATTGGCGGCTTCTGTCACGGAGCGGCTGGCGGCGGGCGTTTTCCACCGTTACATAGCTAGTACGGCTCGCCACAATCGGCGGTCGGGCGTCGCCGGTTCTGGCGGCGGAAGACTTCTATCTCGGTTAGGTCACGCGAATGGCGAGCGGCACGGTCAAGTGGTTCAACACCGCTAAGGGCTTCGGATTTATTCAACCGGACGACGGCGGCTCTGACGTCTTCGTCCACATCTCGGCAGTCGAGCAGGCGGGCCTCCGCGGCCTGAACGAAGGCGACCAGGTCCAGTACGAACTGGAACAGGATCGCCGCTCCGGCAAGCTTTCGGCCGGCCAGCTGGTCGTCACCGGCCAGGGCGCCCCGGTCTCCCGCGGCGGCGGCGGCGGCGGCTTCGATCGCCCGCGCGGCGGCGGCTTCGGCGGCGGCGGCGGCGGCTTCGACCGTCCGCGCGGCGGCGGCTTCGGCGGCGGCGGCGGTCGCCCGGCCGGCCAGGTCTCCGGTTCCGGCGACGGCACGGTGAAGTGGTTCAACCCGACCAAGGGCTTCGGCTTCATCCAGCCCTCCGACGGCGGCCAGGACGTGTTCGTGCACATCTCGGCGGTCGAACAGGCGGGTCTGCGCGGCCTGAACGAGGGCCAGACGGTCTCCTACGACCTCGAGCAGGATCGTCGCTCCGGCAAGACGTCGGCGACCAACCTGCGCGTCACGGGCTGATCTCCAGCCTCGACGACACGGCGGGCCCGCTTCGGCGGGCCCAGCCAACCTGAGCTGAACCGGCGTCCCGCCGAGGCGTTCGGCCCCCACGCGAGGGGCGGAAGAACGCTTTGTTGGAGGACGTCGTGCCCAAGACGCTGATCCTGACCCTCGCGGGCGCGCTGTCGCTGCCCGCGGTCGCGACGGCCCAGACGCCGGCGGCGCCCGAGACGGCCCCGCCCGCGCCCCTCGTCCAGCCTGTCCCATTGCCCTCCGACGCCGAGGCGCCGCCCGCGGCCGCGCCCGTGGCGAACGCTGCCGCGCCAGCGCCCGCCGGCCCGCAGCCCGGCGATCCCGCGCCGCCGCCGCCCGCGGCCGCCCAGCCCGAGAAGAAGCCCGACGTGGCCAAGGCCGCCGGCGGCACAGTCGGCGGGCTCGTCGGCAGCACGGTGGGCGCGGCAGGCGGCCCGCTGGGCAGCGTGGCCGGCAGCGTGGTCGGGAACACGCTCGGCAAGGGCACGGTCGGCGTCGTGAAGAAGGTGTTCGGCGGCGGCAAGAAGAAGAAGGACAAGGACGTGGAGCAGGCCGCGGTCCCGCCTTCGCCACCCGCCGCGCCGGAGGTGGCCGCCAGCGACGCCGCCGCGACCGAAGTCGACGGGTCCCCGGGAGAGACGCCCGTTCGGGCCCCCGAGCCTGCGCTCAGCGCCGCGGCGAGCCCGGGCTGAGCCGCGCCGCCAGCCCGTCCGGCAGCCGCACGGCGTAGGCCGGGAAGCGCGGGTCGGGGCGCATGTAGTCCGTCGAAACGTACTGGGCGCCGGACGCGAAGGCGGCCGCCTGCCGGCTGCGGTCGCCCGTGCGCGCCTCGGCGGTGTCGGCGTCGGCCCGGGTGCGGACGATCAGCCCCGCCTTCAGGGCGGCGGCGATCCGGGCCTGCTGCGCCATGGGATCGTTCAGGGTGATGTAGCCGGCCGCCGGCGAGGTCTCCTCGATGTTCACGAAGGCCACCCGGCCCTCCAGGACCTTGCGGTCACCGCGGTAGCGGGCGACCTGCGCCGGCTCGCAGTCGCAGGCGAACATCACCTTGCCACGCGCGGCGCCCAGCTTCGGCCAGGCGCCGGCCGCCACCGCCTCGCGCAGGGTGGGGTGGCGGCCCTGCACCTTGTCGGGGGTGATCAGGGCGTCGTCGGGGAAGACGCCGCGGATCTCGGCGTCGATGGCGTCCAGCGCCGCCGCGTCGAAGGCCGCCGCCGTCTTCGCGCCCGGGATCGGCACCGGCCCCTCCTTGAGGTTCAGGAGGATCAGGATCGGGGCGTGGTCGGGATGCGCCGCCGACCAGGCGCGGACCTGGCGCAGGCACTCGGCGAAGGTAGGGCAGGCCGACCGGTAGTCCAGGTCCTGGACGTGCAGCACCTTCAGGCCCGGTTTCCGCAGGGGCGCGAAGTCGTAGGGCTGGGCGGCCTTGGCAAGCCGATGGAAGACGGGATCGGCGTAGCGGCCGGTCTCCGGGTCGTTGAGCAGGTCGATCTCGAGCTGGCGCGCCCCGTCGTCGAGCTGTTCGGCGAGCGGCCGGTGCGCATAGTCCAGCGCATCCGCCTGGCGCGGGTTGGCGGCGCGCAGCAGGGCCATCTCGGCCGGCGCGATGGCGAGCTTGTAGGAATTGTGGGTGCCGACCGCCTGCAGGGCGTTCATCGGCAGGGCGTCCACGGCCGCGCGCGTGCAGCCGGGTGCGCCGGAGGGCGCCTCCAGATCGCAGGCGGCGGAGATGGCGGCGGCGGCGAGCAGAGCTGCGATCATCGGATCCACTGTCGCCACCATGGCGCCGCCGCGCGACAGAAATTTCACGCTCCGCCCAGCCGTCGTGGCGGCAACAGAGGGTTAATCGACGCCCGCTAAGCTGCGCTGTCCCAATTGGCGCCCGGAGTGTGCCTCGTGTCCATCGCCGTTCCCAGGCTGCTCGGCTTCGCCTTCGCGAACGCCGACCTCCTCGTGGAGGTCGGGACCGACGGCCGCATCGCCTTCGCCATGGGCGCGAGCGAGATCGTCTCCGGCGCCGCCGAGGGCGAGCTGAAGGGCCGCGCCTGGGACGAGTTCATCCATCCCGACGACCTGCCGATGGTCGACGCCCTGTTCGAGGGCCTGGAGGACGGCTCGCGCAGCGGCCCGGTGATCGCCCGCCTGGCCCAGGCCAAGGACGCCGCCCCGCGCGCCGTGGCGATCTGCGCGCTGCGCCTGCCGGACAACAAGGGCGCGGTCTCCTGCGCGCTCTCCTCCGCCTCGCCCGACGCCGCGCCGAAGACAGGCGGGCTGCAGGACCGCGACGCGTTCGAGGAAGCGGCCCTGACCCTGCTGCGCAACGCCAAGGCCACGGGCGCCGACCTCGAGCTGGCCATGCTGGACATGGAAGGCCTGGAAGCCGCCCGGAAGGGCGCCTCGCCGGCCGACCGGGCCGCCCTCGACCGCAAGCTGTCCGGCGCCCTGCGCGCCGAGGCCTACGGCGGCGCCGCCGCCACGGCGCTGGGAGACGAGCGGTTCGCCCTGGTCCGCGCCCGCGGCGAGGCCATGAGCGCCCTCGTCCGGCGGGTCACCAAGCTGGTCAACGCCGGCGCGCCCAAGCCGATCACCGCCAAGGCCGAGGCCATCCCGCTGAAGGGCGAGGGCGACCGGCAGGCCGTGCGCGCGCTGCGCTACTGCCTCGACACCTTCCTCAAGGAGGGGCCGGGCGGAGCCCTGCCGACCGACCTGGGCGACGCGCTCAGCCGTTCGCTGGAGAAGACCCTCGACGAGGTGGGCGCTCTGGGCGCCGCGATCCGCAACAAGGAGTTCCACCTCGTCTACCAGCCGGTGATCGCCCTGCAGACCGGCGGCCTGCATCACTATGAGGCGCTGGTGCGGTTCGGCGACGGCAGCCCTTTCCCGCTGATCCGCATGGCCGAGGAGATGGACCTGATCGAGGCCCTGGACCTCGCCATCCTCGAGCGCGCCCTCGAGGTGCTGTCCAAACGGCCGGGCCTCAAGCTGGCTGTCAACGTGTCCGGCCGCACCATCGCCAGCGCCGAGTTCATCGAGAGCGCCACCCGCGCCCTGCACGCCTTCCCCAAAGCCCGCGGCCGGGTGATGTTCGAGCTCACGGAGAGCGCCGCGCTGGAGGACCTGAAGCTCGCCGACCGGCACCTGACGGCCCTGCGCAACGAGGGCTGCGAGATCTGCCTCGACGACTTCGGGGCGGGCGCGGCGTCGCTGGCCTACCTGCAGCAGCTCAAGCTGGACGTGCTGAAGATCGACGGGCGCTACATCCGCGACCTGCAGCGCGGCGGCCGCGAGGCGACCTTCGTCAAGCACCTGGTCTCCATGTGCAAGGAGCTGAAGATCCGCACCCTGGCCGAGATGGTGGAGACCGAGGAGGCCGAGGCCGCCGTCCGCGACGCCGGTGTCGACTACGCCCAGGGCTGGTACTACGGCGCGGCCTCCGACGACCTCGACTGGGCCCCGAACAAGACCGCGGCCTGACGCCGGCGCGGGTTGCGGGGTTCCTCACCAGCGTGATCACCGGGCCGTGAACGGGTGGCCGCTAGCCGACCGGCGTTCTCGGGCGTAGCGTTTTCCCAGGAGGCGGCGAAGGCCAGCCTGTCCCTGGTCCCAGACCGCCATGCACTGCGCCGTGGAGGCGTCCCGTCCCTCGGCGCCCGAGGTGATGGGAGGACCAGACCATGCCAATCCAGACCCAGGGGTCGGTTCGGGCGCTCGCGCTCGTCGGCCCCACGAGCGCAGGCAAGACCACGCTGATGGAGGCCCTGCTGCTGGCCACCGGCGCGACGCACGCGCGGACCGGCGGCGGCGGCGAGATGGTCGGCGACTCCAGCCCCGAGGCCCGCGCCCGCGGCCATTCCGTGGAGCTGAACCTGGCCGACTTCGAGTTCATGGGCGACCGGTACGCGGTGATCGACTGCCCGGGCTCGCTCGAGTTCTGCGCCGACGTGGACGCGGCGCTGCCGGCGGTGGACCTGGCGATCGTCGTGGCCGAGCCGGATCCCAACAAGGCCCAGCTCCTGCAGCCGACGCTGCGCGAACTGGAGCGGCTGGGCGTGCCCCACGCCCTCTTCATCAACAAGATGGATCAGGCCCGCGGCTCGCTGGCCGAGCTGCTGGAGGCGCTGGCGCCGGTGAGCGCCGCGCCGCTGGTGGCCCGCCAGATCCCAACCTGGGACGGCGAGCACGTGTCGGGCTTCATCGACCTCGCGCTGGAACGGGCCTTCGTCAACCGCCCGGGCGAGCCGATGCAGGTGGAGATTCCCGAGGATCTGCGCGATGCCGAGGCCGAGGCGCGCTTCCACATGCTGGAGCAGATCGCCGACTTCGACGACGAGCTGCTGGAACAGCTCCTCTCCGACGTGACGCCGAGCCGCGACGCGGTGTTCGCCGACCTGGTGCGCGAGATGCAGGACGGGCTGATCGTCCCGGTCTTCTTCGGCTCGGCGTCCAACGGCTTCGGCGTTCAGCGGCTGCTGAAGGCGTTGCGCCACGAGGCGCCGCTGCCCGACCGGGCGGCCGAGCGGCTGGGCGTCGACCGGGGCGCCTATGTGCTGAAGGCGGCCTACGCCGGCCAGTCCGGCAAGCTCGCCTACGCGCGGGTGTTCGGCCAGAAGCTGGACGACGGCGCGGAGCTGGTGCTGCCCACCGGCGAGCGCGCCCGGGCCGCCGGGCTGTTCGCTGTGCAGGGCGGCGCCTTGCGGAAGGTGGCGTCGGCCGCGCCGGGCGACGTGGCGGCGATCGGCAAGGTGGAACAGGCGGCCGCCGGCCAGATCCTGTCGCTCACCGGCCAGCCGCAGCAGCTTCGCCAGGCCATGCGTCCGCGCCGGCCGCTGTTCGCGGTCGCGCTGGCGGCGAAGAACCGCAAGGACGACGTGCGGCTCTCCGGCGCCCTCGCCAAGCTGATCGAGGAGGACCCGGGGCTGTCGCTGACCCACGACGCCGAGGCCCGGCAGGTGCTGCTGGCCGGCCAGGGCGAAGGACACCTGCGGCTGGCCCTGGAGCGGCTGAAGCGGCGGTTCGGCGTGGAAATCGATACCCAGGAGCCGCGGACCGCCTACCGCGAGACGATCCAGCGCGGGACCACCCATCGGGCGCGGCACAAGAAGCAGTCCGGCGGCCATGGCCAGTTCGCCGATGTCACCGTCGAGATCCGGCCCCTGCCCCGCGGCTCGGGCTTCGTTTTCCAGTCGAGGATCGTCGGCGGCGCGGTGCCGAGGCAGTGGATTCCGGCGGTCGAGCAGGGCGTGCGCGACGGGCTGGAGAAGGGGCCGCTGGGCTTTCCGGTGACCGACCTCGAGGTCACCCTGACCGACGGCCAGACCCACAGCGTCGACTCCTCGGAAATGGCCTTCCGGACGGTGGGGCGTCTGGCCCTCGAGGAGGGGCTTCGGCAATGCGGCTCGGTCCTGCTGGAGCCGATCGAGAAGCTGACGGTCTACTCGCCCTCGCCGAGCGCCTCGAACGTCACCTCGGCGCTCACCGCGCGGCGCGGGCAGATCCTGGGGCTTGCGCCGCGCGAGGACTGGCGGGGCTGGGAGCGCATCGAGGCCTACCTGCCGCAGAGCGAGCGCCAGCACCTGATCGCCGAGCTGCGGGGCCTGACCCAGGGCCTGGGCGCCTTCGAGGCCGACTTCGACCACATGAGCGAGCTGACCGGCCGCCTGGCGGAAGAAGCATCCGCGGCGCGCCGCGAGATGGCCTAGCGTCGTTCCTCCCCGCCCGGGGAGGCGGCCCCGGAGGGCCGGAGGGGGTCAGCCCAGGCGTCTGGGCGGCTCCCCTCACCCGCTCCGGGGAGCTCCCCCGGAGGGGGAGCGACTGCTAAGACCGGCGCATGCCCCAGCGCCTGTCCCTCGCCGCCCTGCTCGTCCGCGACTACGACGAGGCGATCGCCTTCTATGTGGGCAAGGTGGGCTTCGACCTGGTGGAGGACACCGACATGGGCGGCGGGAAGCGCTGGGTGGTGGTGCGGCCGCCGGGCTCGGACGCGGCCCTGCTGCTGGCCAGGGCCAGCGGCGACCAGGCCCGCGCGGTGGGCGACCAGGCGGGCGGCCGGGTCTTCCTGTTCCTGGAGACCGACGACTTCGACCGCGACCATGCGAGGATGGCCGCGGCCGGGGTCCGTTTCCTCGAAGCGCCGCGGCGGGAGCCGTACGGGACCGTCGCGGTCTTCGAGGACCTCTACGGGACGAAGTGGGACCTCATCCAACCGGCTCGGGCTGCTTCTCCGCCTGCGGCATGAGGGCGTTGTCGATCTCGTCGGCCCGCTTGGCCGCCGGGCGCGAGGTGTGGCGCTTGGCGTAGGCCTCGAACACCGGCCGCTTCTCCAGCGTGCCGAACTGCATCCCCCAGTCGAGGTGCGAGGCGAGGTAGAGGTCGGCGGCGCTGAACCGGTCGCCGGCCACGAACTCGCGGTCCTTCAGATAGCCCTCCAGGGTGTCGAGCACCCGGGCGAAGCTGCCGAAGCCGAGGAACGCCTCCTGGTCGGGGGTCGGCTCCAGGCCCAGCGCCTTGGTCCCCACCGCCTGCTCGATCGGGCCGGCGGCGAAGAACAGCCAGCGATAATAGGGGCCCCGGGCCCTGTCGCCGGGCGGCGGCGCGAGGCCCGCCTGCGGGAAGGCGTCGGCGAGGTAGGCGCAGACCGCGCCGCACTCGGTCACCACCGTGTCGCCGTGGACGATGGTCGGCACCTTGCCCATGGGGTTCACGGCGAGGAAGGCCGGGTCCTTGTTGGCCCAGTCCACCAGCACCGTCTCGTAGGGCTGGCCCACCTCCTCCAGCATCCACCGGATGATCCGGCCGCGGGACATGGGGTTGGTGTAGAAAACGAGGTCAGGCATGGGGTCCTCCCTAGGCGACAGGTTTCGCCAACCGAGGTTCACCCTACCCCCACCCTGCTGACAGCGGCATGTCAGCAGGGCGTGATCGGGCGCGTCAGGCCTGCTGCGCGGTCCACTCCTGGACGTGGCGCTCCAGCACCGTCAGCGGCATGGCGCCGGAGAGCAGGACGGCGTCGTGGTAGGCCTTGAGGTCGAACTTCGCGCCCAGCTTCTTCTTGGCGTCCTCGCGAACCTTCGCCCAGACGGTATGGCCCACCTTGTAGGAGTTGGCCTGGCCCGGGCTCGAGAAGTAGCGCTCCACCTCGCGCTGTGCGCGGGTCGGCGTGTTGCCGATGGTGTCGACCATGTACTGGGTGGCCTGGGCGCGGGTCCACCGCTTGGCGTGGATGCCGGTGTCGGTGACCAGGCGTGCGGCGCGGAACAGCAGGGACTGCAGATAGCCGGCCTGGCCCAGCGGGTCGCCCTCGTAGGCGCCCATCTCGTCGGCGAGCTGCTCGGAATAGAGCGCCCAGCCCTCGGAGAAGGCCGAGAAGCCGAAGCCCGTGCGCCGCAGGATCGGGATCCGGGTGCTCTCCTGCGCCAGGGCGATCTGCAGGTGGTGGCCCGGAATGGTCTCGTGGACGGCCAGGGTCTTGAGGTTATAGCGCGGCCAGTCCGAGGTTTCCTTGAGGTTGATGTAGAAGGCCGCCGGCCGCGAGCCGTCGAGGGCGGCGGACTGGTAGTAGCCGTTGGCGGCGCCGTCCTGGATGAACACCGGCACGCGACGCACCTCGACCTTGGCCTTGGGCAGGGTGGCGAAGGCCCGCGGCAGTAGGGCGTAGAGGTCGGCCACGTCCTTGTTGAGGTCGGCCAGCATCCGCGCGCGGCCCTCGTCCGTCGCCGGATAGACCTGCTTGGGATCGTTGTTCAGCACCACCAGGCGCTCGCCCACCGTGCCCTTGGTCAGGCCCTGGCCGCGCAGGATCTTGTCCAGACGGGCATTGATCTCGGCCACCTGCTGGCGGCCCATCTGGTGGACCTCCTCGGGGCTGTAGTTGGTGGTGGTGGAGGCCTTCACGCAGTCGGCGTAGTAGGCGTCGCCGTCCGGCAGGGCCCAGACGCCGGTGTCGGGCTTCGCCTTCGCCCGCACCGCCTGCATGCCGGCGATCTGGCGATCCAGGGCCGGGAACACCTCGGCGGTCACGATCCTCTCGGCCCGGGCGCCCCAGTCGCCGGCCAGGCCCGCGGCCTGGGCCTTCTTGGCGAGCGAGGTGACCATGATCGTCTGGGCCGCCGGCTGGTCGCGCAGCGCCCGCATCTGGCCGAGCGCCAGTTCGCAGACGAAGTCCGGCGGAACCACGCCCATGGCCACGTCGGCGCGCTGGCGCTCGAGGTCGGTGTCCATGTTGCGCGCGAAGGCCGAGAGGCGCGACAGCCAGGCCTCGGCGTCGGCCTGCGTCTGGACGCGGTGCTGGCTGTCCATGAAGTCGGGGACGTTGGCGTAGGCGCCGCCGCGCTGGCTGATGACGTACGGATTGAAGTTGCCGCCGACGTCGCCGAACTTCCACCTGTCCCCATAAGCGACCGCCCGCTCCTGCTGGTAGGCGACCACGTCGAGGTCGACCTTGGACGAGGCCGAGAGCTTCGCCCGGTCGATGGCCTTCAGCTCGCCCAGCCACTTGCGGGAGCGTTCCAGCCGGCGGGCCTTGGCCTGGGCGCTGTTGTCGTTGAGCTGGGCCTTCAGCGGGGCGCGGGCGCCCTTGTCGAGGCCGAGCGAGGTGGCGAACTGCGGGCTGTCGTCCACCAGGGTCTCGAACATGCCGTCGAGCAGGGTGCGGAGCTTCGCGTCCTCGCCGGCGGCCTGCGCCAGGGCCGGCGTGGCGGCGGCAAGCGCCGCGCCGGCGGAGGTGAGCAGGAAGCTGCGGCGGTCGAGATGGGTCATCGGATCCTCAAGCTTTCGAAGCGGCGACGTGGCGGTCCACCACGCCCTCGAGCACGGTGAGCGGCATGGCGCCGCCCAGCAGGACGGCGTCGTGGAACTGGCGGATGTCGAAGCGCGGGCCGAGCGCGGTCTTCGCCTTCTCCCGCAGGCGCAGCCAGGTGAGCTTGCCCACCATGTAGCTGCAGGCCTGGCCGGGGCGGACGCAGTAGCGCTCGATCTCGGTGGTGGCCGAGGAGACCGGGCTGCCATCGATGGCGACCATGGTCCCGATGGCCTTCTCGCGGCTCCAGCGCTTGGCGTGCAGGCCGGTATCGACCACCAGGCGCGCGGCGCGGAAGAGGGCCGCCTGCAGCATGCCGACCTCGCCCAGCGGATCGCCCTCGTACATGCCCATCTCGGTGGCGAGCTGCTCGGTGTAGAGCGCCCAACCCTCGGCGAAGGCCGGGAAGCCGGCGGTCCGGCGCAGCATGGGGGCGTCGCCCTCCTGCTGCAGGGTGCGCTGCAGGTGATGGCCGGGGATGGCCTCGTGGTAGGTGAGGGTCTTCAGCGTCCAGGTGGGGTTCTCGGCGGTGTCGCGGAGATTGATCCAGTAGATGCCGGGCCGCGAGCCATCGAGGGCGGGACGGTTGTAGTAGCCGCCGGGCGCGCCCGCCTCGATGAACTTCGGCACCCGGCGGACCTCCACCGGCGCCTGGGGAAGCTGGCCGAAGTAGGCCGGCAGCTTCGGCCGGATGCCTTCGACGTACTTGTTGAGGTCGGCGATCAGCCGTTCCTTGGCCGCATCGGTGTTGGCGTAGTGGTATTTCTCTTCCTTGAAGAGGGCCGCGATCCGCTCGCCCACCGTGCCCTTCGTATAGCCCTGGCCCTTCAGGAGGACGTCGGCGCGGGCCGAGAGCGACCGGGCCGTCTCCAGGCCGAGCTCGTGGATCTCGTCGGCGCTGAGCGTGGTGGTGGTCATGTTGCGAAGGGCATGGCGGTAGTAGGCCTCGCCCTCCGGCAGCCGCCAGACGCCGGCCTCGTGGGTCGCCTTCGCCCGCAGCCCGTCCATCAGCGCGATCTGCCGGTCGAGCGCCGGGACGACCTTGCCGCTGTAGAGTGCGGCGGCGCGCGCCTCCCAGTCGCCGGCGAGCCCCTTGGCCTTCGCCCGGTCGGCGACCGAGCGGACGAGCGGCGAGTCGGCCGGCGCCGTCTTCAGGCCGCGCATCTGGGTGAGCGCCTTGGCGATGATGAAGTCCGGCGGTACCGCGCCGCGGTCCACGTCACGGCGGACGCGCTCGCTCTCCTGGTCCATCACCGTGGCGAAGGCTTCGAGCCGCGAGAGGTAGGCGTCGGCGTCGGCCGCCGTCTCGATCTGGTGCTGGGTCCCCAGGAAGTCCGGCTTGTCCTGGTAGGCGCCGCTGAGCTGGGACAGCACGTAGGGGCCCGACCCGAAGGCGTCGCCGTAGTCGAACCTGGCGCCCTCGGCGTTGGTTCGGGCGGTGAACAGCACCGTCTCCCAGTCGGAGCGCGAGCGCGGCGAGAGCTTGGCGCCGTCGATCTGCTCCAGCCGCCGGAGCTGGCCGGCGTTGCGGGCCCGGTCACCGGCGAGGTCGGCCAGGGACTCGCTGTCGAGCTGCGACTTGGCGGCGGCGCGGGCGCCTTTGTCGAGGCCGAGCCGGGTGGCCATCTCGGGCGAGGCGGCGAGGTTCTCCTCGTACATGGCGTCCAGCAGCGCGCGGAGCTTGTGGTCCTCGGCCCCGCCCTGGGCGAGCGCAGGCCCGGCCAGCGCCGCGGCCGCCGAAGTGAGCAGGAAACCCCGCCGGTCGATCTGGCCCATCAATTCCTCACTCGACACTGATGACGGAGTTTCTTCCTAGGCCCGGGAGGCGGCGATGAACTGGTCGACGCGGGCTTCGAGGACGGTCAGCGGCATGGAGCCCGACAGCAGCACGGCGTCGTGGAAGGCGCGGACGTCGAAGCGGGGCCCGAGCGCCGCCTTGGCCTTCTCGCGCAGGCGCAGGATGGTGACCTTGCCGACCATGTAGCTGCAGGCCTGGCCCGGCCAGACCGAGTAGCGCTCGATCTCCTGGGCCGAGAGCGACGGCGGGTCGCCGTCGATGTCGGAGAGGGTGGTGATCGCCT
Organism: Phenylobacterium sp.; assembly: GCF_041913825.1. Lineage (GTDB taxonomy): Bacteria > Pseudomonadota > Alphaproteobacteria > Caulobacterales > Caulobacteraceae > Phenylobacterium. The sequence goes on from NZ_JAYSEO010000004.1 coordinate 168,129, forward strand.
TCTCCCGGCTCCAGCGCAGGTGATGCAGGCCTGTGTCGGTGACGAGGCGGCCGGAGCGCAGCAGGGCGTCGTGGATGTAGCCAAGCTCGCCCAGGGTATCGCCCTCGTAGAAGCCCATCTCCTGGGCCACCTGCTCGGTGTAGAGCGCCCAGCCCTCCACATAGGCGCCGTAGGTCATCACCCGCCGGATCATCGGCAGGTCGGCCTCGCGCTGGATGGAGATCTGCATGTGGTGGCCCGGCACGCCCTCGTGGATCGTGGTGGTGGGCATGAACCAGTAGGGCGCCTCGGCCGTGTCCCGCAGGTTGATCCAGTAGATCCCCGGCCGCGAGCCGTCGAGGCTGCCCTCGCTGTAGTGGGTCGAGGCGCCCTGCTCGGTCTCCTTGGGGATGCGGCGGATCTCCAGCGGCGCCTTGGGAAGCGTGGCGAACTGCTCGGGCAGGCGCGCCTCCATCTTCTTCACCAGCTTGTTCAGCTCGGCGACGAGCTGGGCCTTGCCGGCGTCGGTGTTCGGATAGACGCCCTTCTTCGACTTGTAGAGGCGGTCGTAACGCTGGCCGACGCCGCCCTTGGTGTAGCCGATCTTCCTGAACAGGACGTCGGCGCGGGCGTGCAGCTCGCGGGTGACCTCGAGGCCGAGCTGGTGGACCTCCTGCGGCGTCATGTTGGAGGTCGTCTGACCGCGCAGGGCGAGCGCGTAATAGGCCTCGCCATCGGGGAGCTTCCAGACGCCGGCGTCGTGGGTCGACCTGGGCAGCAGGCTCTCGAGCAGCGCGATCTGTCGGTCGATGGCCGGGACCACCGCGGCCTCGTAGACCCGGGTCGCCTCGCCCCGCCAGTCGCCCGCGATGCCCTTGGCCGTGGTGCGGTCGGTGAGGTTGCGGATCAGGCTGGACTGGGCGGCCGGCGCGCGCAGCACCTTCATCTGGGCGATGGCGCCCTTGATGGCGTAGTCCGGCGGGATGACGCCGAGGCCGGCGTCGCGGCGCACGCGTTCCACCTCCTGGCTCATCAGCCGGGCGAAGGCCTCCATGCGCGAGACGTAGGCCTCTGCGTCCTCGCGGGTCTCGACGGTGTGCTGGGCCGAGAGGAAGTCGGGAATCTCGGACCAGGCGCCGGTGATCTGGGAGAGGACATAGGGCGCGCCGGCCCCCTCCCCGCCGTACTGGAACCGGGCGTCCGCCTCGGCCTGGACCTCCATGCCGTAGAGCATGCTGTCGTAGTTCACGGCCGACATGCCGGAGAGCTGGGCGCGGTCGATGCGCTTCAGGCGGGCCAGCATCTCGGCGTTGCGCCGGCGGCGGCGGTCGAGCGCCTCGAGCGAGCCGTCGTGGAGCTGAGACTTGGCGGCGGCGCGCTCGCCCTTGTCGAGGCCGAGCGAGGTGACGAGCTCGGGGCTCTCCTTGAGCGCCTCCTGGAAGACGTCGTCGAGGAAGGCGGTGAGCTGCTGCTCGGCGCTGGGCGGCGCCGGCGGCGGCGGGGCCGCGGCGGCCTGGGGCGGGGGCGGCGGGGCGTCGGCAGTGGCGCAGCCGGCAAGCGTCAGGCCCGCGCCGGCGCACAGCAGGAGATTGCGGCGGCTCAGCATGAGCGTCCCCCCGGTGTTACATTTGTGACCGAAAGGCTTAAGGGGCGCCCGTGCACGCCCGCAAGGCGCCGGCAAGGCTCGCCCCGTTAAATTCCGGTAATGCGCAAGGACCGCCCCTCGGATGCTGGTCCTGGGCAGTGGGATCGGCTCATATGCGGCCGCATTCGAGCAAGGATTCCAGACCGATGTTCACCGCGCCGCGTTACGCGCTCGCCGCCGCCCTGGCCCTCTCCCTGAGCACGGGCGCGCTCGCCCAGACCCGCGGCGCCACGCCGGAACAGGGCGTCCAGCGGCTGGTGGCCAGCGCGCCGTTCAAGGCGGCGGTGGCGAAGCTCGACCAGGACCACGCCCGCACGGTCGAGGACACCATCAAGCTGACCGAGATCCCCGCCCCGCCGTTCAAGGAGGAGGCCCGCGCCCGCGCCTATATGGAGTTGCTCAAGGCGCACGGCCTCACCGAGGTCGAGATGGACGCGGAGGGCAACGTCATGGGCCTGCGCCGCGGCACGGGCCCGGCTGGCGGCAAGGTGGTGGTCATCGCCGCCCACCTGGACACCGTCTTCCCGGAAGGCACCAACGTGAAGGTCCGCCGCGAGGGGACCAAGCTGCACGCCCCGGGCGTGGGCGACGACACCCATTCGCTGGCGGTGCTGCTGGCCTATGTCCGGGCGCTCGACGCCGCCAAGATCAAGACCAAGAGCGACATCCTGTTCGTCGGCAACGTGGGCGAGGAAGGCCCGGGCGACCTGCGGGGCGTCCGCTACCTGTTCACCAAGGGCAAGTACAAGGACCGCATCCGCGCCTTCTTCTCCATGGACGGCACCGCCGCCGAGCGGGTGACCTATGGCGCGGTGGGCTCGCGGCGCTACCGCGTCACCTTCAAGGGCCCAGGCGGCCACAGCTATGGCGCCTACGGCGTGGTGAACCCCATGGCCGCCATGGGGACCACGGTGGTGGAGATGAACAAGCTGACCACGCCGGCCAAGCCGAAGACCACCTATGCGACCAGCGTGGTCGGCGGCGGCACCAGCGTGAACTCGATCCCGGAGTCCATCTGGCTCGAGGTCGACATGCGCTCGGAGAGCGCCGAGGAACTGGCCAAGCTGGACGGCCAGTTCCTGCAGATCGTGAAGGGCGCCGTCTCCGCGGAGAACAAGGCCCGCAACACGCGCTTCGGCGAGGTCAGCGCCGACGTGAAGCTGATCGGCGACCGGCCGACGGGTTCGACCCGGGAGGACGCCGAGATCGTGCGGGTGACCAAGGCCGCGGTGCAGGCCGCCGGCTACACCCCGGTGCTGGGCGCGAGCTCCACCGACTCCAACATGCCGATCAGCCTGGGCATCCCGGCGGTGACCATCGGTTCGGGCGGCACGGGCGGCCGGGCGCACGCCCCGGACGAGTGGATCGACCTGGAGAAGACCCAGTCGGTGCGCGGCCAGGCCGTCGGCCTCGCGGCGCTGCTCGCCATGGCCGGGGTGTGACGCAGACGGTCGCCGTGGTCGGCGGCGGCCCCGCGGGGCTGATGGCCGCCGAGACCCTGGGCAAGGCGGGGCTCGCCGTCACGGTCTACGAGCGCATGCCCTCGGTCGGGCGCAAGTTCCTGATGGCGGGCCGCGGCGGGCTGAACCTGACGCACTCGGAGGACTTCGAAGCGTTCCTGCGCCGCTACGGTCCGGCCGCCGGGCGGCTGCGGCCGCTGGTCGAGGCCTTTCCCCCGAAGGCGCTGGTGGCCTGGGCCGAAGCGCTGGGCCAGCCGACCTTCGTGGGCTCGTCAGGCCGGGTGTTCCCAAAGGCGCTGAAGGCCTCGCCCCTACTGCGCGCCTGGCTGCGGCGCCTCGCCGACCTGGGGGTGGAGGTGCGCACGCGGCATGAGTGGCTGGGCTGGGATGCGGACGGCGCCCTCGCCTTCCGCACCCCCGAGGGCGAGACGCGCGTGCGGCCCGACGCGACCGTGCTGGCGATGGGCGGCGCATCCTGGCCGCGGCTGGGCTCCGACGGGCGCTGGGCCGAGCGGCTCGGGCCCGCGGAACCGTTCCGGCCGGCCAACGTCGGCTTCGACGTGGCCTGGAGCGCGATGTTCCGCGACCGCTTCGAGGGCCAGCCGCTGAAGAACGTCGCCCTGAGCCTCGGCGAGGATGCGAGCCGCGGGGATGCGGTGGTGACCCGCTATGGCCTGGAGGGCGGCGCGGTCTATGCGCTCTCGGCGACCGTGCGCGACGCCGCGCCCTGCACAGTGCGCGTCGACCTCCGGCCGGACCAGACGGTGGGCCGGCTCACCGACCGGCTGGCGCGGCCCCGCAAGGGCGAGAGCCTGGCCAACCATCTGCGCAAGGCGCTGAACCTGTCACCCGTGGAGGTGAATCTGCTGCGGGAGGCCGCCGGCAAGGATCTGCCCGTCGAACCCGGCCCCCTCGCCCGGCTGATCAAGTCCGCGCCGCTGGAGGTCGCGGGGGTCCAGGGGCTGGAGCGGGCGATCTCCTCCGCGGGCGGGCTGCGGCTCGACGCGTTGGACGAGCGCCTGATGCTGAAGGACCGGCCGGGCGTCTTCGTGGCCGGCGAGATGCTGGACTGGGAGGCGCCCACGGGCGGCTACCTGCTGCAGGCCTGCTTCGCCTCGGGCGTGGCGGCCGGCGAGGGCGTGGCGGCGTACCTGCGCGCCTGACGCCGCCGAAGTGTGGCGGCGCGTCCACGAAATGACCTCATTTGAGGCCGGAACAGCTCGGCACACTGACGGTTGGTGCAGCACCACCACCTGGAATTGTGAGGGACGGAAATGGCTCGGATCGACGGCGGCCCCGGCAACGACAACCGGCACGGCACGGCCGGTGCGGACGTCTTCTACATGCGCGGCGGCGACGACGTCGCGGCCGGCTGGGCCGGCAACGACGTGATGAACGGCGGCGACGGCGACGACCGGCTGAACGGCAACGAAGGCTCCGACACCCTCGACGGCGGCGCGGGCCGGGACACGCTGAACGGCGGCGACGGCGCCGACCGGATCCTCGGCGGCTACGGGGGCGACGAGCTGTGGGGGGGCGCCGGTCTCGACGTGTTCGAGTGGAACACGATCCGCGCCCAGGGCAACAGCTACGTCGACACCATGATGGACTTCAACCACGGCGACCGCATCGACCTGCAGGGCATCGACGCCAACTGGAACCGCGACGGCGACCAGGCCTTCCGCTTCATCGGGCGCTCGGAGTTCAGCGGCCAGGCCGGCGAGCTGCGCTACAGCAACCTGGTCATCAACGGCGTGGCCTACACGACGGACATCTACGCCGACGTCGACGGCGACCGGCAGCCGGACCTCTACCTGGCGATCAACGGCGGCCTCAGCCTGTACGCCAGCGACTTCATCCTCTGAGGCGGTCAGCGGGCGGCGGCGAGCTCCGCCTCCCGCGCCTGCTCGGCCATGGCCGGCCAGGGGTCCACGGTCACGCGCCGCATGTGGCGGCGCTGGCCGGGATAGTCGTTCAGCGCAAAGTGCCAGACCGAGCGGTTGTCCCAGAACGCCACCGAGCCCTCGGCCCAGGTGAAGCGGCAGGTGAAGCCCTCGTAGCGGCAATGGTTGAACAGGTAGTCGAGCAGGGCCTTGCTCTCGCTCGTCTTCCAGCCGTCGATGCGCAGCGTGAAGGCCGGGTTCACGTAGAGCGCCTTGCGGCCGGTCTCGGGGTGGGTGAGCACCACCGGATGGACGTACTCGCCCACGTAGCCGTCGGCCTCGGCCACCTGCATGCCGGCGCGCTTCTGGGCGGAGTGACCCTTGGCCGAATACTCGCGGCTCGCGGAGTGGACGGCGCTCAGCGTCTCGAGCGTCGTCTTCAGGCCCGGCGACAGCGCGTCGTAGGCGGCCGCCTGGCTGGCGAACAGGGTGTCGCCGCCGAACTCGGGCACCTCTACGGCATAGAGGATCGAGCCGATCGCCGGGGTCTCGAGGAAGCTCATGTCGGAGTGCCAGCCGCCGCCGAAGTTCACCTTGTCCTGCGGCTCCTTGACGATCTCCATCACCTCGGGCTGGCCGGCCATGCCCTGGACGAAGGGATGGATGTTGAGCGGGCCGAAGCGGCGGCCGAACGCCACCTGGGCGGCGGGCGTCAGCTCCTGGTCGCGGAAGAAGACCACCTGGTGCTCGACGAGGGCGTGGCGGATCCTGGCGATGATCTCGTCGGGGAGCTCCTGCGCGAGGTCGACGCCGGAGATTTCGGCGCCGAGCGCGCCGGCCACGCGGCGGATCCTGAGCGACTGGGCCATTGGGAGCTCTCCATCTTCGCCGGGCAGCATCCGCCCCGGCCGGCGGCGGCGCAAGCGAGCGCCTCTGAAGCGGCTTCCAGAACGGCTAACCGCCGTTGCGTCAGGGGTGTAGGCTTCCGGCCAGGGAGGACGCAGGCATGGACGTCGCCACGCGCCGCTTCGACGTGGACGCGCACACCGCGCGCCTCCGCGAGCAGGGCTACACGGTCATCGAGGATTTCCTGGACGCCGACACGGTGGCGGCGGTGCGGGATGGGCTCGCGCCCTACCTCGGCCGCCATCACGGCCGGAACGACTTCGAGGGCTTCCGCACCGAGCGGGTCTACACCCTGGTGGCGCGCGGCAGGGTGTTCGAGGAGCTCACCGAGGAGCCGCGGCTGATGGCGCTCCTCTCCCGGTTCCTGCAGCCGGGCTTCCTGCTCACGGCGAGCCAGGCGATCTGCATCTATCCGGGCGAGACGGCGCAGGACCTGCACGTGGACGACGGCTTCTACCGAGTCCCGCGGCCACGGCCGGCGATCAGCTATACGGTCATCGTGGCGGTGGACGCCTTCACGGCGCAGAACGGCGGCACCGAGATCGTGCCGGGCAGCCACCTCTGGGGCGACAATGGCGCGCCCGACCGGCCGAACGACCGGGCCGAGGTGGAGCGGCGGCTCACGCCGATGGAGATCCCGTCCGGGGCGGCGGTGGTGTTCGCGGGCACGCTGCTGCACCGGGGCGGCGCCAACCGCTCGGACGCGCCGCGCCTGGCCTTCACCAACCAGTACTGCGAGCCGTGGGCCCGGACGCAGGAGAACTTCTACCTGGGGGTCCCGCGCGAGCAGGTAGCGGCGATGTCGCCGCGGCTGAAGCAGTTGCTCGGATACGAGGTGTGGCCGCCGTTCATGGGCCAGGTGACGGCCTCGCACCCGGCGAAGGCGCTGGAGCCCGGCTGGATCCCGCCGGTGGTGGCGCAGCGGCCGGCGGGCTGAGGCCGATCAGAAGGGCAGCACGTCGCCGCCGGGCGGCGGCGCGTCGGGCGCGAGCGTCGCCAGGAGCGCAGTCCCGGCGGCGGTGATGTCCCAGCCCTGCCGGCTGCGCCGGGCGTAACCAAGATCGGTCAGCCGGCGCGCGTCGGCGATGTTGACGAAGGGCGCCGCGACCCCGTCGCCCTTCCGGGCGAGGTTCCGCAGCGCGTGGACTTCGGCTTCGGTGAGGCTCATGGCCCCTCCTCTCAGGCTCAGCGCCGGCGGTACTGCGGACGCGGGGCGCCGGAGCCGATGCGGGCGCCTTCGGGCTTGTGCCGGAAGGTGATGCGGCCGCGGTCCATGTCGTAGGGCGTCATCTCGACGGTGACGCGGTCGCCGACCATGGAGCGGATGCGGTTCTTCTTCATGCGCCCGGCCGTGTAGGCCAGGATCTCGTGGTCGTTCTCCAGGCGCACCCGGAAACGGCCTTCGGGCAGCAGCTCTGTGATCTGCCCTTCGAATTCAACGAGGTCTTCTTTCGCCAAGGGCGGTCCTTTCTGTCTTCAGGGGGTAAGGGGGTCCCGCTAGCGGCGGGCCTTGCGGGCGGCGTAACGGGCGTCGCGCTTGGCCTTGGCCTCGGCCTTGGTCAGCGCCTTGCGCTCCTTGCGCTCGCCGCGCTTGAGGTCGAGGGCGGCGGCCTCGGCCGCCTGGACGGCGGCGTTGGCGGCTTCGATGGCGTCGGCGGCCGCCTGCTTGCGGGCCGCGCGGGCCTCCACGCGGTCCTGCCGGACACGGGCCAGCGCGGCGGCGCGCTCGGCCACGCGGTCGGCGATCCGCGGGTCGGTGACGGTCGGCTTCGGCTGGAACTTGGCGAGCAGGGCCTGGCGGGCGTCCCGCGAGGTCTGCAGCCGGTCGGCGAAGCCGTCCTTGAGAGCGTTCTTCATGGGGTCCTTCAGGCCTCGTCGCCGGGGGCGCGGTCCGCCGCGCCCAGGAAGATCAGCCGGTCGGCGGCGCGGCGTTCCTCGGCCACGGCGAGTTGCGTCCAGACCGCCGCAGCGGCCTCGTGCTGTTCGCGGGGACGGGCCAGCTCGCACGCCTCGGCCGCGGCGTTGGCGGCTTCGGCGCGGACGCGGTACTCGACCGCGCGCTGTTCCGACTTCTGGATCGACATCCTGGACTCCGTCCGGCGGCGTGATCGGGCGGGATCGCCCTAGAAGATCGTAGTGGAAACGCCCCAAAGCACCTGATTGATCTCGCGAGCCAGGCGCTCCGCCTCCGCCAGGCTGACGCCGGGCCGAAGGTCGAGGGTGAACAGCGAGCAGCTGTAGGAGGACACCGCGCCGGTCGAAGGCTCGAAGGCCAGGAACGGCGCGCCGTCGGCGGCTTGCTGGACGGTGCAGCGGTGCTGCTGGTCCGGGCTCATTACAGGATGCTCCGATCGCCGGCCAGGCGGCGCCGGTTGAGCCGTTCCAGGAGGTCGGCGGCGTCCATCCAGCCGAGGCCGGACTGGAGCGCCCGGGCCAGCACCACCGTCTCGCCCGTCGAGCGGTCGAAGACGGTCCAGCCGGAGCGATCCGGGCGGGCGTCGTACTGGTGGCTCATGGCCGGGGCTCCGGAGAGGAGCGCGGTCCGCTTGGACCGCGCCCCGCCCGTGTGAGGCTAAGCAGCCTGGAGGCTGCCGGCCGACATCTTGCCGCTGCGCTGGTCGCGCTCCAGCTCGAAGCCGAGCTTCTGGCCTTCGTGCAGGCTGCCGAGGCCGGCGCGTTCGACGGCCGAGATGTGCACGAACACGTCGTTGCCGCCGTCGTCAGGCTGGATGAAGCCGAAGCCCTTGGTGGGGTTGAACCACTTCACGGTACCGTTTTGCATTGTCGTCCCTTTCCGGACACGAGTTCTCGCACCCAACGCGGGCGGCGAGATCAAATTTTCGGGTAGGGTCGGAAGGCGTTTCTGGCGAAGACCGCTAAGGATCGGCCAGATCGGCAGGCGAGCCGGTTCGAGATTTGATTGAGCGAAGATGGAGACAATCCCCGCTCAATTCAAGGTTTTTCTCTGAATATGTTTTAGGCTCTCGGAAAAGATTGAGCTTTCCACGGCGCCTAACGGGGATCTATCGGTCCCGCTTCGGTGGGCTCACCTTGCGGACGACGAGCTCGTCCACCTCCAGGCGGCCGATCCTGAGCCGGCGGACCGTCATCCGGCCGACCGCCAGCCGGCCGATGGCCAGCGCCCCCAGGGCCAGGGCGCCGAGCGCCAGCGCGCCCACGGCGAGCGCGCCCGCCGTCCCCGCGCCCAGCGCCTCTGCTGGGCGGGCCCTGGCCGGCAGGCGATGGCTCATGGGATCCTCCATTGCTTGGGCTCAGCCCCGCGCCTCCAGCGCCCGGCGCACGTCGGCGATCACTCCGGTCCAGTCGCCGGGCGTAGCCTGCCGAAACAGCCGCATGGACGGGTACCAGGGGCTGTCGCTGCGGTCGCGCAGCCAGCGCCAGTCGGCCGGCTGCGGCAGCAGCAGCCAGCACGGCTTGCCCATGGCTCCGGCCAGGTGCGCGACGCTGCTGTCGATGCTGATGACCAGCTCCAGGCTCTCGATCAGCCGCGCGGTGTCGGCCATGTCGCGGGCGCCGGTGTCCTCCGGATGCAGGCTGACGGCGCCCGGCAGGGCGTGCAGCGCCGCCACGGCGTCGGCAGACAGCGCGCGCTGGGCGTGCTTCGGATGGCGAGGGTTGCCCTGGGTGGCCAGGCCGATCCCCGCGCCCTGCAGCCGGGCCGGCAGGTAGGGGGCCGGTGGGATGGTCTCCAGCGTCGTGCCGAGGCGGTACGGCAGCGAGGCCGACATCACCCAGGCGTCGTGACGCGGCAGGCTGACCTTGCCTTCCGTCGGGATCAGATGGACGCCGAGCGGCTCGAAGAGCCGCGTGAGCGCGGGGTTGCAGACCAGGGTCACGTCCACGCCCTGCGCCTTCAGCGCGGGGGCGTAGCGGGCGAACTGGATCTGGTCGCCCAGGCCCTGCTCGTGCCAGATCAGCAGCGAGCGGACGGGCTCGCCCTGCCACTCGGGGAACGACAGCTTGGGCTTCGGGAAGGCGTCGGGCCGGGCGAAGCGGCTCTCGTACAGCGGCCAGGCCTCGGCGTAGCGGCCGTCGCGCAGCAGCAGGACGGCGAGATTGAGCTGGGCGACCATGTCGTCCGGCTTCGCCTCCAGGGCCGCGCGATAGACGCTCTCGGCCTCGGTGGTGCGGCCCTGGCTCTCCAGCAGCAGGCCCAGGTTGCGGAACGCCTCCGGCGCAGGCGCGGCCTTGAGGATGGCGCGGTAGAGCGCCTCGGCCTCGCCCAGCCGGCCCGACTGCACGGCGGCGACGGCGCGCCCGAAGGCGTCGGACAGGCTGAGGGTCTTGGCAGCAGGCTCGGACACGCGGGGCTCGTCGGACATGGAGGGCGATCATTGGAGCCGCCGGCGCGCCGAGGCAAGGGCGCGGGCGCCGCAGGCTCAGGCCGCCTTCTGCAGCTCCTGCTTCACCCGCTCGGCGAGCGTCTTGATGTCGATCGGCTTGGGCAGGAAGGAGACGTTGGTCTCGCCCTCCAGCAGGTCGGAGAACTCGCTCTCGGCATAGCCGGAGATGAACATCACCGGCGCCGCGCCCAGGTAGCCGCGGGCCTGCTTCAGCAGGTCGGGGCCCTGCATCCCGGGCATGACCACGTCCGAGATCATCAGGTCGATCTGGCCGGCGTGCTCCTCGGCGAGCTCCAGGGCCTCTTCGCCCGAGGCCGCCTCGATGACCTCGTAGCCGCGGGCGCGGAGCAGCTTGGCGGCCACGCCGCGCACCGCGTCCTCGTCCTCGACGAACAGGATGCGCCCGGCGCCCGAGAGGTCCCGCGCCACCGGCCGCTTCGGCTGGACGGGCTGGATCGGCGGCTGCACGGCCGACGGCACGTGCACCGGCAGGAAGATGCGGAAGGCCGCGCCCTCGCCCGGACGGGAGTCGATGCTGATCCAGCCGTCCGACTGCTTGACGATGCCGTAGACGGTGGCGAGGCCGAGGCCCGTCCCCTCGCCCACCGGCTTGGTGGTGAAGAAGGGTTCGAAGATCTTCTCCATGATCTCGGGCGCTATGCCGGGACCGTCGTCGGAGACCTCGATGAGCGCCTGGTCGCCCTGGGCGCCGGGATAGCCCATCTGCTGGGCCTGCTCCTGGGTGAGGCGCGCGGTGCGGATCTTCACCTGGCCGCCGCCGTGGGCGCGCACGGCGTCGCGGGCGTTGACGGCGAGGTTCATCACCGCCGTCTCGAGCTGGCCACGGTCGGCCTTCACCTGCGGCAGGTTGCGGCCGTAGTCGGTGACCAGCTTCACGTCCTCGTAGAGCACGCGGCGCAGCAGGACCTCGAACTCGCTGATCAGCTCGCCCAGGTCGAGCACCTCGCGCTGGACCGTCTGCTTGCGCGAGAAGGCCAGCAGCTTGCGCACCAGGTCGGCGGCGCGGGTGGAGGTCTGGCGGATCTCGTTCAGGCCCTCGTAGGAGGGGTCGCCCACCGGGTGGCGCGAGGCCAGCACGTCGAGCTGCATGAAGATCGCGGTCAGCAGGTTGTTGAAGTCGTGGGCGACGCCGCCGGCGAGCTGGCCGATGGCCTGCATCTTCTGCGACTGGGCGAGCTGCAGCTCGATCTGCTTCTGCTCGGAGACGTCCACCAGGTAGGCGACCCAGCGGCCGTCCGACTTCGAGAGATAGAGGTGTGCGATGCGCGCGGGATCCTGCGCCAGCCGCACCTCGAGTGCGCCCACCTGGTTCCCCGCCGCCAGTCGCTGGGCGGCGTCGGCGCGCGAGGCGGGATCGATCAGCTCGCCGAACGCCTGGCCGACCTCGCCGGCGCCGGCCACCGCCTTCAGCGCCGGGTTGGCCTCCAGGATCTTCGCCTCGAACGGGTCCTCTCCGTCCAGCAGGGCCGCGCCGAACGGCGAGGCGGCGGCGAAGGCGTCGAGCACCTTGGGCGGCGGGCTCTTGGCGGTGGAGACGGCCTGGATCACCTCCAGCGCCGCGGCCGGCAGGGCCAGCGTCGGGGGATGGTCGGCGACGCGCACGAGGAAGCGGCGCGCGCCCAGCGGCGAGACCAGGGCCTCGTGCTCGGCGCCGTTGGTCTTGATCACCGCCCGGCCGGTCTCGCCCCGGCGGGCGGCGGCGAGCGCGGCGAACAGGCTGGCGCCCGACGCGCCGCCCTTCGGCAGGCGGGTGGCGGCGCCCAGGGTCTTCCTCCAGGCGGCGTTGGCGGCATGGACACGCCCGTCGGCGCCGGCGATGGCCGAGGGTTCGGGCAGGGCCTCGATCAGCTTGTCGGCGCCGGGCTCGCTCTCGCTCACCGGGTCGGCCGAGCCGCGCATCACGAACAGGCCGAGGCAGGCCACGCCCGCCAGGCCGATCAGCAGCAGCAGGCCGGCGAGCGTCGTCGGCCCGGCGTTCAGCGCCGGCGTCGCCGCCAGGCCCACGGCCAGCAGGAAGAACACCACGGCGGCGGCGGTGAGCGGGTCGAACCCGCGGCGCTTGGGCTGGCGCTCGGCCATGGCGCGCGACGGCGTCTCCGGACGGTGGACGGCGAACTCTATCGAATCACTCATACGCATTCTCTCACAGCGGCCGCATTGTCACAGGCCCGCCTCACAGGGGCCGCGCGCGGCGTTCGGCCTTGCGGCCGCCGTTCAGGATGAAGCCGATGATCTTGGCCACCGCCTCGTAGTGCGCCGGCGGGATGATCTCCTCCACCTCCACAGCCGCGTAGAGGGCGCGGGCCAGCGGCGGGTCCTCCACCACCGGCACGCCGGACTCCTCGGCGATGGCGCGGATCTTCAGGGCGAGGCTGTCGAGGCCCTTGGCGACGCACTGGGGCGCCTCGTCCTCGCCCTGCACGTACTTGAGCGCGACGGCGTAGTGGGTCGGGTTCATCACCACCACCGTCGCCTTCGGCACCGCCTGCATCATCCGCTGGCGGGCGCGCGTGTGGCGGATCTGCTTCTGGCGCGCCTTCACGTGCGGGTCGCCTTCGGACTGCTTGAAGTCCTCCTTCAGCTCCTCCTTGGTCATCCGCATCCGGACCATGAAGCGCTGCTTCTGCCAGAACCAGTCGGCGCCGGAGACCACCAGGAGCAGGCCGCAGACCGCGAACACCAGCCGGCGCAGGATGTCGGAGGTGATCGGCAGGATCATCGCCACCTCCATGCTGGCCAGCTTGGTCATGGCGCCGAGGTGCGGCTTGAGGATCCACCAGACCAGCGCGCCGACGATGATAATCTTCACCACGCCCTTCACGAACTGCATGAGCGCGTCGAGGCCGAACAGGCGCTTCAGCCCCTGCATGGGCGAGAGCTTGCTCCACTCCGGCTTCAGCTTGTCGGGCGTGAACATCAGCCCGGTCTGAACGAGGTTGCCGGCCGCGCCCGCGAAGGCCGCCGCGGCCAGGACGATCAGGATGATCGGCGCCGCCGCCATCGCCGCCCGCCGCGCGACGCCGACGCCGGAATGGCCGGAGAGGTCGAAGCCGTCGGCGTCGGCGATGAACGGCAGGAGCTCCAGCGCCAGGTTGCGCGCCATCCAGCCGCCGGAGATCGCCAGCACGCCGGCCACCGCGAAGAAGGACAGGAACTGCGGCAGGTCCTGGGTCTTGGGGACGTCGCCCTTGGCCCGGGCCTGCTCGAGCTTTCGCGGAGTAGGCTCTTCTGTCTTCGATGCGCCGTCGTTCTCTTCAGCCATGCGTCACCCGAAGCGGCTCAAGAGGTCGCGGTAGCGATCGGTCCAGACGACGCCGACCACGCCGAGCGACAGGGCGAAGACCGAGAGGCCGGCCAGCACCATCAGCGGAGTGGCGACGAAGAACACCTGGAACTGCGGCATCACGCGGCCGACCACGCCGACCGCGATATTGAAGATCAGCGAGAACACCAGCACGGGCGCGGCGAGCTGCAGGCCGAGCGCGAAGGACTTGCCCACCGTCTCGATGGCCAACTGGGTCGCGTCGGCCACCATCACCGGCTTGGTGAAGGGGAACAGCTGATAGGACTTCACGATGGCGCTGATGAACAGGTGGTGCAGGCCGGTGGTCATCACGAGCAGGATGCCGATCAGCCCCAGGAAGGTGCCGAGCGTCGTCGAGGGCTGGGCCTGCATCGGGTTGGCGGTCTGGGAGAAGGCCAGCGTCGTCTGGATGGAAACGATCTCGCCGGCCGCCGCCAGGGACGACATGAACAGCCGCAGGATGCCGCCGATGATCAGGCCGATCATGGTCTCCTTGATCACCGCGCCGGCCACGCCGCTGAGCGCCATGGGGATGGCGGGCACGCTGGGGCCGATCACCGGAAACAGGGTCAGCGCCAGGACGAAGGCGAGCGACATGCGCACGCGCGCGGGGATGAAGCCCTCGCCGATGCCGGGGATCAGCATGACGATGGCGGCAAGCCGCGCGAACAGCAGGCCGGCGGCGTAGACCTGCTGGGCTGTGGCGTAGGATTCCATGGCGGCCGCGCGGCCTGCCCTACATCGCCGAGATGCGGGCCGCGATGTGCCGCATGAAGCCGCTCATCAGCGCGCCCATGAGCGGCAGGAACACCAGCAGGGAGACGAAGATCGCCACGATCTTCGGGGCGAACACCAGCGTCTGCTCCTGGATCTGGGTCAGCGCCTGCAGCAGGCCGATGCCCACGCCCACGACCAGCCCGACGATGAGCACCGGCGCGCAGAGCTGGATTGTGAGCCAGATGGCGTCGCGGCCGACGTCCAGAACCTCGGCGCCGTTCATGGGGACCTCGCGGAAAGCTTACGGAATCGGCGCGGGGCGCCGTCGGTCGCAGCCTCGTCCCGCATGGTTAACGAAGGGCTAAATGGTTAACGGCGGGGCGGATCCCCTGCGCCCGCCGCGAGCGCCCCATCCAGCGCCCGCGCGGCCGCGGCGGGCGAGGCCTTCCCCGTGTCTCGGTCGACGCTGTAGTTGGCGGCGCGCATGGCCTCCACGGAGATCGCGCCGACCAGCGGGCGCAGCGCGTCCAGCAGCCGCTCGTCGTCAGCGCGCCGGGGCGAGACCAGGATCACGGCGTCGTACGGCGGGATCGCGCCCTTGGGGTCGGTCAGCACGGTGAGCCGGTCGGCGGCGATGCGCCCGTCGGACGAGAAGGCGCTGATCACGTCGGCCTCGCCGCCCGCGAGCGCCCGGTACATGAAGGTGGGCTGGTAGGACCGGGCGGCGCGGAACCGCAGGCCGTAGGCGGCCTCCACGGCCCGCCACTCGGGCCGCGACAGGAATTCCAGGTCGGAGCCGAGGGTGAGCCCAGGCCCACGGGCGGCGAGGTCGGCGATGGAGGCGATCCCCAACGCCCGGGCGCGGTCCGTCCGCATGGCGAAGGCGTAGGCGTTCTCGAAGCCGAGCGAGCCCAGGACGACGACGCCGTCGCGGCGCTTCAGCTCCGCGGTGAGCTCGCGCAGGACGCCCGCTCGGCCCGGGTTGTCGGTGCGGCCGAGCACGTTCGTCCAGAGCGTGCCGGAGTAGTCCACGTAGACGTCGAGCTCGCCGGCCGCGAGGGCCGAATAGGCGATGGAGGAGCCGAGGTTCTCGCGGCGGCCGACCTCGGCGCCCGTCCGCTGGATGCGCCCGGAGATCAGCTCGGCCAGGATGTACTGCTCGGAGAAATTCTTGGCGCCCACGACGTAGGCGGCCGGGCGGCCGAGGCTGACCAGCGGCGAAACCGCCAGGACGACGCCCAGCAGCAGCCCCAGACCGCCGGTCAGCACGCGCGCCCGGCTGCGGCGGCGCACGCCGGACTCCACCAGTCCCAGGAGCTGGTCGGCGGTCAGCGCGAGGGCGGCGGAGGCTGCGCAGCCGAACAGCACGAACACCCAGTTCTCGGTCTGCAGGCCGGCGAAGATGTAGTTGCCGAGGCTGGTCTGTCCGACCGGGGTGGAGAGGGTCGCCGCCCCGATCGTCCAGACCGCGGCGGTGCGCACCCCCGCCATGATGACCGGGGCGGCGAGCGGCAGCTCCACCTGCAGCAGCTTCTGGCCGGAGGTCATGCCGACGCCGTCGGCGGCCTCGCGCACCGCAGGGTCGACGCCGAGGATGCCCGCCGCACCATTCCGCAGGACCGGCAGCATGGAGTAGAGCGTCAGCGCGAGGAGCGACGGCAGGAAGCCCAGGGCCGAGAACCCGCGCCCGAGGAGCGCGGCGCTGAACGCCGAGACCGCCAGCAGCAGGGGATAGAACAGCGCCAGCAGCGCCAGGCTCGGGATGGTCTGGACGAGGCTGGCGAGCGCCAGCACCGGCCAGCGCAGCCGCGGACTGCGGGCCGCGCCGATCGCCAGGGGCAGGCTGATCGCCACGCCCAGCAGGAGGGCGCTGGCCGACAGCAGCACGTGCCAGCCGAGGTAGTCCGGCAGCAGGGCGAAGGCCTCGGCCAGCCGCGGGTTCATCCGCCGAGCCTCTCGCGCAGCCGCTCGGCCTGGCGCCGCGGAGCCTGCAGCAGCGCCCGGACGTCCGGGTCGGCGGCCTCGGCCAGCAGCCGGGCGGGCGCGCCGTCGGCCAGCACCCGGCCGGCCTTCAGCACCACGATGCGGTCGGCGAGCAGCACCGCCTCGGCGATGTCGTGGGTGACCATCACCGTAGTCAGTCCGAGCCGCTCGTGCAGGGCGCGAACGTCGGCGCCGAGCTGGTCGCGGGTGAGCGGGTCGAGCGCGCCGAACGGCTCGTCCATCAGCAGCACGGCGGGCTCGGCGGCGAGCGCACGGGCGACGCCGACCCGCTGCCTCTGGCCGCCCGAGAGCGCGTCGGGGGTCCGCTCGGCCATCGCCTGCGGCAGCGCCACCAGGTCGAGCAGCTCGGCGGTGCGGCGGGCGATCCGCGGGCCGTTCCAGCCGAGCAGGCGGGGCGTGACCCCGATGTTCTCGGCCACGGTCAGGTGCGGAAACAGGCCCACCTCCTGGAAGACGTAGCCGATCCGCCGGCGCAGCCGGTGCGGCTCGGCGGCCGCCACGTCTTCGCCCTGGACGCGCACGGCGCCCACGTCGGGGCGAACCAGACGGTTGATGGTCTTGAGCAGGGTGGTCTTGCCCGAGCCCGAGCCGCCGACCAGGGCGACGAACTCGCCTGGCTGCACCGCCAGCGACACCTCGGCGAGCGCCGCCTGCGCGCCGTAGCGCTTGCCGACCCCCGAGAGCTCGATCACCGCCCCTGCCATGGCCAACGGGTAGCATGCTCTGTAGGGTTCGCCCTCCCCCAACGCGTACGGAGTTTTCGATGACCGCCCTGAAGCTGTTCGGCGCCGCCGCCGCCGCCCTCGTCGTGGGGTCCGCCGCCGTCGCCCAGACCCCTGCCCCTCAGACGCCCGCACCTCAGGCCCCCGCCGCCACCACCGCCGAGCTGAAGAACGGCGCCGGCGCGACGATCGGCAAGGTGACGCTGACGCCCGCGCCCAAGGGGGTGCTGATGCGGGTGGAGGCCAGCGGCCTGACGCCGGGCTGGCACGGCCTGCACTTCCACGAGAAGGCCGACTGCTCGAAGTCCGACTTCACCTCGGCCGGCGGCCACACCCACCCGGGCGGCGACCGGGTCCACGGCCTGCTGAATCCCAAGGCCAACGAGACCGGCGACCTGCCGAACCTGCACGTGGGCAGCGACGGCCGCGGCGCGGCCGAGGTGTTCTCGAGCCTGATCACCCTCGACAAGCTGAAGGACGCCGACGGCTCGGCGGTGCTGATCCACGCCGCCGCGGACGACCAGCTGAGCCAGCCCATCGGCGGCGCGGGCGCGCGGGTGGCCTGCGCGGCTGTGAAGTAGCCCCGCGCCCGCCGGGGCGGCGACCCGAGCGCGCGCGCTCAGATCGGCATGCGCATGATTTCCTGGTAGGCGCTGATCACCTGGTCGCGGACGGCCATCACCGTCTCCAGGCTCGCTTCGGCGGCCGAGATGGCCGTGACCACGTCCACCAGCTCGGCGCGGCCGGCCACCTGGGCGGCCATCTGGGTCTCGGCGTGCTTCGAGGCCTTCACCGCGTCGGTCATCGCCGACTTCAGGATGTCGCCGAAGCCGCCCACGCCGCCCACGTCGCCGGCGCCCAGGCCGGGATCGACGCCCATCGTCTTCTGGGTGGCGGCGTAGGCCTTGGCGGCGGCGAGCGGGCTGATCACGGGCTAGCTCCTACTTCTTCAGGAGGTCGAGGGTGCGCATCTCCATGGCGCGCGCCGTCTCGATGACGTTCAGGTTGGCTTCGTAGGCCCGCTGGGCCTCCTTCATGTCGAGCGCCTCGACCAGCGAATCGACGTTGGGCAGCTTCACGTAGCCGTTCGCGTCGGCCCCCGGCGCGCCGGGATCGTACTCGGTCTTGAAGGGCTTCTGGTCCGGCTGCACGCCCGTCATCCGCACACCCTGGGCGCCCGCCACCTTGGTGGGCTCGAACACCGGCGCCTGCCGGCGATAGGGGTCGCCGCCGGCCACCCGCGAGGTGGAGTTGGCGTTGGCCAGGTTCTCGGCGATGACCCGCATGCGGGCCTGCTGGGCGCGCATGGCCGAAGCGGCCACGGCCTGGGCGACGCCGGCGATCGAACGGGGAGCCATGGGGGGCTACTCCTTCAGCTCTGCGCTCAGCGACCCGGGGGCCGGGCCGCCATCCGCAGCAGGTTCATGGACTTCTGGTAGAAGCTGATCGCGGCGTCGTAGCTCATGCGCGCCTCGCTCATCTTCAGCATCTCCTCCTCGAGGGACACCGCGTTCCCGTCGAGGGTGGTCTCCACGACCTCGCTCTTCGTGGTCTTGAACCCCCGCGCCGCGGCGCTGGAGGCCGAGGGCGAGACCAGGTGGCCGGGGTGGGTCACCGCCTGGACGCCGGCCGGCTTGAGGCCCGGCGCGGGCGCCCGGGCCGGGGCCTGGAAGCTGAACGCCTTCAGGTCCTTGGGCGCGAATCCCGGAGTGTCGGAGTTGGCGACGTTCTGCGCGATCAGCTTCTGCCGTTCCGACAGGTAACCCAGCCGGTTGCGCAGCATCGAGAACAGCGGGATGTCGCCGATATCCATGGTCGAACATGGTGAATAAACAGGGTTAATCAGCGATTAAGGGATTCACCCCCGAATGCCGCTCAGAACCCTCTAAGTGGCAGAAGCTGCATGGATTTTCCTCTCCTGCTCCGGGCGATCTTCGCCCTCGCCCTGACCCTCGGCCTAATCGGCCTGGGGGCGGTGGCGCTGCGGCGCTTCGGCCCGGACGCCCTGGCCCGACTCAGCCGTCCGAAAGCCGAGCGGCGACTCGCCATTGTCGAGAACCTGGTGCTCGATCCGACCCGCCGGCTGGTGCTGGTGTCCTGCGACGGCCAGGAGATGCTGCTGCTGCTGGGCGAGGGGCGCGTGCTGGCCGAGGGCGTCGCGGCGCCGAAGGATCCGGCCTGATGCGCAACCTGCTCAAGGCCATCCGCGCCCTGCCGGCGGACGACTGGCGCCGCGCGTTCGGCATCTCGCTGATCACCACCCTCGGCTTCCTGATCTTCCCCGCGGCCGCAGCCGCCCAGGCGGTGAACATCGACCTCGGCACGGGCGCGGGCCTGACCGAGCGCGTGGTCCAGCTCATCGGCCTGCTGACGGTGCTGTCGCTGGCCCCTTCCATCGTCATCATGACCACCTCGTTCGTGCGGATCGTGGTGGTGCTCTCCCTCCTGCGCACGGCGCTCGGCCTGCAGCAGAGCCCGCCCAACTCGGTGATCATCTCGCTGGCGCTGTTCCTCACCGCCATCGTGATGGGCCCGACCATCGAGCGCTCCTACCAGGAAGGCATCAAGCCGCTGCTCGACCAGCAGATCGAGCTGCCCGAGGCGTTCGACGCCGCCGGCGGGCCGGTGAAGCAGTTCATGCTCTCGCAGGTGGACCGGGACGACCTGGCGCTGTTCGTGCGGCTGTCGAACATCCCGCGCCCGGCGACGGTGCAGGAGACGCCGCTGCGGGTCGTCACGCCGGCCTTCATGATCAGCGAGCTGAAGCGCGCCTTCGAGATCGGCTTCCTGCTGTTCGTGCCCTTCCTGGTGATCGACCTGGTCGTCGCCAGCGTGCTCATGAGCATGGGCATGATGATGCTGCCGCCGGTGACCATCAGCCTGCCCTTCAAGCTGATCTTCTTCGTGCTGGTGGATGGCTGGCGGCTGGTCTGCGGCAGCCTCGTGGAGAGCTTCCAGCGAGCCGGCGGCGGGGGCTAGGGCCCGCTAGGCCGCGGCCTGGCCCCGGGGGACGTTGGTCGGCGCCTGCTTGGCGGTCGCCGCCGGCGTGGACGGGCTCGGGCGGGTGCGGAAGCGGTCCTTCATCCGGGCGACCCAGCCGGCGAACACCTCGTTGTCGGCGGCCACGCGGCCGAAGTCGGCGGCGCTGAGCCGGCCGGACGGCACGCCGGTCAGCGCCACGCGCAGCGCCTCGGGATTATGCGCCTGGTCGTAGAAGCCGCGGTACTGGCTCTCCAGCCTCGCGAGCGACGCCTCGTCGCCCGCCAGGCTGTAGGCGACGCCCGCCCGCAGCAGGCGGCCCTCCTCCTCGCTGGACAGGGCCTCGGGCCGGCGCCAGCGGTCGCCCAGCGACTTCTCGAACAGCGGGCCGGCGGCGGCCCAGTTCTTCTGCTTCCAGGTGATCTCGGCCCGCAGCTCCTGGGCCTCGCGGGAGGTGTCGCGCTCGATGATCTCCAGCGCCCCGTCGTAGCGGCCGACGCCGGTCCAGGCGCGCGCCTCGATGAGCCGCCGCTCGGCGTTGAGCGCCGACGGCAGGATGGTGGTGCGCGACGCGTTGATCGCCCGCAGCGCCTGCTCCGGCTTGCGGTCCATCAGGTAGATCAGCGCCAGGTCGGTGGCCACCTGCGCCCGGGCCACGCCGTCCAGGCGGTTGTCGGCCTGGTACTTCAGGAGGTCGGCGGCCTGGGTGAGCAGGTCCACGTCCACCAGCCGGCGGACGAGCTTGCGGACCATCATGTCCCCGTCGGCGCCGATCGGCGTCAGCTCCTTGAAGTCGTAGAACAGGGCCAGCGCCTGGATGGGCTCCAGCCCGTCGGCCAGGCCGTCGAGGAACAGGCTGCGGAAGGCGCCGGCGAGGTCGTTCTGGAGCTGCACCGCCTCGGGCAGGTCCGGCAGCCGCATCCCGGCCGAGCGCAGCGCCTCCAGCGCCTCGCGGTAGCGGCCCTGGCCCAGGTAGAGCTGGCCGAGCGCGCGGATGGTCTCGAGCTCGGTGGCGTCGCCGCGCCAGCGGTAGCGCAGGCCATCGAAGGTCTGGGCGGCCTGGACGGGCGTCACGCGGCCGGTGTCGAGCTGGATCTGGGTGGCGCGCAGGATGGCCGGCGCGGAGAGCGATTCCAGCGGCGCGCGGCTCACCGCCTGGTAGACGCGCAGCGCCCGCTCACGGTCGCCCTGCATCTCGAACAGCCGGGCCTGCACCAGCCGGGTGGCGAGCTCCTCGAGGGAATCGGTCTTGTCGGCCAGGGCGAGCTTGATCCGGGCCTCGGCCCCCGGCAGGTCGCCCATGGCAAGCGCCGCCTGGGCGTCGCCGCGGGCGAACCGCGCCTTCCAGACGGGCGAGAACTGCGAGAAGGCCTCGATGCCCTTGGCGAACTGGGCCCGGGCCTCGGGCCAGTGGGCCTGCTGGGCGGCGACGTAGCTGCGCCACATGGAGGCCGACGGATCCTCCGCCAGCACCGGGGCCGAGAAGTCGGCCTCGGCTTCCTTGTAGCGGCGGGCCATGACCCGGGCGATGCCGCGCAGGCCGCGGAACTCGGCGTTGTCGGCCAGCTCCGGGTGGCGGCGCATGGCGGCGTTCAGCACGCCGATGGCCTCGAACGACAGTTCGGAGCCGACCAGGAACCGGGCGAGCGCGAGCTGGGCGGCGACCGGCGCGCCCTTGTCCTGGCTCGCCGCCTCCTCGGTGGCCGCCGTGAAGAGCGCATTGTAGCGGGCGAGGAAGCCGTGCTCGCCGGTCTGCGACCAGGTGGGGTCGATCAGGCCCGGCATGGCGGCGCGACGCGGCGCGCCCAGGCTCTCGGCCTGACGGGCCTTCACCGCCCAGTCGGGCGATAGCGTCAGGCCGCGGCCGTTCGCGATGCTGACCAGGTCGCCCTCCCGGGTGACCTGCAGGTCGTCCACGTAGGACTCGACGGCGAGGCCCTGGACGGACGGCAGCAGGGCGAGCTGGACGAAGTCGCGGCGCAGCGGCACGCCCTTGGCGGGCCCCAGCGCGGTGACCACCTTCAGCTCGTCGCCGGCCGCCGGGTCGGGCAGCCGGATCACGCGCGTGGCGCCGGCCACCGCCGCCTTGAGGATCGGCGGCCCCTCCACCGCGTCGCGCGAGACCCGGACGACCGAGGGCGCCGCCTGGCCGCCGTTGCCGAGCGCGATGGTCCAGACCGCCCCTTCGGCCGTGGCCGCCACCGGCACGCCGCGGGCCGCGTCGATGCGCACGGCGGCGTAGTCCGAGCCGCGAACGGCCTCCATGCCCGAGTACTGCGGCACGCCGAGCGGCGCCTTGGAGACGTCGAGCCTGGCCGGGGCGTCGAACACCACCCAGATGGAGCCGCCGCGCCGGAACACCGCGGCGCCGGCCGGATTGGCCCACTCGAAGGTCAGCAGGACCTGGCCGTTGGCGACCTTGGCCTGCATGGGCACCACGCCGCCGCGCGGGACGGGGTTGGGCCGCGGCGGTTCGGGCTCCACCGGCGGCGGGGCGGCCTCGGCGACCTTGGCGGCTTCCGCCGGCGCGGCCGGGCGCTCGAACACGTTGACGTAGGTGGCGCCGTCGGCGGAGCCGACCTTCGCCTCGGCGTTCTCGGCGAGCAGCAGGGTGAGCTCGAGCCGCCCCGAGACGTGACGCTTCTCCGCGCCCTCCAGCCACCTGGGCGGCGAGGTGCGCAGGCGCGCGATGTCGGGATCGGCGTCGCGGCTGAAGGTCAGGATCAGCTTGCGGCCGTCGCGGCGCGTCACCGCCCTGGCGCCTCCGGACCAGTGGAACTCGACGCGTGAGAACTCCGGCGCCTGGGCGATGCGCACGTCCAGCGGCCCGCGCGGGGCGAACCGCTCGCTGCCGCCGGGCGCGGCGGCGCCGGTCGGCGCGGCCAGGCCTGCGATGCAGGCGGCCGCCACCCCGGTCCGGAGGGCGCGGCGCAGGCTCATCGGATCAGCCGGCCTTCGCCTGCGGCGCCGCCGGCGGTGCGGCGGGCGCGGCGGCCTTGCGCGCCGGCTGGGCGGGCGGGGCGGCGGCCTGCTGGGCGGCGGGCGCAGCCCCGGGCTGGGGCTCGGCAGCCGCCGCGGCGGCGCGCATGGCGGCGGCCTTGGCGTCGGTGAACCGCTTCGCCAGCGCTTCGGTGAGCTTCTTGGCCTCGGCCGGCGGCATGGCGGCGAGGATCGCCGACAGCGCGCGCTCCTTCATCTTCGCCGCCACCGGGATGCGGACGGAGTCGTCCAGCAGCACCATCCGCGGGGCGGCGTCCTTGGCCTTCATGCCCTCGAACACCTTCACCAGGCGGTCGATCTCGGCGGCTTCCTTGTTGTCGGCCTGGACGAGCAGGCCCTGGACCTCGCCCTTGAGGCCGTTCAGGGCGCGCATCTTGGCGTCGAGCTTGGCCTCGGCGGCGGCGAGGAGCGCGATCTGGGTGTCGAGCGCGGTCTCGCGCTGGTCGAGTTCGCCGCGGCGCGCGCCCAGGCTCTGCAGCACCTGCAGCTCGGCCGGGGAGAGCCCGGCCTGGCGCGCGAGTTCGGCGGCGGTGGGCGCGCAGGCGGCGCCGCGGGCCGCGGCCTGCGCGGCGGCGTCCTTGCCCTGGGCGGCGGCGGCCTTGGCCTCGGGCTTGGCGGCTTCGGCCTTGCCGCCCTTGGCGGTCTCCTCGGCGAAGGCCTTGGCGCCCGACAGCAGCTCCGGCAGGCCACGGGCGCCGGCCAGCGCGTTGACGGCCAGGACGCCGCCCATGGCGACGCCCACCAGCGGCAGGATGCGCGGCATGCTCTTCATCGACGGCCCCCGCTGACCTGGGTGAGGGTGAGCGGCTCGTCGTCGAACAGGTCGTCCTCGTAGGCTGGCTTCGGCCGGGCGGCGGGCTCGCGGGCGGGCGCGCGCTCGGGCCGCTTGCGGGCCTCGCGGGCGGCGGCCAGCAGGGCGCCCAGCCGGCGCTCCTGGGCCCGGTCGTCCTCCTCGCGCTCGGCCTCGGCCTCGGCGGCGCGGCGGCGCGGGGTGGCCGGGGCCTGCTCGATCAGCCGCTCCAGCTTGTGGGCGAGCTCGCGGCCCTTCTGGATGCGGTCGCCGAGCGCGTCGGTGGCCTCGTCGGTGGCGGCGCGCAGGTCGGCGAGCCCCTGCTCGGCCCGCTCGGCGGCGGCGTTCAGCTCGCGCACGGCGGTGGCGAAGCCGTCGTGGCTATCGCGCAGCGCCTGCAGCCGCTTGTTCAGCCGCCAGCCCATCGCCAGCGCCGCGGCCAGCAGGCCGGCGAGCATCAGGTTCAGGCCGATCGCGATGATGCTCATGTGAACCTCTGCACGGCGCGCCGCGCGCTGGGCGTCAGGGGCGCCTCGACGCGGACGGCGATGTGGGCGTTGCGGCGGCCCATGCGGCCGCGGGTCAGGGGGATCTGGCCGGCGCGCAGTTCGATCAGGCTGTCCGGCGTCGCGTTGAGCATGATCGTGTCGCCGACCTTCAGGTCCAGGACCTGCTTGAGGGGGATCTCCTGCTCGTCGAGCACGGCCCGCACCTCGGTGGTGGTGGTCCAGAGCTCGGTCGCCAGGTGGCTCTCCCAGATGTTGTCGCGGCCGAACTTCTCGCCCATGAACTGCTGGAGCAGCATCTTCCGGATGGGCTCGAGGGTCGCGTAGGGCAGCAGAAGCTCGATTCGGCCGCCGCGGTCCTCCATGTCGATGCGCAGCTTGACCAGGATGGCCGCGTTCGCCGGGCGGGCGATGGCGGCGAAGCGCGGATTTGTCTCAAGCCGGTCGAGGGTGAAGCTCACCGGCGTCAGCGGCTCGAAGGCCTCGCGGGCGTCGGCCAGCACCACCTCGACCATCCGCTGCACCAGCACGCGCTCGATGGTGGTGTAGGGGCGGCCCTCGATGCGCATGGCCGCGGTCCCGCGCCGGCCGCCCAGCAGCACGTCGACGATCGAGTAGATCAGGTTCGAATCGACCGTCAGCAGGCCGTAGTTGTTCAACTCCTCGGCCCGGAACACGGAGAGGATCGCCGGCAGCGGGATCGAGTTCAGGTAGTCGCCGAAGCGGATCGACGAGATGTTGTCGAGGCTGACCTCGACGTTGTCCGAGGTGAAGTTCCGGAGCGAGGTGGTCATCAACCGCACCAGGCGGTCGAAGACGATCTCGAGCATCGGCAGGCGCTCGTAGGAGACCAGCGCCGAGTTGATGATCGCCCGGATGCCGGTGCGCTCGCTGCCGTCGTCGTCGGAGAGGTCGAAGCCGAGCAGGCTGTCGATCTCGTCCTGGTTCAGGATGCGCTCGGCCGCGTTTCCGCTGTCGCCGCCTTGGGCGGCGTTCCAGTCTGCGGCGTTGGGATCGTTCTCGTCGGCCATGGCAAGCTACGCACCGACGCCCCGGGAGGGGCGTCAGTTGATCAGCATCTCCTCGATGAGCACGGCGTTCGCCTTGGTCGGCGCGATCACCAGGTTCACGCGGCGCAGGATCTCCATCCGGAGCTGGTAGGAACCCTGGCTGCCCTGCAGGTCCTCGGGGCGCAGCTCGCGCAGGAAGGTCTGGAACATGTCCTGCAGCCTCGGCATGTTCGGATCGAGCGCTTCGACGGCCTCCTCGTCCGGCAGCTCGAAGGTGAGCTTGAGCTTCAGGAAGGTGGAGCGGCCCTCGGCGGTCTGCATGTTCACCACGACGTCCGGCATGGTGTAGAACACCACCCCGTCGGGCCCCTCGCGGACCTGGGCGCCGCCGCCCTCGCCTTCCTTGCCGCCCTTCTCCTCCTTGCCCTTCTTTTCCTTCTTCTTCTCCTTGCCCTTCTCGGCATGGGCCTCGTCGGGCTTGGGCTTGAGCAGGAAGAAGGCCGCGCCGCCGCCGCCGCCCAGCACGAGGATGGCGGCCGCCCCGGCGATGAGCAGCAGCTTGAGCGGCGGCTTCTTCTTGCCGCCCCCCTCGCCGTCCGCGCCCTCCTCGTCGGGGGCTTCCTTGACCTTGTCCTCGGCCACGCGCGCGTTCCTTAGAATCTTAGCCCCATACGCATGGCCCAGGTTTGGTTAAGAACCCGTTTTTAACGGAGATTAACGGGGGCAAATCGCGCCCGGCAGAAATCGCCGGGCGCCCATTGTTAACCATCTTAACTGCTGGATTTCTTAGGGTTTTCGTCTGGCCCGAAGCTTGCAGCAGAACCCTGCGACAGTTCGTTTCGGGTTCAGGCGAAGCTTAATGGAAAACGCATCCTACGTGGGGCTTTCCCGCCAGATCGTGCTTCGGCGCGAGATGGACATCATCGCCAACAACATCGCCAACGCCGATACCGCCGGCTTCAAGGTCGAGTCGCTGATGCAGCGGGTCGAACCCAAGGCGCCGGCCTTCACCCTGCAGGGCCCCAAGCCGGTCAAGTTCGTGGTCGCCGACGGCGTCGCCCGGGACTTCGCCCAGGGCGCGCTGCGCAAGACCGACGGGCCGTTCGACATGGCCATCGAGGGCCAGGGCTTCTTCCGCGTCCAGACGGCCGAGGGCGAGCGCTTCACCCGCGACGGCCGATTCCGGACCGACGAGATCGGGCGCCTGACCACCCAGGGCGGCTCGCCGGTGCTCGACGAGGGCGGCGGCGAGATCACCGTCGACCCCGACCTCGGCGCGATCAACATCGGCGTCGACGGCACCATCACCCAGGGCGGCGAGCGGATCGGCAAGCTGGCGGTGGTGAACTTCGAGAGCCTGTCCGTCCTCGAGAAGCGCGGGGACAACCTCTACCAGAACACCTCCAACGCGATCCCGCAGCCCGCCGTCGAGGTGAAGGTGCGCCAGGGGATGCTGGAGGGCTCGAACGTCCAGCCGATCCTCGAGATCACCCGGATGATCGAAGTGCAGCGGGCCTACGAGTCCATGGCCCGGATGATGGATTCCAACGCCGACCTGTCGCGCCGCACCGTCGAGCGCATGGGCCGGGTCAGCTAAGGGAGTAGACGACGATGCAGGCGCTTCGCACGGCCGCGACGGGCATGGCGGCCCAGCAGCTCAACGTCGAGGTCATCTCGAACAACATCGCCAACATGAACACGGTGGCGTTCAAGCGTCAGCGCGCCGAGTTCCAGGATCTGCTCTACCAGACCCTCGAGCAGGCCGGTGCGCAGTCCTCGGACCAGGGCACGATCGTGCCCACCGGCGTGCAGATCGGCGCGGGCGTGAAGGCCGGGGCGGTCTACCGCATCCCCACCCAGGGCACCATGACCCGCACCGACAACCGGTTCGACCTGGCCATCGACGGCCGGGGCTACTTCCAGGTGCTGCTGCCCACCGGCGAGACGGCCTACACCCGCGCCGGCAACCTGTCGGTCAACGATCAGGGCCAGCTCGTCACCCAGCAGGGCTACCAGATCCAGCCGGGCATCGTGGTCCCGAACGACGCCACCGAGGTCTCGATCTCCATGGCCGGCCAGGTGCAGGTGACCCAGCCCGGCCAGGCGGCTCCGACGGTGGTCGGCACCCTGGAGCTCGCCACCTTCATGAACGAGGGCGGCCTGATCCAGAAGGGCGACAACCTGCTGATGGAGACCGCCGCCTCGGGCCCCGCGCTGACCGGCACCCCGGGCACCCAGGGCATCGGCGAACTGCTGCAGGGCTACACCGAAGCCTCGAACGTGGACGCGGTGTCCGAGATCACCGCCCTGATCGTCGCCCAGCGGGCCTACGAGATGAACTCCAAGGTCATCTCCACCGCCGACAACATGCTGGGCGTGGCCAACCAGGTGAAGTCGTAAGGCCATGACCCGCGCCGCCCTCGCCCTCGTCACCCTCCTCGCCGCCGCCGCCGGCCCCGTGCTGGCGGCCCAGCCGGTGACTCTGAAGGCCGACACCGTCGACGCCGACGGCATGGTCACGCTCGGCGATCTGTTCGACGGCGCGGGCCAAGCCGGCGCCGTGCGCGTCGCCGCCCGCCCGGGCCAGACCGTGTCGCTCGACGCCCGCATCGTCCAGGCGATGGCCTGGCGCGCCGGGCTCGAGTGGGCCAACGCCGAGGGCGTGAAGCGCATCCTGGTCCGCGGCCCGGCCGGCGCCGGTCCGGGCGCGGGCGCAGGGCCGGTCGCCGCCCGCGGGAACGTCGAGGTGCTGACCTACGCCCGCAGCCTGGCCGCCGGCGAGGTGGTGCAGGCCGAGGACCTCGTGTGGGCCAAGATGGCCGCCGCGCCGGCCGACGCGCCCGCCGACGCCGAGCAGGTCATCGGTCTCGCCGCCCGCCGCCCGCTGCGGGCCGGCGCCGCCGTGGGCGCCCGCGACGTGGCCGCGCCCCAGGTGGTGAAGGCCGGGGACCTGATCACCGTCGCCTACGAGGACGGCGGCATCTCGCTCTCCCTCCAGGCCAAGGCCCTGGGCGGCGGCGCCGCCGGCGAGGCGATCGCGGTCCAGAACACCGTCTCCAAGAAGACCCTGCAGGCCGTCGTCGCCGGTCCGGGGCAGGCCCTCGTGGGCCCGGCCGCCGACCAGTTCAAGGCCGCCCGCTCCACCCGCTACGCGCTCCGCTAGAGGAAGCCACAGTCATGCGTCTCAAGACCCTCGTCCTCGCCGCCGCGCTGGCCCCGCTCGCCGCCTGCTCCACCGTCGTCGAGACCGTGAAGGGGCCGGAGCTCGCGCCTGTGGGCTATCCCGCTGCGCTGGTGCCGCAGCACCAGGTCGTGCTGCCTAGCGTCCCGGCCCAGCCGGCCAGCGCCAACTCCCTTTGGCGGAGCGGCGCGCGCGCCTTCTTCATCGACCAGCGCGCCAACAAGATTGGCGACATCCTGACCGTCAACATCGACATCGACGACAGCGCCAAGACGATCAATTCGACGACCAGCTCGCGCAACTCCAGCGCCACCCTGGGCGCGCCGCACCTGCTGGGACTGGAATCGAAGATCGGCCGCCTTCTGCCGCCCGGCACCCCGGCCGTGGATCCCTCGTCGCTGATCGAGACCGCGTCGAAGAACGCCAACACCGGCAACGGCGCCGTCAACCGGGCGGAAAAGATCTCGCTGACCATCGCCGCGGTGGTCAGCGCCGTGCTGCCGAACGGCAACCTGGTGATCCAGGGCACCCAGGAGGTGCGCACCAATTTCGAGGTCCGCCAGCTCACCGTCGCCGGGATCGTGCGGCCGGAGGACATCTCCAGCGCCAACACCATCCGCCACACCCAGATTGCCGAGGCGCGGATCAGCTACGGCGGCCGCGGCGACATCAGCCGGGTCCAGAAGACGCCGGCCGGCCAGTCGCTGGTGGAACGCTTCTCGCCCTTCTGACCGGGGCATTTTCTGCCCGCAGGTGACGCAGGTCACCGCAACGCGGCGGCGGATGTGGCGTTAACCCCTGCAGAAGGGGTCGTCTCATGCGCCGCCGCGCCGTTCTCAGCTTCGTAACCGCCTGCGCTCTCAGCGCCTGCGCCCACCAGCAGACCCCGTCCGCCCTGCCCGGCATGGCCTGGTCGCTGCACGAGGCGGAAGGCGAAGGCGCCAAGCTGGCGTTCGGCCAGCCCTACAGCGACAACGTCGTCCTGATGATGAGCTGCGCGCCCGGCTCCGGCACGGTGCTGGTCTCGGCCAACGCGGCGGCCGACGCCCGCCCCGAACTGACGCTCGCCTCCGGCAGCCGTAGCGCGCGCTACCGCGCCGAGGTCGCGCCGGGAATGGGCGAAGGCGCCCTCGTGGAAGCCAGCGCGCCCGCCACCGACGCCGTGCTGCAGCGCTTCGCCGACAGCGGCGAGCTGGCCGTGGCCGTCAACGGCCGCCGCACCGCCGTCCCCGGCGACAAGGCCAAGGCGCGACGGTTCCTGTCGAGCTGCCAGGGCTGAGGCCCCCTCCCGCCGCTGCGCGGGGGAGGCGAAGCTAGGCTCGGCGGCCCTTGGCGGCGGTGTTGTCGATGCCGAGGGCGGAGAGCGCGCCGCGCAGGATGCCTTCGGCGTCGAGGCCCGCCTGGGCGTACATGGCCTCGGGCTTGTCCTGGTCCTGGAAGACGTCGGGCAGCACGAGCGTGCGCACCTTCAGGCCGCGGTCGAGGGCGCCGTGCTGGGCCAGCGCCTGCAGCACAAAGGCGCCGAAGCCGCCCATGGCGCCTTCCTCCACCGTGATCAGGGCCTCGTGCTCGCGGGCCAGCCGCAGCAGCATGTCGAGGTCGAGGGGCTTGGCGAACCGGGCGTCGGCGACCGTAGCGGAGAGCCCGCGGGCGGCCAGCAGGTCGGCGGCCTTCAGGCTCTCGGAGAGGCGCGTGCCGAACGACAGGATGGCGACCGCCGTCCCCTCGCGCACGATGCGGCCCTTGCCGAGCTCCCAGGGGGCCGCGAGGTCGGGGATCTGCACGCCCAGGCCCTCGCCGCGCGGATAGCGGAAGGCGCTGGGCGCATCGTCGATGGCCACGGCGGTGGCGACGGCGTGGGCCAGCTCGGCCTCGTCCGAGGGCGCCATCAGCACCATGCCGGGCAGCGCGCCCATGAAGCCGATGTCGAAGGAGCCGGCATGGGTCGGGCCGTCGGCGCCCACCAGGCCGGCGCGGTCCATGGCGAAGCGCACGGGCAGGCCCTGGATGGCCACGTCGTGGACCACCTGGTCGTAGCCGCGCTGAAGGAAGGTGGAATAGATCGCGCAGAACGGCTTCATCCCGTCGGCGGCGAGGCCGGCGGCGAAGGTCACGGCGTGCTGCTCGGCGATCCCCACGTCGTAGGTCCGCTCCGGGAAGCGCTGGCCGAACAGGTCGAGGCCGGTGCCGGAGGGCATGGCCGCGGTGATGGCGACGATCTTCGGGTCGTGCTCGGCGTGCTTCACCAGCTCCTGGGCGAAGACCTTGGTGTACTGCGGGGCCGCGGCCTGGGCCTTCGCCTGGGCGCCGGTGACGACGTCGAACTTGACCACGCCGTGGTACTTGTCGGCGGCGTTCTCGGCGGGGGCGTAGCCCTTGCCCTTCTGCGTGACCACGTGGACCAACACCGGCTTGTCCACGATGTTGCGGGCGTTCTGCAGGACGTGGACCAGGGCGTCCATGTCGTGCCCATCGATCGGCCCGACGTAGTAGAAGCCGAGCTCCTCGAAGAAGGTGCCGCCGGTGACCATGCCGCGGGCGTACTCTTCCGCCTTGCGGGCGGCCTCGCGCATCGGACGCGGGAAGGCCTTGGTGACCGCCTTGCCGAGGTTGCGCAGCGAGCGGTAGCCGCCGCCGGACACCAGCCGGGCCATGTAGGCGCTCATCCCGCCCACCGGCGGGGCGATGGACATGTCGTTGTCGTTGAGGATGACGGTGAGCTGCCGAGTGGTCTCGGCGGCGTTGTTCATGGCCTCGTAGGCCATGCCGGCGCTCATCGAGCCGTCGCCGATCACCGCCACTACGCGGTTGTCGCGGCCCTCGCGGTCGCGCGCGGCGGCGAAGCCAAGCGCCGCCGAGATGGAGGTCGCCGCGTGCGCCGCGCCGAACGGGTCGTACGGGCTCTCGGCGCGCTTGGTGAAGCCCGAGAGGCCGCCGCCCTGGCGCAGGGTGCGGATCCGATCCCGGCGGCCGGTGATGATCTTGTGAGGATAGGCCTGGTGGCCCACGTCCCAGATCAGGATGTCGTCCGGAGTCTCGTAGACGTGGTGCAGCGCCACCGTCAGCTCGACCACGCCCAGGCCCGCGCCCAGATGGCCGCCCGTCTGGGAGACGGCGTCGATGGTCTCCGCGCGCAGCTCGTCGGCGAGCTGGCGCAGTTGCGGGATGCTCATGGCCCGCGTGTCGGCGGGCGAGGAGACGGTGTCGAGCAGGGGCGTGACGGGGGGCATGGGGACGCGGGATGCCTCTGAACTAGTGCCGGCGCTCTAGCACGAAATCGACGCTCGCCCGCAGGAATTCGGCCTGGGCGCCGAAGGGATCCAGGTGATCTTTCGTCTGCTTTCGAAGGAGGCCCAGGCGCTCGCGCGCGGCCTCGACCCCGAGCAGGGTGACGAAGTTGGCCTTGCCCTTGGCGGCGTCCTTGCCGGCCGCCTTGCCCATGGCCTCCGGGTCGCCCTCGGCGTCCAGCAGGTCGTCGACGATCTGGTAGGCGAGGCCGAGGTCGTGGGCGAACGCCAGCAGGGCGTGGCGCTCGGCCTCCTTGGCGCGGGCCATGACCAGCGGCAGTTCGAAGGCGCAGGCGATCAGGGCGCCGGTCTTCAGCCGCTGCATGCGGGCGACGCCGCCGAGGTCGTCCCGAACGCCCAGGATGTCGATCATCTGGCCGCCGCACATGCCCTGGGCGCCCGAGGCGCGGGCCAAGCGCGAGACCAGCTCGGCGCGGGTGGCGCCATCGGGATGGGTGTCCGGGTGCGCCAGGATCTCGAAGGCGGCGGTCTGCAGGGCGTCTCCCGCAAGCACGGCCGTGGCCTCGTCGTAGGCCCGGTGCACGGTGGGCCGGCCGCGGCGCATGTCGTCGTCGTCCATGCAGGGCAGGTCGTCGTGGATCAGGCTGTAGGCCTGGATGCACTCCAGCGCGCAGGCGGAGCGCAGGACCGAGCGCTCCGGCAGGCCGAACATCCGCCCCGTCTCGAGCGCGAAGTAGGTGCGCAGCCGCTTGCCCGGTCCGAGCGCGGCGTAGCGCATGGCCTCCGTCAGGCGGGATTCGGGGCCGTCCGCCCGGGGCAGCAGCTCGTCGAGCGCCACCGTGACGAGGTCCGCGGCCTCGGCGACACGCCTGGCGAGGTCGGTCATCAGGTGAACTCGGCCGGCTCGACCCCCTGGGGGCCTCCCGCGGCGCCGCCGGCGCCCATGACGATCTTCTCGACCCGCAGGCGGGCGGCCTCGAGCCGGGTCTCGCAGTGGGCCTTCAGGGCCGCGCCGCGCTCGTACATCCGGATCGAATCCTCGAGCGGCGCCTGGCCCGATTCCAGGCGCGCGACGATCTGCTCGAGCTCGGCCAGGGCCTGCTCGAACGACAAGGACTGGATGTCAGCGGCTTCGGACATGTCACCTTCCCGGGCGCGCGCACCCGAAGGCGGCGCCTGCGTCCGACCACCGTTAAGGCGGGCGGCAACCGGGCACAACAGCCAATGGGCCGCACAACCGTCATTGGACTGTGATCCGCAGGCGCGATAGGTCCGGCCGTCGGGGAGTACCTATCCATGTCCGTCAGCCGCCGCAGTTTCCTGGCGCTCGCCGCCACGTCCGCCGCCTTCGGGGGCCTCTCGCGGGCGATGGCCCAGCCGATCGCCGGCTACCGGAACCAGATCACCGGCTACGGCCCGCTGGTCCCGGACCCCGCCGGCGTCTTCGACCTGCCGCAGGGCTTCTCTTACAAGATCGTCTCGCGCGCCGGCCAGCCGATGGACGACGGCCTGCTGACGCCCGGCAAGCACGACGGCATGGCCTGCTTCCCCGACCCGGCCAGCCCGGACCGGGTGATCCTGGTGCGCAACCATGAGCAGCGCCCCTCCGAGCCCGACCGCTCGGCGTTCGGCAAGGACGGCGCGCTGGCGGCCCGGATCGACCTCGCCAAGGCCTACGACCTGACGCCCAAGGGCGTGCCCATGGACGGCGGAACCACGACGCTGGTCTGGGACCTCAAGCAGCAGCGGCTGGTGACCCACCACCTCAGCCTCACCGGCACGACGGTGAACTGCGCCGGCGGCCGCACGCCGCGCCGGTCGTGGCTCTCCTGCGAAGAGACCGAGATCAAGGCCGGCGAAGGCGGCTCCAAGGACCACGGCTGGGTGTTCGAGGTGCCCGCCGACCTGCGCGGCCTGGCCGACCCGGCGCCGATCACCGGCATGGGCCGCTTCAAGCACGAGGCGACCGCCACCGACCCGCGCACCGGCATCGTCTACCTGACCGAGGACTTCGCCGACGGCTTCTGCCTGTTCTACCGCTACCTACCCGTCGACCCGGCCAAGCTGCATGCCGGCGGCCGGCTGCAGGCCCTGGGCTTCCGCGAGGGCAAGGAGGCCGACCCGCGAAACTGGGACAGCCGCTTCTGGAAGGTGGGCGACCGCCGCAAGGTGGTGTGGATCGACCTGGACGGCGTGGACAACCCGCACAACGACCTGCGCCACCGCGGCCATGGCAAGGGGGCGGCCTACTTCGCGCGCGGCGAGGGCATCTTCTTCGGCGACGGCGAGCTCTACTTCACCTGCACCACCGGCGGGGCGCAGAAGGACGGCCAGGTGATGCGCTACCGGCCGAGTCCGCAGGAGGGCAAGCCCGGCGAGAAGGACCACCCAGGCGAGATCGAGCTGTTCCTCGAGCCGGACGACGGCGAGCTGATGTCCATGCCGGACAACATCGCCATCGCGCCGAACGGCCATCTGTTCGTCTGCGAGGACAAGTACCGCGGCCACAACATGCTGAAGGCTGTGACGCCGAAGGGCCAGGTCTACACGGTCGGCCGCAACGCCACGGCGCCGGCGATCCCGGCCGCCCCCAACACGGAGCTCGCCGGCGTCTGCTTCTCGCCGGACGGCTCCACCTGCTTCGTGAACATCTACTACCCGGGCACGACCCTCGCGATCACCGGCCCCTGGGCGTCGCTGAAGGCCTAGAGGCCCGAGGCCCCGCCTTCCACGTGGCGGACGCGGGCCAGGGCCTCGCGCCACTCGTCGGCGTAGTCGCAGTCCTCGTAGCCGGAGAAGTACGGGCCGCCACGGGTGTAGTGGGCGATCTTGGCGTCGGGGTTGTGGTCGTACTCGCCCACGAGCCAGTTCCACTCCAGCGGGAGGGCGCCGATCTCATCCTCGCGTTCGAGCCAGCGGAACTGGTGGAGGTCCGCCCCCGACGCGGTGGAGACGTACTCCGGCGTCAGCGCGCGACAGCGGGCGTTGTTGAGCAGCATGACGCTGGACCAGTTCTTCTTCGCGTAGCGCGACTGCGTGTGGTTCAGGAACTTCACCTGATCGCGGGGCGTGTAGTCGTGCTGGCAGACCATTACTGCGTAGCGGTCGTCGGCGAGCGCGAAGAGCTCGGCGAAGTCGGCCCGGGCGAGCATGTCGCAGTCCATGAACAGCGACCAGCCCTGATAGCCCGACAGCCAGGGCGTCATGAACCGCGAGAAGGAAAATTCCGTCGACTGCTCCGGCAGCATCGGCCGGTCGAAGGCCGGCTTCAGCGAGTCGAGGTTCAGCGCGGTGAACCGCACCGGCCGCGAGCAGCGGTCGAGGATGCTCTGGCAGAGCACGTGATAGGCGAGGATCTCCTGCCGGTCGTAGCCGATGTAGACGTCGAGGACGGGGGACAAGGCAGGCTCCGTAGCGGGTTCATGCGCCGACAGGCGCAGCGCGCCGCAGCGCCTCGGCGGCGCGGTCGATCACCGTGCCCCAGTCGCCCGGCTCGGGCTGCCGGAACAGTCGAATCGACGGGTACCAGGGAATGGTCTCCTGGCGCGCGGTATAGCGCCATTCGGTGACGTGGGGCGCCAGGATGAAGCCGGTGCGGCCGAGCGCCCCGGTCAGGTGCACGATCGCCGTCTGGACGGACACCACCACGTCCAGGTTCGCGACCAGCCCGGCCAGCTCGGCGAAGTCGTCGATCTCGGCCGGCGCGAAGGCGCGGATCGGGGCCGGCAGCGCGCCCGCGGCCGCCGCCAGCTCCGGCGCCACCTGGCCGTACTGCAGGCTGACGAACTCGCAGCCGGGCGTCGCCAGGACCGGCGCGAGCTGCGCCAGGTCGAGCGAACGGCCAAGGGCGTTGGTCTTGGCCGTACCGCCGCGCCAGGAGAGCCCCACGCGCAGGGCCCCGGTCCGCGGGCCGAGCCGCCCGGCCCAGCGCGCCGTCGCCTCCGGAGCGGCGCAGAGGTAGGCGCCGCCCGGGAAGTCGGCCGGAGCATTGCGGTAGAGCCGGCCGAGGCTGCCCATGGCCAGGATCACGTCGTAGGCGGAGCCCGAGACCTGCGCCCCGGGCGAACCCATGACCGTCAGGCCGGGGAAGGAGCCGGCGAGCAGGGCCACCAGCTTGTGCTCGCAGACGAGCGTCACCGCCGCGGCCTCGGCCAGCAGGTCGGGCAGACAGCTAGCGAACATGACCACGTCGCCGACCCCCTGCTCGCCCACCAGCAACACCCGCCGTCCGCGCACCGCCTCGCGGGTCGGGCGAGGCGTGAGGCGCGCGGCGATGCCTGGCGTCAGCACGCCCGCGCCGGCCAGGAACTCCTGGATCTCCAGCCGCCGCTCGTAGTCCTCCCAGCCGCCGGCGAAGTCGCAGAGCGCCAGGCGGCTGAACGCCCGCTGGTAGGGCGCTCGGGCCAGCGCCGGGCGCAGCGCCACGGCCTGGTCGATGAGCGCGATGGCCTCCTCGTGACGTCCGAGCTGCGCGCAGGCCGTGCCCATCAGCGCGAGGGCGTCGTAGCGGATGCCGGGATCGACGGCCGCGGCGCGATAGACCGCCAGCGCCTCCTCGTAGCGCTGCTCCCGCGAGAGCGCGGCCCCGCGGGCGATCAGCAGCTCGGCCGCCTCGCGCTTCTGTCCGCGGGCGCGCAGCCGCGCCGCCTCCTGGATCGCGGCCTGGGCGGCGCCGTTCACCGCTCAGCCGGCCCGTTCGAACCGGCGCATCGACCAGTACTTGTAGCCCTCGCTCCAGGCGAGGCGCCAACCCCGGCGCTTCAGCGCCCGGCCGATCATGAAGTTGAAGAAGCCGTGGGCCAGCACGACCACGTCCTCGCCGCCCTGCGCCAGCTCCACCAGCATGGCGGCGGCCTGGTCCGCGCGCTGCTCGGCCTCGCGCCGGGTCTCCTGGCCCTCGTGATGGTCGAAGAACCACCACCACACCCGCGCCCAGAAGCCCCACATCTTCGGCGACATCCGGAACCACTTCGGCCAGTTGGGCGGCGGCAGCGGCGCCTCGATCAGCATGTCGTGGCGGCTGAACTCGCGCTCGCCGGCCAGGGCCTGGGCGCTCTCAATGGAGCGCAGCCGGGTGGAGGCGACGAGTGTCCCGCAGGTTTCGACGAAGCGCAGCAGGCTTTGCGGCGGGGTCTGGCCCGGCAGCAGGCCCAGGACCTCGTAGCTGGCCCAGAAAGTGCGGTACTCGTCGGCGTTGAGCCTGACCTTGCGCGACAGCGCCGGCTCGCCATGGCGGGCCAGGATGATGGCGCCCGGTCGGGCGCTCGCGGTCACGGCGGGAACCTCGGCGGTCAAGACGCTGGCCATTCGCTCCGGTCGGCGCCGGAATTCACACCCACGCGCCGCGTTCCCTCACCCCTCTGACAGGGCCCGGACGTGCGCAAGCGACGACTGGCCCAGAGCCTCAAGGTCGTAGCCGCCCTCGAGCGAGGACACAACCCGGCCCTTGGCGTGGCGATTGGCCACCGAGACGATGGCCCGCGTCGCCCAGGCGAAATCGGCCTCCTCCAGGTTCTGGCCCGACTCGCCGACCGGGTCGCGGCGATGCGCGTCGAAGCCGGCCGAGACGATGATCAGGTCCGGGGCGAAGGCGTCTACCTTGGGCATCAGCGATTCGAAGGCCTTGCGCCACACCTCCACCGGCGCCCCCGGCGGGGCCACGGCGTTGGCGATGTTCGGCGGCGTGGCCTCGGACGGATGGCCGGTGCCGGGCCACATGGGCCACTGCTGGATGGAAGCCAGGAACAGGCCCTCGCGGCCGGCGAACGCCGCCTGGGTGCCGTTGCCGTGGTGGATGTCGAAGTCGACGACCGCCACCCGCTTCAAGCCCGCAGCCTGCGCCGCCTTCGCCGCCACGGCGACGTTGGAGAAGATGCAGAAGCCCATGGGCGTTGAGGGCTCGGCGTGATGTCCGGGCGGCCGCACGGCGCAAAACGCCCGCTCCGCCCGGCCCGCGGCCACGTCGCGCACCGCGGTCACCACCGCCCCCGCCGCGCGGCGGGCGGCCACCAGGCTCCCGGCCGAGACCAGCGTGTCCTCGTCCAGTTCCAGCACGCCCGCGCCCGGCTGTAGCCCGAGGATCCGGTCGATGTAGGTTTGGGGATGGACGAGGGCGAGGTCGGCCTCCTCGACCAGCGGCGCCTCCCGCGGGTCCAGTTCCAGGTCCGTAGCGTCCTGCAGGGCGTCCGTCACCGCGCGCAGGCGCTCCGGCCGTTCCGGGTGCCAGTCGCCAGGACGGTGGTCCAACATGTCGGTGTGGGTGTAGAGGGCGATGGTCATAGCCTCATCCTAACCCAAGACTCCGCCCCGCGATGCCCGACCCGATCATCCGCCGCGCCCGCCCCGAGGACGCCCAGGCCCTCGCCGCGATCGGCGCCCGGACGTTCAGCGACACCTTCGCCCACCTTTATCCGCCCGAGGACCTGGAAACCTTCCTGGCCGAGGCCTACGGCCTGGACCAGACCCGGCGCAACCTCACCGACACGGCCAAGGCGGCCTGGCTGGTGGAGGCCGACGGCCAGGTGGTTGGCTACGCTGAAGCGGGACCCTGCGCCCTGCCCCACCCCGAGGTCACCGCCGCCTGCGGGGAGCTGAAGCGCTTCTACCTGCTCAAGGACTGGCAGAACGGCGGGCTGGGCCGGCGCCTTTTCACGGAGGTGATCGGCTGGCTGCAGGCCGAGGGGCCACGGGATGTCTGGATCGGCGTCTGGTCGGAGAACTACGGCGCGCAGCGGTTCTACGGCCGCGAAGGCTTCGAGAAGGTCGGTGAGTACGGCTTCGAAGTCGGCAAGACCATCGACCGCGAGTTCATCCTGCGGAAGCGCGGGGTGGATTTTGCTACTCCAGCGGGTGCCGGAGAGGCGCGCGCACACGATCTTGCCTGACTGAGCCGGGGCGCCCGACCAATATTGCCGCGATTTAACGAACAGCGCTCTTGGCGGACGCCCGCGCTTTTGGAAACCTTGGCGGCAATCGGCAATGCTGCTGGGGGTGTCGAATGCTCAGGATCGGCTATGTGCGGCTGACGGACGCCGGGTCCGCCGGCGAGACGGCCACCCTGAAGGCCAAGGGCTGCCACGTGGTGCGGGCGGAGGAGCCCTCCGCCGCCGGCGGCGACGAGTTCGCCGTCCTCGATTCTATCCTCGACTTCGTGGGTCCCGGCGACCAGCTCGTGGTCACCCGGCTCGATCACCTGGGCCGCGGCGCCCGGGCGGTGATCGAGGTGCTGGAGCGCCTGGAGCAGCGCGCCGCCACCCTTTTCGTGGTCGATCCGGAGCTCAGCACCGAAGGCTCCGGCGGGCGGGCGCTGAGGGCTGCGCTGGAGGCGGTGGCCGCGCTGGAGCCGCCCTCGCTTGGCCGCCGCCGCCGCCCGGCGGCCGCGCAGGAGATCCGCGACCTGCAGCGGGCCGGGATCGGTCCGGTGGAGATCGCGCGTCGCCTCGGCGTCTCACGCATGACCGTCTGGCGCAAGCTGCGCGCCGTGGAGGCCTGAGGCCGCCGCCCGAATTCCGCCGGAGTCTACGGCCACGCATGGACGTCATGCGGTGGCCGCTCCTCCTCCTGATCCTCGCCCTGGCGGGCTGCGCCAGCGCGCCCGAGGCCCCTCCGCCGGGGACCTGGGCGCTGCAGGCCTCGGCCACGGCCGGCTCGGCGATCGTCCGGTCGGACAGCGGCGGGGAAGCGCTGCGCATCGCCTGCCGACGCGATCCGCCCGACCTGTGGGTCTCCACCGGCCGACTCCACGGCGAAGGGCCGGTGCGGCTGCAGGTGGGCGCCGAGCCCTTCACCCTGGCCCCCGCGGCCGAACCCCAGGGCCTGTCGGCGGTGGCCCCCCTGCCCGACCGGCTGCCGGCGGCGATGATGGGGGGCGGTGAGATCACCCTCAGCCAGGGCCGCCGCCGGCTCGGGCCCTACCCCGCGCCGGACGCCAAGACGGTGGCTGCCTTCGTGATCGCCTGCCGCCGCTAGGCCGCGCGCCTGCGCCTCGCCTGCACGAAGTCGATGAAGGCCCGCAGCGCCGAGGGCGGCTGCCGGCGGCTCGGGTAGTAGAGGAAGGGGCCGGGGAAGCTCTCGCACCAGTCCTCGAGCACACTGACGAGCCGTCCTGACTGCAGGTGCGGCTCGGCGTAGCCGTCGAAGGTCTGGAGGAACCCGGCGCCGTCGAGCGCCGCGCGGAGCAGCAGCGCGGCGCTGTTGGCGATCAGAGGCCCCTGCGGCGAGATGCGGATCACCTCCCCCCGCCGCTCGAACTCCCAGGGCGGTTCCGCGCCGCTCAGGAAGCGCACCCTGAGGCACGGCGCCTGCAGCAGGTCGCGGGGGTGCTCCGGCCGCCCGTAGCGGGCGATCACCTCCGGCGCGGCGGCCAGCACATAGCGCTGGGGCGGGCCGAGTGGCGTTGCCACCATGTCCTGCGCCAGGTGCTCGCCCCAGCGGACGCCGGCGTCGAAGCCGCCGGCGACGATGTCCACGAGGTTGCTCTCCGACGTGATCTCCAGCCGCACGTCCGGGTAGGCGGCCAGGAATTCGGCCACGAGCGGGGCCAGCACCAGTTCCACCGCCGGCTCCGGCGCATTGATGCGCAGCGCGCCCGAGGGCCGCGCCTGCTCGGCCCGCACCGCGTCCAGGGCGCCGCCGATCTCCTGCAACGCCGGGGACAGCCGCGCCAGCAGCCGCTCGCCGGCGGCGGTGGGCGCGACGCTGCGCGTGGTGCGGTTCAGCAGGCGCACGCCGGCCGCCGCCTCAAGGTCGCGCACCGCCTGGCTCAGCGTGGAGGCCGAGACGCCCCGCTCCACCGCCGCGGCGCGGAAACTTCGGCGCCGCGCCACCGCGGCGAAGGCGTCCAGGGCGTCGAGGGGCAGTCGGGCCATTGTTCATTTTTCCGCACAGCTCGTGCTGGACTATACGGATTATCGCGCGAAAGCCCACGGCCTACCTTGCCTCACCAGACAAGGAGACGGGTCATGGACCAGCGCAAACTCGGAAACACCGGCCCCACGGTCTCGGCCATCGGCCTCGGCTGCATGGGCATGAGCGACATGTATGGCCCCGCGGACCGGGCGGAGAGCCAGGCGACCATCCACGCCGCGCTCGAAGCGGGCGTCGACCTGCTCGACACCGGCGACTTCTACGGCATGGGCCACAACGAGATGCTGATCGGCGAGGCGCTGGAGGGCGTGTCGCGCAATCGCTACCGGCTCAGCGTCAAGTTCGGCGCCCTGCGCGGCCCGGACGGCGGCTGGCTAGGCTACGACGCTCGCCCGCAGGCGGTGAAGACGGCGGCGGCCTACAGCCTCCGGCGCCTGCGCACCGACCACATCGACATCTACCGCCCGTCCCGACTCGACCCGGCCGTGCCCATCGAGGACACCATCGGCGCGATCGCAGAGCTGGTGAAGGCGGGTTACGTCCGCCACATCGGGCTGTCGGAAGTCGGGGCGGAAACGATCCGCCGGGCCGCCGCCGTCCACCCGATCGTCGACCTGCAGATCGAATACTCGCTGATCTCGAGGGGCATCGAGCGGGAGATCCTGGACACCTGCCGCGAGCTCGGCATCGCGATCACCGCCTACGGGGTGCTCTCCCGCGGGCTGCTCGGGGGCCACATGCGGGCCGTGAGCGGGGCCACCGACTTCCGCGCCCACGCCCCGCGCTTCCAGGGCGAGAACCTGGCCAAGAACCTGGCGATCACCGAGGCGCTGCGGGCCGTGGCCGCGGCCCGCGGCCTGACCCCGGCCCAGGCGGCGATCGCCTGGGTGGCCGCCCAGGGCCGGGACATCGTCCCGCTGGTGGGGGCCCGCCGCCGCGAGCGGCTGGCCGAGGCCCTGGGCGCGCTCGACGCCCCGCTGACGCCGGAGGACCTCGCCGCCCTCGAGCAGGCGGCGCCTGCCGAGGCGGTGGCGGGCGACCGCTACCCCGCCCCTCAGATGGCCATGCTCGACAGCGAGCGCTGACCGGGAGCCGCGCCGCTGGACATCCCGGCGGCGCGGCCCCATCCTGCCGCGTTCAAACAGACGTTCGACGCGCGAGACCCGGCATGTTCATGCGCTTCTTCACCGAGCTTCGGCAGGCCCGCGTGCCGGTGACCCTCAAGGAGTACCTGATGCTCATGGAGGGCCTCGACAAGGGCGTCATCGAGCGCTCGGTCGAGGACTTCTATTACCTGTCGCGCTCGGCGCTGGTGAAGGACGAGAAGAACCTCGACAAGTTCGACCAGGTGTTCGGCCACGTCTTCAAGGGCCTGGACCGGGTCGAGGACGGCGTCACCGCCGACATTCCGGCCGAGTGGCTGAAGAAGATCTCCGAGAAGTTCCTCACGGAGGAGGAGAA
This sequence comes from Phenylobacterium sp., assembly GCF_041913825.1. Taxonomy (GTDB): domain Bacteria; phylum Pseudomonadota; class Alphaproteobacteria; order Caulobacterales; family Caulobacteraceae; genus Phenylobacterium. The sequence goes on from NZ_JAYSEO010000004.1 coordinate 210,174, forward strand.
GGCGCAGATCGAGGCCATGGGCGGCTTCGACAAGCTCATGGAGGCGCTGGCCGAGCGCCTGAAGGAGCAGAAGGAGCGCCACGAGGGCGGCAACAAGATGATCGGCACCGGCGGCACCTCGCCGTTCGGCGCCAACGGCTACAATCCGGAGGGCATCCGGATCGGCCAGGACAAGGGCCGGCACGGCAAGGCCATCAAGGTCTGGGACAAGCGCGAGTACAAGAACCTCGACGACCAGGTCGAGCTCGGCACCCGCAACATCAAGGTGGCGCTGCGCCGGCTGCGCAAGTGGGTGCGCGACGGCGCCGCCGAAGAGCTGGATATGGACGGCACCATCCGCGGCACCGCGGAGAAGGGCTACCTGGACATCCACATGCGGCCCGAGCGCCGCAATAAGATCAGCGTCCTGATCTTCTTCGACATCGGCGGCTCGATGGATTCGCACATCAAGGTGTGTGAGGAGCTGTTCAGCGCCGCGCGCGCCGAGTTCAAGAACATGGAGTTCTATTACTTCCACAACTGCCTCTACGAGGCCGTGTGGAAGGACAACCGCCGCCGTCACGCCGAGAAGATCCCCACGTGGGACGTGCTCCACAAGTTCCCGCACGACTACAAGGTGATCTTCGTGGGCGACGCCACCATGAGCCCCTACGAGATCACCTATCCGGGCGGCTCGGTGGAGCACTGGAACGAGGAGGCGGGCGCCATCTGGCTCGACCGCGTGACCCAGATCTACGAGCACGCCATCTGGCTCAACCCGACCGCCGAGCGGCACTGGGACTACACGCCGTCCATCGGCGTCATCAAGCAACTGATGAACGATCGGATGTTCCCGCTGACCCTGCAGGGCCTGGAGAAGGCCATGAAGGAGCTCGCGCGCTGAGGTTGCGGCGATTTGTGACCGTTCCCAAAGCGCCTAAACTCGTGGAAAGACTTAAGGGATTCGCATGACCGATCCCCTCCTCCACGACCCGTCCGAGAGCGACGAAGCTCAGGCTGCGACCAAGCAGGCCGTGTTCAACGCGGCCGAGCGGCTGTTCGCCCTGCACGGCTTCCAGAACGTCTCGGTGCGCGACATCACCGCCGAGGCGGGCGTCAACCTGGCCAGCGTGAACTACCACTTCGGATCCAAGGACGCGCTGCTGTTCGAGATCTTCCGCCGCCGCACGAGCGAGCTGAACCGCGAGCGCGCCCGGATGCTTCACGAGGCGAACGACCGGCACCAGGGCAAGCCGCCGGTGCGCGAAATCCTCGAGGCCTATTTCGCCCCGCCGCTGCGCTGGGGCGCGCCGGACAACGACCGGCGGATCTCCGTTCAGTTCATCATCCGCGCCCGCTCCGAGGGCACGGAGGAGATGCGCGAGGCGATCCGCAACGACGTCAGCCACCTGGAGCGGTTCGCGGGCGCCCTGCTCGCCGCCCGGCCGGACCTGCCGCGCGAGGAGGTCTACTGGCGGCTGCACTTCTGCCTGGGCATGGTCCACAACAACCGGTTCGTGGAGTTCGACCGGCTGCACCACCTGTCCGGCGGCCTGACCCGCGAGGGCGATGTCAGCGCCCTGCTGCGCCGGATGCTGGACTTCGCCGAAGCCGGCTTCCTGCGCTAGGTGCGGCGGCTCGTCCTCAGCGCGAGCGCCCTCCGCTTCTTCGACACCTTCCTGCTGATCGTCCCCTTCTACACGGTGATGTTCGCCGAGAAGGGGCTGACGCCGCCGCAGATCGGGGTCGTGCTGGCCTCCTGGTCGGTGGTGGGCCTGGTGCTGGAGGCGCCCTGCGGCGTGCTCGCCGACCGCACCTCGCGCCGCGGCCTGCTGGCGGCGGCCCAGTTGGTGCGCGCGCTGGGGTTCCTGGTCTGGCTGGCGTTCCCCGGCTTCTGGGGCTTCCTGGTCGGTCTGATGCTGTGGGGCTTCAAGAGCGCCACCTTCAACGGCTGCTTCGAGGCCGTGGTCTACGACGAGCTGAAGGCGATGGGCCGCGAGGTCGAGTACGCCCGGGTGATGGGCCGCACCCAGGCCGGCCGGGCCGCCGGCATGCTGGGCGCCTCGCTGATCGCCGCGCCGGTGGCGGACCACGGCTACACCCTGCTGATCCTGGCGAGCTGCGCCGCCAGCGGCCTGGCGGTGGCCGCGGCCATGAGCCTGCCGCGAGCCGAGCGCGCCGTCTCCACCGCCCGCTGGAGCTATGTCGGCCATCTGAGGCAGGGCGCGGTGGAGGCGGCCAGCCTGCCCGGCGTGCCGCACCGGCTGCTGTTCCTGGCGGCGGCCCAGGCGGTGGTGCTGGCCACGGCGGACTACTGGTCCTTGTTCGGCCGCGAGGTCGGTCTCTCGAAGCCGCAGATCGCCCTGCTGATGGCCGCCCTGGGCGCGGCGGGCGCGGTCTCGGCGATCCTCGCGCATCGCATCCGCCACCTGCCCGGAGCGGCGCTCTACCTGATCCTGATCGCCGCGGGCGCCTGCCTGATCCTGGCGGCTGCCAGCTTCCGGCCCTGGTCGGTCAGCCTGCTGCTGGCCTTCGTCGGCCTGTACTGGCTGGTCGACGTCAATGCCGACGCCCGCTTCCAGCACCGGCTGCGGCCCGAGACCCGCGCCACCGTGGCCTCGATGAAGGGTTTCGTCATGCAGGCCGGGACGAGCCTGTTCATGCTGGCCTTCGGGGTCCTGGCCGGCGCGGCCTCCTACCAGGCGGCCTTTCTGGCCGCGGGCGGGATGATGATCCTGGTCGGCGCAGGGTTCGGCGGCGTCGCCTGGGCGCGCGGCGAGCGCTGAGCTAGAAGCGCCGCCATGAACATCGTCACCGACGCGCGGACCTTCCGCGCCGACCGCGCCTGGGGCGCCCGCGACCTCGCCGAGGTGGAGGGCGCCACGGTGCGCCTGCACTGGACCGACCAGCCCTACCAGTGGCACGTCAACGACGGCGCCGAGGTCTTCGTCGTGCTCGAGGGGCAGGTGGAGATGCGCTACCGGGAGGCCGGCGAGGAGAAGTCCGTGCGGCTCGGGCCGGCGGACATCTTCGTGGCCGACGTCGGCGATGCGCACGTGGCCCATCCGCTGGGCGAGGCGCGCGTCCTCGTCGTGGAGCGCAAGGGCTCGGTCTAGAAGCCTTCCTGAGCGACCACCGCCGTCACCGGCGCCCGGCGGAACAGCACGCCGCGGTAGCGGACGCCACCCTCCTCCTCGCTGGTCTCGCCCTGGGCGAGGCGCAGGAACTCGTCCCAGCGGTCCTCCGGCATCAGCAGCACGAGGTCGTGCAGGTCGCGCCCGTAGGCGTCGATCTCCCGGTCGGCTTCCTCGCGGATGTCGCGGACGTCGGCCTTGGCCGGATCGGTCTGGTCCAGGTGGCTGGGATGGGGCTGGTCCATGCGGGTCGAACTCGCGCACCGGGTCCTGGTTCCGCCTAGCCGGACGCCAGTCCCCAGGCGAACCTCAGGTCCTCGACGAACATGGCGTAGCCCTTGGCCTTGGCCTCGGCGTCCGGCACCCGCAGCAGGTAGGACGGATGGTAGGTGACCACGCCCTGGGCCTGGTCCGGCAACTGGATGGCCTGCTGGCGGAACTTGGACACCGCCATGGTCTTGCCGAAGACCGAGAGGCTGGCCGAGCCGCCCAGCGCCACGATCACCCGCGGCCGGACGATCCGCCGCTCGTTGTCCAGCCACCACCGGCAGGCCGAGATCTCGCCGGCGTCCGGATTCTTGTGGATCCGCCGCTTGCCGCGCAGCTCGTGCTTGAAGTGCTTCACCGCGTTGGTGACGAAGGTCTCGCCGCGCGGGACGCCGGCCTCGGCCAGCGCCTTGTCCAGGACCTGACCCGCCGGGCCTACGAACGGCTTGCCGGCCAGATCCTCCTGGTCCCCCGGCTGCTCGCCGACGAACATCAGCCGCGCCTTGGCCGGGCCCTCGCCCGCCACGCCCTGGGTGCCGCACCGCCAGAGGTCGCAGCGGCGGCAGGCCTGGACCCCGGCCCAGACCTCCTCGAGCGTGGTGGGGGCGGCGCCGTCATAGGGCGCGTCCCGGCTGGCGCGCTGGGCGGCGCGGACGATGCGGCGGCTGGGTTCGGAGGGCGCTTGGGTAACCATGGCTTCCGTCTGCGCCTCGGCGCGGGCGATCAGCTCGGGAATGAGCCGTGCTTCCGGCAGGTTCCGCCAGTAGCGCTTGGGCATCTCCTTCTGCATCTGGGCGGTCTTCAGCCGGGCCGGGTTGAAGATCGAGGCGTAGTAGGTCTTCCAGTAGTCCTCGAGCGCGTCCTCCCTCGGCGCATCGGCCGGGTCGGCGCCGGGCGTGAAGGCCAACTGCTTGGTGTCCCAATGCGCGCAGAGGTCCGGCGTCAGGATCGAGAAGCGCATGTTGGCGAACCGCCGGGCGAAGAACGGCGCCGTCATCTCGGTGACCCGGTGCGCCGGCTCGAACCAGGCCACGTAGATCTCGCCGTCCTCATCGTGCACCTGCCGGAAGCGGACGAAGGCCTTCATCTTGTGCGCCGCCTGGCTGACCTGCTTGGCGAAGGAGCGGGCCAGGGCCACGTCGGCGTCGGAGGCGATGCGCAGCAGGTTGGGCTCCCGCTGCAGCCGCCAGAGCAGCCGGTAGAGCAGCGCGAACCGCTCGTCCGAGCGGTGCAGGATCACCGTGTCGGCCAGTTCCATGAACTCGCGCGGGACGGTGAACGGCGCCGCGTCCGGCTGCGGCGCAGGCGCCGCCTCGCCGAACAGGTCGCCGGCGCCGTCCACGGTCCAGAAGGCGTCCTCCGGCTTCACCCCATGCGCCCGCAGGCTGCGCGCGGCCTCCCGCCAGCCGGTGAAGTCGGTCTCGGAGGCGAGGCGGACGACCTGCATCAGAAGAGGCTCAATTGCTCGGGCGGCGGGGCGATCCGTTCGCGCAGGTCCGCCCGGTCGGTGAGCGCGCCCGGCCGCCAGTCGGCGGTGACGATGAACGGTTTCAGCTTCTCCAGCCCGCGGGACAGGCGGCGCACGTCCTCGAGGGTGAGCTGCTTGAACCGCCGCACGTCGATCAGCCGGTCCACCGCCTTCACCCCCAGGCCCGGGACCCGCAGCAGCCGCTCGCGGTCGGCGACGTTGACGTCCACCGGGAACTCGCCCCGGTTCTTCAGCGCCCAGGCGAGCTTCGGGTCGATGGCGAGGTCGAGATCCTCCCCTTCCCCGATGATCTCGGCCCGCTCGAAGCCGTAGAAGCGCATCAGCCAGTCGGCCTGGTAGAGCCGGTGCTCGCGCACCAGCGGCGGGCGCATGACCGGCAGCTTCGCCGTGGAGTCCGGGATCGGCGAGAAGGCCGAGTAGTAGACCCTCCGCAGCCGGTAGGCGCCGTAGAGCGTCTCGCTGCGCTTCAGGATCTCGCCGTCGGTGGCCGCGTCGGCGCCGACGATCATCTGGGTGGATTGGCCCGCCGGCGCGAACTTCGGCGGCCTGGCCTTGATGGCCTTGTCCTTGGCGGCCTCGACGCCGAGCCGCACCGCGCCCATGGCCTTCTTGATGCCGGTGGCGTCCTTCTCCGGCGCGAACCGCTCCAGGCTCTCGTCCTTCGGCAGCTCGATGTTGATCGACACCCGGTCGGCGTAGAGGCCGGCCTCGTTCACCAGCGCCGGCGAGGCTTCCGGGATCACCTTCAGGTGGATGTAGCCGCGGAAGTCGTGGACCTCGCGCAGCGTCTTCGCCACGAGCACGAGCTGCTCCATCGTGTAGTCCGGGCTGCGGATGATGCCGGACGAGAGGAACAGGCCCTCGATGTAGTTGCGCTTGTAGAAGCCCAGCGTCAGGTCGACGACCTCGTCCACCGCGAACCGCGCCCGGGGCGTGTTCGAGCTCACCCGGTTCACGCAGTAGGCGCAGTCGTAGACGCAGAAGTTGGTCAGCAGGATCTTCAGCAGGCTGATGCAGCGTCCGTCCGGGGCGTAGGCGTGGCAGATGCCCATGCCCTCGGTGGAGCCCACGCCCTTGCCGTCCAGGGAATTGCGCTTGCTGCTGCCGGACGAGGCGCAGGAGGCGTCGTACTTCGCCGCGTCGGAGAGGATCGCCAGCTTCCGCTTGAGATCGAGGACCGCCATGCGGCGGTTCTACGGTTCCCTCTTTGTTCCTTCAAGCGGAAAGGGCGCGCCAGATCGGCGCGCCCCCGCCCGGTGGCTAGGGCACGCAGAAGTAGTTGAAGTCGTTGGGCATGTCGCAGTCCTGGTGCGGCTCGGGGCCGGTGTCGTCGGTGAGATAGGCCCCCGCTCCCGGCGTCGCCGAAGCGCGCTCGACAGACAGGGCGCCCCCGGTCATCGCGGACAGGAACATCAGCACGGACATCAGCGCAGCGATCATCGCGTTCCTCCATTCAACCCACCTCGTCCGGTGGTTGTAAGCAACGTTAGATGTGCGTCATGGGTGAGTCCAGCGGACGCGCGGGAACTCTCTTTCCGCGAGACGGTTCCGGCAGGCATGCCCCGCCTCTCGATCCGCCACGAGACGCTCTACACCTATGAGCGCCCGGTCAGCTTCGCGCCGCACCGGCTGCTGGTGCGGCCGCGCGACAGCCATGCCATCCGCGTCGTCGACGCCCTCCTGACCGTCTCCCCGCCGGGAGAGATGCGCTGGGCCTACGATGCGCTGGGCAACTCGGTGTGCTGGTTCACGCCGGCGGGCGAGAGCGCCTCGCTGTCCATCGTCAGCGAGCTGGTCATCGAGCGCTATCCCGCCCCGATCGGCGAGCTGGCCGTGGCCGACCCGCAGACGGCGAACCCCATCGTCTATTCGCCCGCCGACCGGGCGGTCCTGGCCCCCTTCATCGAGCCGGTGACGGAAGACGCCGACGGGCACCTGCTGCGCTGGGTCCGCGACCGCGCCGGCGGCGTCTACGAGCCCGCCATCGACTTCCTGCTGCGGCTCAACCGGTCCATCCAGGCCGAGTTCGAGTACCAGGCCCGGGACCTCGGCCAGGCGCAGGAGCCGGGCCACACCGTGCAGGTGGGCTCGGGCACCTGCCGCGACTTCGCCTGGCTGATGGTGGAGGCCCTGCGGCGGCTGGGCTACGCCGCCCGGTTCGTCACCGGCTACCTCTACTCGCCGGGCCACACGGATGTCCGCGGCGCGGGCGCGACCCATGCCTGGTGCGAGGTCTTCCTGCCGGACATCGGCTGGACCGAGTTCGACCCCACCAACGCGCTCGCCGAGAGCGCCGACCTGATCCCCGTGGCGGTCGCCCGCACGCCGGCCGACGCCGCGCCCATCTCCGGCGCCATCTACGGCGACGGCGGCCAGTCCAATCTCACCGTGCGCGTGGACGTGCTGCCGGCCCAGCCGCTGCCGGCCGCCGCTTAGCCAAACCTGGTTTTCGAAGCTTCCCGCACCCCCGCGGACTCTGTTAGACCCGTCCTATTGATTTTGACGTATTCGTAAAAGGGGAGCCGCGGAGCGGGCTTTCTTCCCGGCGCGCGGCGGTTTTGGGTTTGGACGCCAAGGTTGACGCGCCGGACGTCGCGCCTGCGGGCGACGACGACCTCGCCGCCCGGGAGGCGGCCTACGAGAAGTTCGTCTGGGACAACCTGAGGCGCAACTACCTCGGCAACTACCTGCACGGGATGCTGGGCATGACCGGCTTCCGGCTGGTCAACGCCCCCACCTTCCTGCCGGCCTACCTGTTCGCCATCTCCGGCTCCAACGCCATCGTGGGCCTCGGTCTCGCGCTGCAGCAGGTGGGCGGGGTGATCTCGCCGATCTTCGGCGCCACCAAGATCGAGCACCGCAAGAAGGTCATGCCGGCGGCGATCTGGATGGGCGGCCTGGCCCGGATGGCCATCCTTGGCATCGCGCTCGCCGGCTGGTTCCTGCCCAACGACCCGATCCGCTTCAGCCTGGGCGTGCTCGGCGACTGGATCGCCCGGCCGCGCGTGGCCGCCATCCTCGGCTTCATGCTGATGTTCGGCATCTTCATGGGGGCCCAGCGGGTGGTCTTCTCCCTGCTGATGGCCAAGGTGATCCCGATCAGCCGGCGCGGCCGGCTGCAGGCCTGGCGCAACGCCACCGGCGGCCTGATCGCCGCCGCGCTCGCCTACTTCGCGGGCCGCTGGTTCATCGACGCCAACCTGTTCGGCAACGGCTATTCGACGACCTTCGTCTTCGCCTTCTTCCTGACCAGCGCCGGGCTCTGGGCGCTGCAGTTCCTGCTGAAGGAGCCCGAGCCGCCGACCACCCGCGAGCAGGGCCGGTTCCGCGACCGGATCCACGACTTCCCGCGCCTCATCCGGCAGGACAAGAGCTACGGCGCCTTCGTGCTGACCCAGATGCTGGCCACCTCCGCCCGGATCGCCACGCCGTTCTACATCATCTTCGTGGGCTCGAAGATCGGCCTCGACGGCAAGACGCTGGGCCTGCTGTCGCTGGCCTACCTCGGCGCGGACACGGTCTCGAACCTCGTCTGGGGCTACCTCGGCGACAAGACCGGCTTCCGGCTCGTCCTGCTGGTCTCGCTGCTCGGCTGGATCGGGGCCACGGTGCTGCTGATGTCGCTGCACGACATCCTGCCGATCTTCGTCGCCTTCTGCGGCCTGGGCGCGGCCCAGTCGGGCTACATGATGGCCGCCCAGACGATGATCCTGGAGTTCGGCAGCCGCGACGAGCTGCCCATGCGGATCGCGGTGTCGGCCACCGCCGAAAGCATCACCGCCACGGCCGGCCCGCTGGTGGGCGGCCTTCTCGCCGAAGCGCTGGGCTACAACGTGGTGTTCGGCGCCTCACTGGGCTTCCTGACGCTGGCGCTCGTCCTGCTGCTGGTGGCGGTGAAGGAGCCCCGGACGGCCCGGCTGCAGGCGCTCTGATCCTTTTCCGAGGAGTCTTTGTCGGGAACCGTGGGGCGCGCGCGTCCTAGGCGGCGTAGGCTTCGGCCATTCAGCCTCAGGAGAGCGCCATGCGGATGATCTTCGTGAACCTGCCGGTGAAGGACCTGGAAGCGTCCAGGCGGTTCTACGCCGGCCTCGGCTTCGTCCAGAACCAGCAGTTCTCCGACGACACGGCCATCTCGATGGTGATCGAGGACAACATCGTCGTCATGCTGCTGACCGAACCCAAGTTCCGCAGCTTCATCACCGGTGAGATCGCCGACACCAGCAAGGGTAAGGAGGCGCTGATCTGCCTCTCGGCCGACAGCCGCGCCGAGGTGGACGGCTTCCTCGCCAAGGCCCTGGCGAACGGCGGCCAACCCTGGATGCCCCCCCAGGACCACGGCGTGATGTACGGCGTGAGTTTCCAGGACCCGGACGGCCACGTCTGGGAGGTGATGTGGATGGACCCGGCCGTCGTGCAGCCGGGCCCGGGCGTGGCGGCGACGGAGCCCGCCTGAGGTTCAGGCGGCGGCGCGGTTCTCGGCCGCGCCGGCGATCCGGGCGCGGGCCACCTCGTTGGCGACCTCGTGCGTCGGCCGCTTCTCCTGGCGGGATCGGTCCAGCACCTCTTCCAGGGTGACCATCAGCCGGTCGAGCTTGGCCTGCACCCAGGCGTCGTCGAACGCCTCGCCGCGCTCGAGCGCGCGGATCTCGCCGGCCACGTTGATGATGCCGCCGCCGTTGATCACGTAGTCCGGCGCGTAGAGCCGGCCCTGGGCGAACAGCTCCCGGCCGATCTCGGGGCTGGCGAGCTGGTTGTTGGCGGCGCCGGCGATGATCGGCGCGCCGATGCGGACCAGGGTGTCCTCGTTGATCGCGCCGCCGAGCGCGCAGGGGGCGAAGACGTCGGCGTCCACGTCGAAGATGGCGGCGGGGGTGACCACTTTGGCGCCGGTGCGGGCGGCGACCTCGCGGACCGCGGCCTCGTTGACGTCGGCGATCACCAGCCGGGCGCCGGCGGCGTGCAGCTTGTCGGCCAGGTAGGCCCCCACGTGGCCGACGCCCTGGAGGGCCACCGTAACCCGGTCCAGGTCGCGGTTCAGGGCGCGGCGCACGCACAGACGGATGCCGCGGAACACGCCCTCGGCGGTCACCGGGCTCGGGTCGCCGGAGGCGGCCGGGTGACCCTCGAGGCCCGCCACGTAGCGGGTCTGCCGGCGCGCCTCGGTGAGGTCGGCCGGGGAGACGCCCACGTCCTCCGCCGTCCAGTAGCGGCCGCCCAGGGTCTCCACGGCGCGGCCGAAGGCCTCGAACAGGGCCGGGGTCTTCTGGGTGCGGCTGTCGCCGATGATCACCGCCTTGCCGCCCCCCAGCTCCAGGTCGGCCATGGCGTTCTTGTAGGACATGGCCCGCGACAGGCGCAGCGCGTCCTCCATCGCCAGGTCGGCGGAGGCGTAGGGCCACATGCGGCAGCCGCCGGCGGCGGGTCCCCGGGCCGTGGAATGCACGGCGATAATGCTCTTGAGGCCGGATTTTTCATCGAAGAAGGCGTGTACGCCTTCGTGGCCCTCAAAGGCCGGGGAATCGAACAAGGTCATGCCGCCTGCACTGCCACCTGCTGGGAAGGTCTTGCGCATGCTCCTACGCGCCTGCCGCCCGGCTCACAACCCCGCGGCGCGCTGGACGGCGCCCGTCGGCCGCGGCGCGCCGGGGATCGGCGGCGCGCCCGATGGCAGCGGCGCCTGCGGGTCGCGGATGAAGGCCAGGATGTCGCGCCACACCGCTGGCCCCTGCAGATCGCGGGTGAGCAGGTGGTAGCCATGCGCATAGTAGGCGGTGCGGTCGGCGGGCTTGAGCTGGCGCACCGCCCGGCGGGTCGCCTTGGCCGGGATGATCTGGTCGTTCTTGCCATAGAGGTAGAGCGTCGGCGCGGACGCCCGGCCGATGGCCTCCGCCCCGTCGTCCATCAGCTTCACCAGGCCGTAGAGCGTGTCGGAGCGCGCCCCCCAGACCATCAGGGGGTCGCGGCCCATGCGGATCAGCTCCTCGCGGTTGTCGGTGGGCGTGATCCGCTCGGTGAGCCAGCGCGGCGGCGTGTAGACCTTCGACGGGGTGACGTTGGCCGCGAACCACAGGGCCGTCTTGTAGGGCAAGGGCTGGCTGTCCCAGCCCCAGACCGCCGGCGCCAGCAGCACCAGCCGGTGGGCCGGCGGCGGCCGGTCGGAGGCGAAGGCCTTGGCCGCCACCGCCCCGCCCATGCTCTCGCCGGCGACCACGATCAGGGCGTTCGGGTGCCGCGCGCGGGCCAGCATGGTGACCGTGCGCAGGTCCTCCATCAGCACCTCGTCGTCGGCCCAGATGCCCCGGCTGGGCGAGCGGCCGAAGCCGCGCTGGTCGTAGGCGTACGTGGTCACGCCCTGTTCCGCCCACCACGGCGCGGCCAGGTGGAAGGCGTTGGCGTAGTCGTTCATGCCGTGGACGCCGACGATCACCGCCCAGGGCTCGCCCTGCGCCTCCCAGGTGGTGAGGCCGAGACGCGCGCCGTCGAAGCTCACCACCCGGTCGGCCTCGAACCTCGGCCCCTGGAAGCCCAGCGGCGGCTGGCCGGCCTGCTGGACCATCATCGGGGCGCAGGCGGCGAGGCTCAGGGCGGCGAACAGGACGGCGAGGAGACGGCTCATGACGCTAGGACTTGGCGGACCCTGTCCTTCAGATAGGGCGTAACTTCCGCCTCGAACCAGGGGTTTCGCTTCAGCCAGTGGGTGTTGCGCCAGGACGGGTGCGGCAGGGGCAGATAGCGCGGCAGGTGCGCCCGCCAGCCGCGCACCGTCTCCCACATCGAACCGCGCGTCCCAAGCGCCCAGGCCTGGGCGTGGGCCCCCACCAGCAAGGTCAGCTCCACGTTCGGCAGCTCGGCGAGCAGCCGCGCGCGCCAGAGCTCCGCGCAGCGCCTCGGCGGCGGGTAGTCGCCGCCCTTGGGATCGGTCCCGGGGAAGCAGAAGGCCATGGCCGCGGTCCCCAGCCGCGCGTCGCCATAGAAGGTCGCCCGGTCAATGCCCAGCCAGTCGCGCAGCCGGTCCCCTGAGGCGTCGTCGAACGGCAGCCCGCTCTCGTGCACCTTGCGCCCCGGCGCCTGGCCGCAGATCAGCAGCCGCGTCTCGGGGGACACCCGCACCACCGGCCGCGGCTCGTGCGGCAGCTCGGCCGCGCAGGCGCGGCAGGCGCGGATCTCCTGGAGCAGGCCGTCGAGTGGCATGACATCCATCTAGGTCCGGCAGCTCGCCGGGCAATGGGACAGAGGCGCGCGCCCTGAGCCGCGGCGGCGGCTTCGGGAGACGTCAGGCGCTCTCCCGCGCCGCGACGAAGCTCCGCTCCTGCTCGAGCAGCCTGGCGAACGACGGCCGCGCCAGGATCGACTCGACGTAGCCGAAGGCCTTGGGGTGGGTGGTCGGATTGAGCTGGCAGCGGGCGTGGCCCATCGTGGCGAACGGGCTCGCCACGGCGATATCGGCCAGGGTGAAACGGTCCTCCACCAGGTAGCCGGCGGCCGGTACGGTCCGCTCCAGGTAGTCGGCGATCTTCGGGAATTCCACCCGCTCGGCCTCGTCGGCGGCGGCCTGGTCGCCCGGCTGGCCGAGCAGTTTGGGCGCGACGAACCGGTTGAAGAACACCTTGCCGCCGCAGGCGCCGACGATCGTGTCGCCGAACTCCTCGAACCAGATGGTGGTCGCCCGGGCCTTGGCCTCGGTCGGGACCAGGTTCGGCTCGGGCTTGATGGCGTCGAGGTAGGTGATGATGGCGGTGGAGTCGGCGAGCTTGAAGTCGCCGTCGGTCATGGCCGGGATCTTGCCGAAGGGGCTGGCCTCCTTGAACTCCGGCGGACCCATGGGGCCGAAGGCCTGCACCAGCTCGAAGTCGATCCCCTTCTCGATGGCGAAGACCACCGTCTTGCGCACGAAGGGCGACAGCGTGCCGCCGTAGATCTTGATCGTCATGGCGTTTCTCCCTCTTCCGCCGCGGCCGGCGTATCGTCGGCGCCGGGCAGGCGCATCCGCCAGACGCCCTTGAACTTCTCGGGGTCCGCCGGCTTGCCGTGCCGGGTGATGACCAGCTTGCCCTGTCGCGCCAGGCCCACGGCCACCGGCTTCACCTTGCCAAGTTCGCGCCGCCAGCCGGCCGCGTCCACCGCCTTGGCCACATCCTCCGGAGACACCGACTTGCCGGGCGCAAGTTGGCCCAGCAGGTCGAAGATCGCCTGTTCCACCTGCGCGCTCATCAGCCGCCCCGCTTCAGGGTCTCGCGGGCGATGACCACCTGCTGGATCTGGCTGGTGCCCTCGTAGATCCGGAAGATGCGCACATCGCGGTAGAAGCGCTCGATGCCGTACTCGGCGATATAGCCGGCGCCGCCGAAGATCTGCACCGCCCGGTCGGCCACCCGGCCCACCATCTCGGAGGCGAAGTACTTGGCGGCGGCGGCCTCCATGGTGACGCTCTGGCCGGCGTCGCGCTTGCGCGCCGTCTCCATCGTCAGCGCCTTGGCGGCGAGCGCCTCGGTCTTGCAGTCGGCGATCATGCCCTGCAGGAGCTGGAAGTTGGTCAGCGTCTGGCCGAACTGCCGGCGCTCGCTCATGTAGGCCACGCAGTCGGCGATCAGTCGCTCGGCGACCCCGACGCACACCGCCGAGATGTGCAGGCGGCCGCGGTCGAGCACCTGCATGGCGACCTTGAAGCCCTCGCCCTCGCGTCCGAGCCGGTTCTCCACCGGCACGCGGACGTTGTCGAAGTAGACGTCGCAGATGTGGGCGCCCTGCTGGCCCATCTTCTTCTCGGGCTTGCCGACGCTCAGCCCCGGCAGGTCTCGCTCGACCAGGAAGGCGGACACCCCGCCGGCGCCCGGCTTATCCGGGTCGGAACGGGCCATGACGGTGAAGAGGTGCGCCTTGTTGGCGTTGGTGATGTAGCGCTTGGCGCCGTTCAGGACGTAATGGTCGCCGTCGCGGGTCGCGCGCGTCTGGACATTGGCGCTGTCGGACCCCGCCTCCGGCTCGGTGAGCGCGAAGGAAGTGACGATCTCGCCCGACGCGATGCCCGGCAGGTACTTCTGCTTCTGCTCGTCCGTGCCGAACATCACCAGGCCCTGGCTGCCGATGCCGACATTGGTGCCGAAGGCGGAGCGGAACGCCGGGCTGGTGCGACCGAGCTCCACCGCCACCAGGCACTCGTCTTCCATGGACAGGTCCAGGCCGCCGTAGGCCTCCGGGATCGACAGGCCGAAGAGGCCGAGCGCCTTCATCTCCTCGATGACGTCGGCCGGCATGGCGTCCTCTTCCGACACCTGCGCCTCCAGCGGGCGCAGGCGCTCGGTCACGAAGCGCCGCACGGTGTCGATAAGCTGGTCGCGGGTGTCGAGGTCGAGCGCCATCGGTCAGGTTCCCCCAGTCACTTGCAGGTCTTGTCGTCGTCCGTCTTGGACGTGAAGCGGGCCAGGCCCACGGCCACGATCGGCGCGGGCCAGGTGTAGGTCTTCGTCTCGCCGGGCGGAACTGCGCAGATGTTCAGCGGCGCCGGCGCCAGCGTCTGGCCGTTGCGCATCACCAGCGCCATGCCCCGGAAATCCAGCGGCTGGGCGCGGCCGTTCCACACCTTCAGGACGGTCACGCGCTTCTCCGCCGAGCCGTCGAGGGCAGCGGCGACCAGCCCGTCGCCGGGAGATGCGAAGGCCTCGCTGGCCTTGCCGGCGGGGTGAGCCTCGGCGAGCTTCCCCTCCTCCACCCGCTCCAGGTACGGCCGCCCGTTGTCGCCGACGGTGAACACCGCGCGTTGGCCAAGCACCACCTGCAGGGTCTCGCCGTCGACCATGGTCTTCGGCTGGAACGAAAGGCTCTGGGCCGCCGCCTGGGCCGGCGGCGAGGACCTGGGCGGCTTCGCGCCCATGGCGGGGGGCGGCGCCTGGGCGGCGGCGGCCAGGGCGAGGGCGAGGAACAGCATGGGGACGCTCACTTGACCGGAGGCAGGGTGGCCGGGTCGGGGCAGACCACCTCGTTGGTGTCGCGAAACTGGAAGCCGGTCAGCAGCACGCCGGCGGTGCGGGGCCGCCCGGGCCAGTGCTCAAAGGACGCCAGGAGCGGCAGCACGGTGCAGACGCTCGTGGGCTCCCCCGCGAACTGGCCTGCCGCCGCCGTCTCGTGGATCAGGACCGCGCGATAGTCGAACGCCCTGGAGACGCCGCTCAGCAGCTTGAGGAAGACCTCGCCGTCCGCCGTGCGCTCCAGGGTCAGCACCACGGTCCCGGCGGGCGCCGCCTCCAGGTCCCCTACGCGGGATCCCGGCTTCGGCGGCAGGGCGCCGCCGGCCGGCGCACGCGCCACCGACACCTGCTCGGGCCGGCCGCCTTCGAGCAGCCGCACGGTGATCCGGTCGCCGACGACGAGCTGGATCGCGCCGGCGTCGGTGACCCGCGAGATGGGCGCCGGCGCCTGGGCTGCGGCGGGCGCAGCCGCCGCGAAGGTCGCCGCCAGGATCCAGCCGGCGCGCATCGTCAGGCCTTGGCCAGGGCCATGGCCGAGCCCTGGCCGACGCCGACGCACATGGTGGCGAGCGCGCGCTGGCCGCCGCGGTCCTTCAGCGCGCGGGCGGCGGTGAGCGCCAGGCGCGCGCCCGAGGCGCCGAGCGGGTGGCCGATGGCGATGGCCCCGCCGTGCGGGTTCACGTGCTCGGCGTCGTCGGCCAGGCCCCAGGCCCGCGTGCAGGCCAGCGCCTGGGCGGCGAAGGCCTCGTTCAGCTCGATGACATCGAAGTCCCGAGCGGCGATGCCGAGACGGCCGGTCAGCCGGTCCACGGCGGGCACGGGCCCCACGCCCATGACGCGGGGCGCCACGCCGCCGGAGGCGCCGCCTTCGATCCGGGCCAGCGGCTCCAGGCCGTACTTGCGGACCGCGTCTTCCGATGCGAGCAGCAGGGCCGCGGCCCCGTCGTTGACGCCGGACGCGTTGCCGGCCGTGACGGTGCCGTCCGGCCGCACGATCGGCTTCAGCCCCTTCAGCGCGTCGAGGCTGGTGTCGGGCCGCGGATGCTCGTCCTGCGCCACGACCACGTCGCCCTTGCGGTCCTTGATCGTGACCGGCGCGATCTCGCCCTCGAAGAAGCCGCGCTCGCGGGCCTTGCCGACCCGCTGCTGGCTGCGGTGGGCGAAGGCGTCCTGGTCGTCGCGGGCGATCTGGTAGTCGGTGGCCACGTTCTCGGCCGTCTCCGGCATGGAGTCGACACCGTAGTCCTTCTGCATCTTCGGGTTCACGAACCGCCAGCCGATGGTGGTGTCGAAGATCTCCGCCGAGCGGGAGAAGGCGCTCTCGGCCTTGCCCATGACGAAGGGAGAGCGGGTCATGCTCTCCACCCCGCCGGCGACCACCAGGTCGGCCTCGCCGGTGGCGATCATCCGCGCGCCGGCGATGGTGGCGTCGAGCCCCGAGGCGCAGAGGCGGTTGACGGTGATCCCCGGCGTCCGCTCGGGCATGCCGGCCAGCAGCAGGGCCATGCGCGCGACGTTGCGGTTGTCCTCGCCGGCCTGGTTCACGCAGCCGTAGACCACCTCGTCCACCGCTTCCCAGTCGACCGACGGCAGGCGCTCCATGAGCACGCGCAGCGGATGGGCCGCCAGGTCGTCGGCCCGCACCTTGGCCAGCGCGCCGCCGTAGCGGCCGATCGGGGTGCGCACGCCCGTGCACAGGAAGACGGTCCGGCCTTGCATGGGCAGCTCCTGGAGGTTCTAAGCGGCCGGCAAACTAGTGTTTGAACTCCCCGCGGGCAAACGCTTCCGGCGGGATCAGGAGGGGCGATGGACGGCGGGCAGGACGAGAACAGCTACGTCTCGAAACTCACCCAGGTGACCGACGGCGAATGGGCCGGCTGGGCCTTCTATCCCGGCGGCGACCCGTACGAGGACCTCGCCGGGCCGTTCTACTTCCGGGAACGCGACGGCGAGCGGGTCTGCGCCTTCCGCGCCGAGAAGAAGCACATGAACGGCGGCATGTTCATGCACGGCGGCTGCGTCATGACCTTCGCCGACTTCTGCCTTTTCGTGATCGCCCGCGACGCCCTGGCGGATAGCCGGGCGGTGACCGCGACGTTCAACGGCGAGTTCGTGGGCTCGGCCGCCATCGGCGACCTGGTGGAATGCACGGGCGAGGTCGTGAAGGCCGGCCGGAGCATGGTCTTCGTGCGGGGCCTGATCGTGAATGCGTCGCAGGGCGGCGCGCCGATGATGAGCTTCTCGGCCGTGCTGAAGAAGGTGGGCGCGCGCGGGGGATAGCGGCGTTCTCCGAGGTGGCGACAAGCGCGGCCTACCGCTAGGCTGCCCGCATGACGCTTTCGCCCCTCACTCCCGCCGACATCGCCGAGGTGATGCGTATCGAGCGCCTGCCGGGCTACGACGCCTTCATCGGCCGGTTCGAGGCCGATGAGCACGGGGCGGAAATGGCCTCCCCCACCGTCCGGTACTTCGGCCTGCGGCGCGGCGGCGGCCTGGCGGGATTCGTGATCCTGCAGAAGCTCGACCAGCCGACGGTCCTGCTGCGCCGCATCGCCGTGGAGAGCCCCGGGGGCGGGGCCGGCACGCGGCTCCTGCGGCGAACCATGGACTGGGTGTTCGAGCACACGGGCGCGGCGGCGCTGGAGCTGGACGTGGCGCTCGGCAATCCTCGGGCCCGGCACGTCTACGAACGGGAGGGTTTCGCCGAATTCCGGCCACCGGACGATGTGCACGCCTTCCTTGATATCCCGCGGGCCCGCTGGGCCGCCCTGCGGGCGGGAGCGCCGGCATGACGGAAGCCGCCTGCCACTGCGGCGCCGTGCGCCTCACCGCGCCCATGCCCACCGAGGTCACGATCTGCAACTGCTCGATCTGCCGCCGTTCTGGAGCGAGGTGGGCCTACTATCGGCCCGAGGAGGTGCGCCTGCCGCCTGCCGGCTCCACCCAGCCCTACGTCTGGGGCGACCGGATGCTGGCCTTCCACAGATGCAAGAGCTGCGGCTGCCTCACCCACTGGCAGAGCCTCGACGGCCGCCAGCGCAGGATGGCGCTCAACGCCCGGATGATCGACGGCCTGGACTGGTCCGCGGTGCGGCTGCGCTACTTCGACGGGGCGGACACCTGGAGCTACCTCGACCGGCCGCGCCCGGGCGATCCGGAGTAGCGCGGGAAGAAGTCTTGTTCCGGGGCGGCGGGAAACCGCGGCGCGCGCGGCGGGTTGGGCCTGCGAAGCCCAGGAGACCGCCATGCCCCGTGTCCTCGTCCTCTACCACTCCACCTACGGCCACATCGAAGCCATGGCCAAGGCCCAGGCCGAGGGCGCCCGCTCCGTTCCCGGTGTCGAGGTGGACATCCGGCGCGTGCCGGAGCTGGTGCCCGACGAGATCGCGCAGAAGGCCGGCTACAAGCTCGACCAGGAGGCGCCGGTGGCCGCCATCGCCGAGCTGGAGTCCTACGACGCCATCATCGTCGGCTGCGGCACGCGGTTCGGGCGCATGGCCTCGCAGATGGCCAACTTCCTGGATCAGGCCGGCGGCCTGTGGGCGCGCGGCGCGCTGAACGGCAAGGTCGGCGCGGCCTTCACCTCCACCGCCACCCAGCACGGCGGCCAGGAGATGACCCTGTTCTCGATCATCACCAACCTACTGCACTTCGGCATGGTGGTGGTCGGCCTGCCCTACGCCTTCCAGGGCCAGATGACCCTGGACGAGATCGTCGGCGGCAGTCCCTACGGCGCCTCCACCATCACCGGCGGCCAAGGCCAGCGGATGCCCTCGGAACTGGAGCTGGAGGGCGCGCGGTTCCAGGGCCGGCTGGTGGCGGAGACCGCCGTCAAGCTGGCCGGCGGAGTCGACCGCGACCTGCAACAGGACGTGCCGGCCGAGGACGCCGAGAGCTGGGAAGAACCGCGGGGCTGACGCCCCCGGCTCCGCGCGTCAGGCCACCGCCTTCGGCATCCCCGCCGCGGCGGCCGGCCGCGCGCGCATGGCCTCGGCCCAGCGGTTCACGTGCGCCAGCTCCTCGGGCGGCTTCAGGCGGATCATCCGGCCGAAGTCGATGCCGACGAAGGCCACGATGTCGGCGATGGTGATGCGGTCGGCGGCCAGCCATTCGCTCTCCGCCAGGCGGCGGTCGAGCACCTTCAGGGCGCGCAGCCCGGTCTCCTTGTTGTACTCGGCCACCGTCGGGTTCTGCTTCTCCAGCGCCGCCAGCGCCGGGTGGGAGTGGCGGACGCCCAGCATGAACGGCGTCGCCACCAGCATCTCGGCCCGCCGCATCCACATCTCGATCACCGCCGTCTCCTCGGGCGTGCGGCCGAACATGTTGGGTTCGGGATAGCGGCTCTCGAGGTAGCGGCAGATGGCGACGCTCTCGGTGATGCAGGTCCCGTCGTCCATCTCCAGCATCGGGACGTTCGGCAGGCCCGCCTTCTCCAGGTACTCCGGCTGCTTATGCGTACCCTCGAGCAGGTTGAGGGTGACGATCTCGATGTCCTGCACGCCCTTCTCCGCCAGGAACCAGCGCACGCGGCGCGGGTTGGGGGCGAGCGGCGTATCGTAGAGCTTCATGGCGCGGTCCTCCCTTTTCCGGAGAAAAGCGCACGAGCGGTCACCAGGGTCAAGGTCAGCCGAACAGCGCCCGGGGCAGCACCCCCACCACCGCGGCGGTCAGGCAGGTGGCGAGGGAGCCGGCGAACATCGCCTTCCAGACCATGCCGACGACCTCGTTCCGCCGCTCCGGCACCAGCACGGAGTAGCCGGCGAGGTTGATGCCTACCGAGGCCACGTTGGCGAAGCCGCACAGCGCATAGGTCATCAGCACCCGCGTGCGCTCGCTGATCTCGCCCACGGGCATGGCGCCCAGGTTGATGAAGGCGGTGAACTCGGTGAGCACCAGCTTCACGCCCAGCAGCGATCCGGCCTTCAGCGCGTCTTCCCAAGGCACGCCGATGGCCCAGGCCAGCGGGGCGAACAGCACGCCCAGGATGCGCTCGACCGACAGCGGCGCGCCCAGCACCTCGGGGAAGAGGCCGAGGATGCCGTTCAGCATGGCCACCAGGGCCACGAAGACGATCAGGGTGGCGGCCACGTTCAGCACGATCTGCAGGCCGTCGCCCGTGCCCTTGATGAGGGCGTCCACCGAGCTCTCGTAGCGCTTGGCCTGGGCCGGATCGAGGTCCTGCGGCTGTTCGGCGGCGGCGTTGCGCGGCACGATGATCCGCGCCAGCAGGACGCCGGCCGGCGCCGAGACGATGGAGGCGGTCAGCACGTGGGCCGCCGCCGCCGGCAGCACGTCGCGCAGGATGGTGGCGTAGGCCACCATGGTCGAGCCGGACACGCAGGCCATGCCCACAGCGATCAGCAGGAACAGCTCCGAGCGCGACAGGCTGGGCAGGTAGCTGCGGATGAAGATCGGCCCCTCCACCTGGCCCATGAAGATGGTGGTGGCGGTGGCGAGCGCCGGCGCGCCGCGCAGGCCCATGGTCCGCTCGAACAGGAAGCCGAAGGCCTGGGTCACCCACTTCAGGATGCGCCAGTGCCAGAGCAGGGCGGCGAGCGCGCAGACCACCAGGATCACCGGCAGCACGCGGAAGGCGAAGACGAACAGGCTGGAGGGGTTCACCAGCTCGTAGGGCTGCTGCGGCGTGCCGGCCAGAAAGCCGAAGACGAAGCTCACCCCGGCCTGGGTGGAATTGGCGAGGCCGTCCACCACCGTGCCCACGCCGGCCAGGGCCGAGCGCAGCGCCGGCAGGCCGAACAGCGCCATGACCAGCAGCGCCTGCAGCACGAGCGCCCCGGCGGCCAGCTTCCAGGGGAAGCGTTTGCGGTCCTCGGAGAGCGCCCAGCAGGCGAGCAGCACCAGGGCGATGCCCACCAGGCTCTGGGCGTTTTCCGGTCCGAACATCGGTCTTTGGGATCCCCGCGCCGCACGAGTCACGGCTTAGGGGCGATAAAGGGCGCCAGACGTCGCCCAGCGCAAGCGCGGCGCGGCCGGGGCGGGCCCGCAGGCCGCCGCGGGGCCCCAAAGCGGGTTGGCCGGCACGAGTCGGAGGGGGTGGGCGACCGGGGCCGCCCCC
>NZ_JAYSEO010000004.1:231093-231964 GCF_041913825.1 Phenylobacterium sp.
CCTAACCTCGTTCTTTGGGCCCCCCGCGCCGCACGAGTCACGTCTTTGGGGTTATACCGGGCCCCCCCCGCCCCCCAGCGCCCGCGCGGCGCGCCCGGCCGCGCCGCTCAGGCCGCGGCGCGGAACTTCTCGTTGAGCCGCTGCAGGATGCTGCGCAGTTCGCCGAGCTCGGCCGCCGACATCGGGATCCGCCGGGCCACCTCCTGGCGCACATGGGCGACCTCGTCGCGCAGCGCCCAGCCGCGCTCGCTGAGGTCGACCCACACCCGCCGCTCGTCGGCCGTGTCGCGCGAGCGGGCGAGCAGGCCGTCGGCCTCCATCCGCTTGACCAGCGGGGTCAGCGCGCCGGTGTCCATGCACAGCGCCTGGCGCAGGTCGCCCATGGTGCAGCGCTCCCGCTCCCACATCACCAGCAGCACCAGGTACTGCGGATGGGTCAGGCCGAGCGGCTTCAGCAGCTCGCGGTAGATGCGCGTGATCTGGCTGTCGGAGATCTGCAGCGCCAGGCAGAGCTGCCGGTCGAGCTGCAGGTCGGCGTAGGCCTCGGGCGTGAGCACCCCGAGCGCAGTGGACTTCAATGGTTGAGACATGGATGCGAACCCCCCGGTACGACAGGGCGAGTACAACTGCGGCCTGTGAAGATGAGGTTAATCGCAACCGGTAATATCAGGTGCAATTATATCGAACTCGATAAGTCATTCTTTAATCTAACCGCCGCATAACGCCGTCATTGCGGTCGGAGAACCGCCTCGAAAAAATGATGTGTGGGTAGATGTTCAAACTGACGCGCGAGCGCCGGACGGCGCATGGCGACCGTGTCGCCGAACTGGAATCCAAGGTGGCGGCGATCCTGCGGTCGCAGGCGGTGATC
>NZ_JAYSEO010000005.1:0-221301 GCF_041913825.1 Phenylobacterium sp.
GGCCAGGGCGCGGGCGCGCCGTCCCCGGGCGCCCCGACCGAGCAGCGCGGCGCCTCGGCGGCCTCGCCGACCGCCTCGGGCAACAGCCGGCAGTAACCGCCGGAGTCACAAGACACGGAAGAGCGGCGCACCCCGGTGCGCCGCTTTTTTGTTGCCCGGCCCAGCCCCCGTTCAGAGCCGGCGGTAGCTGGTCGCCTCCCCGTAGCTGTTGGCCTTGATGCGGGCCAGCGCCTCGTCCAGGCGTTCGACGGCCACGGCCATGTGGTGCCCGTTGGCGTGGACGATCCGCTCGGCGTCGAGGCCGACGGCTACGTGGCCCTTCCAGAACACCAGGTCGCCGCGGCCGAACTCGGCGCGGTCGATGGGGCGGCCCAGCCCCTCCTGCAGGTCGGCGTCGCGCGGGCAGGCCCGGCCGCAGGCGAACAGCGCGGCCTGCACCAGGCCCGAGCAGTCCAGCCCCAGGCTCTCGCGCCCGCCCCAGAGGTAGGGCGCGCCGGCGAACCGCTCGGCCACCGCCGCCCAGTCCTGTTCGAACACGCCCACCGGGGCGAGGTGGTCGAAGGTCATCCAGCCCGCGCCGGTGACCTTGGCCAGCCGGCCCTCGACGGCTTCCACGTGGACGAGGCTGTTGATCGAATAGGGCCCGGCCGCCTTCGACTTGATGGTCGGCTCGGCGAAGGCGTAGGTGCGGATCGCCGCCACCCGGTGGGTGGGCGAGGGCCCGCGCGGCGTGAGCCGCGCCGCCTCCACGAAGC
This sequence comes from Phenylobacterium sp., assembly GCF_041913825.1. Taxonomy (GTDB): domain Bacteria; phylum Pseudomonadota; class Alphaproteobacteria; order Caulobacterales; family Caulobacteraceae; genus Phenylobacterium. The sequence continues at coordinate 756 of NZ_JAYSEO010000005.1, forward strand.
CGCAGTAGCCGTCCCGGCGCGCCTGGCCGTAGACGAAGGCGCCCTCCTCCTCGATCACCTCGAAGACCTCGCCGAACAGGAGCTGGTCCATCTGCTCGGACGCGGCGTCGGCGGCCCGGTGGATGCCCGCGGCCGGGACCGCGCACGCCATCGGCTGGGGGTCCAGGTAGACCTCGGCGGCGACGAGCCCCTCCAGCGCCCGGGACGCGATCCCGTCGCGCAGGGGGGTGAGGCGCGGGTCGAAGGTCACGCGAAACGCTCGCGGATCATGCCGTAGAGCCCGCGGATCGCCTGGGCCTCGCCGCCGGCCGGCCGGCCCGGCTGGTTGCGGCCGTTCCAGGCGAAGATGTCCAGGTGGACCCAGGGCCCGGGCGGCGCGAAGCGCTGCAGGAACAGGGCCGCGGTCACCGAGCCCGCCTGGGCCCAGGCGTCGGGGTCGTTCTTCAGGTCGGCGATGTCGCTGTCGAGCGCCTCGGCGTAGGGCTTCCAGAGCGGCATGCGCCAGAGCGGGTCGGAGGCCAGTTTGGCGTGCTTCTCGATGGCCGCGGCCAGCGCCTCGTCCTCGGTGTAGTAGGGCGGCAGGTGCGGGCCCAGCGCCACGCGGGCGGCGCCGGTGAGGGTGGCGAGGTCGATGGTCAGCGCCGGCTCCAGCTCGGCGGCGCGGGTCAGCGCGTCGGCCAGGATCAGGCGGCCCTCGGCGTCGGTGTTGCCCACCTCGATCGTCAGGCCCTTGCGCGAGGCCAGCACGTCGCCCGGCCGCATCGCGTCGCCGGAGATGGCGTTCTCCACCACCGGGACCAGGACGGCGAGGCGCACCGGCAGGTTGGCGGCCATGATCATCCGGCCGAGCGCCAGCGCATGCGCCGCCCCGCCCATGTCCTTCTTCATCAGCCGCATGCCGGCCGAGGGCTTGATGTCGAGGCCGCCGGTGTCGAACACCACGCCCTTGCCGACCACGGCCACCAGCGGCCGGCCGGCCTCGCCCCACTGGATCTCGATCATCCGCGGCGCGCGCTCGGGCGCCGCGGCGCGGCCCACCGCATGGATCGCCGGATAGTTGGCCTCGAGCAGGCCCTCGCCCTCGATGACGGTGCAGGCGGCGCCGTGCTGCTCGGCGATCTCGCGGGCGATCGTCTCGATCTGCCGCGGCCCCATGTCGTTGGCCGGGGTGTTGATCATGTCGCGGGCGAGCGCGCAGGCGTGCGCCACCTGGCGCACCTCCGCGGCGTCCACGCCGTCGGCCACGAGGCGGGCGCGGGCCCCGTCGCGGCTCTTGTAGCGGTCGAAGCGGTAGGACCCGAGCGCGAACGCCAGGGTGGCCTGGGCGCGGTCGAGGCCCTCCGGCGCGCGGGCGAGGCGGTAGCTCCCGGCCGGCAGCCTGGCGGCGAGCGCGCGGAAGGCCATGGGGTCGGCGGCGGCGCCGAGGCCGAACAGCACGGTGTGCAGCGCGCCGTCGTCGCCCGGGACCAGCAGCATCTGGCCGGCGCGCGCCTTGAACTCCGAGAGCGCGGCGAAGCCCTTCACGAACGGCGGGGCCGCCTCGAGGGCGGCGGCGAGCTCGGCCTCCAGCAGGGCTTCGATGGGCCTGGCGGCCTCGGCCGCGTCGAGGATCACGTCGGACATCGGCTCACCTAGGCGCAAGAGCGGCCCGCCCGCAACCGGTCAGGCGAACGCGCGGAAGGCGCCGATCAGCGGCGAGGCCGGGAAGGCGGCCAGCGCGCCCGCGCAGATGGCCAGGCCGTAGGGGACGCTCTCCCCCGGCTCGGCCAGTCGGACCAGCCAGCCGGGTCCGGCCGTGACCAGGGGCCGCACCCGGGCCGAGCGCAGGGTGAGCAGCAGGAGGGCGAGCAGCCCACCGGCGACGCAGGTGCCGAGCAGGAAGCTGGCCACCGCCGGGAACCCCAGCCACAGGGCCGCGGCCGCGAACAGCTTGGCGTCGCCGCCGCCGATCCAGTTCATGGCGAACATGGCCATGCCGGCCAGCAGGGCCACCAAGCCGATGGCGGCGTGCAGGCCGATGGCGGGCAGCGGCAGGCCAAGCGCCAGGGCGGCCGGCGGGAAGGCGGCCAGGAGGGCCAGGGAGATCGAGTTTGGGATGGTGTAGCTCGCCGCGTCGCGCAGGGCGGCGACGATCACCAGGGCGGGAAAGACCAGCACCAGGGCTGCGGCGAGGTAGGCGGTCATTCTGCAGGCCCTCCGACGGCCGAGCTTGGCGCCGGCGGGTGAACACGGGGTTGCGCAAAAGACAGAAGGCCCCGGCGCTTTCGCGCCGGGGCCTCCGGTGCCGACGTGACGTCGCGCCTTAGGTGGCGGGCGCGGCCGCGGCCGGCAGGGCGTTGCTGACGTCGGTGAAGGCCTTGTTCAGCTTCGGGCCGATGGCGGTCAGGGTGGTGACGATCACGACGGCGATCAGCGCGGCGATCAGGCCGTACTCGATGGCCGTGGCGCCCGACTCGTTCTTGGCGAAACGCGCGATGAACTTCGACATACTCAATCTCCTTTTCAGCGGGCAGCGGGCTGTCCAGCGACTGCTGCCCCTGCCGATACCGTCCACAAGATGAGCCGGGCCCGCTTAACCCCCAGTATTCGCCCATGCTGAACGCAAATTCACCATTAGCGACTGTTAACCAAACGGAGTTTCTTCTTGTAAAATACGGCGCTTAAGCCGTGATTATCCGAGTTCTTCTAGGTTCGCCTGCGACACGCACTGCGAGACCTTGAGACCCGTGACCGCCCGCCCCTCCGCCCGCCTGACGACCGCGTTCCTGCGGTTCGCCCGCGCCCAGCGCGGCGCGGCGGCCGTGGAATTCGGCCTGATCGGCATGCTGGCGATGATGATGCTGTTCGGCATCCTGGAGCTCGGCCTGGTGCTGCTCGCCGTCGTGACCGTGGAGAACGCCACCGAGCACGTTTCGCGCCGCATCCGCACGGGCGACTTCCAGACCACCACCGCCAACACCAAGGCGGCGTTCAAGACCGAGGTCTGCAACGCCATGGGCTGGCTGAAGTCGAGCTGCGCGGAGAACCTGTTCGTGGACGTGCGCACCTACAACGACTTCGCGGCCCTGGCCGGCTCGGCGCCGCAGCCGGCCGACACCTTCGACCCCGAGACCACCTGCTGGACGCCCGGCGCCCCGACCGACATCGTCCTGGTGCGGGTCTATTACAAATGGCGGCTGATGACCCCGCTGCTGGGCCAGGCCTTCGAGACCATGGGGCGCGGCAGCGGCATGCGCCTGATGTCGATGACCACGGCCTTCCGCAACGAGCCCTACAGCGACGACCCGCCGGTGAGGGCCCGATGCTGAGACGCTTCCGCAAGGACGAGCGCGGACTGGCGGCCCTGGAGTTCGCCCTGGTCGCGCCGCTGATGGTGATGGTCTACCTGGGCCTGTCCGAGCTGACGCTGGCGATGATGGCCGAGCGGCGGGCGAGCCACGCCACCTCGGTGGTCGCCGACCTCGTGGCGCAGTCGAGCCAGATCGACGGCAACGGCATGACCGACATCTTTCACGTGGCCGACGCGGTGCTGAAGCCCTACCCCTCGAACACGCTGAAGATGCGGGTCACCAGCGTGAAGGCCGACGCCAACGCCGTCCCCAAGGTGGCCTGGAGCCGGGGCGACGGCCTGCCCGCGCTGACCAAGGACACGGTCGCGACCGCCGTGCCCGCCGGCCTGCTGCTGGCCCAGGAGAGCGTAGTCATGACCGAGATGACCTACACCTGGACATCGCCGCTGCAGAAGATGCTGCCGGTCCCGCTGACCTTCAGCCAGACCTTCTTCCTCAAGCCGCGGAAGTCCTCGGAAGTGTCCTGGATCGGCGCCTACTAGGCGAGCCGCCGGCCGCCGCCCTTGACGAAGAACAGCATCACCAGCCCCACCGCCAGCAGCACGTTGATGGTGGCGAAGCCGCCCTGCTGGGTGCCGGTGATCCGGGTGCCCAGGTTGACCAGGGTGGGCGCGAGCCAGGCCGTCGCCACGCCGGAGAGCGCGTAGACGCCGAAGAAGGCGCCCGTCTGCTCCGGCGGGGTGATCCGCGTCAGCATGGTGCGGCTGGAGGCGTACTGGGCGGTGATGAAGACGGCGTTCAGGAAGCTGACGCCGACGAAGACCACGTCGGGCAGGTGGCGGAACACCGGCCCGTTCCACAGCGGGGCGGCGGTGGCCGCGTCGTAGCTCCAGAAGAACAGGATGCGGTCCGGGGCCATGCCGAGCAGGGCCAGCAGGGCCGCGATGGTGACCAGGATCTCGATGCGCAGCGCGTTCTTCGGCCCGACGCCGGCGTCCAGCCAGCGGGCCACGAAGCCGCCGAGGACGGCGAACACCGACAGCAGGATGCCGAAGGCCAGCATCTCCAGCGCGCCCCAGCGCATCACGCCCACCGCATAGACCCCGGCGTAGATCAGCACGCCGTTCATGCCGTCGACGAAGAACATCCGCGAGGCGAGGTAGAGGACGGCGTCCCTGTAGCGGCGGACCGTCTTCAGCATCCGGCCGAGCTCGGCCGCACCGTCCGCCCAGGCCTTCCACATGGGAATCCCGGTCTTCGGCGCGTCGGGGGTGAACAGGAACATCGGGATGGAACCCAGCACCAGCAGGGCGGCGGCCATCAGGGCCACCACCCGCTCGGGCTCGTGGGTGGCCGGGTCGAGGCCGAACAGCGGCTGGGCGGGCACGAAGCCCCAGTCCACCTTGCCCGGCAGGGCGAAGGCCCAGGCGGTGAAGGCCAGCGCGATCACCGAGAACAGGTTGCCGAGCGAGAGCGCGAGCCCCGAGGCCTTGTGCGCCGCCGACAGGCCGGCCGCGCGGATCAGCAGCGAGTTGTGCAGCACCTCTGCGTAGACGAAGAGCACGCGGGCGCCGATCACCAGCAGGCCGACCGTGGCGAGGCTGATGCCGCCGCCGGGCGCGGCGAACCACAGGGCCGCGATCATCGGGGCCATGAGCGCGACCATCAGGCCGAGCCAGCCCTTGCGCGGCCCGAGCTTGTCGATGGAGGCGCCCAGGAACGGCGCGGTGGCCACCACGACCCAGCCGATGATCTGGTCCCAGCGGGAGATCATCTCCTGGCCGCGCACGGGATCGCCCACCAGCACCGCGGCCACGTAGGGCATGAAGATGTAGATGGTGACGAGGATGATGAACGGGTCGCGCCCGCCCTGGTGCAGGGCCCAGGCGACGCCGCCGCGGCTCAGCCGCCCGTCACCGCCCACCTCGCCGACGATCGACGGCTCCACGACGGCGGCCGGGCCGTCCGCGTCCAAGGGTTTGGGTCCCTGCAAGCATCCCCCTTCCCGCGTTCGAGCGCGGCTTTGGGCGGGACGTTAGACGTAAAAGGCGTCAGCCCGCCAGCCTGGCGTCGGCGGCGGCGAGCACGGCCGTGGCGTCCACCGGCCGGCCCTGGGCGGCGAGCGCCTCGCAGAGCGCGGTCAGGCACAGGCGCACGTGCCAGGGCGTGGCCGAGGCCCCCATCAGTCCGATGCGCCAGACCTTGCCCTTGAGCGGGCCGAGCCCCGCGCCGAGTTCCAGGTCCCACTTCGCCAGCACGTGGGCGCGGACGGCGGCTTCGTCGATCCCCTCCGGCACGACCACGGCGTTGAGCTGCGGCAGGCGGTGGGCCTCGTCCACCAGGAACTCGAGCCCGGCGGCGGCGAGCCCGGCGGCCAGCGCCTCGTGCATCCGGGCGTGGCGGACGATGGCCGCCTGCTGGCCCTCCTCGAACAGGATGACCAGCGCCTCGTGCAGGCCGTAGAGCGCATTGACGGGGGCGGTGTGGTGATAGGTCCGGCCGCCCTCGCCGCCCCAGTAGCTCATCAGCAGATTGAAGTCGCAGAGCCAGTTGCGGACCTTCTCCTTGCGCCCGGAGATGGCCGCCTGGGCCCGCTTCGACAGGGCGATCGGCGAGAGGCCGGGCGGGGCCGAAAGGCACTTCTGCGTGCCGGAATAGACCACGTCGGCGTCCCAGGCGGCGACGTCCACCGGAATGCCGCCCAGCGAGGTCACGGTGTCGACCGCCGACAGCGCGCCGTGGCGCCTGGCGAGGCCGCAGAGCGTGGCCGCATCGCTGCGCGCGCCAGTGGAGGTCTCGGCGTGGACGAAGGCCAGCACCTTGGTCGGCGCTTCGGCGAGCGCCGCCTCGATCCGGGCGGGATCGACCGGCTCGCCCCAGGCATGGTCGACGGTGACCACCTCGGCGCCCGCCCGGCCGGCCATGTCGGCCATGCGGCCGCCGAAGGCGCCGTTGACGGCGATCACCGCCCGGTCGCCGGGCTCCAGCAGGTTCATGATCGCGGCTTCCATCCCCGCCGTGCCCGGGGCCGGGAGGGGCACGCAGGCATGGTCGGGAGCGTTGAACAGCCGCTGCAGCGCCGTCTTGATCTCTTCCATCAGGTCCTGGAAGGCCGGGTCGAGGTGGCCGACGGTGGGCCGCGCCAGCGCCTGCAGCACGCGCGGCGGGACGTCGGAGGGGCCGGGACCCATGAGGATCCGGCGGGGCGGCTGGAAGCTCTGCATCATCACTCCGTGAAACACGCGCTGGTGATTAGGCGCTGCCGCACCGGTCGCGCAAACCTGTCGGCGGGCTTCTCCCGAGAGGTCTGTCCCTGAGGGCGCCCGTCGCGGTTTGCGGAGGCCGCGGCGGGCGTATCCGGCCCTAGCCCAGGATCCGGTCGTGGATCCTTTCGCGCAGGCCCGCGTCCAGCCCCAGCACCTCGTCCAGGTAGCCGTCCAGCGACCCGTGCCGCTCGCGCATCACCGCGAACGCCGTCTCCAGGTACTCCGGCGCGACGCTCATGGCCACCCGCACCGCGCCCTCGGTGGGCCGGCGGCCGGTCTCGTCCTGGATCATCTGCTGGAACACCGGGGTGCGCAGGGCGATGCGCTGGGGATCGTTGGTGAGCAGGTAGTCGTCGACGATGTCGTCGTCGTGCACGCCGGCCAGGTGGTGGGTCAGCGCGCAGATGATGCCGGTGCGGTCCTTGCCGGCGGCGCAGTGCACCAGGATCGGACCTTCCGTCTCGGCCACGGCCTGGAAGTAGCGGCGGTAGAGGTCAACGTGGCGCGCCTCGTGCGGGGCGGCGCGGTAGTAGTCCATCATGTAGGCGTGGAAGGCGCCCTCGGAGAGGTCCGACCGCTTCAGGAAGTCGTGCCACGGGTCGGAGCCGTCGTGGCCGATGTCGTTCTCCACCACCTGGGCGGCGAAGCCCTGCCAGCGGCGAGAGGGGTCGCGGTCGCGCTCGTTGCGGCGGCGCAAGTCGACGATCACGGCGATGCCCATGGCCGCCAGCCGCTCGAGGTCGGCGTCGGTGGCGCGGGCCTGGTGCGCCGAGCGGTAGAGCCGCCCCCGCCGCAGCCGCCGAGTCCCGGCCGCGTAGTCCCCGAAGTCCCGGAAGTTGTCGATGCCCTCGAAGGCGATGCGGCGGCTGTTCATGCCGCGGGTTTAGCGCCCGCGGGCGACGGAATGAAGAGAGAACGTGGCGTAACGCTCCTCTCCCACCGCCGCCGCCGGGCTCAGCGGAACGGCGGCTCGTCGAAGCTGCGGAGCTTGCGCGAGTGGAGGCCGGCGCCTTCGTTGCGGAGCAGGTCCACCGTGGCGATGCCGATCTGCAGGTGCTGGCCGATGGCGCGTTCGTAGAAGGCGTTCGCCTGGCCCGGCAGCTTGATCTCCCCGTGCAGCGGCTTGTCGGACACGCAGAGCAGGGTCCCGTAGGGCACCCGGAAGCGGTAGCCCTGGGCCGCGATCGTGGCGCTCTCCATGTCGATGGCCACGGCCCGGCTCTGGTTGAACCGCAGCGCGCTCGACGAGTAGCGGAGCTCCCAGTTGCGGTCGTCGGTGGTGACCACCGTGCCGGTGCGCAGCCGGCGCTTCAGCACCTCGCCGCTCTCGCCGGTGATGCTCTCGGCCGCGCGGTTCAGGGCCACCTGCACTTCGGCGATGGGCGGGATGGGGATCTCCGGCGGCAGCACGCCGTCCAGCACGTGGTCGTCGCGCAGGTAGGCGTGGGCCAGGACGTAGTCGCCGATGGTCTGGGAGCCGCGCAGCCCGCCGCAATGGCCGATCATCAGCCAGGCCTGGGGCCGGAGCACCGCCAGGTGATCGCACACCGTCTTGGCGTTGGAGGGGCCGACGCCGATGTTGATCAGGCTGATCCCCGCCCGGCCCTCGGCCATCAGGTGGTAGCCCGGCATCTGGTGCTTGCGCCAGGCCGCGGCGGCGATGGCCGCCTCCGGGTCCGGCGTGTCGCGGGTCACCCGGACCTGCCCCGCGGCGGACAGCGCGGTGTAGGGGCTGTCCGGCGCCTGCAACTGGCCGCAGGCCCAGCGGACGAACTCGTCCACGTAGCGGTGGTAGTTGGTGAAGAGGATGTACTGCTGCACGTGCTCGGCGGGCGTGCCGAGGTAGTGGGCGAGCCGCGCCAGGGAGAAGTCGGTCCTGAGGCCGTCGAACAGCGACAGCGGCCGAGGCGCCTCGGGATGGGCCATCCAGGCGCCGTCGGCGATCTCGTCGCCGATGTGGGCGAGCTCGGTGGTGGGGAAGTGGCGCGCGATCTCGGCGGCGCCGATGTCGGCGAGCTCCAGGTCCTGCGCGCCGTCGAGCACGTAGGGGAACGGGATCTCCTGGCGGCTGCGGCCGACGGTGATCTCCACGTCGAAGTCCTGCATCAGCAGGGTGAGCTGCTCCACGAGGTAGTCGCGGTAGAGCCGCGGCCTCGTCACCGTCATGGCGTAGTGGCCGGGATTGCCGATGCGCGCGAAGGCCCGGCTGATCCGCGGATAGGGCCGGCCAGGCGGCCAGGTCAGGCGGAGCTCGGGATAGGCGTAGGCCCCGGAGGCCCTCACGTCCGCCGCCGGCGGCGCGCCCCCGCCCAGGAAGCGCTTCAGGTCGCTCCGCAGGGCATCCACGCTCCTGCGGTATTCGTCTTCCAGCCGATCCACGATGCCGGCTGCGTCCAGGTTCTTGGTCATCCGCGGCCTTATAGACGCGCAGCCCGACGGTTGCGAGACACCTGGGCCGTCGCGGGATGGACGGCGGCGGACTTCCCGGCCACAAAGGCGCCCACCACAAGCTGGCCGGAACCTACATGAACCGCGTTTTCACCTACTTCATCGTCGGCGCCATGGTGCTGGGCGTCCTGACGGGCTGGATCCTCAACCAGACGCTCGACGCGGCCCAGGCGCAGACGGTGGCCGACAACCTGTCGATCATCACCGACGTGTTCCTGCGGCTGATCAAGATGATCATCGCGCCGCTGGTGTTCTCCACCCTGGTGGCGGGGATCGCCCACATGGGCGACGCCTCCGAGATCGGCCGCGTGGGGGTGAAGACCATCGGCTGGTTCATCGTGGCCTCCATCGTCTCGCTGACGCTGGGCCTGGTCATGGTCCACCTGCTGCAGCCGGGCTCGGGCCTGGCGCTGGCCCTGCCGGCCGCCGACGCCGGCCCGGGCGTGGACGTGGCCAAGTTCAGCCTGAAGGAGTTCGTCACCCACCTGGTGCCGGCCTCGATCGTCGACGCCATGGCGCGCAACGAGATCCTGCAGATCGTGGTGTTCTCGGTGTTCGTGGGCACGGCGGTCTCGGCCATCGACGACAAGGCGCCGGCGGTGCTGGCGCTGGTCGAGCAGGTCGCCTCGATCATGCTGAAGGTCACCGGCTACGTCATGAAGACGGCGCCCTTCGCGATCTTCGCCGCGCTCGCCGCGACCATCGCGGTGCAGGGCGTGGGCGTGCTCGCCACCTATGCCAAATTCGTGGGCGGCTTCTACCTGTCGCTGGGCCTGCTCTGGGGCCTGCTGATCGCCGCCCTGGTGGTGATCGTCGGGACGCGCGGGCTGAAGCTGATGGCGGCGATCCGCCAGCCGGCGCTGCTGGCCTTCTCGGTGGCGTCGTCGGAGGCCGCCTATCCGCGCACCCTCGAGGAGCTGCAGAAGTGGGGCGTGAGCCGCAAGGTGGCGAGCTTCGTCCTGCCGCTCGGCTACTCGTTCAATCTCGACGGCTCGATGATGTACTGCACCTTCGCGGTGCTGTTCATCGCCCAGATCTACGGGATCGACCTCTCCATCGCCCAGCAGATCACCATGCTGGCGCTGCTGATGGTGACCTCGAAGGGCATGGCCGGCGTGCCGCGCGCCTCGCTGGTCGTGATCGCCGCGACCCTGACCTATTTCGGCCTGCCCGAAGAGGGCCTGCTGCTGATCCTCGCCGTGGACCACCTGCTCGACATGGGCCGCTCGGCCACCAACGTCGTCGGCAACTCGGTCGCCTCGGCCGTGGTCGCCAAGTGGGAGAACCAGATCGAGGTCCCGACCGGCGATCCGGCCGCCCGGCCGGCCTGAGCCACGCCCTCCAGGAACCGGCCGGGTCCCGCCCGGCCGGTTTCCTCGGGCCCCTAATTGCGATTGATTCTCAGAATCATTCTCAATAATGGACATCCCAGCTTGGCTATGGAGATGTTCATGCGCTCTGCGCTGCTCAGCGCCGCCGGGGCGGCGGCCCTTCTCGCGGCGGCCCCCGCCGCGGCGGACGACGCCGCCGACCTCGATCCCGTGACCGTCATCGGCACCCGCACGGAGAAACCGGCGAGCGAGGTCCCAGCGACCGTCAGCGTGATCACCGCCGAGGACCTGGAGCGCCAGCTCGCCAACGACATCAAGGACCTGGTCCGCTACGAGCCGGGGGTCAGCGTCCGCTCCAGCCCCGCCCGCTTCGGGGCCGCGCTGGGCACCACGGGCCGGGACGGCAACGCCGGGTTCAACATCCGCGGCCTGGAGGGCAACCGGGTGCTGATCCAGGTGGACGGGGTGCGGACCCCCGACGCCTTCACCTTCGGCGCCCAGTCGGTGGGCCGCGGCGACTACGGCGACCTCGACCTGCTGAAGAGGGTGGAGATCCTGCGCGGGCCGGCCTCGGCCCTCTACGGCAGCGACGGCCTGGCGGGCGCGGTCAGCTTCACCACCAAGGATCCGGCCGACGTGCTGGGCGAAGGCGAGGCGGTGGGCGGCCGCCTGCGCGGGACCTACGCCTCGGCCGACGACAGTTGGAGCGGGACGGCGCTGGTCGCCGGCCGCCAGGGCCGACTCTCGGGCCTGCTGGCCTACACCCGCCGCGAGGGGCGCGAGCAGGAGACCCAGGGGGAGAACGAGGCGGCCAGCAGCGACCGCACCGCCGCCAACCCGCAGGACTGGCGCTCGGACGCCCTGCTCGGCAAGCTGGTCTTCGAGCCCGCGCCGGGCCACCGGCTGCGCCTGACCGGCGAGCACTTCGAGCGCGACCTGTCGGCGGACGTGCTGTCGGGCATCGCCGAGCCGCCGCTCGCCGCCGCCAGCGTGCTGCGCCTGCTGGCCGACGACGCCACCGAGCGCGACCGGCTGAGCCTCGACTACCGCTGGGAGCCGGCCACAGGCCCCGTCGAGCGCCTCGAGGCCGCCCTCTACGGCCAGACATCGACGACGGTGCAGTTCACCTTCGAGGACCGCAACACCGCCGCCGACCGCACCCGGCGCAACACCTTCGACAACGAGGTGCTGGGCGGCAGCGTGCAGCTCGACGCCCGCCTCGCGGCCGGCGGGCTGGCGCACCGGCTGACCATCGGCGCCGACGCCTCGGTGACCCGCCAGGAGGGCGTCCGCGACGGCACGGTCCCACCGGCCGGCGAGCCGTTCCCGATCCGCGCCTTCCCCAACACAGACTACGCCCTCGTGGGCGTGTTCGCGCAGGACGAGCTGGCCCTGTTCGGCGGGGCGCTCACCCTCTACCCGGCGCTGCGCTACGACTGGTACGACCTCGACCCCGAGCCCGACGCGCTGCTGCCGCCGTTCACCCCGGCGGGGTCCAGCGACGGCCACCTGTCGCCGAAGCTCGGCCTGGTGTTCCGGGCCTCGGACACCATCCGGCTGTTCGCCAACTACGCCCACGGCTTCAAGGCGCCGGCGCCCAGCCAGGTGAACAACGCCTTCGCGAACCCGATCCAGAACTACCGCTCCTTGCCGAACCCGGACCTGAAGCCCGAGACCAGCCGCACCTTCGAGGCCGGCGCCCGCTGGACCTCCGGCGCCTGGTCGGCGGACCTCACCGGCTTCGCCGGCGAGTACGACGACTTCATCGAGCAGGTGATGGTGGGCGGCTCGTTCACGCCGACCGACCCGGCCGTCTACCAGTATGTGAACCTCGGCAAGGTGGAGATCCGCGGACTCGAGGCGCGGGCGCGGGCCGAGTTCGCCAACGGCTTCGGCGGCTTCGCCACCGTCTCCTACGCCCGCGGCGACGTGGTCAGCGGCCCGGCCAAGACGCCGCTCGACACCATCGACCCGGTGAAGGTCACCGGCGGGGTGAGCTGGCGCGAGCCGGCGGGCCGCTACGGCGCCGAGCTGTTCGTCACCCACGCCCGGCAGAAGCCCGCCTCGCGCGTGGCCCAGGCCTGCACGCCCGCCTGCTTCACCCCGCCCGACTTCACCGTGCTCGACCTCACCGCCTTCTGGCGGGTCACGGACGCGGTCATCCTGCGGGCCGGGGCGTTCAACCTGACCGACGAGACCTACTGGTGGTGGAGCGACGTGCGGGGCCTGTCGTCCACCGCCGTCGCCCGCGACGCCTACACCCAGCCGGGACGCAACTTCAGCCTCTCCCTGAGCTATGACTTCTGAGACCGGAGGATCGGACGCCATGACCACCCGCCGCGCCTGTTTCGCGCTCGCCGCCGCGCTCGCCCTGCTGCCCGCCGCCGCCGCCCAGGCCGCGGAGCGGCCGCCGGAGGCCGACCGCCGCTCCATCCTGGCCATGGCCGGGGACTACCGGGTCCGCTTCGACATGCGCGAGACCGTGCCGTTCCTGGCCGACTACACGCCGCTCGAGCCCAAGCGCAGCGGCGGCTTCGAGGCGGTGCGGGTGATCGAGGACCGCGGCGACTTCATCAGCCTGCAGCACCTGCTGGTGGTGGAGGGCGAGGACGACAAGCCCGTGGTCGTGAAGCACTGGCGGCAGGACTGGACTTACGAGCCGAAGGAGGTGCTGGTCTACGAGAGCTCCGGCCGCTGGACGCTGAAGCCGGTGTCGGCCGCCGAGCGCAGGGGCGCCTGGTCGCAGACGGTCTGGCAGACCGACGACAGCCCGAGATACGGCGGCGTCGGCCGCTGGGCCTACGACCACGGGGTGGCCCGCTGGCAGGGCGGCGAGACCCTGCGCCCGCTGGCCCGCCGCGACGCCGTCCGCCACCCGCCCTACACCTGGTACGTCGGCGTGAACCGCCATGCGCTGACGCCCGCGGGCTGGGTGCACGAGCAGGACAACGCCAAGGTGGGCCTGCGCGACGGCCGGCCGGTGACCTATGTCCACGAGGTGGTGGTCAACACCTATGCCCGGAACGCCGGCTTCCCGGTGGCGGCGGCCGACACCTACTGGGCCCGCACCAAGGACTACTGGAGCCAGGTGCGGCTCGCCTGGGACGAAGCGGTGCGCAGCCGCCGGGGCGTCGCGGTGCGGGAGGAGGCGGAGAACGGCTCCATGACCGGCCCGAGGCTCATGGGCCTCGCCGACGAGATCGCCGAGGGCAGGACCGCCACCGCCCAGGCGGTCGCCCAGGCCCGGACGGTGATCGCCGGGGAGACCGCGGCCAGGGCCACCGCGGCGGCCCGGTAGGCGGGCGTTAAGGGTACAATTTGACGGGGGATTCACCTCGTCGCCCCCAGAGTGGGCGCCTCCAACCCCAGAGGCGTCCCGCCCCCCGTGCCCGATCGCTCCGACAATCTGGCCGAGCTCCAGGCGCGTGTGGCCGAGCTCGAGGCCGAGCGCGCCCTCCACGTGCGGCTCGCGCAGACGGACTCCCTCACCGGCCTGGTGAACCGGGGCGCCTTCACGGAGGCGCTGTCCGGGCGGCTGGCCGCCGCCGCCGCGGACGGCTCGACGCTGGCGCTCTTCGTCATCGACCTCGACCGCTTCAAGCATCTGAACGACACCCTGGGCCACCATGCCGGCGACCTGCTGCTGGCCGAGGTGGGCGAGCGGCTGCGCTGGAACGCCGGTCCGGGCGAGCTGGTGGCGCGGCTGGGCGGCGACGAGTTCGCGGTGATCTCTCCCGCCGCCGACGTGGCGCGGCGGGCGCAGGAGCTGGTCTCGGTGCTCGGCCAGCCGCACGACATCTACGGCCGCCACGTGGCCCCGGGCGCCAGCGTCGGGGTGGCGGTGTTCCCGGGCGACGCCGCCGACGCCTCCGACCTGCAGCGCTTCGCCGACATGGCGCTCTACCGGGTGAAGACCCGCGGCGGCCGGCGCTGGAGCGCCTTCGACGCCGAGCTGCGGGCCGAGAACGAGCGCCGCCGCACCCTGGAGGCCGAGCTGCGCCGCGCGATTCCGGCCGGCGAGATCGAGCCCTGGTTCCAGCCGGTGATCGACTCGGCCGGCGGCCACATCGTGGGCGTCGAGGTGCTGGCCCGCTGGCGCCATCCCGAGCAGGGGCTGCTGGCCCCGGCCGCCTTCGTGCCGATCGCCGAGGAGCTCGGCCTGATCGGCCGGATCGACGAGGCGGTGTTCGAGGCCGCCTGCGCGCTGGCCGCGCCCTGGGTGGCCGAGGGCCTGATCGAGCACGTGTCCTGCAACGTCTCGCCCCGGGACCTGCTGGACCCCGCCTTTTCCCGCAAGCTGATCCAGCGGCTCGCGCGCACCGACCTGCCGGCCACGGCCCTGTCGGTGGAGATCACCGAGACCTTCCTGCTGCAGGACCTGGCGCTGTCCCGCCGGCACATCGAGCGGCTGGCGGCCAAGGGGGTGAACATCGCGCTCGACGATTTCGGCACCGGCTACTCGAACCTCCGCGCCCTGCTGCACCTGCCGATCCAGACGGTGAAGCTCGACCGCAGCCTGATCGACGACGTGGCCCACGACGCGCGGGTCTCGCGCCTGGTGGGCTCCATGCTGCACGCGGCCCGCGCGCTCGGCGTGTCCATCGTCGCCGAGGGGGTGGAGGAGCAGGGCCAGGCCCTGTTCCTGCGCGCCGCCGGGTGCGACCGCATGCAGGGCTACCTGTTCGCCCGGCCGATGCCGGCTCCCGAACTCGAGGCGCGCCTCCGCGCCGAGACCGCTCAGCCCCTGCCCCGAGCCCACCCGCTCCGGCGCCGCGCGCGGGCGGGTTAGGGCCCGTGCCTCCCCCGAAGGGAGGAACTGGAAGCTTACGGTCGAGATCCCCATATCCTCGACAGGGGCATTCGGCCCCGCACGACGTACAAGGACCCATGCGCAACCACCTTCGCACCTTCATGCTGCTGGCCGCCCTGACCGCCCTGTTCGTGGGCGCGGGCTATCTGGTGGGCGGGCCGACCGGCATGGCCATCGCCTTCCTGCTCGCCGCGGCCATGAACCTCGTCAGCTATTGGAACGCCGACAAGATCGTGCTGCGCATGTACCGCGCCACCGAGGTGGACGAGGGACACCCCGAGCCGCTGATCCGCAACTATGTGGCGGACACCGTGGAGCTCGCCCAGCGCGCCGGCCTGCCGCGGCCGAAGATCTACATCATCGACCAGGACCAGCCGAACGCCTTCGCCACCGGCCGCGACCCGGCGCACGCCGCTGTCGCCGCGACGCGCGGCCTGCTGGCCATGCTCGACCGGCGCGAGATCCGCGGCGTGATGGCCCACGAGCTGGCGCACGTGAAGAACCGCGACACCCTGACCATGACCATCACGGCGACGATCGCCGGCGCGATCGGCGCCCTGGCCAACTTCGCCTTCCTGTTCGGCGGCCGCGACGAGGACGGCCGGCCCACCGGCATGATCCCGGCGCTGGCCCTGATGATCCTGGGGCCGATCGCCGCCAGTCTCGTGCAGATGGCCATCAGCCGGCACCGCGAATATGCGGCCGACGCCGAAGGGGCGGCGATCTCCGGCGACCCGGGCGCGCTCGCCTCGGCCCTGCAGAAGATCGAGGCCTACGCCCGCGGCGGCTACTTCAACCCGGACGCCGAGCGCAATCCGGCCACCGCGCACATGTTCATCATCAACCCGCTGGCCGGCGGCCGGCGCGGCGACAACCTGTTCTCCACCCACCCGGCGACGCACAACCGCGTCGAGGCGCTGATGGCCCTGGCCGGCACGGCGGGGGCACGGCCGATCGTCTCCGGTGGCTCCGCGCGGCCGCGCGCCGCCACCGCCGTGCCGCTGACCGGCGGCGGCGAAACGCGCCGCGGGCCCTGGGGCAGCTAGGCCTTCCGAAGCTCGTCGGGCTTGTGCGCGGCGATCGCGCCCGTCCTGTCCGACTTCACGATGTACTCGGGGTTCGCCTTCGATGCGGCCACCTTGTGACCCTTGATCTGGGTGGGCGTGGTCTGCTTGCGCACCACCTTGCCCTTGGTCGTCCCCTGGCTGTGGTCCCAGCGCACCGCGTCACCGGACTTGAACGTATTCCTCTCGGTCATGACGGCCTCCGTTTGCGGCGGGAACCGTCCACGGCTGTTTTCTGTTCCGGCTGAAACAGAGAATTGCTAGCCTTCGGCGCAGGCAGAAGACGACGGGGAAACCGTGCCCAAGAACTACAGCATGAGGGCCTATGACGAGGCCGGCGCCTTCCTGTTCGGCGCCACCATCCACGCCGCCGATGACGCCGCCGCCGTGGCCAAGTTCCAGACCCTGCCCCTCCACGGCCGTCGGGCCGAGCTGCTGGACGGCCGGCGGCGGGTGGCCGAGCGCGCGGCCGAGGTGTCGCCCAGCCGGGGCGAGACCGCCTGAGGCTCACTCCGCGGCGAGCGCGTCCGCCTCGGCGGTGAGCCGGTCGCAGGTGGCGAAGTCCCGCCGCCGGAAGGCCGCGGCCGCCGCCTTGCGCAGCAGCAGGTGCGCCGCGTCCGGGAAGCGGACGCGCAGCTTCGCGGCGATGGCCTCGGCGTCCTCCGGCGCCATCCGCCCGACCTCCTCCTCGCGGGCCGCGATGGTCCGGGCGGCCTCCGCAGGGGCCGGCCAGTCGGCGAGGAACCGCAGCCCCCTGCCGATGTCGGCATGGGCCGCAGCGATCTCGAAGGCCTTCTGCTCGGCCTCCACGTCGTCGAAGTCGGGCAGCCGGCGGACGTAGTCGCGGGCGCGCTCGGCCGACAGGGTGCGTTCGAACGAGGCCCAGCGGGCGGCCTGCGCTTCCTCCGGCCTTCCCGAGCGCTCCAGCAGCTCGATCCAGGCGCTCTCCCAGGCGAAGTCCGGCTCCGGCGCGCGCTTCAGGGCGCCCGCCTTCGGCCGCGCCGCCTCCAGCACCTCGCCGGCCTCGGCAAGGCGCGCGGCGGCCAGCAGGCGGCCGGCCACCTCGGCGGCCACGGACGGGTCCCTCAGCGCCTCGGCCGTGAAGGTGGCGCGATAGGCGTCGGCGTCGCCGGTGGCGTCGGCGAGCGCGCGCAGCATCGGCAGCCAGGAGGCGGTGGCCCGGGCGTCGGCGCTCAGCCGCACCAGGGCCACATGGGCCAGTTCTGGCGACACCTTCTGCAGCAGGGCGTCGAGCCGCGGCGCCCAGCCGAGCGGGTCGGCGGCGATGGCCTCGGCCAGCGCGGCCCCGCCGCTGGCGCTGTCGCCGGCCGACAGCAGGTCCCCGAGGTCGGCGGCGACCCGCTGGAAGACGGCGGCGAGCGCGCCGTCGCGGTCGCGCAGCCTCGCCGTCACCCGGCGGTGGGATGCCATGAGCTGCCACATGCGCATCCGGGCGCCCTCGGCGTCCTGCGCCGCCAGCCGCTCGGCGATCAGCACGCGGAGCGCCTCGACGTCGCGCACGAAGGCGCCGCGCTGGCGCCACGAGATCCGTCCCTTGCTGGTCTCCAGCGAGGCCAGCCGCTTGTCGACCTCGACAGCCAGGTGCTCGGCGCCCTGGTCGGCCGCCAGCTCCATCCGCAGGCGGCGCTTCAGCTCGGGCCGGTTCTGGGCCACGTCCGCGAGGATCTCCGCCAGCCGGCCGGCCCCGAGCCGTTCGAGGTTCTCGGGCGTGACCTTCTTCAGACTGGCGACGGTGGGACGCTTGGGCATGCGCCGCGAACGCCTAGCGAAAGCCGCCGGCTGCGCAAGCGGTCATTCCTCCCCCACCCGGGGAGGGGACCCCGAAGGGGTGGAGGGGGGTCCGCTCGATCGGCTGCGCTGACCCCCTCGGTCGCTGCGCCGATCTAGAACCGCTGGGCGCCGTCCAGGCGGATGGTCGTGCCGTTCAGGAAGTCGTTCTCGACGATGTGCGCGGCGAGCCGGGCGTACTCGTCGGGGTCGCCCATGCGCTTGGGGTTGGGGACCATCGGCCCCCAGTGGGCCTGGGCCTGCTCGTCGGTCATCCGCGAGGAATAGGCGAAGGTCAGGAAGGTGCCGGGCGCGATGGCCATGGCGCGGATGCCGAGCGGGGCGAGGTCGCGCGCGACGGTCAGGGTCATGCCGATGATCCCGCCCTTGGCCGCCGAATAGCCGGACTGCCCCGGCTGGCCCTCGTAGCCGGCGATGGAGGCGGTGTTGATGATCACCCCGCGCTGGTTGTCGGCCAGGGGCTCGTTCCTCGCCATGGCCTCGGCCGCCTGGCTGGTCACCGCGAACGCGCTGACCAGGTAGACATGGACGCTGTGGGCGAACTGCGACAGCGGCAGCCGCTGGCCCTCGCGGTTCACCACCCGGGCCGGGCCCTTGGATCCGGGCGCGGGCGGCCCGCCGTGGACCACCACCGCGGCGCGCAGCGGTCCGAGGTCGACCGCCGCCTGCACGGCCCGGGCGATCGAGTCCTCGTCCATGATGTCGGTGCGGACGTAGGCGGCGCCGCCGCCGATCTCCTTCGCCAGCGCTTGCCCGCGCTCGTCGTTGACGTCGGCGATCACCACCTTGGCGCCGCGCTCGGCCAGCCGCCGGGCGGTCGCCCCGCCGAAGCCCCCGGCGCCGCCGGTCACCAGCGCCGAGGCGCCCGTCAGGTCCACCATCGCTCCCTCCCTGTCATCTTGCGGCGCCTTTTCCGGCGCACGATGTTCTGGGGGCTTAGCGGACGTTCCGCGCCGTCAGCCTACAGCCCGAAAACCGAAGGAGCTCCCCGATGATCACCCGCACCGCCACCGCGCGCTACGAAGGCATGGGCAAGACCGGCAAGGGCTGGATCTCCACCGGCTCCGGCGTGATGCAGGACCAGCGCTACGGCTTCGGCTCGCGGTTCGAGGGCGAGCCGGGGACCAATCCGGAGGAGCTGATCGCCGCGGCCCACGCCGGCTGCTTCACCATGGCGCTGTCCTTCGCCCTGGCGCGGGAAGGCATCGACGAGGGCCGCCTGGAGACCACTGCGCGGGTGAAGCTGGAGCAGGAGGGCGAGGGCTTCCGCGTCAGCCGCTCGGACCTGGAGCTGAAGGCCTCCGTGCCGGGGCTGGACGAGGACCGGCTGCGGACCCTCGCCCAGGACGCCAAGGCCAACTGCCCCATCTCCAAGCTGCTGAAGGCCGAGATGGAGCTGACGGTCACCGTCGACTGAGGCTCAGCGCTCCAGGGCGAACTGCACCGACAGGCTGATCCCCACCGCCACCTCGCCGGGCTGCACCGGCGCCGGTGGCGGCGGAGGCGGCGCCATGGCGGCGCCCGCGGGCGGGCCGATGGCGATCTCGCGGGTGATCGGATAGTAGCCGCCGCCCTCGGTCATGCTGACGATCCGCACCCGGCTGAACCCCGCCTCGCGGGCGTAGAGCTCGGCCCGGGCGCGGGCGTTGCGCAGGGCCTGGACGCGGGCTGCGTCGGTGGCCGCCTCCGGCTTGTCGAGGGTGAAGTAGGGGCCGTCCACCTGGTTGGCGCCGGCCGCGACGAGGGCGTCGACGATCCGCCCCAGCTCGGTCACCCGGCGCACCTTCACGGTGAGCTGGTTGCGGGCCTCGTAGCCGATGATCCGCGGCGCCTGGGGCTCGGCCGGCTGGTTGGTCACCGTCCCGTCCGGATTGCGCACCGGACGCTCCTGCTGCGGATAATAGTACTGCGGCGTGAGCTGCAACGTGGAGGTCTGGAGGTCGCGCTCGGCGATCCCGGCGCGTCGCAGCGCCGCGACCGTGGCGTCCATCCGGGTGGCGTTGGCCGACATCGCCTCCGCCGCCGTGCGCGCCTGGGTGACCACACCGGCGTTGAAGGTGGCCAGGTCCGGCGCCCGCTCGGAGCGCCCTTCGGCGGTGACGTTCAGCAGGGCGCCGTCCGACGACAGCACCACATTGGGCGCGATCGCCGGCTGGGCGGCGGCGGCGAGCGGCAGGGCGAGGCAGGCGAGCGCGATCACGGTCTTCACGGGCGGTCCTCCAGCTTTACAATGGGCAACGCTCAGCCACGGCGTTCGGACCACGCATGACCCAGCGCACCCCGTCCTCCCAGCCCGGACACCGCCACGCCGCCACTGTCGCCGGTTTCGCCCTGTTGTTGGGGTCCGCCGCCGCGGCCCAGCCGGCGCCGCCGAGGGTGGTCGCCACACACCCGGCCGCGGGCGCCGTCGTCCCGGCCGGACCGCTGACGCTCAGCGTCACCTTCGACCGTCCCATGCGGACGGACGGCTACTCCTTCATCGGCGGGCCGCCGCTGTTCCCCGACTGCGCGCCGAAGCCCACCGTGTCCGCCGACCGGCGGACCTTCACCCTCGACTGCAAGGTGGTCGCCGGGCGGAGCTACCAGGTCGGCTTCAACAACCTGGTCCACCGCAACTTCGTCGGCGAGGACGGGCAGCCCGCCACGCCGGCCGCCATCCGCTTCCAGGCCCGCTGACGCCGCCCGGCACGAACTTGCCGCGCAGCGCTGCCTTAGGCGCAAATTCCCGCCCCGCAAGAGGGGGTGGCAGAGAAAGCACACCCCTTTCTCCAGCATCCCGAAGCACGGCCTTTGCCGTTGATGGCCACGGCGACGCTCCCTAGATCCCCGCTCCCAAACCGAAAGGGGATAAGTCTATGCGTATCGTTCTCACCGCTTCCGTGGCCGCCGTGGCCCTGCTGTCGGCCGCCGCCGCCCAGGCCCAGACCGTCGGCCACGTGGGCGCCAACTACGCCCGCACCGACGGCGACGTCGGCGGCTTCGACGTGGAGTCCGACGGCTTCGAAATCGAAGGCGCGGCCGCCTTCACCACGGGCAACGGCCTGGGCGTCGCCGTCGACGGCGCGTTCGGCGACGCCGAGGATGCGGACTCCGTCTGGACCGCCACCGGCCACCTGAACACCAACCTCGGCGGCGCGCGTGTCGGCGGCTTCGCCGGCTTCGTGACCAGCGACGGCGACACCCTGTGGGGCGTGGGCGCCGAGGCCCAGGCCGACCTGGCGCCGAACACGGTGCTCTACGGCCAGCTCGGCTACGGCAAGGCCGACGACCTCGACCTCGACGCCTGGGCCGTTCGTGGCGAGATCCGCCAGTACGTCAGCGAGAACTTCAAGCTCGCCGGCAACGTCGGCTACATCACCGCCGATCAGGACCTGGCGGGCGACCTCGACGCCTGGACCTTCGGCGCCGACGCCGAATACCAGTTCGCCGGCACGCCGTTCTCGGTGTTCGGCGGCTACCAGCGCCTGGAGTTCGACGACTTCGACGCCGACGCCGACACCTTCAAGATCGGCGTCCGCTACACCTTCGGCGGCTCGCTCCGCGCCCGCGACACCGCCGGCGCCGAGCTGGGCTCGGTCAGCACCCTGTTCGGTGGCCTGACCCGCTAAGCCGAACGGCACGGAAGGCGCTCCCGGCACCCCTCCTCCCCGCCGGGAGCGCCAACCCCGTTTCGCCGCCGCCAGGGCCGGACACGGCCTTGTGAAATGGTCCAGTTCGACCGTGCAGAAACAAACCGGCTGTTCAAAATGTCTCCGCAGCCGGAGGGACGCACTTCGACAGGATCAGTGAAATGGCCAAATGGGAACCGAAGCAAGGGGACTGGAAACACACGCTCTACGGGACCGACAAGGGGGAGTGGCTGGTCGGCTATTCCTCTGACGACACCATCTGGGCCCAGGGCGGCGACGACCGCGCCGACGGCGTCCACGGCACCGACATCCTCGACGGGGGCGACGGCAACGACACCCTCGACGGCGGCACGGGCACCGACTACCTGACCGGCGGGCTGGGGGCCGACACCTTCCTGGTGGGCGCCAACGGCGGCTGGGACATCATCTACGACTACCATCGCGAGCAGGGCGACCAGATCGCCGTGAAGTCCGCGGGCACGACCAACTACACGGTCGCGGTCCAGGACGGGGACACGCTCATCGACTTCGGCCAGGGCGACGGGATCGTCCTCGTCGGCTTCACCGGCTTCACCTCGAACGACCTCAACTTCTACTGACGACCCGCCGGCCGCCCGGTCCGCCGGGCGGCCGCCTTCAGTGGCCGCCCTCGACCCAGGGCACGCCCGCGGCGCGGAAGGCCTCGGCCAGCGCCGCCTCGAGATCGAGGGCCTCCCACCGCCTCATGGGGTTCAGGTGGGCGGTGAGTTCGGGCAGCAGGCGCACGCCGTGCCGCCGGGCCGCGCCGCTGGCCTTGTAGCCGGCCTTGTGCTGGTCGAACCGCAGGTCGGGATCGCGCGACGTCTGGCCCACATAGAGCCCCCAGGGCTCACGTCGGCGGGGGTCGTGCAGCAGGACCACATAGACCGAGTGCCCCGCCCCGCGCGCCCCGGCCGTGGTGGCGCGGAACGCCTGCGCCGCCCGCGCCGCACGGCCCAGCCAGTCGGGTTCGCCGGCCGCCACCGCCGATCAGCCGCCCGCCACCCGCGGCGTCTGCGTCCCGGGCCGGGGGTAGAACGGCAGGAAGGGCGAGGGCCCGTAGATCCAGCCGTCGCGGATGAAGAAGCCGGTGTCCACGTCCGCCGCGCCCTCCGGGCCGAAGATCCAGCCGTTCGCGATCCAGTAGCCGGTGCTCGGGGGCGAGGCCCGGGCCGCGTCGTCGTCGAACGGACCCCAGACCCAGCCGTCGTGGATCCAGTAGCGCCCGCTCTGCGCCGGATCGCTGCTGTAGATCCACCGGTCGTCGATCCACCCTGCCGCAACCGCCATCGCCGCCGCTCCACGCTCACCAGGCCCGCTTCTACTCCAGCCGGCGCGCGCGGTCGCCTTTCGCGCGTCAGGGCGCGGCGGGGAAGCGGAGCGGGAAGGTCACGTTGGACTGCGCCGGCTTGCCGTCCTTCCGCGCCGGCGTCAGGCGCATGAACGGCGTGAGGCGCAGCGCCTTCCAGCCGAAGCCGAGGTCGGCCGGCGTCTCGGCCAGCACCTGACAGTCGTAGAGCGAGCCCGTGCGGCCGGCGATGCAGTCGATCAGCACCTCGCCGCCGGCCTTGGCCAGCGACCCCGGCGGCCAGCGGATGGCGAAGCTCCCGTCCTCGTCCGGCCAGGCGGGCGGGACGTCCACCTCCAGCGTCGAGACCGAGACGATCACGTCGCCGTCCAGCATCTCCGGCGTCGGGGCGCCCGGACGCAGGCGGTAGAGCGGCACGAGCGCCTGCAGCGCCTCGGCGGCGCCCGAGCGCTTGGGGCTCTCCAGCACGGTGCGGCAGGCCTGCAGCCGGCCGTCCGCCTCCGGCGTGCAGCGGGCGGCGGCCCGCGCCGGACGGCCGCGGACCCTGGCCAGCGCGGCGAGCTCCTGCGCCCGGTCGGGCTTGTCGGCCCAGTCGACGGCGAGCGGGTCCGGCCGGGCCTGGGCGGCGCCGGCGAGGCCGATGGCCAGCAGGAGCGCGAGCGCCGAGGCGCCTGATCTGGTCATGTCCGGACTCCGGCCGCGATGGCCGGGGACCATACCGGCCGCCAGCCGGCGGGTACACGGACGATCCGTCGCGGGGGTCAGCGCCGGCGGGCCGGCTTCTCGGCGTTCAGGGCCGCCGCGGCGCGCACCAGCGCCCTGAAGGCCTCGGCCTCGGGCGCCTCGCCCTCGCGGATGTCGATGGCCCGGCGCGTTCCGCCCTCCAGGCTGGCGTTGAACAGGCCGGCCGGGTCCGGCAGGGACGCGCCCTTGGCGAAGGTCAGCTTCACCACCGCCTTGTAGGTCTCGCCGGTGCACAGGATGCCGGCGTGCGACCAGACGGGCACGCCCCGCCACTTCCATTCCTCGACCACGTCCGGGACCGCCTCGTGGATCAGGGCGCGGACCCGGGCCAGCGTCTCGCCGCGCCAGTCGCCCAGCTCGGCGATGCGGGCGTCGATCCGGCGGGCGGCGGGGATCTCGGCGGTGTCGGTCATCGGAGGCTCCTCACATCTTCTCACCGGGCAGGCGGCTCGCCTGCCGCACCCAGTCGGCGAACTGCGCCTCGTCCAGCGCCTCGCCCTCGCGGACGTGCAGGTAGCGGGTGCTGGGCGTCTTCGACGGCTCGGGCGGGACCGGCTCCAGCGCCGCGCCGCGGAAGAAGGCCACCTTCACGTAGCGGTCGAAGCAATGGAAGCTCAGGAACCAGGTCTTGCCGTCCAGGCCGTAGAGCGGCGAGTTCCACTTCACCGCCTTCCTCACCTCCGGGACCGTCCGGCTGACGATGGCGTCGATCCTGCGGCCGACGTCCGCCTTCCAGCCCGGCATGGCGGCGATGTAGGCCTGCACCGGCGCCTCGCCGTGGCCCTTCGGGATCTGCGGATTGCCGCCGGCGAGCAGCGCCGGCTGGGGGTCCTCGGACATGGCCGCCTCTCCGCTCCGTTCAGCGCCGCAGTTTACGGACGGCCAAGGCGCCGCTACAAGCGCCCCGATGCCGATGGCCGCCACCAAAGCGATTACCCGCAAAACGACCCGCACCAGCGGGGCGTGGACGGGTGCGCGCGCGGTCTGACGCCGAGCATCCGACCCAAGCCCCGCGGAACGCGCGGGGCGGCCATCCCAACCAGACACCGGCCTCACCCCCGCGCCTTCCCCAAAGAAGGACACGTGAGACCATGCCGCCCCATCCGCTTGCTTCCCGCCCCCTGAACGTCGGCGTCGTCGGCGCCACCGGCCTCGTCGGCGGCCTGATGCGCGACCTGCTGGCCGAACGCGACTTCCCCGTCGCCGCGCTCCGCCTGTTCGCCTCGGCCCGCTCGGCCGGCCAGGCCCTGCCCTGGCGCGGCGGGACCATCGCCGTGGAGGACGCCTCCGGCGCCGACTACGCCGGCCTGGACATGGTCTTCTTCTCGGCCGGTGGGGTGACCTCCCGCGAACTCGCCCCGCGCGTGGCGGCGGCCGGCGCGGTCGTCATCGACAACTCCTCGGCCTGGCGCGGCGACCCGGACGTCCCGCTGGTGGTGGCCGAGGTCAATCCGCACGCGCTCGCCCGCATCCCGAAGGGCATCGTCGCCAACCCCAACTGCACCACCATGGCCGCCATGCCGGTGCTGAAGCCGCTGCACGAGGCCGCCGGGCTGAAGCGCCTGGTCGTCAGCACCTACCAGGCGGCCTCCGGCGCGGGGGTGGCGGGCATCCAGGAGCTGGCCGCCGGCCTCGCCGCCCTCGGCGACGCGGCCGCCGACCTCGCCCGCGACGGCGCGGCGATCGCCCTGCCGGCCCGGAAGTGGGCCGTTCCCCTGGCCGCCAACGTCGTGCCGCTGAACTATCGCCTCGTGGAGGACGGCTACACCGACGAGGAGCTCAAGCTCCGCGACGAGACCCGCAAGATCCTCGAGATCCCGGGCCTGCCGGTCTCCGGCACCTGCGTGCGCGTGCCGGTGTTCACGGGCCACTCGCTCTCCATCAACGCCGAGTTCGAGCGGCCGATCACCCCGGCCGAGGCCCAGGCCCTGCTCGGCGCAGCCCCCGGCGTGGTGCTGGCCGACGTCCCGAACCCGCTCGCCGCCACCGGCCAGGACCCGGTGTTCGTCGGCCGCATCCGCCCCGACCCCACCGTCGCCCACGGCCTCGCCCTGTTCGTCAGCGGCGACAATCTGCGCAAGGGCGCGGCCCTGAACGCCGTGCAGATCGCCGAGCGGCTGGCGGCCGGCGGATGAGCCCGGAACCGGCCGCCCCGCCGTTCGTAAAGCACAGGCGGCGCTGAACGGCGCCGGTTCGCGTGCGGTCCGTCCGGCCGGGTGGTCCGCACGCGCCGCGGAGCCGTCGCGGCGCGCATCCCGGAGGCGCAATGCCCAGGACCAGCATGAACCCGCGCGTCTTCTGGGGCGCGAGCATGATCGTGGCGCTGCTGCTGGCGGTGGCGGTCCTCGCCCCCGGCGCGTCGGACGCGGCGTTCCAGCGCGCCCAGGCGTGGGTGATCGACACCTTCGGCTGGTTCTACGTGGTGGCGGTGGCCGGCTTCCTGTTCGTAGTGCTCGCCCTGGCGCTGGGGCCCGGCGGCCGGCTGAAGCTCGGCCCGGAGGACGCCGAGCCGGACTTCCCCTACCCCTCGTGGCTGGCCATGCTGTTCGCGGCCGGCATGGGCATCGGCCTGATGTACTTCGCGGTCGCCGAGCCCATCCAGCACTACGCCGCGCCGCCGGAAGCCGAGCCCCGCACCTTCGCCGCCGCCCGCGAGGCCATGGTCATCACCTTCGTGCATTGGGGCGTCCACGCCTGGGCGGTGTACGCCATCGTCGGCCTCAGCCTGGCGTTCTTCGCCCACCGCAAGGGACTGCCGCTGACGCTCCGCTCCGGCCTCTATCCTCTGCTCGGGGAACGGATCCGCGGACCGGTCGGCGACGCCGTGGACATCTTCGCCATCTGGGGGACGCTCTTCGGGATCGCCACCTCGCTGGGTCTCGGCGTGGCGCAGATCAACAGCGGACTGGCCTACCTGCTCGGCGCGCCGACCAACGCGGCGGTGCAGGTCGGCCTGATCGTGGCGGTCATGGGCGCGGCCACCGTCTCGGTGCTCACCGGCCTGGACCGCGGGGTCCGGCGCCTCTCGGAGCTGAACCTGGTCCTGGCCCTCGCCCTGATGGCGTTCGTCTTCGTGGTCGGGCCAACCGGCTTCCTGATCAAGGCGGCCGTGCAGAACTTCGGCCTCTACCTCGATCACTTCTTCATCCGCACCTTCAACCTCTACGCCTACGAGCCGCGCGGCTGGATGGCCAACTGGACGCTGTTCTACTGGGCCTGGTGGATCGCCTGGTCGCCGTTCGTGGGCATGTTCATCGCGCGCATCTCCCGCGGACGCACGGTCCGCGAGTTCGTGGTCGGCGTCCTCCTGGTCCCGACGGGGGTGACCTTCCTGTGGATGACCGTTTTCGGCAACACGGCCATCGCCCTCGACATGGGGTCGGCGGCCGGCGAGATCTCGCGCGCGGTCACGGCCGACCTGTCCACCGCCATCTTCCGGTTCTTCGAGCACCTGCCGGGGGCGGCGATCACCTCCACCCTGGCCGTCCTGCTGGTGGCGGTGTTCTTCGTCACCTCCGCCGACTCCGGCTCGCTCGTGATCGACACCATCGCATCCGGCGGGGCCGACGAGACCCCGCGCTGGCAGCGGGTCTACTGGTGCGCGCTGGAGGGCGCTGCCGCGGCCCTGCTGCTGCTCGCCGGCGGGCTTGGCGCGCTCCAGGCAGCGACCCTGGTGGCCGCCCTGCCCTTCGCGGTGATCATCATCCTGCTGGCCGCCGGGCTCCTGCGGCAGGTGGCGGCGGACGTGGCCGGCGTGCCAGTGAGCCAGCACGCGGCGCCCCTGCGCGAGCGGATCAAGCAGATCTTCGCCCCGCCCCGCCGGGCCGACATCCTTCGCCAATTGACCGAGGAGGGCGCACCGGCCCTGCAGGATGTCGCAGAGGCGCTCAGCGCCGAGGGCCTCTATGCGCCGCGGCTCACCACCGACGAGAGCGAGGCCAGCCTCTCGGTGGACACCGGCCAAGGCCAGCCCTTCCGCTACGTCCTGCGCCCGGAGGCCCGCGCCCTGCCGGCGTTCAGCCACCTCGAGGCCCCGGAGGGCCGCCGCAGCCGGGAATGGCGGCTCCTGGCGCGCATCGGCCCGGACCGGCGGCGGCGCGACCTCACCGGCATGGTGCGCGACCAGATCGTCTCGGACGTGCTGGACGAGCTCGCCCTCTGGCGTCGCGCTGGCTAGAGGACCGGCTGAGCGCCGCGGCGGCGGCGCTGGCCAGGGCCGCGTCGCCGGCCTATCTCCGGGCAGGCTTCACCGGAGAGACCGCCGATGACCTTCCTCAGGACCGCTGCGCGCCTCGCGGCGCTGCTCGCCCTCGCCGCCATCCCGGCCGCCGCCGCGGAGGAGCCGGGCGCCGCCACCCGCTTCCGGATCGGAAGGCTCGAGGCCACCGCCCTGCTCGACGGGACGATGAGCGTGCCCAATGACGGCAAGACCTTCGGCCTCGGCCGGCCGCCCTCCGAGGTGGCGGCGGTGCTGCGGGCCAACGGCCTGTCCACGGAGCGGCTGGACCTCAGCATCCAGCCGCTGCTGGTCCGCGCCGGCCCGCGCATCCTGCTGTTCGACACGGGGGCCGGCGACGCCACCTTCATCAAGGCCGGCAGGCTCCCGGCGTCGCTGAAGGCGGCGGGGGTGGAGCCCGGGCAGGTGACGGACATCTTCGTGTCCCACGGGCACTTCGACCACGTGGGCGGCCTGCTGGCCAAGGGCGGCGGGCTCGCCTTCCCCAACGCCGCCATCCACATGGCCGCCCCCGAATGGGCCGCCCTGCAGGCCAACCGCAGCCAGGCCGCGCTCGTGGCGGCGATCGCGCCGAAGCTCGCCGCCTTCGCCCCGGGCGCCGTGATCCTGCCGGGCCTCGTCACGGCCGTGCCGGTGAACGGTCATACCCCCGGCCACAGCGCCTACGAGATCGGCACGGGCAAGGACCGCCTGCTCTACATCGGCGACAGCGCCCATCACGAGGTGATCTCGGTGCAGCGGCCGGACTGGACCATCGACTACGACACCGACGCCCCGCGCGCCGAGGCCAGCCGCCGCGCCCTGCTGCAGCGCGCCGCCGCCGAGGGCCTGAGGCTCTACAGCCCCCACTTCCCCTACCCGGGCGTGGGCCACGTGGAGGCCCGCGGCGACGCCTTCCTCTGGGTCCCGCAGGCGCCCTGAGGCCGGCCTCCGCACCTGTCGCCCAGATGAACGACGGGCTCCGATTGGGTTCAGGCCCGCGCCGTTAGGGTCTCCTCCAAGGTCGCCGCTCCCGGGAAACCCGGGACCGGCGCAAAGGCAAAGGAGACGAGCCATGAACAAGACCATCACCAAGGCCGCGATCGCGCTGACGGCGGCGGGCGCGCTCGCCCTCCCGGCCACCCAGGCCGCCGCGGGCACGTCCAAGACCGAAAGCGCCCTGCTGGGCGCCCTGATCGGCGGCGTCGCCGGGGCGGCGGTCGGCAACGGCAAGGGCGAGACCGTGGCCATCGGCGCCGCGGCCGGCGCGGCCCTGGGCTACGCCGTCGACAAGAGCAACGACGACAACAAGCGCTACCGCAATGGCTACAGCTATCGCCGGGCCCAGCCCTACTACGCCCCGCGCTACCGGACCGACGGCCGCTACTACGGCCGCACCGACAGCCGCTACGGCTACGGCTACGACCGCTACGGCTACCGCCGCTAAGGCCTGATCCGCAGGCCGCCTCCTCCCCCTCTCCCCCCGCGCCTGCGCGGCGGGGAGAGGCCGGGAGGCCCCCACCTAGTCGCAGACCCTCGCCTCGTCCGCCCACTTGCGGCCGAGGCCGCGCGCCAGCCGACCCTGGCGGGCCATCGCCCGCTTCACCTCCGGCTGCATCTCCGCGACGTTCTGCGACGTCACGGCCATGGCGGCCTCGCAGAGGCGGTCGATCAGCATCTCGTCCCGCATCCGGCAGGCGAGCGCGAGGCTGCCGGCGAAGTCCGGCCGCGTGGCCACCCAGTTGTAGAGCGTCCGCAACGACGGACGGTCGCGCCGGCCCGCCGCGGCCCAGCCCCGCGCCAGGCTGCGCAGCGACCCGCCCTCGAGCAGGGCGTCCACGATGTCGGGCTTCAGGGCGTCCACCTGCGCCTTCTTCCGCGCGGCCTTGCCGAAACGCATGCAGACCTTCAGCTCCGCGTCGAACTCCGGCTGCTCACGCCGCCAGCGCTCCAGGACCGCGAGGCAGGGGAACGCCTTGTCGGACCGCAGGATGTCGCGCAGCTTCCCGCCGCGCCCCGAGCGGATCAGGATCTTGTCCGCCGCCGCCTGGCCGAAAGCGCGCACGGGCTTGCGGGCCACGCCCTCGCGCCGCCGGCTCCAGATCGAACGCAGCTCGGAATCGAAGAACAGGTCCTGGCCGCGCCAGTGCTTGATCGTCTCGCGGCTCGGCATCCCCGGCGTCTTCTGCAGGATCAGGTGCAGCTTCTCGCCCGCAGCAACCCGCCGCAGGATCTCCCGGACCTTAGCGGCGTCCACGACCACCAGCCGGCGCGCCTCCGCCAGCGCCCGCGCGGCCCGCACCTCTTCGGCGAACACCGGGTCAGCCCGCGCCCAGCCGTGCACCAGCACGGTGGACGGCATCTCCGCCTCCGCACAGATCGCCGCCAGCGTCTCCCCGCCCTTCAGCCGCTCGACGATCGCGAGCTTCACATGCGCCTTGAAGGGAAACCGGTAGGTCATGGCCGCGACCCTGCCACGGCCATGCGTCAGAGGCGGTCGCAACGGCGCCGCCCCTCCGCTCGTCCCGAGGCGGCGAGCGCTTGACACCTCGGCCTGCGCCGCGCTCGCATCGCCGTCGTGGACACCGCCGCCAGACCCGCCGCCCGGCGCCGCCCGCCCTGGCTGAAGCCCCTCGGCTTCGCCGCGGTGATCTTGCTCCACCTCGCCGCCCTGCTGCTCGTCGGCTTCCTGGCGCTCCTGACCAATCCGCTCACCGACCAGCGCCTGCCCTGGGCTCCGTTCTTCCATTTCTGGCCCTTGCTGGCGCTCGTCAGCCTCGTGGCTCTCGCGTGGCAGCATCGCGAGCGCGGCGTCTGGCTCCTGGCGCTGGCGGTCGGGCTCGCGCCCTTCGCCGCCACCCTGGCGATCGGACTGGGGCTCGCTCGGGACGGTCGCCAACCGCAGCGCAGCGGCCCTGATCCCGCCCGCCTTGACTGGCGCTTCGTCCGTGGGGATCCGGCCTCGATCGAGATCTTCAACGGCGATGGCCGCTGGAGCCTGAGTTGCGCCAGCGGGGCCGACCTGGTCCTCACCGGCCCCATCTCGCCGCACCGGGCCGAGCCCGTCGTTCTGGTCCTGGCCGAGGCCCGCATCCCCATGGATCGCCGGGTCGAGGAGGGTCCCCTCGCCTACGCCGCCCGCAGTCTCGACGGCGAGATCCTGGCCGCCCTCGCCCGCCCCGTCCCGTCGCGCATCCTCCTGGACGGCGCCAGCATCGACCTCCGCCCCCTGCCCGCCGCCGTCGCTGCGCCCTTCGCCCAGGCCTGCGCCGCCGCCCGCCGCCAATGGATCGTCGACGGCGGCTGGTGCGCCCACGCCCAACGCCTCACCGCCGACCTCCCGCCGGCGTCGCCCGAACGCGACCGCCTCGCCGGCGAATGGCGCCGCCGGGGCTGCCAGCCGCTACCTGGCAGCGGCCGCCCATGACGCGTGGAGGCGCGGCCGCCTTCCGGCGGCTCAGGCGCGAATGGGTCCCGGTGTTTCGCGTGCCGCGAAAACCGGGATGACAGAGGTGGAGAGCGACGGGAAGAGAAGCTTGACGGCCACGGCGGCCGGGTATCGCCTGCCCGAATGACCTACTGGGTCTACATGCTCGCCAGCCGCCGGCACGGCGCGCTGTATGTCGGCGTCACCAACAGCCTCGGCCGCCGTGTCGCCGAGCACCGCGAGAAGGCCGTGCCCGGCTTCACCCGGCGCTATGCCGTGGACCGGCTGGTCTGGTCCCGCGCCTTCCAGGAGGTCGCCGAAGCTATCCGCTTCGAGAAGCGGCTGAAGCGCTGGCGCCGCGAGTGGAAGGTCCGCCTCATCGAGGCGGACAACCCGCACTGGCACGACCTCGGCCACGCTCTCCTCGACGAAGGCCCCCTGCACCCTGACATCGCCGCCGCGCTCGCCGCGCCCCCGTCACCTCCCACCCCTCCTGTCATCCCGGTTTCGGCGCCAGCCGAAGACCGGGACCCATGATCTCCGCGCGCGCCCCTGTGACCCGCCGAGCCGCCGCGCCTTCCGGCGGCTCAGGCGCGAAGGGGTCCCGGTCTTTCGCGCGCCGCGAAAACCGGGATGACAGAGGTGGAGAGCGACCGCTCAGTCTTCACTCGCAGCCGTCCACCAGCACCAGCCGGCTGGTCGTCGTCGCATGCCGGATGGCGAACAGCGGCTGCGCCTCGGGGTCCGCCAGGAAGGCCTGGGCCCCCTGACGGGACGGGAATTCGAGCACCACGAGCCGCTCCGGCGCCCAGTCGCCCTCCATCACCGTCGGCTCGGCGCCGCGCACGACGTAGCGCCCGCCATGCTTCTCGATGAACGCCGGGATCGCCCTGACGTACGGCAGGAACCCCGCCCGGTCGTGCACCGTGAAGTCGAGCACCAGATAGGCCGTCATGGCGGCGTCTCCTGCGTCGCTGCAGCCTACACCTCCCCCGCGCAGCGGCGGGAGAGGTGCAAGTCTCTCCCGCCGCTCCGTACCCGTCCTTGACTTGGCACGGTCGGCGGGCTCGCATCGCCGCCGGAGATCAGCCTGCGGAGGATCGATGCGGCGCAACTACGAGCAATGGCTGCGTCGGCAGGGCTACGGCGAGAACACGATCATCTCGCAGCTCCATCGCAGCGGCCGGGTCGAGGAGCACTATGGCGACCTCGACGGCCACTACGAGCGCGACCGTTGCCGCAGCCTCATCGAGGCGCTGACCTACTCCACGGAAGACGAACGCCGGGGGCGCCCGAACCCCACGAAGATCCCCTTCGTCGGGAACATCCGGAACAACCTGGCGTCCTATAAGAGCTCGGTTCTCTGGTATCGCCGGTACCGCGATGGTGACGGCGACGCGGCGGTCGATCCGACACCTGCCGCGGCTGACGAGGAGCCGCAGGCGTCCCGACCTCTGCCCCCGCGCCCGGCGCCCCGCCGTCCCGGGCTGCTGGAGCCGCGCACCGGCCCCCGCACCCTGGTGGACTTCCAGCTCGACGGCCGCGCGGCCCTGGAGGCGATCATCGCGGCCTCCCAGTACAGGACCATCGCCCAGGCGGTGGCCTCTCTGACGCTCTTCTCGCATCCGCTTACCGTGCGCCAGACGGACGGCCGAGCGCTGTTCCCGTCGATCCGCAACCCGCGTCGCGTCGGCCAGATCGACGTGCACGAGAGCCGGCGCGTCCTGCTCGACGACAACCGCAGCCCTACCTCGGCCTTCCTGTGGGCCAACGGGCTTTCGCGGCGGGGCCCCGACACCCAGTTCAACCACGTCTATGCGGCCAGCCTCGACGTCGACGCTTACACGGCGCTGCCGAACCTCTGCATGACGCCCGCGTTCATCGCCAAGCTCACAGACACGAGCGAAGAGGTTCGCCGCCTGCTCCGCTATCGCAGCTACCAGCTCTACCAGTGGGTTCCGGCCGGACACGAGCCGCCCGGGCGGCCTGACGAATACGAGGCTCTCGAATGGGCCGCCCCGCTGCCGGCCGTGGACGACGTGAAGGCCACCGTCCTCGCCGCCATGGCCCGCAAGCCGAAGGATCGGACCGTGTTGGCGGCCAAGGAGCTGGGCTGGCTGTTCGAGCCCACCGCGGTCGTTGCATGATCGACCTGAACACGGTCCTGGTCGCGAACGGGATCGATCCGGGATCGACGCTGGTGGCGCGCCATCGGCCTCAGGAGCCCGCTCTGAGGCGGGTCTTCACCTGGATCGCCGCGGAGCGGCCGGACCTGCTGCGCGCCTACCAGCAGACCCACTGGGTGCGCATGGAATCGGCGATGACCCGGGCGCGCACGGTGGTCTCCTGCATTGGGCACGCCCCCAAGCAGGCGCTGTTCACTGGCGTCTACGCTATCGAGAGCTTTCGGCGGATCACCCACGCCGAGTTCTGGGCGATCCCCGAGAACCAGGAGCTTCGGACCTATGGCATGCAGGGCCTCGCGCCCGGCGCCCCCGAGCCGCTGCTCTTCGATCTGCGGCTTACCGATCGGCTCGCCCACTGGAGCGGCCGCCTCGTCCTCACCTGGCCGGGACTGGAGCGCTCCTGGTTCCGCTGGGCGGCCCGCAACACGATCCCGGTGGCCGCGATCAGCGAGGAGAGCCAGCTCGTCCGCGCGATGCCCGCGTGGGACGAACTGGTGCTGAGCTGGGCGGACCTGCGGCTCCTGCCGGCAAGCTGGCGCGCGGCGCTCGCCCAGTGGCGCGGCGTCTACTTCATCTTCGACGTGCGTCGGCAGCTCGGCTACGTCGGGTCGGCCTACGGCGCGGAGAACCTGCTGGGCCGCTGGTCGAACTACGCCGCCACCGGACACGGCGGCAACGTCCGCCTTCGCCAATCGGATCCCGCCGACCTCCGCTTCAGCATCCTTCAGCGCACCTCGCCCGACATGGCAGCCGAGGAGGTGATTCTGCTCGAAACACGCTGGAAGGATCGCCTTCACACCCGGGAGTTCGGGCTGAACGAGAACTGAGGCGGCGCCGGCCCAGAAAGGCCAGCATTCGCCGGTCGGGTTCGACGCGAGGGGCCCCCTACTCCCCCGCGACCAGCTCCCCGTCCTTGCGCTTCGCCATCATGGCGTCGAAGCTCGCCCAGACGCCTTCGTTGCCGTGCCATTGGCCGCGGGTGGCGGCCTTGGAGTATTCGGTGGAGCGGGCCTCGAAGAAGTTGGCGTGCTCGACGCCCGAGAGCAGGGACTGCAGCCAGGGCAGCGGGTTCTCGTTGCCGACCTGGTAGACCTCGGGCAGACCGAGCTGGCGCAGGCGCCAGTCGGCGATGAAGCGGATGTACTTCTTGATGTCGTCCGGGGTCATGCCCTGGACCTCGCCGGCCTCGAAGGCCAGGTCGATGAACTTGTCTTCCAGGCCCACCACCGTCTTGCAGCAGTCGACGATGTCGTCGGCGACGCTCTTGGTGACCGCGCCGGTCTCCTTGTTGAAGGCGTGGTAGAGCTTGATGATGCCTTCGCAGTGCAGGCTCTCGTCGCGCACGGACCAGCTCACGATCTGACCCATGCCCTTCATCTTGTTGTGGCGCGGGAAGTTCATCAGCATGGCGAACGATGCGAAGAGCTGCAGCCCCTCGGTGAAGCCCCCGAACATGGCCAGGGTCCGGCAGATGTCGGCGTCGGTGTCGACCCCGAACTGCTGCATGTAGTCGTGCTTGTCGCGCATCGCCTGGTAGTCGAGGAAGGCGGTGAACTCGCTGTCCGGCATGCCGATCGTCTCGAGCAGCAGGGCGTAGGCGGCGATGTGGATGGTCTCCATGTTGGAGAACGCACTCAGCATCATCTTCACCTCGGTGGGTTTGAAGACGCGGCTGTATCGCTCCATGTAGTTGTCGTTCACCTCGACGTCCGACTGGGTGAAGAATCGGAAGATCTGGGTGAGCAGGTTGCGCTCGCGGTCGTTGAGCTTGGAGGCCCAGTCCTTCAGGTCCTCGCCGAGCGGCACCTCTTCCGGCATCCAGTGGACCTGCTGCTGCTTCTTCCAGAAGTCGTAGGCCCAGGGAT
Organism: Phenylobacterium sp.; assembly: GCF_041913825.1. GTDB lineage: Bacteria > Pseudomonadota > Alphaproteobacteria > Caulobacterales > Caulobacteraceae > Phenylobacterium. The sequence continues at coordinate 36,168 of NZ_JAYSEO010000005.1, forward strand.
AGCGGAACGGCTTGTAGGCGTAGGACGGCGTGAGCAGGCCCGGCAGCGGGCGGGTCGCGGACGTGGCGGTCGACTGGGTCACTGGCGGCTTCCCCTACGCACAGATCGTGAGCTTGATAGGGCGACAGGGTGGCGCCGATTTGGGACAACATCTAGCGCCAAGTTGGCGCAGCCGCCCAAGATGTTGTGAAGAACCTGGGGACGAACATGGCTGACGGATATGTGCTCTACGGCGCCCCCGGCTGGGGTTCGACCGTCGTCGAGGCGGCGCTGACGCTGATGGGCCAGGCCTACCAGCGGGTCGACCTGAAGGAAGGGGTCTTCGCCCACGAGGATCCGCGGCTGGTAAAGCTGAACCCGCTGGCGCAGGTGCCCGCCCTGGTCCTGCCGTCCGGCGAGCTGATGACCGAGAGCGCGGCGATCCTCCTGTGGCTCACCGAGCAGCACCCGGAGGCGGGGCTGGCGCCGGCGCCCGGCGACCCGGCGCGGGCCCAGTTCCTGCGCTGGATGGCCTACATCCCGGCCCAGATCTATTCCATGTACTGGGTGCGCGACATTCCCTCCCGGCTGGCCGAGGGGCCGGCGGCGGAAGAGGTGATCAAGGCCCGCACCGCCGGGCGGATCGCCGACTGCTGGCGGATGATGGACGGCCAGGTGAGCCCGCAGACCTATCTGCTGGGCGATCGGCTGGGCGTCCTCGACCTCTATGTGACGGTGGTGTCCCGCTGGACGCCGCGGCGCCGCCGGTTCTACGCGGTCGCGCCGAAGATGGCCGAGGTGGTGAGGCGCGTGGACGCCGACCCGCGGCTCGCCGGCCTCTGGGCCGAGCGGTTCCCGTTCGAGGACGGGTGGGAGGGGTAGCTACTGCCCCGGACGGATGGCGAAGGTGAAGGCCGCGACGGTGTCGTCCTGGGTCTTCTGGCCGAAGATCATGTTCTCGCCGCGCACCTCGCGGTGGACGACCCCGAACGAGGTCTGCACCGCGCCCTTGCGCCAGCCGACGCCCACCTGGGCGTCGCCGACGAGCTGGGAGGTCGGGTCGGTGGTCCAGCCGGCGCGGTCCCAGTCGCCCTCGTTGCGCAGCATGTTGAGGCCGACGGCGCGGCCGCTGGCGGCGGCGAACAGGTACCAGCGCCCCTGGTCGCCAAAGCGCGAGCCGTCGCCGACCCCCATGTCCTTGAGCTGTTCGACGGCGCGTTCCTCGCGCGACTTGGGCGCCGACAGGCGGACCTCGGCGCCGGCCTCGGCCGAGCCGCCGCGGTTGCCCACGCCGACGCCGGCGTGCGGCGAGACGTCGAGGTCGAACTTGCCGGCCTCGAAGCTGACGGCGGCGGGCCAGGTGCGGATCAGGCTGACGTCGTAGTCGCGGGCCTCGAACCGCGCGCGGGCCGGGTCCGTCGGCAGGCCGCCCGGTCCGTCGACGACGCCGGCGACGCTGACCCGCAGCGAATCCACCGGCCCCTTGCTGCGGCTGGAGATCTGCACCTCGCCGCTGCTGAACCGGGTGGGGTGGCCGGCGACCACCGCCTCGCGCTCGGCGAAGGCGGCCTGGTTCAGCGCCCTGGCCGAGGAGTGGGGAGCCGACGGGTGCGCCTGCGCGGCCGCAGACCCTGCGCCGCCCATGGAAAGCACGATGGCTGCGAAAGCCAGTCGCCGCATCCTGTTATCTCCCAGCCCACGTCGTGACGCGTGGTTCAGCCCTAGTGTTCCACGAACAAGCTAAGCCGCAAACGGCGAACTTGTTCCGGACACCAGACGCTCGCCCTGAAATCCGCGGCTGGCAAGGGAATAACGCACAAAAAAGAGGCCGCGGTCGCCCGCGGCCTCCTCGTATTGCTCAAGCTAACCTTAACGCCTCAACTATTGGCAGGCGAGGCATTCCTCGTAGTCGGTCTTGCCCTCGGTGGTCATCTCGACCACGGCCAGGCCCTCGCCGCCCGCGTGCGCCGCCCGCTGCACCGATTTCGACCGCAGGTAATACAGCGACTTGCACCCCCGCTCCCAAGCAGACCAATGCAACATGTGCAGATCCCACTTGTCGATATCTCCGGGCAGGAAGAGATTTACTGACTGCGACTGACAAATGTCAGGAGTCCGATCCGCCGCCAACTCAACGACCCAGCGCTGGTCGATCTCGAAGGCGGTCTTGTAGACGTCCTTCTCGTCCTGCGTGAGGAAGTCGAGGTGCTGGACCGAACCCTCGTTCTCGAGGATCGAGTCCCAAACCGCGGCAGTGTTCTGGCCCTTTTCGTCGAGCAGGCGCTCCAGGTAGGGGTTCTTCACCGCGAACGAGCCCGACAGGGTCTTGTGGGTGTAGATGTTGGCCGGGATCGGCTCGATGCCGGCGCTCGTGCCGCCGCAGATGATCGAGATCGACGCCGTAGGCGCGATCGCGATCTTGTGGCTGAAGCGCTCCATGACGCCGCGGTCGGCAGCGTCCGGGCAGGGCCCACGCTCGGCGGCGAGCTTGCGCGAGGCGGCGTCGCAGCCGCGGCGCAGCGTCTTGAACAGGCGCATGTTCCAGCTCTTGGCGAGCGCGCTCTCGAACGGGACGTTCTGCGCCTGCAGGAAGGAGTGGAAGCCCATCAGGCCCAGGCCCACCGACCGCTCGCGGCGGGCGGCGTAGACGGCGTTGGCCATGGCCGGCGGCGCGCGGGTGATGAAGTCCTCGAGCACGTTGTCGAGGAAGCGCATCACGTCCTCGATGAAGGTCGGGTGGTCGCGCCACTCCAGGAACTTCTCGGCGTTGACCGACGACAGACAGCAGACGGCGGTCCGCTCCTCGCCCAGGTGGTCCTTGCCGGTGTGGAGCATGATCTCCGAGCACAGGTTGGACTGGCGCACCGACAGACCGAGCTCGCGCTGGTGCTGCGGCATGGCGCGGTTCACGGTGTCGGAGAAGATCAGGTACGGCTCGCCGGTCTGCAGCCGGATCTCGAGGATCTTCTGCCACAGCGAGCGAGCGTCCACCTCGCGAATGACCTCGCCGGTCTTGGGCGAGCGGAGGCCGAACATGGCGCCGTCACGGACGGCTTCCATGAACTCGTCGGTGATCGACAGGCCGTGGTGGAGGTTCAGGCTCTTGCGGTTGAAGTCGCCCGACGGCTTTCGGATCTCCAGGAACTCCTCGATCTCCGGGTGATGGATGTCGAGGTAGACCGCCGCGGAGCCGCGGCGCAGCGAGCCCTGCGAGATGGCGAGCGTGAGGGAGTCCATCACCCGGATGAACGGGATGATGCCGCTGGTCTGGCCGGCGCCCTTCACCTTCTCGCCGATGGAGCGGACGCCGCCCCAGTAGGTGCCGATGCCGCCGCCGTTGGAGGCCAGGGCCACATTCTCGTTCCAGACGCTGACGATGCCGTCGAGGTTGTCCGGCACGGCGTTCAGGAAGCAGGAGATCGGCAGGCCGCGGTTGGCGCCGCCGTTCGACAGCACCGGCGTGGCCGGCATGAACCACAGGTTGGAGATGTAGTCGTAGATCCGCTGGGCGTGGTCGGCGTCGTCGGCGAACGCGGTCGCCACCCGGGCGAACATGTCCTGGTACGACTCGCCCGGCAGGAGATAGCGGTCTTCCAGGGTGGTCTTGCCGAAGTCGGTCAACAGCGCGTCGCGCGCGCGATCCACCTCGACCTTGCGGACGAGCTGGAGCTGCGGACGCTCGGCGCGGCCTTCCGCGCGGCCGGCCTGTTCGACGATCCCAACTTTCGCCGCTTCACTCATCGTCCTCGACCCGTCCCCTCAACGAACCCGGCGCTCCCCGCCGCGGTTCCGGTGCTGCCCCTACATGTTGTGTGCCTCAGCACTCCAACAGCCCACATATGGGGACACAGTGGCTAAGGAGTCGTCAATGAGGCGGACCGTCCGCCCCCAGGCTTTTTTCGTAAACCAGAGGTTAACAGGCTAACCGCCCCTTGTCGGATCAAGCGTTTGAGGCGGCGGGCGCCGAGCCGTTCACACGACTGTGATCCGCTTGCTCAGCCCTGCAGCGGCCAGACCATCGAGATGAGCAGGGTTCCGGCAACCAGGACGAGCAGGCTCAGGGGGGCGCCCAACCTGGGGTAATCGGCGAACTTGTAGCCGCCGGGCGCCATGACGAGCGTGTTGCACTGGTGGCCGATGGGCGTCAGGAAGTCGCACGCCGCGCCGAGCGCCACCGCCATCAGGAACGGGTCGGGCCTCAGGCCGAGGAGCTGGGCGAGGGCCGCACCGATGGGGGCGGCGATCAGCACGGTGGCGGCGTTGTTCAGGAACGGCGTGGCCGCCATGGCCACCAGCATCATCGTGCCGAGCGCCAGGATCGGTGGCTGGCCGCGGAAGGCCTCCGCCAGGCCGCTGGCGATCAGCTCCGCCCCTCCCGTGGCGCGGATCGCGTCGGAGACGGGAATCAGGGCGGCGATCAGCACCAGGACCGGCCCGTCGAGCGCCGAATAGGCCTCGCGCATGCGGATGGCGCCGATCAGCACCATGGCCACGGCGGCGGCGAAGAAGGCGATGGCCACCGGGGCCACCCGGAAGGCGACCAGCACCATGGCGGCCAGCAGGATCAGAGCCGGGGCGACGCGGTGGCGGATCCCGCCCAGCCGGACCTCGCGCTCGGCCAGCGGCAGCAGGCCCAGGGTCTTGAGCGCGCCCGGCAGGGTCCGCTCGCCGCCCTGCAACACGATGATGTCGCCCTGACGCAGGCGCACGGTGCGCAGCTCGCGGGTGGTGCGGTAGCCGGCCCGGCTGACCGCCAGCAGGTTCACCCCGTGCTGACCGTAGAGGTCCTCCTGCTGCGCCGTGCGGCCGACCAGCAGGGAATCGGCGCCGATGACGCACTCCACGACCCGCACCTCTTCGGTAGGCTCCTCCATGGCGACGGGGCGGTCGGAACGGGTGAGCTTCAGCTTGGCGCGCTGAATCAGGTCGTCCAGCGCCTGCTGCTCGCCTTCCAGTAGCAGCACGTCGCCGGGCTGAACCCGGGTGTTGGGATGCGGCGCCGAGCGGCGCTTTCCGCCACGCAGCAGGGCCATGACGGTGACGTCGCCCTGCGCCAGGGTCTGCAGGTGGCGCACGGTGCGCTTGTCGACCGCCCAGTCCTCGGGGACCTCCACCTCGGTGAAATAGGGAGCGGCGTCGAGCGCCGCGTCGAGCGTCTCGGCCGTCACCCGCGAGCGGGGCAGCAGCCGGTAGGCGAAAGAAAGGAACACGAGGCCGATGGCCGTGATCCCCAGCCCGACGGGGGCGTAGTCGTACATGCCGAACGGCTCGCCCAGGATCTGCTGGCGCACCTCCGAGACCAGGATATTGGGCGAGGTGCCCACCAGGGTGACTGTGCCGCCGATCAGCGAGCCGAACGCCATGGGCATCAGCAGGCAGGAGGGCGCGGTGTTGGTCCGCTTCGCCACCTGCAGGGCGATGGGCATCATGATCGCCAGCGCGCCGACGTTCTTGGTCACCATCGACAGCAGGGTGACCGCGGCGGTGAACAGCGGCACCTGGGTCCGGGCGCTGGTGAGGTAGGGCAGCACCGGCCGCAGCACCGTCTCCACGATGCCGGAGCGCGCGAAGGCGGCGCTGACGACCAGCGCGCAGGCAATGATGACGGTGACGTCGTTGGAGAAGCCGGAGAACGCGTCCTCGGCGGGGACAACGCCGATCGCCACCCCCAGCACGAGCGCGGTCAGCGCGATCACGTCATAGCGCCACCGCCCCCAGATGAAGCAGACGATGGTGATCCCGATCAGGCCAAAGGCCAGACCTTGCTGAAGCGTCATTCGTGTCCCTCACGCCGGCGCGAGCGCGGCGTCCCGGGCCTAGAACGCGCGAAGGCCCGTTGCGGGGGCGCGCTTAGGGATTGAGCGTTCCGAGGGGCCTCGGGGCGCGCCCGTTCGCCACGGCTTCCACGATCACCATCCCGTGATAGTGAGAGGCCATGGGGGACGCACCGCAACGCACGACCCTGGTGGGGATCCAGTACCTGCGCGCGCTGGCCGCGCTGCTGGTGCTGGTGGCGCATGCGCGCAACCCACGGCCGTGGCTGTTCAATCCGCTGACCGGCTGGGACTTCACCGCAGGCGTGGAGATCTTCTTCGTCATCAGCGGGGTGATCATGTTCGCCGCCGCCCGCGACGACAGCCCGCTGGAGTTCGCCCGCCGCCGGGTTATCCGCGTCGTGCCGCTCTACTGGCTGGCGACGCTGAGCTTCGTGGCGTGGCTGGCCTACCGCGACCTCGACCTGCCGAGCGGCCGTGACCTCGCGCTCTCCCTGCTGATGATCCCGCACGAGAGCGAGAGCTACACGGGCCACATCTGGCCGGTGCTCGTCCCCGGCTGGACCCTGAACTACGAGATGTTCTTCTACGGCGTCTTCGCGCTCGGCCTGGCGGTCCGGCGGGTGGCGGCGTTCTCCATGGGCGCCCTGGTGCTGGCGGTGACGGCGGGCTTCGTCCTCTCCCCCGACCAGGCGGTGCTCAAGACCTACACCAGCCCAATCCTGCTGGCCTTCCTGGCCGGGCTGATCATCGCCTGGGCGCGGGACCGGGTGGCCGGATTCGACCGCGCCTGGCCGCTGGCGCCCCTGGGCGCTGTGGTCCTGGCGGCGCATTTCACGCCCTGGGTGCTGTTGCCGAAGCTCGCCGTGATCGTGGCGAGCGGCGCCCTGGTGGCCGGGGTGATGGCGCTGGAGACCCGCCTGCGCGACCGGCCCGTGCGGCCGGCGCTGGCGCTCGCCGACGCGAGCTACGCCATCTACCTGTTCCACACCCTGGTGCTGGCGGTGGTCTACTGGCGGGGCAAGCCCCTGCCGCTGGACGGCTGGCCGCAGTTCCTGGTGCTGATGGCCCTCGGGATCGGCCTGTCGATCGCCGTGGGCCTGGCCATCCACCGGTGGCTGGAGCGGCCGCTGCTGCGCAAGCTGAACCGCCTAGGCCGGCCCGGCCCGCGGACGGCGTCCAGCTCCCGGGCGCCCGACGGCGGGGCCGCGGCGTCGCAGGCCCGCTCCTAGGCCTCACACGTCCAGGTTCAGCAGCGCCGGGTCGCCCCCCTGGGCGGCGATGTTGACGCTCACCGCCCGCTCCACCGCGTAGCGCAGCAGGGCGTGCGGCCCGCCCGCCTTGGGCCCGGTGCCGGACAGGCCCTCGCCACCGAACGGCTGGACGCCCACCACCGCGCCGATCATCGAGCGGTTCACGTAGATGTTGCCGGCCGGCACGGCCTGCTGCACCGCCTCGGCGAAGGACTCCAGCCGGCTGTGCACGCCCAGCGTCAGGCCGTAGCGGGCGGCCGCCACCGGGCCCGCCGCCTTCGGCAGGTCCGTGGGGTCATAACGGACGACGTGCAGGATCGGCCCGAACACCTCCTTGCCAAGGAAGCTCGCGTCGGGGATCTCCGCCAAGGTGGGGGCGAAGAAGTGCCCGCCGGCCGGAGCGGCGATCCGGTGCAGGACCTTGGCGTCCTTCTGCAGGCGCTGGACGTGCGCCTCGAGCATGTCGCGGGCCTCGGCGTCGATGACCGGGCCGACGTCGGTGCGGGGATCGGCGGGGTCGGCGACCACCAGGGTGTCCATGGCCCCGATCAGCCCCTCGATGAGTTGGTCAGCCGTCTCGTGCGGGAGGAACAGCAGGCGCAGCGCCGAGCAGCGCTGGCCGGCCGAGCCGTAGCCGGAGAGCAGGACGTCATCCAGCACCTGCTCGCGCAGCGCGGTCGTGTCCACGAACATGGCGTTCAGCCCGCCCGTCTCGGCGATGAAGGGCACGATCGGACCCTGGCGCGCGGCGAGCGTCCGGTTGATCGCCCACGCGGTGTCGGTGCCGCCGGTGAAGGCCACACCGTCGCAGCCCTCGTGGCTGACCAGGGCCTGGCCGATCACCGCGCCGTCGCCGGGCAGCAGGTGCAGGAGGTCGGGGTCGAGGCCCGCGCCATGGAACAGCCGCACCGCCTCGCAGGCGATCAGCGGGGTCTGTTCTGCGGGCTTGGCCAGCACTGCGTTGCCGGCGGCCAGCGCCGCGGCGATCTGGCCGGTGAAGATGGCCAGCGGGAAGTTCCACGGGCTGATGCAGGCGAAGACGCCGCGGCCGCGCAGGAACAGGCGGTTGGTCTCGCCCACCGGGCCCTTCAGGGTCTCGCCGTGGGCGAACTGCTTCTCGGCCAGGCTGGCGTAGTAGCGGCAGAAGTCGGCCGCCTCGCGGACCTCGGCGATGCCGTCCTGCAGGGTCTTGCCGGCCTCGCGGGCGCAGATGGCGATCAGCCGGTCGCGGTGCGCCTCCAGCGCGTCCGCCATGGCGCGGAGCACCTTGGCGCGGGCCTCGCCGCCGCGCGCGTCCCAGGCCGGCTGGGCCTTGCGGGCCGCGGCGTAGGCGGCGTCCACGTCGGCCAGGGTGGCGGAGGCGGCGCGGCCAACGGACACGCTCACGTCGGCGGGCGAGACACGGGGCTGGGCGCCGTCGCCGGGCGCCAGCTTGCCGCCGACGATCGGGCCGCCTTCCAGCGGCGGCAGCGCCGCGAGCGCCGCGGCCAGCCGCGCGCGGTCGGCGGCGACGGTGAGGTCGAGGCCCAAGGAGTTGCGGCGCGACGGGCCGTAGAGGTCGACCGGCAGCGGGATGCGCGGGTGCGGCGCGCCGCCCGTCGATTCCACGGCCGAGATCGGATCGGAGACCACCTTCTCCACCGGCGTGCGCTCGTCGAGCAGGGCGTGGACGAAGGATGTGTTGGCGCCGTTCTCCAGCAGGCGGCGGACCAGGTAGGGCAGCAGGTCCTCGTGGCTGCCCACCGGGGCGTAGACGCGCAGCGGGAACGCGCCGTAGCGGTCCTGGGCGGCGGCGTAGAGCGCCTCGCCCATGCCGTGCAGGCGCTGGAACTCGCAGGCGAGGCCGGCCTGGCGCGCCATCAGGCGCACGGCGGCGAGGGTGTGGGCGTTGTGCGTGGCGAACTGGCCGTAGAGGTGCGGGGCGGCCGCCAGCAGGGCGCGGGCGCAAACCAGGTAGGAGACGTCGGTCGCCGCCTTGGTGGTGTAGACGGGATAGCTCGGCAGGCCGGCCACCTGGGCCCGCTTGATCTCGGAGTCCCAGTAGGCGCCCTTCACGAGGCGGACCATGAGCCGGCGGCCGCTTGTCCGGGCGATACCGGCCACGGCGTCGATGACCTTGGGCGTGCGCTTCGCGTAGGCCTGGACGGCGAGGCCGAGGCCCTTCCAGGCGCCGAGCTCCGGCGCGTTGGCCAGCCGCTCGAGGATCTCCAGCGAGATCACCAGCCGGTCCGCCTCTTCCGCGTCGAGGGTGAAGTTGATGTCGGCCTCGGCCGCCAGGGCGGCGAGCCGCAGGACGCGCGGATAGAGGTCGGTCCAGACCCGCTCAGCCTGGCGGGCGTCGTAGCGGGGCGACAGGGCCGAGAGCTTCACCGAGATGCCGTGGCCAGCCTCGGGGCCCTGGCCCCCGGCCTGCTTGCCGACCGTGGCGATGGCCTGGGCGTAGGCCGCCTCGTAGCGGTCGGCGTCGGCGTCGGTGCGGGCGCCTTCGCCCAGCATGTCGAAGGAGCAGACGAAGCCTTCCTGCGCGGCGCGGCGGATCGCCTTGTCGATGGTCGCCCCCAGCACGAACTGCTCGCCCATGATGCGCACCGCGGCGCCCACCGCCCGGCGGATCACCGGCTCGCCCAGGCGTCCGGCCAGGCGCTTGATGAACCCCGGCAGGTCGCGGCGGGCCTGGTCGTCCGGCTCGATGAGCTTGCCGGTGAGCATCAGGCTCCAGGTGGAGGCGTTGACCAGGAAGGAGTCGGACCGGCCGGCGTGGCTGGCCCAGTCGGCCGACGAGATCTTCTCGGCGATCAGACGGTCGCGGGTCTCCTCGTCGGGGGTGCGGAGCAGGGCCTCGGCCAGGCACATCAGCGCCAGGCCCTCGCGGGTGGACAGGCTGAACTCCTGCAGGAAGCTCTCCACCACGCCCTGCCGGTCGGCGGAGCGCCGGGCCGCGCGGACCAGGGCCTCGGCCTCGCCGCGCACCTGGCCGCGCTCTTCGAAGGACAGCGGCGGCGACTCGAGGGCGGCGGCGGTCGCCGCACGCTCGTCCATGAACTTCAGGTCGTCGAGAGAGTCGAACGGCACGGGCAGGCTCCTGCGCAACTTCCTACGGCGTAACGCCAATCTCGCCGCATGTGCTACGTCTCTCGGAGGACTAGCCTGAAGATCTGCGGTGAAGGGGGTGAGATGGCGAACAACGTGCGGCTGGACGACACCGACCGCCGCCTGCTGCGGGCGCTGCAGTCCGACGGTCGCATCAGCAACGCCGAACTGGCCGATCGCTGCAACCTCTCGCCGTCCGCCTGCTCCGAGCGCGTCCGGCGGCTGCGGGAGGCGGGCTACATCACCGGCTTCGCCGCCCTGCTGGATCCCGAGAAGGTGGACCGCGGGGTGCTGATCTTCGTGGAGGTGGTGCTGGATCGCACGACGCCCGAGGTGTTCGACACCTTCGCCGCCGCGGCGCGCCGTTCGCCGGACGTGCTGGAGTGCCACATGGTCGCCGGCGGCTTCGACTACCTGATCAAGTCCCGGGTGAAGGACCTCGCCGCCTGGCGCGCCTTCCTGGAGGAGGTGCTGGTGCGCATCCCTGGCGTGCGCGAGACCCGCACCTACGCCGTGCTGGAAGAGGTGAAGTCCACGACGCAGTTGCCGGTCTGACGATCTTCCTTCCCCGCGCGCAGCGGAAGGAAGGCGCCCAAACGCAAGGAGCCCGGCCTTTCGGCCGGGCTCCCGCTAACGTTCCGACTTTGCCGTCGGGGATCGAGATCAGGGATTGATGTCGATCGTGGAACGACGGTTCAGCGGTTCCTTCACGCCGTCGCCGGTGGCGACCGCAGGCATCGTCTCACCCTTCCAGTCGACGGAGAGCGAGGTCTGGTTGATGCCGGCGGAGACCAGCGCGTCGGCCACGGCCTTCGCACGGCGCTCCGACAGGCGGACGTTGTAGGCCTGCGAGCCGGAGGTGTCGGCGTGGCCGACCACCACGACGCGGGTGGCGTTGCCGCTACGCGCGTAGTTGGCCGCTTCCGTGACCACCGTCTGGGCTTCCGGCGTCAGGATGTACTGATCGAACGGGAAGTAGACGATGAACTGGCGGGCCTCGAACGCCGGAGCCGGCGGCGGCGGCGGCGGGGGAGGCGGCGGCGGGGGCGGCGGCGGCGGCGGGGGCGGCGGCGGCGGCGGCGGCGGGGCGAACGAGTAACGCAGGCCCAGGGTCACCGACTGGTCGCGGTATTCGCCGCTGAACACGCCGGGTTGCAGGTTGGCCGAACCGGTGGACGCGAAGTCCAGGTCCGAGCCGCCCAGGTAGCGGTAGGTCAGGTCGACGTTCAGCCGGTCCGTGGCCCGCCAGGCGAGACCCGCGATGCCTTGCCAGGCGAAGGCGGTGTCGTCGTCGTCGATCGACAGGTTCTGGATGGCCGGGTTGGCCGCCGAGATCACGCCCGGGATGTTCGAGAACTGACCCGTGACGTCCATCTTGACGTGGTTCACGCCGAGGCCGGCGCCGATGAACGGATTGATCGTGGAGCCCGGGGCGAAGTCGTAGATGACATTGCCCATGACCGTCCACGAGGTCACGTCACCGTCCGGCGAGTTGCAGGTCGGGGCGGCGGCGGTGCGCGTCACGCCCGGCGTGCAGAGGCCGACGACAGCCTGGTTGGTGCCGCCGCGGACCGACTCGATGTCGCCGCCGCGGTAGCCGAGCTCGAGCTCGACCCGCCAGTTGTCGTTCAGTTGATAACCGAGCCGGGCGAAGCCGGCCCAGTCATCTTCCTGGTTGAAGTCCCAGTTATAGGGGATGCCGTTGGCCGCGTTGGCCGACGAGCTCGCCTCAAGGCTTTCCGGCCAGTGGTAGCCGAGGTCGACGGCGCCGTACCAGCCGACTTGCGCAGCGGCCCCGGTCGCGGTGAACACCGCAGCCAGAGCGGCCCCTGCCAGGAGTTTCAACTTCATAATCAGAGCCCTCTCGTTGCCCTATGTGCTGCGGCCAATTGACCCAGCATCGTTATATCAAGGCCGGTTGGTTGCGTAAGTGTCGCCGGAGCCACACTCAGACCGCAATTTCCCCAGCCGCGCGAACCTAAGCCAGGACGCTATACGACGATACCCTCCGCGATCAACGGCGGGCGGAGGCGATATGCCTCCGAAGGACGGCGCGACGGAAGGCCTGGCGAGCTCCCGTACGCCGAAATCTGCGATCTGGACCTCACACCTGCTTGGCGGACGTCGCCTTGCGCTGCATCAAGACGGCGCGAAGTCCTGACAAAGTCTTGTAAATATTCCGAAACGTCGCAGGCCGACCCACCGCGCACGCGAGCGGCGGCGCGCTCGGCGCATCCTCGGCTCACGGAACAGTTCGTCGACATCCCCGACCCACTTCGGCGGCGCGCACCCCTGCGGCGCCGACCCCTCAACGCCCACTGTCGTGCTTGGTTCCCCAGCCGGCACAGCGGAGCTTCGATTCCTTTCCGCCGTTTTTCCGGCGCCGATCAGGCGGTGTCGGCCTTTCGCCTCGCGCGGGTGCGTCCGCCGAGCGCGTCGGGGCGGTTCAGCTCGGCCCGGAACGCATCGCGCCGCTCATGAATCGAGGCGATGACGAGGCCCATCGGCACGCCGATCTCCACCAGCAGGGCTTCGGAGAGCTGCAGGCTGGCCTCCACCGTCTCCGGCACGGCGTCGGTGGCGCCCAGCTCGTAGAGCCGCTTGGCGTGACGGGCGTCGCGGGCGCGGGCGACGATCGTCAGGTCAGGGCGCAGGGCGCGCGCGGTGGCGACGATGGCCTCGGCGCCTTCCGGATTATCCATGGTGACGACCAGGGCGGGCGCCTCGCCCAGGCCGCAGCGCTGGAGAAACTCGGGGCGCGCGGCGTCGCCGAAGAAGATGGTCTCTCCCGCCCGGCGCGCCTGCTCGACGATGCGGGCGTCGGCCTCGGCCGCGACCCAGGGAATGCCGTGGCTGCGCAGCATCTCGCCCACCAGCCGGCCGACCCGGCCGTAGCCGGCGATCAGCACCCGCGGCTCGGCGCTGCGTTCGCCCTCGGCCTCGGCGGGCGACTCGGAGGGTGCGATCTGCCGCCCGCCAACCCGCAGTCCGAGGCCGGCCAGCAGCGGCACGGCGAACATCGACAGCGTGACCGCCACCAGCACGCTCTCGCCCAGGGTGCGCGGGACGATGCCCTGGCCCATCGCCTGACCCAGGATGACGAAGGCGAACTCGCCGCCGGCCGCCAGCAGCAGGGCCGTCTCGGCCGCCCGCCGGGTCCCGAGGCCGAACAGGCGGGCAAGACCGAACACCACGAGGCCGTTGATCAGGATCAGGCCGACGGCGGCGCCCAGGATCGGAAGCGGGCGGGCGGCGAGCAGCGGTAGGTTCAGCCCGATCCCCACCGACAGGAAGAACAGCCCAAGGAGCAGGCCCTTGAAGGGCTCGATCACCACCTCGACCTCGTGGCGGTACTCGGTCTCGGCGAGCAGCAGGCCGGCGATGAACGCGCCGAGCGCCATGGAGAGGCCGGTCACCGCGCTCACCAGCCCCGCGCCGATCACCACCAGCAGGCAGGCGGCGACGAACAGCTCCTCGCTCTTGGCCTTGGCGACCGAGCGCAGCATGGGCCGCAGGAGCAGCCGCCCGACCACCAGCAGGATCAGGATGCCGAGGGCCGCGGTGGCGAACGACAGCAGCAGCCCCCCGGCCCCGGCCGCCTCCGGTCGGCGGCTGAACAGGGCGAGCGTGACCAGGATCGGGGCCACGGCCAAGTCCTGGAACAGCAGGACCGAGAAGGTGGTCCGGCCGGCCAGCGCATGCTGCCGCTTCTGCTCGGTGAGGATCGGCATGACGATGGCGGTGGAGGAGAGCGCCAGGGCCGCGCCGACGGCCAGGGCCGCGTCGGGTGTGGCGCCGGTCAGCACGGTCACGCCGGCGATCGCCGACATGCAGAGGGCCACCTGCAGGGCGCCCAGGCCGAAGACGTAGCGGCGCATCAGCCGCAGGCGCTCCCACGACAGCTCGAGGCCGATCATGAACAGCAGGAAGACGACCCCGAACTCGGCGAGCTGGGCCACCTCGTCGGGGTTGTCGATGGTCAGATTCGAGAGCCAGGCGACCTCGTCCGAGAGGCGGCCAAGGCCGTACGGCCCGAGCAGCACGCCCGCGCCCAGGAAGCCGAGGATCGGGCTGATGCGCCAGCGGCGGAACAGCGGCACCACGATGCCCGCGGTCGCCAGGAACAGGACGACGTCCTTGTAGGCGGCGGGCTCGACGTGGCTCTCCATTCCCTCTCCCTTGTGCGCCGGCGACTATGGCGTACGCCGCAGGCTTGAGAAATCCGCCCGGCGGCCTAAGAGGTCGGGCGATGGCGACGGCCCGGACATCGCACAGGTCCGCCGCGGGCCGCGTCACGCCCGCGGTCATCGGTCTGTTCGCCCTGCTGATCCAGGCCCTTCTGCCCGCCGCCGCCCTGGCGGGCCAGCCGCCCGCCGCCCGCGAGACGCTCGTCATCTGCACCGCCGGGGGTCCGCAGACGGTCGCCGCGGACGACACGGACGACGGGCGGCGGCCCGGCTTCGCCGGCCTGCCCTGCCCCGACTGCCTGGCGGGCTCGACCGCCGCCCTGCCGCCGCCGGACCTGGCCGTCGCGCCGGTCGCCTATGCGTCCGGGCGGGTGGAGCATCGGCCCGCTGCCGACGAAAACGGTCTGCGCTGGGCCCGGCCCCCGCCGCGCCCGCCTTCGCGGGCGCCGCCAGCGCCGCTCGGCTGAAACCCTCCTTGCGGAGCGCCCGCCTGCGAACATCGGGGCGGCTGCGCTGCCGTTCCGCCATTCTCCCGCCCTAGGCGGGCCACCGATCTCCATAGGATACCGCCATGCGATCCGCCCTGCTCGGCCTCGCGGCCGCCGCCGCCTTTTCCGCCCCTGCCCTCGCCCAGGGCGCGGGGCTCACCGTCACCCAGGCCTGGAGCCGCCCCGCCGCGGCCGGGACCACGGGCGCCGGCTTCTTCACCCTCGCCAACAGCGCCAAGGCTGCCGACGCCCTGGTGGGCGCGGAGAGCCCCGTCGCCCGCAAGGTCGAGGTCCATCGCTCCAGCATGACCGGCGGGGTGATGCGGATGAGCCGGCAGGACCGCGTGCCGGTCGCCGCCGGCGGCCGCGTGATCTTCGCCCCGGGCGGCTACCACCTGATGCTGATCGGCCTTTCCCGCCCACTGAACCCAGGCGACCGCATCCCGGCGACCCTCGTCTTCGCCAGCGGCGCGCGGGTGAAGGTGGACATGACGGTCGCCACGACGGCCCCGGCCGCGGCCATGGACCACAGCCACCACTGACGCCCCTTCCTGTCCAAAATGTAACGGGTGCGGCGGCCCGTGACGGAGTCATGGTCCGCCCACGTTCAGCTTCCGAAGAGCTCGCCCACGATGAAGACCTTCTGGCTGGCCGCCACCGCGGCCACCGCCCTGCTCGCAGCCGGCCCCGTCCTGGCCCAGGCTCCCACCCAGACCGCCCAGGCCAACGCCGCCGCCCGCGACCTTTCCAAGGCGCCGCGGATGGGGACCTGGGGCTTCGATCTCGCCGGCCGTGACCTGGCCACGACACCCGGCCACAGCTTCTTCCGCTGGGCGAACGGAACCTACCTCGATCGGCTGGAGATCCCCGCCGACCGCTCGACCTACGGCGCCTTCAACGCGCTGGACGAACTCTCCCGCGACCGCATGCGCGCCGTGACCGAGACCGCCGCGGCCGACCGCGCCGCGGCCGGTCCCTCGGCCAAGGTGGGCGCCCTCTACCGCAGCTTCATGGACGAGGCGCGGGTGGACGCCCTGGGCGCCAAGCCCCTGGCCGGCGACCTCGCCGAGATCCGCCAGGCCAGGTCGCGGTCCGACCTCGCCCGCCTGATGGGCGAGTCCATGAAGGACTTCGGCGGCTCGTTCTTCTCGGCGGCGATCTACGACGACGCCAAGGACCCGATGAAGTACACGGTCTACCTTGGCCAGGCCGGCCTCGGCCTGCCGGACCGCGACTACTACCTGGTGGACCGGTTCGCGCCGCAGAAGCAGGCCTACGAGGCCTACGTGGCGAAGATGCTGACGCTCGCCGGCTGGCCGGACGCGGCGGCCAACGCCAAGGCCGTCGTCGCGCTAGAGACCGAGATCGCCAAGGTGTCGTGGACCCGCGCCGAGCGCCGGGACGACGACAAGACCTACAACGCCTACGAGATCGCCAAGCTCGGCGCCGACGCGCCGGGCTTCGACTGGCCGGCGTTCATGGCCGGCATGGACCTGCCGGGCCGGCAGAAGGTGGTCGTCGCCGAGAACACCGCCTTCCCGAAGATCGCAGCGATCTACGCCGGCGCGCCGATGGACACCCTGAAGGCGTGGATGGCCTTCCACCTGGCCGACAACGCCGCGCCCTACCTGTCCAAGGCGTTCGACGAGGCCAATTTCGACTTCCGCTCGAAGACTCTGTCCGGGCAGCCCCAGCAGCAGCCCCGCTGGAAGCGCGGCGTGAATCTGGTGGACACCCAGGTGGGCGAGGCGCTGGGCAAGCTCTACGTGGACGCCTACTTCCCGCCGGAGAGCAAGGCGAAGATGGACGCCCTGGTGGGCGACATCAAAACCGCCATGCGCGGGCGGATCGAGAAGCTCGCCTGGATGGGCCCCGAGACCAAGGCCAAGGCGCTCGAGAAGCTCTCCAAGTTCACCGTGAAGATCGGCTATCCGGACCAGTGGCGCGACTACGCCGCCCTGCAGCTCCGCGACGACGACCTCTACGGCAACGTGAAGCGGGCCGTCGCCTTCGACTGGGACTACCGCGCCGCGCGGATCGACAAGCCGGTGGACCGGGCGGAGTGGGGCATGACCCCGCCGACGATCAACGCCTACTACTCCTCCACCAAGAACGAGATCGTCTTCCCGGCCGCGATCCTGCAGCCGCCGTTCTTCGATCCCGAAGGCGACCCGGCGATCAACTACGGCGGCATCGGCGGCGTCATCGGCCACGAGATCACTCACGGGTTCGATGACCAGGGCCGCAAGTCAGACGGCGACGGACGGCTGACCGACTGGTGGACCGAGGCCGACGCCGCCAAGTTCCAGGTGGAGGCCACGAAGCTCGGCAAGCAGTACGCCGCGGTCGAGATCCTGCCCGGCGCCTTCATCAACGGCGATCTGACCATGGGCGAAAACATCGCCGACCTGGGCGGGCTGCTGCTGGCGCTCGACGCCTACCACCTGTCCCTGAAGGGCCGGCCGGCGCCGGTGATCGACGGAGTGACCGGCGACCAGCGGGTCTTCCTCGGATGGGCCCAGGTCTGGCGGGCCAAGTACCGGGACGACCGCATGCGCCAGCTCCTGGTCTCAGACCCGCACGCCCCGCCACAGAGCCGCGTGGACCTGCCGATGCGCAACATCGACGCCTTCTACGAGGCCTTCGGCGTGAAGCCGGGCGACCCGATGTATGTCGCGCCGGAGATGCGGGTCAGGATCTGGTGAGGCCAAGCGGGGCGGCGGAGACGTCGCCCCGCCAATTTTGGCGCCAGCGTCAAAACAGAGCGCGCACCCAAAAAAGTTTGGCCCGCCAGGGGGGATAATCCTGGCGGGCCATCTTTGAGCAGTCGCTCGAATGAGCGGGCGTTTCCTCCCCGAAACGCCGGAGACCTCAGGACTGAGCGCCTTCATGTCTCTCGCCACATGACAGAACGGCAATTTCCTGCCTGAGTCAACGGGTCCTGCGCCGGTTCCCGGCAAAGCCGGATCAGAATTTCGCGATCCATCCAAAATTTACGCCGTTTTTTGACAGTCTTGTCAAAGAGCGAGCTTTTCCAAGGCCTGGTACGCCGGGCATTCGACTTCGAACACGAAGTCAGGCCGCGCCGCGGTGACGGGGCCGAGCCCCGCTTCCGTGAGCGCGGTGGCCGCATCGGAGATGGCCGAGGCTTCCACCAGCAGGCCGTTGGGCCGCCGCGACGCACCGGCCGCCACCAGGCGGTCGACCACCGCCGCCTCGGCCAGGCTGGCCCCGGCCGGCCAGATCAGGGTCGCGCTGCGCAGGGCGCTGGCCCTGGCCTCCAAGACCCGGAGCAGACGCTCGGCGACGGCAAGTTGCTCGCGGCTCCAGGCGGCGCGCAGGCTGGCCGCGAGCTGGGCCTGGCTCTTCAGGATGATCCCGTCGGCGAGCGTCTTCAGCCCGTTGGCGGCCAGGGTCGCGCCTGTGGTGGTTATGTCCACCACCAGCTCGGCAGCGCCGGAGGCGGGCGCGCCTTCGGTGGCGCCGCCCGATTCGACGATGCGGTAGTCGGCGACGCCATGCCGGGCGAAGAAGGCGCGGGTCTGGGCGAGGTACTTGGTGGCCACGCGCATTCGCCGGCCGGTCCGGGCCAGGTAGTCGTGCGCCACCTCCTCGAGGTCGGCCATGGTCTCCACGTCGAGCCAACTCTTGGGCGCGGCGACGACCAGGTCGGCGCGGCCGAAGCCCAGGGCGCGGAGCAGCAGCACGCGGCCGTCCAGCTCGCCCTTCTCGCGCAGCAGGTCCTCGCCGGTCACGCCGAGATGGATCTCGCCGGCGTCCAGCGCGTCGGCGATGTCGCCGGCCGACAGCAGCCGGACCTGCGCGCCCGGCAAGCCCTTCAGCTCGCCCAGATAACCGCGGGCGCCGCCCACCGCCTGCAGCGGAACGCCGCTGTCGGCGAGCCAGGCCTCCACCTGCTCCTTCAGCCGGCCCTTGGAGGGGACTGCGACGATCAGGGGGCCGGTCATCGTGCTGCGCTCCTCGGAGGCGCTTCGCAGGATCGGACGGATCCTCCGAAGCCTTGGCGAAGGCGGATCATGCCTCGCCTCCCGCATAGGCCCGCCAGGGCCGGACCATGCAGCCGACGGCGCGGGCCTCCGCCGCCCCGCCCAGGCGGGCGAGCAGGGAGTCGTAGCGGCCGCCCACGGCCACCGGCCGGTCGGCGCCGAGCGCGTCGCTGCGCACCTCGAAGGTGAGGCCGTCGTAGTACTCGAACGCGTGGCCGAGGGCGGGCGAGAAGCGCATCCGGCCGGCCGGCGCGGCGGCTTCCAGCCGGGCCAGCCGCTCGCCCCAGGCGGCCATGGCGTCGTCCAGCGCGGGGCCCTTCCGTCCGGCCAGCGCACGGACCCGTGCGAGGCCGGCGGCGGGCGCGTCGGAGATGGCCATGAACTCGCGGATCGCGGCGGCCTGCGCCTCGGTGAGCGCGGGGGCGGCGGCGGCCTCCGCCTTGCGCACCAGGCGGGCGGCGATCTCGGCAGGGCCGCGGCCGCCCACCGGCTCCACGCCGGCCAGCGCCCAGACCTCCTGCAGCAGGGTCGCGGCCTGGGCTTCGGTGAGGCCGGCCAGCATCCCGGCGAGCTGCGAGCCTTCGGTCTCGGCCGCCGGCGCGCCGGTGCGGGCGAGCTCGGCCTGCAGCAGCCGGGGGCGTCCGGCGACGCGCTTCAGGCGCGCGGCGACGCCGGCCGGCAGGGACAGGGATTCGATGAAGGGCGCGAACAGGCCCACGTCGCCCAGCCAGAGCGTCAAGTCGGACCGGCCGCCGGCCTCCGACGCGCGCCAGGCGAGGCTCGCCGCCTCCACGTCGGCGTCCAGGGTCGCCGCGCCGGCCGGGGCGAACAGCTCCAGGCCCACCTGCACGAACTCCTCCGGCCGGTCGGCCTCGGGCGAGGCGCGGAAGGCGGGGCCCTCGTAGTAGTAGCGCCCCTCGGCCGCGGCGCTCTCCAGGTGGCGGCGCGCGATGGCGACGGTGAAGTCGGGGCGCAGGCACTGCTCGCCGCCGCCTTCCGACTGCACCACGAACAGGCGGGCGCGCATGGCCTCCCCGGCGAGGTCGAGCAGCAGCCCGAGCGGCTGCAGCAGCGGCGCGTCCACCCGCTCGGCGCCGGCGGCCGCCAGGGGCGCGCGGATCGCGGCGAGCGCGTCGGCCGGGACGGGCGGCTCGGTCCTCATGAGGCCTGATCCAGGATCTTACGGATCGTCGCCACCAGCTCGCCCCGCGGCACGGTCTGCTGCCCGGGCCGCTGCTCGCGCCATTCGGCGTTGTCGGTGACCTTGGCCGACAGCGCCCGACCGAGGTCTAGGTCCTTGACCGTCACCGTGCCGGCCGCCAGCTCGTCCTCGCCGACGATGACCGCCGCCGGCGACAGGCGCCGGTCGGCGTACTTCATCTGCGCCTTCATACCCGACTGGCCGAGGTAGACCTCGGCCGGGACGCCCGCGCTCCGCAGCTCGCCGGCGACGGCGAAGTAGTCGGCCATCCGGCTCTGGTCGAAGGCGATGACCACCACCGGCCCGCGCACCTGGGCGGCGAGGTCGCGGCCGGCGGCGCGGAGCGCCGCGGCCAGGCGCGACACGCCGAAGGAGAATCCGGTGGCCGGCGTCCGCTCGCCCGTGAACCGGGCCACGAGGTCGTCGTAGCGCCCGCCGCCGCCGACGGAGCCGAACCGCATCGGCTGGCCCTTCTCGTCGGTGGTCGAGAGCAGCAGCTCGGCCTCGAACACCGGGCCCGTGTAGTACTCGAGCCCCCGCACGACCGAAGGATCGATCACCGCCCGGTCGGTCCCGACGCCCAGCCCGGAGAGCGCCGCGTCGATGGCGGCGAGCTCCGCCAGGCCGGCGTCGCCCTCGTCCGAGCCGCCGACGACGTTGGCCAGCGCGTCCAGCGTCTCGCGGCGCCCGCCGACGCCCGCGGCCGTGAAGGCCAGCACCCGCTCGGCGGCGGCGGCGTTCAGGCCCGCGCCCTTGGTGAAGGCGCCGGACTCGTCCAGCCGTCCCTCGCCCAGCAGCAGGCGCACCCCGTCCGGCCCCAGGCGGTCGAGCTTGTCCACCGCGCGCAGCACGGCGAGCTTCTGGTTGTCGTCGGCGACGCCCGCGGCGGTCATCAGGCCGTTCAGGAGCTTGCGGTTGTTGATCTTCAGCACCGCCGAGCCGGCCGGCAGCCCCGCCGCTTCGAGCCCTTCCACCGCCATCCCGATGATCTCGGCGTCGGCCTCGGGGCGCGCCGAACCAACGGTGTCGGCGTCGCACTGGGTGAACTCGCGGAAGCGCCCCGGCCCCGGCTTCTCGTTGCGCCACACCGGCCCGAAGGCGTAGCGGCGGAAGGGCTTGGGCAGGGTCTCCCAGTTCTGGGCGGCGAAGCGGGCGAGCGGCGCGGTCAGGTCGTAGCGCAGCGCCATCCACTGCTCGTCGTCGTCCTGCAGGGCGAAGACCCCCTCGTTCGGGCGGTCCGCGTCCGGCAGGAACTTGCCGAGCGCGTCGGCATATTCGAACGCGCCGGTGTCCAGCCGCTCGAAGCCGTAGCGCTCGTAGATGGCGGACACGGCCTCCAGGATGGCGCGCTCGGCGGCCAGGTCGCGGGCGCGGCGGTCGACGAAGCCGCGCGGGGCGCGCGCCTCGGGGCGGACAGGTTCGCTCATGGCGCGCGCTTAGCCTGCGCAGGCTGCGGGCTCAAGGAAGGAAGGCTCATGCTCGGTCCTCGGGATCTCTCTCGGAGGACGGAGCTGAGATGGCGTCAGCCCCGTCCGGTGCGGCGGGGCTTCGGGTGCGGTCGCGTCAGGCCAGACGATCCCGAACCGAGCCCTCGCGGGTCGGATGGTGGTGGTGGCCGTGATGGTGCGCGACGCGGGTCATCGGGGCGGGTCTATAGCCGAGCCGCCGACCGCTGTCATCCCGCTTGGATGGCGCAACGGAAGCCCGCTTACGTTCGCGTCAACGGGAGGAAGGCATGCAGCTCGTCAGCGACACCATCGAGACGACCTATCGGAGAGGCCACAAGTATCCGGCCGCCTATCCGCCGAGCGCGGCGGAGCTGTGGAACCCGGAGCGGTTCACGGACGGGCCGCCGCTGGACGACCTCGCGCGGCTGCGCCGCGAGGCGCCGGTGGCCTGGAACGAGGAGCCGAACGATCGGCCCGGCTTCTGGTCGGTCACCCGCTACGAGGACGTCATGCGGGTGAACAGCGACTACGAGACCTTCTCGTCGCAGAAGGGCGGCATCCTGATGCATCACCAGAAGTCGGAGATGCAGCTCGCGCGCGCCTCGCTGGACGCCATGATCACGCTGGACGCGCCGCTGCACATGCAGCTCCGCCGCGAGCACATGCCCTACTTCACGCCGGCCTACCTGCGCGGGCTGCAGTCGAAGGTGGAGGGCGAGGTCACCCGGCTGCTCGACGCTATGGCGCCGCTCGGAAAGTGCGACCTGGTGCCGACGCTCTCGGCCCAGCTCCCGCTGTTCACGCTCTGCGAGATCCTGGGCGTCCCGCAGGAGGACCGGCCGAAGTTCCTGCACTGGATGCACTTCCTGGAGATGGCCAACTCCTTCGCCGCCGAGCGGGCGGCCCAGGCGGGAGGCGACGTCGAGGCGATCGCCGCCGAGCTGCCGCCGCAGATGAAGATGTTCCTCGACGCCTTCACGGCCGCCGTGCAGGAGATGTTCGAGTACGGCCGCGACATGCTGCACAAGCGCCGCGCAGACCCCAAGCCCGACCTGATGAGCGCCATCGCCCGCGCCCAGGTGGACGGCGAGTTCCTGGCCGACGAGTACCTGGACGGCTCCTGGCTGCTGATCGTCTTCGCCGGCAACGACACCACCCGGAACACCATCTCCGGGGCCATGGAGCTGCTGTCCCGCTTCCCCGACCAGAAGGCCAAGCTGTTGGCCCGGCCCGAGCTGATGCCCGGTGCGGTCAACGAGGTGATCCGGATGGTGAGCCCCGTGCTCTACATGCGCCGCACCGCCACCCGCGACGTGGAGGTCGCCGGCCAGCAGATCGCCGAGGGCGAGAAGGTGATCATGTACTACTGCGCGGCCAACCGGGACGAGGCGGTGTTCCCGGACCCCGACCGGTTCGACATCGAACGGGCGAACGCCGACAAGCACATCGCCTTCGGCTACGGCCCGCACACCTGCATCGGCAAGCAGGTGGCGAAGCTGCAGCTCGAGGCCGTTTACCGCCAGATGCTCGCCCGCTTCCCCGACATCCGCCAGGCCGGCCCCAAGGACGTGGCGCCGAACAACTTCGTCTACGCCATCCGCTCCATGCCGGTGGAGTTCACCCCGGAGCGCTAACCCCTCAGCCGGGCGATCAGGGCGGCGGTGGAGGGGTCGTGTTCGCCCGCCGCGCCGCCCTCCAGCTCGCCCAGCACGCGGGTAGCCAGGGTCTTGCCGAGCTCGACGCCCCACTGGTCGAAGCTGTTGATGCCCCACAGCACGCCTTCCACGAAGGTCTTGTGCTCGTAGAGCGCGATCAGCGCGCCCAGCGTGTCGGGGGTCAGCCGGTCCATGAGGATGAAGCTCGACGGCCGGTCGCCCGGGAAGGTGCGCTGCGGCGCGAGCGTGGCGATCTCCGCTTCGGGAAGGCCCCTGGCCTGTAGCTCCGCCCGCACGTCGGCCTCGCTGCGGCCGACCAGCAGGGCCTCGGCCTGGGCGACGGCGTTGGCGAGGAGCTTGGTCTGGGCAGCCGGGTCGCCTTCCGAGCCTTCGGCGACCGCGACGATGTCCAGCGGGATCACGTCCGTCCCCTGGTGGAGCATCTGGAAGAAGGCGTGCTGCACATTGGACCCGGCGTCGCCGAACACCGCCGCGGCGGTGGCGTGCTGGACCGGGCGGCCGTCGGCCGTCACCCGCTTGCCGTTGGACTCCATCTCGAGCTGCTGGAGGAAGTTGGGCAGCAGGCGCAGGCGCTGGGCGTAGGGGACCACCGAGCGGGTCGGCCGGCCGAGGCCGTTGCGGTTGAACACGTGGGCGAGCGCCAGCAGCACCGGCGCGTTGGCCGCCAGCGGGGCTTCGCGGAAGTGGTCGTCCAGCGCCGCGCCGCCGGCCAGCAGCCGGTCGAACACCTCGGGGCCAAGCGCGATCAGGCACGAGAGCCCGACCGCCGACCAAACCGAGTAACGTCCGCCGACCCAGTCCCAGAAGCCGAACACCTGCTCGTCCGCCACGCCGAAGGCGCGGGTCTTGTCGAGCGCCGTGGAGACGGCGACGAGGTGGCTGTCCGCCCCCGCTCCGAGCGCGTCGCGCAGCCAGGCGCGCGCGGTCTCGGCGTTGGTCATGGTTTCCTGGGTGGTGAAGGTCTTTGAGACCACCACGACCAGGGTCTCGGCGGGGTCGAGGCCGACCAGGGCCTGCTGGATCTCGGCGGGGTCGACGTTGGCCGCGAACCGCAGTTCGATCGGAGGGTCGAGGGGCCGCAGGGCCTCCCAGACCAGCCGCGGGCCGAAGTCCGAACCGCCGATGCCGATGTGCAGGATGGCGCGGAACGTCCGACCGGTGGCGCCCTTCCGCTCGCCGGAGCGCACGGCGCGGGCGAAGGCGGTCATGCGGTCGCGGACGCCCTCCACCTCGGCGGACACGGCCTCGCCCTGCGCCTGGAAGCCGGCGCCGCGGGGGGCGCGCAGCGCCATGTGCAGGGCCGCGCGGCCCTCCGAGGCGTTCACCCTCTCGCCGGCGAACAGCCGCCCGCGGGCGGCTTCCACGCCGCTCGCCCGGGCGAGGTCGAGCGCCTCGGCCACGTCGGCAAGCGACCAGGGCTGCTTCGACAGGTCCAGGGTGAGGCCCGCGGCCGCGACGGTCAGGCGCTCCAGCCGCTCGGGCTCCTCGCCGAACAGGCTGACGATACGGCGCGTGCGGGCGCGCTCCGCGGCGGCGTGCAGGGCCGCCCAGGCGGCGTCGACTTCGGACAAGCTCTTCAGACCCCTTGTCGGTGGTTTCCCCCGGCCGTCACCCGGCCGACCCGTACTTAACGCCGCAGCCGTACGGACGGGTCACGGGCTGCGCCACCGGGCGCCCGGCCTTCACGTCGGCCAGCGCCGCGGCGACGTAGTTGGTGGCGCCCTTCAGGCTCTCCGGCTCGGAGGACGGCCGGTCGTCGATGCCGCCCATGTAGACGAGCCGGCCCGCCCCATCGACGATGAACATGTGCGGCGTCACCCGCGCGTCGTAGGCGCGCCCAAGCGTGCCGGCCGGATCGAGCAGGACGGCCGTCGAGGCCGCCTTGGCCTTCACCTTCCACGCCCTCGCCTGCGGCGCGGTCAGGTGGCCCTGCATCTCCGGCGCGGACGACACCACCGTCAGCCAGACCACGCCGTCCTTGGCCGCCTGGCGCTGCAGGCGCTGCATGTTTCCCGACGCGTAGTGCTTACCGACGTACGGACAGCCGTTGTTGGTCCACTCCAGGACCACGGTCCGGCCCCGGAACTCGGCCAGGTTGCGGGTGCGGCCGTCGGCGTCCTGCGCCTGGAAGGCGGGGGCGGGCTGGCCGATCTGCGGCTTGGCGAACGCGGGCCCGGCGGCGAGGCCAAGCAGCGCGAGCGTGAGGACGGCGCGGCGGCGGATCATGCCGAAGTCTCCCTAGCTGCGGGCGGCGGCTTCCAGCGCCTTCACCACCGTGCCCTCCGTGAGGATGTTGGGCAGGATACGGGGCTCTCCGCCCTTGGCGCCATACACGAGGTAAAGCGGCACGCCGGCCCGGCCGTGGCGGGCGAGCTCGGTGGCGATGGCCTCGTCCTTCCGGGTCCAGTCGGCCTTCAGGTAGGCGACGTTGTTGGCCGTCATGGCGTCGGCGACCCCCTGGCGGGCGATGGCGACGCGCTCGTTCACCTGGCAGCTCACGCACCAGGCGGCGGTGAAGTTCACGAACACCGGCCGGCCCTCCGCCTGCAGCTCGGCGAGCCGCTCGGGGCTGTAGGGCTCGTAGGGCGCGGCGGCCATCGCGCCCATCGTCTCGGCGGCGCCGGGTGCGGGCGCGAGCGTATAGCTGGGCCAGACCGCGCCGGCCGCCGCGGCGAGGCCGAGCGCTCCGGCGCCCGCGGCGATCGGCAGGGACCGCCCGCCCGCGAGCCGCCGGCGCTGCGCCGCGCCCGCCAGCCAAAGGGCGGCGGCCAGGACCACGGCCGCGGCGAGCACCCGCGCGAGTCCGTCGGCCCCCGCCTGCTGGGTCAGCACCCAGACGAGCCAGGCGGCGGCCCCGTACATCGGGAAGGCCAGCGCCTTCTTGAACACGTCCATCCACGGGCCGGGCCGCGGCAGACGGGCCAGCAGGCCCGGGGCGAAGGCCACGGCCACGAAGGGCAGTGCGAAGCCGATCCCCAGCGCGACGAAGACCGCCAGCGCGGCCGCCGGCGTCTGGGTGAGCGCCCAGCCGAGCGCCGGCGCCATGAACGGGGCCGTGCACGGCGCGGCGACCACGACGGCCAGCACGCCGGTGAGGAAGGCGCCGGTCACCCCGCCACGGCTCGCCAGGCCGGAGCCCGCGCCCTGCAGCGACAGGCCGACCTCGAAGACGCCGGAGAGGTTGAGCGCCACGGCCAGCATCAGCAGGGCCAGGCCTGCCACGACGGGCGGCGACTGGAGCTGGAAGCCCCAGCCCACGGCGGCGCCGGCCGCCTGCAGGGCGATCAGCACCGCGGCCAGGGCCACGAAGCTCGCCAGCACGCCCGCGCCGAACGCCAGGCCCTGGCGCCGCGCGCCGCTGGCCTCGTGGGCGTGGCCGGCCAGCGAAGCCGCCTTCATGGCCAGGATCGGGAAGACGCAGGGCATCAGGTTGAGGATCAGCCCGCCCAGCAGGGCGAACAGCGCCGCCATGGGCAGGCCGAGCCCGACGCCCGGCGAGGCGGGCGCGCGGGCCGGCGGCGGGCCGAGCCCGGCGGCGCCGGCTGGCAGCGGGCCTGCGGGCGCGGAGACCTCGAACGCGGCGCCGTTGGCGAGGGCCAGCACGCCGGCTAGCGCCTTGGGTCCGGGCGCCACCTGGAAGTCGTCGCCGGGCGCGAGGGTCAGCGTTAGGCCCTCCGGCCCGCGCTCGATCGCCTGCGGGGCGGCGTGATCCACCACGCCCGGGGCGAACGGGAAGAAGTAGGCGTCGGCGAAGTCCGCCCCCTTGAGGGGCGCGCCGGCGACCGCCAGCGCGAGGCGGTCGCCGCGGCGTTCGAAGGCGGCGTTCAGCGGCGCCGGCTTCGGCGTCGCCGCCAGCGCCTTGCGGATGGCGGGGCCCCACTTGCCGTCCTCGGCCGCCGGGCCCGCGGTGATTGGCAACGCCAGCCGCACCTCGCCCTTCTCGGGGATGCAGATCTCCTCGCAGACGAGGAAGTAGGCGGTGCCCGAGAGGGTCACCGTCTCGCCTACCCGGGCGTCCGCCGGCGCCGTCACGGTGAAGGGCAGCAGGACCTCGCCCTCGTAGCCGTAGTTGACCAGCGGCCCGACCGGCAGGCGCTTGGGCGTCGGCCATTCGAAGCCGCCCGTGGCCCAGCCGGACGGCAGCGGGTCCCACTCGATCTTGCTGGCCTCGCCGGAGCTGCCGGGATTTCGCCAGTAGGTGTGCCAGTGCTCCTGGATGTCCTGGCGCAGGGCCGCGCGGATCGTCTGGCCGGGCGCGATGCCGCGGGACTCGGCCACCAGCTCGGTTTCCAGGTGGCCGGTGTTCACCGGCTCAGCGAACGCAGCGCCGGCCGTCGCCAGCGCCATCAGGAGCCCCGCCAGGAACCGCATCATCCGCCTATCCGCCCCGCGCAACCTGGCAGCTATATGGCGCGGCGGCGGCCGGGACGCAAAGCGCGCTCGACTCCCGGCTCCGGGAACGGCACATCCAAAGGAAGACCCTGTTCCTCATTCCGGAGCCGTCCGTGCCCGCATCCTTCGACGAGATCCAGATCGGCCAGGTGGTCCCGCTCGGCGCGGCCGCCGTCGACCCCCAGGCGCTGGAGGCCTTCTGCGACGCCTTCACGCCCGGCTGGACCGTCGACCGGGGCTGCCCCGACGCCATGCTCTACGCCATCTGGGCGAGGCTGGACGCGGTCGCCCACACCGACTGGCCGCAGACCAAGCGGCTGGGCGTCGACGCGCTGCGCTGGGTGCGCAACCCGCCGCCGGGCGAATTGCTCCGCGGACGGATGACGGTCATGGCCAAGGACCCGGTGGGCGACGGCAAGGGCATCGTCATCTGCCAGCACGACCTGCTCGACGAGGCCGGTCGCCTGGTCTTCTCCTGCCTGACCCGCAGCGTCTTCGCGCGCTGAGGACGCCCGCTTCACGGGCCGGACATGAGAAAGGGGCCGCCGGCGACGCCGGGGCCCCTCCTGCAAGCCGTTCCGCAGGCCGCCTCCCCGGGAGGAGAAGGCGGGCCCTCGGGCTTAGCTGTTCGCCGCGACCGGCTCCTGGGCGCCGCGCGCCAGGGCCAGAGCGATCAGGCGGTCCCAACCGACCAGCGACAGCAGATGGGCGTAGATCTGGCCGAGCGCGCCGTTGTCGCGCAGTTCGGTCAGCTTGTCGGATGGCAGCTTGCTGAGCTTGTCCTCGGAGACGCCGAAGTAGTCGGCGATCTTCTGGGGCTCGCCGGCGGAGCCGTCCGGGTTGTTCGGCGTGAAATTGGCGGTCTTCTGCTCGAACAGGTCGAGATCTTTGAGGAGCTGGACGAAGGACATCGTCCGCTGCCGCTCGATCTCGAAGTTGTTGCAGAACTCGATGCAGTTCTTGGTGTATTCGCTCGGCTGGCCGTTCTCGAAGAACGCCAGGTCGCCGCCTTCCACGATGAATTCCGCGGCGCGGTCGACGCAGAGGACCATCTGGCTGTTCGACTGGTCGTTGGCGAAGACGAACGGATAGCGGCGGACATAGGCCGGGATATAGACGCCGGGCTCGAAGTTGCCGTTGTCGCGGACGAACATGTTCTCGCCGGCGTTCAGGCCCATCACGGCGATCGGCAGCTTCTCCTCGCCGACGAAGATGATCGGGCCGGTGACGGCGGCCAGCGGGAACTCGCCCACGGTCAGCGGAATGGCGTGGCCGGCCTTGGCGAAGCGGAAGGGGCCGTCCATGCGCTTGACGCCCAGCTTGCCGTGCAGCTCGGGCGTGAGCGGCTCGGGCTGGGAATAGAAGAGCACGTTGCCGGTGATCTGGCCGAGGCCGGGCTGGGTCGTCGTGGTCATGGAAGCCTTCGAGAAGTCTGGGGCGCCGCGGGCCCGCGCGCGCGAGGTCGCCGCTTCTAGCGTATCGCCGCTACACCCGCAAATGGCGCCCGCTTGCTCCGGGGGCCGCGGACGGCTTCAATCCGAGCCATAAAAATTGGGAGGATTTCAGATGCCGATCTATTACCCCGACATTCTCGAGCAGACGACCGCGCCGCGCACCTTCTCCTACGGCGACAAGGACGTGATGCTCTACGCGCTGGGCATCGGGATGGGCCGCGACCCCATGGACGCCCGCGAGCTCGACTTCACCTACGAGAAGAACCTGAAGGTGGTCCCGACCGCCGCCACCGTGCTGGCCGCCGCGGGCGGCCGCCAGGGCCGCACCCCGCCGCAGGTGCCCGACGGCAAACGGCTGAGCGAGATCAACTTCCTGATGGTGGTGCACGGCGAGCAGAAGGTGGAGCTGCACCAGCCGCTCCCGGTCTCCGGGACCTTCACCGCCGAGAGCCGGACCATCGGCGCCTACGACAAGGGCAAGGACAAGGGCGCGGTGATCGTCAACGAGACGGTCTGGCGCGACGAGGCCGGCGAGAAGGTGGCCACGCTCACCGGCTCCACCTTCGCCCGGGGCGACGGCGGCTTCGGCGGGCCGAGCGACGGGGCGCCCGAGCCGCACCCTATCCCGGAGCGCGCGCCGGACCTGTCAGTCGACTTCGAGACCCGGCCGGACCAGGCCCTGCTCTACCGGCTGAACGGCGACCGCAACCCGCTGCACTCCGATCCCGACGTGGCCCGGCGGGCGGGCTTCCCGCGCCCGATCCTGCACGGCCTGTGCACCTACGGGATCACCTGTCGCGCCGTGCTGCAGGCCATCGCCGATTACGACCCGAACCGGATTCTCAGCCACCAGGCGCGCTTCTCCGCCCCGGTCTTCCCGGGGGACACGATCACCGTCGATCTGTGGCGCGACGGGCCGGTGATTTCCTTCGAAGCGCGGGTTAAGGAGCGCGGCGCGACCGTGATCAAGAATGGCAAGACGGTCCTGCGCGCGTAAGACCTGGGGGCTCCGTTGATCCGCAAACTCCTGCTCGCCGCCTCGCTCGCGGCCCTTTCCGCCTGCGCCACCGACGCTCCGGCGTCGAAGGCCGCCGTGGACGCCGCGCGCGCGGCGCCCGTGCCCACCAAGCTCACGGGCTACCTGTCGGCCGGCGCGCTCGACGGCAAGGCGATCCTGCCGCCGCCGGCCGCTCCGGACTCGGCCCAGGGCCGCGCGGAGCGGGCCTTCTACGACGAAAGCCGGGCGCTCGAGGGTTCGCCCCGCTGGAAGCAGGCGATCGAGGACAACGAGATCTGGCAGGGCGGCGCGCTGAAGCGCTTCTCCTGCGCGCTCGGCAAGGAGCTCAGCGAAGCCCGGACGCCCACAGCCTGGCGGATCCTGCACCGGATCGAGCTGGACGTGCGCACCGTGGGCACGCCGCCGAAGGACCACTACGCCCGCCAGCGTCCGGCGGTCGGCAACGAGAAGCCGATCTGCATCGCCCGCGCCGATTGGATGCGCACCAACGCGTCCTATCCATCGGGGCACGCCATGGTCGGCTGGACCTGGGCCCTGCTGCTCACCGAGCTAGCGCCCGCCCGCGCCGACGCCCTGCTGATCGCCGGACGCGAGATGGGCGAGAGTCGGGCGATCTGCGGCGTGCACTTCATGAGCGACATCGAGGCGGGCCGCACCCTGGCCTCGGGCATGGTCGCGCGCCTGCATGCCGAGCCGCAGTTCGTGGCGGACATGGCCAAGGCGCGCGGCGAGCTCGCCGCCGCGCCGGCGGCGAGCTGCCCCGCCGCCTAGCGGCGCAGGCGATAGAGCACGTGGCGGCGGAGCGGATGGTCCGCCGCCAGACGCGGGTGGTCGAAGTCGGCCGCCGGATCGCGGGCGAGGCCGATCTTCCGCATGACCGCCTGCGAGGGCAGGTTGCTCTCGGCGGTGATCGCCAGCACCTGGCCCGCGTCGGTGTTGGCGAAGATCCAGTCGCGCACGGCCGCAGCGCCCTCGGTGGCCAGCCCCTGCCCATGAACCTCGTGGGCGAGCCGCCAGCCGAGCTCGATCTCGCCCGGCTCGGGCAGGTCGTCCGCCATGACCTGCGGACCGATCATGCCGACCAGCCGGCCGTCGGCCTTCCGCTCGGCGGCGAAGAAGCCGAAGCCGTGACGCGCGATATGGCCGTTGATCCTGTCGATCATGGCGTCGGTCTGGGCGGCGTCGAGCGGGCCGCCCAGCCACTGCGCCACCCGCAGGTCGGCGTTGATCGCGGCGAAAGGCGCCCGATCCCCGTCCCGCCACGGCCGTAGGATCAGCCGGTCGGTCTCGATCACGCCGGCCGTGCGTTGGCCAGCGCCGCGTAGAGGTCCGTCCGGCGGTCGCGGAAGAAGCCCCAGGCGGCGCGGTGGGTCTGCAGGAAGTCGAGGTCGAAGGTGTGCACGAGGGCCCCCTCGTCCTCGCGCCCGAAGGCGGCCACCAGGTCGCCCCGGTGATCGGCGATGAAGCTCGATCCGTAGAAGAGCTGGCCGCCGTTCGGATAGTTCTCCCAGGGCTCGAACCCGGTGCGGTTGGCGCCCACGACGGGGATGACGTTCGAGACCGCGTGCCCCTGCATGGCGCGGCGCCAAGGCGCGGCGGTGTCCAGTGTCGCGTCGTGCGGCTCCGAGCCGATGGCGGTGGGATAGAGCAGCACCTCGGCGCCCATCAGCGCCATGGCGCGGGCCGTCTCGGGGTACCACTGGTCCCAGCAGATGCCGACGCCGACCTTGCCGAAGCGCGTGTCCCAGACCTTGAAGCCGGTGTCGCCGGGCCGGAAGTAGTACTTCTCCATGTAGCCGGGCCCATCGGGGATGTGGCTCTTGCGGTAGACGCCCATGAGCGAGCCGTCGGCGTCCACCATCACCAGGCTGTTGAAGTAGTGCGGGCCCTCGCGCTCGTAGATCGAGATCGGCAGGACGACGCCCAGCTCCTTGGCCAGCGGCGCGAGCTCGGTGACGCACGGGTGCTCGCGCCAGGGCTTGGCGGTGGCGAACCAGCGCTCCTCCTGGGCGACGCAGAAGTACGGCCCCTGGAACAGCTCGGACGGCAGGATCACCTGGGCGCCCTTGTCGGCGGCCTCGCGGATGAAGTCGGCGGTCTTCCGGATGTTGGCCTGCAGATCGTCGCCGTAGGACGTCTGGATGGCGGCCACGGTCATGGTGCGCGTCATCGGGCAGGCTCCTGCTGGGTGATGCAGTGGAAGGATCCGCCGCCGGTCAGGATGGCGACGGAGGGCAGGCCGATCACCTGCCGGTCGGGGAACAGCGTCTCCAGCGCCTGGACGGCGAGCTGGCCCGGCCGCTCTTCGTAGACCGGCACGACCACCGCCTTGTTGGCGATGAGGAAATTCATGTGGCTGGCGGGAATCGCGCGGCCGTCGTCGCCCTCCACCCAGCCGGGCGAAGGGATGCGCACGACCTGGATCTTGCGGCCGGCCGCATCGGTGGCGGAGGCCAGCCGGCGCGCCGCGTCGTCGTAGGCGTCAGCGTTCGGATCACCGCGGCCCCAGGCCACCGGCACGGCCACCACGCCCGGCGCCACGAAGCGCGCCAGGTTATCCACGTGCCCGTCGGTGTGGTCGTTCTGCAGACCCTCGCCCAGCCAGATCACCGTGTTCGCGCCCAGCGCCTCGGCGAAGGCGGCTTCGGCCTCGGCTTCGGTCCAGCCGGCGTTGCGGTTGGGGTTCAGCACGCACTGGCCGGTGGTCAGCACCGTGCCTTCGCCGTCGTGGTCGACGGCGCCGCCCTCGAGGATGAAGGGGAAGGCGCGCAGCGGGGCGCCGGATGCGGTGGCGATCTGCTCAGCCACCGTGTCGTCGTGCTCGAGGTCGTACTTGCCGCCCCAGCCGTTGAACCGGAAGCCACGAGCCTCCACCCCCTGCTCGCCGAGCCCGAAGATCGGGCCGGTGTCGCGCAGCCAGATGTCGCCGAACCTGCCGGGCACGATCTCGACGTTCGGCACGTCGCCCAGCATCCGGCGCGCGGCGGCCTCGCCGTCCGGGTGGCCGGTCATCAGGCGCACGGTCTCGCCGCCTGGGCCGGCGAGCGCGCGGGCCAGGGCGGCGACCTCTTCCTGGGCCGCCTCGAGATCGGTCTCCCACAGGTCGGCGTGGCTCGGGAAGCCCAGCCACATGGCCCGGTGGGGCGCCCATTCGGCAGGTACGGTGAAGCGCATCGGCCCCCTCTCGATCAAAGCCGCGCGCAGATGGCCCCGGGGGCCCCCCGCGTCAAGCATCCGCGACATAGCGCGCAAAGAAGAAGGGCGGCCGCATCGCTGCGGCCGCCCCCGTTTCCGTTCAGGCCGTAAGGCTTAGAACTTGTACTTCGCGCCGAACTTGACCTGCCACAGGGACTGGTCGCGACGGAAGGGCTTCACCGGCTCCTGGAAGGCGCCGTTGGCGCCCGTGCCGCGGTACAGGTACCGGGCGCCGGCCACGCCGCAGCCGACGGCCGCGCCGCCCGCATTGACGCAGCTCACGTCGATCACCGGCACCATGCGCGAGAAATCGTACTGCTCGAGCACGCCCCACTTGTCGTTCAGCAGATTGCCCAGGTTCTCCACGTCCATGAAGACCTCGAGCTTCGCGCCGTTCGGGAAGAAGGCCGGCAGCTCCTGGCTGATCCGCAGGTCGATCGTCGTCACGTCCGGCTGACGGAAGCCGTTCCGCGGGGCGATCTTGCCGGCGTGCTTCGCCAGGCCCGAGTTCTCCAGGAAGGTCTGGAAGCGCGCCACGTCGAAGCCCGGCGCGTAGACGACCCGCGGGTCGTTGGCGGTCGGGACGTAGAGCAGCGCGTTCGAGGTCGCCTGGCGGCCCGAGTAGCTGGAGGTGTAGTAGCCGAAGTCGTTGTCGAAGTTGCCGGTCCGGCTGTTGGCGAAGGTGTAGCTGAACGGCAGGCCCGAGCGGTGCTGGGCGAAGACGGTGAAGGACGTCTCGTTGTCGCCGAAGAACTTCTTCGCGTAGGCCAGGTTCAGCGCGTGACGGTGACGGACCTCGTAGTCCGAGGTCGCCGCCGGCGGGCGCTGCGGGTCGGCGCTGCCGAACCGGGTGAAGCTCGACGAAGCGATCGAGCTGGTCATCGGGTTGGCGTCTTCCGCGTCGGTGTAGGTGTAGCTGTAGCGGAAGCCGAAGCCGTCCAGGATGCCCTCACGCCAGTCCTTGGCCGCGGTGAACGCGATCGCGTCCGACCCACCCTTGTCGATGTTGCGCAGGATGAAGTCGCCCGAGTTTCCGGTCAGGTCGCCCGTGGTGGAGCGGCCGTACACCGGACGGCCGTCCGGCGCCGTCCCGATCTGGGTGGCGCGGGCGTCGTACCAGTAGAGCGCATTCTCGTTGATGGCCTTCAGGTAGTCGACCTGCAGGAGCCAGCCGTCGCCCAGGCCGAAGCGGCCGAAGTCGAACTCGTAGCCCACCGACAGGTTGGCCTTCCAGGTGGTCGGGATCTGGAACGACGGCGCGAGCGCGTTCACGTCACCGCCGCGCGGGGTGAAGGTGCAGCCCGCCGGCACGCCGGACAGGTTCACGTTCGTGTACGGACCGGCCGGGCAGACCGCGTTCGTCTGGCTGACGCCGGTGTTCGAGAAGGAGTTCGAGATCCACACGTTCAGGCCGGTGGCCGAGAACCGCCCGAACCCGCCGTTGATGTTCAGGCGCTCGATCGGCTCGTAGTTGAACGAGACGCGCGGCAGGAGCACCGACTCGCCGTCCAGGCTCTTGGTGTTGGCGAAGCCCTGGCGGGACACGAAGGCCGTGTTGAGGATCGGCTCGTCGTTGGTCGAGTACCAGTCGAAGCGGACGCCGGCCGTGATGTCCAGGTTGTCCAGGATCTGCAGGCGGTCTTCGGCGTAGAGGCTCGACAGGCGGAAACCGAAGTCGGCGGCGCCGGTGCGAGCGGTGCCGAGCGTCGCCGGGACCGTGCCGGAGGACGGATCGATGCCGCCGGTCAGCGAGAAGGCCGAGGCCCGGCGGGCCAGGTAGTCCGCATAGCTGTTGAAGGTGTAGGCGCCCAGCGAGCGGGCCACGAACACGTTGTAGAGGTCGTTCTTCTCGGTGCGGGCGCCGAACAGGAAGTCGTGCGCGCCGAGGCGGTAGCGGGCGATGGCCTCGAGGGTGTCGACCTTCACGTTCAGGTAGTTGTCGTGACGGTTGATGTCCGCGCCGAAGCGGATTTCCGGCGTGCCGGCGCCCGGCTGGATGCCGGCGAGGGTGTCGGTCGGGGTGATCCGGACCGTGGTCTCACCGACCGTCAGGCCGCCCAGCGGGATCTGGGTGGTGTCGGTCTCCTTGGACGACCAGCGCAGCTCGGTGGAGAAGTCGTCGGTCCAGTCCGAGTTCACCTGCACGGTGTAGGCGGTCAGTTCCTCGTTCTTCACGTACTGGCGCGACTCCAGGCCGATGGCCGGCTGGGTCGTGCTGTTGCCCTGGGCGAAGGTGTCGGACACCGAGCCGTTGAACGAGTTGCCCTTGGTGTTCTGGTAGGTGAACGAGGCGCGGTGGTTGTCGGTGATGTTCCAGTCGATCTTGCCGAGCCACTTCTCGTCCTCGACCGGGAACGGGCCGGTCACGACGCCGCCCGGATCGTAGCCGTAGATGCGCTGGGTGTCGGCGCGGAACTGCTCGACGGCGGCCGAGGTGATCCGCGGGATGCGGACCGAGGCGTCGCTGTCGATCGGGCCTTCGTCGAAGCCTAGCACGCCTTCGAACTTCTCGTAGGAGCCGAAGAAGAACAGGCGGTCCTTGATGATCGGGCCGCCGAGGGTGGCGCCGTAGACCTTCTCCTCGAAGGCCGCGCCAGCGCGGACGC
Organism: Phenylobacterium sp.; assembly: GCF_041913825.1. Lineage (GTDB taxonomy): Bacteria > Pseudomonadota > Alphaproteobacteria > Caulobacterales > Caulobacteraceae > Phenylobacterium. Next base: position 71,936 of record NZ_JAYSEO010000005.1, read on the forward strand.
CCTCGATGGAGTCACCGCGCAGGTCCTGGTCGGTGTACTCGTAGAAGGCCGTGCCGGAGAAGGTGTTGCCGCCCGACTTGGTGACCGCGTTGATCTGGCCGCCGGTGAAGCCGTTGTTGATGACGCTGTAGGGCGCCACCGAGACGTTCACCGCCGCGATCGCGTCCAGCGAGATCGGCGAGCGCTGGGTCGGGTAGCCGTTGTTGTTCAGCCCGAAGTCGTCGTTCTGGCGGACGCCGTCGACGGTGAGCTGGTTGAAGCGGGTGTTGGCGCCGGCGAAGGACAGGGCGTCCTGGTTCGTCGGGTCGATGGAGGCGAACGGGTCGATCCGCGCCACGTCCTTCAGGTCGCGGCTGATCGAGGGCAGGTTCTCGATGTCGCCCGAGGTGAAGTTCGAGCTGGGGCCGCCCTGGCTCGGGGCCGCGGCGGCGGCGGTCACGACCAGCTCGGCGACCTGGGCGCCAGTGGCGTACAGCAGGACGTCGACGTTGGCCGGCTCGCCCACGCCGATGGCGGCCACGTTGGCGGTGCCGGCGTCGAAGTTCGCGGCGGTCGCCTGGATCCGGTAGGGGCCGCCCGGACGCAGGCCGCGGACGGAGTAGAAGCCGCTCGCGTCGGTCACCGAGGTGGAGGTCGAGCCGGTCGGCACGTGGGTGATGGTGACGGTGGCGTTGGCGACGCCGACGCTGTTCTCGTCGGTGATCTGGCCGCGGATCGCGCCGGTGGTCGCCTGGGCGTACACGGCGCTCGAGGCGGCCGACGCGAGCGCAATCACCGCCGCGCCACAGGCGAGCCGTTGAGTGATGTTCATGAAGTATCCCCTTCTCCGAACCGTCGAGCCGTCGCCCCCGACGGACCCTAGGTGTCTTTCGGCGCCCTATACCCCGGAATCGGCCTTTGTGGGTGACGGTTTTGTAACGGTGACGACGGGTCGCACGAATCGCACCGAAACGTGGCGCCGGCGCTATACATCCATGCCCCCGCCGAGAGGCGGCGGCGGGCGGAGGCGAGGTTCGCGATGGGCGGGAGTGTGACGGATCAGGGGCAGGCGCGCGACTGGCGGGCCGCGGTCCTGCTCGTGGCGGGCCTCACCGTGGCCCGGCTGGTCGCCCTGTTCGCCACCCCGTTGGAGCTCTATCCCGACGAGGCCCAGTACTGGCTTTGGTCGCGCACCCTCGACTTCGGCTACTACTCCAAGCCGCCGATGATCGCCTGGACGATCTGGGCGACCACGGCCCTGGGCGGGGACGCCGAGGCGTGGGTCCGGCTGGGCGCCCCGCTGTTCCAGGCGGGCGCGGCGCTGGTGGTCTTCGCCATCGCCCGGCGGCTGTACGACGGCCGGATCGCGCTCGCGGCCACGGCGCTCTACACCCTCGCGCCGGCCATCCAGCTCTCCGCAGCGGTGATCGCCACGGACGCGCCCCTGCTCTTCTTCCTTGGCCTGACGATCCTCGCCTATGTGGCCCTGCTGCGCGCCACGCAGCGGCGCCTGCTGCTGGCTGCCGCGGTCGGGGCGGCGCTGGGCCTGGCCTTCCTGTCGAAGTATGCGGCCGTATACGGACTGATCGGCATCGCCCTTCATCTGGTGCTGTCGCCGGAGACCAGACGGGCCTGGTCGCCGACCCGGGCAGGCGTCGCCATCCTCGCCTTCGCCGCCGTGATGGCTCCCAACGTGGCCTGGAACGCCGCCCACGGCTTTGCGACGGTGCAGCACACCGCGGCCAACGCCGCCTGGGGCGGCCGGCAGCTCTTCAACGTCCCGGAGCTCGGCGAATTTCTGCTGACCCAGTTCGGCGTCTTCGGCCCGATCCCGTTCGCCGTGCTGATCGTCGGCGTAGTCCTGGCGGTCCGCCGCCGGCGGCTGGCGCCCGCCGACCTGCTGCTGCTCTGCTTCACCCTACCGCCGCTCCTGATCGTCACCGCCCAGGCCTTCGTCAGCCGGGCCAACGCCAATTGGTCGGGCGCGGCCTACCTGCCCGGCGCCATCGTGGTCGCCGCCTGGCTGGTGCGCTGGCGCGCGCGCGGCTGGCTGATCGCGGCGCTCGCCCTCCAGGCGGCGGTGGCGGCGCTGTTCCTGGCCTTCACCATCTCGCCGGCGTTCGCCGAACGGATGGGCGCGGCCAACAGCTTCAAGCGGGCCAAGGGTTGGGCGCAGACCACCGAGCTGGCGCTCGCCCGGGCCGAGGCCGAGGCCGCAGGCCCGGCCGGCCTCTCGGCCATCGCCGTCAACAGCCGCTTCCTCTACTACGCCATGCGCTACTACGGGCGGGACTGGTTCGAGGACCCCTCCGCCCCCCCGCTCCGCGCCTGGCTGCTTGCCGACACGCCGCAGAACCAGGCCGAGACCAGCGCGCCGCTCACCGTCTCGCAGGGCCGGCGGGTGCTGGCCGTCGCGCTGGAGGGCAATTGGCGGGCGGAGATGGAAGGGGACTTCCGGCGGGCGTACGGGGCCGAGATCGCCGGCGTGCGGCTCGACGCCAAGCGCCGGCGCCGCATCGAGATGTTCGTGGGCGAGGGCTTTGCGCCGCGCCCGCGCGATCCGCTTACCGGCCGCCCCAGATCACCTTGAGGTGGCGGTCGCGGCCGCAGCCGATCCGGTAGCCCTCGTAGCGGACCGGGTTCTTCTTGGCGAAGTCCTGATGGTAGGCCTCGGCCGGCCAGAAGGTCGCCGCCGGCCGCACCTCGGTGGCGATGCGGGCGTTCAGCGTCTTCTGAACCTGCGCTCGGATGGCCTGGGCGGTCTGCCGCTCCTGGCCGTTCGCGACGAAGACGGCGGTCCGGTAGGCGGGGCCCTTGTCGCAGATCTGGCCGTTGGGATCCGTCGGGTCGATGTTGTGGAAGAAGTGGTCGACCAGCTTCGCGTAGCTGGTCTTCGCCGGATCGTAGGTGACCTTCACCGCCTCGAGGTGGCCCTGGTGGTTCTGGTAGGTGGGGTTGCGCATTCCGCCGCCGGAATAGCCGGACACGGCGCTGACCACGCCCGGCGCGGACTCGAAGAACTTCTCGACCGACCAGAAGCAGCCGCCGGCGAACACGGCGGTCTTCAGGGTCGACTGGGCCGGCGACGCGGAGGCGAGGGCGAGGCCGGAGGCGGCGAGCGCCGCAAGGAGGCGCGTCTTCATGGGGCGAAGTCTGTCACTCGTGATCGTTCAGGTCACGAGCTTAGGTAGGAAGCCTCCGGCCCCGCCGCGAGCTTGGCCTCAGGCCGCGGCTTCCGCCGCCTCGAAGGCCGCCTCGGTCTTCGCCCGGACCTCGTCCAGGCTCACGCCGGGGGCGAGCTCCAGCAACCGCAACGGACGCTTGCCGCGGGCCACGTCGAAGACGCCCAGGTCGGTGACCACCAGGTCCACCACGCCCTTGCCGGTAAGCGGCAGCGAGCAGGTGTCGACAAGCTTGGGCGCGCCGGACTTCTCCACGTGCTCCATGACGACGACCACGCGCTTCACGCCGGCCACCAGATCCATGGCCCCGCCCATGCCCTTCACCATCTTGCCCGGCACCATCCAGTTGGCGAGGTCGCCGTTGGCGGCCACCTGCATGGCGCCCAGGATGGAGAGGTCGATGTGGCCGCCGCGGATCATGGCGAAGCTGTCGGCCGAGCTGAAATAGGAGGAGGTCGGCAGGGCGGTGATCGTCTGCTTGCCCGCGTTGATCAGGTCGGGGTCGGCCTCGCCCTCCAGCGGGAACGGCCCCATGCCGAGCATGCCGTTCTCGCTCTGCAGGGTGACGCTCATGCCGGGCGGGATGTAGTTGGCCACCAGCGTCGGTATGCCGATGCCGAGGTTCACGTAGAAGCCGTCGCGCAGCTCCTGGGCGGCGCGGGCCGCCATCTGGTCGCGGGTCCAGGCCATCTCTTAGACTTCCTCTCCGGCGGCGGCGCCTGCCGCCTCGCGCTTGCGGACGGTGAGCTGCTCGATGCGCTTTTCGTACACCGGGCCCTTCAGGATCCGGTCGACGTAGATGCCCGGGGTATGAATCTGGTCCGGGTCGATCTGGCCCACCTCCACCAGTTCTTCGACTTCGGCGACCGTCACCTTGCCGGCCGTGGCCATCATCGGATTGAAGTTCCGGGCCGTCTTCCGATAGACGAGGTTGCCTTCCGCATCCCCCTTCCAGGCCTTCACGATGGCGAGGTCGGCGGTGAGCCCCCGCTCCATCACGTACTCTTCGCCGTCGAAGACGCGGACCTCCTTGCCTTCGGCCACCAGCGTGCCCACGCCGGTCTTGGTGAAGAAGGCGGGTATGCCCGCGCCGCCGGCGCGGATCCGCTCGGCCAGCGTGCCCTGCGGGTTGAACTCCAGCTCGAGCTTGCCGGACAGGTAGAGCTCGGCGAACAGCTTGTTCTCGCCCACATAGGACGAGATCATCTTGCGGATCTGGCCGCCGGCCAGCAGCACGCCGAGGCCGAAGTCGTCCACGCCGCAGTTGTTGGAGACGACCGTCAGGTCCTTCACCCCCGTCTCGCGGATCGCCGCGATCAGGTTCTCCGGGATGCCGCAGAGGCCGAAGCCGCCCGCCATGATGGTCATGCCGTCGAAGAGCAGCCCGGAAAGGGCGTCTGCGGCCGAAGTCTGCACCTTGTTCGCCATGCCTCGCCTTTACGCTGAGAACCGGCGGTTGAGAACCGGCCAGGCGCAGAAATTCATCAAACGATGAAGGTTCGCAAGCCGGCCGTTTCCGCCGGCCGAAAAAAGCGCGTGCACGGCGGGCCGTTGCACGCTCCATTGCGGCCATGCTGACGCCCCGCTCCGGACCGGCCCGATGAACGGCCAGCCGCTCATGATTCAGGCCCTCGTCTATCTGACGGCGGGGGTGATCTCGGTCCCGATCGCGAAGCGGCTGGGGCTCGGTTCCGTGCTCGGCTACCTGCTGGCCGGCGTGCTGGTGGGCCCGTTCCTGCTCGACCTCGTGGGCGAGTCCGAGGACGTGATGCGCTTCGCCGAGTTCGGCGTGGTGATCCTGCTGTTCCTGATCGGGCTGGAGGTCCGCCCCGCCCTGCTGTGGCGGATGCGGGTGAACATCTTCGGCCTGGGCGCGGGCCAGATGGCGGCCACCGCGGCCCTGCTCGGCGCCGCCGGCATGGCGTTCGGCCTCGACTGGCGCATCGCGCTGGCCGCAGGCCTGATCCTGGCCATGTCGTCCACGGCCATCGTGCTCTCCAACCTGGAAGAGAAGGGCCTCCGCCAGGGGGCGGTGGGCGAGGCGACCTTCGGGGTCCTGCTGTTCCAGGATCTGGCGGTGATCCCGATGTTTGCGCTCCTGCCGCTGCTGGCCATGGGCGGGGCGGCGGCGCACGTGGAGGGCGGGCATGGCGGCGAGCTGATCGCCGACCTGCCGGCGTGGGCACAGCCGCTGGTGGTGATCGCCGCGGTGCTGGCCGTGGTGATCGCCGGGCGCTACCTGACCCGCCCGCTCTTCCGGTTCATCGCCGCCGCGCGGCTGCGCGAGATGTTCACCGCCTCGGCCCTGCTGCTGGTCGTCGCCGTGGCGGCGCTGATGGAGCTCGTCGGCCTCTCGCCGGCGCTGGGCGCCTTCCTTGCCGGCGTGGTGCTGGCCGAAAGCGAATTCCGCCGCGAGCTGGAAACCGACATCGAGCCGTTCCGCGGCCTGCTGCTCGGCCTGTTCTTCATCACCGTCGGCGCGGGGCTGGACATCGGCCTGGTGGCCAGCCAGCCGGTGCTGATCCTCGGCCTGGTGATCGGCCTGATCGCGGGCAAGACGGCGGCCATGTACCTGGCCGCCCGCCTCTTCCGGACGGGCAAGCGGACCTCGCTCACCACGGCCGTGGCGCTGGCCCAGGGCGGCGAGTTCGCCTTTGTCCTGCTGGGCTTCGCCACCGGCGCGCGGGTGCTCGACGGCGAGCTCGCCCGCCTGCTGACCGCGGTGATCGCCGTCTCCATGGCGGCCACGCCGCTGGTCTTCGCCGCCTACGAGCGGCTGGTGCTGAACCGCACCGAGGAACTGGCGGAGCCGGAACGGATCCCCTTCGACGAGGGCGACCCCGACGCCATCGTCGCCGGCTTCGGCCGCTTCGGCCAGATCGCCACCCGCCTGCTCATGGCCAACGACTTCAAGGTCGTTCTCCTGGACAATTCGATCGAGCAGATCGACGTCATCCGCCGGTTCGGCTGGCGCGTGCACTACGGCGACGCGAGCCGGCTCGACCTGCTGCGCACGGCGGGCGCCGACAAGGCGAAGCTGCTGATCATCGCCATCGACGACCGCGACAAGGCCAAGGAGCTGGTGGAACTCGCCAAGGAGAGCTTCCCCCACCTGTCGGTGATCGCACGGGCGTTCGACCGGCCGCACGCCTACGAGCTGCTGGAGGCGGGCGCCGACGGCGTCGAGCGCGAGACCTACGAGAGCGCGCTGAACTTCGGGCGCAAGGCGCTGGTCCACCTGGGCCTCTCGGAGCGCCGGGCGCTGCGCGCCGCGGTGGCCTTCCGCGAGCACGACGCGGCGCTGTTCCGCAAGCTGCAGCCGGCCTACGGCCAAGAGGACCGCTACATCATGGCCACCCGCGCGAGCCGAGAGACCTTCGAGAAGCTGATCCGCGCCGAGATGGCCCGCATCGGCCGGGAAGAGGACGGCGATGGGGACGACGGCGACGGAGCGCCGCGCCTGGGCGCGCCCGAGCGGGTGGAGACCGACCGGGAGCGGGTGTAGAACGGCCCGCATGAGCCAAGCCCTCGACCTCCAAGACCGCATCGAGCCCGTCTCCTACGAGCTCTTCTCCAAGGACTTCGACACCTTCACCCGCACCCTGGGCGACAGCTATGCGCGGTGGGGCTTCGCGGTGATCTCCGACCACGGCCTGCCGCAGGACCGCATCGACGCGGCGCTGGAGCAGATGAAGGCGTTCTTCGCCCTGCCGGAGGACGTGAAGAAGAAGTACAAGCTGCCGGTCGCGGGCCAGCGGGGCTACACGCCCTTCGGCATCGAGACCGCCAAGGGCCACACCCACTACGACCTCAAGGAATTCTGGCACGTTGGCCGCGAGCTGCCGCCGGGCCACGCCTTCCGTGACCACATGCCCGACAATGTCTGGCCCGACGCCGAGCTGCCGGAGTTCCGGGAGAAGGTGCAGTGGCTCTACGACGCCCTCGACGCCATGGGTCTGAAGGTGCTGGAGGCGATCAGCGTCTACCTCGGCCTCGACCGCCAGTTCTTCGACGACAAGGTGGACGTGGGCAATTCGATCCTGCGCCTGCTGCACTATCCGCCAGTGCCGCAGGACGGCCCGCATATCCGCGCCGGCGCCCACGAGGACATCAACGTCATCACCCTGCTGCTGGGGGCCGAGGAGGCCGGGCTGGAGGTGAAGGACCACGACGGCCGCTGGATCGCCATCAACCCGCCGCCCGGCGCGCTGGTCTGCAACATCGGCGACATGCTGCAGCGGCTGACCAATCACCGCCTGCCGTCCACGACGCACCGGGTGGTCAATCCGGCGCCGGAGCGCCGCGGCTTCCCGCGCTACTCCACGCCGTTCTTCCTGCACTTCAACTCGGACTACCTGATCCGGACGCTGCCCAACTGCGTGGACGCCCAGCACCCGGATCGCTACCCGGAGCCGATCACCGCCGACGGCTACCTCCAGGAGCGGCTGCGCGAGATCAAGCTCGCGTAAGGCCGGCGCGCCAGGTGGGGGTCACGGTCCCTGGGGAAGAAACCGCGACCCCCGGCCCGCGCAGGCCACCTCCCCGCGAGGGGGAGGATCTCTATCGGGTGATCCGGAGGTTGGTGATCGCCGCGGCGATGGCGTCGAACGCCGCGCCGAGCTGGGCCACATTGGTCACGTCGAAGAACTTGTCAGTGGAGGTGGCGCAGTCCCTGAGCAGGCTGGACGAGCCGCTCGTGACCTCCACCCGCACCGTGTAAATCTCGATCCTGCGGGCTTTCATGGCGGTGCAGAGCGCCGTCAGCCGGTTGTTCATCGCCGTGGTCCGCTGGCCGGTGCTCGAGGAGCCGGTGATCCCGTTCAGCACCCCCTGCCAGACGAAGCCGAGGCCGCCGTAATAGGAGTCGTTCGACGTATTGGAGTCGAACATCGTGTTCTCGCCGTCGGTCATCAGGATGACGATCTTGCGCAGGTGCGGCGTGCCGTAGGCCGCGCCGTCGGCCAGCGGGGCGTTGGGGGTCAGCGCGTGCCAGCCCCAGACCATCCCCAGCGGGATGTTGGTCTCGCCGATCGCCGTCATGGCGTCGATGCCGTCCTTGATGTCCTGCATGTCCGTCGTCAGCCGGATCATCGGCTGAAGGGTGCAGCCGGCGTTCGGCCCGTGCGAATAGGTCATGCCGAGGTCGGTCCGGAACGTGCCCACCCGCTTCCACGGCGCGCCCGCGGCGTACTTCGCCACCCGCCGCTCCTTGGTGATCCAGTCCGAGCCGCCGCCGTCGGTGAGGTAGTCGTTGACCTTGGCCGTGCCGGACACGTCGGGCTCGTCGGGCCAGAAGTACGGCACGAACATCGAGGCGGGCGTGGCGCTGGCCGGCGCCTGTTCGCTGATGTCGAAGGGCGGGCGGCGGGATTCCACGCAACCGGCCCACGACTGCCCGATGTTCTTCATCAGCGTCAGGCGGTCGGTATGCTGTACGCTGAAGATGTCGTTGTTGATCGAGCCCTGCCAGTGCTGCTGGCCGCGCGGATCGATCCAGGTCGGGATGCCGGTCCCCGTATGAGTGGCGGCGTCGTAGGTCCCCAGGCTGGTGGTGTCCTGCACCCGCACCGTGTTGGAGAACGGCACGAGCGCGATCTTGATCGGCTCCGGCTCGGCGCTGAGGGCCGCCGCCTGGGAGAGCTTGTCGACCAGCTTCTTGGCCTCGGTCTTGAGCGTCGCCAGCTTCGGCGAGTTGTTCAGGACCATGGAGCCGGTGTTGTCGAGGACGAGCGCGATCTCCAGCCGGTCGACGGCCCGCTGCACCTCGGTCGACACCCGCACGGGCTCGTGCTCCCAGAACGTGGGCGCGAACGCCTGCAGCTCGACCGAGGCCGAGGCGACGACCTTGGTGCCCGAAAGCGCGAAGGTGGAGTCCTGCAGGCTGGCGCCGCGGAGCAGCTTCAGGTTGGCGGCCAGCGCCTTGTCGCCGATGGCGTCGATCTCGTCCCCGGTCTGGGCGTTGGAGCGGGCGGCGAACAGGGCGGCGGCGTCCAGCGCGTCCTGCAGCTTCCCGCGCTGTTCGCTCGCCATGTAGACGTCGAACACGCCCAGCGCCATGGGCGCGAGCACGGCCAGCGCCAGGGCGAAGACGACGGCAGCCACGCCCCGGTCGTCGCGGGCGCCGGCTTTCAGCCGGGCCAGCACACCGGTTGCTTGGTCACGTGCCTGGGTCTGCATGGGTCGCCCGATCCTTGAGCCGGAATTCGCCCATCGGATCGCGCGATCGCTGTAAAAATCGGGGCAAGAGGGAGGGTTAACTCCCGCTGAAAGGTTAACGGGCGGGGGAGGCCGGGCGCGACCGCCCTCCCCCGCCGCGTCAGCCTACCAGCCGCAGGTCTCGCCGCGGTTCTGGCGCACCAGCCAGGCGTTCAGCGGCTGGAAGTAGTCGGCCACGGCGCTGGCGTCCGTCCGGGTCTCGCCCGTGAAGGTCTTCAGCGTGTCGGGCCAGGGCTGCGACTGGCCGAGCGCCAGCATGGTGTTGAGCCGCTGGCCCACCTCCTTCTGGCCATAGATCGAGCAGCGGTGCAGCGGGCCCTTCCAGCCGGCCTGCTTGCAGGCCGCGCGGTGGAACTGGAACTGGTAGATGTGGGCCAGGAAGTAGCGCGTGTAGGGCGTGTTGCCCGGCACGTGGTACTTGGCGCCGGGGTCGAAGGCGTCGGCCGGACGCGTGCCCGGCGGGGTCAGGCCCTGGTACTGCAGCCGGAGCTTCCACCAGGCCTCGTTGTAGTGCTCCGGCGTAACCTCGCCCGAGAACACCTGCCAGCGCCAGCGGTCGACCAGCAGGCCGAACGGCATGAAGGCGATCTTGTCGAGGGCCATCTTCAGCAGGAACGGGATGTCCTCCTCCGCGCCCGGGGCCTTTTCCAGCAGGCCGATCTGCTGGAGGTAGGTGGGCGTCGTGGCCGACAGCGCGGCGAAGTCGCCGATCGCCTCGTGGAAGCCGTCGTTGGCCGAGTTGCGGAACAGCACCGGCTGATCCTTGTAGGCCCGCTGGTAGTAGTTGTGCCCGAGCTCGTGGTGGATGGTGGTGAAGTCCTCAGCGTTCACCTTGGTGCACATCTTGATGCGGATGTCGTCCTTGTCGTCCACGTCCCAGGCCGAGGCGTGGCAGACGACTTCCCGGTCCTGTGGACGGGTGATCAGCGATCGCTCCCAGAAGGTCTTGGGCAGGGGCGAGAAGCCCAGCGACGAGTAGAAGTTCTCGCCGGTCTGGACCATCTTCACGGGCGTGTAGCCCTTCTGGACCAGCAGGTCGTCGAGGCTGTAGCTGGAGGTCACGCCCTTCGGCTGGACCACGTCATAGATGTTGCCCCACTGCTGGGCCCACATGTTGCCCAGCAGGTCGGCGCGGATCGGGCCGGTGCGCGGCTGCACGGCGTCGCCGTACTGGGCGTTGAGCCGGGCGCGCACGTAGCAGTGCAGGTTCTTGTAGAACGGCTCCACCTGCTTCCACAGGCGGTCGGTCTCGGCCGCAAAGGCGTCCGGGTCCATGTCATAGTTGGAGCGCCAGAGCGCGCCGGTGTCCTTGTAGCCCAGGCCCACGGCGCCCTCGTTGGAGAGCGCGACGAAGCGGGCGTAGTCCGGCTTCATCACGGGCGAGATGGAGTGCCAGCCTTCCCAGGCGGCCTTCAGCTCGGCCGGGTCGCGGGACTTGGCGAGCACGTCCTCGGCGTCATTCAGGGTGATCTGCTTGCCCTGGTAGGTGAACTTGCCGGTGGAGTAGGTGGAATCCAGCTTGGTCAGCAGGCCCGACAGCTCCTCGGCCGCGCCGGGCCGGTTCGGGGCCGGCGAGACCAGATAGAGCTTCAGCAGCTTCAGCTTGCGGGCGGTCACCGCGTCGGTCTTCACGCCGTTGAAGCGCGCGGCCTCCATGGCCAGCCGGGTCGCGGTCTCGTTCTGCTCGGCCGAGGCCTTGGCTTCCAGCCACTGGGTGTCGGCGGTGATGAAGTTGGCGCGCACCCAGGCCGCGCGGGCGGCGAAGGCGTTGACCCGCTCGAGCTGGGTCTCGGCGTTCTCCACAAAGGCCTTGGCCTCGGCGGCCGTCGGCTGAGCGGCGCGGGGCTGCGCCACGGCCGGTCCGGAGGCGAGGAGAAGGGCGACGGCGCTCGCCGCCAACAGCTTGGATTTCATCGCTATTCCTTGAGCGTTTCGGGCGTCGTCTGCGGACGCCGCAGGTGGCGCGGATGGGAAGCCTCCGCGCCACGCCCCGTCAAGGGTCAGCCCAGGCGTTCGAGGTCTTCGAGACCGCTGACGGCGACATTGAGGTCGGTCACGAGGCCGTTGGCGATGGAATAGACCCACCCATGGACGCACAGCGTTTGGCCACGCGCCCAGGCGTCCTGGACGAAAACGTCGGAAGCCACGTTGCGCACCTGGCGGATGACGTTGAGCTCCACGAGGCGATCCCAGCGCTTCTGGTCGTCGCCGATGCCCTCCAGCTCGTGCCGGTGCTCCTGGTGCACCTCGCGGATCGGATGCAGCCAGTGGTCGACCAGGCCGCGGCGCTTGCCGTCGACCGCGGCGGCCACGCCACCGCAGCCGTAGTGGCCCACCACCAGGATGTGCTTCACCTTCAGCACGTCCACGGCGAACTGCAGCACCGACAGGTAGTTGGCGTCCTGCGGCGGAGCGAGGTTGGCGACGTTGCGGTGAACGAACAGCTCGCCCGGGTCGAGGTCGACGATCTCGTTGGCCGGCACGCGGCTGTCGGAGCAGCCGATCCAAAGGTACTCGGGAGCCTGCTGGCCCTCGAGCCGCTTGAAGAAGCCGGGGTCGGCGGAGATCTTCCGCTCCGCCCAGCGCCGGTTGTTGGCTTTCAGATCTTCGAGCATGGCGCGCCTCTAAGCTCTAGCGGGGGACGGGAGCAAGTTCCCGCAGGGTCAGGCAGGTTGGGCGTCGGGCTGGCGGTCGGGATGCGCCGCGGCGAAGGCCGGATGCTCCGCCGCCCGCTGCGCCACGCCGGCGATCGCCGGATAGGGGTCCAGCCACACGCCGTAGCGGTGCGCGGAATAGACCTGGGGGATCAGGCAGCAGTCGGCCAGGGTCGGGCTGGCGCCGAACGCAAAGCCGCGCCCGTGGGCGGTGACCATCGGCTCCAGAGCCGCGAACCCGTCGTTGATCCAGCGCTTCGACCACACGTCTCGCCCCGCGGCGTCCACGCCGAGCGCCGTGAGCTGCTGCTGGACCCGCAGGTTGTTCAGCGGGTGGATGTCGCAGGCCACGATGGCGGCCATGGCGCGGACCAGCGCCCGGTCGGCGGGGTCCTTCGGCAGCAGCGCCGGCTCGGGATGGGTCTCCTCGAGCCATTCGAGGATCGCCAGGCTCTGGGTGATCACCCGCCCCTCCGGCGTGGTGAGCGCGGGGATCAGCTCCTGCCGATTGATCGCCTTGTAGCCCTCGGAGTGCTGGACGCCCTCGACGAGGTGCACGGGCGCATAGTCATAGGCGACGCCCTTAAGGTTCAGGCCGATGCGCACCCGATAAGGGGCGGTGGCGCGCCAGTAGCTGTGCAGGAGAAGGGTCATCAGGCCACCTCGAACGCCAGGCGGCCGACGCCCTCCACCTCGCCCTCGACCCGGTCGCCGCGGAGCAGAGGGCCGACGCCTTCCGGCGTGCCGGTGAAGATCAGGTCGCCGGGCGCGAGCCGCCACAGCTTCGAGGCCTCCGCGACGATCTCGGCGACGTTCCAGATCATGTCCGCGACGGTGGCGTCCTGGCGCGTCTCGCCGTTCACCGAGAGGCGGATGCGGCCCTGCGGCGGCGCGCCGGTCCAGGGCCGGATGGCCGAGATGGGGGCCGAGGCGTCGAAGCCCTTGGCGGAGTCCCAGGGCTGGCCCTTGTCCTTGGCGGTGGACTGCAGGTCGCGGCGGGTGAGATCGACGCCGACCGCGTATCCGTAGACGAGGTCCAGGGCCGCCTCGGGCGCCACGTCGGCGCCGCCGCGGCCGATGGCCACCACCAGCTCGATTTCGTGATGCAGGTTCGCGGTGCGCGGCGGGTAGGCGGGGTTCGCGCCCGGGGTCACCACCGCGTCGGCGGGCTTGGCGAAGAAGAACGGCGGGTCGCGGTCGTCGCCGCCCATCTCCCGGCGGTGCGCGGCGTAGTTGCGCCCCACGCAGAGGATGCGGCGCACGGGGAAGGCGGCGGCCTGCCCCTCCACGGGGACGGTGGGTACGGGCGGGGCTTCGACGACGAAGGCGGTCATGGTCAGCGGCTTACGCCGCGCGGCGGCGGATGGGAAGCGCCGCTAGCGGAGCTGTTCCAGCAGGCTGCGGGCGAGCTCGAGATGATGCCGCACGACGCCGGCGGCCTCGGCGGCGAAGGCGCGCAGCGAGGTCACGTCGCCGTCCTCGGCGTAGCCCTGCAGCAGGGCGAGCGCCTCCTCGTGAGCTCGCACCTGGGCCTCCATGAAGCGGCGGTCGAAGTCCGCGGTGGCCGACGACAGCTCGGTCAGCGCCGCCTGCTGGCGCCCCGCTACGCCATCGGGCGCCGACAGGGTGCGGCCGGACTCGGCGACCGCCTTGCGGAGCTTCGCCGCCGAGGTGGTGTGGTCGGCGACCAGCATGGCCGCGAAGCCGCGGACCCGGGTGTCCTGCGCCCGCGTCGCGCCGAGCCGGCCGCTGGCGATCTCGAAGGCGTCGCCGCTCGCCGCCGCGGCGACAAAGGCCTCCGGCGGCGGCGCAGGCGCGGGCGGGGCCACCGTCACCACGTCGCGCACCTCGGACTTTGCGGCCTGGGCCTCGGCCATGGCCCGGGCCCGCTCGGCCCGGTCGCCGGAACAGGCGGCGAGCGCGAGGAGCGCCGCCGGGATCGACAGGCGCCGCAGGGTGATCATTGACAGAGGCATGGGCCGACGGCTCCACCTTGGCTCCGCAACCTCAACCCGCGCCCGACGCCACCGTTCCGAGATCCCATGTCCGACCCCGCCGCCACCGGCCCGCTTTCCGACCTCGTCGTCATCGAGATGGGGACGCTGATCGCCGGCCCGTTCTGCGGCCAGATTCTCGGCGACTTCGGCGCCGAGGTGATCAAGATCGAGGATCCGAAGACCGGGGATCCCATGCGCCAGTGGGGGCGCAGCCTTCCCAAGGGCCTGTCGCCCTGGTGGCCGGTGATCGGGCGCAACAAGAAGTCGGTCGGGCTCGACCTGCGCACTCCGGAGGGCCAGGAGATCGCCCGCGCCCTGATCGCCAAGGCCGACGTGGTGATCGAGAACTTCCGGCCCGGCGCCATGGAGAAGTGGGGCCTGTCCTACGAGAGCCTGGCGGCGGAGAACCCGCGGCTGATCATGGCTCGGGTGTCGGGGTTCGGTCAGACCGGTCCCTATTCGCAGCGGGCGGGCTACGGCCTTATCGGCGAGGCCATGGGCGGCCTGCGCTACGTCACCGGCGAGCCGGACCGGCCGCCGGCGCGGGCCGGCATCTCCATCGGCGACAGCCTGGCGGCCATGCACGCGGTGATGGGCATCACCATGGCGCTGCACCACCGCGAGCGCACGGGTCGCGGCCAGGTGATCGACGCGGCCCTCTACGAGAGCGTCCTGGCGGTGATGGAGAACCTGGTCACCGAGTACGACCTGACCGGCTACGTGCGCGAGCGGTCGGGCTCGATCCTGCCGGGCATCGCGCCCTCGAACGCCTATCCGTGCGCCGGCGGCGAGATGATCCTGATCGGCGGCAACGGCGACACCGTCTTCGCCCGGTTGGCGGAGGCCATGGGCCGGCCGGACCTCAAGGCCGATCCGAAGTTCGTCGACCACGCCAGCCGCGGACGCAACCAGACCGAACTGGACGACATCATCGCGGCCTGGACGCGCGGCTGGGCCCTTGCCGATCTCCTGAAGCTGCTGGAGGTCAAGGGCGTGCCGGCGAGTCGCGTCTATCGCGCGCCGGATATGCTGGAGGATCCGCAGTTCGCCGCCCGCGACGCCATCGTCAGCACCGAGCACCCGGTGTTCGGGACCATCCGGATGCAGAACGCGTTCCCGAAGCTCTCCGCCACCCCGGGACAGGTGCGCTGGCCGGGACCCGCCCTGGGCGAGCACACGGAGGCGGTGCTGCGCGAGCGGGCGGGGTGTTCGGTCGAGCGGCTGCAGGCGCTCCGGGCCAAGGGCGTCATCTGACGCCGGAGATCTGAGGGTCGGGTCGCTTGCTTCCGGGCGATGTCCCTGGGCCGCCGGTCCGGCCCCTGCGGTTGCCGCAGGTCCCCCATGGCCCCGCATTTACAGCGTAGCTTTCCGCAACGCGAGGCGGCGCCTTGTCTCAGGGTCAACCTGCGCGCAGCAGCTCCGCCACGGCGGCGGCGACCTGGGTCACGTCGTAGGGCTTGCGGATGACCGGCGCGTCGAAGCCGCCGGGCGCGCCGCCGGTCTCGCCGTAGCCGGTGGCGAAGACGAAGGGCACTTGCCGCCGGGCCAGAGCCTCGGCCACCGGTGTCACGGAGCGACCGTTGAGGTTGGCGTCCAGGACCGCCGCGTCGATCGGCCGGTCGAGGAGCGCCATGGCCTCTTCCAGCTCGTAGGCCGGACCGATCACCTCCGCGCCCGCTTCCGACAGGCTGGTCTCCAGCTCGAGCGCCAGCAGCACCGCGTCCTCGACGATCAGCACGCGCGAGCCTTTCAGGTCGGCCGGGCCGCTCGAGGCGACGATGGTCTCCGTGCTCCGCGCCGCGGGCGCCTCGGGCACCGTCTCCGGGCGCGGCGCGACCGCGGGGGCGCCGGCGCGCAGCCGGGCGTAGACGCCCCCGGGGCGGTATTCCACCAAGGTGTCGCCGTTCAGCTCACGGCCGGTGACCTGCTCCAGCAGGGTGGAGCCGAAGCCCCGGCGCACCGGCGGCTGGACGCGCGGGCCGCCGCTCTCGGCCCAGGTGAGCTCGAAGCCGCCGCCGGTGTGCGCCCAGCGCACGTCCACGTGGCCGGCCTCGGCCGACAGCGCGCCGAACTTCACCGCATTGGTGGCGAGCTCGTGCAGCGCCAGCGACAGGGCGTTGGCCGCACGCGGAGTCAGGAACAGCTCCGGTCCGTCCCAGGTGGTCTGCCCCGGGGCGAGAGCGCCGAGCTCGGCGGCGACGAGGTGCTCCACGGCGGCCCCGCGCCAGCGCGCGGCGGTCAGCAGCTCGTTGGCCGAGCCCAGCGCCTTCAGCCGGCCGGCGAAGTTGGCCAGGAAGCTCTCCAGCGAGGTGGTCCGCTTGGCGGTCTGCTGGGCCAGGGCCTGGACCGCGGCGAGCACGTTCTTCACCCGGTGGTCCAGCTCCGCCATCAGGGTCTGGCGGTGCTCCTCCTCGATCTTGCGCTCGGAGATGTCCTGGATGATCCCGGCCACGTGGGCGGGCCGGCCATCGGATCCCATGGTCACCACGCCGGCGATGCGGACCCAGATGGTCCGCCCGTCGTCGGCCCGGACCTGCCGGAATTCGGCCTCGTAGCGCCCCTCTGCGCCCAGGTTGCGGCTGCGGCCGTCGAGGTACTGAGGCAGGTCGTCCGGATGGACGTAGCGGTCGAGCGCACGGCCGCCTTCCGCCGGCATCTCGCCGGCGGGCACGCCGGTGATCTCCGCCATGCGCTTCGACACAACCAGCACGTCCCGGGTCAGGTCCCACTCGAATTCGCCGAGCCCGGCGGCTTCGAGCGCGAGTTCCAGACGGTCGTGGTTCACTCTGAGGTCCACCCCATGGCGTACTGCATGGGCGAACATAGGACCCAATGACGCACCGCGCGACAGGAACCGTACGTTGCCCACAGCGTTTGGGGCCGCGAGGAACGAGAAGAAGCTCCGCCTTTGCTCCGAGGGCGGAACCCGTCTAGCATGTGCGGCGTTCAAGGTGGCGCTTCCCGGCGCCTACCCGGGGTCCTTCTTCGGAGACATCCACATGCCCGCGAACGCCGTTGACGAGGCCAACGACGCCACCCTGTCCACGAGCGACAGCAAGCGGCTGGCCGCCGAGGCCCAGCGCACCTTCACGGAAGCCCGCGCCAAGATCGAACAGGTCGTGCAGGAAGGCCTCGAGCAGCTCCGCGCCCAGAGCCGCGTCTACGCCGACACGGCCGGCCAGCAACTGGACGTGGCCCAGCAGTACGTCAGCGAGCGCGTCAAGGAACGTCCTCTGGCCGCCACGGGGGCCGCGCTCGGTGTGGGCGTGCTGATCGGCCTGCTGCTGTCCTCCGGGCGCCGTTGAACCCGCAGAAGATCCTGAGACTGCTGGCCGCCGCCGCCGCGATCGCGGCCGCGGCGGTCGTGGTCGTCGTGGCCGCCTCGTTCGCGGTCTATGCGGCGTTCAAGCCGTTTGTCGGCCCTGCGTGGGCCGCCGCCATCGTGGCCGCCGTCTTCGCCCTGTTCGCCCTGCTGGTGGCCCTGTCGCTCTCGGCCAAGGCGCGGCCCAAGCCCATGCCGCCCGAGGAGCAGGGCCTGCTGCCGCGGGTCATCGAGCTCGCCCGCGAGCGGCCGATCGTGGCCGCGGGCGCCGCCGTGGCGGGCGCCATCGTGCTGGCCCGCAATCCCAAGATCGTCACCACGATCCTCAGCGCCGCCATCGCCGGCCGCGCCGCCTCTGCAAAGCCCCCCGAACGGCGCCGCTGAGCGGCCTCGGGAACAGCCTCGCTTCCAGCCGCGTTGATCTGCTGAGCTATGTTGCTCAGTACTCGATCGACTCGCCTCCCAGGCGAGAAAGGAGAACGCCAATGCTGGGTTGGGCTCTGACTTTCCTGGTGGTCGCCCTGATCGCCGCGGTTCTTGGTTTCACCTCGATCGCGGGCGCGGCCATGGGCATCGCCAAGATCCTGTTCTACGTCTTCCTGGTGCTGTTCCTTGTGTCCATCGTCATGCACTTCGTACGTGGACGAGGCGTACCGTGACCCCGATCAGATAGGACGACGGTCCAAGGACCAGGTCCTGTAGGGCTCGTACTTCGAGCCCCCCCAAACGAGGGCGGCGACGCGGATCGCCGCCCCTTCTATTTCCACCACATTGAACCCCGGCGGCACGCCCCGCTCGCGCACCGAGAGGGTGCCGGCGCCCACCGCGTAGGTCTTCCCGTCGCCGAAGGGGTACGGCCATGTGAAGGGCGCGTGGATGTGGCCCGAGAGGACCAGGTCGACCTTCGCCTCCGCCAGTGCCCGCGCCGCCGCCTCCCCGCCCCAGACCTTCGCCGTCATCGGCCCGCCGATCATCTCGATCAGGGGATGGTGGCAGACCATGATCCGGAAGCATTCCGCCGGCGCCTGCTGGAAGAAGCGCGTGGCCTCGCGCACCTGCCCGGCGGCGATCTGCCCCTTCGACCAGTTGAGACGCGGCTGAGGGCCGCGCGCAGTGTTGACGCCCCGCACGGCGAAGCCGCCGCCGACGTAGCTCTGCGCCCACGCCGGCCCGATGGCCCGCTCGAAGCGGCGGAAGGGCACGAACAGCCGTTCGGCCACGGCGATGTAGGGGGCGTCGTGGTTGCCCGGGGTGACGAGCTGCGGCCCCTTCAGGCCGGACAGCCATTCGGCGGCGGCCTCGAACTCCACCTTCTCGCCGAAGCGGGTGAGGTCCCCGGACACGATCGTCAGGTCGAAGCCGCCGGCGTTCACATAGTCCCCGGCCGCGGCGACGGCCGCCTGGTTCTCCCCGCCGAAGTGGATGTCCGACAGGTGGGCGAAGCGGATCACGTCAGACGTCCTTGGGAATCGACAACACCCTGACGACATCCGGCCGGTAGCGCACTTCGGCCAGCGACTTCAGCCGCACGGACTCGCCGTCGAGGATCGCCGGGATCCCGTCCGCCGCCCAGATGCGGGCGAGCCGGCACTTCTGCACCAGCACATTGGGGTCGTCGCGCCAGTCTCCGGTGAGCGCGTGGAAGCCGAGCTTGAAGGCGTCGAGCGCCCCGTTCAGGTCCAGGGCGGCGGCCTCGAGGACCTGCTCGTCCTCGGCCAGCGCGCGCGACGCCAGGGGACACATGAAGGTCAGCGCCTCGGCCTTCTCCCGCTCGCCGGTGTCGAGCACATAGCGGAGCCGCCCGGAGAAGGCGCGGCGGGCGGCGCGGCGGGCGCGCAGGAAGGCGAGCTTGGGCTTGCCGTAGCGAGCCGCCTCCCGGGCCGGGGCCCAAAGGGCGGGCGAGCCGAAGATGCCGGCGACGAGAAACTGGTGGCCCTCGACCTCGCCGCCGCCCAGCATCCGCTCCTCGCCCTGGGCGAGCGCGATGGAGAGCGCGTCCTGCCACGGACGCACGCCGTAGATGGCGTGGGGCAGCATGTTCATGGTCCCGCCCGGCAGCGGCGCGACCATAGGCCCGGACGGGCCGCAGAGCTCCGCAGCGGCGCGGGCGGTGCCGTCGCCCGCCAGCACCACCAGCAGGTCCGGCGCGGCGTCCACGGCCGCCCGCAGGCAGTTGGTGAGGTCTTCTTTCGCCGGCGCGCAGACGTGGGCGTCGACGCCGTAATCGGCGAAGATCTTCTCGATCTGCTGCGGCGCGTCGGCGTTGACGCTGCCGGAGGCGACGTTGGCGATCGCCTCGACGCGGCGGATGCGCGTCACGCCCCCCTGCTGCAGCATGGCGTCCTAGCTTGCCGCGTCCGCCGTGGTGGTCGCCGCAGCGTCCACGGACCGGCCGGCGCCCTGGATGGCTTGGCCTGCGTTGGAGGCGGCGTCGCGCACCGCGGGCTCGGCGCGGTCGGCCGCGACGGTCAGGTTCTTGTCCACCACCCGTCCCGCGCCGCTGAACGAGCCGTTGAAGGCGGCCAGCGCCATCAGCGCCAGGCCGACGGCGGCGGCGATCACGGTCAGGGTCATCAGGACCGGGTGGCGCTTGCGCGTCGCGCGCTCGTCGCGGCGGCCGCGTTCGTAGGCTTCGCGCAGGTCGGCCTTCAGGTCGTCCGCTGGCGCATCTCGGCGATCGCCGACCATGGTTGGTCCTCCTGGATAGTGTCCTTGCGCGCCTAACGATGGCCGCGGGCGACGGGTTCCGGCGGAACTGCTAAGCTTGCACCCGCGTTAGGGGCCGCAGGGGACAAGCAAGGAGAGCCAAACACATGCTCAAGCCATTGATCGCCCTCGCCGGGGCCGGCGTTCTGGCCGCCGCCTGTACGTCGACCGGCAACGTGGAAGGTAACGCGGCCGGCGGGGCCGCGCTGGGCGCGCTCGCGGGCGCGGCCATCGGCGCGGTGTCCGGCGACGTCGGCGTGGGCACCGGCGCCGCGGTCGGCGCGGGCGTCGGCGCGGTCGCGGGCGCGGTGAAGGGTTGCCGCGAGGACGGCGGCTGCGGCGCGGCTCCGGCCAATCGCCAGCAGTACTATGACGAGCGCGCGGGCCGCTATTACTACTACGACCCGGCCACGGGCCGTTACTACTGGTCCGACGGCACGCCGCGCTACTAGGCGGCGACGCGCCATGGAACGGCGAGGGCGGCCGGTCGATCCGGCCGCCCTTTGTCGTGCTCGCCGCGGATCGGCGGCGACGAGATCCTGCTGGTGGATGGGCGGAGCCCCTGAGCCCGCCCGGGGAGGGGTAAGATGAACTTTGCAAGGACCGCGGCGGTGGCCGCCCTGGTGGCCGGGCTTTCCGCCTGCGCGACCGTCGAACGCGCGCGGGATCGTATCGTCCGCGCGCCGGACCGCTGCACGGACCGCACCGTGCAGATCTATTTCGAGCCCGGCGTCGCCGAGGTGACCCCGGAGGGCCGAGCGGTGATCCGCCAGGCCGCCGACGACGCGCGGGGCTGCGAGGTCCGTCGCGTGGAGGTGATGGGCCTGGCGGATGCGGCAGGCGCGCCGGCCGCCAACCTCGAGCTCTCGAAGCGCCGGGCCCAGTCGGTTACGGCCGCCCTGGCCAACGCCGGCCTTCCGGCGGGCGAGTTCGCGCTGGCCGCCGCCGGCGACACCGGCGCAGCGACCCCCGACGGGCGCACCGCGCCGCTTCGCCGGCGCGTGGACGTGATCCTCAGGCTCGGAAGGGCCGGCTGATCTGAACGGGCCGCTACGCCTGGGCGCGGCGGCCCCCGCTGCGCGCATAAAGAAAGGGCGGGCCCCTTGGGACCCGCCGGAAGTGTGCATCATCGAGAAAAGGGGTGCGGAGACGGCAGACTGGCATGATCGCCAGTCTCAAGTCGGGGGGGGCGTCGCCGCCTCCGCACACCTAGAAACACGCTCCGCCGAAAGCCGTTCCGGCCGCCGTGAAAAAAAGTTGGAGAAAGTTGCGCGCGCCGGCGAGCAGCGCTCTAGCGGCGGCGGCCACGAGCCTCCACCTTATCCACAGGCCTTGAAAATTCAAGCGTTTCTGCAGCTTCGCCATTCGCCGTGCGGCCAGGGAACGGCGGCTTTGGCGACGCGTTAGCTCCTCGGTGGGCGAACGGCCCCGCCGGGTCCGCGAGGGAACGCTTCCACATGCGCAACTCTTTCGCCACGCGCGGCGGCTTCGTTCTGACGAAGACGCCCAGCCATCGCCAGCAGGTGGCGCGCCGGCGCCTCGCGGTGATCGCGGCCTTCGCAGGCCTGGCGATCGCCAGCGGCGTGATCGGCTCTCTGACCGCCCGCTCCGACCGTCTCGATCCCGGCCAGCCGTACTTCGGCCCGTCCAGCTATTTCCCGTCTGAGTAAGGAGCTCCGTCATGGCGCTTTCGCGCGCAACCCAACGGCCGACCGTGGGAGCGACCCGCGCCCGGCAAGGCCGCCTCGGCCGTCACGTCCTCTGGGTCCTGGTGTTCGGCATCGCCCTGGTGGTGCTCGGCTTCTTCGCCGCCTTCACCTGGAAGTCCGGCGACCTGGCCTCCACCGAGCCGAACAACGCCCGCGAGGCGGCTGACGCCCGCGCGTTCAACGCGCCCGAACCGGCGCCGGTGAACACACAGCCCTACCAGAAGGACGCGTCCATGCAGACGCCGCCGGCGAAGACGGTGAGCGAAGCGCCTCCCGCGCCCGTCGGCCAATAACCCGCAACGAACGACAGCAGACGGCCGCCCCACCGGGCGGCCGTTTCTTTTGGTTTGCGCCGCCCGATCGAGCAAAGAGAAGGGCGCTGCAGCAAGCCGCAGCGCCCTACCCCACCATTATTCTCGTCTTGGAGCCCCGCGTCAGGCGGCCTGCTTGGACGCCTTGCGCGGGTGGAAGAACAGGGCCTGGCCGATCGCCGCCTTCACCGTTTCCGGCTGGAAGGGCTTGGTGATCAGGAAGGTCGGCTCCGGACGCTCACCGGTCAGCAGGCGCTCGGGGAAGGCGGTGATGAAGATCACCGGCACGTCGTAGCGCGCCAGGATGTCCTTCACCGCGTCGATGCCCGAGGAGCCGTCGGCGAGCTGGATGTCGGCCAGCACCAGGCCGGGGGTCTTGCGGGTGACCGCATCCACCGCCTCGGTGCGGGTGGCGGCGATGTCGACCACGGTGTGGCCGAGCTCGCGGACCAGCGCCTCGATGTCGGCGGCGATCACCGGCTCGTCCTCGATGATCAGGACGTCGGTGGCGAGCTCGGCGTCGATCTCGGCCTGGGCCTCGGCGATCAGCTTCTCGACCTCGGCGAAGTCGGTGCCCAGGATCTGGGCCGCTTCGGAAGGGGTGAAGCCCTCGAGGGCGGTGAGCAGGAAGGCCTGGCGCGACCGCGGGGCGATGCGCATCAGCCGCCGCGTGGTGTCGTCCGACGAGGAGCCGTCATCCTCGGCCGGGCCTTCGAGCTGGGCGCCCGACGTGCACCAGATGGCGTGGAAGACATGGTAGAGGGCGACGCGCGGGGTCAGGTTGGCCTCGAGCACACGCTCGCCGGCGGCCAGCGCCTCAAGGGCCACGCGGACGTAGTGGTCGCCGGTCGTCTGATCCCCGGTCAGCGCGCGGGCGTATCGGCGCACATAGGGAAGATGCGGCGCCAGACGGGCTAGAAGACTCAAGGGTGACCCCTCCCGTAGTGTAGACATCGGAGCATGGCAGCGGCGGACGCGGGAGCACCCCCGAACCGCAACCCCATCATGGGGCAAAAACGCCACGGGTGGGAACCGGTTCCCAAGACTCGTGGTTTTCCGCATCTTGTCTGCAGCCATCCGGGAACTCGGGACGGGAGTCGGGCGTTGAGCGGCGACGAGGATGCAAAGAGGGGGCGGCCGCCGCGTGAGCGGAGCGCCGATGCCATGATCGAACAACGCCCATCCGAGGAACGGCGCAAATCTTCCGCCGCTCTGGACGAAGCCCGCCTGCGGCAGCAGGCGATTGGCGTGCGCCTGCGTCAGATGTTCGACGAGATCGTCAACGAGGACGTGCCCGAAGAATTCCTGGAGATCCTGCGCCGCGCCGACAGCCGGTCGGAGACCCGCTGATGCCGGAGGCCAACGACAAGCGCCCGTCCCGCGACGGGACGGACGACGCCGCCTTCAAGCGTGAGCTTGTCCAGCTCATCCCGCACCTGCGCGCCTTCGCCCGCACCCTGTGCGGCGACCCGGCCGCGGCCGACGATCTGGCGCAGGACGCCATGATGAAGGCCTGGGACGCCCGCGCCAGCTTCCAGATGGGCACGAACATGAAGGCCTGGACCTTCATGATCCTGCGCAACCAGTTCTATTCCGAGAAGCGCCGGTCCTGGCGGCAGAGCCAGCTCGATCAGGAGGCCGCCGAGCGGACCCTGGTGGCGGTGGACGATCCGGAGGCCCCCGTCGCGCTCGACGAGCTGCGCCAGGGACTGGCCATGCTGCCGCCCGAACAGCGCGAGGCGCTGATCCTGGTCGGCGCTGGCGGCTTCGCCTACGAGGAAGCGGCAGAGATCTGCAACTGCGCCGTCGGCACCGTGAAGAGCCGCGTCAGCCGCGCCCGTCGCGCGCTGCACGCGATCCTCGACGAAGGGAACTACGAGCGCGATGGCGCCGCCGCCGGTGACGCCATGCGGTCTATCCTGGCCGACGCGGAGCGGCTAAGCACCGTCCGTTGAGGACGGGAATTCGGGCCATGAAGGGCCTGCCGAAGGGATCGCTGAGCACGATCCGGGTCCGGTTGACGGCGGCCCTGGCCGCCGCGCTGCTGCCCGTGCTCCTGCTCGGCGTCATTCAGGCGGCGATCGCCTACCAGCGCGAAGGCGCGGAGCTGCGCGACAGCCTGGGCTTCGCGGCCCAGCGCAGCGCCGCGGCCGCGCGCGCGCGCGTGGAAGGCGGCGAGATCCTCCTGCAGACGCTGGCGCCGGCCTCGATCGGCTTCCAGTGCGCCCAGCGCCTCGAGCAGGCGACGCGGCGTATCCCCGGCTACCTTAACCTGATCCGGTTCGGCGCAAACGGCGGCGTGGCCTGCGCCGCGCGCGGCGTGCCGGGCGACCCGCAGCGCGCCGCCCGCCCCTGGTTCCGCAGGCTGGCCGCCGGAGACCCGCTGGTGATCACGCCCGCCGCCGGCACCGCCTACGCGGGCAAGCCCGCGGTGATCGCGGCGGTGCGCGCCAACCGGCCCGACGGCGGCTTCGACGGCGCACTGGCCGCGGTGATCGCGCTTTCCAGCCTGCAGCCCACCGTGGCCGATCCGGCCCTGCCGCAGGGCGCCGAGGTGGCCCTGCTCGACCAGACCGGCCGCACCATCAGCACCACCAACCCGCAAGCGCTATCCGGCCTGCCCGACAACTGGCGGACCGAGGCGCAGACCGAAGGCGCCGCCGTCTGGTACGGCGAGGACCGCGCGGGCCAGCGGCGCGTCTACTCCGCCGCGCCCGTGGTCGGTCAGGAGGTCTATGTGGTGCTCTCGGCCCAGTCGCCGGGCGTGCTGTCCTGGGCCCGGCTGAACCCCCTCACGGGTATCCTCTTCCCCCTGCTCACCTTCGTGCTGGCGCTCACCGCGGTGACGGCGGTGACCGAGCGGGTGGTGGTGCGCTGGATCGCCTACCTGCAGCGCATCGCTTCGCTCTACGCCCGCGGCCGGCTGAGCGTCCGTCCCGTGCAGGCCGAGCAGATGCCCCCCGAGATCCGGGACCTCGCCGAGACGCTGGAGGACATGGCCGACGCGATCGTGGGCCGCGACGCCTCCCTGCGGGACAGCCTCGCGCAGAAGGACGCGCTGATGCGCGAAATCCACCACCGGGTGAAGAACAACCTGCAGGTCATCTCCTCGCTGCTGAACATGCAGCAGCGGGCGCTGTCGGACCCGGCCGCGCGCGCGGCCATGAGCGACACCCGCCAGCGGATCACGGCCCTCGCCCTCATCTACCGCGCCCTCTACCAGGGGCCGGACCTGAAGCGCGTGGACCTGCGGCCGTTCCTCGAGGAGCTCACCGCCCAGCTCGTCGCCGGCGAGATGCTGCACGGCCCGCCGGTGCGCACCGACCTGCAGGTGGACGCCCTGGTGATCGATCCCGACCGCCTGGCGCCGCTGGCGCTGTTCGCTGTGGAGGCGATCACCAACGCCCAGAAGCACGCCTTCGCCGAGCGCGGCGGCACGCTGACCCTGCGCTTCGTGGTGCAGGGCGAGGAGGCGGTGCTGGAGATCTCCGACGATGGCGAGGCGCCCGACGACGCCCTGGTCGCCTCGGGCGTCGGGCGCACCCTGATGACCGCCTTCGCCCGCCAGCTTCGCGGGCGCGCCGAGCTGATCCGCAACCCGGAAGGCGGCATCACCGCGCGG
Source organism: Phenylobacterium sp. (assembly GCF_041913825.1). Lineage (GTDB taxonomy): Bacteria > Pseudomonadota > Alphaproteobacteria > Caulobacterales > Caulobacteraceae > Phenylobacterium. The sequence continues at coordinate 97,634 of NZ_JAYSEO010000005.1, forward strand.
CTGATCTTCCCCACGCTGGGCGCGGAGACGCCTTCTCCTCAGACCGCCGGGAACCAAGCTGCAGCGTGATCCGTTTGGCGGGCGCTGAGTAGCGACTCCCCGGGAGAATTAGGAATGCGCAAGATCGTTGTGATGGCGGCCCTGACCGCCAGCATGTTTGTCGCGGCCTGCAACACCGTTGCTGGCGCGGGCCGTGACGTGCAGGCCGCCGGCTCGGCGGTCACCGAGACCGCCAACGACGCCAAGAACTAAGGGCTGGCGTCCTTACGAGCTCTGGAGCCCCGTCGCCGAGAGGCGGCGGGGCTTCTGCCGTTTCGGGGTCAGGCGGCCGCGCGGGCCGCTTCGGCCGCGCCGTAGACTCCCGGCAGCCCGAGCGAACCGAAGCCAGGCGGCGCCTCCGCCTCTCCCGCCCCAAGCACCAGGCAGCCGCCCTCGGCGACCGCCCCCGAGAGGCCGGCCAGCACCTGCTCGCGCGCGGCCTCGGTCAGCCCGGGCAGCACCTGGCGGCAAACCACCACGTCGAAGCGGCCGAGCCGGGCGGCGTCCTCCAGCAGATTGGCGCGCCGCCAGCGCACCATCTGGCGTACGCGCGGGGAGAGGGCGAAGGCCTCGTCGCGCTTCTCGAAGTGCCGGACCAGCAGCCGGGCGGGCAGGCCGCGCTGCACCTCGAACTGGGAGTAGAGCCCGCCCTGCGCCTTCTCGAGCTCCCGCTCGGAGAGCTCCGAGGCGAACAGCTCCACCCGCGTGCCGGCGATCGGAGCATCGGCCAGCATCATCGCCAGCGAATAGACCTCCTGGCCCGAGCCGCAGGCCGCGCACCACACCCGCACAGGCTCGCCGTCACGCTGGCGGGCCAGCGTCGGCAGCACCTGGTCGCGCAGCAGGGCGAACACCTCGGGATCGCGGAAGAAGCTGGCGTCGCGGTGGGCCATGGCCTCCACCACCGCCCAGACCAGCCGCTCCTCCTCGCGGTCGCGGAGCGCCTGCAGCAGTTCGGCCACCGAGCCGAAGCCCTCGCGGCGGGCGACGGGGGCGAGCCGGCTCTCGATCAGGTAGTCCCTGGCCGGATCCACGGCGAGGCCGGCGCGCTGCTCGCACAGCCGGGCCACAAGGGCGCGCTCGCCGGGCGTCATGCGCTCACCCCGGCCGCCGCTAGCTTGTAGGCCATGATCTCCCCGTCGAAGGGCTTCATGATGTATTCGTCGGCGCCCTCGTCGAGGGCCTCGCGGATGCGGTCGAGGTCGTTCTCCACCGAGCAGAAGACCACCTTGGGGGCCTGGCCGCCGGGCTCCAGCCGCAGCCGGCGCAGGAAGTCGAGGCCACCCATCACCGGCATCTGCCAGTCGAGCAGCACCACGTCGGGCATCACCACCCGGCACCAGGACAGCGCCTCCGCGCCGTCGGCCGCCTCCGCCACCTCGAAGCCGAGCTCCTCGAGGATGCGGCGCGCCACCTTGCGGATCACGCGGCTGTCGTCGACGACGAGGCAGGTCTTCAAAACGCGGTCGCCCTTCCTTCAGGGCGTTTGTCGCGCGGGCTTGGTTAAGGACCGGTGAGAGTCAGGCCGGCACGGTGGCCGCGAAGGTCACTTTCTCTTCCGTCACGTCGGCGAACACCCGGCCGCCGGCGTCGGTGAGGAACAGGTGCACGTAGTAGGCCTGGGCCCAGTGGCCATGCAGGCCTTCGCCGAGCGGCTGGCCCTGCAGGCCCGCGAGCACCTCAGGCCGCAGCCGCGCCCTGGGCCCGGTGGCTTCAACGGCGATCGCGATGGCAGCGCCCTCCTGCACGGCCCGCACCTTGGCCACGCCGCCGGTCGGCAGGGCCGCGCCGGCGAGCTGGGCGAGGTTCAGGAGCGTGCGCGCCGCCGGCTTGTTCACGGCCGGGGTCTCCACGAGCCACTCCAGCTCGGCGCGCATGTGGCCGAAGATGCCGCGCGCCAGCTTCTCCAGCTCGCGCACGTCGAAGGTCTCGGCCGAAGCCGAGGCGCCGAAGGCCACGCGGGTGAAGGCCAGCAGGTCGGCGAGCTTGCGGGCCGAGGTGGCGATCAGGCCCATGGCCTCCTCGCGCATGTCCTGCGCGGAGGGATCGTCCAGCAGGTCGAGGCCCGAGACGATCGCCGAGGCCGGGCTGATGAAGTCGTGGCACATGCGCGCGGCGATGTAGGCGGTCAGCTCGGCGGTGCGCACCGGCGCGGCGGCGGAGGAACTCGGGGTGTCGCTCATGGCCGCGGACCTTGAGGTGATTTGAGCCTTTGGAAAACGCCCGCCGCCCCATAAGAGAGCCCGCCATGGAGCCGTTTTCCGATCCGTTCCTGGAGCCCGGCGTCCTGGTGCGGCACCCCGTCCACGAGGACTGGGGGCTGGGTCAGGTGCAGTCGGTGGCCGGGCGGCGGGTGACGGTGAACTTCGAGCACGCCGGCAAGCAGGTGATCGACGCCGCGGTCGTGAGGCTGGAGTTCGTGGGCGACGATCCGAGGGCGTGAGTTTGACCGGCACCGACAATGACGTGGGCGAGGCCCTGGCGGAGATCTGCGACGCCGCGGCGCGGCTGATCCTGCCGCTGTGGCGCTCGGGCCTGACGGTGATCCACAAGGCCGACGAGAGCCCGGTGACCGAGGCCGACCGCCGCGGCGAGGCCCTGATCCTGGAGCATCTGGCGCGCCGTTTCCCCGGCGTGCCGGTGATCTCGGAAGAGGACGCCAGCGAAGTCGGCACGCCCGACGCCATCGGGCCACGGTTCTTCCTGGTGGATCCGCTGGACGGCACCAAGGCCTTCGTCCGCGGCGACCCGCACTTCACGGTCAACATCGGTCTGATCGAGAACGGCCGCCCGGTGGCCGGCGCGGTCGCCGCCCCGCCGACCGGTGAGGTCTGGTGGACGGCCGGCGGACGGGCGCTCAAGCGCCGCGACGGCGGCGCCGCCGAGCCGGTGCGGGTGCGGCCCTGGCCGACCGGCGAGGCGCTGGCGCTGGTCAGCCACACCATGAAGGACGAGACCGCCCAGAAGCTCGCCGAGCAGTACGGATTCGACCGCCGCGAGCCGATGGACTCTTCCATCAAGTTCTGCCGCATCGCCGAGGGCGCGGCCGACATCTACGTGCGCCAGGGGCCGACCATGGAATGGGACATCGCCGCGGGGCACGCGGTGCTGGAGGCCGCGGGCGGGTCGGTGCGGACGCCGGAGGGCGAGGCCTTCACCTACGGCAAGGCGGAACAGGGGTTCCGGAACGGTTGGTTCGTAGCGCGCGGCGGCTGAACGCCGTCGTCGTCAGATGTGCTTGACGATGTTCCACTCGTCGGAGGACGGGCCCGAGACCGACGAGGACCAGGCCTCGGGCTGCTGGGCGAAGGCTGGCGACGGCTCGTTGAACAGGAAGTAGCTGAAGAACCCGACGAGGAAGGCGGCGAACGCCATCCAGAGGAAGGGCTTCACGATCTCGAAAACGCCGCTGGTCGGCATCGGCGACAGGTCCTCGGGCGCGCATCGCCCCTCGCAGACGGAACACCGAACACCGGCCTTGGTTGCGGCGTGGGCGGACCAATCCCGCTGTTGCGAACGATTCTCATTGCGCCATCGCAAAGCTGCAAATAAGAACGCTTCGCATTCTAATTTGCAGTCTGAGGGTACGGGGGACATGTCGTTCAGCAAGGGCGTCGTCGCACGCAAGAAGTCCGCGCTCGTCTTCGCCGCCGCCAGCGTGGCCGGCCTGTCGATGGGCGCCGTCGCGCACGCCGAGGAGACCGCCATCGCCACGGCCGCCGACGCGCCGGCGCCCGCCGAGCTGTCGGGCGTGGACGTGACCGGCGGCCGCCACCGCGAGCCCGACGCCCCCAAGTTCACCGCCCCGCTTATCGACACGCCGCGCAGCGTCACGGTCATCCCGCGCCAGGTGATCGAGCAGACCGCCGCCACCTCCCTGACCGACATCCTGCGCACCTCGCCCGGCATCACCTTCGGCGCGGGCGAAGGCGGCCAGCCGCTGGCCGACCGGCCGTTCATCCGCGGGCAGGCCTCGGGCAACAACATTTTCGTCGACGGCGTGCGCGACACCGGCGGCCAGATGCGCGAGGTGTTCGCCATCGAGCAGGTCGAGGTGGTGAAGGGCGCCGACAGCGCCTACTCCGGCCGAGGTTCGGGCGGCGGCAGCATCAACCTGACCACCAAGCGGCCGCGCCTGGACAGCTTCGTCAATGCCCAGGCGTCGGTGGGCACTGACAACTACTACCGCGGCGTGATCGACGCGAACTACCAGCTCGGCGACACCTCGGCCGTCCGCCTGAACGTCATGGGGATGGACAACGACAGCCCCGGGCGCGACGCGGCCAACTTCAGCCGCTACGGCGTCCTGGCGGGCGTCTCCACCGGCCTCGGCACGGAGACCCGCGCGACCTTCCTCTACTACCACCTGCGCACCGACGACCTGCCGGACTACGGCGTGTCGCTGTTCACCAAGATCCCGGGCCTGCCCAGGACCGAGAGCGGCGTGCTCGACGTGCCGCGCGACAGCTTCTACGGCCTCGAGGCCCGCGACTTCCAGAAGACCCAGGCCGATATCGGGACCCTGATTTTCGAGCACGACGTCTCGGAGGCCTTCAAGATCCGCAACGTCTTCCGCGCCTCGAAGACGCTCAACGACTACGTGGTCACCAACCCGGGCGACGGCGGCGTGGCCCAGCTCGTCGGCGGCGAGTACTGGATGAAGCGCGGGACCAAGTCGCGCTGGAACCCGACCCGCACGATCGCCAACGTCACCGACGTCTACGGCAAGTTCGACACCGGCTTCATCTCGCACAGCTATGACGTTGGCCTCGAGCTGAGCCGCGAGAAGAACAAGAACGCCGCGTATGTGATCTACACCACCGCCGGCGCCCCCTGCCCGGCGGGCTTCACCGGGGCCACCAACAACCTCGGGGTCGGGGACTGCACGCGGGTCTTCGCGCCCAACCCGAACGATCCGTGGCAGGGGATCATCGCCCGCCCGGACCCCTCGCGGAACATCACCGAGACGGTGGGTGTCTACGCCTTCGACACCATCTCGTTCGGCGACAAGTGGCTGCTGAACCTCGGCATCCGCCACGACAGCTACTCGGTGAAGGGCACCGACGTGGCGGTCACCAGCGCCAACGGCGTCATCACGGGCACGACCCTCACCCCGCGCAAGGGCGACTGGGACTTCACCAACTACCAGGTGGGCCTGGTCTACAAGCCGACCGAGACCTCGAGCGTCTACGTCGCCTACGCCACGACCTCGACGCCGCCGACCATCGCCTCCGGCGACCAGAACACCGGCATGGGGACGGGCACGGGCAACCTGGCCAACGTCCTCCTCGACCCGGAGGAGGTGACCAACTTCGAGGTCGGCGCAAAGGCGGCGTTCTTCGGCGAGCGGCTGAGCGCCTCGATCACCTACTTCGACCTGAAGCGGGAGAACGCCCAGATCCAGGTGTCGGCCGGCGTCTACGCCCAGGTCGGCGAGGCCGAGGCCAAGGGCGTCGAGATCGGCGTCACCGGCGCAGTGACGGACCGCTGGGACGTGTTCGGCGGCTACACCTATCAGGACAGCGAGCTCGTCCGCGGGGCCTACAACATCATCAACGAGGGCGACCCGCTGGCCAACACGCCGAAGCACAGCTTCAGCCTGTTCACCACCTACGAGGTCACGGACGCCTTCACGCTCGGCGGCGGCGCCTACTACGTCTCGAAGAGCTTCGGCGGGAACCAGGGCGGCGCCGGCGGCGGCGCCAACCAGGTGTTCGCCCCGTCCTACTGGCGCTTCGACGCCTTCGCCTCCTACCGGCTGCGCGAGAACGTCGACCTGCAGCTCAACGTCCAGAACGTCGCCGACGAGGACTACATCATCCGGACGAACGGCGTGCACCACGCCGACTACGGCCCGGCCCGCCAGGCCATCCTGACCCTGAACGTCCGCTACTGACCCGGTCCGTAGCGGATGCGCGGCCCCGTCTCTCCTCCCCGAGGCGGGGCCGCTTCGCATCCGGCCTGCGGAGATCCTAAGGTGGCCCCGCCATGATGCTTCACATCCCCGAGGTCCTGACCAAGGCGCAGGTCGCCGAGATCCGGGCGGCGATCGACGCCGCGCCCTGGGTGGACGGCAACCAGACCTCCGGCGCCCAGGCCGCGCTCGCCAAGCGCAACGCCCAGCTCCCCGAGGGTTCGCCGGCCGCGGCAGCGGCGGGCGGGCGCATCCTCGACGCGTTGTCGGCCAATCCGCTGTTCGTGGCCGCGGCCCTGCCGCAGATCGTCTTCCCGCCGCTGTTCAACCGATACGCCGGCGGCGAGTCCTTCGGCATGCACGTGGACAACGCGATCCGCCAGAGCCGCGACGGCGCGGTGCGGATCCGCACCGACCTGTCGGCGACCCTCTTCCTTACCGAACCCGCGGAGTACGAGGGCGGCGAGCTGGTGGTGGAGGACACCTTCGGCGCCCACGAGGTGAAGCTGCCCGCCGGCGACATGATCCTCTATCCCGCCTCCAGCCTGCACCGGGTGACGCCGGTGACCCGCGGCGCGCGGGTGTCGAGCTTCTTCTGGATCCAGAGCCTGGTGCGCAGCGACGAGCAGCGGTCGCTGCTGTTCCAAATGGACCTCGCGATCCAGCAGCTCTCCGGCCGGGTCGGCGCGGGCGCCCCGGAGCTGGTCTCGCTCACCGGGGCCTATCACAACCTTCTGCGGATGTGGGCCGAGCTCTAGGCCGCCGAGGGCCTACCCGGCGGCGAGATTTGCGGTCATAAGGCGCTCGCAAGCCAGGAGGACCTCCCATGCCGCTCGACACCGGCGCCAGCCAGAAGACCTATCGCTGGGACGATCCCCTGGACCTCGCGTCGCGGCTCTCGGAAGAGGAGCGGATGGTGTGGGACGCCGCCCGCGCCTACGCCCGCGAGAAGCTGCTGCCCCGCGTGGTCTCGGCCTACGCGGAGGAGCGGTTCGACCGCGAGATCATGACCGAGATGGGCGAGCTGGGCTTTCTCGGGCCGACGCTGCCCGAGGAGTACGGCTGCGCCGGAGTGAACCACGTCGCCTACGGCCTGATCGCCCGCGAGATCGAGGCGATCGACAGCGGCTACCGCTCGGCCATGAGCGTGCAGTCCTCGCTGGTGATGTACCCGATCTACGCCTTCGGCTCCGAGGAGCAGAAGCGCAAGTTCCTGCCCGGCATGGCGAAGGGCGAGATCATCGGCTGCTTCGGCCTGACCGAGCCGGATGGCGGCTCGGATCCGGCCTCGATGCGCACCGTCGCGAAGAAGGTCGACGGCGGCTACGTCCTCAACGGGGCGAAGATGTGGATCACCAACTCGCCGATCAGCGACGTGGCGCTGGTCTGGGCGAAGCTGGACGACACCATCCGCGGCTTCCTGGTGGAGCGCGGGGCCGAAGGCTTCGAGACGCCGAAGATCCAGAACAAGCTCAGCCTGCGGGCCTCCGTCACCGGCGAGATCGCGCTGTCGGACGTGTTCGTGCCGGAGGACATGATGCTGCCGGGCGTGAAGGGCCTGCGCGGACCGTTCTCGTGCCTGAACAAGGCGCGCTACGGCATCGCCTGGGGGGCCATGGGCGCGGCGGAGTTCTGCTTCCATGCGGCGCGGGACTACACCTCCAGCCGCTCGCTGTTCGGCCGCACCCTGGCCTCGCGCCAGCTCGTGCAGCGGAAGCTCGCCGACATGTCCACCGAGATCGCGCTGGGCTTCGAGGGCGCGCTGGCGCTCGGGCGGCTGATCGACGAGGGCGCGTGGGTGCCGGAGGCGATCTCGATGATGAAGCGCAACAACTGCGGCAAGGCGCTCGACATCGCCCGCGTCGCCCGCGACATGCACGGCGGCAACGGGATCTCGGGCGAGTACCACGTGATGCGGCACGCCTCGAACCTCGAGACGGTGAACACCTACGAGGGCGCCCACGACGTGCACGCGCTGATCCTCGGCCGGGCGATCACAGGCGAGAACGCGTTCTAAAAAGTCGCAGCGGGCCCAAACGTTACGTTTACCAGGCTAATGGTAGCGTCCTCCGGTTGAGGGGAACGCATGGGTCAACCGGCCGAAGGCGCCGCCTGCAAGGATGAGATGATCCGCTGGCTGTTCGAGAACAGCGGCGACCTCATGCACGTGGCCGGTCCGGGCGGCGTCCTGCGCCTGGTGAATCCGGCGTGGGAGCGCGTCACCGGCTGGCGCGAGGCCGAGTTGATCGGCCGCTCGATGCGCGAGCTGATCCACCCCGACGACCTGACGGCCGTCCAGCAGCGCGTGGCCGAGATGGCCGCCGGCGAGGTGCGCGAGAGCCGCACGCGCCTGCTCATGCGCGATGGCGGTTGGCTGTGGGTCTCCGCCCGCAGCAAGAAGATGGCCGACGGCGCGATGATCGTGACGATGCGCGACGCCACGGCCGAGATCGCGCGGGAGGCCGAGATCGAGACCACCCGGCGGGAGCGCAAGCTGCTGGGCGCGGCGTCCGGCGTGGGCCTGTGGTCCTACGATCCCGAGGACAACAGCATCCACTGGTCGGACGAACTCCTGGCGCTCACCGGCTACGGTCGCGGCGACGTGGACACCGGGGAGAAGTTCGCGGCCTGCCTCGACCGCTCGGAGCGCCGCGGGGTGATGGAGGTGCTGCTGGGGGCGACGTTCAGCGGCGAACCCACCCAGGTCGAGCACCGGCTCAGGCGCAAGGACGGCCGCTGGATCACCGTGCGGGCCACCATCCACACCGAGCCGCGGCCCGGCGGCCGCTACGCGCTGAAGGGCCTGTCGCAGGACATCACCGAGCTGGCCGACGCCCGCGACGCCGCCCGGCTGGGCGAGCGGATCATGCGCCAGGCCCGCCGCGACGCGCTGCAGAACGCCAAGCGCCTGAAGCTGGCCCTCGAGGCCGCCGGCGCCGGCGTCTACGAGATCGATCACGTCAACAAGACCTTCTGGTGCTCGCCCGAGTTCAAGCGGCTCACCGGCAAGGGCCGGCGCAGCACCTACGAGGAGGCCACCCAGCTTCGCTATCCCGGGTTCCATCCGGACGACCTGGATCACGTCCGCGCCTCGTTCCGCGCCCTGCACGCCGGCAGCAAGGACTCCGGCGAGGCCTTCGAGGCCCGCATCGTGCGCGAGGACGGCGAGGAGCGCTGGGTGCGCGTGGTGCACCACCTGAAGGTCGGCCGGAACGGCCGTTGGCTGAAGGCGGTGGGCCTGATCCACGACTTCGACGCCCACAAGAAGCAGGAGCTGGCGCTGATCGAGGCGCAGCGCGCCGCCGAAGCCGCCGGCGAGGCCAAGGCCGCCTTCCTGGCCAACATGAGCCACGAGATCCGCACGCCGCTGAACGGCGTCATGGGCGTGCTGCAGCTCCTCCGCGCCGAGGACCTCAGCGACGACGGGCGGGTGATGCTCGAGGAGGCGCTGAACTGCGGCCACATGCTGGCCGAGCTGCTGAACGACGTGCTGGACTTCTCGAAGATCGAGGCCGGCCGGCTGGAGCTCGCCTGCGAGCCGATCGAGCCGTCCGCCTTGGCCGACGGCGTCGCGCGCCTGCTGCGCCCGCAGGCGCAGGCCAAGGGCCTGGAGCTGCGGCTGGAGACGGATCCGGCCATCGGCTGGGTCCGGTCCGACCCGGTCCGCCTGCGCCAGGCGCTGTTCAACCTGGTGGGCAACGCGGTGAAGTTCACCGAGACCGGCCACGTCACCATCCGCTGCTCCGCCCCGGCGCGCGGTCGGCTGCGGTTCGAGGTGCAGGACACCGGCGTGGGCATCCCCGCGGCCGCTCAGCCGCGGATCTTCCAGCGCTTCGATCAGGGCGACGCCTCCACCACCCGGCGGTTCGGAGGCACGGGGCTCGGCCTGGCGATCACCAAGCGCCTGGCCGAGATGATGGACGGCGAGGTGGGTTTCAGCTCCACCGAGGGCCAGGGGTCCACCTTCTGGCTGGAGGTCACCGCCGAGCCGGCGCAGGCCGAGGCGCGCGCCGAGGACACCCCGCAGGCGGTGCTCGACGGCGTCCGCGTGCTGGTGGTCGAGGACAACGCCACCAACCGGATGATCGCCACCAAGATGCTGGAGCAGCTCGGCGCCGCGGTGGAGACCGCCGCCGACGGCTATCTCGGTGTGGACGCCGCCGCGCGCGGCGGCTTCGACCTGATCCTCATGGACGTGCAGATGCCGGGCATCGACGGGTTGGAGGCCGTGCGGCGGATCCGGGCGCTGAACGGGCCGGCCGCCGAGGCGCCGGTCATCGCGCTGACCGCCAACGTCCTGTCGCACCAGCGGCAGGCCTATCTGGACGCGGGCATGGACGGGGTGGTCGGCAAGCCGATCTCCCCGGCCGCGCTGATCGCCGAGATCGCCCGCATCGCCCAGGGCCGCGACGCGGTCGGGTCCCCGGACGGCGCCGTCGCGGCCTGATCCCCGCTAGGTCGCGGGCTCCTCCGCCGGCTCCTCGGCGGGCGCAGGCTCGTCCACCGGCGGCGGCGGGACCGCCAGGTCCTCGGGCCGCACCGTCACCGGCGGCACGCCGAAGCCGGCGTCCGGCGGCACCTCGAGCGGCGCCTCGTCGGTCGGCTCGCCGCCCAGCGGCGGCAGCTCCAGCGGCTCGGGCGCGATCGCCTCGAGGTCCAGCGTCTCGGTGGTGGGCGCCGCGGGCGCAGGCTCCCGGAAGTCCTGGCGGGAGGCCGCAAAGCCCGTGAAGTCACGGAAGATCCGTGCGGGGATGCTGCCGCCGGTCACGCGGTTCATGGGCGAGTTGTCGTCGTTGCCGACCCAGACTCCGACCACCAGGTCCCCGGTGAAGCCGACGAACCACGCGTCGCGGTAGTCCTGGCTGGTGCCGGTCTTGCCGTAGACCGGCGTGCGCAGGGCGGCGCCCGTCCCGGTCCCGCGGGTGACCACGTCACGCAGCAGGACGAGCAGGCCGTCGCGCTCCCGGGCGCCCAGCGCCCGCGGCCGGGGCGGGCCGCCGAACGGGCCGTATCGCGGCTCGGCCAGCAGGCCGCGCGGCGTCACCGGGGTGCGACCGGCGGCGACCGCCGCATAGGCCGAGGTGAGCTCCAGCAAGGACATCTGGGAAGTGCCGAGCGCGATGGTCGGGTCGCCGGGGATCGGCGAGCGGACGCCGAGGTCGCGGGCGGCGCGGATCACATTCTGGCGGCCGACCTGTTCGGACAGCCGCACCGCGGCCACATTGCTGGAGCGGGCGAAGGCGTCGCGCAGCGGCACCGGCCGGCCGGCGTACTCGCCCTCGTGGTTCTGCGGGGTCCAGTCGCCGAGGCGCAGCGGGGCGTCGAGGATGGCGCTGTCGGGCGTGTAGCCGCGCCGAAGCGCCGCGAGGTAGACGAACAGCTTGAAGGCCGAGCCGGGCTGGCGCATCGCCTGGGTGGCCCGGTTGAACTGGCTCTGCTGGTAATCGAGGCCGCCGACCATGGCGACCACGCGACCGTCGGTGCGCATGGCCACCAGCGCCGCCTGGGAGGCCCGCTGACCCCGCGCGCCGGCGATGGCCCGGCGCACCGCCCGCTGGGCCTGGGCCTGGAGCACCGAGTCGAGCGTGGTCTGCACCCGCACCTCGCCATAGCCGCGGTCGAAGGCGCGCTTGGTCTCGGCCGAGATCCAGTCGGCGAAGTAGGAGCCCACCGGCAGGACGGCGCGGCCCTCGCGCAAGCGCACGCGACGAGCCTGCCGCGCCTGCTGGGACGTGATCATCCCCTGGTCGGCCATGGCGGCCAGGACGACGCGTTGGCGCCGTTGGGCGGCCTCGAAGTCCTCGGTGGGGGCAAGCCTGGAGGGCGCCTTCACCACCCCGGCCAGCATGGCGGCCTCGCCCACCGTCAGTTGCTCGGGCGTCTTGTCGAAGTAGTGCCGGGCCGCAGCCCGCAGGCCGAACACCCCGTCGCCGAAATAGACCGAGGAGAGGTAGCGGGAGAGGATCTCGTCCTTCGACAGCCGCGCTTCCAGGTAGAGCGCGATCAGCGCCTCCTGGGCTTTCCGACGTAGGGTCTGGCGGTTGGTGAGGAAGGCGTTCTTGGCGAGCTGCTGGGTGATGGTGGAGCCGCCCTGGCGGATCTCACCCTCCTCGGCGTTGGTCATGGCTGCGCGGGCGATGCTGCGCAGGTCGAGGCCGAGGTGGCGGTAGAAGCGCCGGTCCTCGATGGCGACGAAGGCGCCCGGCACGTGCTCCGGCAGCTCCGCCACGTCCACCGGCGCCTCCTTGTAGGAGCCGCGCCTTGCGAACGGCTTGCCGTCCGCGGTGACCAGCACCAGCGTCGGACTCTCCAACGGCTCGAGGGCGCGGCCCACCGGCAGGGCCCAGCTCAGCCAGAGCATCGTCACGACCAGCGCGGCGACCGCGCCCAGCGCGATCTGCAGCGGCCGGCGACGCCAGACCGAGCGGGCGTCTTCCGGCGGCGGGGGCTCCGGGGGCGGCGGCGGCCGAACGGCCGCGGCCGGCGCGGCCACATACTCCAGCCGCCCTTCCGGGTAGTCCCTCATGTCCTGCAAGACGCGTTCTCCGTTGGCCCGTCCAGAACGGCCCCAGCCTCGGGCGGTTCGCCCGCGCCTGTCCATTCTCGACGCCGCCTTCCAAGGCTTCGCCGAGCGGTGCTACAGCAGGTGCAACCGGGGAGGAACCGAATGGCGGAAACGACCGCAGGGCAGTCTGGCGTCGAGAACGTCGAGAAGAAGGAAACGTCGCTGACCACCGTGGTCGCCGCGTCCGCCGCAGGCACGGCGTTCGAGTGGTACGACTTCTTCGTCTTCGGCAGCCTGATCCAGGTCATTTCCCGGACCTTCTTCTCCGGCCTGCCGGAGACCGCCGGCTACATCGCGGCCCTGGCCATGTTCGGCGCGGGCTTCCTGTTCCGGCCGCTGGGCGCGCTGATCTTCGGGCGCATCGGCGACCGCGTGGGGCGGAAGGGCGCCTTCATGGCCACGGTGCTGATGATGGGCGGGGCGACCTTCGCCATCGGCCTGCTGCCGAGCTACGAGCAGGCGGGGCTGATTGCGCCGGCCCTGCTGGTGCTGATGCGCATCATCCAGGGGATCGCCCTGGGCGGCGAGTACGGCGGGGCGGCGATCTACGTGGCCGAGCATGCCCCGGTCGACGCTCGCGGCCGCTCGACGAGCTGGGTGCAGACCTCCGCCGCCATCGGGCTGTTCGGCGCCCTGCTGGTGATCCTCGCCACGCGGGTGGTGGTCGGCGAGACCGCCGGGCCGGAGGCGTTCGACGCCTGGGGCTGGCGGGTCCCGTTCCTGGTCTCGGCCCTGCTGCTGGCCGTCTCGGTCTGGATGCGCCTGAAGCTCTCCGAGAGCCCGACCTTCGCCAAGATCAAGGAGGAGGGCTCCCACTCCAAGGCGCCGTTCAAGGAGGCGTTCGGCACCTGGTCGAACCTGCGGCTGGTGATCATCGCCCTGGCGGCGATCATGTTCGCGCAAGGGGCCGTCTGGTACACCGCCTTCTTCTACGTGCAGACCTTCATGGAGCGGTTCCTGAAGGTCCCGCCGGCGACCATCAACACCCTGATGCTCAGCGCCACGGCGGCCAGCGCCCTGCTCTACGTCTTCTTCGGCTGGCTCTCGGACAAGCTCGGCCGCAAGGCGGTGATGCTGTTCGGGATGACGCTGATGCTGGTGGCCTACTTCCCCGGCTTCCACCTGCTGTCGCAGACCCTGAACCCGGCGCTTTCCGAGGCCGAAGCCCGCACCCCGGTGGTGGTGGTCGCCGACCCCGCGGACTGCTCGCTGCAGTTCGATCCGGTGGGCAAGGCGCAGTTCGTCACCTCCTGCGACATCGCCAAGAGCACGCTGGCCAACGCCGGCGTCTCCTACGAGACCCAGCCCGGCGCGCCCGGCGCCCCGGCCCAGGTCCGGATCGGCGGCGCGATCGTCAACTCCGTGGACGCCAGCGGCCAGCCGCCCGAGGTGGCCAAGGCGCTGAAGGCCTCCGTCGAGCGGCAGATCAAGCAGGGCCTGGCCATGGCCCGCTATCCGGAGAAGGCCGACCCGGCGCGGATGAACCTGCTGGGCGCCTTCGGTGTGCTGATGATCTTCGTGGTCGCCGCGACCGCGCTCTACGGCCCCATCGCGGCTTGCCTGGTGGAGCTGTTCCCGACGCGGATCCGCTACACGGCCATGTCCCTGCCCTACCACATCGGCACCGGCTGGGTGGGCGGCTTCGTGCCGTTCAGCGCCTTCGCCATCGTGACGGCGGTGGGCGACATCTATTCCGGCCTGTGGTTCCCGTTCGTGTTCACGCTGATCAGCGTGCTCACCTGCCTCTTCTTCCTGCCCGAGACGAAGGGCCGGCCGCTCGACGAGTAGGCCGGCTCAGGCCTCCACCACCGGCAGGACCTCGATGGTCACGCCGGCGTCGGCGAAGTCGTCGGTGGGCACGTGCCCCTCGTGCAGGCGCACGACCCGCATGCCGTCCTCGACCAGGGACCGAAGCCGCTCGGCGGAGAGCGCGGCCGGAGCCAGGCGCTCGGCGTCGCGGCGGGCCAGGGAGACGATGTTGGGATCGACCCCCGGATCGCAGACCAGCACGTCGGCGGCGGCCAGCGCGCGGCTCGCCTTGAGGGTCAGGTGCTCGGCCGGGCCGCGGGCGTCCAGCACCTGCACCACGCCCAGGCTGGGCGCGTCCTCCTGCAGCGCCTGGCGCAGGCGACGCGCGGCGGCCTCCATGTCGCCCGACAACGCCGCCTGGGCGGCCGGGCCTGTCAGGGCGGCGCGCAGGAAGGCCCGGCGGCGGTGCGCCTCGGGCAGGGCGCGGCGCACCTCCTCCTGCAGGTTGCGGAACAGGGCGGCCACGCGGCCGGCGCCCTCCGGCACCCGGGCCTCGATGTCGTGGCGCAGCAGGGTGGCGAGCATCGGCGAGGCGCCGGCCGTGCCGATTGCGGCGACCACCTCGCCACGGTCGATCACCGCGGGCGTGGTGAAGTCGCAGAGCGCGGGGCGGTCGACGACGTTGACGGGCACGTGGGCCTGTCGTGCGGCCGCCGCGGCGGCCTCGGCGAAGGCGTCGTCCGGACTGGCGACGAAGGCCAGGGCCGCCCCGGCGTAGCCGGCGGGATCGAGAGCTTCGGGGCCATCGAGCCGCCGCACCTGCGCCGGCGAGCCGTCGAACAGGCGCGCCTTCGCCTCCGCGCCCTCTCCCGCCCCCGCGATCACCACAGTGCGGCCGGCGAGGGGAAAGAAGGCGGGGAAGGCGTCCATGCGCCCGATCTTACTTCAGGGTCTTGAGGTAGGCGATCACCGCCTGGCGGCTTTCCTCGGAGGGCACCGAGATCATCATGCGGGTGCCGGGCGCGAACTGGGTGGGCGCCTTGAGGAACGCGTCCAGGTTGGCGTCGGTCCAGGTCCCTTCCTTGGCCTTGAGCGCGGGCGAGTAGTTGAACCCCGGCTTCGCGGCGATCTTCGCCCCCGCGACGCCGACGAGAGACGGGCCCATCGGGCCGCCCGCGTGGCACATCTTGCACTGCATGTTGAACAGTTGCTCGCCGTCGGCGGCGAGCGCCGGGGTCGCGGCGAGACCGAGGGCGGCGAGGGCGAGAAGCGGACGAAGCAAGCGGGCTCTCCTTAGAAATATCGGTATGGGCTCGTGTCGCTGAGCATTGCTATCGCATCGACGGCCGCGCGCAAGGCGCGGCGGCTTACGGTCCGGTCTAAGCGCTGTTAGGATGATCAAAGGACAGGCGTTCCGGGAAAGTAACCGACCATGGCTGCAACGCTCGACGTGAACGGCCGCGCCCTGCAGGTGCAGGCCGCGCCAGAGACCCCCCTGTTGTGGGTGCTGCGGGATGAACTGGGGCTGACCGGGACCAAGTACGGCTGCGGCGTGGCCCAGTGCGGCGCCTGCACGGTGCTGGCCGACGGCCAGCCGGTGCGCTCGTGCTCCACGCCGATCTCGGCGGTGGCGGCTTCGAAGATCACCACCATCGAGGGGCTCGGCGGAAGCCATCCGCTGCAGCAGGCCTGGGTGAAGCACGACGTGCCGCAGTGCGGCTACTGCCAGTCGGGGCAGATCATGAGCGCGGTCGCCCTGCTCAACACGACGCCGCAGCCCACCGACGAGGCGATCTCCGCCGCCATGGACGGCAACGTCTGCCGCTGCGGGACCTACCAGCGCATCCGCGCGGCCATCAAGGACGCCGCCGGCATGGCCGCCGCCGCGCCGCCGCCGATCGCGGTCAACCCCGCGCCGCTGGCCGTGCCGCCGCCCAAGGCCTGAGGAGGACGACCATGAACAAGCCTCTCGACGCCCTGTCCCGCGGCGCCACCCGGCGCGAGGCCCTGGCGGTCGGCGCGACGCTGGCCGGCGGCGCCCTGCTGGTGGGCTGCTCGCCTGCCGACCTGATGAGCATCGGCGCCAAGCGCGACTTCGGCGCCTTCGGTCCCTTCCTGAAGGTCTCGCCGGACGGCTGGGTCACCGTCGTCTCCAAGCACATCGAGTTCGGCCAGGGGAACCACGCCGGCCTCGCCGCCATCGTCGCCGAGGAGCTGGGCGCCGACTGGACGAAGGTCCGGGTCGAACAGGCCCCCGGCAACGCCAAGGTCTATGCCAACACGGTGATGGGGGTGCAGGGCACGGGCGGCTCCACCGCCATCGCCAACTCCTGGCAGCAGTTGCGCACCGCGGGCGCCTCCGCCCGAGCGATGTTCGTCCAGGCGGCGGCCAGCCGCTGGGGCGTGCCGGCGGGCGAGATCACGGTTCAGGACGGCGTGGTTCGACACACAGCCTCCAGCCGCCAGGCCGGCTTCGGCGAGCTCCTCGAGGACGCCGGCAAGGTCAGCCCGCCGCAGACGCCGACGCTGAAGGACCCGAAGACCTTCACCCTGGTCGGCACCGACCTGGTGCGCCGCAAGGACTCCGTGGCCAAGAGCAACGGGACCGCCCGGTTCACCCAGGACGTCCGGCTGCCGAACATGCTGGTGGCCATGGTCGCCCACCCGCCGCGCTTCGGGGCCAAGGTGAAGAGCTTCGACGCCGCCGACGCCCGCAAGGTCGCCGGGGTGGTGGACGTGTTCCAGATCCCGACCGGCGTGGCCGTGGTGGCGGACAACACCTGGGCCGCCCGGCAGGGCCGCGACGCCCTGAAGGTCACCTGGGACGAGGCCGAGGCGGAGACGCGCGGCTCGGCGCAGATCGCCAGCCTGTTCCGCGACATCGCCGCCGGCCGGACGACGCCCGCCAAGACCGAGTGGGTCAGCTTCGAGGCGCGCGGCGACGCCGCCCAGGCGGCCAGCGGGACGGCGGCGCTCGAGACCACCTACGACTTCCCCTACCTGGCCCATGCCTCCATGGAGCCGCTGGACTGCGTGGCGATCGTGGACGGCAACCGCTGCAAGCTGATCCACGGCTCGCAGATTCCCACCATGGACCAGATGAACGCGGCGAAGATCGTGCTGAACGCGCCGGGAGCCATCGAGGTGGAGACCCTGTTCGCCGGCGGCTCGTTCGGCCGGCGCGCCAACTTCCAGTCGGACTACGTGGTCGAGTGCGTCCACGTCGCCAAGAAGGTGGGCAAGGGCCGGCCGGTGAAGCTGGTCTGGACCCGCGAGGACGACATGCAGGCCGGCTATTACCGGCCGTTGGTGCATCACGCGGTGCGGGTGACCACCGACGCCGAGGGCTTCCCCGCCACCTGGCGGCACCGCATCGTCACCCAGTCGATCATGAAGGGCTCGCCCATGGGCACGCCGAAGATCGACGACACCGCGGTGGAGGGCGCCAAGGGCTCGCCCTACCTCAAGGCGACGCCGGTGGTGGACGCCCAACTGATCACGCCCGACGCCGGTGTGCCGGTGCTGTGGTGGCGCTCGGTCGGGGCCACGCATACGGCCTATGTGATGGAGCACACCATCGACCAGCTCGCCCGCCGGGCCGGCAAGGACCCGGTGGAGTACCGCCGGGCGCTCTACGTGAAGGCCGGCGCGAACCGGCATCTGGCGGTGCTGAACCTGGCGGCCGAGAAGGCCGGCTGGACGACGCCGGCGCCGGCCGGCTGGACGCGCGGGGTGGCGGTGCACGAGAGCTTCGGCTCGGTGGTCGCCCAGGTGGCGGAGGTGCAGATGGTCGACGGCCAGCCCAAGGTCGGCCGGGTGGTCACCGCCATCGACTGCGGCACGGCGATCTCTCCCGACCAGATCGCCGCCCAGATGGAGGGCGGCACCTGCTACGGGCTGTCGGCGGCGCTGTTCGGGGCCATCACCCTCACCGAGGGCAAGGTGGACCAGCAGAACTTCGACACCTACCGGGTGCTGCGCAACTCCGAGGCCCCGACCGTGGAGACCTACATCGTCCCCTCGCCCAACCCGCCCAGCGGGGTCGGCGAGCCGGGGACGCCGGTGATCGCGCCGGCGGTGGCCAACGCGCTGCTCACCCTGACCGGCCAGCCGACCACCAGCCTGCCGTTCGTGAAACAGGCCTAGGACGGCAGGTCTTCCACCCGGTCGACGTCGTAGAGCACGCCGTCGTCGGGGGCCTCCACGCGGGCGAGGCGGTCGCCGAGGTCGGCCAGCACCGCCCGGGCGCCGGCGTCGCCGCTGAGCGCCAGGACGTGCGGGAACAGCGACCGCGCGAGCAGGACCGGGTTGCCGCGGCGGCCGGCGAACACCGGGGCGGCGGCCAGCGCGCCGGCCCGCACCGCGTCGGCCATGGGTTGCAGCACCTCGCGCGGCACCCGCGGCATGTCGCCCAGGAAGACGAAGGCCCCCGCCGCCTCGGCCGGCAGGCTCGCGACCCCCATGCGCAGGCTGTGGGCCATGCCCTGCGCGTAGTCGGCGGCGTGCACCATGCGCAGGCGGTCGTGCTGGCCGAAGCGGTCGGCCAGGCGGATGGCGGCGCGGGCCACGGCCTCCTCCTCCGCGCCGGTGACCACCGTGACGCTTCGGGCCGGCGCGGCGAAGGCGGCGGCCAGCGCGCCGTCGAGCAATACGCCGGCCATGTAGGGTGCCAGCAGCTTGCCGCCGCCGAAGCGGGAGCCCGCGCCGGCCGCCAGCACCACCGCCTCGAAGGGTCCTGTCGCGTCCGCCCCTGTCGCCAAGGCCTGATCCCCTCTATCTTGCAGGGCCTATGACGCCCTACGACGCCATACCGGGGCAAGGCCCCCAGGCGCTGACGGACGGCTTCGGCCGCGCGGTCACCTATTTGCGCGTCTCCGTGACGGATCGCTGCGACCTGCGCTGCGTCTACTGCATGGCCGAGCACATGACCTTCCTGCCGAAGGCGGAGGTGCTGACGCTCGAGGAGCTGGACCGCATCGCCTCGGCGTTCGTGGCGCTGGGAACCCGCAAGCTGCGGATCACCGGCGGCGAACCGCTGGTCCGCAAGGGCGTCCTGGGGCTGATCGGCAGCCTGGGCCGCCACCTCTCCTCCGGCGCGCTGGAGGAGCTGACCCTCACCACCAACGCCACGCGGCTGGCCGAGTTCGCCGGCCAGCTCGCCGACGCGGGCGTGCGGCGGATCAATGTCTCGCTCGACACGCTGAAGCCTGACCTGTTCCGCCGGCTGACCCGCGGCGGCGACCTCGCCAAGGTGGTGGCCGGGATCGAGGCCGCCCAGGCAGCCGGCCTGCGGGTCAAGATCAACGCCGTGGCCCTGAAGGACGACAACGCCGCCGAGCTGCCCGAGCTGATCGCCTGGGCGCACGGCCGGGGCTGCGACATGACCCTGATCGAGACCATGCCCATGGGCGAGGTGGAGGCCGACCGCACGGACCAGTACCTGTCGCTCACCGCGCTCCGCGCCGAGCTGGAAAGCTTCTGGACCCTGCGCGACATCCCGCTCAGCACCGGTGGGCCGGCCCGCTACGTGGAGGTGGCCGAGACCGGCGGGCGGCTCGGCTTCATCACCCCGCTGAGCCACAATTTCTGCGAGGCCTGCAACCGCGTGCGGCTGACCTGCACCGGAACCCTGCACACCTGCCTCGGCCAGGACGACGCCTCGGACCTCCGGGCCGTGATCCGCGCCGGCGCCTCCGCCGAGGACCTGGTGGAGGCGATCCGGCTGGCGGTCGCCGGCAAGCCCCGGGGGCACGACTTCCGCATCGCCCGCGCCGCGGCGCCGGCGGTGGCCCGCCACATGTCGACCACGGGAGGCTGAGGCGTGGCCAAGGTGCTTCTGTTCGGGCCGCTGCGCGACCTCGCCGGCTGGCGGGAGCGGGAGATCGACGCCGCCTCCATCGCCGGGTTGAAGGCCCTGATCGCCGCCGAGGACGCCCGCCTGGGTGAGGCGCTCGGCGGGCCCGGCGTGCAGGTGGCGCTGGACCAGGCCATCGTGCGCGGCGACCGCCCGCTGGCGGCCGGAGCCGAGGTCGCCTTCCTGCCGCCGATGAGCGGCGGATGATCCGCCTGTCGCACGAGCCGTTCGATCCGGGCGCGCTGCTCTCGGAGTTCACTGCCGACCGCAGCGAAGTGGGGGCGGTGGCGACCTTCACCGGCATCGCCCGGGCCGAGGCCGGCCGCACGGCGGTTCTCGAGCTGGAGGCCTATCCAGGCTTCACCGAGGCCGAGATCGGCCGGATCGCCGAGCAGGCCCGGCAGCGGTTCGGGATCGACGACCTTCGCATCCTCCACCGCGTGGGCCGGATCGCGCCCGGCGAGGCGATCGTCTTCGTGGCCACGGCGGCGCGACACAGGCGAGCCGCCTTCGAGGCCTGCGACTTCCTGATGGACTACCTGAAGTCCCGCGCCCCGTTCTGGAAGAAGGAGCACGGGCCGGACGGCGAACGCTGGATCGAGCCCCGCCCCGAGGACCACGCGGACGTCGCCCGGTGGGATTGAGCGCGCTCAGCCGTCGCCATCGGCCAACCGCTGCACGACCTCGTAGTTGCGGACGGCCATCTCCTCGATCGCCTGCCGGGCCGGCTCCACGGCGTTGAAGCCCTCAGCGGTGTAGCGCAGGTGATTGTCCTCCTTCACCAGCCAGCCGGCCTCGATCAGTTCGCCGACCTTGCGGCGCACCGTCTCCTTGGGGATCCCGGTGGAGTCTGCGATGGAGCGGATGTTGATCCCCAGCGACGGCAGGACGGCGACCTCGCCGGCGATCAATTCCTCGGTCGTGAAGGCGCGGAATTCGGGATGCTGGGTGGTGCGCACCGCGATCACCAGCATCACCAGGATCTTGTCCGTGTCCCCGCCCACGCGCTCGCGCTCCACCGTCATGAACCGCAGCAGAGGCTGCAGGAGGTCCGGCGCCACCACGGGGTAGCTGTCCCGGACCCGCGACAGTAGCTCCTCGCGCCTCGAGGGGGGCATAGACATCTCCCTAGGTTGTGCGGGTCGGCTCGCCGGTACGTCCCCCGCCACCTTAACCGTGGGGAAGGCGAGGAGGTTGCGGCCTACCTTCGCCCGGACCTACCCATGCGCAACCCGGCCGGGCTAGAAAGGATGCGACAGAGGAGCCTCGCCCATGAACGCCCCCGTTCTCACGCCCGGCGGCCGCATCGACCCCGCCAAGCCGATCAAGGCCGTGCGGGTGGCCGTGCTGACCATCTCCGACACCCGCGACGAGGAGAGCGACACCTCCGGCCGCCTGCTCGCCGAGCGGGTGCAGGGCGCCGGCCACGAGCTGGTGGCGAAGGGCATCGTGCCGGACGACGTCGAGGCGATCCGCAGCCAGGTGCTGGCATGGGTGGACCAGGGGGTGGAGGCGATCGTCACCACCGGCGGGACCGGCATCACCGGCCGCGATGTGACGCCCGAAGCCATCCGGCCGTTGTTCGACAAGGAGATCGACGGCTTCTCGGTGATCTTCCACCTGGTCAGCTACCAGTCGGTGGGCCTATCGACGCTTCAGTCGCGGGCGCTAGCCGGCATCGTGAAGGGCTGCTTCGTCTTCTGCCTGCCGGGCTCGAACGGCGCGGTGAAGGACGGCTGGGACAAGGTGATCTCCGCCCAGTTGGACAGCCGCCACGGGCCCTGCAACATGGTGGAGCTGATGCCCCGGCTCCTCGAGCAGTGACCCGCCTAACCCACATCGACGAGGCCGGCCGCGCGCGCATGGTCGACGTCTCCGACAAGGCGGTCACCACCCGCCAGGCGGTGGCCGAGGGCTTCCTGCGGATGAGCCCGCAGACGCTGGACCTCGCCCTGTCCGGACAGGGGCGTAAGGGCGACGTGCGCGCGGTGGCGGAGATCGCCGGCGTCATGGCCGCCAAGCGCACCGCCGACCTGATCCCCATGTGCCATCCGCTGGCGCTTTCGAAGGTGGAGGTGCGGGTGGAGCCCGCCGAGGGCGGGCTTTCCGTCACGGCCCGGGTGAAGACCACCGGCCAGACCGGCGTCGAGATGGAGGCGCTGACCGCCGCCTCGGTGGCGCTGCTCACGCTCTACGACATGCTCAAGGCGGCCGAGAAGGGCATGGTCATCGAGCAGGTCCGGCTGGTGGAGAAGACCGGCGGCACGTCGGGGGACTGGCGGGCGTGAGGCTGCTTCCCGTCGACGACGCCCGCGCCCGGATGCTGGCCGAGGTCGCGCCGCTGCCGCCCGAGCGGGTGACGCTCGCCGGGGCGCCGGGACGGGTCCTGGCGGAGGACGTGGCCGCAGTGCGCGACCAGCCGCCGTTCGCGGCCTCGGCCATGGATGGCTATGCGGTTCGCGCCGCCGACTGCCCCGCCGTGCTGCGCGTCGTCGGCGAGAGCGCGGCCGGACACGGCTACGCCGCCGCCGTCGGGCCGGGCGAGGCCGTGCGGATCTTCACCGGCGCGGCGGTCCCGGCAGGCTGCGACGCCGTGGTGATCCAGGAGGACTGCACGCGCAACGGCAATGAGGTCGAGGCGCCCGGCGTCACGGCCGGCGAGCACGTGCGGCCGGCCGGCGGCGATTTCCGGCGAGGCCAGGCGCTGCTCGAGCGGGGCGCGACCATCGACCCCTGGCGGCTGTCGCTGGCGGCCTCGGCCGGACGGGCGGAGCTGCTGGTCGCGCGGCGGCCGAAGGTGGCGCTGCTCTCCACGGGCGAGGAGATCGTCGAGGCGCCGGGCGAGCCCGGGCCCTTCCAGATCTACGACTCCGGCGCCCCCGCGCTGGCGGCCATGATGCGCGGCTGGGGCGCCGAGGTGACCCGCGCCAAGCCGGTGGCCGACGCCCTGGACGCGGTGATCGAGGCTTTGCGAGGCGCCGACGCCGACCTGGTGGTGACGCTGGGCGGCGCTTCCGTGGGCGACCACGACCTCGTCCGCCAGGCGGGCCTGGCGCTCGGCCTGTCCTTCCGCGTGGAGAGCGTCGCCGTCAGGCCGGGCAAGCCGACCTTCTTCGGCGTGCTGGAGGACGGCCGCCGCATGCTCGGCCTGCCCGGCAATCCGGCCTCGGCCTTCGTCTGCGCCGAGATGTTCCTGCGGCCGATCCTGATGGCCTACCAGGGCGCGCCCACCGCGCCGCGCACCGTGCCCGCACGGTTGGAGCAGGCCCTGCCCGCCAACGGCCCCCGCGAGCACTGGATGCGGGCCAAGCTCGGCTACGCAGGCGGTGCGGTGACCGTGCGGCCCTACCGCGACCAGGACTCATCGCTGGTCAGCGTCTTCGCCGCCTCGGACGCCCTGGTCCGGCGTCAGGCCGGAGCGCCGGCCGCCGCCGCGGGGGAGGTGGTCGACGTGCTGCCGCTGGCCCGCGCGTAGCGCAGGGCGACGATCTCCCCGATCACCGAGACCGCCACCTCGAAGGGCGCCTTGCCGCCGATGTCGAGGCCGATCGGCGCGTGCAGCCGGGCCAGCGCACCTTCGGGCAGGCCGGCCGCCCGCAGGCGCGCCAGCCGCTCGGGCAGCCGCGCTCGCGCCCCCAGCAATCCGACGTAGCCGGCCGCCGACGGCAGCGCCGCCCGCAGCGCGGCCTGGTCGGTCTCGAGGTCATGGGTGGCCACCGCCACGGCGGTCCAGGGATCGAGGTCCAGCGCCGCGAGCGCCGCGTCCGGCTCGTCCCGGCGATAGGCGAGGCCCGGGATGGGCGGCGGCGCCTCCGGCCCCTTGGGTCGGATCAGCGTCGTCTCGAAGCCCGCCCGGAGACCGAGCTCGGCGATGGCGAGCGCGGTGGGATCGCCGCCCACCACCGCCAGCCGGGGCGTGGGCTCGTAGAGCCGCTCGACGGCGGCTTCCGGCCAGGGCTCCAGCTCGGGCGCGCAGGCCCGCGCCCTGCCGTCGCTGACCCAGGTGACCGGCCGCCGGTCCCGCTCGGCCGCGAGCAGCTCGGCGAGCGCCCCGTCGTCCGAGGGGACGCGTTCCAGGAAGATCTCGATCCGGGCGCCGCAGAGCAGACGGATGTCGGGCCAGGGGCTCCCCTCGCCATAGATCAGGGTGCGCGGCTCGCCGTCCGCGAGGCAGGCGAAGGCGTGGTCGGCCACGTCGCTCTCCACGCAGCCGCCCGAGAAGTAGCCGGCGACGAGGCCCTCGGCGAAGACCATCTGGGTCCCCACCGGCCGGGGCCCGCCCCCCTCCACCGCGATCAGCGTGGCCAGGGCCACCGGCCGGCCGGCGTCGCGGGCCTGGCGCAGCGCCGGGCGGACATCGTCGGTGAGGCCGAAGGTCGGCCACTCGGGAAGGGGCTCGCGGGTCACGCCTTAAGACTCAGGCAAGGTTGTGTAGACGGCTTCGTAAGCATCTCGGGTGCAACATGGCGGCTCATAGGGACCTTACCAAGCCTTACGCCTCCATGACGTCTCCGATCACCAAGCTGGGCCTCGGCTCGGGCCAGTTCGGCCTTGACCAGCCCGCCTTCCGCGGCCGTCCGCGCGAGGTGGAAGCACGGGACATCCTGGCCATCGCCGCGCGCTCCGGAATCGGCGTGCTCGAGGTCGGCCGCTGCCCGGCGCCGTGCGAGACGACCATCGGCCAGATCACGCCCAAGCCGAACCCGTTCCGCATGACCATCACCACCGTCCGCCCGGATCGCGGGCCGGACCTGGTGGAGGCCGAGGTGCGCGCGCAGCTCCAGCGCCTGGGCGTGGACCGCGTGGACACCATCCTGGCCCCGTCCGCCACCGACCTCTTCTCGCCCAACGGCCCGATCGTCTGGGACCGGCTGCGCGCCCTGCGCGACGCCGGCCTGTGCCGCAACATCGGCGTCTCGGTCTATGCCTCCGACGATCCCGTGGGCCTGACCAAGCGCTTCAAGCCCGACGTGGTCCAGGCGCCGGCCTCGCTGCTGGACCAGCGGCTGCTGATCGACGGCACGCTCGCCACCCTCGCCGAGATGGGCGTGGAGGTGCAGTTGCGCTCGATCTTCCTGAACGGGCTGCTGTTCCTGCCGCCCGACCGGGCGCCGAGCCACCTGAAGGCCGCCGCCGGCCGCATTTCCCGCGCCCGCCGGCTGATCGCCGAGGGACGCTCGGACCCGCTGCAGGCGGCCCTGGGCTTCGCCCTGTCGCGGCCCGAAGCCTCGACCGTCCTGGTGGGCGTCGCGTCCGCCGCCGAGATGAGCGCGGTGGTAGCCGCCGCCATGAGCCCGCCGCCGGACCTCGACTGGGACGAGATGGCCATCGACGACCCCCTCGCCCTCGACGACCGCGCCTGGGCGGCGGCCTAGGCTTCAGCCGAACGGCTTCTCCAGGCTCGGCTGCGGCTCCGTGAACCAGGCCGCGCCGTCGTCCGTGACGTGGAAGTGGTCCTCCAGGCGCACGCCGAACGCGCCCGGGACGACGATCATCGGCTCGTTGGAGAAGCACATGCCGGGCCGCAGCGGCGTCCGGTCACCCTTCACCAGGTAGGGCGCCTCGTGGATCGAGAGGCCGATGCCGTGGCCGGTGCGGTGCGGCAGCCCGGGCAGCTCGTAGTCCGGACCGAAGCCCTCCGCCGCCAGAACCCGGCGGGCCACCGCATCGATCTCCTCGCAGGCGACGCCGGGCCTCACGGCCGCGAAGGCCGCGGCCTGGGCGCGCTTCTCCACCTCCCAGACCCGGATCATCTCCTGGGTGGGCTGGCCGAACACGTAGGTGCGGGTGATGTCGGAGTTGTAGCCCTGCACGCGGCAGCCGGTGTCGATGAGGACGATATCGCCGGGCTGGAGCTGCTGTTCGCCCGGCAGGCCGTGCGGATAGGCGGAGGCCTCGCCGAACTGCACCGCGCAGAACGACGAGCCGTCGTCGGCCCCGAGCGCCCGGTGCGCCTGGTCGATGAAGCGGCGGACCTCGCCCGTGGTGATCCCCTCCCGCAGGATGCGCGCCGCACGGCGGTGGACCTCCAGGGTCATGGCCTTGGCCTGCGACATCAGGGCGAGCTCGGCCGGCGACTTGATCATCCGGCAGCCGTCCACGACCTCGGCGGCGTTGGTCATCTGGACGCCGGGCGCGGCGATCCGCAGGCCGTCGAACATGAAGAAGGCCAGCGCCGGGTCGACGGCCAGGCTCTCGACCCCGAGCTCGCGCAGCACCTGGGCGGTGAGGTCGTAGGGGCTCTCGTGCTCCTCCCAGAGACGGAGCGACGCCACGATCCCGAGCGAGGCCACAAGCGAGCCCTCCTCGAACCGCGGACAGATCATCACCGGCTCGCCCGAGCGCGGCAGCACCATGGCCACCAGCCGCTCGGTGGCGTTCCAGGCGACGCCGGCGAAGTAGCGCAGCGAGGCACCCGCGCCGACGATCATGGCGTCCGCGCCGATGGCCGCCATCAGCCCCTGGGCCTTGGCGAGCCGCGCCTCGCGCTCGTCGCGGCCGATGGGCGGCGCCGGGTTCGGCCACCGCGAGAGCTCGGAAAGTTCGCGTTCCGCGGTCGATCCGCCGACACCGTTCATCTGCAGGCTCCTCGAGACTTGGCCGCAGTCTAGCGGCGCCTCTAGGGTGCGCCATGCCCGGAAGCCAGGATTTCGCCCCCGATCCCCGCAACGCCGACCTGAAGGTCTATGTGAACGGGGCGCTGGTTCCCAAGTCGGAGGCCCGGGTGTCGGTGTTCGACGCCGGCTTCGTGCTGGGCGACGGGGTGTGGGAAGGCCTGCGCGTCCACAAGGGCCGGCTGCTGTTCCTCGAGGCCCACCTGGAGCGGCTCTACCAGGGGCTCGAGCGGATCGGGCTCGACATCGGCCTGTCGCCGGAGGCGCTCGCCGGCGAGATCCGCAAGACGCTGGCGGCCAACGCCATGGCGGACGGCGGGCATCTGCGCCTCATGGTGACGCGGGGCGAGAAGGCGGCGGTGAACCAGGACCCGAGGAACTGGCTCGGCCGGCCGACCATCGTCATCACCGCGGAATTCAAGGAGCCCTCCCCGGAGATCGTGACGCGCGGCCTGGCGCTCGCCACGTCCTCGATCCGCTGCACGCCGTCCGAGATGTTCGACATGCGGCTGAATTCCCACAGCCGGCTGGCGCTGATCCTGGCGCTGCGTGACGCGATCGACGCGGGCGCGGACGAGGCCCTGATGCTCGACCCGCACGGCTTCGTCTCCAGTTGCAACGCCACCAATTTCTTCTGGGTGCGGGACGGCGAGGTGCGCACCTCCACCGGCGCCTACTGCTTCAACGGTGTCACCCGGGCCAACGTGATCGCCCTGTGCCGCGAGGAGGGCGTTCCCATCGCGCTCGGCGACTTTCCGCTGTCCGACGCACAGGCGGCCGATGAGGCCTTCGTGACCGGCACCTTCGGCGGGCTCACGCCGGTGCGGGAGATCGACGGCCGCACCCTGCCCGCCGCCCTGCCCGGCCCACTGACCGCGCGGCTGCGCGCCGCCTACGCGCGGCTGAAGGACCGGGACGCCGCCCGATGACCGTGCGCATCGCCATGTGGTCGGGGCCGCGCAACATCTCCACGGCGATGATGCGCAGCTTCGGAAGCCGGGCGGATTGCCAGGTGGTCGACGAGCCGTTCTACGCCGCCTACCTCGCGGCCACGGGCCTGGAGCATCCCATGCGCGAGGCGGTGCTGGCGTCGCAGCCGCAGGCCTGGGGCGAGGTGGTGGCGCGGCTGGAGGCGCTGGACGGGCCGCTGGTCTACGAGAAGCACATGACCCACCACATGCTGGCGGGCTTCGGCCTCGACTGGCTGGCCGGCCGGCGGAACGCCTTCCTGATCCGCGACCCCGCGGAGGTGGTGGCCAGCTACGCGGTGAAGCGGGCCCAGCCGACGCTGGAGGACATCGGCGTCGTCCGCCAGCGGGAGCTGTTCGAACGCGAGGCCGACCGGCTGGGCCGGGCGCCCCCTGTCGTGCGCGGCGCCGACGTGCTGGCGGGGCCGGAGGCCACGCTCCGTGCGCTCTGCGCCGCCCTGGAAATCGCCTTCGACCCGGCCATGCTGGCCTGGCCGGCGGGACGGCGGGCCAGCGACGGCGTCTGGGCGCCGGCCTGGTACGACGCGGTGGAGCGCTCCACCGGCTTCGCCGCCCCGGAGTCCCCAGCGGCGCCGCCGCTTACGGCCGACCTGCAGCGGATCGCCGATGCGGCCCGGCCGCACTACGAGGCGCTGGCGCGCCACCGCATCGGCGCCGAGGCCTAGACCAGCGCGCGCTTGTACATGGCCGACAGCTCGGACCAGGCGCGCTCGGCCTGGGCCTGGTCGTAGACCTGGCTGCCCGGCACGCACCAACCGTGGTCGGCGGGATAGACCTCGACGGTGGCGCGCTTCTTCGCGTCGGCGAAGGCCTTCTTGAGGACCTCCTTGTCGTTGGGCGCGCGGGCGTCGTCGTTCTTCGCGACCGCCACCAGGTACTCGGCCTCGGTCTTCGCGATCAGCAGGTGCGGGCTGGTGGGCTGGTCGGTGACGAGGCCGCCGCCGTGGAACGAGCCCACCGCGCCGATGCGGTTCGGCACGGCGGCGGCGGTCCGGAAGGACAGCGGGCCGCCCATGCAGTAGCCCTGTACCCCCGCCCTGGCCTTCTTGTTGGTCTGCGGCTGGGCGTCGAGGAAGGCCAGGTAGGCGACGGAATCCTTGTCGATCCCCTCGTTGGTCATGGCCTGGCGGTAGCCCATCAGCACCTTGCGGGTCTCAGGGTCGCCGAAGTTGATCTCGCCCGGCATCACCGGCGCGGTGTGCGAGCGGTAGAACGGGTTCACCACCAGGACCACATAGCCCTGGCCGGCAAGGCGGCGGCCCATCTCCCGCTTCACGGGGCGCAGCCCCATGATGTCGGGCCACAGCAGGACGGCGGGCCAGGTCCCCTTGCCCTCCGGGTAGAACAAGGCGCTGTCCGACACGCCGTCCGGCGTGGTGACCTTGACGTCCTTCTCCACGATCCTCGCCTGGGCGCCCGCGGCGCTGGCCGCGGCGACCCCGGCGGCGGCCACGGTCCAGAGGCCGAGTCCGCGACGGGATACGGTGGGATCCGTCACAAGGCCGGGATGGATGTCGTCGTCACACATGGGCTTCCTCCCTCAACTTCGCTGAGCGGAAGGAACGGTGACCTTTGTTGCCGGCGTATGTCCGCGCCCAGGCATGAAGAAGGGCGTCGGATCGCTCCGCCGCCCCCTCGCATCGCGTGGTGTCGCTCGGGCTACTTCCAGGCGCCGTAGGGGTCCTTGAAGGACTTGCCCAGGGCCTCGGCCACGGCCGGGTGGGTCACCTCGCCCTTGAGCACGTTCAGGCCCTTGGCCAGGTGGGTGTTCTTCTTCAGGGCGTCGAGGCCCTGGTCGGCGAGCTGCAGGCCGAAGGGCAGGGTGGCGTGGACCAGCGCCTCGGACGAGGTGCGCGGCGCCGCGCCCGGCATGTTGGCGACGCAGTAGTGGACCACGCCATCGACGGTGTAGGTCGGGTCGTTGTGGGTGGTGGGCCGGCTCGTCTCGAAGCAGCCGCCCTGGTCGATGGAGACGTCCACCAGTACCGAGCCCGGCTTCATCTGGGCCAGGTGCTCGCGGCGCACCAGCTTCGGCGCGCTGGCGCCGGCGGTGAGCACCGCGCCGATCACCACGTCGGCCTTCAACACCTCCTCCTCCACCGCATCCTGGGTGGAGTAGCGGGTGAGGATGCGGCCCTGGAACATGTCGTCGAGCTGGCGCATCCGGGGGATGGAGCGCTCGAGGATCACCACCTCGGCGCCCAGGCCCGCGGCCATGCGGGCGGCGTTCATGCCGACCACGCCGCCGCCGAGCACGGCCACGCGGGCCGGCGGCACACCGGGCACGCCGGAGATCAGCAGGCCCATGCCGCCGTTGTGCTTCAGCAGGGTCTCGCCCGCCGAGAACACGGCGATGCGTCCGGCCACTTCGGACATCGGGGCGAGCAGCGGCAGGCCGCCGTTGGCGTCGGTCACCGTCTCGTAGGCGATGCCGGCGCAGCCCGACTTCAGCAGGCCCTCGGCCTGCGCCGGATCGGGCGCCAGGTGCAGGTAGGTGAAGAGGATGTGCTTGTCGGTGAGCCGGGCCCACTCGACCGCCTGGGGCTCCTTCACCTTCACGATCATCTGGGCCTCGGCGAACACCTCGTCGGCGTTCGGCAGCAGGCGGGCGCCGGCCCGCACATAGGCCTCGTCGGCGTAGCCGGCGCCGGCGCCGGCGCCCAGTTCCACCACCACCTCGTGGCCGTGCGAGACGTATTCGCGGACCGCGGTCGGCGTCAGGCCGACGCGATATTCGTCCGGCTTGATCTCGCGGGGCACACCAACGCGCATGAAAGCCTCCCTCGGGGCGTGTTTTTGCGGATTGGCGGCGGTTTGGGGGATGAGCTGTGCAGAGTCAATCGAAAGCGGCAGAGCCGGCCGGCCGGGGCGCCCGTCCTTCGCCCCGGCCTAGTCGGCTCAGCGGCACTTCAGCTCGCCGCGGTCGATCTCGCGCCCGAGCAGGCCGCCTGCCGCGGCGCCCAGGATGGTGCCGGCCGTACGGTCGCGCCCGCCGTCGATCTCGCGCCCGAGCAGGGCGCCCACCGCGGCCCCGACCACCAGGCCGGTCGTGCCGTTGTCGCGCTTGCAGTAGTAGCGCCCGTCGTCGCCCCGCCAGACGCGGTCGCTGCGGCTGATCGGACGCGGCTCGTAGTAGCGGCCACGCTCGTCGTAGATCCGGTGCTTGGCGCGCTTGCCGTGCGCGGGCGCCCAGCCCGGCGGGTCCGCGGCGGCCGGGAGGGCCGGAAGGGCGACGGCCGCGAGCGCGGCGGCGATGACGAATTTTCGCATAGGAACTCCCAAGGTGACGGTCCGCCCTGGGTTGCGGCGACCTGTGGCGGCGCCGTGGCGGAATCGCGGCGAAGGTTGGATGCGGGAACGCACCCGGGCTCCGGAGCCTGTTAGGCCGATGCCGATCCTCCGTCTCGTGAAGGTCCAGACGCCCGCCCTGCGCCTCCGCCTCAGGGCCCGGGAGTGGCGCTTCGGCGCCCACACCTTCGTGGCGGTGGTCGACGACGCTGGACGGGTGCGGCGGGAGCTGCACGGCATCGCTCGCGGGCCGGGCGGCGCCCAGTTGCCGAGCCTGGGCGGGGTCACGCCGTTCCGGCGCGAGGTCCTGTGGGGCGAGACCTGGCCCGGGCGTTCGGGCTTCTTCGACGAGAGCTTCCCCAGCGCCGAGCTGTTCGCCGGCGAGGCCGAGGACGTGCAGGCGAGGCTGGTCTCCGCCGAACGCGTGGCGGCGGAGGTGAACCGCCGCGCAATCCGCTACGCCTGGCCCGCCTTCGCCGGCGCCAACAGCAACAGCTACTACGCCACCCTGCTGGCCGGAATGGGGCTGGAGGACCGTCGCGCGCCGGGCGAGCTCTGGGCGCCCGGATTGCGCACCCCGTTGCTCGAGCCCCAACTGCTGCAGGCCTTCGCAGGCACCGCCCTGAAAACCGGCGTTGCGCGAACTTGGCCCGCAGGCGAGATAGGCGCCGGATAACAAGGGCGGGGGAAGCCGATGGATCGGGAGACGGCGGCGCGGCTGGCGCTGGCGGCGGCGCTGCTGGGCGGCGTCAGCTACGTGGCCTCGTGGGAGATGGACCTGCCGCAGGCGTGGTCGGTGGCCTGGAAGGGGACCGGCGTCGGTTTCCTGGCGCTGTACGCCGCGCTCCGCGCCCGCAGCACGGACGGCTGGTTGCTGACGGCGGTCATGGCCCTCGGCTGCCTCGGGGACGTGCTGCTGAACGCCGCCGACATGACGGCCGGCGGCGCCGCTTTCCTGGCCGCCCACCTGACCGCCGTCTGGCTCTACGCCCGCAACCGCCGCCCCACGCCGGGCGCGGCCGCCTCGATGTTCGCGGCCGCCCTGGTCCCGGCCGTGGCGGTGGCGTCGTACCTGCTGCCGGGCGACCGCGCCGCGGCTCCGGGCATCGCGCTCTATGGCGCCGGGGTCGCCCTGATGGCGGCCATGGCCTGGCTCAGCCGCTTCCCGCGCCCGCTGGTGGGCCTGGGCGGGCTGATGTTCGTGGTCTCCGACCTGCTGATCTTCGCCCGCATCGGGCCACTGGCCGGGCAGGCCTGGGTCGGATTCGGCGTGTGGGGGCTCTACTTCGCCGGGCAGGCGCTGATCTGCGTCGGCGTGGCCAGGGCGCTCGCCAGGTCAGACGCGGCGACGGCCGCGCCCCTGGCCCAGCCGGCCTGACTCCTATTCCCCGCCGACCGGAGCCGCCGGCGCCGCCGCGACGCGGCTGTCGGGCGCGAGCTTGCGATCGCTGGCCTGCCAGTGCTGGGCGACCGCGCGGCTCACCGAGTGGAAGAAGGCCTGGCGCTGCGGGATCGGCTTTGAAGTCTTTCGCATCATCACCGCCACCGCATAGACCCGGCCGTCCGGCGCGGTGATCAGGCCCACGTCGTTGATGCCGGTGGAGGCCCCGCGCCAGTCCTGGCCGGTGCCGGTCTTGTGCCCGAGCTTCCACCCCGGCGGCAGGCCGTACTTGAGCCGCATGGGACCGGTGCGGGTGTCGTGCAGCAGGTCGACGAGCACCTTGGTGGAGGCGGGCGACAGCAGCTCGCCCTTGTGCAGGGCGGCGAGCGTGCGGGTGATCTCGGCCGGCGCCGCCCCGTCCATGGGATCCGCCAGGTAGGCGTCCATGGCGGTGTCGCGCACGTGGTCCGGCAGCTCGGCCCGGGCATGCTGGAACGCCCAGTCGATGCCGTACTCCGGCCGCCAGGTCATGCCGGCGATCCTCGCCTGCAGGTCGCGCTCGTAGGCGCCCACCTTCAGGTCCTGCAGGCCCTTCTCGGCTAGCAGGGTGGTCACGGCGTCGGCGCCGCCCAGCTCGCGCATCAGCTTGTCGTTGGCCGAGTTGTCGCTCTCGGTGATCGCCCAGCGCAGCAGCTCGTGGATCGAGACCTCCGGCCCTCCGGAGTTGCGGATGCGGCGGCCGAGCGGCTGGTAGAAGACCGAGCGGTCGTCGGGCCCGAGCTGGACCACCCGTTCCAGGTTGGCCTGCCCGCGGTCCACCGCCTCGAGTGTCGCCACCGCCACCCAGAGCTTGGAGACACTCTGCTGCGGGTACGGGATCTCGCCGTTCACCTGGGCGGTCCAGCCGGTGGCCACGTCCGTGACGGCCAGGCCCACGTCCTCGCGGAAGCCCTCGGCGAGCGCCTCGAGCTTCTGCTGCAGGTCGGCGGGCGGCGGCGGCGGCGGCGGCTCGGGGACGTCGAAAGCCACCTTGCCGGAAGTGAGCGCCGCATCGGGGGTCTGGCCACGCTCGCCGGCCGCCCAGCCGCCGGCGGCGGCGCCCGCCACGATCAGGAGGCCCAGCGCCACGCCGGTCCGGGGTCTCGCCCGCAACCGGGCGCCGAGGGTACGAAACATCGGGGCCATGTGAGTGACAACGTCCGGCTTCGTCAAACCCAGCCGTCACGCTTCAGTGCACGTGACCGTGATCGGCGTGCGGATCGCCCGCCGGCCGGGCCTCGATGGTCACGTGGCTGACGCCGGGCAGGCCGTGCAGCCGCGCCCGGCAGGCCGCGGCGTCGCCACCGCCGGCGACCACTGCGATCACCGCGTGGTGGCCGGGCCCGAGGCGCCACAGATGCAGGTCGAGCACGCGGCCGCCGTCCGCCTCCAGCCGGGCGCGCACCTCGGCGGTCAGCTCGGCGCTGGGGTTCACGTCCAGCAGCGCGGCGCCGGCCCGATGGAGCAGTCGCCAGGCGAAGTGGGCCACCAGGGCCGCCCCGACCAGGCCGGCCAGGGGATCGGCGAAGCCCCAGCCGAGCTGGCGGCCGGCCGCCATGGCGGCGAGCGCCACCACCGAGACCGCGGCGTCGGCCGCGAGGTGCAGGTGGGCGGCGGCGATGTTGAGGTCGCCGTCCCGATCGTGCCGGGCGGCGTGGCTGTGCGCGGGCCGGAGCAGCCAGACGCAGAGGAGGGTGACCGCCAGCCCCGCGGCGGCCAGCGGCAGGGCGCTCGCATAGTCCACCGCCTCGGGATTGAGCAGCCGGTGCGCGCTCTCCACCCCGATCATCACCGCCGTGATCGCCAGCACCACCGCGTTGGCGAAGCCCGCCAGATAGCCGAGCTTGCCGGTGCCGAAGGCGAAGCGCGGATCGTCCGCGTGGCGGCGGGCGAGCGCATAGGCGCCGGCGGCCACCAGCAGGGCGGCCACGTGGGCGGCCATGTGCAGGCCGCTCGCGGTGAGCGCCATGGAGCGGAAGGCGATCCCGCCGGCGAGTTGGGCGACCAGGGTGAGCGCGCAGATGCCTGTCACGAGCCAGGTCCGCCGCTCGTTCCGACGGTGGTCGGCGCCCAGATAGGTGCGGTCCTCGCGGAAGGCGTCCAGCGCCTCGGGGGCGCGCAGGGGGTCGGCGGCGGTCATTAGGTGTTACTATATAACAGCGGCGCTGGAGAACACCACTTCATATCGCGCCCCCGGCGGACTACATGCTGGCCATGACCGAAAAGACCCCCGTCACCGTGCTCACCGGCTATCTCGGCGCCGGCAAGACCACCCTGCTGAACCGCATCCTCTCGGAGGAGCACGGCAAGAAGTACGCCGTGATCGTCAACGAGTTCGGCGAAGTCGGCATCGACAACGACCTGATCGTCGGCGCCGACGAGGAAGTCTTCGAGATGAACAACGGCTGCGTCTGCTGCACCGTGCGCGGCGACCTGATCCGGGTGGTCTCGGGCCTGATGAAGCGCAAGGGCGGCTTCGACGCGATCATCGTCGAGACCACCGGCCTCGCCGACCCCGGCCCGGTGGCGCAGACCTTCTTCGTGGACGAGGACGTCCGCGCCAAGACCCAGCTCGACAGCGTCACCACCGTCGTGGACGCGAAGCACCTGCCGCTTCGGCTGAAGGACTCCAAGGAGGCGGCCGAGCAGATCGCCTTCGCCGACCAGATCATCCTCAACAAGACGGACCTGGTGTCGGAAAGCGAGCTGGCCGAGGTGGAGAAGGCGATCCGCACGCTCAATCCGCTGGCCCCGATCCACCGGGCGCAGCGCTCCAACGTGCCGCTGGAACAGGTGCTCGGCCGGGGGTCGTTCGATCTCGAACGGATTACCGAGCTGGAGCCCGACTTCCTCAATCCGGCGCACGGCGAGCCGGGCCACGTGCACGACGAGCACTGCGATCACGACCATCACGGCCACGATCATCACCACCATGACCATGACCATGACCATGGGCACGACCACGATCATGGCCACGACCACGGCCATATCCACGACCACGTGGCCGAGAGTGGCATCCGCGGCGTTTCGCTGACCAGCGACAAGCCGCTGAACGGCAACAAGGTGACCGCCTGGCTCAACAACGTCCTGCAGACCCAGGGGCCGGACATCCTGCGGGCCAAGGGCATCTTGGACATCGCCGGCGACAACCGCCGCCTGGTGTTCCAGGCCGTGCACATGATCCTGGAAGGCGACTTCCAGCGCGACTGGCGCGAGGGCGAGCCCCGCTACTCCCGAATGGTGTTCATCGGCCGCAACCTCGACGAAGCCGCCCTCAAGGCCGGCTTCGAGAGCACCGTCGCCTGAGGACGGCGAGGCCGGGCGCGGGGCCCGGCCCGCCCCCGGCGTCAGATCTCCTCGCCCACCAGGCCCACGCGCGCGTAGCCGGTGGCCTTCAGCCGGTTGATGACGGCCATGAAGGCTTCGTAGCGGACCGTCATGTCGGCCCGCACGTAGACGCGCTCGTTGCGCGGATTGGAGCCGCCGATCGCCGCGGCCAGGTCGGCCGGCAGGGTCGACAAGCTCGTCGGCTGATCGCCGACGAACACCCGACCGTCGGATTGCAGGCTGACATAGGTCGGCGGCGCCTGAGGCCGGGCGCCGGCCGGCGCCGGAGGCAGGTCGACCTTCACCGCCGTGGTGACCGGCGGGATCGACACCATGAAGATGATCAGCAGCACCAGCATGATGTCCACGAAGGGCGTCACGTTGATCTCGCTGTTCTGTTGGAGCCGGAACGGCGTCGCGCTCGAGGCCGCCAGTCGCATTCCCATCTTCAGTCTCCCTTCCATTGCGGCTCTGACGTCCGCGTACAGAGGGATCGGATACCCGCACGGCCGCGCTGTAAAGATGGAATATTGCAGAACTGCAAAATCGTGTCGTTGTCGAAACCGCCGGCGACCGGGCACGAAAAAGCCCCGCCCGGTTTCCCGAGCGGGGCTTTCCGCAAACCTAGCCGAAGAGGATCAGATCTCTTCGTTGATCAGGGCCACCTGGTAGAAGCCGTTGCCCTGCAGGGTGTTCATCACCGCCATGAAGTCGCCGTAGCGGACCGTCCGGTCGGCGCGGATGTACACGCGCTGTTCGGTCGGCGGGGTGGACGGGTCTTCCACCTGCAGGACGCCGGCCAGGTCGCCCGGCAGGCCATCGAGGCTGGTGGGACGCTCGCCGATGTAGAGGGCGCCGCCCTGCTGGATGTTCACCAGCACCGGCTCCTTCACGACCGTGCCGGGCGGCGGCGGGATCGCCGGCGGCAGGTCGAGCTTGATCGACACCGTGGCGGCCGGGATCGACACCATGAAGATGATGAGGAGCACCAGCATCACGTCCACGAACGGCGTGACGTTGATGTCGGCGTTCTGGCCGAGCGCGAACTTGTTGCCGCCCCCGCCGCCGAGCTTTGCGCCCATGCGTTTCAATCCTTCCCTGGGGCGCATGGTCGCGCCCGTCTTAGAGTCAGCCGACCTTTGGCAAGGCCTTACGAAGTTGTAAAGCCCGAAGCGGGAGAACCATGTTCCCGTAGAGGAACCGCCTTCCCCAGGTGCGTCGGGCGCTCTATGGCGAGGCGCCATGAGCACCTACGCCTTCGACGCCTACGTCACCGCCGCCCTGTTCGACAGGGCCGGCCGCGCCATGTTCGCCCTGGGCGACGGCACGGTGAGGTTCGAGTCGGGCGAGACCGTGCAGGCGCATGACGGCGCGGCGCTGGCCGGCTGCGTGCACCCCTCGGGCGAGGGCGTGATCACCGGCGGCGACGACGGACGCCTGGTCTGGTCCAAGCCCGACGGGGCCACGGAGCTGGCGAAGATGCCCGGCCGCTGGATCGACCACGTGGCCGCCTCGGCGGAGTCCAAGCTGGTCGCCTTCGCCGCCGGCCGCGAGCTGCACGTCCGCGACACCGCCGACCCGGGCTTCGCCCGCAGCTTCGCGCACGAGAAGACCGTGGCCGCCATCGCCTTCGACCCCAAGGGCCGCCGGATCGCGGCGGCGACCTACGGGGGCGCCTGGCTTTGGTACGCGCGGATCGCCGACCAGAAGCCGGTGATGCTGAAGTGGGCCGGCAGCCACGTGGCCTGCGCCTGGAGCCCGGACGGCAAGTTCCTGATCTCCTCCATGCAGGACAACCAGCTCCACGGCTGGCGCGTGGCCGACGAGAAGAACATGCGCATGGGCGGCTATCCGTCGAAGGTGAAGAGCCTGTCCTTCCTGGCCAAGGGCAGCCTGATGGCCACCTCCGGCGCCAACGGCGTGGTCGTCTGGCCGTTCGCGGGCTCGACGGGTCCGATGGGCAAGCAGGCGGCGGAGATCGGCTACGAGGAGAGCGCGCTCTCCACCGTGGTCGCCGGCCAGCCCGGCGGCAACTGGGTGGCGTGGGGCCTGGACGACGGCCGGGTGCGGGCCTGCGACCTGGCGGGCCAGCGGATCGTCAACCTCAAGGCGGAAAAGGGCGTGGCGGTCAGCGCGGTGGCGATCAGCCCCGATGCGAAGCGCGTGGCCTGGGGCGACGAGGACGGCGGCGCGGGCGTGGGCGAGGTCTAGGCCGCCCGCGGCTCCGGCTCGCAGGCCGCTTCCGCCATGGCCCGGGACAGCAGGTCGTAGGCGGCGATCCAGGCGGCCTTCGCCTGAGGCGTGAACACCTCGCCCAGGCTGGTCTCCAGCATCCAGATCAGGGTGTCCCCCATCGCCCGGTAATGCGCGGGCTGGACGGCGCAACCGCCCGCGCGGCCGAGCGCCTCGAGGCGGGCGCCGATCGTCTCGGGCCGTTCGAGCCCGTCGACCACCACCTCGATCGCGGCCATCAGCTTCTGCCCGTGGGCGGCGAGGTCGGTCTTGAACATCGGCCGGATCTCCGGCCAGGTCTCGAAAAGCCGGGCGTAGAACAGTCGCGCGGCCTGAGCGCGGATCGGCGCGACCTCTGCGAACGTCGAGCGGACGAGCTCGATCTGGTCAGGCGTCATGAGGGCCCTCGGCGTTTCCTTCGCCCCCGTACCGTATGTTCAGAAAGGCCCGAAGTCTGTGACCCGCGTCACCGGTCGATCGGCCGCCCCGCGGACCACAGCAGCCACAGCCCGTAGAGCACCAGCCCCTGGGCGAGCGCGGACGCCAGGCCGGTGAGGCCGAAGCCCAGGCCGAACAGCAGCCGCTCCGCCGTCGCCGAATGGTCGTAGGTCATCCAGACGAGGGCGCTCAGCCCCGCCGACCCGACGAGCGCCAGGATCGCCCCCGCGGCCGCCCGTCCTGCCCGTACATGCCTGACCATGCGCCTTGCTCCAGATTCGCAAGGCCATGCTGCCGCGGCCCGGGAGCCGCCGCCTTGACGCCGCTCAATCGAAACCGCGCAACTCGCCCCAGACCTCGAACGGATCGCGGGCGGCCGCCAGGGTGTTGATCGGGGCCTGCGAGTCCCGGTAGCCCATCGCCATGCCGGAGAAGAGCATGTGGTCCTCGGGCAGGCCGATCACCTCGCCCACGGTCTGCGGATAGCGCGCCCAGTACTCCTGCGCGCAGGTGTCGACGCCCCGCTCCAGCGCCAGCAGCATCACGGTCTGCATGTACATGCCGAGGTCCGCCCACTGCGGCGGGCCGAGCTTGCGGTCCAGGCAGAAGAAGACGCCCACCGGCGCGCCGAAGAACTCGCCGTTTCGGGCGAGCTGGCGCAGGCGGGCCGGCTTGTCCTCGCGCGGAATGCCGATCGTGGCGTAGAGGTCCTCGCCGTTCTGGAACCGCCGCGTGCGGAACGGGTCCCACAGGTTGGGCGGATAGACGTCGTACTCGGGCGTCTCGCCGAACGGGTTGGCCGCCACCTTGGCCTTCAGCTCGGCCAGCGGCGCGCCGCTCAGCGCATAGACCCGCCACGGCTGCAGGTTGCCCCCGGAGGGCGCCTTGGCGGCCCGCTCCAGGATGTCGCGCACCACCGCCCCCGGCACCGGGTCCGGCCGGAACGCCCGGATCGACACGCGCTTCTCCACCGCCTCGGAGACGTTCATGGCTTCCTTAACCGTCCTTGACGAGCATGCCCCTTCGGCTTCCTCCTAACACAGGCTCCCCAGCGTCATGGCAAGGTCCTCCCCGGTGCGGCGTCTTCTGACCGGCCTCGTGGTCGCCGTCCTGCTGCTGGGGTTCGTCGGCCCCGTGCTGGCGGTGGCCGTCTACCGCTTCGTGCCGCCGCCGCTGACCTTCCTGATGGTTCAGCGGGTGTTCGAGGGCCAGGGCTTCCGCCGCACCTGGGTCCCGCTGGAGGACATATCCCCCACCCTGGTGCGCGCCGTCATCGCCGCGGAGGACGCGCGCTTCTGCCGCCACATGGGCTTCGACGTCGAGGCGATCGAGAAGGCGCTGGAGTACAACGCCCAGGGCAAGAAGGTGCGCGGCGGCTCCACGATCAGCCAGCAGACCGCCAAGAACGTCTTCCTCTGGCCGCGCCGCGACTGGGTGAGAAAGGGCCTCGAGGCCTACTTCACCCTCCTGATCGAAGTCGGCTGGGGCAAGCGGCGGATCATGGAGGTCTATCTGAACTCCATCGAATGGGGCCCGGGCATCTACGGCGCGGAGGCCGCGGCCCAGCACAACTTCGGCATCTCCGCCAAGCGGCTGACGCCGGCCCAGGCGGCGCGGCTCGCCGCCATCGTCCCAAAGCCGCTGTCGTGGCAGGCGGCCAAGCCCGGCCCCTACGTGAAACGCCGCTCCGGGGCCATCAATCGCAATGCCCGCGCCGTGCGCCGCGAGGGCCTGACCGACTGCGTGCTCTAGGCGCGAGCGGCGCCATTCGCCACGCCGCCGCCACGATCGGGAGGGAGCCTCCCTGCCGCGTGCCGACGGCGAGCGCCAGTTCGCCGGCGGAGGCCAGAACGGCCCCGTTCGGTGCGACGGACCTCTCCGGTTCTCA
Source organism: Phenylobacterium sp. (assembly GCF_041913825.1). Lineage (GTDB taxonomy): Bacteria > Pseudomonadota > Alphaproteobacteria > Caulobacterales > Caulobacteraceae > Phenylobacterium. The sequence goes on from NZ_JAYSEO010000005.1 coordinate 137,951, forward strand.
CTCCTCCTCGGGGCGGGCGCCCGGACCTGAGCCCTCCGGGCGTCCGTCCCGCTCTCACGGCTCCTCGTAGATGATCAGCCCCAGACCGAAGCGGCGGGCGCTGGCCATGGCGCGTGAGAAGTCCTCCGGCACGGCCGCCTCGTCGGTCACCTCGCCGGTGCGCAGCCACCGCACGTCGGACCACTGCCGCTCCGCCAGCGCGGCGTGCGCGCCCTGCTCGGCGGCGGCTTCGTCCGGGGCCTCCACGAACGCGAGCACGGTCAGCCGCGCCGGGTCCGGCGGCTCACGGCCTTCGAGGGTGACGACGAAGATGGACAAGGCGGCTCCCCGGCAAGCGCGCAGGTTGAGGGGATTCGGCCCCGGCCCGGAGGGTGTGCGTCAGCTTCCGGGGCCGTTGGCCGGCCGTTGGACGCCCTTCACGAGCTTCAACTGGATCGGCACGCCCGCCAGGTCCTTGCCGGTCCAGGTGGCGCCCACGTCGCCCTGGGCCGGGAAGTGCGTGCAATAGGAGATCGGCGCCGGGAACGGCCGGTGCTGCTTGAGGCAGACCTTGTCGCCCTTCAGGCTCCAGCGTCCGGACGAGGGCTTGCCGCGCCGGCCCACCGCCTCGTAGGCGCCGTCCTCGTGCAGCCAGATGCGCTGGTGGCGTCCGTCGGGATAGGTGGCGAGCACCGTATTTCCGAAGGCGGCGGCCACGTCCTCCAGGGTGCCGGCCTGGGCGTTCAGCGCCGAGAAGGCCACCCAGCCGCCGAGCGCGAGCCTGATGAGGGTTCGGGCCCGACCGCCCTTCGACCGCATTCGCATGACCGCGTTCAACAAGCTGATCTTCCTCCGGTTCCAAACCCCCGACTGGACTCCTGGCCGCTGGCGGGTGAACTGGAGATGACAAGAGTGAGCGGAGCGAGCCCCCCATGAACGACGAGACCCCCATTTCGGCCGACGCCGAGCGGGCGGGCATGCTGGCGGCGCTGCACGCGATCATTGTGGGCACGCTGTCCACCCTGAAGCGCAAGGGCGTGCTCTCCGCGGAAGAGCTCGACCAGCTCTTCGAAGCCGGGCTGATCACCTTCGAGCGCGGCGAGCAGGACGAGACCAAGCAGGCCGCGCGGCTGACCCTGGAGATCCTGGCGCGCTCGCTGCGCGGCTAGCCGGCGACGGCCTCCGCGGAGGCCGGCTCCACCTCGAACAGGGCGTTGATGGCCGCGAGCAGGCGTTCCGGCTTGATCGGCTTCTCCACCACGCCGTTCATGCCGGCCATGCGGTAGAAGCCGGCGTCGGTTGGGGCGGCGTTGGCGGTGAGGGCCAGGATCGGGACCTTGGACGCCGGCCCGGCGCTGGATCGGATCGCCCGCGCCGCCTCCACCCCGTTCATGCCTGGCATGTTGATGTCCATCAGCACGAGGTCGAAGCGGCCGGTGACGACGGCGTCGACCGCCTGGCCGCCGTCCGGCGCCTCCTCGCTGGTGCAGCCGAAGATCTCCAGGAGGCTGCGGGCGACCAGCCGGTTGGTGGCGTTGTCGTCGGCGATCAGCACGTGCAGGGCGCTGCGGCGCGCCTCGGGCTGGGCCTGCGCCGCCGGCTCGGCCGGAGCGGGGACCCGGAACAGCGGCGCCTCGAAGGCGAACACAGCCCCACCCCCAGCCCGGTTTTCCGCCCGGATCGTCCCGCCCGTCCGCTCGACGATCTGCTGGCAGACCGCCAGGCCCAGGCCCGCGCCGCCCCGGCGCACGCCCTCCTCGGTCTGCTGGAAGGGCTCGAAGATGCTGGTCAGCCGGTCGGGCGGCACGCCGGGGCCGTCGTCGCAGACCCGGGCGCTGAGCTGGAGGCAGCCGCCGTCGGCGGCCTGCGCCGTGATCCGCACCTCCACGCGCCGGGCCGCGAACTTCATGGCGTTGCCCACCAGGTTGTTCAGCACCTGGCGCAGCCGGACGCGGTCGCCCAGCACCCAGGCGTCCTGCGGACCCTCGTAGGTCACCTCGAAGGCGAGCTGCTTCAGCTCCGCCTGCGGCGCCCAGAGGGCCAGCACGTCGTCCGCCAGGCCGGCGGCCAGCACCGGATCCTCCTCGAGTTCCAGCCCGGAGTGCTCGGCCCGCGACAGGTCCAGGGCGTCGTTCAGCAGGCGCAGCAGCACCTCGCCCGACTCCACGATGGTGTCGATCAGCGGCAGAAGCTCGGCCTGTCGGCTCTTGCGCCGCACGATCTCGGCCACCGCCAGGACGCCGTTCAGCGGCGTGCGGATCTCGTGGCTCATCACCGCCAGGAAGCGGCCGCGGGCGGCCAGCGCCGCGTTGGCGAGCCGGCTGGACTCCTCGGCCGCCGCGGCCAGGCGCGCGGTCTGGGCGGAGGCGGCCTGCAGCAGGGCGAGCATCGAGCCCACCCCCGCGTAGCGGCCGGCGCAGGTGACGATGAAGCCGTGCAGGAGCGACGAGGGGCTCTCCTCCAGCACCCGGCCGCAGAACTCCGCCACCGTCACGTCGCCGTCCGCGATCACCGGATCGCGCTTCATCCAGGCGGCGATGGGACGCCGGGACCACAGGGCGTGGCCGTACTGCGCGGCCATGCGCACCAGGAAGTCGTTGCGCTCGATGATGCCGGTGGGCCGGCCCTCCGCATCCACGACGGCGATGGCCATGGTGTCCGGCTCGAGCTGGAAGCGCTCGTAGATGTGCGCCCCCGTCACCTCTTCCGTGACCGGAGGTATATAGGGCGCGATGTCGAGTAATAGGCTCATGCCGCTCCGCCGAACTGGCGAGCCTAATCACACGCTGAGGTCTAACGATACGTTGATTGCACAACTCACTGTTGTGAACATTATGTGACGACCTTACGAAAGCCCTGACGAGCACACCGCGCTCTCGCCGAGCTGGGCGGGTGAACCGGCGCCGCCGCCACGGGTTTCCCTCCGACAGGAGACGCCAGCCCATGACCCACATCGACCCCGGAGCGCCCCAGCGGCGCGGCTCCACCACCGCCCAGCTCCGCGACGACATCCAGAGCGGCCGGACCGGCGACAAGGTCGCCGGCTTCGATCCCGCCGCCTCCCCGCTCGGCACGGACGACGAGGCGGCCGGAACGCCGCCCTCGCCGGAGGTGGTGGACCACGCCCGCAGGCAGGAACGGGTCGGCCGGCCGACCAGCGCCTCGTCCAACGCCGCCACCCCCGATCTGCAGCCGGACGCCCGCATGGCCGACCGGAAGGGCATGCTGATCGGCGTGGCGGCGGGGATCGGGGCCGCCGCGGCCCTCGCCATCGCCCTCGTCGCGGCGCTTTGAACCGACGGGCGCTCCTAGGCCAACTCGGGCTCCTCGCCGCCGGCGGGGCGGGCGTCTGGTTCCTGCGCGAGCGCCTCGCCTGGCCCCTGCCGGAGGTGGCGTTCCGCGGCGGCGGCGACACCACCGGCTGGCTGCCGCTGCCGGAGCCCGGCGGAATGGTCGACCTGCCGGCCTTGGTGGGCGGCCGGCACATCCGGGTGGTTCTGGACTCCGGCGCTCAGTACTCGGCCATCGACGCCGGCCTCGCCGCCGAGCTCGCCCTGCCGGCCGGCAGCCCCGTGCCGATGCTGGCCTTCGGGGTGAGCGGCCAGCCGAGCGTGACCCGCTCCGTCCGCCTCGACCTCGACCTGGGCGCCCTGACGCTGAGGGGACTGCGCGCGGCGACGCTCGACCTGCACCCCCTCTCGCGCCTGACCCGCCGGCCGTTCTCCATGCTGCTCGGCCGTGACCTGCTGCGCACCGTGGTGGCCGAGATCGACTTCCCCCGCGCCCGCGCCGCCTTCTGGCGCGCGTCGGCCTGGACGCCGGGAGGGGACTGGCGGGCGGTGACGGTGCGGCCCGGGCCGGCGCACGCGCTGATGGCCGAGGTGCAGGTGGAGGAGGCGCCGCCGCTGGACGTGATGGTCGACACCGGCGCCACCGGCGGCCTCGCGCTGTCCGAGAAGGCGGCCACGGCCGCCGGACTGCTGACCGGCCGCCCCGTGCGCAGCGGGCGCTCGGTGACCCTGGGCGGCGTGAGCCAGGACCGGATGGTCGAGGCCCGCCATGTCCGGTTCGCCGGCCACCGCTTCGAGGACATGGACGTGCAGGTCTTCGCCCCCGCCGTCAGCGGACCCATCCCCGACGGCCTCCTTGGGCTCGGCATCCTGCGGCGCTTCCGCGTCGCCCTCGACCACTCCCGGGCGCGCATGTTCCTGATGGGGCCCTACGAGACGCCGGCGCGCCGCGTCCGGCGGGTGCGCATCACGCCCCGGCCGGGCGTGGCGGACGAGTAGGGGCGCCTAGTCGCGCCCCTTGCCCTTGCCGCCACCCTTGTCGCCACCCTTCTCACCGCCGCCGCCACCACCGTGGCCGCCTCCCCCGCCGTGGCCGTGACCCTTGCCGGGCCCACCGTCGTGGCCGCCGCGCGCCTCGTGCGGCGGGCCGCCGCCGCGATCCTCCCGACCGCGCGGCCCGCCGCCGTCCCAGCGCCGGTTGTCGGCCACGGCCACCGGACGGGTCTCCGGCCCGTGGCGACCCCCGGCCTCGTGGCCCCGGCCGCGGCCAGGATGGTCGTCGCGCCCGCGACGCGGCTCCGCCCGCGGCGGCGCGTGCGCCACGCGGACCTCGCGGTCAGCCCCGCGCACCGCCCGGCGGTAAGCCTTGTCCTCGGCCTTGGCGTAGCGCGCCTCGAGCTTGTCCATGGCCTTCGCGCGGCGTTCGCGCTCCTTCTCGAAGGCCCGCAGCTCCCGCTCGCCGCTGGCGACACGGTAGCTCCGCCACGGCTCCACCCGGTCGGCCGCGGCCATCCACGGTTCCCACGACGTCCGCATGACCGGGTAACGGTCCTCCCAGCGGTCGTACCAAAGCGGATCGTCGGCCAGGGCGTACCGGGGCTCGCCGTAGTAGACCCGGCGCATGTCGTGGCCGCGATTGAGGTAGGCCCCGGCCACGCCGGACAAACCGTAGAGCTGGTCGGCCCCCAGCAGGGCGCCGGCGGCGGAGAAGACGGCCGTGAGCACGCCGTCGTCCCCGTAGGCGTAGCCGTATCGCGGGTCGCGGACGAAGTAGGGGTAATCCTCGCCGGGCTCGTAATAGTAGAAGCGGTAACCGTCATCGAGCGGCTCGGCGAACATCAGTTCGTCGCCCGCGGTCTGCCAGGCCCAGGGCTCCACCTCGCCATACCGGAAGCCGTAGTCCGGGGGCGCCTGCCAGGCGACGCGGTCATAGGCGTAGGCGCGCTCGGCCAGGGCGTAGCCGTCGTAGGGCTGGCCCACCGGCGCGACGCGGGCCGCCTCCGCCGGGTCCAGTGGTCCGAGCGCGTAGGGGTAGCCGCCGGCGAGCGGCTGGCCGGCGGCGGCATAGAGCGGGGCGGGCTCGTCGCGGGCGAGCAGCGGCCGGCTGTCCACCTTGCAGCCGGCGAGGCCCAGGGCGATCGCGGCGCTCCCCATCGTCAGGGAGAGGCGGCGGAGATTTCTGGAAGCAGCGGGCATGGTCCAATCCGGGTTGCGCGCCGAGGCGCGGCCATCGTCCCTCTGGAATCCCCTGGCGCGTCGGTCGCCAGGCGTGACAACCCGCGAGCCGCCCGTGCGGTTGCGCCGCTCCCGCGATCCGTTGTGTTCGCGACCGAGGTGTGCGCAGGCTGATCCCAGCCGCCACGTATCCCCTGGCCAGTGGCGGCCAGAGAGACGAGTCGCGCTCCCGCCCCCCTCACGTGGAGCCCGCGTCGTGCCCAGAGTGCTTACCCGATGTCCGCAGACCGGCCAGGTGGTGCCCACCCGCCTGTCGATGGACGCGAGCACCTTCAAGCTGATCCGGCTGTCGGGCCAGCGCTATGACTGCCCGGTCTGCAAGACCGCCCACAGTTGGGAGCACGAGGACGCCTGGGTGGAGACCGACGTCCGCGCGCCCGGCAAGGCCTAGGGGGCCTTCGGCGCCTCGTGCGCCCAGCGCCCGGGAACGCCGGGGAAGACCACCGGGCTCTCGTGCCCGTCCCGGCCGACGGCGCTCACCCCGAAGAACCAGTCATCGATGTTGACGCCCGCGAGCTTGGTCTCGCCGGTGGGCGGCACGAGCCGGCTGTAGCGCCAGGTCGGATCCGTCGTGCCGCGCCACCACACCCGGTAGGCCACGGCGTCAGGGGCCGGCGTCCACTTCACCGTGGTGTCGGCCGAGACGGCGCCGGAGATCTCCACGCCGGTCGGCGGGGCCGGGGCGGCGGCGAGCGCCGCCAGCCCCAGGATGTTCAGCCGGGTCACCTGCGCGAGATATGGGAAGTCGACGCCGTCGATCGTGTCGCCGAAGCGGATCCCCTTCTCGGTGCGCAGGTCCTGGTGCTGGCGGTTGTAGTTCTCCACCGCCTCGGTGATGCGCACGGCCGGGAAGCCGGCCTCCAGCATCCGCACCTGGTCGCCGCCCCGACTGAAGCGGTCGGTCCGGTAGACCATCACCACGTCGAGGTTCGCGAGATAGCGGTCGGCGAGGCCGTCCAGGTAGCGCGCCACCTGCCGGGAGGGGCTGTCCACCTCGCCGCCGTTGTAGCGCCGGCGGTTGGCCTCCTCCGGCGTCTCGGTAGCCTTGGTGCCTTCCGAGAAGACGCGCACGTGGGTGTTGTCGCGGGCGCCGCCGATACCTTCGGTGTTGCCGACGATGTCGTTGTTGAGGTTGGCGACCACCTGCCAGCCCTGCTGGCGGGCGTAATCCGCGAGGATCTTGCCGCCGTGCAGCCCCTGCTCCTCGCCGGAGAGCGCGGCGTAGACGATAGTCGCGCCGAACCTGTGCCTGGACAGCACCCGCGCGGCCTCGATCACCGCCGCCACGCCCGAGGCGTCGTCATTGGCGCCCGGAGCGTCCGACTTGAAGTCCATGACGTCGGTGACCCGGCTGTCCAGGTGCCCCGAGATGATCACCACCCGGTTCGGATCGCTCGTGCCGCGCTGGATGGCCAGCACGTCGACGATCTCGGTGGGCGTGGGCACCCGCGGCGGCGCCGTCACCACCGCCGACGGCGTGGCGATCGTCAGGCAGCCGCCGCAGTCGCGGGCGATGGCGCCGAACTCCGCGGCGACCCAGCGCCGCGCGGCGCCGATACCGCGCTTTTCGGACTTGGCGTCGGAGAGGGTGTGGCGGGTCCCGAAGGCGACCATGCGGGCGATGTCGGCCCGCAGCCGCTCGGTCGAGACCTGCGCCGGCAGGTCGCGCAGCAGCGTGGGCTCGGCAGGCAGCGTCGGCACGGCGGGCGCCTGGGCGGCGGCGGGCAGGGCGGAGAGGACGGCCGCGGCGGCGGCGAGCAGGGCGGTGCGCATGGCGGGCAACCTAGCGGGAAATCCCGCCGCCGCCAGGGCCGCGCGGAGGCTCATCTGCAACCCCCGCGTCCCGGCGCGCATTCCACAAGCGTCGCCGGAGGAAGGGATGCCGCACATGCTCCAGGCAAAAGTCCTCTACGCCTTCTACTGCTCGGGGGAGGATGGCGAGCCCATGGGCTTCCAGGCGCACGAGCTCGCGTCCGACGATCTCGCGCTCCAAACGGCGGGGGCGCTGATGCAGCGGACGCCCGACGTTCACCAGATCAGCGTCTGGTCCGGAGTCCGGCCGGTGCTCACCCTGGTCCGGCCCGAGGCGCCCGGGCTCTCCTTCTAGATCGGCTCAGAAGATCCCCATCGCCAGGCCAGCGGCCAGGGCCTGCCCCACCTCCTCGCAGCGGGCGAGCTCCGGCGGCGCGATTGTCTTCGGGGCCTGGATGGCCGGCCGGTCCTGCGCGCCGGTGACCACCACGACCGGCTCGGCCGCCGGCTTCAGTCGCCAGCCGGTGGCGATCCTGCCCACCTGCCGGACCACGCCCTGACCGTCCGAGCCGGCGCAGACGAGGAGCGCATAGGGCCGGCCCGCCACCCGGTCGAGGACGTCGTAGTAGGTCCGATCGAAGAACTCCTTCATGGCTCCCGACAGCGAGGCGAGGTTCTCCGGGGCGACGAACACATAACCGTCGGCGCCCAGCACGTCGGCCGCGAGCGCGGTCTCTGCAGGGAGCAGGCGCACGGCGACCTCGCCTTCCGCGCCGGCGCCACGGGCGGCCGCCTCGGCCATCTGCCGCGAGCCCCCGGTGCGGGAATGCCAGACGATGAGCAGGGTCTTCATGGCCGGCAGCCTAGCGCGGTTCGCGGCGGCCGGGCTCGGGCCAAAAGGAAAGGGGCGGCCCCCGGCGGGACCGCCCCATCCTCAAGTCCGCGGGCGCGGTGGGGTCGCGCCGGGGGCCTCAAGGAGTCCGGGCCTGGACGATGGGCTGGGCGCCCAGCGTCAGGGTGACTTGGCGGCCGGCGAGTTCGGCCGGCACGGGAGCGACCTTCAGCCGGCGCAGGGCCTGCTCCACCGCCCGATCGGCGGCGAGGTCGCCGGTGCTCTCGGCGAGGTGCACGTTCTGCAGGCGGTCGCCGCTCAGCACGCCGCGCACCTTCACCATCCCGTCGGGCAGGATGACGCCGCTGTTGGCGAGCTTGGCGTCGGCCTGGGCCGAGACGCTGGCCACATAGGCCTGGTGGAAGGCCGCCGGGGCGGCGCGGACGCCTTCGACGCTGAGCAGCAGCGAAGCGACGCCGAGCACGAGAAGCTTGGTCCTCATGGTTCTAAGTCCTTGATCTGGCGATGAGTTGGGCGGCGCCGTCGAAAGAGGATTTAGGATCTGCAGGCCCCGGAGACGAACGATAGATTTTGCCCTCGGTTGTTACCTGCGCTAACAACCTTGGGCGTGAGCATCCGCCTTCCGCCCTTCTTCGCCCTGCGCGCCCTGGAGGCCGCGGCCCGCCACCGGAGCTACAGCCGGGCGGCCGAGGAGCTGTCGGTCACGCACGGCGCGGTCAGCCAGCAGATCCGTCGGCTGGAGGAGGAACTGGGCGCGCGCCTGTTCGAGCGCCGTGGCAACGCGATGATCCCCACCGCCGAGGCCGAGCGCCTGGCGCGCGAGGTGGGCCGCGGGCTGGGCGTGCTGCAGAACGCCGTGGCCGAGTTCGCCGCCGCCGCCGAGCGCGATCCCCTGGTCGTCAGCCTGGACCCGCAGTTCGCCAACCGCTGGCTGCCGCCCCGCCTGCCGCGGCTCCTGGAGCATCCGGCGGGCAAGAACATCGAGCTGCGGGTGGAGGAGCGGCGCGCCAACTTCGTGACCGACGGGGTGGATGTGGGCGTGCGCTACGGCGCGGGCCGCTGGGACGACGTGGAGGCCACGCACCTCTTCACCGAGACCCTGCTGCCGGTGTGCAGCCCGGCCATGGCCGCCGCCCGGACCTGGTGCTGCCCCGAAGACCTGCTGAACGCCACCCTGCTGCACCATCGGCACCGTCCGTGGAGCCTCTGGTTCAGCCAGTTCGGCATCGAGCCGCCGCCGGCCCAGGGCGTGGTGTTCGAGGACTCGGTGATGCTGCTGGAGGCCGCCGCCCAGGGTGTCGGCGTGGCGCTGGCCCGCAGCGGGCTCATCGAGCAGGACCTCAGGACGGGACGCCTCGTGCGGCCCTTCGAGCTCAGCGTGCCCTCCGAGCTCGGCTTCTTCATCGTCTGGCGGCCGGACAGCCGGAAGCTGACGCGGATACACGCCCTGCGCGAGTGGCTCCTGGCCGAAGCGGCAGCCGCGCAACCCCAGCAAGAGCTCGAAGGGGCCTAGGCGCCACAGTGCAGCTCCCGGTCACGCTGCGCCGCAGCAAAGGCCTTGTCTGCGCCGCAATAGCCGATGTTAATAGCGCCCCCATACCGCGGGTGCGAACGACGGCGCCCGGCTTCGAGGCTTAAGACTCAATGGTTCAGATCAAGTCGGTCGGCGTCATCGGCGCCGGTCAGATGGGTTCCGGCATCGCCCACGTCTGTGCGCTCGGCGGCTACGACGTCCTGCTGCACGACGTCAGCGGGGACCGCATCAAGGCGGGCGTGGCCAACATCGAGAAGAACATGACCCGCCAGGTGGCCCGCGGGATCATCACCCAGGACGCCATGGACGCGGCGCTCACGCGCATCAAGGGCGCGGACGAGCTGCAGCAGATCGGCCGGACGGACCTGGCCATCGAGGCCGCCACCGAGGACGAGGAGGTCAAGAAGACCATCTTCAAGGCGCTCTCGCCGCACCTCGCGAAGGACACCCTGCTGGCGTCCAACACCTCGTCGATCTCCATCACCCGGCTGGCCTCGGCCACCGATAGGCCCGAGCGGTTCATCGGCCTGCACTTCATGAACCCGGTGCCGCTGATGAAGCTCGTGGAGATCATCCGCGGGATCGCCACGGGCCCGGACACCTACGAGACCGCCGTCGCCTTCGCCCAGTCGCTGGGCAAGACCACCTCGAACGCCGAGGACTTCCCGGCCTTCATCGTCAACCGGATCCTGGTGCCGATGATCAACGAGGCGATCTACACCCTGTACGAGGGCGTGGGCACCGTGGACGCCATCGACACCGCCATGCGGCTCGGCGCCAACCATCCGATGGGCCCGCTGGAGCTCGGGGACTTCATCGGCCTCGACACCGTGCTGTCGATCATGAACGTGCTCTACGAGGGGCTGGCCGACTCCAAGTACCGCCCCTGCCCGCTGCTCGTGAAGTACGTCGAGGCGGGCTGGCTCGGCCGCAAGACCGGCCGCGGCTTCTACGACTACCGCGGCGAACACCCGGTCCCCACGCGCTAGGGAAAGCCCTCTCCCAGGCTTCCGCTCGGGAGAGGCGTTCCGGCGCGCCTACTCCGCCGCCATGCGCATCGCCGGGCGCGCGGGGTTCGAGAACTCCATCACCCCGTCGTCCAGCTTGGCGTAGCGCAGGGTCATCAGGTCCATGGCGTAGTTCTGGTGCAGCCGCCAGGGCGCCTTCGTCCCCTGCTTGGGGAACTTGTCCATGGCCCGCAGCACGTAGCCCGAGTTGAAGTCCAGCCAGGGCTGCAGCTCCATCTCGCCCTCGCGGTTGCGCGGCGTGGCCTGGCGAAGGCCGGTCTTCCTCATGTGGTTCAGCAGGCGGGTGACGTACTCGCACGTCAGGTCGCATTTCAGGGTCCACGAGGCGTTGGTGTAGCCGAAGGCCGACGCCAGGTTCGGCACGCCCTCGTACATCATGCCCTTGTAGGACAGCGTCTGGCCCGGCTCGACCTTGCGTCCGTCGACCGTGAGCTCGAGGCCGTTCATCACCTGAAGATTGAGCCCGGTGGCGGTGACGATGACGTCGGCGTCCAGATGCTGCCCCGATTTCAGGCGGATGCCGGTCTCGTCGAACGTCTCGATGTGGTCGGTGACCACCGAGGCCGACCCCGCCTTGATCGCCTGGAACATGTCGGAGTCCGGCACCAGGCAGAGCCGCTGGTCCCAGGGGTTGTAGGTCGGCGTGAAGTGGGTCTCGACGTCGTAGTCGGGGCCGAGCTGCTCGCGGACCATGCCGATGATCCGCTGCTTCACGGCCTCCGGCTTCTTCCGCGCCATGCGGAAGAAGTACATGCCGAACAGCACGTTGCGCCAGCGGACGATGTCGTAGGCGAGCTTGCCGGGCAGCCGGGCGCGCAGCCAGTTGGCCATCTTGTCCTCGGCCGGCCGGCTGACGACGTAGGTGGGCGAGCGCTGCAGCATGGTGACATGGGCGGCCGTCCTGGCCATCTCCGGCACGAGGGTCACGGCCGTCGCGCCCGACCCGATCACCACCACCTTCTTGCCGGCGTAGTCGAGGTCGGACGGCCACTTCTGCGGGTGGACGACGCGGCCCTGGAAGCGCTCGCGCCCCGGGAAATCGGGCGTGTAGCCGCCCTCGTAGGAGTAGTAGCCGCCGCACAGGAACAGGAAGGCGCAGGTGAAGCGGACGGTCCGCCCCTCCGTCTCGGCCTCCACGGTCCACAGCGCGTCCTCGGTGGACCAGCTCGCGCGCTTCACCTGGTGGCGGAAGCGGATGTGGCGGTCGATCCCGTGCTCGGCGGCGGTGTCGCGCACGTACTTGAGGATCGAAGGGCCGTCGGCGATCGCCTTGGCCTCGCGCCACGGCTTGAAGGCGTAGCCCAGGGTATACATGTCGCTGTCGGAGCGGATGCCGGGGTAACGGAACAGGTCCCAGGTGCCGCCGATCGCGTCGCGCCCTTCGAGGATCACATACGAGCGGTCCGGCGCCTCGGTCTGCAGGTGCCAGCCGGCGCCGACGCCCGAGAGGCCGGCCCCCACCACCACAACGTCGAAATGTTCGCTCGCCATAGGATCCTTCCCCGAGCCACCGTCTCGCGCGGCGGCTTACGTGAACATTGATCACATAAGAACGGCGGACGCGCCAGCCATAAGCGCGGACCGTCGGACTGCGACGGTTAAGCCATCGACACCTGCGGAGAACGCAGCGGATACTTGCGCGTGATTCGGACAGGGACCATGCGGCGGCTCACCCCAGCGCTCCTCGGCGCCAGCTACCTCTGCATCTCGCTGACGGTCGGGCTGTCGCTGTGGCGGAACGGGGGCGGCTGGGGCGCGGGCGTGTCGGCCTTCGTGGCCACCATCGGCCTGTGCATGGCCCTGCACGGGATCATCGCCCGGCTGATCGAGAACGCCGCCATCCGCGCCGAGATCGACCAGGTCCGCGAGGCGCACCAGATCCTCATCGACCAGGTGGAGCGGCTGGACGCGCGGGTCACCGAGGTCGCCGCCAGCGCCGCCCAGGACCACGACAAGTCCGAGGAGATCCAGGACGAGGTCCACATGCTGGAGAGCCTGGTGGAGCGGCTGCAGCAGCGGCTGGACGAGCGCCCGGCGGCGGCCCCGGCCGCATCCGGCCCCTCCCCGCTCGCCGCCCGGCTCGGCCACAACTCCGCCCACCGCGGCGCCGGCCTGCTGATGGACACCGTGCGCGAGGCGCTGACCGAGAACCGCGTGGACCTCTACCTGCAGCCGGTCGTCGGCCTGCCGCAGCGCAAGACCGTCTTCTACGAGAGCTTCTCGCGGCTCCGCGACGAGACCGGCCGCGTGCTGATGCCGGCGGAGTACCTGTCGGTGGCCGAGCCCGGCGGCCTCGTCACGGCCATCGACAACCTGCTGCTGTTCCGCTGCGTGCAGATCGTCCGCCGCTTGGCGGCCAAGGACCGCCGCATCGGCATCTTCTGCAACATCTCCATGGCGAGCCTCGGCGACGAGGTGTTCTTCCCGCAGTTCGTCGACCTCCTGAAGGAGAACCGCGATCTCGCCGGCGCGCTGATCTTCGAGATCGGCCAGGCGGCGTTCGACAGCCGCGGCGCGATCCAGGCCCGCAACATGGCCAAGCTCGCCGAGCTGGGCTTCCGATTCAGCCTCGACAAGGTGGTCGACCTCGACCTCGACCTGCAGGACCTCGCCCGCGCCGACGTGAAGTTCATCCGCGTGGGCGCCCAGATGCTGCTGGACGAGCTGGTGGAGGTGGACGACCGGCTGGTGCTGCGCAGCATGCCGGACCTGGCGGCCGAGGACTACGCCGCCCTCAACCGCCGCTACGGGGTCGAGATCATCGCCGAGAAGGTCGAGAACGAGCGCCAGGTGGTGGACATCCTCGAGCTCGACATCCGCTACGGCCAGGGCCACCTGTTCGGCGAGCCCCGGGCCATCAAGGACGCCATCCTGGCCGAGGCGACGCCGCCGGCGCCGGCCCTGCGCCCGCAGCTCGGCCACCCGCTCGCGCGCCGGGTGATCGGCGGCCGGTACTGATCTCCGCCTCTCGGAGAGTCGCTTTCGTGCTTTCCGCGGTCGGCCACATCGGCTAGCCCGCGCGGCATGAGCACCACCCAGCCCGCCCTCGTCTCCGGCCTCGCCGAGATCGCCGACCGCTACGACGTCGTGCTCTGCGACATCTGGGGGGTGATCCACAACGGGCGCGAGGCGTTCCCCGCCGCCTGCGAGGCGCTGTCGCGGTTCAACGCCGAGCGCGGGCCGGTCATCCTGATCTCCAACGCCCCGCGGCCGAACCCGCCGGTGATCGAGCAGCTCATGGGCTTCGGCGTGCCACGCGACGCCTTCGCCGAGGTGGTCACCTCCGGCGACGCGACCCGTGTCCTGCTGGCCGAGCGGGCCCCTGGGCCGGCCTGGAAGATCGGGCCGGACCGCGACTGGCCGCTCTACGAGGGCCTGGGTCTCCAGGAGGTGCCGCTGGAGCAGGCCGCCTTCATCTCCTGCACCGGGCCCTTCGACGATGAGAACGACACGCCGGAGGACTACCGGGAGGACTTCTGCAAGGCCATCGCGCGCGGGCTGGAGATGGTCTGCGCCAATCCGGACATCGTGGTCCAGCGCGGCGACAAGCTGATCTACTGCGGCGGCGCGCTGGCCCAGCTCTACGAGGCCCTCGACGGGCGCGTGCTGATGGCCGGCAAGCCGCACCCGGCGATCTACGACCTGGCGCTGGCCCGCGCCGCGGAGCGCCTGGGCCGGCCGGCGGACCGGACCCGCGTGCTCTGCATCGGCGACGGCCTCGGCACCGACATCCGCGGCGCCAACGCCCAGAAGCTCGACGTCGCCTTCATCGCCAACGGCATCCACGGCGAGGAGACGGTCCGCGACGGCCGCCTCCAGCCGAAGGTGGTCGAGCACCTGCTCTCCATCGAGGGCCTGACCGCCACCTACGCCCTGGCCGACCTGGTCTGGTGAGCGCCGCCCATCCCGGCTAAGGGTTTGGCGGACCAACGGGGAGCGCGCGTGCAGGGTTTCTATCTGGATGAGCTGAGCGTCGGGCAGAGCGCCGAGCTGACGCACGTGGTCGGCGCCGCCGACATCGAGGCCTTCGCCGAGGTGAGCCACGACAACAACCCCGTCCACCTGGACGAGGCCTACGCCAAGACCACCACCTTCGGCGGCCGCATCGCGCACGGCATGCTGGGGGCCGGCTACATCTCGGCCGTCCTGGGCACCAAGCTGCCGGGCCCGGGCGCCATCTACCTGTCGCAGCAGCTCCGCTTCCGGCGGCCGGTGAAGATCGGCGATCCGGTCACCGCGCGCGCGACGGTCAGGGCCATCGACGAGAAGCGCGGCCACGTCACGCTCGAGACCGTCTGCCAGGTGAACGGCAAGACCGTGATCGACGGCGAGGCCGTGGTCATGGTGGCGCGCCGGGACGCATGAGCCGCGTCCGGGTCATTCGCGGCTGGAAGGACCTGCCCGCCTCGGACAAGGGTGCGGCGGTGGCCATGGGCAGCTTCGACGGCGTGCACCGCGGGCATCAGAAGGTGATCGCGCTGGCCGCCCGCGCCGCGGGCGAGCTGGGCGCCCCGCTCGGCGTCATCACCTTCGACCCGCATCCCAGGACCTACTTCCGGCCAGACGAGCCGGCCTTCCGGCTGATGCGCTTCGACCAGCTCGCCCGGGCGCTCGAGGCGCTGGGCGTGGACACGGTCTATGTGCTCCCCTGGGACGCCGAGCTCGCCAACATGACCGACCGCCAGTTCGCCGAGCAGGTGCTGCACCAGGGCCTGGGCGCGCGCCACGTGGCGGTGGGCTTCGACAATTCCTTCGGCAAGGGCCGCACCGGTACGCCCGAGACCATGCGCCAGTACGGCCAGGAGTTCGGCTTCGGCGTCTCGGTGGCCGAGGCGGTGGGCGAAGGCGGCGAGAAATTCTCGTCCACCGCCATCCGCGAGGCGCTGCGCGAGGGCCGCCCGGAGGTCGCCGCAGAGATCCTGGGCCGCCCCTTCGCCATCGAGGGCGTGGTCCAGCGCGGCCGCCAGCTCGGCCGCAAGCTCGGCTTCCCTACCGCCAACGTCGCGCTGCGTGACTACGTGGTCCCCCGCTTCGGCGTCTACGCGACACGCACCCGGCTGCAGGACGGCCGTCACGTGCCGGGCGTCGCCAACATCGGCGTGAACCCGACGGTCGAGGGGATCATCGCGCCCCTGCTGGAGGTCTGGCTCTTCGACTTCGACGAAGACCTCTATGATCAGACCATCGAGACCGACCTGATCGCCTTCCTGCGTCCGGAGGAGAAGTTCGACGGCCTCGAGGCGATGACCGCCCAGGTGATGCGCGACGCCAAGGCCGCCCGCGACCTGCTGATGCCGGACTTCGACTGACGGCCGCTTTAGTTCGCCCGCCTACTCTGTTAGAGCCTGCCGCCGATGACGAAGGTTCGGACGAGCGTGCGAATTAACCGCCCGGCGTGACGCCGCCGGACGTTCTCCAGCGCGCGCCGGGTTCTCCCGCCCTCCATCACCGGACCAGCTGGATTTAAGAGTTCTATGGCCGACGACGCCGAAAAACCCGCGCGCGACTATCGCGAGACCGTCTTCCTCCCGGAGACGCCGTTCCCCATGCGGGCCGGGCTCCCGCAGAAGGAGCCGCAGATCCTGGCGAAGTGGGACGAGGCGGACCTCTACCACGCGATCCGCGCCGAGCGGCAGCGCGCCGGCGCGCCGCTGTTCGTGCTGCACGACGGCCCGCCCTACGCCAACGGCGCCATCCACATCGGGCATGCGCTGCAGAAGACCCTGAAGGACTTCGTCGTCCGCTCGCGGTTCCTGCTGGGCTACGACGTCGACTTCGTGCCGGGCTGGGACTGCCACGGCCTCCCCATCGAGTGGAAGATCGAGGAGGAGCTGCGCGCCAAGGGTCGCCGCAAGGACGAGGTCTCCAAGGCCGAGTTCCGCCAGCGCTGCCGCGAATACGCCGCCCACTGGATCGAGGTGCAGAAGGCCGGCTTCAAGCGCCTGGGCGTCCTGGGCGACTGGGAGAACCGCTACGCCACCATGGACTACGGGTCCGAGGCGGCGATCGTCGCCGAGTTCCACAAGTTCGTGGCCTCCGGCCAGCTCTACCGCGGTTCGAAGCCCGTCATGTGGAGCCCGGTGGAGCGCACCGCGCTGGCCGACGCCGAGGTCGAGTACCACGACCACGTGTCGCCGACGATCTGGGTGAAGTTCCCGGTGGTGGAGGGCTCCGACGCCGCCCGCCACGCCTCGGTGGTGATCTGGACCACCACGCCCTGGACCATCCCGGCCAACCGGGCGGTCAGCTACAACCCCGACATCGCCTACGCCGTCTACGAGGTGGACACGATGGAGGAGGGCCTGGCCTTCGAACCCTGGGCCAAACCGGGCGACCGGCTGATCCTGGCCGAGAATCTGGCCGGCGACGTCATGAAGGCCGCCAAGGTCGCCGCCTTCCGCAAGGTCGAGTCCGTCGACTGCCAGGGCGTGGTGCTGGAGCACCCGCTGGCCGGGCTCGACGGCCACTACGGCTTCCAGGTGCCGATGCTGGCCGGCGACCACGTCACCGACGACGCGGGCACGGGCTTCGTGCACACCGCGCCGGGCCACGGCGCGGACGACTACCTGGTCTGGCTGGCCCACGGCCACCGCGAGATCCCCGACACCGTGGACCCGGACGGCGCCTACTATCCGCACGTGCCGCTGTTCGGCGGCCTGAAGGTGCTGGAGACCGAGGGCAAGAAGGCCGGCAAGTTCGGCCCGGCCAACGACGCGGTGATCCAGAAGCTGATCGAGGCCGGGCGCCTGCTGGCCCGCGGCCGGCTGGAGCATAGCTATCCGCACTCCTGGCGCTCCAAGGCGCCGGTGATCTTCCGCAACACGCCGCAGTGGTTCATCCGCATGGACGAGCCGGTGCAGACAGAGGCGCTCGGCGGCCGCACCCTGCGCGAGGCTGCGCTGGAGGCCATCGAGGCCACCGCCTTCTTCCCTGCCCAGGGCAAGAACCGGATCCGCTCCATGGTCGAGAGCCGGCCGGACTGGCTGATCAGCCGCCAGCGGGCCTGGGGCGCGCCGCTCGCCATGTTCGTGGACAAGGAGACGGGGCATCCGCTGCATGACCCGGAGGTCGACCGCCGGATCATCGAGGCCATCAGGGCCGAGGGCGCCGACGCCTGGTTCAACCGCCCCGTCACCGACTTCCTGGGGAGCCACGATCCGGAGCGCTACGAGAAGGTCGAGGACATCCTCGACGTCTGGTTCGACTCAGGCTCGACCCACGCCTTCACGCTCGAGAACCGGGCGCACACCCGCTGGCCGGCCGACCTCTACCTCGAGGGGTCCGACCAGCACCGCGGCTGGTTCCAGTCATCGCTGCTGGAGAGCTCCGGCACGCGGGGCCGGGCGCCCTACGACGCCATCCTCACCCACGGCTTCACCATGGACGAGGCCGGCGAGAAGATGTCCAAGTCCAAGGGCAACACCGTCGATCCTGACCAGGTGATCCGCGAGAGCGGGGCCGAGATCATCCGCCTTTGGGCGGCGATGATCGACTACGCCGACGACAGCCGGATCGGGAAGACGATCCTGCAGACCACCTCCGACGCCTACCGCAAGCTCCGCAACACCGTCCGCTACATGCTGGGCGCGCTCGCCGACTACAGCCCGGACGAAGCGGTGGAGCTGGCCGAGATGCCGGCGCTCGAGCGTTTCATCCTGCACCGCCTGTGGGAGCTCGACGCCCAGGTGCGGCAAGGCTACGAGACCTACGTCTTCCAGGACGTGGTCCGTCCGGTGCTCGACTTCTGCCAGAACGAGCTGTCGGCCCTGTTCTTCGACATCCGGCGTGACAGCCTCTACTGCGACCGCCCCGACGCGCTCCGCCGCCGCGCGGCGCGCACGGTGATGGAGGCCGTGTTCGAGCGGGTGACCGCGTGGCTGTCGCCGCTCATCCCCTTCACCATGGAGGAGGCCTGGGCCACCCGCTATCCGGAGGGGCGCTCAAATTCGCTGCGGGTGATCCCGACGACCCCTGCCGAGTGGCGCAACGACGCCGAGGCCGCCCGCTGGGCCAAGGTCCAGCAGGTGACCTCCGTGGTCACCGGCGCGCTGGAGGTGGAGCGGCGCGAAAAGCGCATGGGCGCCGCGCTCGAGGCCGCCCCGCAGGTCCACGTGGCGAACGCCGACCTGCTCGCCGCCTTCGAAGGCCTGGATGCCGCCGAGGTGTTCCGCACCAGCCAGGCGACCCTCCTCGCTGGCGACGGGCCGGCCGGCGCCTTCCGCCTGCCGGAGGTCGCCGGCGTCTCGGTCGAGCCGCTCCGGGCCGAGGGCCGCAAGTGCGCGCGCTCCTGGAAGATCCTGCCGGAGGTCGGGGCCGATCCCCGCTATCCGGACCTGACGCTCCGCGACGCCGACGCCGTCGCGGCCTGGGACGCGGCGCACGGCAAGGTGGACGCATGAAGGCGGTGACGAAGCTCGGCTGGATCGCCTACGCCGTCGCCGGCGTCACCGTCCTGCTGGACCAGCTCTCGAAGTACTGGATCCTCTATGTCTTCGAGCTGCCGGGCCGGGGCTCCGTGCCGGTGGCTGGCCCGCTGAACTTCACCATGGTGTGGAATCAGGGCGTCAGCTTCGGCCTGCTGCGCGCCGACCAGGATCTGATGCGCTGGGCGCTCGTGCTGTTCGCCGTGGCGGTGTCGGTGGTGCTGGCGGTCTGGGTCCGCAAGGCCGGGCGCCCGGTCCTCGCCTATGCGCTGGGCCTGATCATGGGCGGCGCCATCGGCAATGTGATCGACCGCATCCGCTTCGGCGCGGTCGCCGACTTCATCGACGTCTCGGCGCTCTACTTCCCCTGGATCTTCAACGTGGCGGACGCGGCCATCAACATCGGCATCGCGCTCCTTCTTCTCGACATGATCCGGGGCGAAAAGCGGGAAACGTCAGCCCAACCGACCAAGGATGCGGCCTGAAAGCGCGTTGGCGCCGGCAGGCGTCTTGCGGTATCCAGCCCATTCGGCCGGGGGGCGGCCTGCGAGGAGCTTCTGATTTCATGCGCGTCAACCGAGTGATCGTGGCCTCGGCCCTCATGGCGGCGACCGCGGGCCTGGCCGGCTGCCAGTCCACGTCGCGGGCGCTGGGCATGGCCAAGGTGACCCCCGACGAGTTCCGCGTGGTGACCAAGGCGCCGCTGGTGGTGCCGCCGGACTACGCCCTCCGCCCGCCGGCGCCCGGTGAGCCGCGGCCGCAGGAGCTGCAGCCGGAGAGCGCTGCGCGCACCGCTCTGCTCGGCCAGCGCGAGGCCCAGGTCCGCTCGGACGGCGAGAAGCTGCTGGTCGCCAAGGCCGGCGCCGAGAAGGCCGACCCGCTGATCCGCTACGTGGTCGACGACGAGTTCGGTGACGTGGCCCACAAGGACAAGAGCTTCGCCGACCGCGTCATGTTCTGGCGCAGCGACGCGCCGAAGGCGCCGGAGGGCGCGGCCCAGGACAACACCGCCGCTCCGGTGGACGCCCAGGCCGAGGAAGAGCGCGTCAAGTCGCTGACCGGCGGCAAGACGGTCGTCATCGACCGTGGCCAGTCCCGCCGGATCAAGCTCCCCGGGCTCTGATCCAGGCCCTCCCCGCACGGGGAGGAATCTCGGTCCTACTCCGCCACCTCGCCCGGCGTCGTCACCTTCAGCCCCTGGCCGCGCAGGCGGTCGAGCACGCCGCGCTCGGCGAGCAGAGGCCGGAGCGGCACGAGCGCGATGGCGTGGCCGGGCCGCTCCAGCGCCCGGGCGATCGCCGCGGCTGAGTCCGCCTTCATCCGTTCGTCGAACTGCCGCCCGCCCGGGACCGCCATCAGGCAGCGCTCGTAGGTCCGCTCGTTCTCCAGCGCGCCCGCCACGTCGCCCGAGGCCCAGGCCCGCGCCGCCTGCAGCGTGATCCCGGGCCCGGCCTCGGCCTGGGCCAGCACCTCCTCGAAGCAGAGCCGGCCGGTCGCCGCCGGGGTGCGGAGGATCGCGCCCAGCAGCGGGCCGATGTCGTAGGTCTTCTCCACCACCGGCACGCCTGAGCGGCGGGCCAGCAGCTCCACCAGCTTGGCCGGGTCCGTGGTGGTGAGCTCGTGCCGCTCCCGGTAGTCGGCGGCGAGCTGGACGCCGGCGGCGAGCGCATTGGCCGTGGAATAGTGCTTGGCAGACTCCCCGAGCCGCTCGCGGGCCGCCACGAAGCGGACGCGCGTGGCGGGATCCAGCCGCGCCTCGAACGGGCCGCCGGCGCGCAGGCGGAGCAGGTTCAGCCCAGCCCCCAGCGCCCCCACGCCCTTCGCCCGGATGTTGGTGAACGGCAGGATCACCGCATTGGCGCCCTGCAGACGCTTGTCGAAGATCGCCCGGTCCCACTGCATGCGCTTCGGCGCGAGGCTCGGCACGCCCAGGACGTAGACGGTCGTGTCGGCGTCGGAGACCGTCCACCACGCGGGCCCCGGCAGCCGGCCCGTCACCACCAGCTCCTCCACAAGGGCTGCGTCCGGATCGACCAGCGGCGGCGGCGCGACCGGGGTCTGCGCCACGGCGGCCGGCGCGGCCAGCGCGGCCAGCGCCAGCAGCAGGAGGGCGACGATCATCCGCATGGGCAGCTCCTTCGACGCGCCCCCGCCCGCCCCGGAATCGACCTATATTGGGAGGTCCGCGAAAGCCTTGCCATGCCGATCCGCCGTCTCCCGCCCGAGCTCATCAACCGCATCGCCGCCGGCGAGGTGGTGGAGCGCCCCGCCAGCGCGGTCAAGGAGCTGGTGGAGAACGCGCTCGACGCCGGGGCGACCCGCGTGGAGGTGCAGGCCGACGGCGGCGGGCTGACCCGGATCCTGATCGCCGACGACGGCAAGGGCATTCCCCCCGAGGAACTGCCGCTGGCCGTGGAGCGCCACGCCACCTCCAAGCTCTCGCCGGGCGAGGACGGCGACTACGACCTGCTGCGCATCTTCACCCTGGGCTTTCGCGGCGAGGCCCTTCCCTCCATCGGCTCGGTCGCCCGGCTCTCCATCGCCAGCCGCGCCCGGGGGCTCGCCGATGCGCACGCCATCCAGGTGGAAGCTGGTGCCGTGGGCGCGGTCTCCCCGGCCGCCTTCCCCGGTCCGCACGGCGCGCGGGTCGAGGTCCGCGACCTGTTCTACGCCACGCCCGCCCGCCTGAAGTTCATGAAGTCGGAGCGCGCCGAGGCGCTGGCCATTACCGAGGAGCTGAAGCGCCAGGCCATGGCCCACGAGGCGGTCGGCTTCTCCCTCGACCTCGACGGCCGCCGCACGCTGCGCCTGCCTGCCGAGCACGCGGGCGACGAGGGTCGCCTCGCCCGCCTGGCCGCCATCATGGGTCGGGAGTTCTCGGAGAACGCGCTGCTGATCGAGCACGAGCGCGAAGGCGTGCGGCTCTCCGGGTACGCGGGCCTGCCCACCTACAACCGTGGCAACGCCGCCCACCAGTACCTGTTCGTCAACGGTCGCCCGGTCCGCGACCGGCTCTTGCAAGGCGCGCTCCGCGCCGCCTACGCCGACTTCCTGGCGCGCAACCGCCATCCGCTGGCGGCCCTCTACATCGATCTCGATCCGACCCAGGTGGACGTCAACGTCCACCCGGCCAAGGCGGAAGTCCGCTTCCGGGACCCCGGGCTCGTGCGGGGCCTGATCGTAGGCGGCCTGCGCCACGCCCTCGCCGCGGCGGGCCACCGCGCCTCCACCACGGTCTCCATGGCCGCGCTCGGCGGCTTCCGCGCCCAGGAGGCGCCGCCGCAGCCGTCGGCGGCGGGGTTCTCCGCCTGGCGCCAGGGCGGCTGGACGCCCTCGCCCCTAGCCGCCGCCGTCCAGGCGATCCCCGGCCTTTCCGAGATCTCCGCCCGCGCCGAGCCTGCGTGGGAGCCGGCCCCGCCCGCGGGCATGTCCGAGGCGCCCGCCGGCCCGGGTCCCGTCTTCGATCCGGTGGACTATCCGCTGGGCGCGGCCCGCGCCCAGGTGCACGAGACCTACATCGTCGCCCAGACCCGCGACGGCGTGGTCATCGTCGACCAGCACGCCGCCCACGAGCGCCTGGTCTACGAGCGGATGAAGGCCGAGATGGCCCAGGGCGGCGTGGCCCGCCAGGCCCTGCTGCTGCCCGAGGTGGTGGAGCTCGACCCCGCCGAGGCCGAGCGGGTCGCCGCCCGCGCCGACGAGCTCGCCGAGATGGGCCTGGTGATCGAGGCCTTCGGCCCGGGCGCCGTGCTGGTCCGCGAGGCGCCCGCCCTGCTCGGCCAGACCGATGTCCAGGGGCTGGTGCGCGACATCGCCGACGACCTCGCCGAGAACGGCCAGGCCCTGGCGCTGAAGGAGCGGCTGGAGGAGGTCTGCGGGACCATGGCCTGCCACGGCTCGGTCCGCTCGGGCCGCCGGCTCACCGCGCCCGAGATGAACGCCCTGCTCCGCCAGATGGAGGCCACGCCCCACTCCGGCCAGTGCAATCACGGCCGCCCGACCTATGTCGAACTCAAGCTCGCCGACATCGAGCGCCTTTTCGGACGCCGCTGAACGGCCGCGCTCGGTTCGGCGTTGAGGCGGCATCCACGTCGCGGAGCGCTGCCATGGAAATCCACACCGGACGGCTGATCGACCATATCCATCTGCGGACCCAGGACCTGAAGGCGACCTCGCGATTCTACGCGGCGATCCTGGGCGTGCTGGGCGTGCCCTATGTGGCGGCCGATGACCACTTCCTGGCCGACGAACTCTGGATCGACGACGCCAAGGCCTACGGCGACGGGCGGGCGAGCCACGTGCACCTGGCGTTCCAGGCCAAGGACCGCGAGACCGTGGACCGCGCCTATGCCGCGGCGCTGGCCGCGGGCGGCCGCGACAACGGCGCGCCGGGCGAGCGGGACTACCACCCGGGCTACTACGGGGCCTTCTTCCTCGATCCCGACGGCAACAACATCGAGGCGGTGTTCCACGGGCCAGCCGAACGCTCGGCCGAGAGCGTGACGATCACCGCCCGCTGAACCTGAGGAAGACCACCCGGGCCGCCCCGTAGTCGCGGGCGTCGAGCTGCTCGAAGCCCTCCACCGTGAACTCGGGCTCGGAAACGCCGCGCTCGAAGACCACCGTGGCGCCCGGCGCGAGCCAGCCACCTTCCGCCAGCCTGGCCAGGGCGGTCTCGCCGAGCCCCTTGGCGTACGGCGGGTCGAGGAAGGCGAGGTCGAAGGCGGGTCCGTCGGCGCCGGGCCGCTGGCCGAGGTTGGTGGCGTCGCGGCGGTGCACCCGGGTGCGGCCGAACAGGCCCATGGCGTCGACGTTCTCCCGGATCGCGCCGCGGGCGTCCTCGTCGGTCTCCACGAACAGGCAGAAGGCCGCCCCGCGCGACAGCGCCTCGAAGCCCAGCGCGCCCGATCCCGCGAACAGGTCGATGACGCGGGTGTCGCGCACCCCGGCCGACCAGGGCGCGTGCTCGAGGATGTTGAAGATGGCCTGGCGGGCCCGGTCCGAGGTGGGACGCGTGCCCTGGCCGGGCGGCGTGACGAGGGCCTTGCCGCGGAAGTCGCCGGAAACGATGCGCATGGCGCTTTCTAGCCGCGCCGCTTCGGACCGCCAGGCTTCTTCGGCGGATGGCCGCCCTTCGGCTTCGGCTTGGCCCAACCCGCCTTGAACACCTTCTTCTTCGGCCCTTCACCCTCCGCACGCGGCCGGGCGGGACCCGGGCGGCCCGATGAAGCCGGACGCTCCGCCTTCACCGGCGGACGCCCCGGACGCCCGCGGCGTGGCTCCGACGGGCCGGCCGCGCCGCGCGGCTCCTCGCGCCGGCGCGGGCCGCGCTCGATCAGGGTCGCCCCCTCCGGCGGCGTGGGCTGGCGCCGGCGCGGCGGCGTCGCCGTGGCGGACTTCTGGAACTGCGGCCGGTCGCCCTTGGGCATGTTCTCGGGCGCGACGTGGTCGGCGAGCTGCTCGCGGATCACCCGCGGCCCCACCTCCTCGATCTCGCCCACCGCCAGGGTTCCAAGCGCGAAGGGCCCATAGGCCAGGCGGATCAGCCGGTTCACCTTGAGCCCGAGCGCCTCCAGCACGCGGCGGACCTCGCGGTTCTTGCCCTCGGACAGGGTGACGGTGATCCACAGGTTCGAGCCCTGCGGCCCCTCCTTCGCCTTGTCGAGCCGGGCGTCGATGGAGCCGTAGCGGACACCCTCGACGGTGATGCCGTCCTTCAGCTTGTCCAGCCGCTCCTGGGTGATGCGGCCGTGCGCCCGGGCCCGGTAGCGGCGCACGACGCTCGCCTGCGGCAGCTCCAGCGCACGCGCCAGCTCGCCGTCGTTGGTGAGCAGCAGAAGGCCCTCGGAGTTGATGTCGAGGCGTCCCACCGAGATCAGCCGCGGCAGGCCCTCGGGCAGGGCGCCGAACACCGTCGGCCGCCCCTGCGGGTCCTTGTGGCTGGTCAGCAGGCCGACCGGCTTGTGGTAGCGGAACAGCCGCGTGGGCTCGGCCTCGTTCACCACTTGGCCGTCGACCGTGAGGATGTCGCCGGGCTCCACCTTCACGGCGGGCGAGGTCAGCACCTGGCCGTTCAGCGCCACGCGGCCCTCGGCGATGTAGCGCTCCACATCCCGGCGCGAGCCGACGCCGGCCCGGGCGAGGGCCTTGGCGATGCGATCGCCGGAGGGAGCGGACGCGCGGGCTTGACCGGAGGAGCGGCCGCCGGTTCGTTGCGGATCGTGGACCATGACCAGCCCTACATGCGCATCGCGCTCGAAGCCGCGCAAGCCGCCGCCGACGCCGGCGAGACGCCGGTGGGGGCCGTCGTGGTCGATCCGGCGACCGGCGAGGTGATCGCCACCGGCGCAAACCAGCCCATCGGATCGCACGATCCCACCGCCCACGCCGAGGTGGTGGCGCTGCGCGAGGCGGCCCGGAAGCTGGGCAACTACCGGCTGACCGGCCTCACCCTGGTCGTCACCCTGGAGCCCTGCGCGATGTGCGCCGGCGCCATCAGCCACGCCCGCATCGGCCGGGTGGTGTTCGGCGCCGAGGATCCCAAGGGCGGCGCGGTCGTCCACGGGCCGCGGTTCTTCGACCAGCCCACCTGCCACTGGCGACCGGCCGTCGACGGCGGCGTCCTGGCGCAGGAGAGCTCCGACCTGCTTCGCGCCTTCTTCCGCGCCCGGCGCAAGCGGGCCGCCGGCTAGCCGAACGCCGCCAGCCGCGCGTCGAGCCGCGCCCGCACCGCCGGCCATTCGCCGTCGAGGATCGAGAAGATCACCGTGTCGCGGATGCGGCCCGTCCAGGTCACCCGGTCCTGGCGGAGGATCCCCTCCTGCACGGCGCCCAGCTTCAGGACCGCGGCCCGGGACCGGGCGTTGCTCGCGTCCACCCGGAACACCGCGCGGCGGCAGCCGGCGTCGAAGGCGTGGGCCAGCAGCAGGCGTTTGGCGGCCGGGTTCACCGGCCCGCCGCGGAGCGACGGCTCGTAGTAGGTCCCGCCGATCTCCAGCACCGCGTTCGCGCCGTCGATGGCGTAGTAGGTGGAAAGCCCCCGGCAGGCGCCGCCCACCGCCACCGCCCAGGCCAGCGTCCGGCCCCCGGCCACGTCGTC
Organism: Phenylobacterium sp.; assembly: GCF_041913825.1. Taxonomy (GTDB): domain Bacteria; phylum Pseudomonadota; class Alphaproteobacteria; order Caulobacterales; family Caulobacteraceae; genus Phenylobacterium. Next base: position 164,144 of record NZ_JAYSEO010000005.1, read on the forward strand.
CATCAGCTTGGTCCAGGTGGGCTCGAAGTGCTCGCCGGCCCAGGAATAGGGATAGAGCCGCGTCCAGACGTCGAGGTCGGCCTCGACCGCCGCGCGGAGCTCGGCCTTGTGGCGCTCGGCCATGGGCTCGAGCCGCACGAACCGGTCCTCGAGAACCCGCGCTTCCAGATTCATCCCCCGACTCCAATTTTTTTTCGGCCCGGCCCCTTGTACGCCGGCGGGCCGATCATACGTGAGGGGTCGCCCATCCTGGGCGTTTCCTCCCTATGACTTCCCCCACCCGGGACCTCGCGGTCCCGGGTGTTTTTTTGCGCCTCAGGCTGCGAGGAGAAGCTGTGCAGCCTGGACGAGGTAGAGCCCGCCCACGCCGGTGACGATCCAGCGGGTCCAGCGCTTGAAGTCCACGTCGGTCATGCGGTCCAGGATCCGGCCGCCGACCACGGTGCCCAGCATCGAGAGCGGGATGGCCAAGGCGAACACCCAGACTGGCGGTACGCCCGAGCCCGCCACCCCGAACAGCGGCGCGCCATAGACGACGATCTTGGCGAGGTGGGCGAACACCTGCGTCGCCGCCTTGGTCGCCACGATGGTGTGGCGCGTGAGCTCGGTGCGCACGAAGAAGATGTCGAGCAGCGGACCGGCGACGCCGGCCGTGAGGTTCACGCCGGTGACCACCAGCCCGGAGAGGAAGGCCTGCGAGGGGCGCGCCGCGTCCAGGCGGATCCACGACTTCGGCAGCCAGGTGAGGCCGGGGATCAGTCCGAGCAGCAGGAACAGCAGCGGCTTCGACGGGACCATGGCCACCATGGAGACGGCGATGCCGGCGATCAGCGAGGCCAGCGCGTACCAGCCGACGATGTCCCAGCGGACGTGCCGGCGGTGCAGCACCGCGCGCCATCCGTTGGCGACGAGCTGCAGGACGCCATGGGTGACGAAGGCGGCGCTGACGGGCAGGACGAGGGCCAGCGCCCCCATCAGGACGAGCCCGCCGGCCATGCCGAAGACGCCGGACAGGGTGGCGGTGAGAAAGGCCGCGACCGCCACGAAGGCGGCGAGGGGCAGGGTCATGTTCGTGTCCTCCGGACAGGGAGCCCGCCCCCGGCGGAGGCACAGGCTCCTCCGGGCGGCGAACCTCCGGCGCACCGTGCGCGGAGCTATGGCGGGCGCTGCGAGCCGTCCGGCGAGCGTCCCGTGGAACATGGGTCGGTTGTCCGCTTACACCCTCCGCCGGCGGCGGCCAAGCTTGGGGCGGCCACGAAAAAGCCCTCTCCCGTCGCCGGGAGAGGGCTGTCTCGTCGCGGGTCAGGCGCCGCCTAGTTGCGGAACACCGCCGACATGGAGCTGTCGTGCGGCCCCTCGCGGAACTGCTGCAGCTCGTTGCGGCCCACCACCATGTGGTGCACCTCGTCCGGGCCGTCGGCGATCCGCAGGGTGCGGGTGTTGGCGTACATCCGGGCGAGCGGGGTGTGCTGCGACACGCCCAGCGCGCCGTGCATCTGGATCGCCTGGTCGATGATCTGGCAGACCCGCTCGGGCACCATCGCCTTGACCATGTGGATCCACACCCGGGCCTCGCGGTTGCCGAGCACGTCCATGGCGCGGGCGGCCTTCAGCACCATCAGGCGCATGGCCTCGATCTCGATCCGCGCGCGGCTCACCTTCTCGATGTTGCCGCCGAGCTGGATGATCGGCTTGCCGAACGCCACCCGGCTCATGCCGCGGGTCACCATCAGGTCCAGCGCCTTCTCGGCCGAGCCGATGGCGCGCATGCAGTGGTGGATCCGGCCGGGGCCCAGGCGGAGCTGGCTGATCTCGAAGCCGCGGCCCTCGCCCAGCAGGATGTTGGAGGCCGGCACGCGCGCGTTGTTGAAGCGGATGTGCATGTGGCCGTGCGGCGCGTCATAGTCGCCGAACACCTGCTGGCCGCCGACGATCTCCACGCCCTCGGTGGGCAGCGGCACCAGGATCTGCGACTGCTGCAGGTGCGGCGGGTCGTTCTCGCCGCCGGTGCGCACCATGGTGATCATCACCTTGCAGCGCGGGTCGCCGGCGCCGGAGATATAGTGCTTCTCGCCGTTGATGATGTACTCGTCGCCCACGCGCACGGCGCGGGTGTCGATGTTCTTGGCGTCCGACGAGGCGGTGTTCAGCTCGGTCATGCAGAAGGCCGAGCGGATCTTCCCCTCGAGCAGCGGCTTCAGCCACCGCTCCTTCTGTTCCGGCGTGCCGACGCGCTCCAGCACCTCCATGTTGCCGGTGTCCGGCGCGGCGCAGTTCATGATCTCCGACGCCAGCCGGTTCTTGCCCAGCTCGACGGCGATATAAGCGTAGTCGAGGTTCGACAGGCCCTCGCCGGTGTGCGCGTCGGGCAGGAAGAAGTTCCAGAGACCGGCCGCCTTGGCCTTGTCCTTGGCGGCTTCGAGGACCTCGAGCTGGCCCGGGGCGTAGTCCCACACATTGGGGCGGCCTTCGCCCAGCCGGTGGAATTCCTCGCTCGCGGGCTCCACCACCTCGCGGATAAACGCCTTCACCCGATTGAACAGCGGGAGCGCCTTGTCCGACATGCGCAGGTCGTTGAGTTCGTCCTGCGGGTTGAGCGTGAAGCTCGACTGCGGCCGTTCGGCGGTCATGGTCATCCTGGTCGCTCCCAGCGGTCTCTGAGGGGGTTATCGACAGCTTTGTCTTGTCGCCGCACCATGGGCGGCTTTTGCAGGGAAATCAAACAAGCGTTTTAATCATCTGCGGCCGGTCTGTCGAATCCGGCGCCGCCTGGGCGTCTCCAGTCCAGAGGAGATCCGACGATGCCACGTTTCCCCGCCGTCATGGCGATAGCCCTCGGCCTTCTGCTCGCCGCGCCTGCGCTGGCGCAGCCGGACGTCCGGACCCTGGCGGATGGCCAGGCCTCGCCGCCCGCCGGGATCCAGGCGGTGGCGTGGCTCGCCGGCCGCTGGGTGGGCGAGGGCCTCGGCGGCGAGGCGGAGGAGACCTATGCGCCGCCCGCCGATGGCCAGATGATCGGCCACTTCCGCCACACCAAGGATGGCAAGGCGGTGTTCTATGAGTTCCTGCTGATCCGCGAGCGGGGCGGCTCGCTTGTCTATGGCGTGAAGCACTTCAACCCCGACGCCACCGCCTGGGAGGAGAAGGACCGCTGGACGGAGTTCCCGCTGGTGGCGGTGGAGGACGGGCGCGTCGTCTTCGACGGCCTGACCTACGAGCGCGACGGAGCGGACCGCCTGTTGGTCCACCTCAGCCTGCGCAACGGCAAGACGGGCGCGCGCCGGATCGAGACCTTCCGGTTCCGGCGCGCGCCCTGAACGTCAGGCGACGGTGGCGGCGCGGCGCAGGGCGACGAACTGCAGCTCGGCGATCGCCGCCACGGCCACCGCCTGGGCGATGACGAAGCCGTAGCCCGCTGCCGTCGGCTGGGCCCAGCCCAGCAGCAGGACGAGCGCGCTCTCGACCACCCAGATCACGTTCACGGCGATGAGCGTCCAGACCGCCGCGCGGGACAGCGTCGGCCGGCTGGCGGCCGTCGCCAGCACCAGGGTCCAGGCGAGCAGGAAGACACCGGCCGGCCGGGTGAGGTCGGGCGCAAGGCCGGTGATCGTCGCCAGCGGTTCGGCCGCGAAGGCCAGAAGGGCGCCCGAGGCCGCGCAGGCGACGGCGTCGATGGCGATGAGGCCGCGCAGCAGCGGCGAGCGGACGTGGGTCATGGGAAGCTCCTTCGTCAGGTGACGAGGGAGCATCCCGCCCGGGACGACGCGGGTCGATTACCCGTCAGGTCATGAATACAGCGGCGGCGCCTTCGCGGTCGCGACGAGCGCGAGCGCGAGCCCGAGGGCCAGGAGCGCCGGCAGGAGCTTGAGCCACCATCCCATGCCACCTCAGGTAGGAAGGCGTAGCCAGGCTTTCCAGTTAAGCTTTGGACATCTCCGCCGTCAGGCCGGCCGGTGGCACACGGCCTCGATGTTGTTGCCGTCCGGATCGAGGACGAAGGCGCCGTAATAATCGGGATGGTACTGCGCGCGCAGCCCCGGTGCGCCGTTGTCCCGTCCGCCGGCCGCCATGGCGGCCGCGTGGAAGGCGTCCACCGTCGCGCGCTCCGCCGCCCCGAACGCCACGTGCGCGGCGGCCCCGCCGCGCCCCTGACCGATCCAGAAGAACGGGCGGCTGTCGCCGTAGCCCGCATAGTGCGCGCCGTCGCCGGCCATCCGCGCGAGGCCCAGCGGCTTCAGCGCGGCGTCGTAGAAGGCCTGGGCGGCGGCATAGTCGCTGACGTTCAGCGAGACGTGGTCGAGCATGGCCCTGGCCTCCCTCCGGTCTAGCGCACCGGGACGTGCGCCTCGTGCGGGCAGATCGCGGCCAGCAGGGCCTCGTTCTCGGGCCCGCTCGCCTTGCGCGGCGTCGCCTCCCGCCAGCCCGCCGGAATCTCGAGCCCGACCGAGGGCTTGTAGGACGCCACGGTGATCAGGTTCTTCTTCGCGCAGTCGATGGCGTAGACGTGGCCCACCCCGTCCGGCTTGCCCGGGCCCGACGGACCCAGCTTCGAGGCCGGCTTCGAAACCGCCTGCATGACCACGACCCGGCCCGACGCCTGGTCCTTGTAGGTGTAGTCGCTGTCGTAGGACCACTCCGTGCCGTTCTGCCCGTCCACGAACTTGGTCCATTTCTCGGCGGAGGCCGCGGTGGCCGCGAAGGCGAAGACGGCGGCGAGCGCGATGACGCGGCGCATGGCGGTTTACTCCGAAAGCGTTTCCGATCCCGCCGCGAGCGTACCGCGCCTTCCGTTTTTGTCATCCGCATTCCGCCGCGCTCAGGCGGCGCGCCGGCGGCCGCCGCGGCGCGAGAACCAGGCCTCGGCCTCGCCGATGTAGTCGCGGGTCAGCGGCACGGCGTCCACGCGCTTGGCGAGCTGGAGCTGGAAGACCATGTGGCCGCGATAGCGGAAGGCGATCTCGCTGATCGACAGGTAGAACGCCCACATCCGGCAGAAGCGCTCGTCGTACATCGCGGCGATCTCGGCGCGGTTGGCCTCGAAGCGCTCGCGCCAGCCCCTCAGGGTCTCGGCGTAGTGCAGGCGAAGGATCTCCACGTCGGCGACGATCAGGCCCGAGCGCTCCACCGCCGCCAGCGTCTCAGACAGCGCCGGGATGTAGCCGCCTGGGAAGATGTACTTGGCGATCCACGGCTGGGTGAAGGCCGGGCCTTCCGCGCGGCCGATCGAATGGATCACCGCCACCCCGTCGTCCTTCAGCAGGCGCGCCACCTGGTCGAAGTAGGCCTGGAAGTTTGGCCGCCCTACGTGCTCGAACATGCCGACCGAGACGATGCGGTCGTAGGGCCCCGCCACGTCACGGTAATCGGTGAGCGAGAACCGGGCGCGATCCCCGACGCCGGCTGCCTCCGCCCGCTCGCGCGCCGTGGCCAATTGCTCGGTGGAGAGCGTGACGCCGTCCACCTGCACGCCCGCCTCCTGGGCGAGCGTCAGGGCCAGCCCGCCCCAGCCGCAGCCGATGTCGAGCACCCGCTGGTCCGGGCGCAGCAGGAGCTTGGCCGCCAGGTGTCGCTTCTTGGCGAGCTGCGCCGCCTCGAGGCTCACGCCCGGAGCAGGGAAGTAGGCGCAGGAGTACTGCAGGTCCGGGTCGAGGAACCGGCGGTAGAGGTCCACCGACAGGTCGTAGTGGTGGGCCACGTTCCGCCGCGCCGCCGCGCGGGCGTTGGCCTGCAGCCGGCGGTCGAGCCACCAGCGGGCGAGCGGCCCGGCGCGCTTCAGCGGCCGGTGCTTGGCGTTGCGCCCGATCAGGTCGACGAAGTCGTGCAGGCTTCCCCGTTCGAGGACGAGGCCGCCCTCCATGTAGGCCTCGCCCACCGCGAGCGCGGGATCGACCGCGATGCGCAGGGCCCAGCGGCGCGACGTGATCGCCACCGTCACCGGCGGCCCCGTGCCGTCGCCCAGCTCCAGGACCGAACCGCCCGGCAGCCGGACCTGGAGGTCGCCTTCATGGATGGTCTTGCGCAGGATGGATTGCAGAGCCATCACCCGCACCCTCTCGGGACCTACCCTTCCAGGTAGAAATCCGCCGCCCAAGGCCAAGGTTCCCGGCCGGGCGCGGGCGGGCCCCTCCCGCCGGCTTTTTTGGCCGCCGTCTTGACTCCGGACCGCCGTTTTCTTACGTCCCCTGCCGCGTTAGCACTCTAGGGCCGCGACTGCTAACAGCGCCCCCTCAGTGCTTTCCGCAATTGCAATTCCAACCGTCTCGAACGGAGAAAATCACATGGCGTTTCGTCCTCTGGGTGACCGGGTCCTCGTCCGGCGTGTCGAGGAAGAAGAGAAGACCCGGGGCGGGATCATCATCCCCGACACCGCGAAGGAGAAGCCGCAGGAAGGCGAAGTGATCGCCGTCGGCCCCGGCGCGCGTGACGAGAACGGCAAGGTCCAGGCTCTCGACGTGAAGCCCGGCGACCGGATCCTGTTCGGCAAGTGGTCGGGCACCGAGGTCAAGCTCGAAGGCCAAGACCTGCTGATCATGAAGGAAAGCGACATCCTGGGCGTGCTCGAGCCCGAAACCGCGCGCGCCGCGGCCTAAGCCAGCTCGCACTCCAGTCATCTAGAAGAGGGACAGCACCATGGCTGCCAAAGACGTTTATTTCTCCTCCGACGCCCGTGACCGCATGCTCCGCGGCGTCAACACCCTCGCCAACGCGGTGAAGGTGACCCTCGGCCCGAAGGGCCGCAACGTCGTCATCGAGAAGTCCTTCGGCGCCCCGCGCTCGACCAAGGACGGCGTGTCGGTGGCGAAGGAAATCGAACTGTCCGACAAGTTCGAGAACCTCGGCGCCCAGCTGATCCGCGAAGTCGCCTCTAAGACCAACGACAAGGCCGGTGACGGCACCACCACCGCCACCGTGCTGGCCCAGGCCATCGTCGTGGAAGGCCTGAAGTCGGTCGCCGCCGGCATGAACCCGATGGACCTGAAGCGCGGCGTCGACAAGGCGGTCGCCAAGGTCATCGAAGAGATCAAGGCCAACGCCAAGAAGGTCTCCGCCAACAGCGAGATCGCCCAGGTCGGCACCATCTCCGCCAACGGCGACCTGGAAGTGGGCGAGATGATCGCCCGCGCCATGGAAAAGGTCGGCAACGAAGGCGTCATCACCGTCGAAGAAGCCAAGACCGCCGAGACCGAACTCGACGTCGTCGAGGGCATGCAGTTCGACCGCGGCTACCTCTCCCCGTACTTCATCACGAACGCGGAGAAGATGGAGGCCGAACTCGAAGAGCCGCTGATCCTGCTCTTCGAAAAGAAGCTCTCCTCGCTGCAGCCCCTGCTGCCGGTGCTGGAAGCGGTGGTCCAGTCGGGCCGCCCGCTGCTGATCATCGCGGAAGACGTGGAAGGCGAAGCGCTGGCGACCCTCGTGGTCAACAAGCTGCGCGGCGGCCTGCGCGTCGCGGCCGTGAAGGCTCCGGGCTTCGGCGACCGCCGCAAGGCCATGCTGGAGGACATCGCGATCCTCACCGGCGGCCAACTGATCAGCGAAGACCTCGGCATCAAGCTCGAGAACGTCAGCCTCGACATGCTCGGCCGCGCCAAGAAGGTCTCGATCACCAAGGACGACACCACGATCGTCGACGGCTCGGGCGATAAGTCCGGCATCGAGGGCCGCGTCGCCCAGATCAAGAAGCAGATCGAGGACACCACCTCGGACTACGACAAGGAAAAGCTGCAAGAGCGTCTGGCGAAGCTCGCCGGCGGCGTTGCGGTGATCCGCGTCGGCGGGGCCACCGAAGTCGAAGTGAAGGAAAAGAAGGACCGCGTCGACGACGCCCTGAACGCGACCCGCGCGGCCGTGGAAGAAGGCATCGTCCCCGGCGGCGGCGTCGCCCTGCTGAAGGCCTCCAAGGTTCTGGACGGCTTCAAGGGTGACAACGACGACCAGGAAGCCGGCATCGCCATCGTGCGCCGCGCCCTGCAGGCCCCGATCCGTCAGATCTCGGAAAACGCCGGGGTCGAAGGCTCGATCGTGGTCGGCAAGGTCCTGGAGAACGCCTCCCCGACCTTCGGCTTCAACGCCCAGACGGAAGAGTACGTCGACCTCGTGCAGGCCGGCGTAATCGACCCGGCGAAGGTCGTCCGTACGGCTCTGCAGGACGCCGCCTCGGTGGCCGGCCTGCTGATCACCACGGAAGCCGCGATCGTCGAAGCCCCGAAGAAGGGCGGCGCCGGCGGCGCCCCGGGCGGCATGCCCGGCGGCATGGGCGACATGGACTTCTAAGACCTTAGAAGCCCGTTATCCCGGCGAGGGTGCGGCGCCAGCCGCAATGGCCGAGCCGGGAGCGAAAGATGGAGGGCGGGGCCGCGAGGCTCCGCCCTTTTTCTTTGCGCGCATCGGTGGGTTCGCAGAGGCGCACAGGGCGTTGAGACGGCCTTGCCGGTGAGCCCGGCGCCAGTTCAGCCCCGCTTGGCGTCGCCGATCACCATGCCGGCGATCCAGCTCGTCACCCCGGTGACGATCGCCGCCAGCACGCCGGGGACCAGGCCGTTCACATGGAAGCCGGAGAGCAGAACCGCGACGAGGCCGATCATCGCGGCGTTCACCACCAGCAGGAACAGGCCGAGCGTCAGGATCGTGATCGGGAAGGTGAGCACGAACACTACGGGCCGGACCACCGCGTTGACGATCCCCAGCAGGACCGCGGCCAGGATCAGGCTGCCGGTGTCGTCCACCCGGACACCCGGGACGATCCGCGAGGCGAGCCACAGGCCCAGGGCGGCGAAAATCGCGCGGACGATGAACTTGGCCATGAGAGGTCCCCTCCCCACTTGAAGCTCGGCCACTAGAGCGTCTCGGCCGCCGCAAGGGAAGCGCCCCCACGCGGATCGCACCGGACGCCACGGCCAAGCTGTCGTGTTTCCGGAAGGGATTGCCATGCGTCCAGGCCTGCTGCTCAGCCTCCTCCTCGCCAGCGCCGCCACCGCGGCGGCCGCCCAGCCGGGCGAGGACGGGCCGCCCATGGGCAGGCTGTTCGTCAGTCCCTCGGGCGAGCCGTTCCGCGGCGGCGACGGGCTCGCCGCCTGGTTCGCCGGCGCCGACGCGGACAAGGACGGCGCGCTGACGCTGGCCGAGCTCCGCGCCGACGCCCAGCGCTTCTTCAAGGTGGTGGACGCCAGCGGCGACGGTGTCGTCGACGGCTTCGAGGTGCAGCGCTACGAGGCCGAGATCGCGCCCGAAATCACCAGCCTGGCCATCGAGGGGCTCAGGGCCGGCCGCCGCGGCGGGGTGGAGATGGGCCGCCAGGGCGCCGCCCGGTTCGGCCTGCTGAACACGCCGCATCCGGTGCGCGCGGGCGACCTCGACCTGGACGGCCGGGTGACCGAGGCCGAGTGGAGCCGCGCCGCCGCCCGCCGCTTCGACCTGCTGGACAAGGCCAAGGCCGGCCAGCTCACCTTGGACACCCTGCGGCCGCCGCAGGGCCGCCGGCGCTAGGCCTGCACGGCCTCGAGGCTCGGCACCGTCTCCTTCAGCCGCCCGCCGATGCGGATCGGCTCGATCCGGCGGGCGAGCCCGGTGGCCGGGTCGGTCTCCACATAGACCCCGCAGACCGTGGCCGGGCCTTCGGCCGGCTTGTAGCGGCCGCCCGAGATCCGCGTCGTGAACCGGCGCAGCGGCTCTTCCTTCTGGTTGCCGATGACGCTGTCGTAGTCGGCGCAGGCCCCGGCGTCCGTCTGGTAGGCCGTCCCGCCCGGCAGCACCTGGGCGTCGGCGGTGGGCACGTGGCTGTGGGTGCCGACCACCAGGGTGGCGCGGCCGTCGCAGAAGTGGCCCATGGCCATCTTCTCGGACGTGGCCTCCGCGTGCATGTCCACCACCACGGCGTCGGCGACCGCGCCGAGCGGGCAGGCCTCCAGCTCCTTGTCGACGGCGGCGAAGGGATCGTCGAGCGCGTCCATGAACACTCGGCCCAGCAGGTTCACCACCAGGATGCGCTTGCCCGAGTGGGTCTCGAACATCTGTGCGCCCCGGCCGGGCGCCTCGGCCAGGGCCGGATAGTTCAGCGGCCGGATCAGCCGCGGCTCGCGGACGATGTAGGTCAGCGCCTCCTTCTGGTCCCACGAGTGGTTGCCCAGGGTCAGGCAGTCGGCGCCGGCGTCGAACAGCTCGCGGGCCGTGGCTTCCGTGATGCCGAAGCCGGCCGCGGCGTTCTCGGCGTTGACGATCACGAACTCGAGGTCGAGACGGCGGCGCAGCGCCGGAAGGTGTTCGGCCAGGCCCTCGCGGCCCGAGCGTCCCACCACGTCTCCGAAAAAGGCAAATCTCATGGCGCGTCCTTAGCCGACCTCGATGTAGTCCGTCTCGGTCAGGATCGCGTCGAGCCGCTCGTCGTGGGGTTCGGCGGGCAGTTCCTCCACCTCCTGGCCCGCGTAGGCGAGGCCGAGGACGAAAACCGGCTGAGTGGCCCGAAGGTTCGCGATCGTGCGATCGTAATGCCCCGCGCCCTGGCCCAGCCGGTGTCCGCGGCGGTCGAAGGCGAGCAGGGGCGCGATGACCAGCTCGGGCTGGACGGCGGCGGCCCAGAGCGGCGGCGCGGCGATCCCGAAGGCGTCGGGCTCAAGGCCCTCGCGCGGGTCCCACTCGCGGAACTCCAGGGGCTGGTCGCGGCTCTCGGCCACCGGCAGGGCGGGCGTCGCGCCCGTCTCCGCCAGCCGGCGCATCAGCGGTCCGGGATCGATCTCCGAGCCCATGGGGTGATAGCCGCTGAAGCTCCGGAACGGCGGCAGGCGCTCGATGGGCAGGCGCGCGGCGGCGCGCACGGCGGCCTCGGGGCCCGCCTGCGCCAGCTCGCGGCGGATCGCGCGCAGCCGGCGGCGCAGCGCCGTCTTGTCGGTGGGTTCGGTCACCCGCCCGCTTATACAGGGAAAAGGGTGGCGGCGCCGCGAGAGCCGTGAAGGTCAGTTCAATTCCCTCGACCTGGATAGACCAGGTGGGCGCCGTAGTGCCGAAGACCACGGTCCTCGGCAGGGACAGCTCCCTATGAGTGAATTAAGGTCGCTGGAATATTGTCGCCTTCGACGCGAGCCGCAGCAGACCCGCCGGACGTCCAAGGTAGTGCGCCGGGGCCGCCCTCTCAAGCGGCGCCATCCCCACACGAACGGGCTTTTTTCGGCCTGCGACTCCGATCGGAGTTCAGTCCGGGGCCCGGAAGGCTTACTTCTCCTGCCGTGAACAACCTCGCCGTCTCCACGGAAACCCTCGCGCGCGAGCCCAGCCTGTCGCGGCAGGCGAACGACCTCGCCCGCGACCTGCTGCGCGCCGAGCCCCGCATCTACTGGACCGACCTGCTCCTCACGGCGGGCGTCACCTACGGCGCGCTCGCCGTCGCGATCGGCGCGCGGGGCTGGCTGGCGCTGGCGGCCGCGGCCGTCGCCGTGCTCGCGCTCTACCGGGCGATCAGCTTCATCCACGAGCTCACCCACCTGCGTCCCGGCGAGGTCCCGGGCTTCCACACCGGCTGGAACCTGCTGATCGGCGTTCCCTTCCTGACGCCCTCCCTGCTCTACGAGGGCGTGCACATGCTGCACCACGCCAAGGACCGCTACGGCACCGAGCGCGACCCGGAGTACATGCCGCTGGCGCGCATGCCGGCGACCAGCCTGCTGGGCTTCCTGGGCATCGCCCTGCTCGCACCGGTGGGCACGGTGCTGCGCTTCGCCGTGCTGGCCCCGCTGGGCTTCCTCGTGCCGGCGGTGCGCCGGTTCTCGGTCGCCAAGGCCTCGGCCATGACCATCAATACGAAGTTCTCCCGCGAGGACTTCGACCGGGCCAGCAGCCCGGCGTGGCTGGCCCAGGAGATCGGCTGCTGGCTGTGGAGCTGGACCCTGATCGGCCTCACGGCCGTCGGCGTCATCCCGCTGCGGGCGGTGCTGATCGGCGCCGGCGTCTTCGCGGCCATGACCTTCGTGAACCAGGTCCGCACCGCCGTGGCCCACGCCTGGGAGAACGACGGGTCGAAGATGACGTTCGAGGGTCAGTTCCTCGACAGCGTGAACGTGCCCCCGCCCGGCGCCCTGCCGATGCTGTGGGCGCCCGTGGGCCTCCGCTACCACGCCCTGCACCACCTGCTGCCGCGGCTGCCCTACCACAACATGGGCGAGGCCCACCGCCGGCTGGTCGCCTCGGGTTCGGCCACCTACCGCCAGGCGGAGCGCCGCGGCCTCGCCGACGCCTTCGCCCGCCTGCTGAAGAGCCCGGTGCGCGGCTAGGCCGCGAGGTCGTCGGAGGCCAGCTTCTCGATGCGCTTGGCGGCGCTCTCCAGGGCCGCCACCGCGCGGCTCTCGAACCGCGCGCGCTCGGCCTGCAGGCGGGCCACCTCGGCCTGCAGGCTGTTCAGCCGGGCCTTCGCGTCGGCCAGCTCGTCGGCCAGCAGCAGGGCGCCCATCAGGAACAGCCGGGTGTCGCCGAGCTGGCCCATGTCGGCGCTGACGTGCCGGACCTGGCGGTCGAACATCCGCGCGAGCTCATGCAGGTGGGCTTCCTGCCCGTCCTCGCAGCCGACGGCGTAGGGCCGGCCGTTCACCTCGATCTGGATCTGGGCCATGTCAGTGCTCCCGTTCGAAGGCGGCCGGCGCGTCCGCGGCCTGCCCGTTCAGCGCCGTGCGGATCTCCAGGATCGCCCGGCCGAGCGCCTCCGAGGCCTCGGCCCCCGCGGCCTCCAGGGCCTTCTCCCGGGCCCGCGCCCGGTCGAGCTCGGCGGCGAGCTGCGCCCGGTCGTCCTGGAACAGGTCGCCGCCCGCGGCCCCGCTCGATCGCTCGGCCAGGCGCTGCTCCAGCGTCTCCACCGCGCGCTCCAGGCGCCGTGCGGCAAGGTCGAGCGCGCTCTCGCCCGCGTTCATCCACGTCTCCCGGGAAGGTGTGGCCACCCAATCTATAGACCCGCGTCGGGTTCCTTGTGAATCCACGGGATTTCGGGCGGGAACGTGGCGCGGCGAGCGCTCGCCTTGACCCTGCGCCCCTCGCGTGCGACCCCGCGCGCCATTCGAGCCGCCCGTTAACGAATCCGGATCCCATGCCTGCGCCCACCAAACTCATGGCCGACGCCATCCGCGTGCTTTCCATGGACGCCGTCGAGCAGGCCAACTCCGGCCACCCCGGAATGCCGATGGGCATGGCCGACGTGGCGACGGTGCTGTGGACCCGTTTCATGAAGTACGACGCCGCCCGCCCGGACTGGCCGGACCGCGACCGCTTCGTACTCTCCGCCGGCCACGGCTCGATGCTGCTCTACAGCCTGCTGCACCTCACCGGCGTGAAGGCGGTGACCCTGGAGCAGATCAGGAACTTCCGCCAGATCGGCTCCAACACCCCGGGCCATCCGGAGTGGGGCCACACGCCGGGCGTCGAGACCACCACCGGCCCGCTGGGCCAGGGGCTCGCCACCGCCGTCGGCATGGCCATGGCCGAGCGCAAGCTCGCCGCGCGCTTCGGCGACGACCTGGTCGACCACCGTACCTGGGTGGTGGCCGGCGACGGCTGCCTGATGGAGGGCGTCAGCCACGAGGCGATCAGCCTCGCCGGCCGGCTGAAGCTCGCCAAGCTCACCGTCCTGTGGGACGACAACGACATCACCATCGACGGCCACGTGGGCCTGTCCGACGGCACCGACCAGCTCGCCCGCTTCAAGGCCGCCGGCTGGGCGGTGAAGCGGATCGACGGCCATGACGAGGGCCAGATCCGCCGCGCGCTCGCCTGGGCGACCAAGCAGGACCGGCCGACGCTGATCGCCTGCAAGACCGTCATCGGCAAGGGCTCGCCCACCTTCCAGGGCACCCACGACGTCCACGGCAAGGCGCTCGGCAAGGACGAGGTCGTGAAGACCCGCGACAACCTGGGCTGGCCGCACCAGCCCTTCGTGGTCCCCGACGAGGTCTACAGGCCCTGGCGCGCCGCCGGCCGCCGCGGCCGCAAGGAGGTCAAGGCCTGGGAGGCCCGCCTCGCCGCCTCGCCCCAGCGGACCGAGTTCGAGCGCGCCGTCGCCGGCGACCTGCCGGCGCACGCCTTCGAGCGCCTGGACCAGCTCATGACCGAGGCCGCGGGCTCCAAGCCCGCCTCCGCCACCCGCCAGCACTCGGGCGCGGTTCTGGAGAAGATCTTCGGCGACATCCCCGAGCTGGTGGGCGGCTCGGCCGACCTCACCGGCTCCAACAACACCTTCGTCAAGAACACCGCGATCTTCGACGGCCCCGACTACGCCGGGCGCTACGTGAACTACGGCGTGCGCGAGTTCGGCATGGCCGCCGCCATGAACGGCATGGCTCTGCACGGCGGGGTGATCCCCTACGGCGGGACCTTCCTGGTGTTCACCGACTACAGCCGTCCGGCGATCCGGCTGGCGGCGCTGATGGGCGTGCGGGTGATCCACGTGGGCACCCACGACTCCATCGGCCTCGGCGAAGACGGCCCCACCCACCAGCCGGTGGAGCACCTGGCCAGCCTGCGGGCGATGCCGAACCTCAACGTCTTCCGCCCCGCCGACCTCATCGAGACCGCCGAGTGCTGGAAGCTGGCGCTCGACGCCCGGCGCACCCCCTCGGTGATGGCGCTGTCCCGCCAGAAGACCGCCGCGGTCCGCGACCAGGCCGGCGAGAACCTGTCGGCGCGCGGCGCCTACCAGCTCGCCGCCGCCGGCCATCCGGCGCAGGTCACCCTGTTCGCCTCGGGCACCGAGGTGCCGGTGGCGCTGAAGGCCCGCGAGTTGCTGGAGGCCGAGGGGATCGGCGCCCGCGTGGTCTCCGTCCCCTGCTTCGAGCTGTTCGAGGCGCAGCCGCGCGACTACCAGGAGCTGCTGATCGGGGAGACGCCGGTGCGGGTGGCGGTGGAGGCCGGCGTGCGCATGGGCTGGGACCGCTTCATCGGCCAGGACGGCGTCTTCGTCGGCCTCGACGGCTTCGGCGCCAGCGGTCCCTACGAGAAGCTCTACCAGCACTTCGGCATCACCGCGGAAGCCGTGGCCGAGGCGGCCAAGGCGAAGCTGGACTAAGCCCCTCCCGACGGGAAACGATCGATGACGACCCCCAAGCATCCGGCACGCCTCGGCACGCCGATGTCCGACACCGCCGTGCGCGTGATGCTCCTGGGCTCGGGCGAGCTCGGCAAGGAGGTGGCCATCGAGCTGCAGCGGCTGGGCTGCGAGGTGATCGCCGTGGACCGCTATGCGAACGCGCCCGCCCAGCAGGTGGCGACCCGCAGTCACGTTATCGCCATGACCGACGCCCCGGCGCTCCGGGCCCTGGTCGAGCAGGAGCGCCCGCACCTGATCGTCCCGGAGATCGAGGCCATCGCCACGGACGAGCTGGTCCGCATCGAGGCCGAGGGCCTGGCGACGGTGATCCCCACCGCCCGCGCCGCCCAGCTCACCATGAACCGCGAGGGCATCCGCCGCCTGGCCGCCGAGGAGCTCGGCCTGCCCACCAGCCCCTACGCCTTCGCCTCTACCGAGGCGGAGCTGGCCAAGGCCGCGGCCGAGGTGACCGGCTTCCCCTGCTTCGTGAAGCCGGTGATGAGCTCGTCGGGCAAGGGCCAGTCCTTCGTCGAGGGGCCCGAGCAGATCGCCGAGGCCTGGCGCTACGCCCTGGAGGGCGGCCGGGTCGAGCAGCCGCGTGTGATCGTCGAGGGCAAGGTCGACTTCGACTTCGAGATCACCCTGCTCACCGTCCGCAGCCTGGTGCGCGGCGAGGTGGTCACCAGCTTCTGCGATCCGGTCGGCCACCGCCAGGTGAAGGGCGACTACGTGGAGAGCTGGCAGCCCCAGGGCATGAGCCCGCCGGCGCTGAAGAAGGCCCGCGAGATCGCCCGCGCCGTCACCGAGTCCCTCGGCGGGCTCGGCATCTTCGGCGTCGAGCTGTTCGTCAAGGGCGGCGAGGTCTGGTTCAGCGAGGTCTCGCCCCGGCCGCACGACACCGGCCTCGTGACGCTCGTCAGCCAGCACATGAGCGAGTTCAAGCTCCACGCCCGGGCGATCCTCGGCCTGCCGGTCGACACCCGGCTGAAGGAGCCGGGCGCCAGCGCGGTGATCTACGGCGGCCTGGAAGCGAAGGGGATCGCCTTCGAAGGCGTGGCCGAGGCGCTGAGCGTCCCCGGCGCCGACCTTCGGCTGTTCGGCAAGCCCGAGAGCTTCGAGCGCCGGCGCATGGGCGTGGCGGTGGCCTCCGGCGCCAACGTCGACCAGGCCCGCGAGCGCGCCCGCGAGGCGGCCGGCAAGGTGAAGCCCGTCCGCGGCTGATCCCCCGCCCGGACAACCTGTACGCGGCGTCCCGCCTGAGGCACCATCCCGAGCTGTGCTTCAGCCTGTGGGGGACGTCATGAAGAAGCTCGCCCTGATCTCCGCCTGCGCCGCCCTGGCGCTGTCCGCCGCGCCGGCCGCCGCGCAGCCGCAGGAAGGCGGCGGCGCGCCGCTGATCGCGCGCGCCAAGCTGTTCGGCAATCCGCAGAAGGCCGCCGGGCGCCTCAGCCCCGACGGCAGGTGGCTGTCCTGGACGGCGCCGCGGGATGGAGTGATGAACGTCTGGGTGGCGCCGGTCTCGGACCCGTCCAAGGCCCGGCCGATGACCGCCGAGAAGAAGCGCCCCGTCGCCGGCTACTTCTGGGCGCCGGATTCCGGCTCGATCCTGTTCGTCACCGACAACGGCGGCGACGAGAACTACAGGGTCTACGGCGTCGACGTCACGACCGGCGTGCAGACGGCGCTGACGCCGTTCGACAAGACCCGCGCGATGATCATCGCGGTCAGCCGCGAGGTGAAGGACCGCGTCCTCGTGGGGCTGAACAACCGCGACCCGCGCTGGCACGACGTCCACAGCCTGGACCTCAAGACCGGTAAGCTGACCCTGGTCTTCCAGAACCCCGGGTTCGGCGGCTTCGTGGCCGACGAGAAGCTGAACGTCCGGCTGGCCATGAAGCCCCGGCCTGACGGCGGTCAGGAGGTCTATGCCATCGACGGCCAGACCGTATCGGCGGCGCCGGTCTCGGTGATCGAGCCCGCGGACGCGCTCACCACCGCCCCGGCCGGCTTCACCCGCGACGGCTCCACGCTCTACTGGCTGGACAGCCGGGGCCGGAACACCGCCGCCCTGCTGGCCCAGGATCTGAAGACCGGCAGGACCACCGTGCTCGGCGAGGACGCCCGCGCCGACGTGGGCGGCGCCCTGGCCGATCCCCGCACAGGCAAGGTGCAGGCCTACGCCGTGAACTACCTGAAGAACGAGTGGCGGCCGATCGACCCGGCCATCAAGGCCGATCTCGACTTCCTGAAGAGCCAGCTGAAGGGCCAGTTCGCGGTCACCTCGCGCACCGACGATGACAGCCTCTGGACCGTCGGCGAGGACCGGGTGACCGAGCCCACCGCCATGTGGCTCTACGACCGCAAGGCGCGGCGCCTGACCAAGCTCTACACCACCCGGCCCGAGCTGGAGGGCGCGCCGCTGCAGCCGATGCACCCGCAGGAGATCAAGACCCGCGACGGCTTCACCCAGGTCTCCTACCTCACCCTGCCGCCGGGGTCCGACGCCAACGGCGACGGCCGGCCCGAGAAGCCGGTCCCCATGGTGCTGGTGGTCCACGGCGGGCCCTGGGGCCGGGACGCCTACGGCTACAACGCCCTGCACCAGTGGCTGGCCAACCGCGGCTACGCCGTCCTGTCGCCCAACTTCCGGGCCTCCACCGGCTTCGGGAAGGCCTGGATCAACGCCGGCGACCGCGAGTGGGGCGCCAAGATGCACGACGACCTGCTCGACGCCGTCGACTGGGCCGTGAAATCCGGCGTCACCACCAAGGACAAGGTGGCCATCCTCGGCGGCTCCTACGGCGGCTACGCCACCCTGGTCGGCCTGACGTTCACCCCCGAGGCCTTCGCCTGCGGCGTGGACATCGTCGGCCCCTCCAACCTGGACACCCTGCTGAAGACGATCCCGCCCTATTGGGAGGCGGGCAAGGCGCAGTTCTACCGGGCCATCGGCAATCCCACGACGCCCGAGGGCCAGGCCCTGCTGAAGGCGCGCTCGCCGCTCTACAAGGCCGACCAGATCAAGCGCCCGCTGCTGATCGGCCAGGGCGCCAACGACCCCCGGGTCAATAAGGCCGAGAGCGACCAGATCGTCGACGCCATGAAGGCCAAGGGGATCCCGGTGACCTACGTCCTGTTCCCGGACGAGGGCCACGGCTTCGCCCGGCCGGAGAACAACCTCGCCTTCTTCGCCGCCAGCGAGCACTTTCTGGAGCGGTGCCTGAACGGCCGCGCCGAGCCGTTCGGCCAGGCGCTGCAGGGCTCGTCCATGCAGGTGATCCACGGGGCGGAATTCTCGCCGGGCCTCAAGGCGGCCATCGAGGCGCAGCCGGCCTCCGGGCGATGACGCGGCCCCGCAGATGACACCGGGGGCACTTTAGGCGGTCTCGTGGATTGAGGATGGACAGGCGGCGGAGCCGGGGGCTTCGCCGTCACAATCCATTGCCAGACTTGAGCTTTGCAGGGGTTGACTTGCGGGTTCCCGCCCTCAAGAACGCCCCGCAAAGCTGCGTCAGGTCGTCACAAGGAGATTTCCGCCCATGCCCGTTCGCGTCGCCATCAACGGTTTCGGTCGCATCGGCCGCCTGGTCCTGCGTTCGATCATCGAGCATGCGCGCACGGACATCGAGGTCGTGGCCATCAACGACCTGGGCCCGGTGGAGACCAACGCCCACCTGCTCCGCTACGACAGCGTCCACGGCCGGTTCCCGGCCAATGTGACGGTCGACGGGGACTCCATCGACGTGGGCCGCGGCAAGATCAAGGTCACCGCCATCCGCAACCCGGCGGAGCTGCCGCACAAGGAGCTCGGCGTCGACATCGCGCTCGAGTGCACCGGCCTGTTCACCTCGAAGGACAAGGCCTCGGCCCACCTGGAAGCCGGCGCCAAGCGCGTGCTGGTCTCCGCCCCGGCCGACAACGCCGACAAGACCATCGTCTTCGGCGTGAACGACGACACCCTGACGGCCGACGACCTGGTGGTCTCCAACGGCTCGTGCACCACCAACTGCCTCGCGCCGGTGGCCAAGGTCCTCATGGACCTGTGCGGCATCGAGCGCGGCTACATGACCACCATCCACTCCTACACCGGTGACCAGCCGACCCTGGACACCATGCACAAGGACCTCTACCGCGCCCGCGCCGCGGCCATGTCGATGATCCCCACCTCCACCGGCGCGGCCAAGGCGCTGGGCCTGGTGATCCCGGCGCTGACCGGCAAGCTGGACGGCTCGTCCGTGCGCGTCCCCACCCCCAACGTCTCGGTGGTCGACCTGAAGTTCGTGCCCGGCCGCGAGGTGAAGAAGGACGAGATCAACGAGGCCCTGCGCGCCGCCGCCTCCAACGGCCCGCTGAAGGGCATCCTCGGCGTCACGGACGAGCCGCTGGTTTCCTCGGATTTCAACCACGTCGCCTTCTCGTCCTGCGCGGCCCTCCCGCAGACCCAGGTCATCGAAGGCCAGCTCGGCCGCGTGCTCTCCTGGTACGACAACGAGTGGGGCTTCTCGACGCGGATGAGCGACACCGCCGTCGCCATGGGCAAGCTGATCTAGGACGGCGGAGCGGGCCGGTGTTCATGAGGATTGGATGGGCGGTGACCTGGCTCTTCGCTCCTCTCGCCGGCCTCGCCGCGCTCGGTGTCGCGATCTTCACGACGCTGACCGGCTATGACGAACTCGCCCCTGCCGCCCTGATGGCGGTCTACGCGGTCGTCATGTGGCTCCTGCTGATCTGGGCCGTCGCGCGCCTGCTGTCCGGCAGGCTGCGCGGCGTCTACCTGGGAGGTTGCGCGACGCTCGCCGTCACGGCCCTCGCAGCTTCGTACATTTCGAGCGCGGGCGACGACGTCGATGATGTGAGCGTGTCGCAGGTGCTCCCCGGGAAATCGAAATGACCTTCAAGACCCTCGACGACGCGGACCTGAACGGCAAGCGCGCCCTGGTGCGCGTGGACTTCAACGTTCCCATGGCCGATGGCCGGGTGACCGACGACACCCGCCTGCGCGCGGCGCTGCCGACCATCGAGAAGCTGCGGAAGGGCGGGGCCAAAGTCGTCCTGCTCGCCCACTTCGACCGGCCGAAGGGCAAGCGCGTCCCGGAGATGAGCCTGAAGCCCGTGGTCGAGCCGCTGGCGAAGCTCGTGGGCGCGCCGGTGGGTTTCGCCGACGACTGCGCCGGCCCCGCCGCCAAGGCGGCGATCGACGCCATGCAGCCGGGTGACGTCGTCCTGCTGGAGAACGTCCGCTACGAAGCGGGCGAGGAGAAGAACGATCCGGAGTTCGCCAAGGCGCTGGCCGCCAACGGCGACCTCTATGTGAACGACGCCTTCTCCGCCGCCCACCGGGCCCACGCCTCCACCGAGGGCCTGGCCCGGGTGCTGCCCGCCTACGCCGGCGAGCAGATGCGGCGCGAGCTCGAGGCCCTGGACAAGGCGCTGGGCAATCCGGCGCGGCCGGTGATGGGCATCGTCGGCGGGGCCAAGGTCTCCACCAAGCTCGACCTGCTGAACAACCTGGTGGGCAAGCTGGACTTCCTCGCCATCGGCGGCGGCATGGCCAACACCTTCCAGTACGCCCAGGGCTACGACGTGGGCGGCTCGCTCTGCGAGAAGGACATGGCCGACACGGCCCGCGAGATCCTGAAGAAGGCCGAGACCTCGGGCTGCCGGATCATCCTGCCGGCCGACGTGGTGGTGGCCGAGGACCTGAAGCCGGGCGTCGCCACCGAGACGGTGAAGCTCTCCAAGGACGCGCCGCTGGGCGAGGCGAAGAAGATCTTCGACGCCGGCCCCGAGACGGTCGCCGAGATCCTCGCCGCCATGCGTCAGGCCAAGACCCTCATTTGGAATGGCCCGCTCGGCGTTTTCGAGGTGCAACCCTTTGAGAAGGCGACCGTTGAAGCTGCGCAGGAAGCTGCTCGCCTGGCCAGATCGGGCCAGTTGGTGGCGGTGGCCGGCGGGGGTGATACGGTAGCAGCCCTCAACGCGGCGGGCGTGGCCGACGACTTCACCTTCGTCTCCACGGCCGGCGGCGCATTTTTGGAATGGATGGAAGGCAAGGAGCTGCCCGGGGTGGCGGCCCTGGCCCGATAAGAACAAAGGCGTATTTCAGATGGCCCGGATCACTCTTCGACAGCTCCTCGACCACGCCGCCGAGAACGGCTACGGCGTGCCGGCCTTCAACATCAACAACATGGAGCAGGCGCTGGCGATCATGGAGGCCGCCGAGGCCACCGACTCGCCGGTGATCATGCAGGCCTCCCGCGGGGCCCGCTCCTACGCCAACGACATCGTGCTGAAGCACCTGATCGACGCGATGGCCGAGATGTATCCCGACATCCCGATCTGCATGCACCAGGACCACGGCAACAACGAAGCCACCTGCGCCACCGCGATCCAGTACGGCTTCACCTCGGTGATGATGGACGGCTCGCTGATGGCCGACGGCAAGACGCCGGCCGACTATGAGTACAACGTCCGCGTCACCCGCAATGTCGTCGACATGGCCCATTGGGTCGGCGCCTCGGTGGAAGGCGAACTCGGCGTGCTGGGCAGCCTCGAGACCGGCATGGGCGAGAAGGAGGACGGCCACGGCTTCGAGGGCAAGCTCGGCCACGACCAGCTCCTCACCGATCCCGACCAGGCCGTCGAGTTCGTGAAGGCCACCGAGGTCGACGCGCTCGCCATCGCCATGGGCACCAGCCACGGCGCCTACAAGTTCACCCGCAAGCCCGACGGCGACGTGCTGGCCATGCACGTGATCGAGGAGATCCACCGCCGCCTGCCCAACACCCACTTGGTGATGCACGGCTCCTCGTCCGTGCCGCAGGAGCTGCAGGAGATCATCAACAAGTACGGCGGCGAGATGCCCCAGACCTGGGGCGTGCCGGTGGAAGAGATCCAGCGCGGCATCAAGCACGGCGTGCGCAAGATCAACATCGACACCGACAACCGCATGGCCATCACCGGCGCCATCCGCAAGGTGTTCGCCGAGAAGCCGGGCGAGTTCGACCCGCGCAGCTACCTGAAGCCGGCCAAGGAAGCCATGCGCAAGGTCTGCGTCCAGCGCTTCGAGGAGTTCGGCACCGCCGGCCACGCCTCGAAGATCAAGCCGCTGCCGCTCTCGGCCATGGCCAAGCGCTACGCCTCGGGCGAGCTGGCCCCGCAGATCGGCATCACCCGCGTCGCGGCCGAATAGCCGTTTCGGCGGCGCGGCCGGAACAACCGGCCGCGCCCGCAGCTTGGTTCGGCATGCGCAAGCACGCCGCCGTCCTCGGCCTCACCTTCCTGGGCCTCGCCGCCTTCGCGATCTTTGCGGGCTGGGCGTTCTACGAGGGCGCGCAGATCGGCGGCGGCTGGGCGAGCCTCGGCCCCATCTGGCCCTATGTCGTGGGCGGCGTGGTGGTGGTCGCCGCGCTCGCCGGCTTCCTCATGTGGCTGGCCTTCTATTCCGCCAACCACGGCTACGACGACCGCATCGATCGCCACGATCCCTGAGGCCCGAAGGCGAGCGGACCGCCTAGTGCAGGGTGTTCTGGATCGCCTTGGCGATCTGCGCCCTGCGCGCCCGCCAGGCATAGGCGCCGGCCGTGCCCACCGAGGCGACCGTGGTGGCCACGCGGCCGCCCAGCCGCTGCGGGCCGAACGCCATCCAGACGGTGTTCAGCGCCTGGGCCAGGCCCCACAGCGCCAGCGCCTGGGTCCGCGCCTTGCCGCGCGGGCCGTTCCAGATCCGCAGGCCCGACAGCGTCAGGCCCAGGAACAGCGGCGGCCACAGCACGGCGAAGAGCCGGCGCGGCGGCGGCGCGGCGGGGGCGGCCGGGGCGTTGGGATCGTCGTAGTCGGAATAGACCTCCGGCGTCTCCTGGCGCGGCTCGAAGGCCTTGGCCAGCACGGCCGAGACGGCCACCACGCCGGCGGTCAGCGCCAGTCCCGTGAGCACATCGTGCGTCAACGACGTCCGCGGCTCGATGCTGGCGTCACGACTCATGCCGGAGGGCCTCCCTGACTTCCCGATGGTCCAAACAGCAGGGGCGCCGCTTGGTTCCGGCTCAGCTCTCGCCGAGCTCCCCCATCGCGCTCTGCAGGTAATTCTGCTCGCCGAGGTTCTTCAAGAGGTTGAGCTGGGTTTCCAGGAAGTCGATGTGCTCCTCGGTGTCGGAGAGGATCTCCACCAGCAGCTCGCGCGAGACGTAGTCCTGCGCCAGCTCGCACTGCTTCACGCCGTCCACCAGCAGCGCCCGGCCGCCCACCTCCACGGCGAGGTCCGCCGCCAGCGTCTCGCCGATCGTCTCGCCGATCTTCAGCTTGTGCAGGTCCTGCAGGTTGGGGAGGCCGTCGAGGAACAGGATGCGCTTGATGAGCTTGTCGGCGTGTTTCATCTCGCCGATCGACTCGTCGTAGGTCACCTTCCCCAGCCGGGCGAGACCCCAGTTCTCGTAGATCCGGGCATGCAGGAAGTACTGGTTGACCGCGGTCAGCTCGTTGGTGAGCACCTGGTTCAGCAGCCGGATGATCGCCTTGTCGCCCTGCACGGTGGCCTCCCAGAGAAGTCGTGAACGGGCGGACCCTCGTCGGGTGGGCGGACGAAGTCAAAGCCTATGTTTGCGAGTGATTTGCGCTCGTATTCGCAGGCGCGGCGGCGGGTCTATTCGGCGGCGAACCGCAGCGCCTCGCGCTCTTCCTGGATCATCTCGCGCATGTCGCAGACGCAGCGCGCGCACTGGGGCTGGCTGTCGCACGCCTTGAAGATCTGGGCCGGCCGGCTGGCGCCCGCGGCGATGGCGGCGCGGACCTCGCGCTCACGGATGCCGTTGCAGTTGCACACGTACATGGGGCCGGCGGCTCCTCTCGACGACGGCGATTTAACCGACATGCGAACGCGTTTGCAAGTCATTCGCATCTACGTAGCGCTACGGAGGCCGATCGGTTCACTTTCGGCGTTTTTCATCGGTTGATGATTTGCTATGATGGGCGAGGGCCGCCTTCGGGAATGAGGCCGGCGCGGCCCCTACGAGGCCAGCATGGACTTTGACGCCCTACTGCTGTCGCGCCTGCAGTTCGCGTTCACGATCGCCTTCCACATCATCTTCCCGAGCTTCACCATCGGCTTGGCCAGTTACCTGGCGGTGCTCGAGGGCCTGTGGCTGGCCACGAAGAATGAGGCGTTCAAGACGCTCTACCTCTTCTGGATCAAGATCTTCGCCCTCTCCTTCGGCATGGGCGTCGTGTCCGGGGTGGTGATGAGCTACCAGTTCGGCACCAACTGGAGCGTCTTCACCGAGGTGGCCTCGCCGGTCATCGGCCCGCTCCTCGCTTTCGAGGTGCTCACCGCCTTCTTCCTGGAGGCGAGCTTCCTGGGCGTGATGCTGTTCGGCTGGAAGAAGGTGGGCCCGGGCCTGCACTTCACCGCCACCACCCTGGTGGCGATCGGCACCATCATCTCCGCCTTCTGGATCATCTCGGCCAATAGCTGGATGCAGGCGCCGGACGGCTTCACCCAGCTCGCCGACGGCACCCTGCGGGCCACCAACTTCTGGGACGTGGTGTTCACCGACACCTTCCCCGAACGCCTGGCGCACATGCTGCTGGCCGCCTTCCTCACCACCGCCCTCGTGGTCGGCGGCGCCTCGGCGTGGCGCCTGCTGAAGAACCGCGCGGACCCGGAATCCAACATCGCGCTGCGCATGGCCATCGGCATGTTCGCCGTCGTCGCCCCGCTGCAGCTCGTGGTCGGCGACCTGTCGGGCAAGGAGGTGCTGGAGGTCCAGCCCGCCAAGCTCGCGGCCATCGAGGCCTTCTGGGAGACCCGCACCGATCAGGCCTTCCACATCGCCGCCTGGCCGGACCGCGCCGCCGAGAAGAACCACTGGGAGATCTCGATCCCCAAGGTCGGCAGTTGGATCGTCGCCGGCCGCTCCGACGCCGAGATCAAGGGCCTGAAGTCGTTCGCCCCGGAGGACCGGCCGCCGGTGGCCATCGTCTTCTGGGCGTTCCGGGTGATGGTCGGGCTGGGGATCGCCATGATCCTGCTGGGCGCCTGGGGGGCCTGGCTGATCTGGAAGGGCGGCGGGCCCGAGAAGCACCCGCTGTTCCTCAAGGCCTCGATCCTGATGGCCCCCACCGGCTTCGTGGCCGTGATCTCCGGCTGGATCGTCGCCGAGGTCGGCCGCCAGCCCTGGGTGGTCTACGGCGTGCTGCGCACCCGCGACGCCGTCTCGCCGGTGGGCGCGGGAGAGGTCTCGGCCTCCCTGCTCGCCTTCATGGTGGTCTACGCCATCGTGTTCAGCGTCGGCGCGCTCTACATCCTGCGGCTGATCGCCGAGGGCCCCAAGCCCGTGCCGGAGCACGACACCCAGCCGCCGCTCAAGCCCCGCCCGCCGGGCTATGCGCTCGGCGCCGCGCCCGACGCGCCCGAGGAGACCGGCCGATGACCCTCGACCTGCCGCTGATCTGGGCCGGCATCATCGCGGTCGCCGTGCTGATGTACGTGATGCTCGACGGCTTCGACCTGGGCGTGGGCATCCTCTTCCCGTTCGCCGGCTCGCCCCAGGAGCGGGACATCATGATGGACTCGGTGGCCCCCGTCTGGGACGGCAACGAGACCTGGCTGGTGCTGGGCGGCGGCGGCCTGCTGGCCGCCTTCCCCTTCGCCTACGCCGCCCTGATGCCGGCGCTCTACATTCCCGTTCTGCTGATGCTGATGGCCCTGATCCTGCGGGGCGTGGCGTTCGAGTTCCGTCTGCGCGGCCGGCGGCGGGGCAAGCGCTTCTGGACCGCCGCCTTCGCCGCCGGCTCCATCGCCGCCACCGTGGCCCAGGGTTTCGTGCTGGGCGGCTTCATCCAGGGCATCACCCTCGCAGACGGCCGCTTCGCCGGCGGGCGGTTCGACTGGCTGACGCCCTACACCCTGCTCGTGGCGGTGGGCCTGGTCGCCGGCTACGCCCTGCTCGGCGCCTGCTGGCTGATCTGGAAGACCGAGGACGAGTTGCATGGCCGAGCCCGCCGTTGGGCGTGGATCTCGGCGGCCGCCACGGCCGGCCTGCTGGCGGCGGTCAGCCTCGCGACCCTGTTCGTCCATCCCCGCGTGGCCAGCCGCTGGGGCTTCGACGGCGGGTCGTTCGATCTCGAACGACTTTTCTTGCTGTCGCCGATCCCGGTGGTCGGCCTCGCTGGCCTGGCCCTGCTGGTGATCGGGCTTCGACGCCGCTCGCACGGCTGGCCGTTCCTGGGCGCCTTCCTGGTGTTCCTCTCCGGCTACCTGGGCCTCGCGGTCGGCTTCTTCCCGAACATCGTGCCCTACGACATGACCTTCCGGCAGGCCGCCTCGGCGGACAACGCGCTGGGCTTCATGCTGGTGGGCGTGCTGATCCTCCTGCCGGCGATCCTCGGCTACACGGCCTGGGTCTACTGGGTGTTCCGCGGCAAGGTCTCGGCCGATGCCGGATATCATTGAGCCCCCGCCCGCACCCGGCCACGCCGCGTCTCCGCTCTGGAAGCGGCTGGCCTGGTTCGTCGGCCTTGCGGTCGCCGGCGCCGGGGCCACCGCGGCGGTGGCCTACGCCCTGCGCGCCGTCCTGCTCTAGGCGGCGGCTGGGCTCCGCATCCGTGCCGGGCGGGCGCAAGCCCGCCCATGACGGCCGCGGAGACTGGTGTATGTAGGCCCCATGCCCGCGCCGCTCTGCCGCCTCTATCTGATCACCCCGCCCCGGCTCGACGACCTCGCCGCCTTCGGCCATGTGCTCGGCCAGGCGCTCGACGCCGGCGACGTGGCCGCCCTGCAGATCCGCCTGAAGGATCAGCCGGACGAGGTGGTCGGCGCGGCCTGCGACGTGCTGATGCCCATCGCGCACGCCCGCGACGTGGCCGTGATCCTGAACGACCGCCCCGACCTGGCCGCCCGCTTCGGCTGCGACGGCGTCCACATCGGCCAGGAGGACGCGCCCTACGCCGAGGCCCGGCGGATCGTCGGCAAGGACCGGATGGTCGGCGTCACCTGCCACGACAGCCGGCACCTGGCCATGGAGGCGGCCGAGGCCGGCGCCGACTACGTCGCCTTCGGGGCCTTCTTCCCGACCACGACCAAGGAGGCCATCGGCCGGCCCGAACCCGAGATCCTGACCATCTGGCAGGAGACCATGGAGACGCCCTGCGTCGCCATCGGCGGCATCAAGCCGGAGAACGCCCGCGTCCTCGCCGCGGCCGGCGCCGACTTCCTCGCGGTCTCGGCCGGCGTCTGGAGCCACGGCGACGGCCCGTCCGCGGCGGTGAAGGCGCTCAACGCCGAGATCGCCGCGGGGCTCGCCGAGCGCGCCTTGCCTTAGAGGGGTGGGACCACTAGGTTCCGCGCCCTCTATCCGCCTCCGAGATCTTTCACACCGTGATTTCCCAATCGGCCCTTCTGAAGGTCATGAGCGACGCCGCGCGCAAGGCGGCCCGCGGCCTCAACCGCGACTTCGGCGAGCTGGCCGAGCTGCAGGTCTCGCGCAAGGCGCCCGCCGACTTCGTCTCCGCCGCCGACCTGCGCGCCGAGCAGACCCTGTTCGAGGCGCTCACCAAGGCCCGTCCCGGCTACGGCTTCCTCGGCGAGGAGCGCGGCATGATCGAGGGCACGGACAAGACCCACACCTGGATCGTCGACCCGCTCGACGGCACCACCAACTTCCTGCACGCCATCCCGCACTTCGCCATCAACATCGCGCTGGAGCGCGAGGGCGTCGTCGTGGCGGCGGTCACCTACAACCCGGCCACCAACGAGCTCTTCTGGGCCGAGAAGGGCAAGGGCTGCTACGTCAACGACAAGCGCCTGCGCGTCGCCGCCCGCCAGCGGCTGGACGAGTCCGTCCTGGCCACCGGCATCCCCTTCCTCGGCCACGGCCAGCACGCCCGGTTCCTGAAGGAGCTGCACCAGATCAGCCAGCGGGTCGCCGGCGTCCGCCGCTTCGGCTCCGCCGCCCTCGACCTCGCCTGGGTCGCCGCCGGCCGCTACGACGGCTACTGGGAGCGGGACCTGAAACCCTGGGACATCGCCGCGGGCGTGCTCATGGTCACCGAGGCGGGGGGCAAGGTCACCGACGCCGACGGCGGCGAGGACATGCTGAAGTCCGGCTCGATCTGCTGCGGCAACCTCGACATCCACCCCCTGCTGCTCGAGCGGCTGCAGGCGGCGGGGAAGTAGGAAAACCGTCACACGAATAGCTAAGGTGGCGGCCATGCTCCTGACCCGCCGCGCCTTCGCCCTGTCCGCCGCCGCGCTCGCCGCCGCCCCGGCGCTCGCCCAGCCCCGCGGCCGGCCGGTCGTCATCGCCCACCGCGGCGCGAGCGGCGAGCGCCCCGAGCACACCCTGATGGCCTATCGGCTGGCGGTCGCCCAGGGCTGCGACTTCATCGAGCCCGACCTCGTACCGACCCGAGATGGCCACCTCGTCGCCCGGCACGAGAACGAGATCGGCGGAACGACCGACGTGGCCTCGCGTCCGGAGTTCGCCGCCCGCAAGGCCACCAAGACCATCGACGGCGAGCCGGTGACCGGCTGGTTCACCGAGGACTTCACGCTCGCCGAGCTGAAGACCCTGAGGGCCCGCGAGCGGCTGCCGCAGCTTCGCCCCGCGAGCGCCCGCTTCGACGGCCAGGAGACCATCCCCACCTTCCAGGAGGTGGTGGACCTGGCGAAGGCGGAGAGCCGCCGCACCGGCCGGACCATCGGCGTCTATCCCGAGATGAAGCACCCGGCCTACTTCCGCGGCCTCGGCCTGCCCCTCGAGGGCCGGGTCGCCGACGCGCTGAAGGCCAACGGCCTCGACAGCCCGACGGCGGCTGTCTTCGTCCAGTGCTTCGAAGTGGAGCCGCTGAAGCGGTTCGGCGAACTATCGCGCGCGCGTCGGGTGATGCTGGTCTCGGACGGCCCGGCGCCGGTGGACGTGAAGACGCCGGAGGGCCTGAAGGCGATCGCCGCCTTCGCCGAAGGCCTTGGCCCCGAGTGGCCCCTGGTGGTCCCGGTGGTCGACGGCGCGCTCGGCGTCCCCACCCCGCTGGTCCGCGACGCGCACGCCGCCGGCCTGGCGGTGCATCCCTGGACGGTGCGGGCCGAGAACCACTTCCTGCCGGCCAGCCTCCGCCGCGCCGGCGGCCCGGCCGGCCACGGCGACGCCACGGCGGTGCTGAAGGCGCTCTACGCGGCGGGTGTCGACGGCGTGTTCAGCGACTTCCCCGGCCTCGCCGTCCAGGCGCGCTAGGCGGCTTCCCCGAACTGCAGGGCGGCGAGCCGGGCGTAGAGTCCGCCCCGGGCCACCAGCTCGGCGTGGCTGCCCTCCTCGACCGCCCGGCCTTCCTCCATGACCACGATGCGGTC
The DNA here is from genome assembly GCF_041913825.1 of Phenylobacterium sp. GTDB lineage: Bacteria > Pseudomonadota > Alphaproteobacteria > Caulobacterales > Caulobacteraceae > Phenylobacterium. The sequence continues at coordinate 193,543 of NZ_JAYSEO010000005.1, forward strand.
GGCCTTGAGCACGGTGGCCAGGCGGTGGGCGATGACCAGGGTCGTGCGGCCCTCCATGGCCCGGTCCAGCGCCTCCTGCACCAGCCGCTCATTCTCCGCGTCCAGCGCGCTGGTGGCTTCGTCCAGCAGCAGGACGGGCGCCTCGCGCACCAGGGCCCGGGCGATCGCCAGCCGCTGCCGCTGACCGCCCGACAGGCTGCGGGCGCGTTCGCCCACCGGAGTGTCGATGCCCTCGGGCAGGGCCTCCAGGAACCCCTCGGCCTGGGCCGCGCGGACCGCCGCCAGGATCGCCTCGGGGCTCGCGTCCTCGCGGCCGAAACGCACGTTGTCGCGGGCCGAGCCGGAGAACAGCGCCGAGTCCTGGGCGACCAGGGCCAGCCTGGCGCGCACCTCGGCCGGATCGGCGTCGCGGAGGTCGACGCCGTCCAGCACCACCCGGCCCTGCTGCGGGTCGTAGAAGCGGAGCAGCAGGCGGAAGACGGTGCTCTTGCCCGAGCCCGACGGGCCGACCAGCGCCACCCGCTCGCCCGGCCGCACGTGCAGGGAGAAGCCCTTCAGCGCCGGCAGGTCCGCGCGGCCCGGATAGGCGAAGGTCACGCCTTCGAACGCCACCTCGCCGCGCGGCCGCGGCAGGGGGAAGGGCTTGGCCGGGGCGGCGATGCCGGGCCTGGCGTCCAGCAGGCCGGCGATGCGCTCCATGGCGCCGGCCGCCTTCTGCACCTCGCCCCAGACCTCGCCTAGGGCGCCGACCGAGCTGCCGGCGGTGACCGCCAGGAAGGCGAACTGGAAGAGCTGGCCCCAGCTCATCTCGCCGCGCAGGCCGGCGCGCACCGCCAGCCAGAAGATGAAGACGATGCCGCCGAAGATCAGGCCGATCACCAGGGCGGTCATCAGCGCGCGGGCGCGCATCCGGATCAGGGAGGTGGCGAAGCTGTCCTCCACCGCCGCCCCGAACCGGGCCGCCGCCGTGCGCTCGCGGCCGAACGCCTGCACGGTCTCCAGCGCGTCCAGGCTCTCGCCGGCCAGCCCGATGGCGGCGGCGAACTTGTCCTGGGTGCTGGTGGTCAGCTTGCGCACCTCGCGCCCGAACAGGAACAGCGGCGCCAGCACCACCGGGAAGACCAGCAGCACCAGGCCGGTGAGCTGCGGGCTCACCACCACCAGCAGGATCAGCGCGCCCACCAGGGTCAGCAGGTTGCGCAGCGCGAAGGAGATCGAGGTCGCCAGCAGGCTCTCGACGATCTGGATGTCGGTGGTCAGGCGCGACAGCACCTCGCCCACTCGCGTCTGCAGGAAGAAGGCCGGGTCGAGCGTCAGGATGTGGCCGTAGACGGCCTTGCGCAGGTCCGCGACGATCCGTTCGCCGAGCTTGGTGACGAAGAAGTAGCGGAGCGCGCTGCCGATCGCGAGGGCCACCGCCACCCCGCCCAGCAGCAGGAACCACGGCGTCACCGAGGCCGGCGTCGGCCGGGTGGCGGTCAGGTGGTCGATCAGCAGCCGAAGGGCCCCGGAGATCCCCAGGGTGGCGGCCGCCGTGAACACCAGGAAGACGCCGGCGAGCACGGCGTCCGAGCGGTGCGCCGCGGCGAAGGGAACCAGCCGGGCGAGCGCCTTCACATTGCGGCTGCGGGGCCGCTTCTGGCCTTCCGTCGCGAGGCTCTGGACCAGTTCGGCGCCGACGCTGGGCCGGCCCTCCGGCTGGGCCTCGGACGACGGATCGCTCATACGCGCTCACACCTTGCAATCGACCCGGGCTTTCGGGTATACGCCCGGCTTCGTTTTCAAAGGCCGCCTTCGCCGGCGGCCTCTTCACTTTGGCCGCTCCTTTACGTCAGGCGCCCGCGCGATGAAACAAGACACTCACCCGGACTACCACTTCATCACGGTCGTGATGACGGACGGCACCAGCTACCAGACCCGCTCCACCTACGGGAAGGAAGGCGCGACGCTGCAGCTGGACATCGATCCGAAGACCCACCCGGCGTGGACCGGCGGCGGTCACCAGCTCCTCGACCGTGGCGGCCGCGTGTCGCGCTTCAACGCCAAGTTCGGCGCCTTCACGCGCAAGTAAGCCGCGCAGGCGCATCGGTCCTGGCGACGGCCGGACCCACGGACTGCAGACGCGAAAACGCCGCGGAGGTCTCCCTCCGCGGCGTTTCTCTTTGGGACATCGGCGCTCGCGGCTAGAAGGCGCCGAGCGCCGTCTTCAGCCGGTCGAGCTGCGAGAGCACCGGGTGCGGCTCCTGGTCGGCCGGCGCCTCCACGTACATCCGGCGGTCCAGGTGGCGGACCCGCTCGTACAGCCGCTCGGAGCGGTCCAGCAGGGTGAGCAGGCCACCCGGAAGGTCCTCGGCCGCCTGCTCCTCGCCGCCGCGGCAGACCTCCTCGGCGGCCAGCCGATAGCGATCCTCGCAGGCCGCACCGGGCTCCATGTCGCCCTCGCGCACCGCCCGCTGCACCAGCAGCCAGGAGGCCACCTGCATCAGCCGGGTGGTCAGCCGCATGCTCTCCGAGGCGTAGGCCAGCGCCGCATTGCGCGACAGCAGCTTGGATTCCTGCCGCCCGGCCCCGTCCAGGTAGGTGGCGGTCTCCTCCACGAGGTCCATGCCCTCCTGGAAGGTCCGCTCGAACAGCTCGGAACGGGCGAAGTCCTGGATCACGTCGGCGCGCCAGGGGGCGGTGAACTCGCTCATCTCTTCCTATTCGCCCTCGAAAGTCCTGCCGCAGGACGGTCCCGGCGGCCGTGCGGTCGGCGTGCAACCGCTGTGCCAGCCATCCTAGCCCAGGTCGGGCTCAAGCGGGACGCGACGAAAAGAGCGCATCGGCCGCGGCCCGGCCGGCCCGCTTGCGGTCGATGTGCGCCCGGACCCGGGCGATCTCGGCTTCGAGCAGCTCGATCCGCTCTTCCAGTTCGACCATGCCATAGAGGTCCAGGTCCTCCCGGACCGCCTCGGCCAGCCGCTGACCGCGCCCGACCCGGATTTCCGCCGGTTCTTCCATCTGCCTCGCGAGCCTCCTTTGCCGGCCCCCGCACTCGGCGCTATCCAACCGTGCGAAGCGCGCGGGCGCAAGATCGGCGGAGACACACCCATGTCAGAAACGAACGGCGAGACCATGGCCGCCATCGCGGTGGAGGGCGGCCGCGGCCCCGCCGAGGCGCTGAAGCCGGTGCGCATCGCGCGTCCCGATCCCGGGCCCGGCCAGATTCTGATCCGGGTGCGCGCCGCCGGCGTGAACCGCCCCGACATCGTCCAGCGCCTGGGGGCCTATCCGCCGCCGCCCGGCGCGCCCGAGACGCTGGGCCTCGAGGTGGCCGGCGAGGTGGTCGCGGGCGCCGGGCGCTGGCAGGCCGGCGATCGGGTCTGCGCCCTGCTGGGCGGCGGCGGCTATGCGGAATATGCCGTGGTCGACGCCCGGCACGCCTTGCCGATCCCCGACGGCCTCGACTTCGTGCAGGCGGCGGGCCTGCCGGAGACGGTGTTCACCGTCTACGCCAACGTCTTCGAGCACGGCGCGCTGAAGGCCGGCGAGACCCTGATGGTGCACGGCGCCACCTCCGGCATCGGCGTCACCGCCATCCAGATGGCCAAGGCGGCGGGCGCCAGGGTGATCGCCACCGCCCGCGGCGCCGACAAGGCCCGCACCGCCCGCGAGCTCGGCGCCGACGTCGCCGTGGACGCGACCGGCGAGGACTTCGCCCAGGCGGCCCGCGCGGCCGGGGGCGCCGACGTGATCCTCGACATGGTCGGCGGCGACTACTTCGCCAAGGACCTGGACGCCCTGAACACCGGCGGCCGGATCGTGTTCATCGCCGCCCAGGGCGGCGGGGAGGTCTCCCTGCCGATCTTCCGGCTGATGCAGAAGCGCGGCGTGGTCACCGGCTCGACGCTCCGCCCCCGCGACGCCGACGAAAAGGCGAGGCTTGCGGCCGAGGTTGAGCGGGTGGTCTGGCCGTGGATCGCCAAGGGCCTCCTACGCCCGCCGGTCGACCGCACCTTCCCTCTGGTCGAGGCCGCCGCGGCCCACGCCCACCTCGAGGCGGGCGGCCACGTCGGCAAGGTGGTCCTCACCGTCTGAGACCAGCGACATACCGTCCCAACGAAAAAGGTCGCCTGTAGGCGCTCTCGGAAACAAATTCGAACACGAGGTATGAAAAAATGGCGCTCGCGTGTTGACGCGGGCGTCAACCAGCCGCACCGTCCCCCCCGAGCGCAACCAATAGCGCCATCAAAAATCACTGGGGGGAGGATCCCACATGCTTCTCAAACGCCAGCTTCTGGCGGCGACCGCGCTCGCCGGTGTGTCGCTCGCAGCCACCCATGCCTTCGCGCAGGACACCAACCTGATCGAGGAGCTGGTCGTCACCGCCGAGAAGCGCGAGCAGTCGCTGCAGGACGTGCCGGTCGCCGTCTCGGCCTTCACCGACGAGCGCCGCGAGACGATCGGCATCAACTCGGTGCAGGACCTTACGAACTTCACGCCGGGTCTGGCCTACGCCACCAACAACGACCGCATCGCCATGCGCGGCATCGGGCGCTTCACCAACAACCGCTCCTCCGAGGGAGGCGTGGCCATGTACAACGACGGTGTCTACACCTCGTCGGTGACGGCCTTCGCCCGCTCCACCCTGTTCATCGAGCGCACCGAGGCTCTCCGCGGGCCGCAGGGCACGCTCTACGGCCGCAACTCCATCGGCGGCGCGCTGAACATCATCTCGAAGCGTCCCACGGACGACTTCTACGCCGAGGTGCGCGGCGGCGTCGGCAACTACGACAGCTGGTTCACCGAAGGCGCCATCTCGGGCCCGCTGGTGGGGAACATCCGCGGCCGCCTCGCCGGCTCCTACAGCTCGCAGGGCGAGGGCTACTTCAAGAACCTCAACCCGAACGGCAAGGATGAGGGCGGCATCGGTGACCAGTGGCAGATCGAAGGCCAGCTGGACGGGAGCCTGGCGGACGAGAAGTTCGAGTGGTTCCTGAAGGTCGACACGGCCGAGTGGCACAATCTCGGCCGCGGCCCGGGCGGCCGGACCACCGCCACCTACGGGATCCGCGACGTGACCTCGCCCTTCCAGGCGACGCTCACCCCCAACGCCGCCACGTTCGGCCTGCCGATCGCCACCCCCGGAAGCCAATGCCAGTTCTGCTTCGACTCTGACGACGGCAACTACATCAGCCTGGAGAACAACGGCTACAACTTCCAGGCCACGCTGCACCTCGACAGCTTCGACGTGAAGTACATCGGGGGCTACAACTACTACGACTATCGTCTGCAGACGGACCTCGACGGCACGTCGCGCTCCACGCCGTTCCTGCTGCCGCTGCCGGCCAGCGCGGCCCCGCTGCCCCTGCCGGCGCAGAACCTGCTCTACTACCCGCGCCGGAACAACCAGTACCAGGAAGAGGTGTGGTGGTTCTCGAACGAGCTGAACCTCGCCTCGACCTATGAGGGTCCGGTGCAGTTCATTCTCGGGCTCTACCAGTTCCGCGAAGGGTCGAACTACACGCTCTCCAACGCGAGCTACGTCGACGATCCGCGCTTCGAACGCCCGACCAACCAGAGCGGGGTGTCCGTGGCGCCGAACCCGGGCCGCCAGTACGGCTATGGCAGCTCCTCGAACGTCAGCGAATCCTACGCCACCTTCGGCCAGGTCGACTGGCAGGCGACCGACGAGTTCAAGGTCACCGCCGGCCTCCGCTACACCTACGACCGGAAGCGCTCGTTCGAGAGCGCGCGGCTGATGTGCTTCTACAGCGCCACCAGCTGCCCGGTCAGCCGGGTCACCGGGCGCCCGGTGGACATCACCGACGCCGCGGCGCCGGGCTACACCGTGGAGAACGGCCGGCGCGTCTACGATCCGGCGGTCTATCTGCTGCCGTACACCGACGCCACCACGGGGCTGCGCCATCGCGGCCTCAAGTACGACTGGAGCGGCATCACGGGGACCCTGGGCGTCGACTGGCAGCCGGACCCGGACACTCTGGCGTACGCCAAGTACACGCGCGGCTACAAGGCGGGCGGCTTCAACTCCGGGACCACCACGCTCACGCCGTCCGTCACGACCCAGGAGGAGACCATCGACGCCTACGAGGTCGGCTACAAGCGGACCTTCGGCGGCAAGCTGCAGGCCAACCTCTCGGCCTTCCTGTACAACTACCAGGACATCCAGATCCCGATCACGGGCCGCAATCCCGACACCGGCCTGAACGTCACCCAGTTCTACAACATGCCGAAGGCGCGGATCGTCGGTTTCGAGGCCGAGACCATCTGGCAGCCGATCGACCACCTGCAGATCCTGGCCAACTACTCCTACCTGAACGCGGAGCTCCGCGAGGCCTGCTGCTTCCTGGATCCTGACGATCCGCTGGGCAGCGCGCCCTCCCGGGCGCAGGACCTCAAGGGCGCCACGCTGCCCTCGTCCACGCCTCACCGGGTGACGGTCAACGCCAACTATACCTGGATGCTCGGCGCGGGCGACCTGACCGCCTCGGCGACCTATGTCTGGCGGGACGACACCTACTACTCGATCTTCAACGAGTACTATAACCGCGCCAAGGCCTGGGAGCAGGTCGACGCCCGCCTGATCTTCAACGACGCCGACGACCGCTTCACCGCCATCGCGTGGGTGAAGAACCTGTTCAAGGCCGAGGGCGTGACCGGCATCGACGGCGAGCGGATCGACACCGGTCCGAACGGCCTCGGCCGGCCCGGCGGCGCGTTCGTGAACCAGACCGTCTCCTACGTGGCCCCGCGCACCTACGGGATCGAGCTTCAGTACCGCTTCTAGGACTCCGGAAGCATCCTCTCATCTCGGGGCGCGTCGTCCGCGGCGCGCCCCTTTTTCTTGTCAGGACTGAAACCGGGTTGGCGTTGACGCCCGCCGATCCGGCCCGCACCGTACCGGCATTTCCAGGGTGGCCGTCAGAGCCGCCGACGAGATTTGCCGCGTCTTTCCGCGGCGGGAGGACATCGATGCTCGCCACTCCGGCCGCCCCCGACGGGCCGCGCCTCGGGCTCGGGGTCAAGCTGGCCTACGCGGTCGGCGCCACGGCCACCAACCTGAAGGTCCGCGCCCTCTCCACCTTCCTGGTGATCTTCTACAACCAGGTGGTGGGGCTGCCGCCGCACACCGTGGGCCTGATCCTCATGATCGCGCTCGTGGTGGACGCGGTCGTCGACCCGCTGGTCGGGCAGATCTCCGACAACTTCCGCTCCAACTGGGGGCGGCGCCACCCGTTCATGCTGGCCGCGGCCCTGCCCTACGCCATCGCCTTCTTCGCCCTCTGGAACCCGCCCACCGGCTGGAGCGACCAGGCGCTCGCCGTCTATCTCGCCGTCTGCGTCATCGCCGTGCGGGTGTTCGACACCTTCTTCGAGCTGCCGCACCAGGCCCTCGCGCCCGAACTGGCGCGCGGCTACGACGAGCGGACCAACCTGCTCTCCATGCGCCACTTCTTCATGGTCGCCGGCGGCCTGGGCATGACCGTGCTGGCCTACCAGGTGTTCCTGCGCGAGCGGCCGGACGGGACCGGCGGCGTGCTCGCCCGCGACGGCTACTTCAGCTACTCGCTCACCGGCGCCCTGATCATCCTGGGGGCGATCCTGGTCTCGGCGCTCGGCACCCTGCGCTGCATCCCGCACCTGCATCAGGCGCCGGTCCGCCGGATCACCCTGCCGGCCATGCTCCGCGAGATGGCGGCCACCCTGAACAACCGGGCCTTCCTGGTCTCCACCCTCGCCGCCCTGCTGATCGCCGTGGCCGTGGGCGCGCGCAACGGCCTCGAGATCTACTTCGGCCTCTACTTCTGGGAGCTCACCCAGGCCCAGCTCGCCACCCTCGCCACCACCAGCGTCATCGGCGGCTTCCTGGGCGTCTTCCTCGCCCCCGTGGTCGGCCGCACCATGGGCAAGAAGTGGGGCGTGATCGCCGTCTTCGGCTCGGCCGTGCTGGTGCACGTCACGCCCGTGTCGCTGAGGCTCCTGGGCCTGGCGCCCGAGAACGGCACGCCCGAACTGCTGGCCCTGCTCTACGGCGAGGAGATCATCAACGCGACTCTGGCCGCCGCCACCGCGGTGCTGCTGTTCGCCATCCTGGCCGACGTGGTCGAGGACGCGGAGGTGAAGACCGGCCGGCGGTCGGAGGGCCTGCTGCTGTCGGCCCAGAACCTGTTCCGCAAGGCGATCTCCGGCCTCGGCGTCTTCATCGCCACCACCGTGCTCACCGTCATCGACTTCCCCGAGAAGGCCGAGCGGGCCCAGGTCCCGCCCGAGGTGCTGCACAGCCTCGGCCTCGCCTACATCCCGACCATCCTTGGCCTCTACGGAACGGCGATCCTGTGCCTGCTGGCCTACAACATCGGCCGCCATCAGCATGAGGAGAACCTTCGCACCCTGGCCGCGCGCCAGGCGGGCGAGGCGCTGCCGGCGGACGCCGCCGATGCGCCCGCCGCCACGCCGGACGCCCCGCTGCCGCTCAAACCCTGACGTGGCGTCCGATTGACGGTGGCCCGGGGCGAGCCCACGCTCGTCCGGACGAGTGGCGGGAGGGGCGCTTGAGCGAGACGAAGCCTGCGGCGCAGCGCCTGAGCCTGACGACTCAGCTCTTCTACGGATCCGGGACCATCGCCTTCGGGGTGAAGGACAACGGCTTCAGCTACTTCCTGCTGATCTTCTACAATCAGGTCATGGGCCTGCCGGCCCAGACCGTCGGCCTGGCCATCATGATCGCCCTGGTGGTCGACGCCTTCATCGACCCCATCGTCGGCCAGGTGTCGGACAACTGGCGCTCCCGCTGGGGCCGGCGCCATCCCTTCATGTACGCCGCGGCGATCCCCGCGGCGGTCAGCTACCTGCTGATCTGGAATCCGCCGGCCGGCTGGGACCACGGCCGGCTCTTCCTCTACCTGATCGTCACCGCCGTCCTGATCCGCAGCTTCATCACCCTCTACGAGATCCCCTCGCAGGCGCTCGCGGCCGAGCTCACCGCCGACTACGACGAGCGCACCCGCCTGCTGAGCTGGCGGATGCTGTTCTCCTGGATCGGCGGCCTGGTGGTCTTCTTCGCCGCCTGGACGGTGTTCCTGCGCCCGACGCCCGAGCACCCGGTGGGCCAGCTCAACCCCGCCGGCTACCACACCTACGGCATCGCCGCGGCGGCGCTGATGTTCGTGGCGATCCTGGTCTCGGCGATCGGCACCCACCGGCAGATCCCGCGCCTGCGGGTCGCGCCGCACCGCGAGGCCACGCTCGGCGTGCTGGTGCGCGAGATGTTCGGCACGCTGGCCAACCGCTCGTTCCTCGCGCTCCTCGGCGCCTACCTGTTCTTCTCCATGGCGGTCGGGCTGGTGTTCTCGATCTCCACCTACATGTCGACCTACTTCTGGGAGTTCTCCACCCGCCAGATCGGCTTCTTCGCCTTCTCCAGCCTGACGGCGGCGGTGATCGCCGCGGCGCTGGCGCCCGCGGTCTCCCGGCGCTTCAACAAGCGCCCCTCCGCCATCGCCATGATCGTCGTCTCGCTGCTGGTCGGCGCCGCGCCCGTGGTGCTGCGCCTGCTCGGCCTGCTGCCCGGCAACGACTGGCCCGCCCTCTACCCGCTGATCTTTGTGCAGAACATCCTGTCCACCGCCATGGGCACGGCCGGCGCGATCCTGATGAACTCCATGATCGCCGACGTGGTGGAGGACTCCGAGCTGCGCACCGGCCGCCGGCAGGAGGGCCTGTTCTTCGCCGCCGCCGCCTTCATCCAGAAGGCGGTCAGCGGGGTCGGCATCTTCGCGTCGGGCCTGTTGCTGGGCTTCGTGCAGTTCCCGCAGGGCGCCCAGCCGGGCGCCGTCGCCCCGGAGATCATCCACCGCCTGGGCGCCACCTACGTGCCGGTGCTGGCGGTGCTCTATGTGGCGGCGCTGAGCTTCCTCACCGGCTACCGCATCAGCCGACGCAGCCATGAGGAGTCGCTGGCCCGCCTCGCCGCCGCGACCGAACTGGCAGAGGCCGGCGAGCCCGCCAGCTCACAGGCGAAGCTTTCCTGAGGAACGGCGTTCGCCGCCCCGCGTTGGCGGCGCATGGCCAAGTTCCTGCAGAAGAACCTGACGCACCTCGGCGTCCTCACCGGCCATCCCATCGCCTTCCTGATCCTGATCGCCTACGTGGCCGGCTGGTGGGTGTTCGAGCGTCACACCCTCGACTTCCACGGCTGGGCGACGATCTTCACCTGGCTGATGACCCTGTTCATCCAGCGCGCCGAGCACCGCGACACCGAAGCCCTCCACGCCAAGCTGGACGAGCTCCTGCGCGCCACCGGCGGGGCGCGCGGCGACCTGGCCGCCATCGACGAGGAGACCGCCGAGGATATCGAGGCGCACCGCGAGGCCTCCCGGCAGACGCCGGGCTGAGCCCTATTTTCCGAAGATGCCCATCAGCAGCGGCCGCGCGAACACCGCCGGCGCCGCCTTCTGGCTGACGCCCGGCACCCAGTAGCCGAGCTCGGCGCCCGCGTTCAGGGTGGCGTTCAGCATCTGGGCGGCGATGAACGGGTCCACCGGGCGGATCGAGCCCTCCGCGATGCCGTCCGAGATCATCGAGGCGAACCGGTCCGAGACGCGGTCGGAGTGCTGCACCATCTGGCGGCGGATCGGCTCCGGCAGCGCGGTCAGCGCCGCGATGCGCAGCAGCGGGCCGTGTTCGGAGAGCTGGTACTCGGCGAGCGCCGCCGCCGCGCTCGACAGCCGCATCCACTGGTCGCCGGGCAGGGCCATGGCCAGCCGCTGGACCCGGGTCATCACCTCGAAGGTCCGCTCGAAGCAGGCGACCACCAGGTCGTCCTTGGCGTCGTTGTGGTGGTAGAAGCTGCCCTTGGTGACGTTCAGCTCGGCGGAGATCTTGTCCACCGAGGCGCCCTTGTAGCCCCGCGAATTGATCAGCCGTGTGGCCGCCAGCAGGAAGGTCTCGCGGCTCATCTCCTGGCGGTCGCGCGGCGCGAGCTCCGAGACCGGGATCGGCGCCGGGCCCCAGGCCGAGCCCTCGCCGGCCATGCCGTTGACCAGGATGTCGTACATCCGGTCGCGCACCCGGCCGTAGTCCTCCGGGTCGTACTTGCCGATCCAGCCCGGCGCCCACAGGAGCTGCTCCAGCAGCATGTGCGCCCGCGCCGAGCGGCGGCCGCGCGTCAGCCACTCCAGGTCCGGCGTCTCGAAGATCTCGCGCAGCTTGCGCCACATGCGCCCGTAGGCCTTGCGCACCTCGCTGCGGCGCGGCTCGTTCAGGGCGCGCACGTCGGACAGCACCGGCAGCGGCGGGGCCTCGCCGACGGCCGCCATCCGCAGGCGGTCCAGATGCAGGGTGAGCAGCCGCTTCAGCCGCGCCTCGCGGGTCGGCTCGAGCAGCGCCTGCTCCATCATCCACTGCAGGGCCTCGATGCCGCGCATCAGACAGGCGGCGGCGAGGTCGTCCTTGCGCTTGAAGTAGTAGGTGACGCTGGTGGTCGAGAGGTCCACCGCGGCCGCGGCGACGCCCAGCGTCAGCCCCTTCACCCCCTTGCGGTTCAGGATCTCGGTGGCGGCGTCGAGGATCGCCTCGCGCTTACGCTCGAAACGGTCGGTGGACCGGACCGCGCTACGCTGAACCATGAGGACTCCCTGCTAGCGGTCTCATTTTGCGCATGTGAAACACGCGCACGCCAGGGGGTACGCCGCGTCAGGTGGAGGCGAAGGGGTACGGGGTGATCGACTTGGTGAAGTCGTCGACGGTCAGGGTCCGGCTGATCGGCTCCGCGGCGCGCTGGGGACAGGCCGGGCGCTCGCAGATCCGGCAGGCCGGGCCGATGCCGGTGGCCGCCGGGTCGCGCAGGTCGAGGCCCCGCGAATAGACGAGCCGCTCGGCGTACTTCAGCTCGCAGCCCATGCCGATGGCGAGGTCGGATTCCTCCGAGGCGAACGGCCGGGCCACCCGCGCCACCGTGCGGGCGATGGTGAAGTAGCGCTGTCCGTCCGGGGTCTCGATGATCTGGGTGATGATCCGGCCGGGCGTGCGGAAGCTCGAGTGGATGTTCCAGCGCGGGCAGGCGCCACCGAACCGCGAGAACGGGAAGGCCGAGCCGGCGAACCGCTTGGAGATGTTCCCGGCGGAATCCACCCGCACCATGAAGAACGGCACGCCCCGCTGGCCTGGCCGGGCGAGCGTCGTCAGCCGGTGGCAGGCCTGCTCGAACGAGACGCCGAAGCGGGCCCGGACCAGCTCGATGTCGTAGGACGTGCGTTCGGCCGCCTCGTAGAAGGCGCCGTAGGGCATCAGGATGGCGGCGGCCAGGTAGTTGGCGAGGCTGACCTTCAGCAGGTTTCGGGTCGGCCGGTCCGGCGGCGCGGCGCGGTCGGCCAGCGCCTCCAGGAGGTCACGGCGCTCCAGGAGGGCGAGCTGGTAGGCCAGGCTGAAGTTCCGCCCGGCGCCGGTCAGCACTTCCGACAGGAACAGCCGCTTGCGGTGATGGTCGAACCTGCGGACGCTTTCCGGCAGCACGTCCACCGGCACCACCCGCACCTGCACGCCGTAGCGCTTGAACAGCCGCTCGCGCGCCGCGCCGGCGAAGTCCTCGCCGGCCGCCTTCAGCTCGCCGGACAGGACGTCGGCGGCCTCCTCGAGGTCGGCGAAATAGTTCTTCTGCGCCTGGATGTAGTCTCGCACCCAGTCCGACGGGGTGACCACCGGCTGGACGAGGGTCCCGTCCTCGGGCCGGCCGACGCCGCCCAGGTCGGCCATCCGCCGCTGGTCGAGATAGGCCCGGTACAGCCGCACGATCGCCTCGGAGACGCCGGGGGCGCTGTCGGCCACCTCGGCGATCTCGTGGCGGGCCACCGCCAGGTCGCGGAACATCTGGTCGGAGAACACCTCCGACAGGCCCGTGGCGCTCGCGCTCTCCGGGTCGGACGACAGGCTCTTGAGGTCGAGGTCGTAGGCCTCGGCCAGCCGTAGCAGAACCTGGGCGGTGACCGGGCGTTGATTGCGCTCCAGGAGGTTCAGGTAGCTCGGCGAGACCCCGAGGTCCTCGGCCATCCGCGTCTGGGTCAGGCCGAGTTCGCGCCGCAGCCGTTTGAGGCGGGCGCCCAGGAACAGCTTCCGGTCGGTGGGGGCGAGCGCCATGGCTGTGTGATTGTCACAGATTTACAAGTTTTACAAGGATCGAGTGTGACACGTACGCCTTTTGCCTCCAAGGCGCCGCTTCGCCCCTTTGTTTTCAAGCGTTAAGTGGCTCGAAGCTTGTCACAGGCAACGGCCTGATCATTCGGAAGAGGCACATGGCGTACCAGGACCACATCATCGAGATGAGCCAGCTCGTCCAGTCGAAGAACGGCACGTGGGACGGGATCGACCCGGAAGCCGTGGCCCGCATGCGCCTGCAGAACCGGTTCAAGACCGGCCTGGAGATCGCCAAGTACACCGCCGACATCATGCGCAAGGACATGGCGGCCTACGACGCCGATCCGACGCAGTACACCCAGTCGCTGGGCTGCTGGCACGGCTTCGTCGCCCAGCAGAAGATGATCGCGGTGAAGCGCCACTTCGGCTCCACCAAGCGCCGCTACATCTACCTGTCGGGCTGGATGATCGCCGCCCTGCGCTCCGAATTCGGCCCGCTGCCCGACCAGTCCATGCACGAGAAGACCTCGGTGCCGGCGCTGATCGAGGAGATCTACACCTTCCTGAAGCAGGCCGACGCCCGTGAGCTCGGCGGCCTGTTCCGCGACCTCGACGCCGCCCGCAAGGCCGGCGACGCGGCCAAGGAGCAGCAGGTGCAGGACAAGATCGACAACTTCGAGACCCACGTGGTCCCGATCATCGCCGACATCGACGCGGGCTTCGGCAACGCCGAAGCGACCTACCTGCTGGCCAAGAAGATGATCGAGGCGGGCGCCTGCGCCATCCAGATCGAGAACCAGGTCTCCGACGAGAAGCAGTGCGGCCACCAGGACGGCAAGGTCACCGTCCCGCACGAGGACTTCATCCAGAAGCTGCGCGCCGTCCGCTACGCCTTCCTCGAGCTCGGCGTCGACAACGGCATCATCGTCGCGCGCACCGACAGCCTGGGCGCCGGCCTGACCAAGCAGATCGCCTTCTCCAAGGAGCCGGGCGACCTGGGCGACCAGTACAACAGCTTCCTCGACTGCGAGGAGATCGACGCGACCCAGGTCGGCAACGGCGACGTGGTGATCACCCGCAACGGCAAGCTGCTGCGTCCGAAGCGCCTGCCCTCCAACCTGTTCCAGTTCCGCGAAGGCACCGGCGTCGACCGTGTGGTCCTCGACTGCATCACCTCGCTGCAGAACGGCGCCGACCTGCTGTGGATCGAGACCGAGAAGCCGCACGTGGAGCAGATCGCCGGCATGGTCGACCGCATCCGCGAGGTCGTGCCGACCGCCAAGCTCGCCTACAACAACAGCCCGTCCTTCAACTGGACCCTGAAGTTCCGCGAGCAGGTGTTCGAGGCCTGGGAGAAGGACGGCAAGGACGTCTCCGCCTACGACAAGGCCCGGCTGATGAGCGCTGAGTACGACGAGACCCCGCTGGGCGTCGAGGCGGACCAGAAGATCCGCAGCTTCCAGGCGGACGCGGCCAAGCGCGCGGGCATCTTCCACCACCTGATCACGCTGCCGACCTACCACACCGCGGCCCTGTCCACCGACAACCTGGCCAAGGAGTACTTCGGCGACGCGGGCATGCTGGGCTACGTCCTGGGCGTCCAGCGGCAGGAAATCCGCAAGGGCCTGCCGGCGGTGAAGCACCAGAACATGTCCGGCTCGGACATCGGCGACGACCACAAGGAGTACTTCGCGGGCGAAGCCGCCCTGAAGGCCGGCGGCGTCCACAACACGATGAACCAGTTCGCGAACGTCTGAGGATCGCGGCGGCCGGGTCGCCCGGCCGCCGCCCCGCTACTCCAAAAGCCCCCCGCCGCGTTTTCTCCGTGACCCTTGGCGGGGGGTTGTTTTTCGGGAGGCCTGACCGGCCTTCCCCGTTCCTGTTCTCGGCCCCCAGCCCCCTCCCTGGAGCCTGCCCATGTCCGTCGATGTCGCCGCCCGCCCCGCCGTCCAGCTCAAGGGGCCCGTCGAGGGCCGCGCCGCCGAGGTGCTCACCCCCGAGGCGCTGGAGTTCCTGGCCGGCCTGCACCGCCGCTTCAACGACCGCCGGCTCGAGCTGCTGGCGCTGCGCGAGGAGCGGCAGACCCGCTTCGACAGCGGCCTGAAGCCCGACTTCCTGCCCGAGACCAAGTCGGTCCGCGACGGCGACTGGAAGGTCGCGCCGATCCCCGCCGACCTGCAGGACCGCCGCGTGGAGATCACCGGTCCGGTCGACCGCAAGATGATCATCAACGCGCTCAACTCCGGCGCGCGGGTGTTCATGGCCGACTTCGAGGACGCCTCCTCGCCCACCTGGCAGAACATGCTGGAGGGCCAGGTCAACCTGAAGGACCGCTGGGCCGGCAAGCTCGGCTTCACCGATCCGACGTCCGGCAAGAGCTATGCGCTGAAGGACAAGGTGGCGACGCTGATCGTCCGTCCGCGCGGCTGGCACCTGCCCGAGGCCCACGCCCTGGTGGACGGCGAGGAGATGAGCGGCTCGCTCTTCGACTTCGGCCTCTACTTCTTCCACAACGCCAAGGCGACGCTCGCCCAGGGGACCGGCCCCTACTTCTACCTGCCGAAGATGGAGAGCCATCTGGAGGCGCGGCTGTGGAACGAGGTGTTCGTCCACGCCCAGGCCGAGCTCGGCGTCCCGAACGGCACGATCAAGGCCACGGTGCTGATCGAGACCCTCCCCGCCGCCTTCGAGATGGACGAGATCCTCTACGAGCTGCGCGACCACATGGCGGGCCTCAACTGCGGCCGCTGGGACTACATCTTCTCGTTCATCAAGCGACTGAAGGCCCAGCCGGACGCGCTGACCCCCGACCGGGGGGTGATGACCATGGGCAGCGCCTTCCTGAACGCCTACTCCCTGAAGCTCATCCAGACCTGCCACCGCCGCGGCGCCTTCGCCATGGGCGGCATGGCGGCCCAGATCCCGGTGAAGGGCGATCCGGCCGCCAACGAGGCCGCCTTCGCCAAGGTCCGCGCCGACAAGGAGCGGGAGGCCGGCAACGGCCACGACGGCACCTGGGTGGCCCACCCGGACCTCGTCCCCGTGGCCATGGAGGTGTTCGACCGGCTGATGCCGACGCCCAACCAGCTCGGCAAGCTGCGCGAGGACGTCACCGTCACCCGCGAGGACCTGCTGCGCGTCCACGAGGGCCAGCGCACCGAGAACGGCCTGCGCGAGAACATCCGCGTCGGGGTCCAGTACATCGAGGCCTGGCTGCGGGGCCGGGGCGCGGTGCCGCTCTACAACCTGATGGAGGACGCCGCCACGGCCGAGATCAGCCGCGCGCAGATCTGGCAGTGGATCCGCCACAAGGCGACGCTCGCCGACGGCCGCGAGGTGACGCCTGAGCTGTTCCGCCAGGTGCTGGACGAGGAGATGGCGGCGCTCCGCCAGACCCTGCCGGCGCAGGCTTTCGACGGCGGCCGCTTCGCCGAGGCCGTGCAGATCTTCACCGACATGAGCCTGTCGGACTCCTTCGAGGAGTTCCTGACCCTTCCGGCTTATCGCGCGCTCTGAACGGCCACCGCCCGCCGTCGAGGGGAGGACGGGCGGACCGTTTGCGAGAAGGGGTGGGGGGCCGTCGCCGCTCCCCACCCCGTTTCGTTTCCGCGACCTAGGCGGCCAGCCGGAAGCGGCCGACCAGGTCCATCAGCCCGTCCATCTCGGTGCGCAGCGACTGGGCCGCCGCCGTGGCCTGCTGCACCATGGCGGCGTTCTGCTGGGTCACCTGGTCCATGTGGCCGACGGCGGTGTTCACCTCTCCGACGCCCAGCGCCTGCTCCCGGGCCGCCGACACCATCTCGCCCAGCAGGGCCTCCACCTCGGCCACCCGGCCGACGATCCGCTCCAGGGCGTCGGCCGTCTCGCCCACCAGGGTGACGCCCTGGTCCACCTGCTCGGTGGAGGTCGAGATCAGCCCCTTGATCTCCTTGGCCGCGTCCGCCGAGCGCTGGGCCAGGCCCCGCACCTCCGAGGCCACCACGGCGAAGCCCTTGCCGGCCTCGCCCGCGCGCGCGGCCTCGACGCCGGCGTTCAGCGCCAGCAGGTTGGTCTGGAAGGCGATCTCGTCGATCACCCCGATGATCTGGCCGATCTGCACCGACGAGGCCTGGATGCCGTCCATGGCCGTGCGCGCCCGGTTCATCACCTGGCTGCCGGCCTCGGCCTCGCTGCGCGCCGCCAGCACGATGTCCGAGACCTGCTGGGCCCCGGTGGCGCTCTTGTTCACCGTGGCGGCGATCTGCTCCAGGGCCGCGGCGGTCTGCTCCAGGCTCGCCGCCTGCCGCTCGGTGCGGGCCGACAGGTCGTTGGAGGCTTCCGCGATCTCGTGGGTGTTGGTCATCACCCCGCTGGCGTTGTTGACGATCAGCGACAGGGTCTCCTGCATCCCGGCCACGGCGCTGTTGAAGTCGTCCTTGAGCTGCCGGTAGTCGTCGGCCACCTCCGCCTCGATGCGGGCGGTGAGGTCGCCCTCCGCCACCCGGGCGAGGCCGCGGGTCAGCTCGGCGACCACCAGCGCCTGCTCGCGGCCCGACGCCTCGAACGCCCGCTCCACCTCGCGCAGCTTGGCCGCGTTCTCCTCGTGCGCCACCGACGCCTGCGACTGCAGCCGGTTGCGCTCGACGATGCCGTCCCGGAAGACGTCGAGCGCGGCGGCGATCTCGCCGGTCTCGTTGCGGTCGCCGCGGCAGGGGATCTCCACCTCGGTCTCTCCGGCGCTCAGCCGGCCCATGGCCGCCACCTGCGCCCGCAGCCGGTCCGACAGCCCGCGCGCCACCCCGAACGCCAGCGCCCCGGCCAGCAGCAGGGCCACGGCGACGATGGCCAGGTCGATGTAGAGGCGCCGCTCGAAGCCGGCGATCCGCACCTCCAGCAGGCGCATCAGCTCGGCGTTGGTCGCCCGCCACGCCTTGTCGGCCTCGGCGTCGAGGGCGGCCGGCGTCGGCGGGGGACCGGCCTGGCCGGCGACGTAGGTGCGGGTCTCGTCGGCCAGGGTGTCGGCGGCGCGGGTGAAGGCCTCGGCCCGCTCGGCCAGGGCCTTGCGGGTCAGGCCGGCCGCGTTGTTCTTCATGCCCGCGTCCAGCGAGGCGCGCGACCGCGCCGTGGCCAGCGACAGGTGCTCGGCGGCCACCACCATGGCGTCGTGGTCGCCCAGCGCCATGGCCACCTCCAGCTCCCGGGCCGCCTGGTTCACCAGCGGCAGCGCGAAGGCCACGGCGTCCATCAGGTAGTAGCTGTCGAGGTCGGGATCGAGCGTCAGGTTCGAGCCGTCGGAGACGGCGGCGATCGCCGCCACCCCCGCGTTGGCCCGCGCCAGCGGGTCGCCGCTCTTGTCCAGCGCCTTGATCGCCTCGGCCTCGTTGAACCGTCCGTCGGGCGCCGGCGGCGGGCCTTTCAGACGCGCCGCGGGCCAGACCTTCTCCAGGTACTGCGCCCCCTGCAGCTCCTTGGACGAGAAGGCGATCTGGGTCAGCTCGGCCTGCACCAGCAGCCAGAGCAGGATGGCGATCGGCGCGCAGAACACGGCGCAGATCAGCATCAGCCGCGCGCCGAACGACCAGCGGCTGTTGACCACGTCCACGAGACGGAAGGGGTTCGGCAACGACATCGGGCGCTCTCCGGGCGCGCCGCCGTCGGCGCGCGCGGAGCTGATTGACCGGCGTTATGGCTAACCGGAGCTAAACAATGCCCGATGGGGACATTTTGTCGCAGCCCGAGGGCTGCGCGCGGCCCGGAATGCTCCGCGCCGCGCCTCTGGCGCCGCCTACTTGCGCACCCACCCGCCGCCGGTCGGGCGGTAGAATTCGCCCGGCTTCAGCCGGCCCTGCACCACCTGGGTGAAGGCCGAGGCGCCGGCCGCGGCCGGCGTCGTGCCGGCGCGCTCGGCCGCCTCGCGGTAGACCTGCGCCCGGCCGGCGTTGATCTCGGCCACCGCCTGGCGGATCGCCGGGTCGGCGGGCTCGGTCACGAAGCCCAGGAAGCCGTCGGCCTGTTCGCCGACGATCCCGGCCGCCTTGGCCCGGTCGACGGCCGCCTTGGCCTGGGCGGACTGCGCCACGGCGGCGGAGGGGAGGGCCAGGGCCGCCAGCACGGCGGCGCCGATCCCAATGAGTTCTCGTCCCTGCATGTCTCTCACAAGCCCCGTCCTTAGAAGAGGTTCGGGTTCTGCTGGATCAAGGCTTTCACTTCCTCGTCCAGCCGCAGCCGGACGTCGGCGTCCAGCTTGGCGTAGATGGTGATCGGCTCGACCTGCACCCTCACGGTGGGCGTGCAGGCGGCGAGCCCCAGGCCCGCGAGGGCCAGGGCCCCTGCGGCGGCGGCCAGCGATCGGCGCGTCTCGATCATATGGTCGTCTCCAACTCTTGCGGCTCCTCTTGCGGCCTCACGGCTGAACCGGGGGTGAACTGCGCAGCCGCTGGTAGTCGGCGTAGTCCTTCAGCAGATCGTCCAGGTTCAGCGTCGTGTCCAGGGTGAGATTGACCCCCGTGTCCGAGGGCAGCGGCAGCTTGCGGTTCATGAAGTTGCGGCGGATCAGGTCGACGATCCCCAGCCGGATCTCCTGGTGCTGCGGCGGGTCGTGCCGGCCGACGATATGGAACAGCACGCCCAGGCGCCCGTCCTCGCGGCTGGCGACCGTCGCCTCCAGGGTGTCGAAGGCCAGGTTCTCCATGGCCTGGTAGGCGAAGTCGGTGATGGTGTCGCTGCCGGGCGGCGTCAGGCCGGCGACCAGGGGCGCCCCCGCCTCGCCCGCCGCGAGCTGGGCGCCGGGGACCTCCACCTCGCCGGTGAGCGCCTCGCGCTGGATGGAGATCCGGCCGGGGGCGATGGCCTTCAGCGACCCGCCGAGGATTCGCACCCGCTGCGCCTGCACCTCGAAGGGGATGCGGCCGCTGACCTTGGCGTCGAACTCCACCTTGTCGCCGAACGGCGAGGCCTCGACGATGTCGTGGAGCTGCACGCCCTCGAAGTTCAGCACGCCCTTGGTGGGCTCGCCGGGGGTCAGGGGAACGCGCACCTCCTCCACGGTCACCCGTCCGCCGCCGACCGCCGCCTCCCCGCCGGAGATCACCACCGCGGCCTCCTCCAGCCCGAAGGTGGCGGTCACGCCGGTCAGCGGGAACGGCCCGTCCACGCTGTCGGCCCGCAGCGTCTGGCCCGGCGCGGCGATCAGCGGCGCGAGGCTGGTGAAGACCACCTCCCCCGACAGCCCGCTCACCCGGCCGGCCGGGCTCACGAAGTCCAGCCTCGGCACGCTCAGCACGCCCTGGCTGGTCGCGGCCTCGGGCGTCCACCGGAAGCCGCCGGCGAACCGGGCGGAGCCCACCGCCGGCGATCCCACCGCCGCGGCCAGCGGCGAGAGCTCCGCCGGCTGCAGCCCGCCTTCGGCGAACGCGATCAGGCCGGTGTCGATCTCCACCCCGCCCACGCCGCTCAGCCCGTTGTGGCGCAGGGTGGCTGTGGCGAGCGACCGGCCGCCCGGCGTCGCGATGGCCAGCGCGCCCGTCCAGGTATCGCGCGCCAACTGCGCCGGGCCGCTCATGCGCAGCGGATTGAAGCGCGTCTCCGGCGCGGCGTCGCTCACCGTCGCCCCCTCGATCGTGGCGTCCGCGGTCAGGCGCTCGCCCGTCAGGGCCATGACCACCCGGCCGCGGCCGTCGCTCACCCGCGCCTGCAGGAACGGCGCCCGGGCGGCGACGGCTTCCGCGCGCCCGGCGATCCGCCAGCCCCCGCCGGCCAGGGTCAGCAGCGGCTCGCCCGTGGGGCAGAGGCGGCCGGACAGGGCCTCCACGTCGTTCTCGCCGAGCTCCAGCCGCGCGGCCTGGACCTCGGCGCAGCGCTCGGCGGTGAAGCGCACCGCCTCGCCCATCCGCAGCGTCCCGGCGGCGTCGAACACCCCGCCCTCGATCGGGCCGATGGAGAGCGCCGCCTTCACCCGGCCGGAGGCCGTCGCCCCGCCGTCCACCAGGGCGAAGCGGCGAATGTCGGCGTCCACGCGCGGCAGGCCGCCGCCGGCCACCGCCAGCCGCCAGCCCGCGCCCTGAGGCGTCAGCCGCGCCTCGCCGCCGCTGGCCGGCGCGATCCGCGCGCCCTGGGTCAGCCTGGCCGCCAGCGCGCCGTCCTGCAGGGCGAGCGCCACGCCGGGCGCCGAGAAGCCGAAGTCGCGCACCGCCCGCTTCACCGCGGCGATGTCCCGGGAGTCCTCCGCCACCGGCCCGCCCAGGCCGAGCCAGCCGCCGCGGCCCTGCGCCGCCGCCGTCAGCCGCAGCTCGGGCCGGCCGCCGCGCCAGGCCGCCGCCCCGTCGGCGGTCACCGAGGCCGCGCGCAGCCGCAGCTCGCCCGCCGCCAGTTCGTCCACCGCAGCCCGCAGGCCGAGCGTGCCGCTCACCGCGTCCCCGCCGCGGCGCGTCCAGGCGAGGTCCGGGGCCGTCACCGCCGCGCGGATCGCCCCCGCCCGTCCGCCGGCCACCTCGGCGCCTCCAGCCCGCAACTCGGCCGCGCCCTGGCCGCGCACCGCCAGGTCCGGGATCCAGCCGCGGCTCTCGCCCGTGAAGCTCGCCGACAGGCTGGCGTCGGCCAGCGCCTGCTCGGCCAGCCGCAGGCGGCGGCCCGATAGCTCGGCGCGGACGACCACGCGGCCCTCGCCGCGCTTCTTCTCGAGGTCGGGATAGGGCAGGACCGCGGTGATCCGCAGCCGGCCGTCCTGCAGCGCCGCCTCGCCCGCCCGGGCCAGCGTCAGCGGCGCGTCCAGGCTGGCGCGGGCGCGGTCGCCGGCCGAGGTCATTTCGACGGAGGCCGCGCCGGCGGTCAGCTCGAAGCCCTCGCCGCGCAGCCGGGCCGGCGCGGAGGAGGCCGTGAGCGAGACCAGCCGCCCGTCGTTCACCAGGGCGTCGGCCGCCAGTTGCAAGGGGCCGTAGTCGGTGGCCAGCCGCAGCACGCCGTCGTCCACCTCGATCCGCGGCTTGCGCGCGTCGGGCTGCGGCGGCCGCCGCCGGAATTCCTCGATCAGCGGGTCGAGCGCCCCGACGCTCAGCCGCCCGCCGCGCACGCTGGCCCGCAGCACCGGCCGGGTGAGCTTGATCGACGACACCTCCAGCCGGAAGCCGCGGAGCGCGTAACCCACCTCCGCCCGCTCCACGGTGAGGTCGGGATTGCGCGGGTCGCCCACCCGCAGCCGCGCCACCGCGTCGGTGAAGCCCAGGGACTGGATCTCCGCCTCGGACGCGATGCCCTTCGACTGCAGCCAGCCGCTCAGCGCCTCCCGGGCGATGATCCGGCGGGTCGCATAGAGCAGCACCAGCACGGCCACGATCACGACCCCGGCCACCGCCAGGATCAGGCGGAGGCGGCGGCGCGGCGATGTGGGGGCGGCGTCGGTCAAGGGCGGCTCGGCTCGTTCCTAAGAACGTCCTGATACCGCAAACGAGCCAAACCGTGGCGCCTCAGCCGGAGATCGCCTCGCGCGGCAGGGTGGCGAGCGCCACGCCGCCGTCCACGGGGATGGTCGCGCCGACCACGTAGTCGCCGGCCCGCGAGGCCAGGTAGATGGCGCAGGCGGCCATGTCCTCGTCGCGGCCGATCCGGCCCAGCGGCACGCGCCGCGCCACCGAGTCGGCCTGGTCCCGGGCGGCGCGGTTCATCTCCGAGGCGAACGGCCCGGGCGCGATCGCGGTGACCACAATCCGGTCCTTCACCAGCTTCGCCGCCACCCGCCGCGTCAGGTAGATCAGGGCCGACTTCGACGCGTGGTAGGAATAGGTCTCCAGCGGATTGAGGGCCATGCCGTCGATCGAGGCGATGTTGATCACCTTGGCCGGCCGCTCGTCGCTGGCCGCCGCCTTCAGCGCCCCGTGCAGCGCCTGGGTCAGGAAGAAGGGCGACTTCAGGTTCAGGTTCATCACCTTGTCCCAGCCGCTCTCCGGGAATTCGTCGAAGTCCGCCGCCCAGGCGGCGCCGGCGTTGTTCACCAGGATGTCGAGCTTCGGCTCCTTCGCCTGGTAGGCCGCCACCAGCGCGTGGACGCCCTCGGTGGTGGAGATGTCCTGGGGCAGCGGGATGCAGTTCGGCCCGAGCTCGGCCGCCGTGGCCTCGCAGGCCTCGGCCTTGCGCGAGGAGATGTAGACCCTCGCCCCCTGCTCGATGAAGCCGCGCGCGATCATCTTGCCGATGCCGCGCGAGCCGCCGGTCACGAGGGCGACGCGGCCCTCCAGCGAAAACAGGTCCGAGGCCACCGGTTCCTCCCGTCTTGTCCCTAGGGCGCCGGTTGACTTGGTAGGGCGGGCCGAGGCCTATAACAAGCGTTTGAATCCTGCGGCCGCCGATGCAATGAGCGGCCACCCAGCCATTTCGAGGGGACGCTTCATGACCGAGATCAATTCGGTGACCACGCTCACGCAGGAAGGCGACGTCGCCGTCCTGACGCTGAACTCGCCGCCGGTGAACGCGCTCTCCGCCAAGGTGCGCGAAGGCCTCGACCTGGGCTTCAAGGCGGCCATCGACAGCGACGCCAAGGCCATCGTCCTGATCTGCGACGGCCGCACCTTCATCGCCGGGGCCGACATCACCGAGTTCGGCGGCCAGATGCAGGGCCCGTCCCTGCAGGACGTGCAGGCGACCATCGAAAACGCGCCCAAGCCGGTGATCGCCGCGATCCACGGCACCGCGCTCGGCGGCGGCCTCGAAGTGGCGCTCTGCGCCCACTACCGCGTGGCCGTGCCCTCCGCGAAGGTCGGCCTGCCGGAAGTCAACATCGGCCTGCTGCCGGGGGCCGGCGGCACCCAGCGCCTGCCGCGCATCGTCGGCGTCCAGAAGGCGCTCGAGATGGTGACCTCCGGCCAGCACGTGCCGGCCAAGCAGGCCCTGGCCATGGGCCTGGTCGACGAGATCGTCGAGGAGGGCAAGCTGCGCGAGGGGGCCATCGCCTTCGCCAACAAGGCCGTGGCCGAGAACAAGCCGCTGGTGAAGGTCCGCGAGAACAACGCCAAGCTGGAAGAGGCCAAGGGCAAGCCCGAGATCTTCGCCGACTTCCGCAAGGCCAACGCCCGGAAGTTCCGCGGCTTCATGGCGCCCGAGAACAATATCAAGGCCGTCGAGGCCGCGGTGAACGCCGGCTCCTTCGAGGACGGCGTCGCCGAAGAGCGGAAGCTCTTCATGGAGCTGATGATGGGGCCGCAGTCGGCGGCCCAGCGCTACTACTTCTTCGCCGAGCGCCAGGCGCAGAAGATCCCCGACGTGCCGGACGACACCCCCACCCGCCCGATCAAGAAGGTCGGCGTGCTGGGCGCCGGCACCATGGGCGGCGGCATCGCCATGAACTTCGCCAACGTCGGCATCCCGGTGACCATCGTGGAGCTGAAGCAGGACGCGCTCGACCGCGGCCTCGCCACCATCCGCAAGAACTACGAGCGCTCCCGCGGCGCCGTGCCGGAGCAGACCGAGCAGCGGATGTCGATGCTGAGCGGTTCGCTGAGCCGCGAGGACCTCGCCGACTGCGACCTGATCATCGAGGCCGTCTTCGAGCGCATGGACATCAAGAAGGAGGTCTTCGCCTCCCTCGACAAGATCGCCAAGCCGGGCGCCATCCTGGCGACCAACACCAGCTACCTGAACGTCGACGAGATCGCCTCGGCCACCAGCCGGCCGCAGGACGTCATCGGCCTGCACTTCTTCTCGCCGGCCAACGTCATGAAGCTGCTGGAGGTGATCCGCGGCGAGAAGACCGCCAAGGACGTGATCGCCACCTCGATGAAGCTGTCGAAGCAGATCGGTAAGATCGCCGTGCTCGCCGGCGTCTGCCCGGGCTTCATCGGCAACCGGATGCTGAGCCAGCGTCAGCGCGAGGCCCAGAAACTGGTGCTGGAAGGCGCCATGCCCTGGGACGTGGACCGCGTGCTCTATGACTTCGGCTTCCCCATGGGTCCGTTCGCCATGAGCGACCTCGCCGGCCTCGACATCGGCTGGGTGAAGGAGAACTCCAAGGGCGAGACCATCCGCGACGTGCTCTGCGAGATGGACCGCCGCGGCCAGAAGACCGGCGCCGGCTACTACGACTACGACGAGAACCGCACGGCCAAGCCGTCGCCGGTCACCGAG
Organism: Phenylobacterium sp.; assembly: GCF_041913825.1. Lineage (GTDB taxonomy): Bacteria > Pseudomonadota > Alphaproteobacteria > Caulobacterales > Caulobacteraceae > Phenylobacterium. The sequence continues at coordinate 218,764 of NZ_JAYSEO010000005.1, forward strand.
AAGATCATCAACGACTTCATCGCCAAGTCCGGCCGCAACCCGCGCAAGATCTCCGACGAGGAGATCCTCGAGCGCTGCGTCTATCCGATGATCAACGAGGGCGCGAAGATCCTGGAGGAGGGCAAGGCCATCCGCTCCAGCGACATCGACGTGGTCTGGGTCAACGGCTACGGCTGGCCGGTCTACCGCGGCGGCCCCATGTACTACGGCGACCAGGTCGGCCCGGAGAAGGTGCTGGCCAAGATGAAGGAGTTCCAGGGCGCCATGGGCGACGACTTCAAGCCGTCCGCCCTGCTCGAGAAGCTCGTGGCCGACGGCAAGAAGTTCTCGGACTTCAAGCAGGCCTGATCCCAACCCCTCGACGGCGGGCGGCCTTGAGCCTCCCGCCGTTTTTCACACCCGGCACCTACCCTTACGTCAGGATTTTCCGAACATGCGTGAAGCCGTCATCGTCGCCGCCAAGCGGACCCCCATCGGGAAGGCCTACCGCGGCGCCTTCAACAACACCTACGGCGCGACCCTCGGCGCCCACGCCATCCGCGCCGCCGTCGAGCAGGCCCGCCTGGAGGGCGGCGAGATCGACGACGTGGCCATGGGCTGCGCGCTGCAGCAGGGCACCACGGGCAACAACATCGCCCGCCAGGCGGCGCTGCGCGCCGGCCTACCGAACACCGTCTCGGGCATGACCATCGACCGTCAGTGCTCGTCCGGCCTGATGGGCGTGGCCACCGCCGCCAAGTACATCATCAACGACGGCGCCCCGATCGCCATCGGCGCGGGCATCGAGTCGATCAGCCTCGTGCAGAATGACAAGGTGAACCGCTTCATGGCCGGCGACCCGTGGCTGCGCGACCACGTGCCGGAGCTGGCGACCTCGATGATCGAGACCGCCGAGATCGTCGCCGAGCGCTACGGCGTCAGCCGCGAGGCCCAGGACGAATACGCCCTGCAGTCGCAGCAGCGCACCGCCCAGGCGCAGTCCGAAGGCCGCTTCGACAACGAGATCGTCTCGGTCACCACCACCATGAAGGTGCTGGTCAACAAGGAGACCGGCGAGACCGCCGACAAGGAGATCACCCTCTCCGCCGACGAGGGCAATCGCCCGCAGACCACCATCGACGACCTGAAGAAGCTGAGCCCCGTCTTCAAGGGCGGCCGCTACGTTCCCGAGGGCAAGTTCATCACCGCCGGCAACGCCTCGCAGCTCTCCGACGGCGCCGCCGCCGTGGTGCTGATGGAGCGCAAGGAAGCCGAGCGGCGGGGCCTGGAAGCCCTGGGCGCCTACCGCGGCATGGCCGTCGCCGGCTGCGGTCCCGAGGAGATGGGCATCGGCCCGGTGTTCGCGATCCCGAAGCTGCTCGAGCGCAACGGCCTGACCATCGACGACATCGACATCTGGGAGCTGAACGAGGCCTTCGCCTCGCAGGTGCTCTACTGCCGTGACAAGCTGGGCATCCCCAACGAGAAGCTGAACGTGTCCGGCGGCTCGATCTCCATCGGCCACCCCTACGGCATGACCGGCGCCCGCTGCACGGCCCACCTGCTGTACGAAGGCAAGCGGCGCGGCGCGAAGTACGGCGTCGTCACCATGTGCGTCGGCGGCGGCATGGGCGCCGCAGGCCTCTTCGAGATCTTCTAAGAGGCCGGCCGCGGCGCCCATCACTCGGAGTGGCCGAAATCGCACTCGCGATTTCGGCGGGCGCCGCAGGCCGCTTCGAAATATTATAAGCGACCGCGCACAGGCGTAACCGGAAGGGGCGCGCCGCAAGGGGCGGCCCTTTTCGCATCCGGCGTCACAGAAGCGCCGAACTCCTTGGCAAGGTCTCGGAAGCGCTGGAGAGTTCGCGAATGTCCGAGCGGGAAACCCCGTCCAATCCCTACGCCCGCCAGAGCGCGTGGCCGACCATGCCGCAGCAGCCGTTCCGCGTCGGCCCGCTGCCGAAGGCCGCTGCGCCGCCGCCGGCCCGCCCGGCGCCGCAGCCGCAGCCGCAGCCGCAACCGCAACCGCAGCCCGAAGCCTCGCGGCCCGAGCCGCGGCGCGCCACCTCGATCTTCTCCGGCTCGGCCGTCCCCATGGGTCTGCCGCCCACCCGGCCGCAGCCGGCTCCGGCTCCGGCTCCCGCCCCGGCCGTCGCGCCGGCGCCCGCCGAGCCCGCGCCGCCGCCGGTGGTCGCCGAGGCGCCGCTGGCCGCGCCCGCGCCAGAACCCGCGCCGGAGCCCGCGCCGCCTCCGCAGCCCGAGCCGGAGGCCGTGGCCATGGCCGCGCCGCCGATCCGCCGCGCCGAGCGGCCGGCCCGCCGGTCGAACCTGCCGCTGGCCGCCAGCGTCGTGGTGGGCCTGGGCGGCCTCGCCGTCACCGCCGCCGTGCTGATGCGCGAGCCGCCCGAACCGCAGGTGCCGCCCGAGGTTCTGGCCGCCACCGCCCCGCCGCCCGCCGCGCCGGTTTCCGCTCCGGCTGCCGCCGCCACCCCCGCCGAGGCGGTCCCCATCACCGCCGAGCCCGCGCCGCCGATCGCGGCTCCGCCGGCGCTGGCGCCT